>NZ_CP025791.1:4401905-5665358 GCF_002886045.1 Flavivirga eckloniae | reverse complement strand
CTAATTTAGCTTCCTTTTTAAATATAATTGTCAAATAATGTTATGCATTTTGACGTTTTGCTTTTTTCTCTGCGCGAATTTCTTTAATTCTTTCAATTAAAGCGCCTCCAATCCAATAAGGAATTACGAAAGTTAATAGAAATATCATTAACCAAAATCCTATTGTTAGTATGGTTAAAAAAGCTAAAAATCCTAAATATTGATCAAAATCAAACATAATTGTAAGTGTCTTTTTTATAAAATCTTTCGCAAAGATAATGTAAAGCTATTTGTTATACAATATCAAATTAAAAATTTATAAATAAGAAACCTTCCTAATTTAAATTAGGTTGTGGCGTCATTCTTAAATAAGGCTTAACTTCTTTAAACCCTTTTGGAAAAATGCCCGGAATGTCTTCTGATGCAATAGAAGGTACAACCACACAATCGTCCCCGTTGTTCCAATTTGCCGGAGTGGCCACCTTATGATATGCTGTTAACTGTAAAGAGTCGATAACACGTAACAACTCATCAAAATTTCTGCCGGTTGATGCAGGGTACGTTATAGTTAACTTAACTTTTTTGTCGGCTCCAATAACAAAAACCGAACGTACTGTTAAATTACTATCCGCATTAGGATGAATCATATCGTATAATTCAGATACTTTTCTATCTTCGTCTGCTATGATGGGAAAATTAACCGTAGTATGCTGCGTTTCGTTAATATCCTTAACCCATCCATTGTGAGAATCAATACCATCAACACTTAATGCCACAACTTTTACGTTGCGTTTGTCAAACTCAGCTTTGTATTTTGCCACCGTTCCTAACTCGGTAGTACAAACTGGTGTATAATCTGCCGGATGCGAAAATAAAACACCCCAGCTATCCCCTAGCCAATCATGAAAATTAATAGTGCCTTCGGTTGACTGAGCTGTAAAATTGGGGGCTTCATCTCCTAATCTAATTGCTGCCATAATTACTGTTTTTTTTAGTGTTTGTTAAATTAGTTTTATAGTAAAAATATTTACTTTTTTAGCATCTTACTAAGGTACGACTTTTTACAATAGTTTTTTCAATCAAGCATATTATAGAAGTGTTAAAAAAGTCTTTAAAAAACTAACATAAATCATATAAAAAAGCATCTTAAAACAATTAACTTTGCTACTTAAATTAAACATTAAAAAGATGAGTTACAGAATAGAGAAAGATACTATGGGTGAGGTTAAAGTTCCTGCTGATAAACTTTGGGGAGCTCAAACTGAACGTTCAAGAAATAACTTTAAAATTGGGGCTCCAGCTTCTATGCCTTTAGAAATCGTTTACGGATTTGCATATTTAAAAAAGGCTGCAGCACATACCAATTGTGAACTTGGAGTTTTAGCTGCCGAAAAACGTGATTTAATTGCTAATGTTTGCGATGAAATTTTAGAAGGTAAGCACGACGATCAATTTCCTTTAGTTATATGGCAAACCGGTTCGGGAACTCAAAGTAATATGAATGTTAACGAAGTAATTGCTAACAGAGCACATCAACTAGCTGGGAAAGTAATTGGAGAAGGAGAAAAAACGATTCAGCCAAACGATGATGTTAACAAATCGCAATCTTCTAACGATACCTTCCCTACCGGCATGCACATTGCCGCGTACAAAAAAGTAGTAGAAACTACTATTCCTGGCGTAAAACAATTACGTAATACATTAAATAAGAAATCGGAAGACTTTAGAGATGTTGTAAAAATTGGACGTACACATTTAATGGATGCTACACCTCTTACCCTAGGTCAAGAACTTTCGGGTTACGTAGCTCAATTAGATCATGGTATTAAAGCCTTAGAAAACACCTTGCCACACTTAAGCGAGTTAGCACTTGGAGGTACCGCTGTTGGAACTGGATTAAACACGCCTAAAGGATACAGCAAACGTGTTGCAGAATATATAGCAGAATTTACAGAATTACCATTTGTAACTGCACCTAATAAATTTGAAGCTTTAGCAGCACATGATGCATTAGTAGAAACTCATGGTGCTTTAAAGCAATTAGCCGTTTCCTTAAATAAAATTGCTAACGATATAAGAATGATGGCTTCTGGACCACGTTCTGGTATTGGCGAAATTATTATTCCAGCCAACGAGCCAGGAAGTTCTATTATGCCCGGAAAAGTTAACCCGACACAATGTGAAGCATTAACCATGGTTTGTGCACAAGTTATAGGAAATGATGTTGCCGTTTCTGTTGGTGGTCTACAAGGACATTACGAATTAAACGTATTTAAGCCTGTTATGGCTGCTAACGTTTTACAATCTGCTCAATTAATTGGAGATGCCTGTGTAAGTTTCGATGTAAATTGTGCCGTTGGTATAGAACCTAATAAAGAAGTTATTACTAAATTATTGAATGATTCTTTAATGCTAGTAACTGCTTTAAATACAAAAATTGGCTATTATAAAGCTGCCGAAATTGCTAATACAGCACATAAAAATGGTACAACCTTAAAAGAGGAAGCTATTAATTTAGGCTATGTTACTGCCGAAGATTATGATGCTTGGGTAAAACCTGAAGATATGGTTGGAAGCTTAAAATAAATTCCAATAACATCATTGCATAAAAAAACAGGTAATACGATTACCTGTTTTTTTTTCTTGGTTGGTTAGCTATCAATCCTTTTTATTTTACAATCAAAAGGAAATCAAGCCAAATATATAATTTAACAATAAAGAAATAGTTAACATATGTTAATTGTTGTCAATTTTTTTTCTTATTCTACTCAATTGCACTGGAGTAATGCTTAAATATGATGCAATATGGTATTGTGGAATTAGGTCATCAATCCCTGGTATTTTCTTTCTCAATTTTAAATAACGTTCTGTTGCATCCATAGAAATAAACTCTAATTGCCGTTCTTCATACCTAATAAAAACTTTCTCCAACACCTTATTATACAGCCTACTAACCTGAATATCTTCATTACAAAGTTGCATAACATCCTTAAATCCTATTTCATAAACTTTACAATCTGTAAGTGCTTCGTAGGTTAATCTAGAAGACTCTTTTTTAATTAAAGCTGTAAGCGAACCAACAAAGCTAAAAGGCATAAAAAAGTTTTTATTATACTCTTTTCCTGTTTCAGAACTTAGATAGGCTCGTATAATTCCAGAAATAAGCATATATATTTTGCTGGGAACTTCACCAGACTTATCTATTTGATAGCCTTTTTCGAATTTTCTAAAAGTAGATATACTAGCAAGCTTCTCAAAAGTTTCTTCTGAGACATCTAAAAATGAATTTATAAAAATCACATTCGGATTCATGTTTATAGTTTTTTAAGCTGTTGGGCATGTTTGGGGTATAAATAGCAATCTCCTATTTAAAATTAGGAATTAATACATTCGTTTGTTGAAATAAAAATGGTATTTCGGAATATTCTAAAGTAAAACCTTCTATACAACTTTTGCTAAATTTCTCTACAATTTGCAAATAAACTTGTTTAGGTGTAGCATTTAGCTCACCTATTAATAATCTAGCATAAAATGTATGGTGACTTACATCACTTGGGGCATAATCTAAAGATTTCATTTTAGTAGGTTAAAAAATCGGAACAAAGCTAATGGTTTTAACCATATTCTCTTACAAAAAAGCAGTAATAATTTACAAAGTAATTTAAGGGCATAAAAAAAGCCTCAGGTAAAAACCTGAGGCTTAAAGTTTAAGTGTTATAAATAATTTACTTTAATGTAAACTCTGAGCTCGAAACTAAATCTCTTTCGTTAAAAACATTTACAACGTAACGTCCTTTTTCAAAATTCTTCTTTCCTTTAGATGCTACAAACTCGCAAATATTAAGGCTAGCATTCTCATAGTTAAACTTACTAATAATGCTATAACTTAATGTTTTTCCATTAAACTCAACTTGTTCATTTAAACCTAAAGTATTGTTTTTAGGATCGATTACTTGTACATATAATTCTTGATCTCCTGCTTGAACTAAACCATTTTTAGCAACTGTAAAGCATACTCTAATTTTATCTGTACGACCTGCACGCTCTGTTGGTATTAATTTCCCAGAAGTTCTTTCAATAACTCCAAATCCTTTTAATCCTACTGTATTTAAAACCGCTGCATTTTCAACAACTTCTGCTAAAGCATTGTTTTGTACCAATAAAGAATCTGTAAACATAGTACGCTCTTCTAAACGTACACGAGTACTATCTAAAGATGTTGCTAAATATGAATTCTCTACTCTTAAAGAATCGTTTTGTGCTAACAAAACGTCCATCTCTTTTTGTAAAGACTGGTATTTCTTTTTATATCTCCATAAACTTCTTACGTTAGTCTCAGAAATCTTTAATGAGTCTATTAAACCTTGAATACGTGATCTTGCGTCTAGTAAGTTCTTATTGGCAACATCATTTTCGCTAATAGCAACGTCATATTGTTTAGCCATAGCATTTAGGTCATTCATAACCAATTGCTTTTCTTCGGTTAAATCTTTTTGCACCTGGTTACTACTTTTATACAAGTTTATTGTATAAAATCCAGTAGCTAAAAATAAAACCAATGCTACTCCTAATGCTATTTTAAGCCCCATACTATTCTTGCTGTTTTCCATAATTGCTTGTTTTTATGTGTTTATTATAGTCAAATGTTGTGATAATTAATAGTCTTTGTGTTTTTAATGTTATATTTAAATAATGACGTATTTTAGTCCTATAGAAAAACTATTCGCTAAAATATGGATAAACTGGTTTTATTTAAAAATTCTTCTCGAAATAAATTATTAAACAAACGCCTTGGTGAATCCAAATTTGGTCAAGATGTTAAATTATTATCGAACATTTCCAATATATACGAACAACTTAAAAATTTGGATGTTACTTATGTAATAATTGGTCTGCCAGAAGATGCTGGAGTATTTGCAAACCATGGGAAAACAGGCGCTTCAAAGGCTTGGGAGGCCACTCTTAAAATTTTATTAAACGTTCAAAGTAACCAATATACTAAGGCCAACAGA
Source organism: Flavivirga eckloniae (assembly GCF_002886045.1). Classification (NCBI taxonomy): domain Bacteria; kingdom Pseudomonadati; phylum Bacteroidota; class Flavobacteriia; order Flavobacteriales; family Flavobacteriaceae; genus Flavivirga; species Flavivirga eckloniae. Next base: position 5,660,367 of record NZ_CP025791.1, on the reverse strand, counting down.
GTTTTAATTTTAGGGCATCTTGATTTTTCGGAAGAACTTTTTGAAATTTCGGAATTAGATTCTTCAAAGAAAAAAGATGTTTTAAAAGCCAGAAAAATTGTTTCTAATATCGATGGCCACGTATCTCATATTATTAACCAAATAGTTCTTGCAGGCAAAAAACCAATCATTATTGGTGGTGGTCACAATAACGCTTATGGAAATATTAAAGGAACATCGCTAGCCTTAAACAAACCTATAAATGTTATTAATTTTGATGCCCATTCCGATTTTAGACCCGAAGAAGGGAGACATAGCGGTAATGGTTTTAGCTATGCTTACGCCGAAGGCTTTTTAAAAAACTATTTTATTTTTGGGTTACACGAAAACTATACTTCCGATAAATTATTTAAAACATTAAATAAAGTAAAATCTATTAAATACAATACATTCGAGTCTTTAGAAATTAGACAGGAGTTAGAATTTGAAGAAGAATTAAATCGTGCACTTAGCCATATTTCTAAAACACCATTTGGTATTGAAATAGATTGCGATGCTATTGAAAACATTCCGAGTAGTGCCATGACCCCCAGTGGGTTTAGTGTTAACAAAACCAGACGCTTTTTAAACTTTTTTGCCAAGCAAGAAAATGTTTGTTATTTGCATATTTGCGAAGCAGCTCCAAAGAAAAAGACAGAAGTTAATATTGGAAAGCTTATTACGTATTTAGTTACAGATTTTATAAAAGCTAACTAACCATATCAATAATTATGTTAAAGCTTCTTTTAAAAGTTGTATTATAGCTTGTAATTGTACTATATTAGCTACTCCCAATATTTTGCATGTGAAAAAACTTATTTTACTAATCATCTTTATCTGTTTTTATTCGTTCAATTTTCATTCACAAAATGAACAAAACAGTAATAATTATTACAAATGGTTCGACTCTGTTATTAATGTAAGTAACACAAGCCTACTTAACGGTATTAATTTCAAAGAAGAGTATAGAACAATAGAAGACAATAATCAATATTTTTTAACGAAACAATTTTTACCTGGAAATGTTGTTTACGATGGACAATCGTATTACGATATACCTATGAAATACGATATTCATAACAATGAACTCATCATAAGATTAACTGACGAAAAAGGCCACTACTTAGTTATTCAACTAACTAAAAAGCATATAGAGAATTTTAAAATTGATAATCATAAATTTATAAATGCAGATCAATTAAAATTAGATATACCTGTTTTTAGTCGCGAAGGCTTTTATGAAGTTTTATTTCATAATAGTAATCTATCGTTATTCAAAAAACATATAAGGGATAAACGAGAACGCTTAGGTGATAAATTTTCTTATATCGAATTTGTTTATAAAAGTAAATTCTTAATCAAGCACAATAATAAGATTTCTAATATAAGATCTAAAAAAGATTTGATCCGATTACTCCCAGAACAAAAAAAAGCAATTAATGCATTTTATGATAAGAATAGAGTTTTGAGAAAATCTAATTATGATACATTTTTGATTAATCTATTGAAACATTTGAATTAACTCATTAAAACAGTAGTACATCTAGCTCCAATGAAACATGCTCTTATCATCTTACTATGCGTTCTTAGTTTTAACTTTAATTTTTCACAAGAAGAAAATGATCAAAAAATTTCATTACAATATGAAAACGTAAAAAAAATTGATGTAATTAAGCGTATTGAAAGTTTAACTGATTATCGTTTTCTCTTTCTTGAAGAATGGATAGATGATATACCTATTTCTGTACAATATTCTAATGTTTCTATAAGATTAGTATTAGATGACATCTTCAAATTGACAGATATTAATTATTACATAAAGTCTGACAATAATATTATTTTAACAAAAAATAGTTTAATCAATAGTAAACTCCCTAAAGACTATTTCAATAATACAAAGACAAATTCCTATTCTGAAAACCATCCATCACCAATATTATATACCAACCCTACTTTATCTGAAAATGATATTGATCAAACAATAAAAATTGGAAAAGAAAATAATAGGTTAAAACAATCAACGTATGTTTTATCTGGGTATGTAAAAAACATCACAACAAATAGACCGATTGCAAATTTAGTAATCGTTACTGCAGATAAAAAGATAAACACCCAAACAGACGAAAAAGGTTATTATTCGATAGAATTACCTTATGGGGTTAATATTATTGAAACAAAAGGTTTAGGACTTTCAGATTCTAAAAAAAGAATCATAATGTACAGTAATGGTAAGTTTAATTTCAACTTAAGTGACGACATTGAACTTTTAGACGAAGTGGTTATAGAAGCAAATAAAGATAAAAACGTTAAAGAGGCTTTAACTGGCGTTTTGCAGATAAAAGCCAAAGAAATAAAGACCATTCCTCTTGTTTTAGGGGAACGTGATATATTAAAAATAGCCACGACACTTCCTGGTATAAAAACAGCGGGAGAAGGTTCTTCTGGTTATAATGTTAGAGGTGGTAAAGAAGACCAGAATCTAATACTATTAGATAATGGTGTACTTTATAATCCAACCCACTTTTTTGGGATTTTCTCTGCGTTAAACCCTTTTACATCAGGTGATGTTAATATTTACAAGGGCAATATACCAAGTGAGTTTGGTGGTAGACTATCCTCCGTTTTTGATATCAAAACTAAAAATGGTAATACGGAAAAGTTTTCGGGAGAAGCCTCTATTGGTCCTGTAACTAGTAACATTACAATAGAAACACCTGTAATTAAAAACAAATCTTCTTTGATGGTTGGTGCTAGAGGAACTTACTCTCAATGGATTTTAAGATCATTAGATGACGAATCGCTAAAAAATAGTAAAGCTTCATTTTATGATTTTGTTGGGAAATATAGACATAAAATAAATGATAAAAATTCAATAGAAGCTACTGGTTACTACAGCAAAGATGCTTTTAGTATTACATCTGATTCTTTATTTGGTTACAGTAATAGACTCATGTCTCTTAAATGGGATCATACGTTTAACGATAAGAATATAGGTAATTTTATCGTCTCCAATAGTGAATATAGATTTAATATAGAACACAATAGTAACCTCGATAAAAACTTCGATCTTGGTTATCGAGTAAACGAAACCGAATTTAAAATAAGAATGAAGTACCTTATGAACAAAAAATATAAGTTCGATTATGGTATTTCCAGTAAACTATATTCAATAAACCCCGGAAGTATAGACCCTAAAGGATCTGAATCCATTGTTCAAGCTATAGAAATTCCTAAAGAAAGAGCTTTGGAATCTGCTTTGTATCTTTCTGGTAATTTTGAATTAAGCAATAAACTTTTGCTTAATTTAGGAGTACGCTATTCTATGTATGCTGCACTTGGAGAGGCTGAACAACGCATCTATCAGGATAATTCGCCTCGAAATGTTGGTTCTTTAATAGAAACTCAAGAATTTGATAAAAATGAAATTATAAAAACCTATGGAGGTCCCGAATTTAGAATGTCTGCAAGATATTTTTTAGATCCAAGTTTATCAATAAAAGGAGGTTTCAATACAACATATCAATATATTCATAATTTAACTAATAACACTACAGTATCTCCTACAGATACCTGGAGACTATCCGATATAAACATTAAACCCCAGCAAGCCAGCCAATTCTCTTTAGGTATTTATAAAAATTTAAATGAAAACCTTTATGAACTTAGTGTAGAAGGGTATTATAAAAAGTCTAAAAACATTCTTGACTACAAGGTTGGTGCAGATTTAATATTAAATCAAACCATTGAAACAGAAGTCCTACAAGGAGAAGGTAAAGCCTATGGTATCGAATTTTTAATAAGAAAGACTAAAGGAAAGCTAAATGGTTGGTTAGGATATACCTATTCCAGATCTTTTATTAAGTTAGCAAGTGAGTTTGCTGAAGAACAAGTTAATAATGGTAATTTCTTTGCTTCAAATTTTGATAAACCTCATGATATAAGCCTTGTTGCAAACTATAAATTAACAAGACGTTTTAGCTTTTCCTCTAATTTTACTTATCAAACAGGCCGACCTGTAACATTTCCAACTGGGAGTTATATTTTAAATGGTGTTGAACGTGTTTTATATAGTGATCGTAATAAATTTAGAATTCCTGACTATTATAGATTAGATCTTGGACTAAATATTGAGGGAAATCATAAAATAAAAAAACTGGCTCATAGCTTTTGGAATATTTCTGTTTATAATGTACTGGGAAGAAATAACCCTTATTCTGTATTCTTTGTAACAGAAAATGGCAATATCCAAGCTTATCAAAGTTCCATTTTTGCTATTCCAGTACCAACAATAACCTACAACTTAAAGTTTTAGTTAGTATACAATATTATGAAAAAAACAAAACGCCATATTATTTATCTAATTCTTGTAAATGTTATATTTAACAGTTGTGTAGAACCTATTAATATCGATAACAGTAGTACATCTGAAGATGTTATAGTTATAGAAGCTATAATAACAAATGAACTTAAACGTCATGAAATAAAAATATCAAAAACGTTTGAACTAAACCAAGACGGCCCCTCTCCAGAAAGCAATGCAGAAGTTAAGATTATTGATGCTTCACAAAACGTATATAATTTCAATGAGGATACACCTGGTAAATATATTTCTACATCAGAATTTGCAGCTACGCCTAATAATACCTATCAGTTATCCATAACTACTAGCAAAGGCGATTCGTATACCTCAAACCCATTAACTTTAACAAACGAAACTCAAATAGAGGATGTGAATTATACAGCAGAGACTAATGAGAACGGAACTTTGGGAGTTAGCATATTTGTAAACAGTTTTGATCCCCTAGGAAATTCTAAATATTATCGTTACGAATATGAAGAAACATATAAGATAATAGCTCCATACTGGTCTAACCTTGATGCTATTCTTACATCTGCTACAACATTTTATACTGCCCAAAAAACTAAAGAAGAAAGAGTATGCTACAATAGTTTATCTTCTACAGGTATTATACAAACAGAAACCACCAAGCTTTCCGAAGATCGTGTAACACAAAAACTAGTTAGGTTTATACCTGCAAATGATTTTATTATTACCCACAGATACAGCATTTTGGTAAAACAATATGTTCAATCATTAGAATCGTATACTTATTTTAAGACACTTAATGAGTTATCAGGTTCCGAAAGCTTACTTTCACAAAACCAGCCTGGCTTTATTAGTAGCAACATCGTTTCAGTTAATAATCCTAACCAAAAAGTACTAGGTTTTTTTGATGTATCATCGGTTTCCAGCAAAAGAATATTTTTTAATTTTCGAGATCTTTTTCCATTTCCCGAAAAACGTCCTGCCCATATAGTACCCTGCGAACTTTTAGCTCCTCGTGTTAACGCAACAAATGGCAATTCTTTAGTTGAAATTATTCGGGAAGGAAGGCTTAAATATTACACATTGAATGGCGAACCACCTTTCGAGCCTCCACTTATTCCCGATGGAGGTCCTTATGTTATGGTCATTCCAAAATGTGGAGACTGTACAACACTTGGAAGTAATGTAGTTCCTGACTTTTGGGTAGAATAATTCATATATAAAATGCAAAAATATTTTTCAATAATAATAATCCTCTTTTTTAGCAATATCGGCTTAATTAGTGGGCAAGCTTTACTCGATAAAGACCAGGCAATTATCTATAACAAGATGCCTCAAGAACAAATATTTATACATTACAATGCATCTCTTTTATTTTCTGGAGATCATTTGTTTTATAAAATTTATAATATTAATTCTCAAACAAAAAAACTAAGTACCTTAAGCAAAATTGCCTATGTTGAATTAATTGGGGTCGATAAAAAGTTTGTTTTTAAACATAAAATTAATTTAGAATCTGGGTTAGGACAAGGTGATTTCTTTATACCATCATCTGTTCCTTCTGGTAATTATAAATTAATAGCCTATACGCAATGGATGAAAAATGTTGGAAATCATTATTTTTTCCAAGGCAATGTTAGTATTATTAATCCCTTTTTGAAAAACCAACCCCCTACTGCAGAGGCAAAAATACTTGATTCTATTTCAAACAGAATACAATACTCTAATGAAATCAAAGCAAATAAAACTAACAGATTTATTGGTTTAAATATAAATACAAAGCATTTTTCTAAAAGGGAAAAGGTTATCTTAAAAATTAGCACTTTATTAGATCAAGCTTCGTTTGGAAATTATTCTATCTCCGTAAGAAAAATAGATTCTATATTACTTCCTAAGCGACCTAGTGCTAATGCATATGAGCATGTATTTTCTAATACTAAAAAATCGAAAATACCATCAAATAAAAAATCTATTTATCTGCCAGAACTTCGAGGAGAATTAATTAGTGGTACTGTTTTAACCAAAGACACTAAAGAGCATGTGCTTTTTAAAAAAGTAAGTTTATCCATTACTGGTAAAAATCCTGTCTTTAAATTATCAACTACCAATAACTCTGGAAAGTTTTATTTTAATTTAGATACCCCTTATGAGGTATTTAACGCCAATCTACATGTTATGGATAGTGACTCAGAAAAATATAAAATTGTATTAGATCGGTATCCTTCTCCAAATTATGATAAACTCATATTTAGTGATTTTAAAATTAGTTCCGAAATGGAAAAGCTAATATTAGAGCACAGTATAAATAATCAAATTGAAAACGCCTATTACAGTGTAAAAAAACATAATGTAAAGCAGCAAGATAGCATATTGCCATTTTATAAAGGACATGAGATCATTTATAATCTGGATGACTATAAGCGATTTAAAAGTGTTGAAGAAACTATTGTCGAGATAATTAATAACGTTTGGATTGAGGAAAAAAAAGGAGTAAAACAATTTAGATTGAGAAATAAATATCATGATAGCAAGGATTTACCAATTTTAATTATTGTAGATGGACTTTTAACTCTAAATCATGATGATTTAATCAATTATGACGCAAGAAAAATTAAAAGTATCAGTATTGTTAATAAAAAGTATCAGTATGGAAGTGGTATTTTTAGAGGAATTATTTCTGTAGAAACTATAAATGCAGATTTTAAGAATACTATTTCAACTAAGTATACAAAAAGTATTAACCTAATTAAACCTTTGAATAGTAAGGATTACTTTGTTCAGAAGTATAATGATACAGAGTCATTAAAACGTATTCCAGACTATAGGAGTCAATTGTTATGGGAACCTAATTTCAATATAAATCAAAAGGAAAGTATCGTTACCTTTTATACTTCAGATTATATTGGAAACTATGAGATTAACATAGAGGGTTTTACTAAAAACGGTATTCCAGTTTCTCTAAAAGAGATTATAAACGTACGATAAAACGAATGCAACTCTCCTAACCCATTTAAAAATGCCATTTTATTTTAGAATATATAATAATTATTATACATTTGTATAAGCACTTATATAAATAACAATATTATGGATGCATTAAGAGGTTATGGAGAATTAGGACTAGGTTCGAGACTTAAAAGAGTGAGTGAATACATGATGAAAGAAACTCAAGTGGTTTACGATCATTTTAATGTAGATTTCGACCCCTATCTATTCCCTATATTTAAAATAATAGTTAATAAAAACGGGGTAACAAATTCTGAAATACAAAACGCTTTACAGTTTACACAACCTGCAATAACTCAAGCCATTAATAAACTAAACGACAAAGGTTTAATTATCTACCAATCAGATAAATTAGATAAACGAAAAAAAATTATTTCCTTATCAGAAAAGGGAAATCAGATACTATTAAAGTTAAAACCCATCTGGAAAAGTATTGATAAAGTTATTAAGGAATATACTTTAGAGAGTTCTTCTTCTTTAATAGAACATTTAAATATTTTAGAAAACAAACTTAACACTAAAAGTTTTAGTAGTACTATTATAAATAATGTAAAAATGAATACAACAAAAGCACTAGAAATTATTTCTTTTGATAAACAATATGCTAAATATTTCTATGAACTAAATGTGGAATGGTTAAAAATATTCTTTTATGTAGAGCCTTACGATGAAGAAGTTTTAAGTAAACCAGAACAATATATCATAGATAAAGGAGGCCATATCTTTTTTGCAAAACTAAATGATCAAATAGTTGGAACGGTCGCTTTAATGCCTATTGGCAATAATGGTCTTTTTGAATTAACAAAAATGGCTGTTTCCCCCAAGCATCGGGGTCATAAAATTGGGCAACAACTCATGCAGCATTGTATTGATTATGCCAAAGGAATGGGATTACCTAAACTAGTTCTCTATTCTAATACTAAGCTAGAGAATGCCATTTATATCTACAGAAAATATGGATTTATTGAAAAACCTTTGGAGATTGACACACCTTATAAACGAAGTGATATTAAAATGGAATTGGTGTTTTGAGCCTTTCTTTAATATTCAAAATTTAGCTCGAGTTGATTTTAATATTAATTTCCAAAATTAAAAACATCGATTAAGAACATAAAAATGCGATTAAACACTTTTTGATTGTTACTGTTAGAATCTTATTTCTTTTATTTGTAGAAATTTAAACCCCAAATAAAAAATGAAAACCTTAAAACTTACATTACTAACAATTATTACAGCTTGTTTAACTTTTTCATGTAATAGTGATGATGATTCGCCAGCAAAAAGCAATGCAGAATTAATCATTGGGACATGGAAATGGACTGAAGGAACTCAGGATGGTGTTGCCGAAACACTAACAGAATGCGATTTATTAGATACACTTACTTTTACTGATACACAGATATCTTACGCATCTCATGAAGAAGGAACTGCTCCATGTGCAACGGCTAATACATTTAGTGATACATACACTATTGATGGTAATATTATAACTTCTGATATAGAAATAGCTCTTACTAAGACTTATGAAATAATTACGCTTAATTCAACAACATTGGTATTAAAGTTTGAAGAAACTGAGAATAACGAGACTAACATATATACAAATACGTTTGTAAAATAATATAGTAATCCATAAATAATGAGAAAGCCGTTTAAATAAAAATTTAAACGGTTTTTTATTTTCTCTTAATAATAAATTGAATTAATTCATAAAATAATAAAATGAACTAAAGAGAATCAAAAAAAGAATGAAGAACAATAAATAATCTTTTAATCTGTCTTTTTTAAGGTTACTCCTTATGCCTGCTTTTAACCTTTCAAGTTCTGACGTTCTTAAGTTTGGAGAATTAAATTCAAGCTTTTTTCCATGTCTTTTGTTGAGTAGTTTCTTTTTATCAAACTTACTACTGGCTTTATCTTTTCGATCTCTGCGCCTATTAGCTATCTCTTTAAAAAGTTGATGTCCCGCACCTCCAAACATACCTTTAATTAATAGCTTTTAATGAATCAATTTGTTTCTGCAATCTTTCAATTTCTGCAGTATTTTTATTATCCTGAATTCTTGTACTGAGCGTAGTCGAAGTTTGTTTTAGTATCTCATCATCAGAAATTACCTTGATAGAATCTTTTACAGTTTCAACTATATCAATCTCTTTTGTCTCTTCTACAAAATAATACCCAATACCTTCACTGGCTCTCCACGCTTCATTCAACTGGTCGTAAACTGTTTTATTCCATTGGCTTGGATGTTTTACATCAATCCAAACTACATCTCTATATTCGCTATCAATCAATGCTAAATCCGGGGTAGCAGAACCATCAAATTTATCGGAACCTTCTCTTACGGCAGATATTGTGCCTAAAAAGAACATACGCTTTCTACCCGCAATATCTTTTATATACGGTCTAAACTCAACTGGTTTATTTACCGACCAGTCAAACTCCTTACGAGATTCAATCACCTTTAAAGGCATGGCAGAAACCCCTGCATACCCTTGTTTTTTAGATGCATGGTCGTAATAATAAATCTTATCGGTACCATCTGCTGGTATAAAAACGCTAAAGGTTAAACTGGTACGCTCATCCCCTACCGGCTCTAAACCAAACCAGTGGTACAACCCACTATATGCATCAGAATTCGTATCGGAAAAATCAAAGTCTGTTACAAACGGTTGCTCATTTTGATCGTCTGGCAAATCAGGTATTTTCACAGCAGTTTCCATATTCCACGGCAACGGATCGCTAAACCCACCTAAAAACTTTAATGACTCGGCTTGTAAACGCGATATACTTTCTGCCAGTGTATTTTGTCGTGTGAGATATGGATGATTCTGCATCTCTTCCGGTCTTATATAAGTGCCTTTACCTATTAAAATACGTTCAATATAATCACCAAAATCGTGTTCGCCATTATCAATAACCATCACCCCTCCAAAGGTTGGATAGGGAAACAAAAAACCTTTCCATTTAATTAAACTAACCACTTCTACCCATTGCCCTGTATCATTTTTCATATAATAGGTATCACTGGGCTCCATGGTGAATAATTGAAAGAAATTGAAACGCTGTACTACGGCGTTATAGGTGTTTCTACTAAACTTTAAAGACTCGCCTATGGAAAAGGTTACTGGAATTCTATTCTCACTGGAAAACCTTGGAAACGGCGTGGTACTGGATACCGAAAACACTTCTTCTGTATTATCTGTTATACCTTGCCACACATATTTCTCTGTGGGTTGAATAGCCATAGTCCATTTGTTCTCATCTCCTACTCTTACCAAATGCGGCAAAGAAACATCCTTAGTTTCTCCAACACTTTCGTTTGCCATAGAAAACACATTTCTTAAGGGCTGTATTCTTTCGTTTTGTGTTAAGGGCAGTTCGTTAATCTGAACCCTGTTTAGATTATTAAACACATTATAGGTTTTCATATAATCATACATCCTAAAGTGCCAACCAACAACATATAAGATTGCAAAGAAACCAATTAATAATCCTAGAATACCTATACGAGCTCCAGTGCTTGCAGATCTCCTGAATTTACGTAATCCAAAAAACAAAGCAATGGTGCTTAGTAAAATGATGAAAATGAATTTTCTAACGAATAACAATGCTGGTTGATAATCGTCTCGTAAAATGAATAATAAGATGAGTAAGATTAAACCAATAATTATTACTCTAATCTTTTGACGTTTCCCCCTGTTCCAGTAATTTTTGATCATATTTTCTTATGGTTATTACAAATTACACTTTTAGTGTGATGTGGTAATCTGTTTGTTCTTTTAGTTTCAATATAAAGATGCTTCGACAAGCTCAGCATGACATTTTAGTTCACAATCTTCATTTTATTTGCAAATAACTGAGACTAAACACTGCGACTGTCAACTGCTCACTTAAGATACCCCTTATCCTTCAAACGCTCTCTGGCACTCTTTTTTTCCTCTTCAGGTGCTTCCTTTTTTCCCTCAACATCTTCTACTTCTTCAACGTCAGCATCTTTTGTTTTTAAATCATCAATGATCTCTTTTCCCTTTTCTATTGTATCATGTACGATATCTTCTAAAGAATCACTTTTTTCTTCTATAACTTCACCCGATTTAAATACAAAGTTAGCCAAATAAGTACCAGCCAATGTACCCACAATCATGGAAGCAAATATTGAAATAGTTGCAAGATCTATGGGAATTAAAAAACGAACGATAACAATACCTATTAAAAACAGAAACCCAATAAAAATCAATCGGACTAAAAATGTTTGTTGATACACAAAACCTTTTTTATCAGTAGGTTTCATTTGTAGTTCCTTCGAATTAAAAACCTTATTAAAGAATCGATACAGACCATTACCACGAGATTCCCTCCAATATAGAAAAGCTCCGAAAAAGATTGCTGCTATGAAAATTATTAATTCTAGTCCCATGTTGTTAGAGTTTTAAGGATTGAGTTAGATGCTTGAAGCTTGAAGCTCGAAGTTAGGAGTTGGAAGCCTGAAGTTCTTACTCATATATCCATTAATTATTTTAGTCGCTCTCCTCCTTTTTAAGGAGGAGTGGCTTTTGATTCCCAAAAAATCAAAAGACGAGGTGGTTTTCCCTTCCGTCTTTAATTCTTTAAGAGAATTAAAGCCACCTTCCCTTAAAAAGGGAAGGAACTTATTAATTATTATACTTTATATAATTAGTATACAATTACCCAATATTGTTACTAATCGTTGCTATAACCCAATCTTTAAGCGAATCATCCCATGACTCAAAGCTAGTGTAAAAATCTTCTTTATCGTACCAGTACCAATATAACACATCTTTAGGTGATACGTTTACCAACAGTTTCCATATTAAATCCTGATGCTTTGCTTCTAAAGAAGAATGTGGTTTGTGTAAGGCTTCAAACAATTTTGAATCTACAATATCTGCTATTTTGTATTGATTGCTTGTTTCCAATTTTTCTAAATAACGTTCAACACTCATTACCTTTTTACGCGATTCAATATCTAATTTATTAAGATACCTCTTATATAGAATAGGATTATCTAAAATATCTTTAACAGGGTGCTCTGGTTTTTCCAGATATTGAGTTATCTCGAATTTTTTAATACGCTCGTAACGATCTGTTTTTATTGTTTCTTCCAAATCGTAATCTATAATAATATGATCGCGCAATTTAGCCATTAATTCTGGTTGATGAATATGATATATCAACACCTCATAATTCGTATCTTTAATAGCTTCTTTATGTGAGTTTTCATCCTCAAAAACCAATATTGGACTTATAAAATCACGTAATACGTATACCCCACCAAAAGCTCTGGTATAAAAAGAACTCACCGAAAAATCTATAGCTGGCATTTCTAAATCCCTTGCTCGTAAGTCTCCGTAAGTTTTAGCTGAATTCAATAATTCCAAATGAATACTTTCATTTATAAAATTATGGTCTTTTTTGAACTTATTTATGAGCTCCAGTTGTTCTTTTTGTTGATGATATAGATTATTCATCAAGTGAAAATTAATGTGTATGGTATTATATTTTAACACATCTAAAGGTTCATAAAAAGCATCAATTTTTTGATCGAAATCCAGGCAAATGGCAGAATCTCTGGTGATGTCATTAATTTTTTCTTCGTAAGTCTTAAAAACGTATTGCATCATATCCCGATCGAAGGTATGGAAAGGCACATACACCGGTTTTCCTTTTTGAAGGGGAGAAATTATAATGCCATGCGCATTGGCATCACCATTGTTTAAATAATGTGTTTCGTTTTTTTCTTCTGCAATCTCCGGACTCCACCCAATACCATCTATATGAAATGTTTCTAACTTTGTTTCTGTAAATCCAAGTTTTAGCAGACATTTGTTATAACGTTCCACCAGCTTTCCACTAACCGGAATGAGTTCGCTTCTGTATAAATTGGCTTCTTTTAATTTTTGCATTCTTATTTTAAATGAAAGGCATTAGTGAAAAGGTAAAAGCTGTGTTATTTACCTCATATCTTCTTATGCCATTTACCTAATGACTTATCTCTTCTAATTCAATCAATCTATTAATTATAGCATACTGCAACAATACAATAGTCCTAGTATCCACAATTTCTCCTTTATATAGCATATCAACCACCTCTCTAAAAGGCAGTTCCAATACTTCAATGTCTTCATGTTCGCTATCTAATCCGCCACCATTATTTACTTTCATATCATCGGTGTATTCACCAATAAAGAAATGCATCTTTTCGGTCATTACGCCAGGTGATGAATAGGCTTCGTATACTTTTTTTACTTCTTTTATTCTATACCCTACTTCTTCTTCGGTTTCTCTTATAATACAAGCTTTGGGGTTATCTTTATCAAGCATACCGGCACAAATTTCAACTAAAAACCCATCTGTATTATCATTCATATATGTAGGCATCCTAAACTGTTTTGTTAGGATAACGGTTTGTTTCTCTTTATTATAAAGCAGTATTCCAGCTCCGTCTCCTCGATCATAAACCTCTCTGGCTTGCGTAACCCAACGTCCATCTTTCATTAAATAATCGAAAGTTAACTTTTTGAGGATATAATAATTATCTGAAAGCAGCTTGCTTGCTATATTCTTTATACGATTAGTTGTCATTTTCAAAACTGCTTCTAGCTTCTCTTTCTATGTTTAATTGATTTACTCTGGCATCTACTTTTCGCTTAAAATCGGTGTCTGCTATGGTTGCTACGTTATCTAAATAACGGACCACTTCCTGACGTCTGATCTCTGAAAAATCCAATCCTTTCATATTGGCACGCATTAATTCCTGAAGCATGTTATACTTGGTATCGTAATCCTGTTTAAAATAAATATCTGGGTTTTCGAACCAGTCTTCTTCTAAATCAAAATCTGTTAATCGTAATGATACGGCACTTTGAATGTTCCTAACATCTCGTGATGAAAAGAATGGAAAAGCTTCTTGCATGTCTTTGTAAAGGTTCGCATAGAATAAGTGCTGATTGCTTTTAAATTGTTTTTCTACTTTATCATAGATGTCATGTACACGCTCTTCGGTTGGTTTTTTAATCTCATTAAGAATTTCTCCCATGTTTTTAGCCAATCCCTGATCTTGCAAATAGCTATAGTTTTCAGGTCCTTCCATGTTTACAAAATCCGGCATGGTATCATCCAATTTACGCCACCATAAATGATCCTGATCTAAAAAATCGTGTTCTGTTCTGGCTCCGTCAATCTTGAATCGTCCCTGAACACGTGAAATCACAGCTTTATCAAGCATTTCGGGTAGGTTGGTAAATAACCCTATGGAACTGTTTCCGTAGTTTACTGCATAGGCACCTTCTGTATAACGTAAAAACACGCCTATAACTTCTTTTACACCTGCCGAAACGCCTTGTGCTGTTCGCTCCTGCAGGTTGTTTTCTGCATCATCAATAGGTGCAAAAATTAATTTTGAAGGGTCTTGCAATGGTTTCATCCACTCCACCATTTTTTCTGCTGAACCACCCTGAAAAGTACTTATTAGCGTATCTGGCATGGGGTGAAATAAAAACGGAATATCTAAAGTATCGCAATGCTCCTTAAGCCGTGTTGCTATAGCTGCTATGAGCATACTCTTTCCTGTTCCCGGTATACCATAGCCCATGAAAACCGGCATAAAACCACCTAATTCCTGAAACGGGTTCTTTTTAGCCGTAAAATCGTAACTCAGCATACGTTCGGTTAAACGACGTGCAAAGTGCTTGGCATCCCGATTCCCTACAATTTGTTCAAACTTAATTTTATTGAACTCAACACTTTTGGCTGCACCTTGAAATACATTGCTCCAACCAGATACAGCAAATTCGGAGTTTTCCAGTTTATAGGTTCTATCTTCTATAGTTTCGGTGTATTCTAAAGAACTTTTTCTTTGCTGAATTTCGTCAATTAGCGATTCAAAATAAACCACCGTAAAGTTTATAACATCTTTATCGGATTTTACAATCTCCGGATGCGCTAAATACTTATCGTAATAGAACAAACTGCATGAAATTCCTTTTAATGGCGATAACAGAGATACCTCTGGGATACCTGCAAATTTCTGTTTCATCACGCTTAAATCATCAGATGCATAAGACTTTAGGTCATTTAATATTTTGTATGCCATAGCAAATAGCATAAATGCTGTGGCTGTATGCATTTTGCTCTCAAACTCCCGTTTTCCGTCGGTGTTTAAGGCTGTTTTGTTTTCGTTTAAACTCGATAAGCCCGATGCATCGTAGTAACTATCTTTAATCCAAATACCTAATGTAATACCTTCCTGAACGGCATAAAGTGTTTGATTTAAGTAAATAGGAATGGCTATAGAATCTGGTAATAGCCGCTTTTTTAATGCCAGAATAGTTTTTGATACTGAAGTGATTTCTAACGCATTACTACCATTATTTGCCCGAGATAGATACAGTAAAATAGATTCGTCCTTTGCATCTTTATCTCTGTTTTTTGCACGCTGCCCTTGTTCCCATTGTATACTTTTTAAATAGGAAGAAGCTTCATCTCGCAGCATGTCGAGTTCGGTTAGTTTTATGGGGAATGTTGAGTTGTGTTCCATTTTTGTTTTAGTAGTCAGTGTTCAGCCTCAGTTTGCAGTGCTTACTGTTGCTGTTAATGCTCTGACTTTAATTATTTTAAAATATTATATATCGTTTACTATTAGTGTTCAGTGTTCAATATGTAGTAAACAGTATTCGGTAGACAGTACTTACTCATACTTTATATGTTTTGGGTATTATACTTTTATTTACAGATAAGTATACTTAATTTACATACTAGTAAGTTTTTATGTTTTCGAATTACTTTTTTCATCCCTATAGCTGTTCACTAAAAACTAATTACTATTACTTTAAACTTTTGATTACATATTCTTTTATTTACAAATAATTATATGTTATTTACTTAATAATAAACTTGAATGTTTTTAAATTACTTATTGTTTATCTACAACTGTTCACTGTCTTCAGAATATTGAACACAGCTTACTAATTATTTTCTTCATTATAAATTTCAATCATCACCCTCTAAACACTGCAAACTGAGACTGAACACTGCTCACTAAATACGTCATTTCAATCCAGCCAATTCAATAGGTTGTTTCGCCAAATCGTTCATAATCTCAGGGGTTTTATTATGTAATAATTGGATAATTCGGTGTGGAGCAAACACATATTTTCGTTTAAATGCGTCATTCCACTTTTGCAATATCTGCTTCGAAAAAAATCCGCCTTCTTTAAATTCGCTACCAGAGGCTACTTCATCTATTTCCAGAGAAAAAGCATAAGATTCCAAGGGAATTTCTTTTTTCCCAATACCCTCTAAAATAGCATGTGTTATACTGTTTTCATCTTTTGCAAACACATTGTGTAATGGCCCTAAATCAATTCTTCTTATTAGCTTTGGAAATACTTTTGGTAATTTTCTATCTATCGCATAAGCCATGGTATCCAGATTCATCTTTCTATCGGCTGTAGATTTTAGTGCCTCATAAATCTCATCTCTATATTCACCAACTTTAGAGCCGTCGTAATTAAAGTACATAAAGCAGATAAATGGTCGGTTATGAGCTACATCAAAAAATCCCCAACTAACAAGATAATCCCCTTCAAATTCTTTGTCTGCATCAATTATTTTTCCTTGTACAAAACGATTGAAGATATACTCCTTTTTAACTGACGAATAATAAACTATGGAAGCGGCTTGAAACAGTTTACTTCTTTTTATTGGCTGTTTCTTTCGCAAAAGCGTATCTAAAAACTCCTCTTTTAAATCGTTTATCGGTGTGAGTTTACCCAAATACTCATCTCGCAACTCCAAATCGTTAAACAAATACCTAAACTCCAAATAATTGGGGAACCCTGAATAGGTTAAATCAATCTTCATATGATCTTCTTCATCGTACATATATTTTACACGCATGGCTTCAATGGTGTATAGTAACAAATCACAATATTGCTTAAATAAAAGCACCTCCTGCTTATTGCATATACCTTGTCGTTGCACTGCTACTACAAGTTCCTTAAATGCAAAATCGATCATTTTATGATAGAAGACATATTGTTCTTTGGAATCTAGAACTGCTGAATCTAAAGGTGTTACAATGTGGTTGATGGTCATTTAATAAGTGTTCAATAATCAGTGTTCTGTCTCAGTTAGCAGTATCTTCTTTGCGTCTTAGCAGCTTTGCGAGAAAAACATGAATCATAGTTTGCTATTTTGGTATTCGGTGTTCAGTACTCAGTAAACAGTATCTTGTTTGTGGCTTCACGGCTTTGTGAAATAGTTTTCGTGTTGCAGTATTCAGTGAACAGTATATATAAAGCACTAGAATCTTTGCTACTGTGTGTGATACAGACTTTTTATCAAGTAAGAATAACACCACTACGGAACTAACAATTTCTTTTCATGAGATTCCTGCCTAAGCAGGAATGACAGTTAACCCAACAAATCTTCGTCACTGGCTTCTGGTCTTGGTTTTCCTTCTGGCTCACCGCCATCATCACCTTCAGAAGCTTTATTTGGATCGACTTTATAGTAATCTTCAAAAATCTCTTTCATATCGATACCATAACGCTCTGCAAAATTCTTTTGAATATCTGTGTCTTTAGCTCGAATTTCTTGTAAAGCTTCTGCATAACTGCTATAAACACCTTGCATCACTTTTTCGTGAACTGGGATATTATCCATCATTTCCTGACGCGCTTTGGCACTTGCGGTGTGCATCGATGCTAAAGTTTCTCCAATATGCTCATCGGTTTTTACTCCTAAGTGTTCTAAAATAGCGGCAAACTCCTGATCTGTTCTGGCTTTTAAAGCTACAACATAACCATCATAATATTTTAAACGCTCTTCGGTATCACTTTTTAATTTAGCACGGTGTGTTTGTAAATTGCTACGTAACGAGGTTAATACTTTAATGGTTAAATTATGCTTATGAACAAAGCTATCCTTACTGGCTGCCAATGTAGTATATGCATTTTTTAAACCTTCCAGTTCTTCTACTTTTTGCTCAAGACTTGTTACTTTACCAACGGCTTGGGCATAATCTGCAGATTGTTTATCGGCTATATCTTCAAGCTCTTGGCGCGCTTGTTTTAGCAATGCATAACGTTCTTCCAATTTGGCTTCTACTTCTTTCTTTTTTTCTAAAGCCTTTGTATGATTTTTGGTAGCTTCTACAATAGCGTCTTGCAGCTTATCTTCTACTTCCTTAATCTCTATCTCACGATTTTTTAATCTGCTAACAGCTGCCTGCGATTTATATGATAATTCACTTAAAAGCGTTTGCACATCTGCACTTTCTATACGTTCCTGAAACATAGCTTTTGCTTTGTTATCGGCAGAAGCACGTGTTTTTTCGGCTGCTTTAAGCTCTTCTTGAGCCTTTTTTATTTTGCTCTTTCGCCCCCATAGGTTATTCCACCAGGTGTCTGGTTTTGCTTCGGCATCTTCGAGCTCAATTTTGGCTCGATCAAGAGCTTTTTGGGCATCGTCGATTACCTTTTGTTCGGTAGCGTTAAGTGATGAAAATTTTTCGAAAATAATCCCTACTTCATCTTGATAGTCCGTTAGGTCTTTAATAGCATCTAAAAGTGTCGTTCTGTCTTTTTCTGCCATATGTACCACGTCGTCTAAAGTGGCATTTAGTATACGTTGCCTTACTTCGGGATCATCTTCCTGGGACAATTTAGATTTCATAGTGTCGATGGCTTTTCCCCAATTGACATCTACTTTCTCTGTTTTTTCGTTAGAATTAGTTTCTAATAAATCAAAATCGTCTGACATAGGTTAGATTGTTTTTAAGTTATAAATGTTAAGATAAGCAATTTAGTAAAAAACCCATAGGTAAAAGTATACCGAAGGTTACTTTTTTGAGATTTTCATTAAATTATATTACTTATATCAGATTAGTAGACATAGAAACAATTATGTTACAGTTTTACCCATCCTAAAAGCATATTATGGGCTTTGTTTTGACATACATTCCGAAGGAAGTTTTCCAAACCGCTTTTTAAAAGCTTGTGCAAAGTGTGGTAAATTACTCATTCCCAATTCATGAGCAATTTCACTAATACTGGAGCGTTCGTTGTATTCTATTAAGTTCCAAAAAACTTAGTATTTACGTTCATACTCAAATCTAATACAAAAACGTTGCTAAAAGCGGAGTTTTTTTGTTTAAAACACAATGTTTTGATTAACATCCTCTATCTAAGATAGTCGGCATTACAAAAACTTATGCTTACTAAAATGAAGGTTTATTCTGTCGTTTTATCACAATTTTTTACTAAATTGTGCTATAAATAAAATATCTTATATTTGAAGAAGTATTAATCCAAGTCGCATTACAAAACCATGGTAGTTAACTACTTACATTTAATAACCAGTCTTTTTATGAACCAATCTGACATAGTTACGTTATTAATTATTGTAGTTGTAATTTTCTCAGTTTTACTAATTCTTGGTGTGAGAAAGTCTTATAAACTTAAAAAGGAAAACGAGAGGCTAAACAAAATAGACACAAAAATGCCCGATGAAGATGAACCTTATAAAGACTTTACTGAGGGGCATATGTATGATAACAAATAAAAACGCCCACTTCTCAGCAGGCGTTGTAAATGTAGCTACGCAAATTCTATTCTTCAACCCTTCCTTAATTACTACTCATAGCTGAGCTGGAGTTTAGATCAAAAGCTGGTAAAATTCGCTCCGCAATTATTTGCAAATAATTGGTATCGTTATCATGCCCCGTAAATACAACCATCAAATCCAACTCCTCGATCAAAACGATAAACTGACCATAGCCCCCTTGTGCAGATACGGCAAAATAGCTCTTATCGCCATGTTTTAAGTTAGCACTCCACCAATAATAACCATAGCCTTGTTTAGAGACATCTTTACCTCCGTAGTGTATTTCTTCATCCCCCGTATAAAGAATCCTGCTGATAGCTTTATTGATATAGGCTTCAGGGATCAACTGTTTGCCATTCCATTTACCATTGTTTCTGGCTAAGGTGCCAATTTTAATCATATCTCGTGATGTTAGCCTGGCGCGACTTCCGGCATGTGGTAGACCATTAAAAGCAGTCGGCCAAATATAATTGGTAATACCCATTTTGTCGAGTAGTTCAGTTTTAATAAAGTCTTTGGCTGATCCGGGTACCACCGCATCAATCACTTGCATGATCAATACAGGATCGCCACTATATTGAAATGTTTGGGTGGCAGAAGTAATGGGTTCGCTATGGGTAAGCCAAGCTTGTACTTCTTTTTGTCCTTTTACCAAGTCTGGGTTTTTCTTAAATGTTTCTCGTTGCTCCTTACTAAGCCGAATACCAGAGCGCATAGTAAGTGCCTTATGCAGTGTGATTTTTTCCGCACCTACAACAAATTTTGTGGGATCGAGTTCTTTTAAAAAGCTAATCAGGGGCTTGTGGAGATCATCCATTGTTAGATATCCCAACTGAATAGCGCGGCCCAATGCCAGGCCAGTATGGGCTTTAGTGGCTGAGGCCTGTGGGTGAGGCAGATTGATACGACCGCGAGAATAATAAGATTCAAAAATCAGTTTGTCTTTGTGAGCAATAAGAAAGCTATCAAACTTTCCATGTAGACTATCACCGATTTCTTGTGCCAGTTTAAGGATCATCGCTTTATCTCCCCCATCTGCACCTAGTTTCCCCACAGGAATACCATCTTTTCTAGCCTTTGGTGAGGCATCGATAAAAGCTTTTTGCAGATCAGGAACATCCCTAAACGCACCTTTGATTTGATCGACTGTAGCTTTTGGTGCGGGATCAATTTGTTGGGCAAAACCAATATTGGAGAGTAATAAAAGCGTAAAAAGTAAGAGCCCTGTGTTTTTCATCATTTTTATCATTTATAGTTTTATTTTAGTTATACTTTCATAACAGTTTTAACTAACTGCTAATTAAAAGTATAGCATAATCCTTGTCTAATACCATAAACAGGACATACTCCACAATTAAATGACAACCTTATTTCGTCATTGATATATGTCTTTTGTAAAAAATTATGGAAATTCGTATCTGTAACTATTATTTTTACACTCCTTCTAATACAAGCATTTATGTTTAAAAAGTCTTTGAAAAATACCATACTACTTAATGTTGGAGCCTTTTTATTGGTTGCTATACTTGAAGTATTAAGTATGTGGGCAGCCAAGGATAATTTTGATACGGAATATTCCTTTTACATGCATGGGCTTAAATATACCATAATCATCATGGTGATTATTTGGATCAACCATTTTGTTTTTATCCCTTTTGTTTTAGACAAGAGATACTACTTTTTATATGGCATACTGCTAATTGGGATCATTTTTATTGGTTCTTATATAAGGGGATACGTCCACGGATGGAATACCGTTTCTAAAATGTTTTTCTTTCTTATTTATACGACCGGAACCGGTATGGCTGCTTTCTTTTTAAGAAGAAGTATGATCATCCAAAAAGAAAAAAGTGAAAAAGAAAAATTACAAAAAGAGATGGAGCTTAACTATTTAAAACAGCAAGTAAATCCCCATTTTTTGTTTAACTCATTAAATAGTATTTTTTCACTCTCCAGGCAGCAATCACCAGAAACTCCCGATCTGGTGATGCAACTCTCAGAACTAATGCGATATCAATTAGAAAGTTCTAAAAAAGATACTGTTCTGTTAAAAGAAGAGCTCGAGTTTATAGAAAATTATTTATTACTTGAAGAAAAACGGCTTAGTAAACGGTGTGATATTGAGTTTTTAATTGAAGGCGATTTGTTAAACTTAAGGATTGCCCCAATGTTACTAATCCCTTTTGTTGAAAATGCAGTTAAGCATGGCGCTCAAATTACGAATGAACAGAGTAATATTGATATTACCGTCTCCATAAATAATAGCACGCTTCATTTTTGTGTAATAAACTCTAAACCTTCTATGATTTCTGAGTCTGAAAGAAAAGGTATGGGGCTTGAAAATGTAAAAAGACGTTTAAATTTATTATATCCTAATGCTCATGTATTAGAAATTGACGATACGGAAAAAACATATTGTGTAAATTTATCTATTGACTTAACCATTTAAATACTAAAAAATACAATTCATGATTAAAATTGGCATCATAGACGATGAGGTACTGGCGCGTAAAGTGTTAGAAGATTATTGTTCTAAAATTGACAATTTTGAACTAGTATTAAGTACCGGGAACCCGCTTGAATTCATCAATTTTGCTCAACAAAATGACGTTGATCTCATTTTTCTTGATATAGAAATGCCAGAGCTTAATGGCATTGAAATTTTGAGTGCTATGATAAATCCTCCTAAAGTTATATTAACTACGGCTTATTCTGAGTACGCGTTGGAAAGTTATAATTATGGTGTGTTAGATTATTTATTGAAACCCATAAAAATTGAACGTTTTTTAAAAGCAATAAACAAAGTTTCAGCTTCAAACATCATACAAACTAAAGAACATACCGGTAACGAAGAGCTTCAAATAAAACATGATGGTATGCCTGTTAATATTTCATTTAAATCCATTCTGTATATTCAGAGTTTTGGAAATTATTTAAAAATCTTTACAGATTCAAGAATGTACCTTATCTCTGAAACGCTCATTAATATGACCTCTTTGTTATCTGAAAATTTCCAACGTACACATAAATCATACATTGCCAATTTAAACAGAGTTACAAAAGCAACCAGAACACATGTATTAATTGAGGATAAAAAAGTTCCCGTAAGTGCGATGTATAAGGTTATTGTTTTTAAGAAAATGGAAGCTTTAAGGTAGTAGTTTCTGTCCTCTTTGTTCTTCAAATAATGTTGATTAAATACTTTTACTCTAAGTCTTTAGAAAAGGGAGCAAAGAATATAGAGCATAGAGTCGATGACTTCATCATGTTCTATTCTCTATATTCTTTGCTCTTTATTCTTCGTGCTAAATTACCGCACCAATTTCTTATACTTAATTCGTTTTGGCATCAAATCACCACCAAGACGTTTCTTTTTGTTTTCTTCATAATCACTAAAGCTACCTTCAAAGAAATACACCTGAGAATCACCTTCGAAAGCCAAAATATGGGTACATATTCTATCTAAAAACCATCTGTCGTGCGATATTACTACAGCACAACCCGCAAAGTTTTCCAGACCTTCTTCTAAAGCTCGTAATGTATTCACATCAAGGTCGTTTGTTGGTTCATCCAAAAGCAACACATTGCCTTCTTCCTTCAATGTCATAGCCAAGTGCAAACGGTTTCTTTCCCCACCAGAAAGTAATTTTACTTTTTTGTTTTGTTCGTTTCCTGAGAAATTAAAACGACTTAGATAGGCTCGTGAATTCACTTGCTTTCCTCCCATCATAACCAGCTCCTGCTCATCGCTGAAGTTTTGCCAAATTGTTTTTTCTGGATCTATGTTAGAATGGCTTTGATCTACATAAGCTATTTGAGCTGTTTCACCAACTTTAAACTCGCCCTTATCCGGAGTTTCTTCTCCCATTATCATTCTAAAAATAGTGGTCTTACCAGCTCCATTTGGTCCAATAACACCAACAATTCCAGCTTGTGGTAAATTGAAGTTTAAATCGTCGTATAACAATTTATCGTCGTAACCTTTACTAACACCTGTAGCTTCAATAACGTTAGTTCCTAATCGTGGACCGTTAGGAATGTATATTTCCAGTTTTTCGTCAAGTTGTTTTTGATCTTGACTCATCAACTTATCGTAGTTCTTTAAACGTGCTTTTTGCTTGGTTTGACGCCCTTTGGCGCCTTGTCTTACCCATTCTAGCTCGCGTTCTAAGGTTTTTTGACGTTTAGAAGCGGTTTTACTTTCTTGTGCTAATCGTTTTGATTTTTGATCTAACCAAGATGAGTAGTTTCCTTTCCACGGAATACCTTCTCCTCTATCTAGTTCTAAAATCCAGCCTGCTACGTTATCTAAAAAGTATCTATCGTGTGTTACTGCGATTACTGTTCCTTTATATTGTGCTAAGTGATGCTCTAACCAGTGTACCGATTCGGCATCCAAATGGTTGGTAGGCTCATCTAATAATAATACGTCTGGTTCTTGTAAAAGTAAACGACATAAGGCTACACGACGTTTTTCTCCTCCAGAAAGCACACTAATTTTCTTATCACCATCGGGAGTACGCAAGGCATCCATGGCAATTTCCAGTTTGGTATCGAGTTCCCATGCATTGGCAGCGTCGATCTGGTCTTGAAGCTCTGCCTGACGGTTCATAAGCTTCTCCATTTTGTCCGGATCGGAATACACTTCTTCCAAACCAAACATATCGTTAATCTTGTTATACTCGTCAAGAATAGCTACGGTTTCGGCTGCGCCTTCTCGTACCACTTCCATTACGGTTTTGTTATCGTCAAGTTTTGGTTCTTGCTCTAAAAAACCAACGGAATAATCTTGTAAAAAGGTTACGTCTCCTTGATAATTTTTATCTACGCCCGCTATAATTTTTAACAATGTAGATTTACCAGAACCGTTAAGACCTAAAATTCCGATTTTAGCTCCATAGAAGAAGCTTAAATAAATATTTTTTAATACTGGTGTATTTGCTCCTTGGAATGTCTTGGTTAAACCAGACATAGAGAAAATCACTTTCTTATCGTCACTCATTTATTAGTTTATTAATTTATGATCGTTATACTTTTGGTACATTAAAAACCGCTAATTAGAAATAGGAGATTATTAAACTCTTCCTTTTAAGGCATTAAACACCCATGCATTAGCAAAGAAACCAACGCCTACAGCGGCAAAGCCCCATCCTGCTACATCATCATACCTAAAGGCTCCCAGACCAATCAGTCCGAATCCTACAAAAATCATAATCCATGTCGCCCATGCTAACACTGTGTTTTTATTCATTGCCATAATCTTTTCTATTTTGGTGGTTAATCAGAACGCAAATATCGCATATTTTTTGAAATTGCCTTGTATCAAGTCGTGAATTGGCAAAATCGGGTATATATAAATATATAAAACCGCCCTAAATAAATGATAATAAATCACTTTTCAGGGCAGCTTTATTAATTTATTTTGAATTAGTTACCTGACTTAAAATGTCATTGGAACTTCAACAATAATAACCTTAGAATTTTCATTCGAAGTTATTTTGGTTGCATCTGTACCCCATACCCCTACAGCGTCTCGGTTTTCCAGTGTGTTTCCTTCTACAGCAATACTTCCTTCAACCACGAATATATAGAGTCCATTGTTTTCATTTTTAACTGTTAACGATATAGAATTACCTGCTTCTAAATCGGTTCTGTAAATATATGCTTGCTGACTTATGGGTAACGCATCTCCTTCTAACTTATCTTTTGGAGCTACTACTGTTTGTAGTTTATTCTTTTGAGCTGACGTATCGAATTTTCTTTGCTCATAATTAGGCGTCACACCCATTTCTTCTGGTATGATCCAAAGTTGCAAAAAGTTAACGTCATCAGTTTTACTATCGTTAAACTCAGAATGTGTTAAACCTGTACCAGCACTCATTACCTGTATCTCTCCTACTTCAATGGCACGTTTATTTCCCATGCTGTCTTTGTGCGATAGTGCGCCTTTTAATGGAATAGAGATAATCTCCATGTTTTTATGCGGATGTGTTCCAAAACCCATTTCTGGTTCTACAACATCGTCGTTAAGCACACGCAGTGCTCCGAAGTTCATGCGTTCTGCATCTTGATAGCCTGCAAAACTAAATGTATGATGTGATTTTAACCAACCATGATTGGCATATCCCCTGGTGTCTGATTTATGGATTATTGTTTTCATAATATATTTATCATTCCCGTGAAGACGGGAATCTTTTTAATTGAATTTATTCTTTTAATATTTAGGTTAATACTCCTTTTGTCATGTCGAAATGAGGAACGATTGAGACATCGCATAATACTAGCTTATAATAATTTGATTATGCGGTTTCTCCTATGCTTCGGCTACGCTCAGCTCAAGTAGGCCGGAATGACATTTATTACTTAATTCGCAGGAAGAAACCCCATTTTACCCATCTGGTAATCGCGCATGGCTTCCATGATTTCTGTTTGGGTGTTCATAACATAAGGACCGTAAGTTGTTACTTCTTCATTAAAAGGCTCACCAGAAAGGAATAATAGCTTGCTTGCTTTATTTCCTTTTACAGAAAAACCGTCACCATCTTGATTAAACTGAATGATTTGCTTTTCATCATCTTTTAGGTTTTCAGAATCGTTAACAACAACATCGCCGTGTAATAAATACAACATAGACTGATGTGTTTCTGGCACTTTAACAAAATGTTCGCCATCCGCTTCAACATCAATCATAAAGGCGTTTACAGGAGTTTGTGTTCTAATCCTTCCGTAATTGTTTTCTAACTCACCTGCAATAACTTGAATGTTAACCTTTCCATCCTGAGATGTGATAACATTAAAACTCTCATTTTTTTCATGCTGATAATTAGCCGGAATCATTTTCTTTTCTGCCGGTAAATTCAACCACAATTGAATCCCTTCAAGCACACCGCCTTTTTGCACAAATGCCTTTGTTGGGGCTTCGGCGTGAATAATACCTCTTCCGGCAGTTGTCCATTGCACATCACCTGATTTAACCACACTTTCGTTTCCCAAGGAATCTCTGTGTAATTGTTCGCCCTGAATTAAAAAGGTAATGGGTTCGAATCCGCGATGTGGATGTGGCCCTAAATCGAAAGGATTATTCTCTTCCGAAATCTCATAAGGTCCGTAATGGTGTAATAGTATAAAAGGGTCTACCATATCTATATTTCGACCTGGTAATGGCTGCCTCAATTGTATGGGTCCCATATTTACGAAATCGCTTCTCCCTACTAATTTTATCGTGTTTAACTTCATAACAAATTATTTTTATTTTCCATGGAAACTATTTATCCAAAAAAATACGGTTATCGCATTTTATCTAGCAAATTGCTTAATTGTTCTGCTTCCTCTTCACTTAAGTTTTTTATTAAATCTTTATTAATTGTATTTGGTATAGCCTTTAATAGCTTTTTTCCTTCGTCTGTAATTACAATTTTAACAACACGTCTGTCATGCTCAGATGGCAACCTTTCTATATAATCCTTAGCACATAATTTATCCATTAATCTGGTTGCATTAGGAGAACGCTCTAACATTCTATCCTTGATCACCTGAACTTTTAAAGGTTCTTTAGCTCCATTTAGTATTCTTAATATATTGTATTGCTGTGGAGAAATTCCATATGATTTAAAGAAATCGTTTTGATAACTATTTATCCAACTTGCTGTATAAACAATGTTCAACAAAGCCTTAATCCTATTATTTGGAAACTTTGAATTAATATCTTTAGAGAAATCTCCCATTTTTTAGTATTCGGTGATCAGTGATCAGTTTACAGTTTTCCTTTGCGTCTTCGCGTCTTCGCGAGAATCTAATTATTATTAGCAATCGATTCTCAGTGTTCAGTTTTCTGTAATTTGCTACAGTGCCTTTTGAAATGCAATCACCTTACCTTTCAATTCTGAATTTAATGCTTCATCTGCAATCTTACCTTCTACAAAATTATCACCAAATGACGGCAATGAAAACACTTCTACAATATTAGCATCATGGCGTGGGAATCTATCTTGCGATATACTCAAAACAGAAGCTCCTCCTCTACCTCCTGGTGACGTTGCCATTAGTAACATAGGCTTACCAAAAAATGTTTTTCCTTCAATTCTAGACATCCAATCAAACAGATTTTTAAATACTGCTGAATAAGCTCCATTATGCTCCGCTAAAGATAATACTATCCCGTCTGATGATTTAATCGCTTCTAAAAATTTATGTGCGTTATCTGGAATACCATGTTCTATTTCGTAATCCATACCATACAGTGGTAATTCGAAATCGTTTAAATCTAAAAAATTAACGTTTGCATTTTCTACCAAGCCTGAAGCATAGGCCGCTAATTTTACATTTATTGAATTTTTGCTATTGCTTCCTGCAAATGATATAATGTTTTTCATAAGTCTTAAAATATTTATAGTACAAATATAGAACAAAAATATTTATTTTCCTAGGAATATATTTCCATGTAATACAAATTTATGATTTTGTTAACAAATTGTAGTAAAATTAATAAAATTCCCATTTTCACAGAAATGTCAACTTTTGTACATTAGCAACAAACTAAATTATACATGGATATCAACTTCAATAAAAACGAAGATCACAATAAACTCTTACTTTCTGAATTAAACAAGCGCCTGGTTAAGGTTAGTCTGGGCGGTGGAAAAAAACGTATTGAAAAGCTTCATGCCAAGGGAAAAATGACCGCTAGAGAGCGTATTGATTTTCTTTTGGATACTAATTCTAAATCAATTGAAATTGGTGCTTTTGCAGGCGAAGATATGTATGCAGAACACGGTGGCTGTCCTTCTGGTGGTGTGGTTATAAAGATTGGCTACATTAAAGGTAAGCAATGTATAGTTGTTGCTAATGATGCTACTGTTAAAGCGGGTGCTTGGTTTCCTGTAACCGGGAAAAAGAATTTACGCGCCCAGGAAATAGCTATTGAAAATAAACTACCTATTATATATTTAGTGGATTCTGCCGGAGTGTATTTACCGCTTCAGGATGAAATTTTTCCTGATAAGGAGCACTTTGGACGTATCTTTAGAAACAATGCCGTTATGAGCAGTATGGGAATTACTCAAATTGCTGCTGTTATGGGAAGCTGTGTGGCCGGTGGTGCCTACTTACCTATTATGAGCGATGAGGCTTTAATTGTTGATAAAACCGGAAGTATATTTCTTGCCGGTAGCTATTTGGTAAAGGCAGCTATTGGCGAAACTATCGATAATGAAACTTTAGGGGGTGCTACTACGCATTGCGAAATTTCGGGTGTAACCGATTATAAAGCTAAAAATGATAAAGACGCCTTAAATACCATAAAAAATATTATTGATAAGATTGGGGATTATGATCAGGCTGGTTTCAATCGCTCAGGTTCAAAAAAGCCATTAGAAAACCCTGAGGATATTTATGGTATTTTACCAAAATCGAGAGCCGATCAATACGATATGTATGAGATTATTAAGCGGTTGGTAGATGATTCTGAATTTGACGAATATAAAGCTGGTTACGGACAAACCATTATAACTTGTTACGCCAGAATAGATGGTTGGGCCGTTGGTATTGTTGCTAATCAGCGTAAATTGGTTAAAACCAAAAAGGGTGAAATGCAGTTTGGTGGTGTTATTTATAACGATAGTGCCGACAAGGCTACACGCTTTATAGCAAATTGTAACCAGAAAAAAATTCCATTAGTGTTTTTACAAGATGTTACAGGTTTTATGGTAGGTAGTAAAAGTGAACATGGCGGTATTATTAAAGATGGGGCTAAGATGGTGAATGCCGTTAGTAATTCTGTAGTGCCTAAGTTTACTATTGTTATCGGAAATAGTTATGGTGCTGGTAATTATGCCATGTGTGGCAAGGCTTACGATCCTAGATTGATTGTAGCTTGGCCAAGTGCAGAACTTGCCGTAATGAGCGGTAATTCGGCAGCCAAAGTATTACTACAAATCGAGAAAGCTTCTTTAGAAAAATCGGGTGAAAAAATTACTCCCGAAAAAGAAGCCGAACTATACAATAAAATTAAAGACCGATACGATAATCAAGTATCTCCATACTATGCTGCTGCCCGTATCTGGACTGATGCCATCATCGATCCTTTAGATACTCGTAATTGGATTAGTATGGGAATTGAAGCTGCTAATCATGCTCCTATAGAGAAAAAGTTTAACTTAGGCGTATTACAAGTATAACCAAACATTTTCGACATCTCGCCCTCCCCAAATTATAATAGATTATGAAAAAAAAGAACATCTTAACCATTCTAGGCCTACTTCTCGTTAGTTATGCACTTTATCTAGTTTATACATTTTATATTGATACTAACGACAATATAAAATCTATTTATTTGGTTCCTAAAGACGCCGTTTACATCATAGAAACCCAAAAGCCAATTGATAATTGGAATGCCATAAGCAAAAGTGATATTTGGAAACATTTAAATACCAATGCTTATTTTAACAACCTTTCGGAAAGTCTGAATAAACTAGATACTATTTTTAAACAGGAAGAGAGTACTTTTAAACGATTTGGAGATAGGGAAATACTAATATCTTCCCACATTTACACGCCAGGGAAATATGATTTTCTTTATATAATCGACTTACAAAAAATAGCCAAACTCGATATCTTAAAAGATCATTTAAACACCATTGTTAATAGTGATTTTAAGGTAAGTAAGCGTAAATACCATGAACATCAAATAACAGAAATTGAGGATATAAAAACCCGCAAAACGCTTTACATTAGCTTTATACAAAACCAGATGATAGTGTCTTATACGCATACACTGGTTGAAGCTTCTATCGATCAATATGCAGAGCCTGTAATTGGAAGAAACCTTAATTATATAGATGTAAGCAGTGCAGTTGGGTATAACGATATGTTCCGTTTATATTTTCAATATGAATATTTAGACGATTTTATTAAAGTATTTTCAAATAACTCAGGGTCGCTTGGGAAAACTCTAAGCAGTAGTTTAGAATTTAGTGGTTTTAGTTTTGATTTGGACGATAACACCATCGTAGCAAATGGTATTACAAACTCTAAAGATGATGCAAACGCTTATTTAAAAGCACTGCAAGGTTCTGGAAAAGGTGCACGAAGCATAAGTGAAATTGCACCAAAACAAACAGCGGTTTATTTGAGTTTTTCGTTTAGCAGCTTTAACGAGTTTCATAATAATTTTGAATCTATCCAAAAAGAAAACCCAGAACAATTTAAAAGCTATCTAGACGGTATAGAAAAGGTTGAAAACTTTTTAAAAATCGATTTAAAGGAAAACTTTTTTAGTTGGATAGATGATGAAGTGGCACTACTCCAACTCCATTCTACCGTATCTCAATCTAAAAAGGATGTTGCTATAGTTTTAAAAGCTAATGACACCGAAAAGGCTAAAGAAAATTTAGACTTTATTTTGGAACAAATACGAAAACGCAGCCCTGTAAAATTTAAAGAGGTTAATTACAAAGGCTACCCTATAAATTTTATGTCTATTAAAGGTTTTTTTAAGCTACTCGTAGGTAACTTATTTAAAGAGATCGACAAACCCTACTTTACCATAATTGAGGATTATGTGGTGTTTAGCAACCATCCCAATACCTTAAAAAGTATTGTTAATAGTTATACCAACAAAGAAACCTTAGACACGTTTGAAGCTTATACCGACTTTAACGATAAGTTCAATAGCAAGTGTAGTGTTTTTGCATACATTAATGCGCCTTATTTGTATAATAGCGCATATAATTTTGTAGACGCTAGTACCAAAAAACAATTAAAAACAAATAAAGACTATTTTATTTGTTTTCCACAAATTGGGGTTCAACTAACTCCAGATGAAGGCTTTTTTGAAAGTAAAATAGTTGTCGATTATGAAGATCCTGACATTGTAAAAACCAAATACACATTTGCAGATACGAGTGCACCGACAAAAACAACTACTCTTCCGCAAATAATGGAAATCACCGAGGAAAACTTAAATAAAGAGACTGTTTTTAATATTCCTGAAATTTTCCCATCAGATTTAACAGCAAAGGAATTTGTTAAGAAATATGCTAACGGAAAAGTTAGATTTTCGGTAGAACTTAAAGATGGACTAAAGCATGGAGACTATAACGAATATTATAAGAACGGGAAACTAAAAATCTCTGGTAAATATACCAGGGATGAGCAAAATGGTGTTTGGCGTGTTTATAATTTTGAAGAAGACGTTGTATATAAAAAGCGGTTTTAACGCCATAATTGGTTTTTAGATTTTTTCATTTCTCATGAAAATTCAGTATCTTATAGATTGATAACCAATATATTTCAATCATGGGAAGAATAAAAACGCTTAACAAGTGGGCAAATGCGCACACGTATTTACCCCTTGATTTACTACGTATTGCTCTTGGTGTCTTTTTATTTATTAAGGGCATTAGTTTTATGGCAGACAGTGCCATGTTGATGGAATTATTTAAGCCAATACAGAATCTGGCCGGTGGTATGATTGTTATTCATTATGTTGCTCCTGCTCATTTTATTGGAGGGGTTTTAATTGCTTGCGGACTGCTTACCAGATGGACCATTATTGCGCAACTCCCCATTTTAATTGGTGCTATTGTTATAAACTTTGCAGGAGAAATGGATAAAAATAATTTGTTTCTAGCTGTTATGACTTTCTTTGTTTGTCTCTTTTTCTTGATTTATGGTTCTGGCAAAAATTCCCTGGACTATTATTTTAAAATGCAGAAATAAAAACGAGGTTAAACTGTTATTAAGTAATCTCATAAAACCTAATGTTATTGGAGGTATGACCATGGTAATCTTTTAAATTAAAAACTAAGATTACCACGGTCGTAACTCGGGAACGATAGTGTGCTTAAAATCAACTCACCACCCCAGAATACTTTTCTATTAACCTCACTATTAAATCATTTAGTTTTTCCACTTTATAATCATCGGTACTTGGTTTTAAATGCGGATTGCCAATCCCACTATCATCTGTAATAAACACATAAGTCCCATTTGTTGAAACACTAAAGAAACGCATTAAGAATTCAACATTTTTATTTGCTCCACTCGCTACAATCGGGATTATCTTTATGCCTTTCTCCTGTGCCAGTTTTATCTGCTCTTTAATAATTGCCACGTTCTTTTCGGTAAAGTGTGGTGGAGCATCAAGCAATAAAAACATCAATTTAGTTTTTGCATAGATATTCCAATTCTTGCTCATTGAGACTTTTAAAGCTTCTTCTACGGCTTCTTCGTAATCTCCACCACCATCTGCGCTTTGTTTAGATAGAATATCCTTTACGGCATCGATATTCGAATTAAAATCGAAATCCTTAACAACATATGCATCGCCAAAATCCCTATAAAATGTTAACGCCACACGTTTATCGTCTATGCTTTCATCTAATCTTGAAATGATATTTTTTAATTCAGATTTTAAATAATCTATTTCGTCTCCCATCGATCCGGTAGCATCGATAGTAAACATAACATCAATATCGTTTGTCTGCGATTGCTCATCTAATACAAATGCAATACGCTGATATGTGTTTGTTATTTTTTTACCTAAAACTTTGTTTTTTTGCTGAATTTGAATTGTATAAAAATCATCTTCACTTTTATAGTTTAAATCTTTAAATAATGTTACTTCTCCAGTAAAATCTGTTCTTGCGGTCATTATCAATTGGTTTGATTCATTAAACAACGACACCTTTATGTTGTTTAATGGCTTTCCCTTTTTATCGTTTACACTTACTTGTATTTTGTTTTCTAAATAGAAATTCCAGTTCTGCTGTATGGTTTTATATTCTTCTTTCTTTAGATTTTCTTTCCATTCATTCCATTTTTCCAGATCATTAATTTCTCCAGCAGTTAATAAACCAGATTGCGGTTCTTCTTTACCAACCTTAACTCCTCTAACTTTTCCTGATATTTTTGAAGCTACTGATTCAGACTTAACAGAAACAACAGAACCTGTTATACTAGCCTTTTTAGTCACTGCATACCCCGTAACAACAATTTCATCTAATGTAGAAATATCGTCTTCAAGAGTAACGGAAATTTCGCTGAGGCTTCCTACTTTTTTTTCTTGTGATCTAAAACCAACATAGCTAAAAACAAGTGTATCTGTTGGCTTTGCCTTAATTTGATAAAGTCCTTCCCAATTAGTAGAGGCTCCCTTTAAGGTACCTTTAATTATCACAGTTGCTCCGGGTAGTGGGGAATTATCACTAGCGGCTGTTACTTTTCCTGATATTAAACGTAGATCTTGAGCCTGTATTTGAACAGAAATTGCAAATAAAAAAAAGATTTTAAGTAGTGTTTTCATGATAGTCGATTTTAAAGTTTAGCATAAAACTAACTGCAAACCACTTCTTATAAAACCTACAATGAGTGAAGTATTCTTTTGGATGAGTAAAGCATAAAAAAAGGTCTAAAAAGTTCTTGGATTGTCATTTTGAGTACTTCGACTATGCTCAGCATAAACTAAAGTCGAAAAATCTCAACACTTTAATAAACAGATATTTAATTTTTATGAGATTCCCTGCCTGCCGGCAGGCAGGTTCACTACCTGCCCGTCCGGCAGGCGGGTGTTCTGAATGACACTTTTTAGACCTCTTTTTAAATATTACGCTTTTATACTATTTAATCTCCAAACTATAAGGGAACAACAATTGAACCCCTTTCTTTCTGGACATCGCTTTTATTTCTTTGAAAACTCTATAGTTTTCTTCGCCAAGTTCCTCTTTTATAAGCGCTTCTTTAGCTTCTACCAAACCTAAATCCTTAAGCATTTCGTCAAGGTTCTTTTCGTAAACAGGAAACTCTTTTATTTTGTAATTTTCAATTTCGGCTGCTTCAGAGGCTCTTTGTAACGCTAAATCCAATCCGCCTAATTCATCTACCAAACCGTTATTTAAAGCATCCACTCCCGTCCATACACGCCCTTGGGCAATCACTTTTACACTATCCTGTTCCATACTACGACCTTCTGCAACACGACTCGTAAATAATTCATAAATATCTACAATGCCTTCTTTAATAAAAGCGCGTTGCTCCTCATTTAAAGGCTCAAAAAAGCTATAAGTAACTGCATTTTTGTTCGTTACAACCTGTTCTGCATTAATCCCCATATTTTCTGCTAATTGCTCTCCATTGGGTAGCATGCCAAATACACCAATACTTCCAGTAATGGTTGTTGGTTCTGCTATAATTTTATCGGCATTACATGCGATATAATAACCACCAGAAGCCGCAACATCCCCCATTGAAACAATAACGGGTTTTACTGCTTTGGTTAATTCTATTTCCCTCCAGATTAATTCACTTGCCAAGGCACTTCCTCCTGGAGAGTTGATACGTAAAACAACGGCTTTGACTCTATCATCTTCTCTCACCTCTTTTAAAGAGGCATTCATAACAATATTTCCAACGTTCTCCTTACTACCCTCTCCATAAACTATATCACCTTCAGCATAAACAACAGCTATTTTGTTTTTACTTTTATTAGCTTTCAATTTATTAGCTACATAAATACTATAATCTGCAATGGCTATAGTTTTTAAATCTTTATTAGGCAAGACGCTAACAGCTTTCTTTATATCGCTTACATATTCGTCATGATAAGCTATTTTGTCTATTAACTGAGAGTTTTTGGCTAAATCTGCATTTCTTGCCAACAAGCTATCTGCAATTGTGTTTAATCGCTCTGGTGCAATATTCCTGCTCTTAGAAATATCCTGCTTCATTTCATGCCAAAGACCATTTAAATAAACAGAAATTTGTTCTCTGTTTTCATCACTCATTTTATTTGCTAAAAATGGTTCTGCGGCACTTTTGTACTTTCCAAATCGTACCACTTCCATCTTAAAACCAGATTTTTCTTGAAAATCCTTAAAATACAAACGCTCCGAATAGAGTCCTTTAAACTCCATCATACCAGCTGGATTTATATAAACCGTATCGGCTACGGAACTTAAATAATAATCCTTTTGTGTATAAACATCGGCGTATGCTACGATAAATTTTCCGGATTCCTTAAATTTAAGCAGAGCATTCCTTAAAGCTCTTATTTGTGAAATTCCAGCACTAATGAAGTTGTTATCTATTGAAATGCCTTTAATCTTACTATCAGTTGCAGCATAATCAATAGCATCTATAATGTTGAATAAACCATTTTTTTCGTCTTCGTTCAAAATTGGATATTTTGCAAACTCTGTTTTATCGGCATAATCCTTTATAGGAAAGTCCAATGTTAATTCTAAAACAGAATTGGTTTTTACTTGTACGGTGTCTTCTGATGATGACCCGAATAAAAGTCCAATGATTATAAAACCTAAAAAACAGATAACAAAAAATACAATAATACCTGTTACAGTAGATAAAACACGTTTAATAAAATCCATAATTTTTTTCTAATTAGTCTTGAAAAAGTTGACAAAGTTACGACTTAAGGTTATAAATCTAATAACTCCAATGTTTTTTTGCGCTGAATTTTTCCTGAATCGGTTTCTACAAACTCCTTTACCGCAAAAACACTTTTTGGTTTTTCAAGTTTGTCCAAGTCAGCAAAAATAGATTCGTTAAGCTTATTGGAATCGCCTTCCAGAACTAGAACAAGCTGTTCTCCTAAAGTTTCGTGAGGGGTTGAAGCTACAAAATACCGTTCCTTTATTTTATCTTGAAGTTTAGCTTCAATCGTTTCAGGAAACAGTTTTAGACCTCCGGAATTTATAACATTGTCGTAACGCCCTAACCATTCAAACTCTGTTTCCGAATGGCATTTAACAATATCGTTCGTTACAATCTTATCTTTTAAAAGCTCTGGGGCTTCTATTACTAAGCAATCTCTTTTATCTTGAGAAATCCTAACATTTGGCAGGGTTTGAAAATAAGAGGCTTTTGCAAGCCCTTCTTCTTTTTCACTGTTAAAATTATTTGTTTTTTTAACTGCAATATGGGTAACCGTTTCGGTCATACCGTAAGTTTCATAAACATTAGAAGGTATATCTTGAACAGCATGCCTCAATGCACTCGAAACTGGTGCTCCTCCAACAATAATTGTTTTTATTCGACTAGACTTATCTAATGAATTTTGCAGTTGTGCTGGAATCATGGCACAAAAATCATAATAGGTTTTTGTGTTAAAATCCGGTTGTAAAGTTGGTGCTACCAAATCCACTTCTAATCCAAGAATGACAGCTCTAATAAGCATCATTTTACCAGCTATAAAATTTGATGGTAAACAATGTAATGCTTTATCGCCCGGCTTTAAATTGAAAAAATTTCCTGTGGCTATGGCAGAACTTACCATAGCTTGTTTATTAATTGAAATACGTTTTGGTTTTCCTGTAGAGCCAGAGGTATTCACTTTTATAACCTCATGATGATCTAACCAATCGAGTAAAAACTCACCAATAAGTGCTTCGTATGGCATACCCTCTTTAACAAAACTATATGCCACTTCCATAAGGTCTTCATATGTATAATGAATACCATTAAGCTTAAACCTGTTATGAACTTTATTATATTCTGGTGTCACTTCCTATATCTTCTATTATTTTATAATTTTCATTTGGTGGTTCTGTAACGGTTCCGAAAAGTTTATCCTTCCAA
This sequence comes from Flavivirga eckloniae, assembly GCF_002886045.1. NCBI lineage: Bacteria > Pseudomonadati > Bacteroidota > Flavobacteriia > Flavobacteriales > Flavobacteriaceae > Flavivirga > Flavivirga eckloniae. The sequence goes on along the minus strand of NZ_CP025791.1, from coordinate 5,622,797 downwards.
TTTGTCCATTTGTACTTTTTAGATAGAATAAAAAGCAATATAGGAAACACTACAAATACGGGAACAAATATTTCCATAACTCCCATGGTTTGCGGATCTGACATATCCTTAAAGATAGAATGTGTTTGAAAAGCTGTCCAATCTGCTGTAACCAAAAGGGCCGTAAACAAATTATTTGCAGCATGAAACCCTAAAGCCAACTCCATACCTTCATCCATAAGCGTCATTATCCCCAATACCAATCCTGTACCGATGTAATAAACCATAATAACATACCCTAATTTTTCAACCTCTGGGTTTGCAATATGTAACACGCCAAAAACCAATGAAGTAATGACTAATGGCACCCATTTGTTTTTTGCAATAATTCCAATCCCTTGCATTAAATACCCTCTAAATAAATACTCTTCAAAACTCGTTTGTAAAGGTATTAGCGCAATGGCAATAACACAAAGTATTAAAAAGGGACCCAATTTAAAATTAAATACATAGTCTTCTGGTGTAAGAACATAGTCAATTAAAACAAAACTACTTGAAACAATACCCCATAGAAAGAAAATAAACCAAAACCGTTTCCAATCTATTTTTTTTCTGGTAGTTGTTAAATGTTTTAACGATTGCTTATGTAAATATTTAACTGCTAATAGTAGAAATAACAATCCACCGGCAAAAGGTAATAATATAAAAACTAAGTTTAAGTTAGGTTCAAATAGTCCCATAACATAGCTTGTATCATTCATTTGCGATTGGTCTATATCACCTTTAAATGTACCGATTATTATGGCTACTACATGCGGTAAGGAAAAAGCAAAAACACCTAAAATGGCAATTATTACTCCTATTATATACCGCCACCAATCATGCAATCCTTTATAAGCTTGAGTTATATACATCTTTTAAATATTTATGTTCCAATTCATACTGTTATTGTATTGCAATGTACCATTTTTAACTTGTAATGGTGAATCGAAATTATTGGTAAACAATGTTCCTGTTCCCAAGCCTTGTGGCAAATTACTTTGCTTGTTATAGGTGTATTGTGCAATAGCATTTAACCCAATATTACTTTCTAAGGCGCTGGTAATCCACCATCCTATCTGTAATTGCTCTGCTATATCGATCCATTCGTCACTGCCTTTAAACCCTCCAACCAAACTTGGTTTTAAAATGATATACTGCGGATTTATCATTTGTAGTAATTCCAGCTTCTTTGTTACAGTAAAAACACCAATTAATTCTTCATCTAAGGCAATAGGCAATGGTGTGGTGTTACATAAATCTGCCATAGCTTCAATCTGACCTTGTTTTATGGGCTGTTCAATAGAATGCAAATCGAAATCGGATAATACCTTTAATTTTTCCAGGGCTTCGGTAGGCGAAAATGCACCATTAGCATCTACGCGTAGCTCAATGTCTTTGGACGTATATTCTTTTCTAATAGATTTTAGAAGATCTATTTCCGATTGAAAATCGATGGCTCCAATTTTCATTTTAATGCATGTGAAACCTGCTTTTAGCTTTTCCTTTATCTGCTGTTTCATAAAAGCCTCTGTTCCCATCCAGATTAAACCGTTTATTGGAATTGAATCTTTACTCTGTGTGAATTTTGACGGAAATAATTCAAATCTATCCTGGCTTTTTAAAGATTTCAAAGCCATTTCCAAACCAAATTGAATACTTGGGAATTCGATTAATTCGGACAGTAAATCATCTAAGCTATTATTAATGTTTTTACAAAGCCATTGTAGTTTTTCTTCGTAGTCTGGTCTGTCATCGACGGAAAGTCCTCTAAACACGCCACACTCACCTATACCCTGCTTCTCCTTTGAATTTAAAACAAGCAACCAGGTTTCTTTAGTTTTTAAAATACCTCGAGAGGTACCACTAGCTTGTTTAAAATTTAAGATGTATTTCTTATAAGATGCTGTTATCATCTATAATTCAATAAAATCACCAATTTCTAGAAGCATTAAATCCTTTTCTTTTTCGAAAAACTTTCGTTTAGCTTGCTCATGGTTAATTTCTATGTATCCAAACGTATCATAATGGCAGCCTAACACCTTATCGCAATCCACAAAATCACTGGCCAAAATAGCATCGTTAACACCCATGGTAAAGTTATCACCTAAAGGTAAAATAGCTAAATCCAACTTGGTTTGAAGCGGAATAAGTTTCATATCGTAAGTTAATGCTGTATCTCCCGCGATATAAATATTTTTGTGCTCGCTTTCAATCACAAAACCTCCTGGTTGTCCACCATAACTACCATCTGGGAAAGACGATGTATGTACAGCATATACATATTTAACCGTGCCAAAATCAAAACGCCATGTTCCTCCATGATTCATTGGATGGCTTTCTATTCCTAATTTCCCATAGTGTGTAGCGATCTCATAATTTGAAACAACCACAGCTCCGGTTCGTCTAGCAATAGCTTCAACATCTAAAATATGATCTTGATGCGCATGCGTTACCAAAATGTAGTCGGCTTTTAATTCGCTTATATCTATATGTGATGCTTTAGGATTACCAGTAATGAACGGATCTACTAGTATATCTACATTATTTACATGTATACCCAAGCTTGCGTGACCATAAAATGTAATCTTCATTTGAATATGTATTTATTTAGAAAAATACAGCTTTTACTCGAGAATTAAAAATTGCTTTTTGCTCTTTTTAGTAATAAGAAATTTTCTTTTGTAAACATTGTAATTATAGTGCAATGAATATATTATATAATGGTTATAAATTCTATTACAATTATAGTTCTATTTTACAATAAATGTCCTACTCCCATTAGAATTGCTAATAGCACTGTAGTTAAAGCTAACTTTTTTAATTCCGGATCCAATAGTTTTGGATTTTCATTTTTACTTACCTTTTTTATATGGATGAATAAAGGTATATAAGTTACAACAAAAATTAAATTATAAGGCGAGGTATAATATAAAATCCCAAACAAAGCAGACAACACAATGGCTAGCCCAATGAGTGGATAATGGTATTTTTTAGCATTTTCGTTTCCCAACTTAACTGCCAGAGTTATTTTATTCGATTTTTTATCCGATATAATATCCCGCATATTATTAAGGTTGAGTACACCGACGCTTAACAAGCCAATGGTGCAAGCTGGAAGAAATACTACGTGGTCTATAGTTTTTGCATACAAAACATAGCACCCAATAACACTTACCAATCCAAAGAAAACAAATACGAACAAATCGCCCAAGCCTCTATAACCGTAAGCATTACTCCCAACAGTATATTTTATGGCACCTACAACAGATGCAATACCTAACACAAAAAACAACAATGTAAGCAAAAAGTGTTTTACTCCAAACGCCGTAAAAATGAGTAAAAAAGCTAACCCTATAGAGATTAAGACATTTATTTTAATGGCATTAAACATCTCTTCCGGTGATATTTTTCCAGACTGAATGGCACGCTCTGGACCAATTCTGTCGTTATTATCCGTTCCTTTAATACCATCGCCATAATCGTTGGCCAAGTTGGATAATATTTGAAAACTCAAGGTAGTAAGAATAGCCAGTAAACCTATTTTCCAGTCAAAACAACCATTATATTCAGCTAAACACGATGCCAAAATGATGCCCGATATAGATAAGGGAAGCGTTCGTAAACGCATTGAGGCAATCCAGTGAGAGACTTTATTCATTTAAGGTATCCATTTTTTATCAAAATTAGGCTTACGTTTTTCAAGAAAGGCATTTCTACCCTCAACGGCTTCATCGGTCATATACGCTAATCGAGTAGCTTCTCCTGCAAATACTTGCTGACCAACCATACCATCGTCTGTTAAATTCATGGCGAATTTAAGCATTTTTATAGATGTAGGAGATTTCGCCAATATTTCTTGTGCCCACTCATAAGCAGTATCTTCTAATTCTTCATGAGGCACTACGGCATTAACCATGCCCATCTCGAAAGCTTCTTGTGCCGAATAGTTTCTGCCCAAGAAAAATATCTCACGTGCTTTTTTCTGCCCTACCATTTTTGCTAAATAAGCAGACCCATAACCACCATCGAAACTGGTAACATCGGCATCCGTTTGTTTAAAAATAGCATGTTCTTTACTTGCAAGTGTTAAATCGCAAACAACATGTAAACTATGTCCACCACCAACAGCCCAACCCGGTACAACGGCAATAACAGCCTTGGGCATAAAACGAATTAATCGTTGAACTTCTAAAATATTTAAACGATGATATCCATCTTCGCCTACATAACCTTGATGACCTCTTGCTTTTTGATCGCCTCCGCTGCAAAAAGAATATACGCCATCCTTACTCGACGGCCCTTCAGCAGATAATAATACGACACCAATATTAACATCTTCATTGGCATCATAAAAGGCATCATATAATTCGCTAGTTGTTTTCGGTCTAAACGCATTACGAACATCTGGTCTATTAAAAGCGATACGCGCAACACCATTACGTTTTTTATAAGTAATGTCTTGATATTCTTTAACAATTACCCAATCGTCTTGATTCATTTTCATTATTTTAGTCAAAAATAAATTTTATTTCATTAAATCGCTTATTTCATTATGAAAAATAAATTTTCAGCTGTCATTTTTGTGTTATTTATATTTTTTTCACATTCACAATCTTATGATTTTAAGACCATTATAGACCTAGAGGCTACAGATGTAATTAGCCAAGATAAAACAGGTACTTGTTGGAGTTTTTCTACCTCGTCTTTTCTAGAAAGTGAAATAATTCGTATTAATGGACACAAAGTCGATTTATCTGAAATGTACAACGTCCGCCACACCTATATTAACAAATCCTGGAACTATATTATGAGACAAGGAAAAGCACAATTTAGCGAGGGTGGACTTGCTCATGATGTTATTAATAGTATATCGAAACACGGATTTGTACCAAATACGACTTATACAGGCTTGTTAAACGAAAGTACCAAACACGACCATTCTAAATTAGTAGATACGTTGAAAAAAACTTTAGATAACTATATAAAGGAACCTGGAAGTTTTAATTGGAAAAAAGATGTTAATGCTATTTTAGATACTTACCTCGGTAAAAATGTTTCTAGGTTTAGTTATAATGATGTTCAACATACCCCAATATCTTTTATGCAGCAAATGGGCATTAACCCAAAAGACTATGTTACCATTACTTCGTTCGCCCATAAACCCTTTTACACAAATTTTATATTAAACATTCCTGATAATTTTTCCAATGGTCTTTTTTTCAATGTAGAACTGAATGAATTAACACGTATTGTAAATGATGCTCTCGAAAAAGGTTTCACTATTGAGTTGGACTGTGATGTTAGCGAAAAAGCATTTTCTTCCAAATATGGTTTAGCAATTATCCCAAAGGAAGACATAAAAATAGAAGATGCTTTTGTAAATGTTTCGGAAGAAAAAACAATAACCCAAGAATTAAGACAACAAGAATTTGAAAACTTTAACACCACAGACGATCATTTAATGCATATCACCGGATTATTGAAAGACCAAACTGGAAATACCTACTATAAAGTGAAGAATTCGTGGGGAAAAGACTCGGAAAGAGTGGGCAATGGCGGCTATATTTATATGAGTGAAGCTTATTTTAAATTAAAAGCAATATCAATTACGTTAAATAAACATGCACTTTCAAAAAAAATTCTTAAAAAAATAAGAAAACCTTAATTATTACAAGTAAGAATTATCATAATATTAAAAATGTAAAATATACGTAGAACTACTTATTGTACGTAGCTCTATATTTACTAATTTTGCGTTAATATTTGATTAATAATTAATTAAGTTTGTTTTTGATCGACAAAAATTGTATTTTGCCGATGTTTTAATGCCCCGAAGATATGCTATTAACAATTTCCATCTCCCTCACCGTACTCGTAACAATCAATTTGTTATTGCTAAAATTTAGCTCTAACAAAATTGAAAGAACAGTTAAGCCTAATAAAAAACCTGTGGTGCTTACGCCTCACATTACCAACGAACAGGAGCCTGAGCAGCTTGCTCCAACAGGGAGTTAGTCTTACTAAAATGTTTATTTCCAAACCAGTAGCCCCTGTTTGCACTTAAGGGTGAAGGGTGTCCGGAAGTTAATATCTTATGCTTATTAGTGTTTATCAACTTTACTTTTTGCTTGGCATAGCCACCCCATAGTAAAAACACGATATTCTCTTTGCTATCGCTTATAATTTTTATAGTAGCATCGGTAAAAGTCTCCCAACCTTGCTTTTGATGACTTCCTGCTTGATGTGCTCTAACTGTTAATGTAGCATTTAGCAATAACACCCCTTGGTCTGCCCAACGCATAAGATCGCCACTTTCTGGATACGGAATACCTAAATCTGCTTCAATTTCTTTAAAAATATTGATTAATGAAGGCGGATGAGCAATGCCATTATTTACAGAAAAGCATAAACCGTTGGCCTGTCCGTGACCATGGTAAGGGTCTTGACCAATTATAACTACTTTTACATCGTCAAAATGACAATGGTTAAAAGCATTAAAGATTTGTTTTCCTGGCGGGAAACATGTTTGAGACTTATACTCAGATCTTACAAAACGTATCAGATCCTTAAAATAAGGTTTCTCAAATTCCTTTTCTAAATAAGGTTTCCAGCTTTCGTGAATATCTACTGCCATATTTTAATTAGATAATATTCTTACCAACAATTCTTTTAATAAATCACCTTGCGGAACTGCATGAGCTCCTACACCTTTACTCTTTACATCAAATTCTCTTAATGTAGCAACCACAGCACTTACTTTACGCATTGGGTAATGTCTTGCCGCAGTAATATATTCGTTTACAAAATACGGATTCACCTTTAAGGCAGAAGCAACGTTTCGAGGCGATTTATCCTTTAATCCATGAAAATGAAGTAACTGAGAAAAGAAGTTAAACAACAAAGATACGGTTACAACCATAGGGTTATCCTTAGGATTGTCTGCAAAGTAATTAACTATTCGGTATGCTTTTATCGTATTCTTTTCTCCAATAGCTTTTCGAAGCTCAAAATTGTTATAATCCTTACTAATACCAATATTTTCTTCAATATGTTCTGGTGAAATTTGAGTTTCTTTTGGTAAAATAATTTGAAGCTTTTCCAGCTCGTTATTTATTTTACTTAAATCTGTTCCTAAAAACTCAACAAGCATCTGGGCGGCCTTGGGAGCAATTGAGTATTTTTTAGGAGCCAAAACCCGACGAATCCAATCGGCTACCTGATTTTCATAAAGCTTTTTACTTTCGTAAACTATACCTGTTTTTTTCAGGGTTTTATATAAAGCTTTACGTTTATCAATCTTTTTATACTTATAGTTAACCACTAAAACTGTGGTAGGTTGTGGATTTTCGGCATAAGCTGCCAGTTTTTCAATAGTACGCGATAAGTCTTGAGCTTCCTTAACAATAACCACCTGATGCTCTGCCATCATAGGAAAGCGCTTCGCATTACTAACAATATCATCAATTGTAATATCCCTACCATATAAAACCATCTGGTTAAAACCACGCTCCTCTTCTGCTAAAACCGAGCTTTCAATAAAATCGGAAATCTTATCTATATAATAAGGCTCCTCTCCCATAAGAAAGTAAATTGGCTTTAAATTTTTATTCTTTATATCGGTAACTAATTGTTTGACTTCGTCCAAACTCTCTTAAATTTTCAAATTACAAGCTCAAAACCCAAAGTAGGAATTATAATTTATATAGGATTTGATGCTTGAATATTGTGATTTCTGGTTTTGTAACTTAACTTTGAAAAAAATCAGTATGCATTAATGCAAGAACTTAATTTTCCAAAGTTTTCGTTTCGATTCAAAAATAACGAAAATAAAATTTCTATTTTCGATAGCATTCGTAAAAAATTTGTGATTTTACAACCCGAAGAATGGGTACGTCAGCACTGCGTTCAATATTTAATACATAACAAGGGCTATCCGAAATCTTTAATTAATGTTGAAAAAGAACTGACCGTTAACACTTTAAAAAAACGATACGATATTGTGGTTTATAATTCTAACGGCAGTATTCATTTAATTGTAGAATGTAAAGCACCCAAAATTGTTATAAATCAAGATACATTCGATCAAATAGCACGCTATAATTTAGAGCTGAATGCGACTTATTTAATGGTTACAAACGGATTAAATCATTATTATTGTCAAATGGATTTTGAAAATGAACAGTATAATTTTTTAAGGGAAATCCCTGATTTTAGTAGGTAGTTAGCAGTAGACAGTAGGCAGTGATCAGTTGGCAGTAAAAAAACAAGCAAAGAAATAAATTTTTAAAACATATTATTACAATTTGAAACTAGCAATCGTTATACTAAATTGGAACGGCAAAAAACTTTTAGAGCAGTTTTTACCATCTGTTACCGAATACTCCCAAGAAGCTTCTATTTATGTAGCAGACAATGCCTCTACCGACGATTCTGTTTCTTATGTGAAAGAACATTATCCTTCTGTAGAAATAATTCAGAACAAAGAAAATGGAGGTTATGCCAAAGGCTATAACGATGCATTAAAGCATATAGATGCAGATGCTTTTTGTTTACTTAATAGCGATATTGAAGTTACTAAAAACTGGCTGCTTCCTGTTATTGAAATCTTTGAAAAAGAAACCAATACTGCCATAATTCAACCGAAGCTATTAGATTATAAAAAGAAGGATTATTTTGAATACGCAGGTGCTGCCGGAGGTTATATAGATAAATATGGTTACCCATATTGCAGGGGACGCATTTTTAACACCATAGAAAAAGACACCCAACAATATGATGATACTGCTGAAATATTTTGGGCATCTGGAGCATGTTTTTTTATTAGAAAAGATATATTCGAACAGCTTGATGGATTGGATGAACATTTTTTCGCTCATATGGAAGAAATAGACTTGTGCTGGAGAGCTAAAAATGCTGGGTATACTGTAAAATATGTCGGTCAATCTGAAGTTTACCACGTAGGTGGTGCTACCCTCAATAATACTAACCCTAAAAAAACGTATTTAAATTTTAGAAACAGCCTGTTTACATTAACAAAAAATGCAAAGGGGTTATTGCTGCCTTTAATACTTATTAGATTGGTTTTAGATGGTATCGCTGGGCTAAAGTTTTTAGTAGAATTAAAACCAAAGCATACCATCGCAATAATTAAAGCTCACTTTGGGTTTTATAAAAGCTTTATCCGACTGTTAAAACAGAGAAAATCGACAAAGAATAAAATAAAATATTATAAGAGAACATCCATAGTGTTTGATTATTTCGTAAATAAAAAGAACATTTACAATAGTTTATGAATAGTTAGCAAAAGTTTTGTTAACATAGCTAAAATTAAGTGTTTTTTACATATTTTTGTTTAATCAATTTTAAGGAATTCTAATCCACATATCACATTATGAAAAAACTTTTATTACTTTGTTTATCTACAACGCTTCTACTAAGTTCTTGCGTTTCTAAAAAACAATTTACAGACCTTGAGGCAAAACACAAAGAAACTCAAGATTTACTTAATTCAACAACAGTAAAATTAAATTCTTGTATCGCAGACAAATCTGCGGCTACAGCTAGAGCAGAAGCTTTAGAAGAGCGAATTGAGGATTTACGTAAGAGTAATGACAACTTACAAGTTTTATCTGCTAAAGGAGCAAGTAATATTGAAAAAACTTTAGAAAGTATTAAAGAAAAAGATTTAAAGATTACTCGTTTACAAGATGCATTAACTAAAAAGGACAGTGTAACTTTAGCATTAGTTACAAGCTTTAAAAGAGAAGTTGGTATTAACGATCCAGATATCGAAGTTAATGTAGAAAAAGGAGTTGTATTTATTTCTATCGCAGATAAATTATTATTCAAAAGTGGTAGCTACAATGTAACATCAAAAGCAAAAGAAGTTCTTGCTAAAGTTGCTAAAGTAGTAAACAGCAAGCCAGATTTCGAATGTATGGTTGAAGGACACACAGATAGCGTACCTTACAAAAAAGATCCATTATTAGACAACTGGGATTTAAGTGTTAAACGTTCTACATCTATCATTAGAGTACTTCAAACTTTAGATGTTAACCCTAGTAGATTAATTGCTGCTGGTCGTAGCTCTCACGTACCGTTAGTAGATAATGACACTGCTGAGAACAGATCTAAAAACAGACGTACACGTATTGTTGTTCTTCCAAAAATCGATCAGTTCTACGACATGATTGAAAAAGAAATGAAAAATCTTGAAGCTGGTGGAAACTAATCAGTTTTAAAAACATATTAAAAAAGCTCAACTTAAAGTTGAGCTTTTTTTATGACTTTTTGTTACTTATCTTAATTAAAAAATCTCCAGACTCCCCTTCCCTTCTCTTATAACTACAGGCTCATCTTCAGACAAATCAATAACAGTAGAAGCTTCATTATCACCATAACCACCATCGATTACTAAATCGACCAAATTGTCCCATTTTTCTAAAATAAGCTCAGGATCTGTGGTGTATTCAATAACTTCATCCTCATCATAAATAGAAGTAGATATAATAGGATTTCCAAGCTGTTCCACAATTTCTAAAGCAATGCTATTATCAGGTATACGAATACCAACCGTTTTTCTTTTTTTAAACGGATTAGGTAACGATTTAGACCCTGGAAGAATAAACGTATAAGGTCCCGGAAGCGCTCGTTTTAAAATCTTAAAAACCGATGTATCTATTTGCTTTACATAGTCGCTCAAATTACTTAAATCATGGCATATAAATGAGAAATTAGACTTTTCGAGCTTTACGCCTTTAATTTTAGCAATACGCTCTAAAGCCTTAATATTAGTAATGTCGCAACCCAAACCATAAACAGTATCGGTTGGATAAATAATAACCCCGCCTCGTTTTAAAACAGTCACAACTTTTTCAATCGCTTTCGGGTTAGGGTTCTCCTCATATATTTTTAAAAAATCGGCCATAACAACTATCTTTCATTTCCGCTTACAAAGTAAATACTATTTTTTGTACAAAAATAATTTATTAAGACCACCCTTACACAAATACATTTAAAGCAGTTTATTTCTATCGCTTTCAAAAACAACTTTACTAGATAAACTTAAAGTTTTCATAAATAATTATTTATACGCCAAAACCTGTAACAATTCATACTTATTTTAGTCTTCTTAATATAAGTATGCCAAAACACTGCTGTTTTATATTATTTCTGGTTTTTAGTGTTAGTCTGTTACATGCAGATCATAGCCACACCCCGCCTATTCTTTTCCCAAAGGCAGAAATTGTAAATAATTATACGACCCGAATCCCTTTTAAATTAGTTGACCATTTAATTGTTGTAGAAGCCGAACTTTTAAATAAAAAAGGCAACTTCATTATCGATACCGGTTCTCAAACCATGATACTTAATAAACACCATTTTCCAGACTTTTACGAATATCAAAGAAAACAGAAAGCAACATCTGGTGTTTTACAATCCATTGATGATATCTATGAAAGAAAGGTTAAAGAGTTTGCTTTAAAAAGTCTAAAACTTCACGATAAGAATTCTCATGTTATTGACCTTTCTCATATCGAAAAAAGTAAAAAAATTAAACTTTTGGGCGTTATAGGCTATAATATTTTAAAAGATTACGAAGTTTTTATAGACTTATACTTAAACCAAATAACACTTACAAAAGTAGATCGCTATGGAAATAAGTTAAGTAATAATGTGTATTTGGAAAAAATTGTAGATAGCCTAAGTTTTAACCTAAAGAACCATACCATTGTAATAAATGGAACCATTAACGACCAAAAAGTTAAATTTGGTTTAGACACTGCAGCAGAATTTAACCAAATAAACAAAAAGATTAACAAAAAAGCCCTTAAGTACTTTATTCCAAAGAAACGATTATCATTATCGGGTATAAGTAACAAGAAAATAGAAGTTCTGGCAGGCAAGTTACATCGGGTTAAACTAAGCGAAACCGTATATTTTGGCCCTATGCTTACCGTTCTAACCAATCTAAATAAAATGAACGAAGCGTTTGGTACGCAGTTAGATGGTGTTTTAGGCTATGCTTTTTTTGCCCAAAAAAGAACCATTATTAATTATCAAAAAGAAAAATTATATTTCATAAATTACCCGTTAAATACACAGTGAAGCAAATAAAACAACATATAAGCTTTTTAGTTTTTACTTTTATTAGCCTTTGTTCGTTCGCACAAAACGATACGTTTAAAGGTTATAAAATAGAAGGAGACACTGTAGTATTTGCTTTCGATGTTAGAGATTATTCAAAATTTACTCAAGAGTACACTGGTCAAATACATGATTTTGAAGATTTTGACATAGAAAATGTTGTCGTATCTGGAGAATTCAATTTATGGTCCAGAGATAATTGGAAAATGAATAAGATTGATGAGTACAACTACGAACTTAGAAAAAGCTTGGACGATTTTACCGATGAATTTTCATGGGAATTCAAATTTGTTATCAATAACTCTTATTGGGCAGAACCTTCGAAAAACGACCCCAATATTTCCAAAGCAATAAAAGAAGGACGAAAACTCCGTAACGTTTATAACCTAAAAATGTATACGGCTTACCCAGAATATAATGGCAATGCTAGTTTTAAACTAAAAGGATATACAAATGCCAAAAAAGTAATTTTGGCAGGTTCTTTTAACAAATGGAACGAATCGCTTTTTAAAATGAATAAAACCCATGATGGCTGGGAATTAACATTGCAAATAAAACCTGGGGTATACGAATATCGTTTTATTGTTGATGGTCATTGGATGGAAGACCCCAACAATTCCAACAAAGTAACAAACGAGTTTGATGAATATAATTCTGTTATAGATATAAAAAAATATACCGCATTTAAACTAAAAGGGTATACAACTGCTAAAAAAGTAATTCTGGCTGGCTCCTTTAATAATTGGGACGAGCACGATTTTGTTATGCGTAAAATGGACTATGGATGGAAATACGTCGTACCTCTATCCGGCGGAAAACATCATTATAAATTTATAGTTGATGGCGTTTGGGTTGTAGATCCCAACAATAGTGTTAAGGAATACGATGGAAATGGACATGTAAACTCTGTATGTATGGTAAAATAAATGTTTCGTTATCAAAACGATACAATTTTGAAGTACTCCTGATATTTCCCAAAAATAATGTAACAAAACAAGATAATAAGAACATGAAGCAAATAATTATTTACCTAACGTGTTTAATTAACTGCAGTTTACTAAGCTCACAAATTGAACAAAACATTATTTCTGAAGATAATATAATTCATTATACAACTTATGGTAAAGGAGAACCTATATTAATTATAAATGGAGGTCCAGGGATGAATAGCGAAGGTTTCAAACATCTAGCTAAAATTATAGGTAAAACAAATAAAGCAATCATTTACGATCAAAGAGGTACAGGGCAATCTAAAATGTCTGAGATAAATACCAGTACCATTACAATGGATTTAATGGTAGAAGATATTGAGGCAATTCGAAATCATTTAAAACTGGATAAATGGATTATACTGGGGCATTCATTCGGAGGTATGCTCGGCTCGCATTACGCCTCAAAACATCCAAAAAGAATCAAAGGGCTTATTTTATCTGCTTCTGGTGGCATTGATATGGGAATTTTTTCAAGAATCAATATTGAAGCAAGACTAACAAAAACAGAAAGAGATTCCTTAAACTATTGGAACGATAAAATTTCAAACGGAAACACAACCCTACATGCAAAATTACAAAGAGGCAAGTTTTTAGCCCCTGCCTATGTATATGATAAATCTTTTACACCTATAATTTCCAAAAGATTAACACAATTGAATTCTGCCGTTAGCCAATTGGTTTTTCAAAACATGAGAGCTATTAACTTTGATTGCTCAAAAGGATTAAAAGATGTTAAGGCACCCGTTCTGATTATTCAAGGTAAAGAAGATATCGTTGATAAAATAACGGCAGAAACGTCGGCAAATGCATTTCAAAACTCAAAGTTAGTTATACTTGAAAAATGTGGGCATTATGGATGGTTGGACCAACCAAAAGCATACTTTGAAAACATTAATACATACTTAGGAAAAGTAAAAAATTAAACAACAACGTGACCAAAAGATTCCCTGTCGGCAGGCAGATTCGTTTCACTCTGAATGAAACACGAACCCATACATCATTACAAAAAATTACCCCACAACCTCTAACTTAGCAAAGCGCAGCAATAACTTTTTAACACCACCATGCTGAAAATTGATTTCAGCCTTAACATCGGCTCCAGTACCTTCAATTTTCATAACCTCTCCCGCACCAAAACGCATGTGCTTAACAATATTTCCTACCGCAAGTTTACTATCAAATAAATTCGTGTTTTCTGTAGTTTTGCTAACCGGTTTTAAGTTTTTAGGCTGTGTAACCTGAAATTTTTCAGGTGCTTTTTTAGTCGATCCTTTTTTAAGCACCACTTGTTTAGCTGGCTTAAATCTAAGTTTATCTGGAGACACCTTACTTTTTTGTTCGGTAGGAACATCCCCAAAAATATCGGCATCTAACATAGGATTAAAACGGCGTTCCTCAGGAGGTGTTAAAACCTCTAAATATTGTTCATCAATTTCTTCAATAAAACGGCTAGGATCAGAATCCACAAGCTTACCCCAACGGTATCTCGATAGCGCATATGTTAAATATGCTTGCTTTTCAGCACGAGTTAAAGCCACATAAAACAATCGGCGCTCCTCCTCTAGTTCACTGCGCGTATTCATACTCATAGCACTAGGGAATAAATCTTCTTCCAAACCAACAATATATACATATGGAAACTCGAGCCCTTTAGCTAAGTGAATAGTCATAAGCGACACCCGATCCATGTCCTCACCTTTATCGTTATCTAAATCGGTCGCCAAGGCTACATCTTCCAAAAACTCCGCTAAAGATCCTGTTGAATCGACAATCTCTTTCTGCCCTTCCACAAAATCCTTCATACCATTTAAGAGTTCTTCAATGTTTTCCATACGGGTAACACCTTCTGGAGTACCATCTTTATTAAACTCTTTTATAAGTCCGCTCGTTCTTGTAACATGCTCAGCCAATTCAAACACATCGGCGGTTTGATTTAATACCTGATAGCTTTCTATTAAGGTTACAAAATTCTGGAGTTTGGTTTTAGTCCCGGAATTAATCTTAACATCGGTTTTATCAATGTTCTTCATCACCTCAAACATGGTGCGGTTGTAACCATTAGCAGAAACAATTAATTTATCTACCGTTGTTTGGCCAATACCACGAGGCGGGAAATTAATCACACGTTTTAAAGCCTCTTCATCGGCGGGATTAATAATAAGCCTGAGGTAAGACAACACATCCTTTATCTCCTTACGCTGATAAAACGACAATCCACCATAAATTCGATACGGTATATCACGCTTACGCAACGCATCCTCAATAGAACGCGACTGCGCATTCGTTCTATATAAAATTGCAAAATCGCCATTCTTTAGCTGGTTTTGCATCTTGGTTTCAAAAATAGTACTAGCAACATAACGACCTTCGTCTGCATCAGTTAACGAACGGTTTACCTTTATTTTGCCTCCTTCATCATTAGCCGTCCAAACCACTTTGTCTAGTTTCGTTTGGTTCTTATCGATAACCGAATTTGCTGCATTAACGATATTCTTTGTAGAACGATAATTCTGCTCCAACCTGAATACCTTCACGTCATCATAATCCTTCTGGAAATTCAAAATGTTATTAATATTAGCACCACGGAAAGCATAAATACTCTGCGCATCATCTCCCACCACACATATATTTTGAAACTTATCAGACAACGCTCTTACAATCAAATATTGCGAGTGGTTGGTATCCTGATACTCATCAACTAAAATATATTTAAAACGATTTTGATACTTTGCTAAAACCTCTGGGAATCGTGTTAACAACTCGTTGGTTTTTAACAATAAGTCGTCAAAATCCATAGCACCGGCCTTAAAGCAACGATCTACATATTCTTTATAGATCTCCCCCATTCTAGGGCGTCTCGCCATAGCATCCGCTTCCTTAAGTTCAGGGTTTTGAAAATACGCCCGCACCGTAATCAAACTGTTTTTGTACGATGAAATTCTGGAACGTACCTGCTTATATTTGTAAATATCTTTATCAAGATTCATTTCCTTAATAATAGACGCAATTAATCTATCAGAATCTTGAGTATCATAAATGGTAAAATTGCTCGGGTATCCCAATTTATCTGCCTCAATCCTTAAAATTTTAGCAAACACCGAGTGAAAAGTACCCATCCATAAATTTTTGGCTTCACTAGTTCCAACAATAGAAGCAATACGCTCTTTCATTTCGCGAGCCGCTTTATTGGTAAAAGTCAGGGATAAAATATTAAACGCGTCAATGCCCTTACTCATCATATAAGCAATACGATACGTAAGCACACGTGTTTTTCCAGATCCCGCTCCCGCAATAACTATCATAGGACCATCAATTTGAATTGTGGGCTCCAATTGCGCTTCATTTAGCTGACTTAAATACTTTTCCAAACCATTAAAATTTTACGACGTGAAAATAACCATTGTTAACCTTTTAATTAAAGGGAATTATTAATAATTATAAACAATCATAACTTATATCAATTCTGATGTAAAATTACACATAAGAAAATAGAATATTTTTGTGTTAGTCGAAAAATAAAACTCAAGTGTGGCCTTAGTTACGGTTTAGTTTTATGATAAAGCATGACGAAAAAAGAACTATTTTATTTGAGTCATTTTTAGTTAGAAATGGTATAGCATCTACTTTTTGAATATCTTTAGCTTCAAATATTCAAAATTAGCATTTATGAAATACTTTTTTTTGGCATGTATTCTCTTTGTAGTTGCTAGAACTCAAGGACAAAACGATTTAGAGCAACAATTTATAGACATTGAAAGTAAGGTTATTGAATGGAGACATCATTTCCATAAAAACCCGGAACTATCAAACAGAGAGTTTAAAACTGCTGAAAAAATTGCTAAACATTTAAAATCCCTAGGTATTAAAGTTCAAACAGGAGTTGCGCATACAGGTGTTGTTGGTATTTTAAAAGGAAAAAATCCAGGAAAAGTCATTGCTTTACGTGCCGATATTGATGCGCTGCCAGTTACCGAACGAAACGACCTCCCTTTTAAATCTGAAGTAAGAACCACGTTTTTAAATACAGAAACAGGTGTGATGCATGCTTGTGGTCACGATACACATACAGCCATATTAATGGGTGTAGCAGAAATACTCGCCAAAAACAAAGAAAAAATTAACGGAACGGTAAAATTTATTTTTCAACCTGCAGAAGAAGGCCCTCCTCCGGGAGAAGAAGGCGGAGCAAAACTCATGATTAAAGAAGGCGTATTAGAAAATCCAAAGGTAGATGCCATATTCGGATTGCATATACGATCAAACTACGAAGTGGGAACCATTTACTATAAAAAAGGAGGCATTATGGCTTCCGTAGAGCGTTTTTTAATTAATGTAAAAGGCAAGCAAACTCATGGTGGAAGGCCTTGGCAAGGCGTAGACCCTATTTTAATTTCTGCCAAAATTATTGATGGCTTACAAACTATAGTGAGTAGAGAATCTAAATTAGTAGACGAAGCAGCAGTAATTACAGTAGGAAAAATTACAGCTGGCACACGTTTTAACATCATACCAGAAAGTGCAGAATTAATAGGTACCGTAAGAACTTTAGATCCCAAAATGAAAGCGCATATTGAGCGCCGCATGACAGAAATGGTAACGACGCTAGCAAAAGCTTACGGAGGCGAAGCAACTATTAGTTTTCAAAACAATACAGCTATTACCTACAATGATTTTGATCTGGTAGACAAAATGCTTCCCACTCTGCAAAAAGTTGCTGGCGTTAAAAATGTCCGGTTAAGAAAAGCAACTACAGGAGGTGAAGACTTTTCATATTTTCAAGAAGTTATCCCCGGGTTCTATTTCTTTTTAGGAGGCATGACACCTGGAAATAAAGAGGCTTTCCCACACCATACACCAGACTTTAAAATTGATGACAAAGGCATGCTCTTAGGAGTAAAAGCCCTAACCAACATAACTTTCGATTACTTAAACAACTAACATGAACAACATATTAGATTTTTTATCAAGCATCCCTTGGTGGGGCTGGATTTTAATTGGTTTAGCTCTTGTAGCCATTCGCGATATTTTCGTTCAAAAAAGTCATACCATAAGTCATAACTTCCCAATAATTGGTCACTTACGGTATTGGTTCGAAAGTATAGGCCCAGAAATGCGGCAATACTTTGTGGCCAACAACAGAGAGGAATTGCCTTTTAACCGTATTGAACGCGGTTGGATTTATGCCTCTGCAAAAAAAGAAAACAATTACGAAGGTTTTGGTACCGACAGAGATATCTACGAGCATCAGCACGTATTTATTAACAATGCCATGATGCCTTTTCAAATTGATAAAAACCATCCGAATAGTATAGACAAAACCTTTTTGCCCTGCGCTAAGGTAATAGGTGCGTTTAATAAACGTAAAAAACCATACCGTCCAGCATCGGTTATCAATGTGTCTGCTATGAGTTTTGGTTCACTTTCGGCAAAAGCAGTAGAGTCATTAAACAAAGGGGTAAAAATAGCCGAAGCCTACCATAATACAGGTGAAGGTGGTTTATCTCCCTATCACAGCAACGGTGGTGATGTGGTGTTTCATTTTGGTACGGGCTACTTTGGTGTTCGTGCTGAAGATGGTGGATTCTCTATGGAGAAAATGAAAAAGTTGGTTAAAGACAACCCTTTTATACGAGCCATTGAAGTAAAACTATCCCAAGGGGCAAAACCCGGGAAAGGTGGTGTATTACCGGGTGCAAAAATCACTAAAGAAATAGCTGCTATCCGTGGTGTAGAAGTTGGGAAGGATGTGTTATCCCCACCTAATCATAAAGCATTTTCCAATGTTCCGGAAATGGTAAATTTTATTGAAGATATTGCAGAAGCTACAGGATTACCAGTTGGTATTAAAGCAGCCATTGGAAAATTGGAGCAATGGGAAGAGCTTGCAGATATCATGCTAGAAACCGGAAAAGGTCCAGATTTTATTACTGTTGATGGCGGCGAAGGTGGTACTGGTGCTGCGCCTCCTAGTTTTGCAGATCATGTATCACTCCCCTGGGTGTACGGGTTTAGCGATTTATATAAACTATTTCAAGGAAAAGGTCTATCTGAACGTATTGTTTTTATTGGTAGCGGAAAATTAGGATTTCCTGCCAAAGCAGCTATGGCATTTGCTATGGGTATAGATTGTATAAATGTAGCACGCGAAGCCATGATGAGTATTGGTTGCATACAGGCTCAAATTTGCCATACCAACCGATGCCCAGCTGGCATTGCAACTCAAAGCAAATGGCTACAAAACGGTATCGATATAACCTTAAAATCGGAACGACTGGCACAATACTTTAAAACCTTTAAAAAAGAACTTATAGAAATTACTCATGCAGCGGGGTACGAACACCCTTGCCAATTTAAAATGGACGATGTAGAAATTAATGTCGACGATCATAATATCTCAAAAGAATTAAGCAGAACATACATGTATGAAAAAACACCTGTACCATTTATTAGCATGCAAAATTTAAAAGATTGTTTATATTTGGGCGGAGATTTTAACAAAACCCAGATCGACTAACTATATTATGGATACACAAAGAATTTTAGATTTATTTTTATTCGCCATACCATCATTAATAACAGGCGTTATTGCTTATTACTTTTTTAGAGAACATACAAAAAATGAGGACGGCAGAAGACGATTTTTGTTAAAAAAAGACCTGCAAGTTACTGCCATGCCTTTACGCCTTCAAGCCTACGAAAGAATGACTTTGTTTTTAGAACGTATTACACCTTCTAAACTACTTGTTAGAACAGCTCCAACATCGGAAGATAAAGATGACTACGAAGCCTTGTTAATACACAGTATTGAACAAGAATTCGAACACAATTTATCGCAACAAATATATATTAGCGATAAATGTTGGAACATCATTACTACAGCAAAAAACGCTACCATTCAACTTATTAGAAAAGCCAATTTGCTTGAAAAAACAGATTCTGCCAATAAATTACGAGAAGTTGTTTTAACCGAAATGATGGATCGCCGTTCCCCTAGTGATGCGGCACTTTCTTTTATTAAGGAGGAGGTTTCGGATATGTGGTAATTAATTATACTTAAATAAAAATTAGGATTTCTTAATTTTGACAACTCCTACCTAGTCAATCCCTCGTTTATAGCTGCTAATAAGCATACTAAGAACAAACCAATTAATACTGGAATATAAAGTCTTAAAATATGTTTTTTAATAAGCTCATTTTTCTTTGATCCAATCATTATATATATAACATATATTGGTGTAAATATAAACATATTGATACCACCAGATAATATGTCATACATTAAATATATATGAATTAAAAGTGCACCTATAAATAGTATAAGCAAGTTTTTGTGTTTTATAAAATTTAGTAATTCCATTCTTATATAGGGCAAATATATTAACTGAAGCAAAATCAATTCATCAACTTTTTTTTCAGGTATAATAACACCTAGGTTTTCAGCTACAACTCTTATTGGTCTATTTATACATTTTCTATAAGATTCTAATCCTTCTAAAATAAACCCCTTCCAGTTAAAAAAAATATCTGATATTGATGCTATGGAACTTACAGTAGCTAAAAGCATCACACCAAGAACAATTTTTAACCAAAATGGGTATTTCTTGAAATCGGAGATATACTCGTCAAAATCACTTTTAAAGCTCATAAAAAATTAAACCGTTTGTTTTGAATATGTTATATCGCAGCAAATGTAATAAATAAAACATATAGAAAATCTGAATAATCTTGCATTTTGTCGATTTGATTTAGCCAGTTTCTTTATTGTTTATACTTTACCGATCAATAAATTGTTTTTTATGGAATTAGGTATAATTGAAAAAATTGAAGTAGTAAATCGCCCAAATGAAAATGCTATAACTATGTTTTTTGTTAATGATGATTTAAATGAACGGAAAATTGAGCGATCAAGCATGATGTTTTCTAAAAATGATGATATCACCAAATTAGAAAACGAAATCATTAAGAAGGGAGATCATATATTCTATAAACTTATAGAAGGCGCTCGTTATAAAGTAATAACACTGAATGCACTAAAAACTCAATACAGCGAGTTCCTAGAAGTAGCAGAAAATCTAACTGGAGAAGAATCATTACAAATAAATATTGATCCAGGAACAGCAACTTCGGATCAAATTGCTGAGTATCTGATTGAACTCAAAAAATTATATATGATGATGGGAGGTTCTGGGATAGTATATAATCCAAATAACGTTAAAGTTTTAATTAATAGTTATTAATATGCTGGGAGAAAAAGAACAATCAGAATATACAGGTAAATTCGATGCATCACCTGAAAACGGAGACAAACCTAACGAATCGTCGTTTTGGATCATTTTTAATTCAGTACTTAAAAATAAAATCCCCTCTCTATTTAATGGTTTTGTGAAATTTGGTAAAAACATCTATACTGCAAATAATGATGTAATAAAAGCAGAAGCGGAAATAAAAAAGGCAGAGGCAAAGAAAAAACTTGCAGAAGCGGCTAAAATTGCTAACGAAGCTAAAGGAATCAATATAGAGAACATTATGAAGGTAAATGATAGTTTGATAGATATTCATACAAATGAAAAATTACCAGATGATATTAAAAAATTACTTACCATTGCGTCTCTTTCAAATAATCCTGCTATTTTGAATCAAGTCCAAAAACTGAAAGATATGGGGTCTGTGCTAAAAGCCGTTAATTTTGCTTCTATTAATTTGGAAATTAAAGATGATGAAGCGATTGAAGCTTACGAAAAAATGGTTGAGGCGGTGGAAAAGGATTATATTGATCAAATAAACGCTACTAAAAATTCAATCAATATTTTGATAAAAGAGCTTAAGAAGTTACCCCCAATAAAAAATGAAAAAGAAGTAAAGGAAATAAATAGTACCATTGGAGAATATAAACAACATATAAAAAAAATAGAGATTAACCTTCAAAAATTTAGAGGTAAGAATTTTAGGAGTTAATCTACTTTGTTCAGTTTGTTTTTTGTTTGAGCGCTCTATGATAGTACTCTCGGACGCTTCTATCAATGTATCTAACAATTTCCTAAAAAAAAGAATGGCTTACAAAAATCAAAACTAATCAATACGAAGCTCATTAGATCGTGCCTCCTTACATTTTTCCCTAGCATAATCATACCCTTGTTGCCACCAAGAGGTCATTAGCTTCTTATTAAAAATTAGAGAGTTTTCAATTAGCTTAGAAGGTGTGTAATATAAGTTAAGTTTTACGTCGTTATTCTTGGCTGCTAATTTTCCAATAGTTATATCGCTACGCTCCACTTGATCTAGTAAATGGCTAAACAAATTAATCATTAAGGAAAATGGATTTTTACCCAATACTTTATTGTATTCCATATTTTCAGACTCCAAAACTACGGCATCAACTTCGGTAGCGCCACGTAAAATAGCTTCCCTTATAGGAATAACACACCCTAAACCGCCATCTGCATATTCGAAACCATTTCTTTTCACTAAGGACATAAATGGAATGTAGTTGCAAGAAATCCATATCCAATCACAAAACTCATCATAACTAAATTCCTTTATAGACTTATACTCTACTCTATTTTTAGATAAATTAGATACCGTAACAACAACATCATCTTTGGTTTCCTTAATGAGATTGTATTCAACTTCTGTAAAATGCTTTTTAATATGACGTCTTAGAGCCTTGCTTTCACCAAAAGTTCGTTTCATTCTAATGAATTGCCAAAGCGTATTTATAAAATCGATAGAAACGAATTCACGCTTTCCTTTTTTACGTTGTACAAAAGGACTCACGCTAAAAATATCGTTCTGACTCACATTTGTAAAAACTTCTTTAAGCTTACTAATCTTACCTGCAGCCAGATGTGGTACTAACAAACTTCCTGTAGACGTACCCAAAAACAGATCATAATCCCTTTCTTCCTCCTGTATTAAATACTGAGCCACGCCTCCGGCGTAAGCACCTTTACTTCCTCCTCCTGAAATTACTAATGCTTTCACAGTTTCTTTTTTTATATAAATATAACTAACAATAAAACATCTAAAAAATTAAAGACATAAGATATTCTCTTACAATTTGCATTTCATACCTATAAATATGCGTTTTAAAGAAAAAACCTACACAAACCATTTTTTAATGATGCTCCATTAAAAAGAATAATTACTTTAGTATCAGCTATTAACAAAACAACATTTCATGCGTAAGATTTATTTTCTTACAACACTATTTGTGTTTACAATTAGTGTTTCAATTTTCTCCTCTAACAAATCTGAAAAAAATAAAGAACAAATAAACATTAAAACCTCTTCCCGTTATTCAAACAATACTTCAGTATCACATCCACCACCAACCGTAGATTTTAATTTCACCAATAATTTATGTTCAGGAGAAACGGTTTCCTTTACTTCTATTGTTACCGGAGATGGTGGTTTTGATTATACTTGGAATTTTGGAGACGGAGTAACCTCAACAGAACAAAATCCAAATCATCCCTTTGAAGAAACAGGCTGTGGTACTAGAGATTTTAGCGTAACACTTACCGTTACAGATGTTAATGGTTTGTCTGCATCAAATACGAAAACTGTATCCATAAAGGAAAAACCAGACATCTCATTTTTTGATATCAACCCGGGTGTTGCAGGAGCATTTAACAATTGTGGCAACACAAGTGCAAGCTCTGAGTATTTGGTTGAAGTAGGTAATAACTCTTCTTCCAATTCATGTATTGATTCTTACGATATTGATTGGGGAGATGGTAACACTCAAAACAGCGTAACATTTCCTCTTTCACATAATTATTCAGGATTTGGAACCTACCCCATGAAAGTTACTGCCAATGGTAGTAATGGTTGTACCAATGAAGTGACATATCTTGTTAAAAATGCAACAAATCCTTCTGGTGGTATATCTGGACCCGGAAATACACAAAACTTATGCGCTCCTACAGCAAGTTTACAATTCGAAATTACTAATTGGGGAACCAATACTTCAGATACGACTTACGATATTGACTTTGACGACGGAACAACTATTTCCTATACACAAGCAGACTTGGTAGCATCTTCTTTTTACAATGCTTCAGATCCATCTGCTTCATTACCATTTCCTATAACACCCCATTCTTATACAACATCAAACTGTCCAAACGAATTTACGGTTAGACTTTGGATTAGAAACGCTTGTGCACCTAATCCTAA
This sequence comes from Flavivirga eckloniae, assembly GCF_002886045.1. Classification (NCBI taxonomy): domain Bacteria; kingdom Pseudomonadati; phylum Bacteroidota; class Flavobacteriia; order Flavobacteriales; family Flavobacteriaceae; genus Flavivirga; species Flavivirga eckloniae. The sequence goes on along the minus strand of NZ_CP025791.1, from coordinate 5,598,459 downwards.
TCCAGCAACACTTCCAAATATTTTAATATTAATAAGTCCAAATGCGAGTTTTACAGCTCCAAGTTCTGAATGTCAAAATACGCCTGTTCTATTTATAAATACGACAGATCCTGGTTTTGGATTTAATTGCTCGTCTGATATGACCTTTACATGGGATTTTGGTGATGGTACTACGCCTACTGTTGTGAATAGTTATCAAAATGTGAATCATGCATTTACAAATCCTGGCACTTATACAGTAACGCTTACTGCTGATAATAATATTTGCGAAAAAACAACTTACACTCAAAACATATGTATTGAACCCCCTCTTGCTCCAACTTTCTCTACAAATACAGATAATGGTTGTAGTACACTAAACGTAAACGTTACAAATACGACTGATGAAACTGATAGTTGCTCACCACCAACATATTTATGGCAAGTTTCGTATGCCCCTAATTATTGTGGTACTGCACCGGGAGTTTGGAATTTTACAAATGGTAGCAACCAAAACTCAAAAAACCCATCTTTTAGTTTTGATACACCCGGAACATATACTCTAAATTTAACAGCATCAAATTCTTGTGGAGATTTCATTGCTTCTCAGGATATTATAGTAAAACAACCACCAACCAATATCATTAACCCTATTACAGATTCTTGCGGATCGGCATCCATAACCCCTGTAGCTACAGTTAACAGCTGCTCACCAGCGTCGGAGACACCTATCTATAGTTGGTTGTTTCCTGGTGGAACGCCAACGTCAGCAAATACTCTAAACCCTGGTACCATTACGTATAGCAGTCCCGGAACATATCAAGTTTCATTTAGCGTTGAGACTAGCTGTGGTATAACAACAGATACCGAAGATTTTACTGTAAACCCGATTCCAACGATAACAAACACCAATCTAACCCAAACCATTTGTTCTGGAACCGATACAGCAGAAGTTATCCTAACATCAGATATTACAAATACATCGTATACCTGGACGGCAACTGCTCCTGCAGGTGTTACCGGGTTTATAGCGTCTGGAAATACCAGTACAATTCCTGTACAAACCTTGTTTAATACAAATACAACATCAGAAGATGTTACATATACCATTACACCATCTGTAGGTAATTGTGACGGTACACCTGTAAATCTGGTAGTAACGGTCGATCCTGCTCCTGCATTTACCAGTCAGCCACAGTCTGAAACCATTTGTTTAAACGGTCCTGTAGCAACCTTGTCTGTAACCGTTAATGGCCCGGGAACACCGAGTTATCAATGGTACAGAAATACCGCAAACAATACAGCCACTGGAACAGCAATTCCCGGTGCAACCAACGCGACATTAACACCACCAAATAATCCTGTTGGTGTAACCTATTACTATGCTATCGTATCTTTTACATCTGGCACGGGTTGTAACGAAATAATTTCGGATACCGCCAGAATTGAAGTTGTAAATGGGATTCAAATAGATACACATCCCGTTACTTCACAAAGTATTTGTAATGGCGGGGATATTGCTACCCCATTATTAGTCACCCATTCTGGAGGTACAGGGACAATTAGCTACCAATGGTATGCTAACACAACAAACTCCAATACAGGAGGTACAATTATAACAGGAGCAACAAACGCCAACTATACGCCTCCAACTTTTACGATTACTGGAAACTACTATTATTATGTAGTTATAACGCCAAATGGTAGTGGGTGTAGTGATATAACTAGTGATGTTGCAGAGGTTATTGTTGTTAACGATCCTACAATAACAACCCAGCCTTTAGCCTCACAATCGCTTTGCCAAGGCACCACGCCACAAAACTTGGAAGTAGTTGCAACTGGTGGATTAGGAAGTTCGTACACTTACCAATGGTATAGCAACACCACAAATACCAATTCTGGTGGTACATTAATTACTGGTGCAACAAGTTCTATATTTACACCACCCACAACAGCTGTCGGTACACTTTACTATTACTGTGTCATTACACAAACAGATCCTGGTTGTCGTGTTGTAAGTAATACTGCTGAAGTAGACATAAACGCTGCTCCGGCTTTTACCTCACACCCAATTTCTGAGGCCATTTGTTCAGGAGACACCTTCAATACCTTGTCTGTAGGATATACAAACGGTGTTGGTACACCAACCTATCAATGGTATTCCAATACGATAAATAACGCGACTACCGGAATTGCCATAACTGGCGAAACCAATGCAACATATGCTCCTCCTTCAAATTCAATTGGAACAATTTACTATTATGCCGTCATTACGTTTTCATCTGGCGGTTGTACTGAAATAACCTCACAGGTTTCAGAACAAACAGTAAATCAAACACCAGAAATAAGCGCAAAAACACAAACCATTTGTAGCGGCATCACGTTCGATATAACGCCAAATACTTCTGGAGGAGATATTGTACCCGCGAACACATTATACACTTGGACGAATCCTGTAATAAGTCCTACGGGAGCTATTACTGGTGCTTCTAACGAAACCAATCCGCAAAACAACATTAGTCAAACCTTAATAAATACGACAACAAATCCTGCTACAGTAACCTATACGGTAACTCCTGTTTCTGGGACTTGTTCCGGCGCAGATTTTACCGTAACCATAACAGTTAATCCATCTATTAGTGTAGTAGACAATGTAACCAATAGCAGGTGTTATCTAGAAAATTCAGGCGCTATAGACATAACCATAAGTGGGGGCGTTCCTTTTACCGTTGGAAGTCCTTATTTAATTTCATGGACAGGTCCAAATGGATATATTAATGCTAATGAAGATATCTCCAACTTAGAACCCGGTAACTACACCCTGACTATTGGTGATGAAGGTGGTTGTCCTTTCACAAAAAACTATACAATAACAGAACCGGATGCGTTGGTTTTTAGTACGACAACTTTTAATCCTGAAACAATATCTTGTTTTGGTGCCAATGATGGTTCTATTGGTATTGATATTTCTGGAGGCACTACCCCCTATCAATACAATTGGACCAGAAACGGAACCTTTTTCTCTAACACAGAAGATATATCTAGCCTTGCTCCAGGAGATTACGAAATAACAGTTACAGATGCCAATAACTGTACACCGATCACCCAAAGTTTTCAAATTATCGAGCCTCCTCTATTAGAGGTTGGCTTAGTTAATCAAGTTGATATTATTTGCTTTGGAGAGGCGACTGGCGAAATTAATATCAATACTATAGGTGGAAGACAAATAGAAGTTTCTACAGGTGTTTTTGACTATGCGTATGCATGGACTGGACCTAATGGATACACAAGCAACCTTCAAAACCTATCAGGGTTATTTGCTGGCACGTATAACTTAACAGTTACCGATAAATCTGGTTGTACAGACACCTTAGAAGTCATTTTAAGCCAAACCGACGAAATTATTATAGATTACACCCAAACAGAAATTGAATGTTATGGAGATAACAATGCATCCATAATCATTAATACTATTTCTGGAGGAAACCCGCCATACAACATACAATGGAGTAATTTAGGTTCTGGGATGACTCAGAACAACTTATCCGCAGGCAGCTACATCATTACAATTACAGATAGCACTAATTGTGTAAAGCAGGCTACTGTTGTTATTGATGAAGCACCAATATTTACAACAAATCCCACCGTAACTCAAGTATCTTGTTTTGGTGAAAATGATGCCAACATCGTTTTAAATCTCGTAGGAGGCATAGACCCAGTTACATTAACCTGGAGCGATGATCCTTCTGCTGGCTTAGAACGTAACAACATTGGCCCAGGCTCTTATACCGTAACCATTACAGATGGTACACCATGTGTTATTACCGAAACTTTTACTATTATACAGCCTGACCCACTTGATCTTTCAGCTCAAGTTACCGACGCTCTGGATTGTGATGATGCTAATAGCGGCACCATTAATTTAATAGTTACTGGAGGTACATTGCCTTTAAGTTACTCATGGTCCAACGGAGCAACAACAGAAGATTTATCCTCAACACCTCCGGGTAATTATACGGTGGTCGTTACCGATGCCAATGATTGTGAAATTTCAAGTAGCTGGACAATTAATCGATTTGAACCGTTGACTGTTAAAGTAGATACCATTACAAATTTTAATTGTGATACACGTACTGTAAACCAAACCTTCCATGCTAAGCCTAGCGGAGGTGTACCGCCATACCAATTAAGTTGGTCTGATGGAATAATTTCCGGAACCAATAATGAATTTATGGAACCTTTAGCCAATGGCTTAGTTATTTTGGATATTGTGGACAGTTTTGGTTGTACTACCAGTTACTCCGTAAATGTAAACACTCCGGTTTTGGGTGATGCTAATTTTGAATTGAACTCAATTGGCTATTCGTCATATGGCATATATTCAAAGAAAGATCCAATCCAATTCACAAACATAGCCACTGGCGATTACGATTCCATACTTTGGGATTTTGGTGATGGTAGTTTTTCTAACGAAGTAAACCCCGTACACACATATGCTGCAGAAGGAGACTATATAATAACCCAAACCGTTACCTACCCCTTTGGTTGTGTGTATTCTCATATTATTACTTTAACTATTGAAAAAGGCTATAGTTTGATGATGCCTAATGCCTTTACTCCAAACAGTGATAACTTGAACGACAATTTTATTCCGGCACATAAGGCTCTAACAAATATGAAACTGGAAATTTACGATACCTGGGGAAGTTTGGTTTTTGTTGAATCCAGCGATAATCTTGAAGGTTGGAATGGAAATATTAATGAATCTAAAGCCGAAAACGGAAACTACTACTATAAATTTTCTGGTAAAACTTTTTATGGAGAAACCATAACGTCTCAAGGTGCCATTGTTTTAATTAGATAAAATGAAGATAAAAATCTCAACCCTCATAATAATTACTCTTTTTTGCTCAAAAGTTTATTGTCAAGACCCTATTTTTTCTCAAACCGCTTTAGTACCAGAAACGATCAATCCGGGTTTTTCGGGTTTTGAAAATTCAATATATTCTGGCGTTATGTATAGGAAACAATGGCCCTATCTGGATTTAAGAGTTGATACTTTTTACTTCTTTGTGAATAGTAAGATAGATGAAGACGCAAACCACGCTGTTGGTGGCAACATTTTGTATCAGCGTGAGAACAACACCAATTATCATTACGGACAGGCCAATCTGAATTATACATACCATATAAACATAGTAGACGATTGGTATTTTAGACCAGCAATTGAAGTGGGTTACGGTATAAAATCACTTAATTTTAATAATTTGGTGTTATCCGATCAAATAAATATAAACTCAGGAACTATAAACAATCAATCCATCGACCCGTCTGTTCCACAAGAAAACCGCAATCAAGATTTTTTTGATTTTGCAGCTGGTTTTGTAATTGACAAAAAAAATAATAAAGACGATACCGACTTTTGGATAGGAGCCGTTGTTAAACACTTAAGTAGGCCTAGTATTTCGTTTTTCGATGATAGAAATGTTCCTCTGGACATCTTTTACTCCATACACGCCAATTATAAATTTAAGTCTTCTGGTAACTACGATATGTATGCCTCCTTAAACTATATGAGACAAAGTGCATATAGCAGATTGGATATAGGTACTACGCTTAAATACGATAGATTTTTTTTAGGGGTAATGGCAGTGACTAATCCATCTAAAAATGGTATTAACAATAATTTATTAACGTCTATAAATCCACTTGTAGGCATAGAATTTGAACGCTTCCGCTTTGGATTTTCAAGAGATTTCAACACATCTAATATTGGCAGGACAGATGGTATTTACGAGATTTCTATCACGTATTTGTCACGTTGTTTAGGGTGCTACGATCCTAGTAATCCTAAAAGAAGAAAATAATATCTATTTAGCTTTTAACATATGCTTCGCAAATTTTGAAAATTGCCAGTTGTGATGCCTCGTGGCTTGTTGTAAATTTTCCTGACACGCCTCACCACAGGAACTTATCCATTTTAAATAACTAAAAGCATTCATACGAATTTCAAAACCATATTTTGGACTGGTATAATCTAAAAGTTCATTAAAAAATACGTCGTCATTTTCAGGTTCAAAATCATCAGTAATCAAAGCGAGAGTCAACCAAAGTATTCTAATGTTCTTATCGTTAAACCCTTGAATATGTCTAGTTTTTTCAAAATAAACATGTCGGTCTTCCGGAAAGCTGTTCCATAATCCGAACAACGCCGCTTCGATGGTTAAATAAGACGCATCATTTAAAAGTGTCTCGTAATTCTCTTTTAGAGCTAAAGGCACCTTAGGCAAGGTTTTGGCAATCGCCTGACGTACTTTAACGGGGTTTTTAAAATCTTCTTTTTGCAATCGATCCGGTATTTGCGAAATAACTTTTGCTTTGGCTTCATCTGAAATTCCAGAAGAAATATAGTCCTTACATTTAGATGTGAAAGCCTCACAATCTACCATTAAGTATTCTTGTATAAACACCGATTTTTTAAGACTTTCTAAAGCAGCGTCGTAATTAAAACTCTTAGTTTTTAACCAAACCTCAACAAAATCATCTAAATCTTTGCCACTCGCCTGCTCTACTTCTTTTATAAAATCGTCGGTTTCTACATTTTTAAATTTATGCTTTTTCAAATAACTCTTAACTGCTTTTTTAAAAGCCTTATCTCCTACTTGCTCACGTAACACATGCAAAGCCCAAGCTCCTTTTTTATAAAAAGTTGTACTGCTAGATTTTGGATCTAATAGCATGGTGCTTTTACCTGTTTTATCTTGATCCAATAATTCCTGAGCATATTCATAAAGTCTCCAATAATAGTATTTATCTCCAAACACCTCTCGTTCTGCCAATAACGCATAATATGTAGCAAAACCTTCCTGTAACCAATGGTGGGTTCCAGACGTTTCTGTAACCAAATCGCCAAACCACTGATGTGCTAGCTCGTGTGCATTAACATTTACATAATTCTTATCAACAAAAGCAATGGAATCGACTACGAAAGCATCAGAAAAAATGGTAGTACTTGTATTTTCCATACCAGCATATAAAAAATCCTTTACCGGCACTTGTTTATAGTTCTGCCACGGATATGGCACTCCTATCTCTTCCTCTAAAAAATCGAACATTTGTTTAGTATATCGATAAGTGGGTTCAAACTTTAAAGAATCCTCTGGGTAATAATACATCTCTATAGGAATCCCACTTTTAGAGTAATCAACATTTTTATGATACTTTCCAATAGCTAAAGCTACGAGATAACTAGACATGGGCTTTTGCATATCGTAATGCCATTTTTTATTGCCAAAAGAATCTTCAGTGGTATTTATAAGATTACCATTAGCAATAACCTCATAACCCTTTTCAAAAGTGACGCTTAAATCAAACTCAATCTTATCGTTCATGTCATCTAAGCTCGGTAACCAGTTACTCGTATACTTCCCTTGTCCCTGTGTCCAGATCTGCTTATTTCCTTCTTCATTATTCCAATCAATAAAATACATGGCCTTTTTAGGATTGGCAAAATATCCGAAACTAAGTTGGTAGTTCTTATTCTTCTTAAAATCGTGCTTTATTAATAGTTTCTTACCAGCTTGGTCATAATCAACCGCTCCGTTATAACCATCATAAACTAATTTTACATCGGTAAACCTCATCTTTATGGCATCTAAATAAATGGTATCTACCGATTCCAATATTTTTAAATCGTAAGTTACATAACCAAAAACCTTACTTTGGGTTATATCAAAATTGATATCTGCTTTAGCTTTTATAAAATCGACATTATGTGTTTGTTGCGATGCAACAATAGAGGTAATAAGTAAAAAGGCATATTTTAATTTCATATTTCTAATATAGCAAACTTTAGTCCAAAATTTAATATTCAGTTTATTTTAAAAAGGTCATATTCTACATTAACGATAAGTTCTAAATTTAAAAGACGATACATTTTGCCTGTATTTTCTTTCATTTAAACGAAAATATTAATAGCTAAAGAAAAAAACCTGTAATTTAAAGTAGGAAAAGTTGATGTTATAAATATTAAAAGAACATTTTAGTTTATAACGCTTTATTCTGCTTTTTTATATTTAAAAGATATACTTTTTACAAGAATTTCCCTTTACGATTAATAGCCAACAACCCTATTTCTTTCCAAGAAACTAACCTGACTATGTTATTGGTTTATTGCTATAAATACTAACCAATATTTAGATTATTATGAAAATCTCTCCTCTCTGTTTTTTTAGAAAAACGCTTCTTTTATTTATTATTACATGTTTTACAACACCTATTACAAATGCCGCAGACAAGTTATCTACTTTAAACACTAATAAGGTCTTTAATACGTCTAATTATACCTTAGATGCAAATACTATTGCACCGCTTAGTGTAGCTGTTAAAGATTACTGCGACGTTGGGTGCTATGGAGGTAATAATGCGCATGCTACTGCAACAGCAAAAGGCGGTTTAGCACCATATAGCTTTCTTTGGAGCAATGGAGCTACAACCCAAAAAATAGTAAACTTAACCAATGGCACATATCAAGTCATCGTTACTGACGCAAATGGTAGTACCGCAAGCTGTACAGTTACCATTGAAGCTCCTGATGAGTTAAGTTGCCAGATTAACAAAATAAACGACGTAAGCACATATGGCGCTTCAGATGGGGCTGCCGAAATAACTCCCACAGGTGGCACTAAACCCTATTATTATGCTTGGGATAATGGAGAGACTACTGCCAAAGCTATACAATTAAATGCAGGCAATCATAGTGTAACTATAACTGATAAAAACGGATGCATCACCCAATGTAATATACAAATAGAGGAACCAGATCCTGAAGTGTGTAAAAGCGCAGGAGAAGATTGTGCTATAGAGTTGTGCAAAAATGATCCGCCATCTGAAAAAGAATTATTTGCAGCCTTACTTGGTCATCCAAGTGAAGGTGGTACGTGGAGTGGTCCAGTAAATGGAATCTACACCTACACTATAGCTGCTACAAATTACTGCCCCGAAGATACGGCAACCGTAACTGTATTACAGCCTACAAAACCATATGTTGAATGCTATCAAACGGCTATATTTAATGAAGATACTTGTAAATGGGAGGTCACAGGAGAGAAACCTCAAGAACCGCAAATAGAATGCTATCAAACAGCTATATTTAATAAAGATACTTGTAAATGGGACATTACTGGCGACAAACCCGACGAGCCAACCGTAGAATGTTATCAGATAGCTACTTTCAATACAGACACATGCCAATGGGATATTACTGGAGAACAACCGGAAGAACCTACAGTGGCGTGTTACCAAACAGCTATATTTAATACAGATTCTTGTAAATGGGAAGTTACCGGTGACAAACCCAAAGAGCCAACCGTTGAGTGTTATCAGACAATTATTTTTAATACAGACACTTGTAAATGGGACGTTACCGGTGACAAGCCCAAAAAACCAACTGTAGAATGCTACCAAACAGCTACATTCAATACAAACACATGCCAATGGGATGTTATAGATGAGCAACCAGAAAAACCTATAGTGGAATGTTATCAAACAGCTACATTCAACACGAACACATGCCAATGGGACGTTACGGGAGAACAACCAGAAGAACCAACAGTGGAGTGTTACCAAACGGCTACTTTTAATACCGATACTTGCCAATGGGACATTACAGGAGATCAACCTGAAAAACCTATATTGGAGTGCTATCAAACCGCTACTTTTAATCCAAACACATGTCAATGGGATATTACGGGAGATCACCCAGAAGAGCCAACCGTGGAGTGCTATCAAGCCACTACTTTTAATACCAATACATGCCAATGGGACGTTACAGGTAATCAACCGGATGAACCAACTGTGGAGTGCTACCAAACAGCAACCTTTAACGCGAATACATGCCAGTGGGACGTTACAGGTGATCAACCGGAAGAACCTATAGTGGAGTGCTATCAAACAGCTACATTCAACACAAACACATGTCAGTGGGACGTTACTGATGAGCAGCCAGAAGAACCTACAGTAGAGTGCTACCAAACGGCTACTTTTAATACTGATACTTGCCAGTGGGACATTACAGGAGATCAACCGGAAGAACCTATAGTAGAGTGTTATCAAACGACTACGTTCAACACAGACACATGCCAGTGGGATGTTACAGGTGAGCAGCCAGAAGAACCAACGGTAGAGTGCTATCAAACTGCAACCTTCAATACAAACACATGTCAGTGGGACGTTACTGGAGAACAACCGGAAGAACCTATAGTGGAGTGTTATCAAACAGCAACCTTTAACGCGAATACATGCCAGTGGGACGTTACGGGAGATCAACCAGAGGAACCAACTGTAGAGTGCTATCAAACCGCTACCTTTAATCCGAACACATGCCAATGGGACATTACGGGAGATCACCCAGAAGAGCCAACCGTGGAGTGCTATCAAGCCACTACTTTTAATACCGATACATGCCAATGGGACGTTACAGGTGATCAACCGGATGAACCAACTGTGGAGTGCTACCAAACAGCAACCTTTAACGCGAATACATGCCAGTGGGACGTTACGGGAGATCAACCAGAGGAACCAACTGTGGAGTGCTATCAAACCGCTACTTTTAATCCAAACACTTGCCAGTGGGACATTACAGGAGATCAACCGGAAGAACCTATAGTAGAGTGTTATCAAACGACTACGTTCAACACAGACACATGCCAGTGGGACGTTACGGGAGATCAACCAGAGGAACCAACTGTGGAGTGCTATCAAACCGCTACTTTTAATCCAAACACATGTCAATGGGATATTACGGGAGATCACCCAGAAGAGCCAACCGTGGAGTGCTATCAAGCCACTACTTTTAATACCAATACATGCCAATGGGACGTTACAGGTAATCAACCGGATGAACCAACTGTGGAGTGCTACCAAACAGCAACCTTTAACGCGAATACATGCCAGTGGGACGTTACGGGAGATCAACCAGAGGAACCAACTGTGGAGTGCTATCAAACCGCTACTTTTAATCCAAACACATGTCAATGGGATATTACGGGAGACCAACCGGAAGAACCAACTGTAGAGTGTTACCAAACGGCTACATTCAACACAGATACTTGCCAGTGGGACATTACAGGAGATCAACCGGAAGAACCAACTGTAGAGTGTTACCAAACGACTACGTTCAACACAGACACATGCCAGTGGGACGTTACAGGTGAACCTCTTGAAGCTGGTGACAATGGTAATTTAACGGTATGCGAAGGAGCTATACCAACCGAAGCTGAACTATTTGCCGCTCTAATAGGAGCCGATTCTGGAGGAACGTGGTCCGGACCTGTTAACGGTGTATATACATATTCAATTACTTCAGGAAATTGTCCTGAAGATATAGCAACCGTAACTGTAACTGAAGAAAATTGTGAGCCAACTGGGTGCGAAACCGCTTTTGCCAGATATTCAGAAAACAACACTTGTTTTATAAACGATGGGTTCCAAAGATGGGGCTGGACCAACTTCCTTACCACGGCCGGTAGTTATACCATGGCATTATATTCAGGTGCGGGTCAATGTAATCTAAACAATGGAGCGCAATCCGGTAACGTAGAGATTGAATGGACAAACAACACCGTAAGTGTTACCATTGATCTGTTCTCTGGTTTTATAATGACAGAAGCTCAATTATACATTGGAGATAACGATTATCCTGTAAGGCAACAAGGGCCAAATTCGACTGAAACTGTAGCTCCAGGTTCATATCCATACAATTCTGGCACACTCAGTAATTTAACTAGCTATACATTTGAAGATGTAGATGTGAGTCAGTTTACTAATGGAATATATATCATTGTACATGCCGTTACATGTGAAACAGATGATCCGCAAATTTTTAAACAACCGAAAAAGACAACTGTAAAAGCTTATCCAACTGTTTTTAAAGACAACGTAAATCTTGATATAGAAGTTAGCAAAACAACAAAAGGTTACATAAGTATTTATGGAACTAACGGAAGGACAGTAAAAGAAGTTAATAAGTTAATTTTAAATGAAGGTTTAAACAAAGTAACAATTCCAACATCAAACCTTTCAGGATCCATGTATTTCCTTAAAGTTACCACAAGCGATGGAGATCAAATAATTAAGAAAATTATCGCCGAATAAGTAATTGAGTAAGCTTTATTAAGCGGCAGTTAGATCGCAACTAACATGAATCATGTTAGTTGCGATCTTTTTTATTAAATCTCAAAATATCTTTAAATGATTAAATTTATATTGTTGTTTTATGCTTTAATCGAAATGACTTAAATTCGCTTTTATGTCTGTAAAACTTCAAACTCCTATAGATTATTTAAAAGGCGTTGGACCTAATAGAGCCGATTTATTGCGCAAGGAGTTGGGCATTCACACTTATCAGGATTTAATTAATTTATTTCCAAACAGGTATATAGATCGTACACAGTATTATAAGATCAACCAACTGCAACGTAATAGTGCAGACGTTCAAGTTATTGGTAAAATCATTGCCTTTAAAGAAGTTGCTCAAAAGCGAGGTAAACGGTTAGTAGGAACTTTTCAAGATGATACCGGTACCATGGAATTGGTTTGGTTTCGGGGACAAAAATGGATTCGCGACAGCTTAAAACTTAATAAACCTTATGTGATTTTCGGAAAAACCAATTGGTTTAATGGCAAGTTTAGTATGCCTCATCCGGACATGGAACCGTTAGAAGACCATAAAAAGAACCTGCGATCTGCTATGCAGCCCGTATATCCTTCTACCGAAAAATTATCAAATAAAGGCATTACAAATCGTGTGATTAATAAAATCATGCAGCAGCTTTTTTTAGAAACCGGGAAAAGGTTTACCGAAACTTTACCCGAAAGCTTACTTACCGAACTTAAATTAATTCCAAAAAATGAGGCGCTTTTTAACGTTCATTTTCCAATGAGTCAGGAGTTACTTTCCAGAGCTCAATTTCGATTAAAATTCGAAGAATTATTTTATATACAATTACAACTAATTCTTAAAAATCTCATTCATAAATCCAAAATTAAGGGAGTCCCTTTTGAAAAAGTCGGTAACTATTTTAATACCTTTTTTAATGAACATTTGCCTTTCAATTTAACTAACGCACAGAAACGGGTTTTAAAAGAAATTCGTTCCGATTTGGGAAGTAATGCCCAAATGAACAGGTTATTACAGGGTGATGTTGGTTCCGGCAAGACCATAGTAGCGCTCATGTCAATGTTAATAGCACTTGACAACGGTTTTCAAGCTTGTTTAATGGCGCCTACTGAAATTTTGTCAGTTCAGCACTACAACGGATCACTTGAAATGTGTAACAAATTGAATATCAGTATTGAAATACTCACAGGTTCAACTAAAACTTCAAAAAGAAAAGATATACACGAAAATCTGGAAAATGGCGATTTACAGATCCTTATTGGCACCCATGCTCTACTTGAAGATAAAGTAAAATTCAAAAATTTAGGGCTTGCTATTATAGATGAACAACATCGATTTGGAGTGGCACAACGAAGTAAATTGTGGAAGAAGGGACCGAAGGGCCCTCCTCAGTCCTCCCATGGGGAGGATGCCAAAACGGTTATCCAGAAGTATATGACTGCTCGTCCTTCGGCATATAATTTACTAAAGGAGTTACAAGCTGAAAAGAAAAGACACAGCACTGAAGCTGAGTCCATTTTATGGGAAAGTTTAAGGAATAAAAAACTTGATTATAAATTTAGAAGGCAACACATAATTGATGAGTTTATCGTTGACTTTGTTTGTCTTGAAAAGCATTTAATCATTGAAGTAGATGGTGGATATCATAACACCATAGAACAGAAAGAAGCTGACGCTTTACGTACCGAAATATTAAATAAAATTGGTTTTAAAGTCATTCGATTCAGCAATGAACAAGTAGTCGGAGATATTGATAGCGTTATAAATGCTATAGAAAAGCTGCTAAAAAGTCTCCCCTCCGGGGAGATTAGAGGGGCTTCCATCCCTCCACACATTTTAGTAATGACAGCTACGCCAATTCCAAGAACATTGGCCATGTCTGTATATGGCGATTTAGACATTTCAATTATTGATGAATTACCACCCGGACGACAATCCATAAAAACAGTGCATCGCTATGACAAAAACCGGTTAAACGTTTTCAAATTCATTAGGGATGAGATAGCAAAAGGCAGACAAATCTATATCGTATATCCATTAATTCAGGAAAACGAAAAAATGGATTATAAGGATTTAATGGATGGTTACGAAAGTATTGCCAGGGATTTCCCTATGCCGGATTACCAAATATCCATAGTTCACGGAAAAATGAAACCTGCTGATAAAGACTACGAAATGCAACGCTTTATAAAAGGGGAAACTCAAATTATGGTTGCTACTACCGTTATTGAAGTGGGCGTAAATGTCCCTAATGCTTCGGTTATGATTATTGAAAGCGCAGAACGCTTTGGTTTATCACAATTACATCAGCTTCGTGGTCGTGTAGGTAGAGGCGCAGAACAGAGTTATTGCATCTTAATGACGGGACATAAGCTCAGTAACGATAGCAAGACACGCCTTGAAACCATGGTAAGAACCAGTGACGGTTTCGAAATTGCAGAAGTCGATTTACGCTTACGAGGCCCCGGAGATATTATGGGAACTCAGCAAAGTGGTGTTTTAAATCTTAAAATAGCTGATATTATAAAGGACAATGATGTTTTACAATTAGCCCGACATCATGCCAAAAATATCCTTAAAAATGACCCCGCATTATCTTTCGCAAACAATAAAGTTATTTTAGATACCTATAGGGCGTTGAGTAAATACAAAAATATATGGAATTACATTTCGTAATTTTACGTTAGAAATAGTATTATATATACTTTTACAAAAAAATAATTATGCTTGGCTTAAAACTAGAAACCGATCCCCGTTGGGTAAATATTGTAGAATCTGATATTGAAGAAGTTCTAACCGATCATGCCTGGTGTGAGCAAAAGGCTGCTACTAATGCCATAAGTATAATTACGTTAAATCCTGAATACACCGATTTGGTTACGGATTTACTGGTTTTGGCACAAGAAGAGCTGGAACACTTCCAAATGGTGCATGATATTATTAAAAAGCGTGGTTATAAACTAGGCAGGGAACGTAAGGACAGTTACGTTAACGAACTTTATAAGTTTATGAATAAAGGCGGAAACAAATTGCAGAGTATGGTAGACCGACTTTTGTTTTCTGCTATGATCGAAGCTAGAAGCTGTGAACGTTTTAAACTGTTATCAAAAAAAGTAGAAGATCCGGAACTTGCTAAGTTTTATCATGACTTAATGATTAGTGAAGCAGGACATTATACCACTTTTATTGGATTTGCACGTAAATACGGAAAAGGTATTGATGTAGATAAACGTTGGAAAGAACTCGTAGAGTTTGAAAGCATTGTAATAAAAAACTACGGTAAGGACAGTACCATACATGGATAAAAAGAGGATATCTAAAAAGTAGTTTATTTTGTCATTCAGAGCATCGCGAAGAATCTTATTGCTTTGCAAATCACAATATTAATATCATGAGAGATTCCCTGCCTACCGGCAGGCTAGTTCATTTCATTCTGAATAGCACTTTTCAGACATCCTCTTAAGTTGCTGTTAGTAGTTTGATTGATGATGGTTTATTAATTTATATCCTCTCCTTTTTCCAATTTATCAATATTAGCTTGTACACGACCTTTTGAGGCATCGTTAGGTGCATTGTTTAAAGCTTTTTTTAAATGGGTTAAAGCTTTCGAGTAATTCCCTAAAGCAGAATACCCACGAGCTAAACCATAATGTACGGGCCATGTGTCTTTATTCTTTTGAGCATTCATTTTAAAAATCTCCAGAGCTTTGTCTTTTTCACCTTGACCTATAAGTGTTCTTCCGTATTGATGCGTTTGAAAAATAGTAGCCATATTTAAAGCTTCATCCATAGCAGCAGAAGCTTCTTCTTTCTTGCCTAACTTTGAAAGTATTTGAGATTTAATTTGAAGGTTATTATATGTTTTTTGACTAAAAAACTGCCCGGCTATCGCGCCTTCAATCCAACCTAAAGCTTCATTTAAGTCGCCTCCGTTGTTTAATGCATAATTTGCTGCTTGTTCCCAGTTTTGACGTTGAAATCCACCCTGCCCTTTAAATTCTTCTCTAAAACTAGCCAAAACAATATTTGGTACATCTACCTCAATCTTAAAAGGTATTTGTTTCTTTTCCCACTGTAAAGCCAGTACCGCAGATGTAGCATCAACACTTATAAAACTAAACGTTAGCAACTCTGTATGCGGAATAGAGCTTGTTGCTACATCTACTCTAAGAGCATCTTGAGATGGCTCGTAAAAATAGCTTCCCCAGGCTTTATGTTCTTTAGAAAAAATTAATGTAGCGGTATCGTTCTCATTAACAATAATATGAAAACCATACTTACCAGCTTTAAGAGGCTGTCCTTCAATTTTCACGTCATCAGTAAACTTTATAATAGTATTTTCATTAGCACCGGCACGCCAAGGCGATTCTTTGGCCGTTCCAAACCCTAGGTTATTCATACCGTAAGGCACGAGTTTTCCCCATACTTCCCTGTCGTTTACACTAGGTCTGGAATATTTAACATAAATCTTTGTAATACCAACTTGTTGCGACACGCTGGCCATTTGGCTTCCTCTTGGAGCATCTAATTGAGCAAATGTGTGAGAACTTACAACAAGTAATAAGCTCACAAATAATGTGGTAAGGTAGTTAGTTTTCATTCTTAGTTTTATTTTTTTGATTGTGTTTTTCAAGTTATATACAAATCTCATCCACAGGTGTTAGCATTTTGTTAAAGAATAGTAAGTAACTGTTAATTAACACTTTTTAAGATTTTTAAACCTATTATTTTACTCTTTCAAAAATAACCTCTTTATCAAATAGAATTTTTAACTTTGTCGCCTTATCCCCGATGAAGAAACGCATGATACACATTCACGATAAAACATTAAAAGACCTAGAGTTTCTAACTGTTCTTCAACAGGTAAGTGAACATTGTGTAACACCTTTGGGAACCGAAAGGGCATTACAGATATCTCCCTACAAAACAAAGGAGGAACTGCTCGAAGCTTTACAATTAACTAACGAGTACTTGTCTTCTTTTTATAACGATAACCGTATTCCAAATCATGGTTTCGATACTATTTCAAAAGAAATTAAGCTATTAGGTATTGAAAATACTTATTTGGAAGTACATGCTTTAAAAAAGATCGTTTCAATGTCGCTAACTGTTAATGATATTGTTACTTTTTTAAAAAAGTTTGAAGAGTATTATCCAGGGCTCAACGCACACGCATCGCATATTGAAGTCACCAAGGTAATTATTGAAAAAGTAGACGCCATAGTTGATCGTTTTGGAGATATAAAAGACAATGCTTCTACGCTTCTTTTTGAATTACGCCAATCGATTAATAAAATAAAGGGTAAAATTAATGCTAGTTTTTCATCAGCATTAAACACCTACCACAACCTTGAATATTTAGATGATATTCGCGAATCTGTAGTAGACAACAAACGCGTACTTGCTGTAAAAGCCATGTATCGTCGTAAAGTAAAAGGGGCTATTATGGGAGGCAGCAGAACAGGCAGTATTGTTTATATAGAACCGGAAACGACTTTACAACATTCGAGAGAGCTTAATAATCTAGAATATGAAGAGCAGGAAGAGGTTATTCGTATTCTAAAGGATCTTACCAATTTTATACGTCCGTTTTTACCATTATTAGAAGACTATCAAGCATTCTTGATCAATATCGATGTTATTTCAGCTAAAGCCAAGTATGCAAGATCTATGAATGCCATTCTTCCGGAAATTTCGGAAGACAAAAGCATGTTTTTAAGGGATGCTTATCACCCATTATTATATTTAAACAATTTAGAAACTAAAGAAACTACATTTCCGCAGACCATAAAGCTGAAACAAGACAGTAGAATTATAGTCATTTCTGGTCCTAACGCTGGCGGTAAGAGTATTACTCTAAAAACAGTGGGTTTACTACAAGTTATGTTACAAAGTGGTATGTTAATACCTGTTCATGAACGCAGTAAGGCTTGTTTATTCGATCGGATTTTGAGTGATATTGGCGACAATCAGTCTATTGAGAATCATTTAAGCACCTATAGTTATCGCCTAAAGCAAATGAATTATTTTTTAAAGAAGTGTAATAAGAATACCCTCTTTTTAATTGATGAATTTGGAACTGGTAGTGATCCTGAACTTGGAGGAGCTTTAGCCGAAACATTTCTGGAAGAGTTTTATCACAGAGAAGCTTTTGGGATTATTACGACGCATTATTCAAATTTAAAAATCCTAGCGAATGAGCTGCCACATATGCTCAATGCTAATATGCTATTTGATGAACGCACCCTATTACCTCTTTTTAAACTGGTTATAGGCCAAGCCGGAAGTTCGTTTACTTTCGAGGTAGCGCAGAAAAATGGT
Source organism: Flavivirga eckloniae (assembly GCF_002886045.1). NCBI lineage: Bacteria > Pseudomonadati > Bacteroidota > Flavobacteriia > Flavobacteriales > Flavobacteriaceae > Flavivirga > Flavivirga eckloniae. Next base: position 5,579,981 of record NZ_CP025791.1, on the reverse strand, counting down.
ATTCCTTATAGTTTAATCAATCGTGCAAAAAAGAAGATTGAACGTAGCAAGGTACGCTTTGATGCTACTATAGCCAAGCTTCAAAAAGAGCGTTCTCGTTTAGAAAAAACCGGACAGTCGTTAAAACTAAACGAAAAGAAAAAAATAGAGGAAGCTGATAAGCTTGAAGAAATTAATGCCAAAATCCAGAAGAAACTAGAAAACTATCAAGAGCTCTATGATAGTAACCAACGCTTAATTTACCTTGGGCAAAAGGTAAACGACATCGCCGAGAAGTATTTTGAAAACAAACAAAAACGCGATTTGATGTCGGAGCTATTTAAAATGGTACAAATAGAAAATTCCAAGCGCAAAAAGGTAACTGCTAAACAGAAAAAAGCCATAAAAGAAAAAGAAGAGCAAGTAAAAAAGGAGGCTGAAAAGGTAGTAACCGTTATTCGCAAAAAGAAAAAAGAAGCCAAGAAAATAGCTAGTGAAGCGCCACCTAAACCAAAACCTACTTTAAAAATAGGCGATCGTGTACGTATGGAAGATGGTCGGGCTATAGGTAGCATTGATAAGATTGAAAAAAACAAGGCTGTTGTAAACTACGGTATATTTACTACTAATGTTAGTTTAGATCAATTAGAGCTCGTTGAAGCAAAAAAATAACAGCCAGCACCAAGTTGTTGAATCTACAACTTTAAGTGCCGGCTGCATCAAATTACTGAATGATACCTTTTATATTACTATTTTACTTTTTCCTTACAGAAAGTTCAGTACAAACCCCTAAAACTCTTTTAGAGCAATATGCTTCATAATACTTATCGCTACTAATGTAATTTAAAGAAAATTCCCCAAGTGATTTCCAAACGATATCCCAAACCTGAAATTGAACTTTTACACCATGTGCTCCAGAAGGAGGTTTTATACCTTCACTAGGATCATTTTTCTTCACTTTTTTCCAATTTGTGTAAGCTAAACTCTGACTCCCTTTTTTCTTATAAGAAAATCGGAACCTAACATCCTGAAGGATATTATTATCTAAGTAAGCATTTTTATGTTGATACTCTTTTGTAGAACAATCTACAATTTGATAATCTGTTGTGTACCCCATTTTGGCAAATGTATTATCCTTTAAATATCGTACCGTATATGCAATAGGCACTCCAGGATTATTTCTACTATAAACAGCATTTTCTCCGGTAATGATACTATTTAATGCCCCTGGTCCTTCGGCAGTAACAGCTTCAGAAGCTACTTCGGCATTCCCACCAATAGTCACTACCGTAATATTAGATTGTTTTAAAACGGCATCATATTCACTATTTACCGTTCCTGTTCCATTAACACCTCCAGCATATTCTAACACAGCATCTAAATCTATAGATGTATTTGTATTAGTAGTTTCCAGCCTAAACATAATTATTCTACCGTATGACACAGAATGTATATAAGCTGGTGGTGTATCAGACCCTATAGCCTTATCAATGTTTTCTAGAGTCTCATCATGCGCAAAAACACTTGCTGGCTTAGATGGTGTATCCATAGTAACCGTATAAAAAACTTGTTTATATACCATAGCAGCTACACGTTTGGTCGTAGTAGATTCATATTCTAGTTGAGACGCAACAGATCCCGTAGCCCATTCTAAGTTAAGCCCCACATCTAGACTTAGTTGTTTTGAAGAATAAGAGGTCGTTGCTTGATAAGAAGAATTGGAAGCATTAACATAACCTTCCTGATATGCATTTGCATTCCACCATTCTAACGCTCCGTCAATACTTGATTGTACATTGGAATTTGAAGGGTTGTCAATTACAATATTTCCAGATTCCCCAATTCCGGGAAGATCTAATCGTAACGTCATAGGGGCTCTTCCTAAAGTTAAAGGGTCTGGCATTCCATCAAGCATACCTTGATTTCCTATTACCAAGGCTCCGGGCCAAATAACGCCATTAGTAGGTCTTAAAATAGCAACATCATCAAAGTTAGATTTTAAATCATACTTTTTAGTATTACATGTTTGGTAATACCCCAAGTTTGGTGATGTAGATGTATTTTTGTCGTATGTTTTGGTACGTTGCGTAGACGCTCCTCCAGTATCATTTACATTTAATAATGAATTAGCGTCGTAACTTAAGTTTGAAATCAAATCTGATATTTCTGTTGCTTCCGGGTTTACTATTGGTCCGGGTTCAATGTCTTCTTTATTACATCCATAGAATGATAACAAAGTTGTTAGTAGTGTTAAACAAATTACCTGTTTAGATTTTAATAGTGTTTTCATTAGTTTGCGATTTTTGTGATTCAACAATTCAAAACTAGATACAGAAGTCACTCAAAACTAATTTTGCACATGGACAAAGTATGGACAGTCTTAAATAAATATTCTTTTTTGTCTCTGGACATCTCATCTACAGGAAGATATTCACTTAAACACAAACAACTGATTGTCAATTATTTAAATCATTTAAACAAAATATTTAAAAACTAAAAAACATGGACTAAGGATAGACAAGAGTTATTTTACCTATTGACAATCAACACTTTTCAAATGATATATTACCTATATTCGTAAAAGTTAAAAACCAAAATCACTAACCCTCATGAGATTTTTACTTTATACTTTTTTAATTGCATTTAGCCTGTCAAACACGCTTTCGGCACAAGATCAAAAATATACAGATAGCCTTAAAAATGCATTTAATAAACAACCAGATCCTATTGAAAAAATTAAAACTGCCCAAAAACTTTTTCATGCATTTAAGCACAAAAACAAAGAAGAAGCATTTAAATATGTAAACCTAGGGTTAGAGCTATCTAAAAAAAACAACGACAAAATAGGAGAAGGATTAAGTTATTTAAGCTTAGCCTATCATTATAGGTTTTTACCAAATATTGACTCTTCACGATTTTACTTTAAAAAATCTATTCCCACCTTAAAAAATAACAAAAAGAAACAGTGGATGGCATTAAATGAATATGCCATATTCGAAACTTTACAAGGCGATTTTGATACTGCTTTAAAACTAGCAGATGAAGGCTTAAAAGTAGCAATTGAATTAAAACACGGTTCACATATGGTAGATAACATTCAAAGAAAATCTACCATATATATGGATAACGGTAATTTTAAATTGGCCATGGAAGAAGCCATAAAAGCCTTTAAAGTTTTAGACACAATTGTTCCAGAAAACAGAACAGGAAAAGCAATAGCTCTGGGGGACATTGGAAGAATTGAAATGTTAAGAGGGAATTATGAAAAGGCTATAGAACCTTTAAAAGAATCATTAGAGATTTTTAAAGAATTAAAAAGAGAGGTTTGGGTTGCCACTATGTATATGGAAGTTGGTAATGTATATTGGTATTTAGAAGATTATGATGAAGCACTAAATAACTACAAAGAAAGTTTAGCTATAGGAGAAGCAATGAAGCGCGATGATTACATAGCTACAAACCTAGCTAATATGGCAGATATTTATTCAAGGAAAGGAGACCATATGAAAGCTTTGGAACTATTGGAAAAAGCCCAATCAATAACAGAGAAAGTTGGCTCTATTAATAATCTCATAATAAATTATAACCAAATAGGTGATATTGCTTATAGAATAAACGACTATAAAAGGGCTATAACAAATTACACTAAAGCATTGAAACTATCAGACTCCATAAAAGCTTTAGATGTAATGAGAGACAGCTACTCCGGACGATCAAAAGCTTACGAAAAAGCAGGAAACTATATAAATGCATTACAAGATCAAAGAGAGTATCAAATAGTACACGATAGTATTTTCAACAATATAACTGCGAAACAAATTGAAGAATTAAAAACAAAATATGAAACCGAAAAAAAGGAAGCAGAAATAGCAATGCAAGAGCAAGAGATAAAAACATTAAGTCAGGAAGTGAAAATTAGTAATTTGCGGAAAAGTCTTTATGCTGGAGGTATGATCTCTTTCATTATTATTTGCGGACTCCTATTTTTTAGTTTTAAAGAGCGTATTAAAAAGAATCGTCTGGAACGTGAAAAACAAGAAGAAATATATAGGCAAGAAATTGAGTTTAAGAAAAAAGAATTAGCTTCTCAAACACTTCATTTAGTTCAAAAAAGTACATTTATACAAGAGCTTAAAGAGAATCTTGAAAAAATTAAAAAATCTCCCGAACTATTTAAAGTCGAATTTAGAAGACTCGTTATGCTTCTAAAAAAAGAAAGTGCGGAGGACAAAGACTGGGAAGTGTTTAAAAGCTACTTCTCTGAAGTACATAACAACTTTGACATCAAGCTAAAAAACATTTTTGCAGATATTAGCGAAAAAGAAATGCGATTAGCTTCTTTTTTAAGAATGAACCTGTCTACCAAAGAAATAGCCTCTATGCTAAATGTATTACCAGACAGTATCTTAAAATCTAAATACCGATTAAAAAAGAAATTGAATTTGGATAAGGAAACCGACTTGAACCAATTCTTGAATAGTTTGTAAAGTGGTATCTTTGTACCATGTCTTTTACGATACCAAAACATAAAAAGCTTATCCTATTCGATGGTGTTTGCAACCTGTGTAACAGCAGCGTGCAATACGTCATTAAACATGACAAAAAAGACATTTTTATGTTTGCTGCTTTGCAGAACGATATTGGTCAAGAGTTAATTAAGCGCTTTAATATTGATACTGAAAAAACAGATTCTATATTATTGTACACGCCAGACAACAGTATCGTTTCAAAGTCCACCGCAGCTTTAAAAGTTGCGCAACATCTTGGATTCCCACAAAGTTTAATGTCTGTATTCTTCATTATTCCACCATTTATTCGAAATTGGGTTTACGATTACATTGCTAAAAACCGTTATAAATGGTATGGTAAAAAGGACGCTTGTATGATTCCTACTCCCGAATTAAAGCGTAAGTTTCTGGATTAAATTTTTTTATCTAAACCAGATAACACTTTCACTTCAAAAAACACCTCTCTCACTCATTCTTAGTTTCAAAATAGACATGGTATTGGTAGTTTTATTACAAACTAAAACATATCATACCATGAAACATCTATTATATTTCCTTTTCCTAACAACTACGATTGCGTTTTCTAACAATGAAAAACCAACATCTACATCTATAAACGAAGTTACTGTTTATGTAAATGGTGCTCAGATTATTAGAACAGCAAAGATTAATTTACCAGTAGGCACAACGTCATTTAAGTTTGATAAGCTTTCTCCTAATATTCAAGAAAGCAGTATTCAAATTTCCGGATTAAAATCTGCCTCTATTTTGTCTATTAACTATGGTATCAATTACTTATCAAAACAAAAAAAGTCGGAAACTATTGAAAATCTGCAAAATCGGGTTATTGAACTTGAAGACAGTATTCAAGCTGAAGATGATATAATTTCCGGCTACGAGGAAGAGCTTAAAATCATTAATGACAACAGGCATATTGGTAACGATAATGTGGCTGTAACATTAGAAAAACTGCAACAGTTTGCGAGTTATTACCGAAAGCGTATTACAGAAATAAAAAACCTGATTCATATATCCCAAAAAAAGAAACGGAAGATTAGCGAGCAAATTTCTGAAATACAGAAACAGTTAACCGAATTTAATGTTGTTGATAAAGTTCAAACCGGAGAAATTACCGTAAAACTTAATACGAGCATAGCAAGTCAGCTAAATTTAATTATAAAATACAATGTTGATAACGCTGGGTGGTTTCCTGTGTATGATATAAAAGCAGAACGAATTAACAAACCTTTACTGCTTGCTTACAAAGCTCATGTATACCAAAGTACTGGAAGTAATTGGGATCATGTAAAGCTCACTTTATCTACCAGCGATCCAAATACTAATAACGAAAAACCCAATATTAAACCTAAGTATTTAAACTTTATAAATAGACTTAGCAATTATAAAAGTAGTAACGCCACCAAAAACTACAACTATAAATACAACCCTTTTGTACAAACTATAAGTGGTATTGTAACAGATGAGACAGGCACACCAATACCAGGTGTAAATGTTATTATAAAAGGAACATCAAATGGCGTTGCTACAGATTTTGATGGTCAATATTCCATTAAAGCTGATGGTGGTAAAGCTCTTGATTTCTCTTATATTGGTTATAAAACGGAAACGTTCCCCATCCACTCCAGTATTATGAATATTAGTTTAGATCCTGATATGCAAGCTTTAAATGAAGTTGTGGTTGTTGGGTATGCCAAAAAAGAACGACACGTTACTGGTGCGGCATCTAGTATTAAAATAAGAGGGAAATCTAGTGTTTCAGATCGTTCGAACCCTTTAATTATTATAGATGGGGTTCCTAGTTCTGAAAGTGACCTATCTCAAATAGATCCAAGTTTAATTGCATCAAAAGAAATTTTAAAAGATGCAAATGCGACAGAAATATATGGGTCTAGAGCACGTAATGGAGTTATTTTAATCACTACAAAAGCTCAAACTTCTAACGGCAATATTATTGAAGAAGGCATTACAAACAGAAGGTTTGAGATTAAAAAACCATATACTATTCCTTCAGACGGCGACCTTACTGTTATCGAGATTGACGCATATAAAATACCAGCAACGTTTTCACACTTTGCAGCTCCTGTTGTTAATGAAAATGTTTTTTTAACTGCAAAAATGGGAGATTGGGAACAGTATAATTTACTTCCGGGTGAAGCGAATATTTATTTTGAAGGAAGTTATTCGGGTAAGACAAATATTAACCCACAGGCGACTACAGATAGTCTTACCGTTTCGTTAGGAGTAGATCCCAATATTGTTATAAAACGCAATGCAATTAACAACTTTAAGAAAACTAATTTTACTGGAAGTAATAAAGTTGTAAACAAAAACTATGAAATTGAATTAAAAAACAATAAGCAATCTACTATAAATTTAACTTTAATAGACAGAATTCCTGTAAGCCAAAACAAAGCGATTAAAGTGGATGATATCGATTATGGCATAGCAGAATTCGATTCGAAAAAAGGGCTTTTGGAATGGAAAGTAAACCTAAAACCTAATCAATCGAATAAGTTTAATTTTTCATATACCTTAAAATATCCAAAGTATAAACGGGTTAATTTATAATATAAACACTATGAATTTATTGACTATTATAATTTCGAGTGGATTCCTGCCTGACTGAAACTAGTTCAGCACATGCCGCAGGAATAACAAAAATTGCAATAATGAAACTTATAAATAGCTTAAAAGTCTCAGGTTTTATATCTAACGGTTAAACTGAATATAAAATCTGGGGCTTTATTTTAAACTCCTTAAAATAAAATCCACTTTTTTATTGGTATTTTTATTTTCAGCAAAGGCATCTGTAATATGTTTAGCAGAGACCGCCAAACCTTTTTTAATAAGAGATTCAATTTCATTGGCGTATTCCAGCGTTACTTTACCCGTTAGCAACACACTTAAATCCTTGCCCTCTTGATAGTAATCATAAATCTTTTTAAGTCCTGTTAAGTACAGATAGTCTTTGGTAAAACCACCACCTCTATGCGCTCGTAGTGTTAAATAAAAAGCTTCTTCCCTATCTAAATCGTATTGATTATGTAGTAACCTAAACGTTTTAGAAAACGAATAGCCTTTCGCTAAACTATCTACAGCAATAACCCGATACGCCAATTCTTTTAGGCGTTTAATCGTTAAATTATTACTCATATATTCGGAGAAAACAGCTAATCCTTCCTGTGTTTCCTCATTATTTGGGAATCCATGAGAAAATATTTTTAAAGGATGCATAAGTCCGTTCATGGTAGTAACCATATGTACACCAATTTCATGGTTGGTAAGTACTGCTATTTCGTTATCTGAATAAGTATGATTACTATTTAAAACAAGTGTTTTAATGTTATTTAATACCATGGCTATCGCCGAAATTTTATCGGATTGCTCTATGGTATAGGTGAAATCATATTGCTTTGAAAAGTCTTTAAAAAAGACTTCGGCTTGTTTGGCGCTATACTTTGGTTTGAAAATGAGATCGTCTTTAGCTTCATCTTCAAAATGTAAAATAAACTTGGCGTTTTCTACATCTTTTTCTGTTGGTGTTCCGAAACAACGTAAGCTATTATAATAAAACTTTTTCCCATCCCCTATGGTTTCTATACATTGAATAAGTCCAGAATACTCATAAACAATGTCTTCATAAAGATTTTTAATTTCTACATCCTTAATGAGCTCCAAAGGCTGTGCAAACAATGCCCTGTGCAGTTTAAACTTATCGAAATTAATGGTAGGGTAATTAAAAACGGGGTCTGTTAAATATTTAGATGAAAAAAATCTTGCTTTCTCTTCTTCTATATTAACAGGATTAACATAACTAAGCAACTCAATTTGCTTAACTAAAGAATCTATAGTTTCATCAATCTGTATAAGTGCTTGGTTAGCCACCTTTTTATCAATCTTCATATTGCTTTCTAACTTTTAAACTTACTATACACGCTTAAAGCATGTTCTGGTATTCTCGTTATGAGCTCCTTTTCTACTGTTTTAACAACCTCGGGGTATATAACTCCCTCAAGTTCACCGCAGTATATTTTGGCTATTTCTGTTGCCAAAACTAAGGTATTTTTAAAGTTTTTAGTAATATATTTTAAGAAATACCCATTCCCTTGAAAGGTATCGTTAATTTTTGAAGTGGATTTTATATCATTTGGTAAAACCATTTCAGACAAGCTTAGCCTCCATTCTTCAATAACCGCTCCAAAACGATCGCTATCTACATTACTTGTTCCTAAATTCCAGGTAGGCACTTCCCTATTCCAGCGTTTCCAATTGTAACTATGCATATCGTAAACAGTACAAAAACCAAACATCTTTTCTAATTTAGAAACCAATGTATGCACTACTTTGTAAAAATTAGTATGTTTTCTTAAGCTTTTGTCTTTCGTACATTGGGTAAGAGGCTCTTCCCATAATTGTTTTCCCCAAGCTGTTTCAAAAATGGCTTCTTCTGGTGGTCTATTTAAATCGTATTCAAATCTGGAATCGCAACCCGAAATAACAATGGGGTGCGATTTAATCATATTCTTAGTTTCCGGATCTTCTTCATACCAACGCTCATAAGCCGAATGTGTGCAGTTTTTCCAAAGTTCTTTCCTAAATTGGTGCCCGTCGTGAATAGCTGCACAAGCATAGGGTTGATATGAATCAATTTTTATGGTAAAAGAATAGTCTGAGGATACTGCCTCAAAAATCTCTTCGTTGCAAATTTTACTAATAATATCTTTTAGCGCAAGCTTTTCCATAGTTTACTCATTAACCAAACTACCCCATTCGGTCCATGAACCATCATAAACCGATATGTTTTTATAACCAGAAATAGTAGCACCTAAAGCTAATACACATGCCGTTATACCCGAACCACACGTAAAAATAATAGGTGCTTCTTTATTTGCTTTTTCTTTAAGAGCCTTCTCTATACTTTCTTTAGGTTTTAATAAACCATTGTTTAACAGATCTGTATATGGTAAGTTTACAGAATTGGGAATGTTCCCCATTCGTAATCCTTCTCTGGGTTCTGGCTCTAAACTATTAAATCTGCCTGCCGATCTGGCATCAATAATATGATGTGTTCTATTTTCAGACGCATGTTTCATATCATCGAAAAAGGACATGTACTCAGGTTTATGATTGGCTTCAAAATTACCCGGTACTCCATCATATAATTTCATAGGTTCTGTTTGGTAATCCGCTTTTTTCCAAGCCGGAAAACCACCACTTAAAACTGCTACATTATCGTAACCAAAGGCTTTAAATAACCACCACACGCGTGCGCTAGAATAAATTCCTTTGTCATCATAAACCACAATAGCACTGTTTTTATTTATTCCTAAAGCCCTGGCTGCTTTTTGAAAATGCTCCGATTCTGGGAATGTACTTGGAAATGGTGCATCAACAACGCTAAATTCCTTTTTAATGTCAAAAAATCGAGACTTAGGTATTTGATGTAACGATGTATCAAAGGTTTTGTTAATAGTACCATCTAATACAATAAGGTTGTCGACTTCTAAATTATTGTGAAGCCATTCTACAGAAACTATAGGTTTATTTAAGGGTATTTCTATATTCATTTGAAGCTGTTTTATTATTGCTAAGACGCTAAGTCGCAAAGAAAAATCTCCTGTACTTATAACTGTTTACTGAGACTGAACACTGCGCACTGAAAACTAAGTATCCTGATCGTTCTTGTTCTTCTCGCTAAGGCACTAAGCCGCAAATAAAAACCTGTCTACTGATTACTGTTTACTAAACACTGTCTACTGAGACTGAACACTGCGCACTGATTACCGTTCACTAAAAACTAAGCATCCTGAACAGTCTTTCTAAGTCTAGTTCGTCTATCGAAGGCCTGGAGTTTATCCAAAACTTTCATTTCTAAAAAGTCGATAACCTTTTCCTCTATTTTAGTTTTAAGCTTGTAAACCTTGTTAATATAGGTAATACCTCCTGGAGACATCACATTAACTTCTATTAACTTACCTCCAATAACATCTATCCCCACAAAGTAAAGTCCGTCATTTACCAATTTTGGACCTATTTGCTTACATAAGGCTTTTTCTGCTTTTGTTAAACTGTGTTTTTGCACGCTACCTCCTGCTGAGACATTAGAGCGGTGATCGTCTGTACCCGGAACACGTTTCATAGCACCAACCGGTTCGCCATTTAAAATTAAAATACGCACGTCTCCTTCATCTGCCCCCTCAATATAATCCTGAAGAATCACATAGTTTGATGTTCCGTTGCTATTATTGATATAAAAATCCAATAATGAATTGATACTACTCATCGCCGATTTTTCAATTAAAATAACTCCAGACCCTCCAAAACCATTCAAAGGTTTAAGAATCATTTTATCGGCTGTGGATTCTTTTATTTGACGTATTAAATATTTTTTGCTTTTTGATACATGGGTAGCCGGAATAATATTGCTATGAGCATCTCCAAAGGCTGCTGTATAGAGTTTATTATTGGCTTCACGCATACCTTCCAGGGAATTCATAATAAAAACATCGTCTTTAACCGAATCTAAAAAGTTAAGCATAATAGGATCTAAAGGTGGGTTTGCTCTAAAAAATATTACATCAAACCCCGCTAACGGAAGCATTTCCTCTCTTAATTCTGCCTTGTTATAAAACGATTTTGAGGAACTAGGTGTTTTTTCCATTCTACCTACCACCATACAAGACGCACTTGTTACACTATTTCTAATGGTTAAATTAGCTGGTGAACATATGGCCACACCATGTTTTCTTTTAACGCATTCTTTAATTAAAGTAAGGGATGTATCGGTTTCGGGATTAATCTCTTCCCAAGGATACATTATAAAACACACATTCATAGTCACTTTTTTAAAATAATTGCTACTTGTTTAAAGTTAAAAATATTATTTTACTTTTTCATAATTATCATCCCATTCTTTAGGTTTTGGATCATGTAGTTTACCTAAAGATTTGGCCACCATCATGGATACCGTAGCATCACCCGTTACATTTACAACAGTTCTGCACATATCTAAAGGCCTATCCACAGCAAAAATAAGTGCTAATCCAATCGGTAATAATTCTGCTGGAAAACCTATAGATTCCAGTACAATTACCAACATAACCATACCAGCACTTGGTACGGCTGCACTGCCTATTGAAGCTAATAATGCGGTAGCTATAATGGTTAATTGATTCATAAATGTTAAACCATCCGGCCAAATAACCTGCATGATAAATACGGCTGCAATGCCTTGATATAAACTGGTTCCGTCCATATTAACAGTGGCTCCAACCGGTAATACAAATCCGGATACTTCTTTATCTACCCCCAAGTGCTCTTCTACACGTTCCATTGTAACGGGTAAGGTAGCCGCACTACTACTGGTTGAAAAGGCTAAGAGTTGCGCCGGACTTATTTGTTTTAAAAACCATAATGGCGATTTCTTGGTATACACACTTACTAAAATGAGATAAAAACCAATCATTAAGATTAAGCCGCCTACAACACAAAGTGCATAGTTTAATAGTTTTAGGAGTATTTCGGTATCATCAAAAGCAATAATGACATTAGCCATTAAAGCAAATACGGCATATGGTGCAAAAAGCATAATTAAGTCTACCATTTTCATGACGACCTCGTTTAACGAATCGAAAAACTTTACTAATGGTCTTGCCTTTTCTTCGGAAATTAACAATAGACAAATACCAACAAATAACGCAAAGAAGATAACCTGAAGCATTTTAGCTTCTCCTAATGCTTTAAATATGTTACTTGGAAAAATATCAACAAGGGGCTGCAAAGGACCTGATTCTTTATGCTGTGATGCTTTTGCCAGTTTATCGGAAACGCCTTCAGCACTTGCATATTTTGTTTTAATTTTTTCAATGGTCGCCTCTGGCATGCCTTCTCCCGGCTTTACCATATTTACAATACTTAATCCAATGATTATAGCGACTAAAGTGGTCGATATATAAATACTTATAGTACGCAGCCCCATGGCTTTAATCTTGGATATATTTTTTAAATCTGAAATTCCTTTTATTAGGGATGCTAGAATTAATGGTACTGCAATTAGTTTAAGCAGGTTTATAAAAATGGTTCCAAAAGGCGAAATCCAATCACTAACAAAGTTTTTTCCTCCTACAGAATTCATAATGAAACCAAAAATGATTCCGAGAATCATTCCTATAATAATCTTCCAGTGCAGTGCTAGTTTTTTCATATAATAATATTTCTGTCTAACTAATTGTAAAATTTTAAAGCAATATAAGTATTTTTAGTGTGTTTGTTAATGCTATTGTTATTTTGTAGTTACTACTTTTTGTATAGTGCCATCTTCATTATAATACAACTTATCAAAACAAATAGATCTGCGAAACGGATGTGGGCTACCTTTATGCCCCCAACCAAACTTTGGTTCTACCTCAGGATGGTTATTAAAATACAAATCGGAATTATGGTAAAACATATACCACTCCCCTTTGTATTCTACAATAGAATGGTGATTAGTTCCGCTATTCATTTTCTCCAAAATAACGCCTTTATATTCAAAGGGACCTAGCGGATTATCGCTGGTACAATACTTAATTTCTCCACTAGTTCCAACATACGACAGATAATAAACGCCTTTATGCTTATGCATCCAAATGGCTTCAAAAAAGTTATCTGTACCTTCCAACAGGTGTACTTTGCCATCGTAAGATGTCATATCTTTATTAAGCTTTATGGCATTAACCACTAATTGTCCCATATAAAGATATGCCTGCCCGTCGTCGTCGATAAATACAGCCGGGTCGATAAAGTCGCGGTTACAAACCACACCTTCCGTATTAATGTCTATTAAAGGTTTGTTTAATGGGTCTTTAAACTGTCCATAAGGTGTATCGCTCACTGCTACGCCTATTTTGCTTTGTTCTACGGGATAGTAGAAATAATATTTGTCATTACTTTTAATACAATCTGGTGCCCAGGCTTTTGATGATGCCCAAGTAATATCGTTTAAAGAAAATGCAACGCCATGATCTGTCCAGTTTTGCATATCTGTAGTAGAAAATACGTGCCAATCCTTCATACTAAAATTGGTAGCATCGTCTTCGTCGTGAGATGGATATACATACAATGTGTCGTTAAAAACTCTGGCAGATGGATCTGCTGTGTACATATGTGTAATGAAAGGATTTTGGGCTGAACATAGGATTTGGCTCAACAAAAAGGTAGTAATTAGTAGGTACCTATTCATGTTTTTTTGGTTAAATTGACGAACATGTATTCACCCTGCTAATTTATACAATAATTTAGACCATACTGCTCTATTAACATAGATAACCTAAATAAAATCTTATAAAATTGCTTTAATCGATTATAAAATATTTTAACCTAGATTGAAACACCATTACGAGGTAATTTTATTTATCTCAACGATTTTTCCAAGGGGGTTCTGCCTTTACTCCGACTAGACATCATTATAAACTATTGGAATGACAAGAAAGTAGAAAACAACTCCTAACGATACATTTTATTAATCAAGTAAAAATCTGCTAAAACCAATGCTGCCATAGCTTCTACAATAGGTACTGCTCTTGGAACAACACAAGGATCGTGTCTTCCCTTACCTTGCATTTCTACGGTATTACCTTCTTTATCTATCGTTTCGTATTTCTGAATAAGAGTTGCTACAGGTTTAAAAGCCACATTAAAATAGATATCCATACCGTTACTAATACCACCTTGAATACCTCCGGAAAAGTTAGTTTTTGTACTACCATCGTTATTAAACGAATCATTATGGTCGCTTCCATACATAGTACTACCTTCAAAACCGCTACCGTATTCAAATCCTTTTACAGCATTAATAGAAAGCATGGCTTTTCCTAATTCGGCATGTAATTTATCGAATACTGGTTCTCCTAAACCTACCGGAACATTTTTAATAACGCAACTTACAATACCTCCAACGGTATCTCCTTTACTACGAACTCCTTTTATGTAAGCCTCCATATCATCTGCCATAGCTTGATCTGGGCATCTTACAATATTCGACTCAATTTTTGTTAAATCTAATTCGGTATAAGGCTTATCAAGCGTCATGGTACCAACACCAGAAACATAAGCTGTAATTTCAATATCCTTTAGTATTTGTTTGGCTATAGCTCCTGCAACTACTCGGCATGATGTTTCTCTTGCAGAACTTCGTCCACCACCACGGTAGTCTCTAATACCATATTTTTTATCGTACACATAATCGGCATGACTTGGTCTGTAACTATCTTTTATGTGTGTGTAATCGTGAGATTTTTGATTGGTATTCTCTATAACAAAACCAATCGGTGTTCCTGTTGTTTTACCTTCAAAAATACCAGAATGAAATTTAACGGTATCTGGTTCCTTTCGTTGTGTTACTATGGCCGATTGACCGGGTTTTCTTCTATCTAACTCATTTTGAATTGCCTCGAGATCTAACTCTATTCCTGGTGGACAACCGTCAATTACGCCTCCTAAAGCAGGGCCGTGAGATTCTCCATAAGTTGTTAAATTAAATAGTTTTCCAAAGGAATTACCCGCCATAAATAAATTTTTGCTGCTAAAATAAAGCTTTTTTCCAAATCATATACTTCAAATATCGGCTTATCATTGTATTTCATGTATTTATATATTATGTGTAAATTAATTAGATAAAAAGTGCTAATTAATTGCGAAAATCAAATAAAAAGCCTCCATATTTTATTATCATAACAATTGTTTAACGTAATACTCATATTTAAATAATTATAAGATAATATTTACATAATATAAAATCCTGTAATTTGTAAAAATAACCACCTTAATATCCTAGTTCTTGAAAATTAAACGTAAAATAGAAATTGCTGTCATCTCCGATGTTCATTTAGGCACCTACGGTTGTCATGCGAAACATCTACTTACCTATTTAAATAGTATAGAGCCCAAAAAACTAATCTTAAATGGCGATATTATTGATATATGGCAATTTAGCAAACGTTACTTTCCTAAATCACATTTAAAAGTTATTAAGAAGATCATGGATATGGCTTCAGAAGGCGTTGAGGTGTATTACATTACTGGAAACCATGACGAAATGTTACGCAAATTTAGCAATACTACTATTGGTAACATTTCTATCGTTGATAAACTTGTTCTGGAATTAAACGGAAAAAGAGCCTGGTTCTTTCATGGGGATGTATTTGACGTTTCTATACAAAATGCAAAATGGTTGGCTAAACTAGGGGGTTATGGTTACAATCTACTTACTCTTCTTAACCGTTTGGTTAATTGGTATTTGGAAAAACGCGGGAAGGAACGTTACTCCTTATCTAAAAAAGTAAAAAATGGTGTTAAAGGCGCCATTAAGTATGTTAATGATTATGAAAAAGTTATTTCCGACCTAGCCATCGAAAATGGTTATGACTACGTAATCTGCGGACATATTCACCAACCAAAAATGGAGTATAGAGAAAATAAATACGGTAAGACCATGTATTTAAACTCTGGTGACTGGGTAGAAAATTTCACAGCACTTGAGCATCAATTTAACCGTTGGAAAATATACAATTACAACAAAGATAAATTTGCTCCTTTTTATATCGATGAAGACATAGAAAACATGGAAATAAAAGACCTAATAGCAGCCATTACCATTGTTGAGCAGCGTGGCAAAAAAACCTAAACAACTCAATATCAGCATTATCATTATTTCTGTTTATTTTTTCCTCATTTTAGTCAAGTAAAATCTTCATTCATTGTAGCTGTTTGCATATATTTGACATACAACTAATTGAATTAGACAACCCCAATCCTACACTAAAAGATACAATGAAAAAACAACAACTACTTATCCTGTTTATTACATTTCTTAGCTTTAATATCTACTCACAAATCACCTTCGAGAAAGGCTATTTTGTTAATAATGATGGTCAAAAAACAGAATGCTTAATTAAAAACATCGGGGCAAGAACCAATCCAACATCATTAGATTATAAATTAACCAATGAAGGAGAGGAAAAAATGCTGACCATAAAATCTGTTAAAGAATTTGGTATTTATGATGAAGTAAAATACATTAGGTTTGAAGGTGAAATAGACCGATCAAGCAATATTATTAATAGCCTAACCCCTACTAAAGAACCCAAGTTTAAAAAAGAAATCCTTTTTTTAAAAGTTTTAATTGAAAGTAAAGCTAGTCTATACTCCTACGAAGAGCCAAATTTGTTAAGGTTTTTTTATAAAAATGAAAATTCAAAAATTGGTCAGTTAGTTTTTAAAAGGTATACACCAGAAAACGATGTCATTCAAAAGAATGAAAGGTACAAGCAACAACTGCTAAACGATTTGAAATGTGAAAACATTACAATGAATCAAATTAAAAATTTAGAGTACAAAAAAAATAGCCTGACCTCTTTATTTAGAAAGTATAATGACTGTAATAATTCGGAAAACATAACCTTTAAGAAAAAACAAAAAAGGGATATATTTAATTTAACTCTAAGACCAGGCTTAAAAAGTTCTTCTTTAAAAATAGAGAATAGTAATTATTCTGCAAGAAGTTCAAGAAATGCTGACTTTGATAACAAATTAGGTTTTAGATTTGGGATGGAAGCCGAACTTATAATGCCTTATCATAGAAACAAATGGTCATTCATTATAGAACCAACGTATCAATATTACAAATCTGAAAAAGAATTCTCTGATAGAAGTGTTACTAAGATAGCTGTTGACTATAAATCAATTGAACTTCCTATTGGGATTAGACATTATTTGTTTTTAAACAACAACTCTAAACTATTTGTTAATGGCTTGGTCGTTTTTGATTTTAGTAGTAGTTCCAACATCGTTTTTGATTTAGATGGTGCAGTAACTTCCGAAGGCTTAGAATTAAAATCAAGTCCCAACGTGGCTTTTGGTGTAGGTTACAAACACAATGATAAATACGGCTTAGAATTAAGATATAATATAAAAAGAAATGTTTTAAATGAATATGCAGCTTGGATTTCTAATTATAGCGCATTGTCCTTAATATTTGGATACACATTATTTTAAACCATTCAAATTCCTTTTTTATTACAACAAAATTCTGCTAGATTTGTATGAGTGTAGTTTATCTGACTGTCTATACTAAAAAAACATATTAGCATATTTAAGGGAAAAATTAATGGTATTATAGAACATTAGTTATTGCCAGTTAGGGCAAATTACCTTAATAAAGAAGTTGATACAGGATAAATAGAATATAACCTTAGTGCAATGAACAGACTTACTAGAATATCATCCATTCTAATTCAACTGCAATCTAAAAAAGTAGTAACAGCCAAAGAGATAGCCAATAGATTTGAAATTAGTCTAAGAACCGTATATAGAGACATTAAAACGCTTCAAGAAGCAGGTGTTCCCATTGGTTCGGAAAATGGTACTGGATATTTTATTGTTGATGGCTATTCATTACCTCCTATAATGATTACCGAAGAAGAAGCTAACGCTTTAATTGTATCGGAAAAACTAATCTCCAATCAGGGAGACACTTCGCTTATAAAAGACTTTAATTCGGTTCTCATAAAAATCAAGTCGGTTTTAAGGAGTTTTGAAAAAGAAAATATAGCCAAACTAGAAAATCGAATCGTACCTCCATATAAAGAAGAAACATTTGAAAGTAATTGGTTATCGACCATTCAAAAAGCCATTACCAACACTAATGTTCTGGAAATCGCCTATCATTCAATCTATAAAAATGAACAAACACTAAGAGAAGTTGAGCCTTTAGGTGTTTATTATACCGATAAAGCTTGGGTAATGATAGCTTTTTGTAGATTAAGAAAGGAAATAAGAGAATTTAGATTAGATAGGATTTTAAAAATAAAACTCACTCTACAAAGCTTTGATTATCAAGAAGATTTTACACTTTCAAAATATTTTAGCCAATTAACAGAACCTTGTTGACATAAGGCTGTCACCCACCCATTCTATTTTTGTTCCATTAATTAATAACTATAAAAATTAAAATATGGAACAAAATGAAATAATTGAAACTTCAAAAAACTATCCTCTGGCTTTTAAAAGCATGGATGTTAGTCTAATTGATGTTTTTTTTGCTAAAAACGCAACAAAAACTGGATTTATGTATAATTACGAATCCGGTAGTTGGATGGATATTTCTACCGTAGAAATTACAGAAATTAAAAATTGGGTTACAGATTACAATAAATCTGATATCATGCCCGACTCTGAAGCAAAAGTTGAAATTCTTGATCAACAAGATAGAATAGCCGTTGTAAAAGTTGAAATGGACTGGGCTCCAAATAGAAAAGGGTGCGACTACCTATTTCTTGTTAAGGAAGATACCTGGCTTATCGATAAAATTTTATGGCAAAGTATTTTGTAAACCTTTCATACGCTACGAGCCAAAACAATCTTAAAAAGCATATTAAAAACATGAGGCAATTATTAATCCTTACATGCTTAATCGTATTTAACTGTAACAATCAGAAAAAAGAAACCATGCAAAAGGATATAAAGAAAAAAGAAGCAACGACAGAACAATCATCTAAAGAAAAAATCGGGACTATAGTACTTGTAACTGCAAAAAACAAGCCCGAATACACCAGAGAAAAAGTTCTGGAACTTTCTAGAGCTATCGATCCCATAGTTGATGAATTTGATGGGTATTTAGGGCGCAAAATGGCTTATTCTTATGATGAGCCCGATTTTTTAACAGAACTGGTTTATTATACCGATGTTAATTCTTTTGAAGAAGCGGCAGATATAGAAATGAAAAGCGAAACCTGCCTTACGTTTTTTAATACGATGATACCAGACCCAAAAACCAATATAATACTCGTTACAACCCCTTTAATAATAACAGATTCCAAACCAGGTAACGTGGAAACCGTTGAACTGGTTCTATTTAAAACGAAACCAGAATTCGATAAAGAAACCGTTGTTAACGCTGCAAAAAGCATGAATGCCATATTGGAAAATTACGAAGGATATATTTCCAGAAAACTTTCGAGAACCGATGACGGTCAGTGGATGGATGTTGTTTACTGGACAGATCTGGAAAGCGCCAAAAAAGCATCTAAACATATTATGGAAAACAACTTAGGACAAATATACTTTGGTATGATAGACGAAAGCACAATGAAATTCTATCATTTAGACGTAGTTATAGATACCGAACGATAATGAATTTTACAGTTGTTTAAAAACATTATGAGTCGAAGTGGTTCATTTTTCGTATAACTTTACGACTTTACCAATGAAATAATAAATTCTTTAACTCTTTGTTCTCCAGACCTGTCAGGTTTTAAAACCTGACAGGTCTCAGCCAGTAAATATTTCAAATTAAACTGATTTCCTCAGTCGTTTGTCTTCTATTCTACTCAGATCTAAACACCTTAAAACAACCATCAATCAAAAAAATCAATACATAAATGAATATTTTAATATTTAAAACAAATATCAATACTCAAAAAAAACTAGCAACTGTGGAAAAATCCTTTATCAAAATTCCGGGAATAAACCGTTGGACGGTCGATATGGAAGATATAGATAAAGTTTTAAGAATAGAGGCTCACAGTGAAGTTATAGAGGCGAATATTATAGATTTGTTACAGGAGATTAATGTTTACTGCCAAAATTTAAAAAAATAACATAGCATGCCAGAATTATTAAAAAACTTATATAATACTGAATTCTTTAATCGCTTAACAACCTCGGTTCAAGAGATTGTTCCAGATTTCAACAAGACATCTTTTTTAAAGAATATATACGATTCCGAATGGGAAAACAGGGAATTAAAACAGCGTATGAGGCACATAACTCTTGTATTTAAAGATCATTTATCGGATGATTTTAGCTTGAATGTCGAAATTATTCTAAAACTTATTCCTGCATTAGAAAAAAATGGTTTTAAAGCAGAAAGCCATTTGGGATTCATATTTTTTCCAGATTTTATCGAAATCTATGGTTTAGAGCATTACCAAACATCTATAAAAGCATTCGAAATTATTACACAATTTGTAAGCTGCGAGTTTGCCGTTAGACCTTTTATTATTAAGTATCCGGATGACATGTTAAAGCAAATGGTACTTTGGTCCAACCACAAGAAAAGGTCTGTTAGACGGCTAGCAACGGAAGGCTGTAGACCAAGACTCCCATGGGCTATGGGGATTCCTTCTTTAAAGCAAAACCCTGCTCCTATTATTCCTATTCTTGAAACATTGAAAAACGATCCGTCGGAGTATGTAAGAAGAAGTGTGGCTAATAATTTAAACGACATTTCTAAAGACCATCCTAACACAGTTATTAGCCTTGTTAAAAAATGGCAAGGAAAAAGTAAAGAAACCGATTGGGTCATTAAACATGCCAGTAGAACCCTTTTAAAACAAGGTAACCCAGAAATTATGCCTTTATTTGGTTTTGGGTCGATTGATAAAATAAAGGTGACCGATTTTAAAATACTCACCCCAAAAGTTAAAATTGGAACATTTTTAGAGTTCTCGTTAAACCTTGTAAATACAAGCAGTAAACCTTCTAAAATTCGATTAGAATATGGGCTATACTATAAAAAAGCAAATGGCACGCTATCTAGAAAAGTGTTTTCAATAGGTGAAAAAAATTATCCCAAAAATTCCACCACAAATATTGTTAGAAAACAACCTTTTAAGATAATTACAACCCGTAAATTCTATTTAGGTGAGCATAAACTTTCCATTATTGTAAACGGAATAGAGCTAGAAGATGTATTGGACTTTGAACTGGTTAAATGAGGGAGACTTTCTTTGTTAATCTCCAGACCTGTTAGGTTTTAAAACCTGACAGGTCTTGTAACCGAATATATTTCAACTTTATTAAAACTAGTCCCTATCAATCAACGCCTCCCTTAAAATCGTAATAGGGTGCTTTGCGTCTCGTTGTGTGCCATCTTTTATTTGATGGCGGCAACTGGTACCATTTGCAGAAACAATCACATCATGTGATGCTTTTCTAACGGCAGGAAATAAAGTTTGCTCACCTACTTGCATACTAACCTCGTAATGTTCTTTTTCGTAACCAAAGCTTCCTGCCATACCACAACAACCACTCGGTATAATAGTTACCTTATAATTCTTTGGTAGGTTTAAAACGGCAAAACTCGATAATTGATTGGCCATTGCTTTTTGATGGCAGTGTCCGTGAAACTTAATAGTCTTTTCTTCAAGTGTAAATTGCTCAGGCGTTATATGTCCTAATGCTATTTCTTGCTGAATAAATTCTTCAATTAAAAACGTGGATTTAGCAATGCTTTCTGCAGCAACTTTATCATCGGCTAATTTTAAATATTCATCCTTAAAAGTTAAAATAGCAGAAGGTTCAATACCCAGTAAAGGCTTATCTTCTGTAACCTTGTCTTTAAAAACCTGAATGTTTTTATTGGCTAAATCCTTAGCTTGTTTTAACAAACCTTTCGATATAAAGGCGCGGCCAGATTCTACATTATCAATCACCTCTACAGAGTAATTTAACTTATTTAAAAGTTCTAAGGCATCTATACCTATTTGAGCATCCAAATGATTGGTAAATTCGTCATTAAACAAATACACTTTCTTAATGTAATTACCGCTACGCCTTTTTATTTGGAACATGTTATAATAGGCATTTACACTACGTTTAGATAGTAACGGTAACGTTCTTTCTTTAGCAATACCAAAAGACCGTTTCAAAATAGAGGCTGTTATATTATTAGAAAACATAAAATTAGTAAGACCTGGCAGCTTACTTCCTAAGCTATTCAACTTATTATTATAAGCAAATAGTTTTGTGCGCAAAGATACTCCATTTGCTTTTTGGTATTGGTATTGAAACTCTGCCTTTAAAGCTGCCACATTTACACTACTGGGACATTCACTAGCACAGGCTTTACAGCTTAAGCATAGATCGAAAACTGTTTTTAACTCCTCATGATCAAATCGATTTGCTTTATCCGAATTCGTTAAAAACTCGCGTAATGCGTTAGCTCTAGCTCGGGTAGTATCTTTTTCATTTCTGGTAGCTCGATAACTTGGACACATAGTCCCTCCAAATTCGGGAAGTTTTCTGCAATCTCCAGAACCATTACACTTTTCTGCTTCGCGCAGTATACCTAAGGATTTTGAAAAATCCATTAGTGTTTCTATTTCTGGTTCTTCTCTATTAGCAACATAGCGCAGCGATTCGTCCATAGGAAACGCATTAACAATCTTGCCCGGATTAAAAATAACATCAGGATCGAACGTCTGTTTGATTTGGGTTAGTATCTTGTAATTCTCTTCTCCAATCATCATGGTAATGAACTCAGAACGCACAATACCATCACCATGTTCACCACTCATAGAACCGTTGTACTGCTTCACTAAAAAAGCAACATCTGTTGTTATTTTTCTAAACAACGCGACATCTGTTTGCGTTTTCAAATCTAAAATAGGTCGTAAATGAATTTCACCTGCTCCAGCATGCGCATAGTATATGGCATCTTGATTGTAACCTGCCATGAGTTTTGCAAAATCTGTGATAAAATTGGATAAATCTGGTAAGGCTACTGCGGTATCTTCAATACAGGCAACTCCTTTTTTATCTCCGATGATATTTCCCAAAAGCCCCAAGCCAGCACTTCGTAAATTATTTGCTTTTTGAATGTCCTCACCCTCTAGCACCGGAAACGCATAGCTTAAACCTGTTGCTTTTATTTCTTCCAGTAACGCTTTAACTAAAAGATCGACATCGTTTTTATTGTCTGCTCTAACCTCACACATTAAAATAGCCTTAGGGTCGCCTTCAATAAAACGCCTATTTTCTTGTTGCGTTTTGTTATGCTTTGTACAATCTAAAATGGTTTTATCCATCATCTCACAGGTGTACAGATTATGCTTCATAACTGGCTCTACAGCTTTTAAGCAATGTTCTATCGTTTCAAAGTGTACCGCTACCATAGCTCCTACTGGTGGTGGTAACTTGTCTAATTTTAAAGTAATTTGCGTAGTAAAAGCCAGTGTTCCTTCGCTTCCAGCTAGAAGCTTACACATATTAAATTGTTCTGAGGAATCTGTAAATACATCAGATTTTATCAATTCATCTATAGCATACCCCGTATTTCTACGGTGAATCTCTGGTTTTGGAAAGGTCTGCTCAATTCTTTTTTGAACAGCTTCTGAAGCAAGCTCCTTATGTATTATTTGGTAAATGTGTCCTTCTAATGTATTTTCTTTTGTTTTATTAATAAACTCATTCGAAGTTATTTCACCAAAAATAGCATCGCTCCCATCGCTTAAAACGGTATGCAATTCCATTACTTTATCCCTAGTTACACCATATTGTATCGAGGTGGTTCCAGATGAGTTATTTCCAACCATGCCCCCTATCATGCATCTATTCGATGTAGATGTATTGGGACCAAAAAACAAACCGTAAGGTTTTAAATAGTTATTTAATGCATCTCTTACAACACCTGGCTGTACGGTAACGGTTTGTTCTTTTTCGTTTAATTCTAAAATCTTTGTAAAATATTTAGACACATCTACCACAATACCTTTTCCGACACATTGTCCTGCTAGCGACGTTCCGGCCGTTCTAGGAATTAAGGAGGTTTTGTGCGTTTTAGCAAAAGCTATTAATTGTTTTATGTCTTCTTTATTTTTAGGGTATGCCACTGCTAATGGCAATATTCTATACACAGAAGCATCTGTTGCATACACCGATTTTATTAAATCGTCGTAGTATAGCTCTCCAGAGAGTTTATCTTTTAAAACGTGTAGATGTGGAGTTAACCCCATAGTTTATAAATATGTTTAAAAATCTAAAAAAGAGGTTAAATATAAATACAATTTTGTCGTTATGTTTGCTAAAGCATTCTAAATGTTAACAGAATAATCTTTTTTTTGAATAACATCGTATATTTCATTAATCAAACAAACTTACACTTATGAAGAAATTATTTTTATTATCAGTCGCCATTTTAGGGTTCGCTTTTACATCAAACGCTCAAAGTATTTCAGAAAACGCAATTGGACTGCGATTGGGCGATAGCGATGGTTTTGGTGCTGAAGTATCTTATCAACGAGCTATAGGTGACATCAATAGATTGGAATTCGATTTGGGCTGGAGAGATGGATCTAATTTTAGCGGTTTTAAATTAGCTGGATTGTATCAATGGGTCTTTCCTTTAGATGGTTCTTTTCATTGGTATGTTGGTGCCGGTGGTGGTATAGGATCTTTTAAGAATGATCTTCCTAACGGTAGAACAGCAACAGATACCTTCTTTTTTGCCGCTGGAGATATAGGTATTGAATATAATTTTGAAATCCCATTATTAATATCTTTAGATTTTAGACCAGAAATTGGTTTTGGAGATGATGTTTACGACAACGATGATCTGGATTTTGATATAGCTCTTAGTGTTCGTTACCAGTTCTAAGTTAAAAACACACAACATATATGAAAAAGGCGCCCACTTGGACTTTGTTCTGTGATTGGCGCTTTTTTTGTGAAATTAATTTTAAAGGTTAAAATCCTGCAATTTTATTGCAGCTACTTCAGTTTCCATAACTATTTTAGCCACGAATACACAAATAATTGATTATTGTTTCCAAGCTTTATGGAGCATTTCTATGTTGTTTAATAAAGAGACTAGTGACTATGCTCCTAACTCTAACTGATTTTTAACCAAATTGAAATATTCTGCTTTATTTTTAATAAGCAATTGATGATTTCCCTGCTCTACTATTTGTCCATTTTTTAGAACAATGATTTGATCGGCATTTTTTACGGTACTCAACCTATGAGCGATTATTAATACTGTCTTTCCTTTAAAAAACCCTTGAAGATTGTCGTGAATAATTTTTTCATTTTCTGCATCTAATGCACTTGTTGCTTCATCAAAGAAAATGTATTGTGGATTTTTGTAAACCGCTCGAGCAATTAAAATACGTTGTTTCTGTCCACCAGAAATACCACTTCCAGCTGCGCCAATTTTTGTTTTTAATCTAAGTGGTAATGACAATATAAATTCTTCAATGTTTGCAACTTTTAAGGCCTGATGTAATTTAGCATAATTAATCTCGATATCGCTAGTAGCAATGTTTCTTTCAATAGTATCAGAAAAAATATAACCGTCTTGCATTACAACACCACAACTTTCGCGAATGCTTCTGGGAGATAAATTTAGGATATCATCATAATTATAATTAATGCTACCACTTGTAGGATCATAAAAACGCAACAATAATTTCATTAAAGTTGTTTTTCCACTTCCACTAGCTCCTACAATTGCCGTGATTTTTCCTTGGGGTATAAACAAATCAATGTCCTTTAATACAAACGGCGACTTAGGCCCTTCGTATTGAAAATTTAATTGCTGTAATTTAATCCCTTTTTCTATACCGTTTTGTTTTAACGAATCCTCAGAAATATCGATTTGCTTTAACTCTAACCCCTCTCCGAATTCATCTAGAGTACCTGTCTCTTCCTCTGCTAAGTTTTGTACTTCACTTAAACGTTCTAAACTAAGCCTTGCGTCTTGTAATGATCTGAAGAAATTAACTAATTGATTCACTGGCGAATTCATTTGACCAATGATATATGAGATACTTAATAACATCCCTAATGTCATACTGCCTTGTACAACGTAGTTTGCAGCCAGAAAGGTTACTAAAATGTTTTTTAATTGGTTTACAAACTCAAAACCAGACAATTGAACCTGATTTACCTTTAAAATCCGAATATTTAAAGTGAATAGTTTTTTCTGAATATTTTCCCATTCATTCCTTTTAAAATCTTCAAAATTATTGAGCTTCATTTCAATAACGCCATTAAGCATTTCATATATGGATTCCTGGTTATCGCTTCGCTGTTGAAAACGGTAATAATCTAAAATTTTACGTTTTTTTAGCCAATAGAACGACCATAAAATAGCAACAAGGGTTAATGTGAGATATACCAATAGTATTTTATAATCGTAGTATAATAAAACGCCAAAAAAGACTGAGAAAGTTACTATGGAGAAGAACGTTGTTAAACTCTGGGATGTTAAGAATTCCTCTATTCTATCGTTATCTTGAATGCGTTGATTAAAATCTCCCATTGTTTTTGTATCGAAAAACTTAATTGGAAGGCGTAACATTTTCTTTAAAAAGTTTGATATAATATCTATACTTAAATGTGTGCCAACATAGAGCATCAGCCAATTTCTAAAAATCTCAATGGTTATTGAGCCTAGGAAAACGCCAAGTTGTGCTAATAAAATCAAGAAAATGATATTAATATTTTTGGCGTTAACACCATCGTCTATAAGCGCTTGTGTTAAAAATGGAAATACTAAAGCCAATCCACTTCCCACTAGTAGAAGCATAAACAAAATCCCTAATTTCTTTTTATAAGGTACCAGATAATTAAAGAGGTATTTTACTGATAATTTTTCACTTTTTGGAGGTTCTGTCTCCAGAAACCTTTCTGTTGGATTTAAAAATAAAACAATGCCATTATCGCCTTGTGAGATCCAATTATTTTTAAATTGTTCCTCATTAAGTTTAACCATACCATGTGCAGGATCTGCAACATGGAATATTCTTTTTTTTGAAAAAAGCTTTGTGCTTATTTTGTGTAAAACAACAAAATGATTTTGATTCCAATGTAGAATACAAGGGAAAGTATTTATATTTTCTATAAGTTTTTCTACCGTTATTTTGGCAGAGAATGTTTCAAAGCCAATTTCTTTCCCAGCTTCACTTATACCTAACAAGGAAACTCCCTCTCTAGAGATAAAAGAATACTCTCTTAAATACTGTAGAGGGAATTTTTTCTTATAATAACTTGCTACCATACTTAAACAAGCTGGCCCGCAATCCATTTGATCTTGTTGGGGTGAAAATTTCATAGGCGTGCTTTAAATTAGGTGGCATGAACTCTCATGAATTCTCTTTTATTGTCCTGATGACCATTAATACCTAATGTAACAAAAAGACTGTAGAATAAAGACTTCATGAAAAATGAGTATTCCGAGTTTAAGGATACATCAATTAAACTATCCAATTCTTCTCGCACTTTATTAATATCTGGATTTTCAAATAATTGCGCTTTTATCTTAACAAAAATCAATAAAGGAAGTAGGTTTTCGTCTAAACTTTCAATATCAGGACATGCTATTAAACCTTTAAATGCCGTTTGAAACAATTCCCGCTCTTTTTCTCCATTATTACTTAAATTGGTAATAACGCTTAGGGTTTCAGAGAATATCTGGTATATCATGTTAATCATCTCTGGGCTATTTTCAATTTTATATGAATCGTACCAATACCCTACTTCGTAAGTTACCTTATTTCCTAAAATTAAATGATTTAGTATATCATTGTTTAACAAACAAGCTTCCTTGAATTTTTCTTGTTTAAAATAAATTCTAATAATGTTATGTATTTGTTGCACTTTGTGTCCGTACAAAAAAGGATATTTTTCTAAAAAGAAATCATCATTTAATATAGAGCCATTGGTTAAATACAATGCTTGTTCGTAATCTTCAATTTTGTAATAATAATATGCTTTTAGGGGTAAGGACGACATATCTATAACTTTTACTTCGTTGTCATTTAACTTCGAAGCCGCTAATTTTTTCTCTATGTCTGCATGCTTATCTTGATAGGTTGATAATTGCATTTTTCTAAGAGAAGTAATCAAATTAACATATATATCATTTATTTCATTAACGATCGCGAAGTTTTCGGTACTTACTTCTTCACTAAAGAATTGTTTAAAAGTTTCCTGATATATTTGGGGTTCATTAACCTTAAAGGCATTGAAATTTATACTTAATAATTTATTGATAGTAACATCATAATGTTCTGAAGGCATTGAATCAACTAATCTGCTACTGAACTTCTCTTTAATGATATTAAGCTTATGATCCTCATTAAATCCATAAATACAATAGTCTTCATTTTCGTTTTCGATTCTGTGTTGCGAACACCCGCCGTTACATATTGGTAAAATTTTACACTCTAAACATGGTTTGTTTTTAAATCTTGTATCATATACTCTTTTTTGGAATTTTTCATTCCATTCTATTATTCCTGTATCTTGTAACACACCTTCTCTCGATTTTGTTTCGAAATCTCTTGCTGTGCATTTAAAAACATCCCCATTGTAATTAATTGTTGCATGGTTTAACTTATCTGCATAACAAGACGATGTTATTGAAGCATTTCTTTCTCCAATGTAAGCACACCTTAGGTTATTTCTTCTAAATTCTTCTACAATACCAGAAATATCTGCTGTTAAATCTTTTTCTTCCTGCCAAACTTCATGAAAAGAAAATATTAAGTATTTTTTATCTTTTGGAGAAATATCTTTAAAATCACCTATTACTTTTAACAGATCGGAAATAGTCTCGTCCGACACATTAATTCTTGTAATTACTTTTAATTTATTTTGTAAACACAATTTTATATTTGCAATAATTTCGTCGTAAGATCCTCTTTGCTTGGAAACAAATCGCACCTGATTATGACGTTCTCTATGTCCATCTAAAGTAATTTGAAAGTTTTCAACGCCATACTTTTTACACTTTTCAATAACATCTTGATTTATCAATAACCCATTAGAAGTAAACCCTGATCTAAAATTAATATTATTGGCCAACATTTTAGGGTATACCTCTTTAAGTATAGGTAATACTGTTTTTTCGAAATATAATAGTGGTTCACCTCCAAACCATTCTAATGTAAAATTTTTAAGTTTCCCCTTTTTTCCCTCTAACACATTGTCTACAAACTTCACTACTTTTTCTAAAGTAGCACTATTCATTTTTGAATCCTTGATATGAGTTTCATAGCAATACCAACACTTAAAATTACAATTCATGGTTGGATTAATGATTAGCTCGTAAGTAGCATCATTATAATCTGTTTTGTCACTAATTCCTTTAATGACCTCTAATTCATTAATGTTTTCATTAATAACAAACCCTTTATCAATTAAAATATCATATAAATCTAAATGAACATTTTTTAATTCATCAATTAGATTCTCGTTAATACTAGCTTCAAATAACTCATGAAGTATGGGTTCCAAAACAATAAAATTATCTGATATGGAATTATAACCTATAATTTTATCCGCTTTAGGATAAAATACATTATATCGACTGGCTTTCATAGTAAATGGTTCTTATTCGTATTATAAAAAATACAATTAGAGGTTTGTAATAAACCTCTAATTGCAAAGGACTTATTTAATTTTAGGCTCACAAGTACCATTACTACAGCTACACTGAGATGAGTTACATCCGCAACCATCATGTTCAATCATAGCATTTAGTACTTTGATACCACCTTTCAACTTTCCTAAGTCAGTTTCCGTCAATGATTCCATTTTAGAAACCAAATTGTTGAAATTTGAACTTTTTTTCATAATACAAAAAATTAAAAAATTAATAATCGAGTCATTGTTTTGGGAGGATAACTCCTCTTCACTCCACGCTTGCAAGCAATATTTTAATTCTATTTAGTCTACTCTATTTTTTTCTTCGTCATTTCCAAAATCCTTGGACTTAACGTTTACTTTTTTATTTCCGAAACTATATCTTAATGAAAGTACAAAGTGCCGATTGTCGTAGTAATCATTATACACCTGTCTAATGTTTTTTGTATAAACTATGATATCTCTGTTACTGGTTTTAAGAATATCATAAGCATTAATATTACATTGTAGTTTTTCGCCTAAAAAGGAAAAATTAATTCCGAAATCGAGGCTTTTGGCTTCCCTTTTTTCAAAGAAAACTTTGTTTGGGGCACTGTACCAAAAACTTAAATCGAACTTTAAATTGTTCCAGAGTGAAAAGGTGTTATTGGTAGAAAAATAAACCCCAGTTCCATTATTTACATTAACAATGTTTCTATATAGTGGTCTTACTTTTACATCTGTATGAAAAACGGATGTTTGAAAATGACTATCCCACCATTTTATTTTTCTGTAGTCGTATGAAACCTGAGCTCTGTATGTATCACTTTTATAATAGTTATCTCGAGTATATATTTGATTAATATCTCCTTCGTTAAGTAGTGTAATCTGTCCGGAACCTTGATCTGTAGTTGAAAATGAAGATGATACCGTTAAGTTTTTATTAATGGTATACCGTAAATTAAAATTATCTGTAATAGCTGGTAACAGGAACGGATTGCCCTCTGAGTACGAATTTGGATTTCTAAACCATTTAAATGGGTTTAGCTCCCAATACTTAGGCCTGTTAAGCCTTTTGTTATAGCTAAAATTTAAACTTCTGTTTTCTTTTATATTATATTGAATAAAGGCTGTTGGGAACAACTTTAAATAAGAGTTTCTATTTACCGTTTCATTCGTTATAAGTTCTCCCCTAGTTTCAGTGTTTTCAAGCCTGGCACCTAATTTTGCTTGCCACTTTTCATTAATTTTTTTATAAAAATCGATATAGACACCTTGAATATCTTCTTCAAAATTGAATACATTACTATTCTCTGTATCTAATATGTTTTCTCCATTTTCTATATTGAAAAGCTTGGTATCGCTTGTTATATTTGTAAAGGATATTCTTGAACCTAAGCTTATGTTTACAAATTTGGTTGGATACTCAAAATCTATTTTAAAGCTGTAATTTTCTATATCTTGTT
The DNA here is from genome assembly GCF_002886045.1 of Flavivirga eckloniae. Lineage (NCBI taxonomy): Bacteria > Pseudomonadati > Bacteroidota > Flavobacteriia > Flavobacteriales > Flavobacteriaceae > Flavivirga > Flavivirga eckloniae. The sequence continues at coordinate 5,548,843 of NZ_CP025791.1, read as the reverse complement.
TTCCATAGTTTAAAGCTTCAAAATTGTTAATTAGTTCATCACTTCCATTAACCTGATTTGTGAAAAAATAACGTTCTCTATCTTTATTGAAATCAAAATAATCTACGTCAATAGAGAATTGTCTTCCTAACGTATCTAATTTTTGTATTAAGTGTAAATTATAAGATGCTATTTTGCTTTTTTGGTCTGAGTTTGCGCGTGTAATAAAGCGCTCCCGAATGGTGTTATTATTAGTAATATTTAATATTTCATTATCTCTGCTATTCTGGGGAATTGTATAGTGTTGAGCAATAATTCCTATAGACGTTTTACTTGAAAAATCATAATCTAAAGAGAATCTACTTGATAAAAAGTCTGTCTCATTTTTAAATTTTCTTCTGCTTTTGTTTTCAAAATCTTCATAGTAAATATCCGAAGTGCTTTCTACAGCGCTATTCCCCTTATTTAAACCTACATTGGCATATAATTGAAGCTTGTTTTTCTTCAAAGAAAAGGTGTTTCCTAAGTATAATGTAGGGTAGCTTTTTTGCGTGTAAGCTGTAAAAATGTTATTCTTCCATGAATTGCTTTTGTTTTTCTTGTATACAATATTGATGAAACCCGAATTGCCTTCTGCTTGATATTTAGCTGGAGGCGATGTAATCACCTCGATACTTGCAATATCTCCGGCAGGAATGCTTCTTAAATAATTTACTAAATCTTCTCTGGTTAGCTCTAAAAATTTACCATCTATTAAAACCCTAACCTGGTCTCTGCCAATTATTGAAATACCATTTTCTAAAACCCTAACGCCTGGAGTAACTTTAAGAGCATTTAGTATATCACCATTATTAGATGAGGAATTCTCCACATTAAATACTAATCTATCAATCTTTCTTTCAAATAGCCTTTTTTTAGCGACTACTTCTACTTCATCTAATTCATTCTTGCTCTCTATAAGCGTTATAGTTTCTAAGTTTTTATTAGTGTTTACAGAAATGTTTTTTATCCAATCTTCGTAACCTATAAAACTAATAACCAACTTATAATTCCCCTGTTTAACCGATAAAACAAAGCCTCCTGTAGCATCTGTAACACTACCTGCTATAATTTTACCATCAGGACTAGTTAATACTACATTTGCAAATTCAATAGCTGCATTAGAAGAATTTTTTACAACCCCAACTATCTTCATTTGAGCATATGATGAATAAGAAATAAATAGAAAAAAAAGAGTCGGTTTTAACAGGCTCATTAAAAATTAAGTTAGAGTTGTTCAATAAAACTATCACCTTTAACTATACTTTTTACTACACATAAGTGTAGTATTTTCTTAACGTTTTCTTATAAAATGTTAAAAAACAGCATTTTACACCCTAATATTAGTTTTATACTGAAGACCTATTAACCTACTATATGCCGTACCTAACGATATAGAAAGGCTTAGATTTACTCCTAAAACAAATACTGTGGGGCTTAATTTTTATGGAAAGATTCTGCTTAAGGACAGAAAACCTGATACAATATTTATAAGTCTTGTTAAATGAATCTAGAAAGTAAAATATGGGTAGCGATTAACATGAGTTCGATGTAAAATGTACTTGTTTTAAATCGAACCCACATTAATTATGCATTATCCCTTTTCTAAAGAGGGCTATTCTGGAAATATTAAAATTTATAAGAAAAGAGATTAAACAGAATACCTTTATAACACCAGGCACTTAGCCAAAGTATCTTCATAAATAGTTTCATACTGCGGTACTATAGCATGCAAATCGAACTTTAATGATTCTTTTCTGGCGTTGTCCTTAAATGTCTGTAAACGTTTTTTATCGCTTAAAATATGAAGTGCATTTTTGGTCATATCCTTCACATCACCAACATTGCTCAAAAATCCGGATATGCCGTGCGCATTTACTTCAGGAATACCTCCAGTATTGCTTGATATAACCGGTACACCAAACGACATAGCTTCCAGAGCAGCTAATCCGAAACTTTCTGTTTTAGAAGGTAGTAAAAACAAATCGCTAAAGCACAATATTTTATCTATCTCGTTACTTTTTCCGAAGAAAATAACTTTATCGAGAATGCCCAATTCCTGGCAGCGGTATTCTAACCTTTCACGTTCTGGACCTTCTCCTACCAGCATAAGTTTAGCTGGCATTTCTTTTTGAATATTATTAAATACATCTATAACATCCTGTGCACGCTTTACCGGACGTAAATTACTAATATGGGTAACGATTCTTTCGCTGTCATTGGCCATCATTTCACGCTGACAATCTGTGAAGTCATGATTGTATTTATCCAGATCGATAAAGTTTGGCACTACATGAATATCATTTTTAATATCGAACAATCTTAACGTATCGTCTTTTAGACTTTGCGATACCGCTGTTACTGCGTCAGATTTATTAATACTAAATGTTACTGCCGGTTTATAAAATGGATGACTTCCTACAAGGGTTATATCTGTACCGTGTAACGTTGTAACTATGGGGACATAAATACCTTCTTCCTGTAACATTTTCTTTGCCATATAAGCGGCATAAGCATGTGGAATAGCGTAATGCACATGTAGAATATCTATTTTGTGGAGCTTTACCATATCTACCAATTTACTAGATAAAGCCAGCTCGTATGGCTGATAGTGAAACAATGGATACTCTGGAACATTTACTTCATGATAGTGTACATTGTTACTTAACAACTCCAATCGCACGGGTTGATTATAGGTAATAAAATGGACTTCATGTCCGCGTTTAGAGAGTTCTAAACCAAGTTCTGTGGCTACAACACCACTACCTCCAAATGTTGGATAACAAACAATTCCTATTTTCATTAAAATTTTATTTTTTTATTCCATAAGTCATACTATATACCCACTTACCAGATAGGCTATTGAAGTGAAAATGGAAATCTAATTTTTATTAATCTTATAGTATACCAGCTAGGCTTAGATATCTTCTGGTTTACTCAATTATAGCTTCGTAAATTAAGCGCTGTATTTCGGTTCTAATATTCTCCCTTAACAACAGGTTTTTCCCTGCTTTTGGGTAGGTTCTATTAGCTAAAAACACATAAACTATTTCTTCTTCAGGGTCTGCCCAGGCATAGGTTCCCGTAAAACCTGAATGACCAAAGCTTGTCATAGATAAACAACCACAAGTAGGTCCTTCATCTCCCAATTGAGGCTTATCGAAGCCAACACCTCTTCTATTACCCCTCTTACAATAATAACAGGTATTAAACTTATCGATAGTTTCTGGTTTTAAATAGCGTTTACCTCCATAATATCCTTTTTGCAAATACATTTGCAAAATTTTCGCTACGTCGTTGGCATTACTAAAAACACCTGCATGTCCACCAACTCCATTCTGCATGGCTGCTCCCATATCATGTACATAACCATGTATTTTTTGATGTCTATAATAATCATCAACCTCTGTAGGAACTATTTTTTTATTGCTTACAGTATAATAAGGATTATACAACGTATTATTAGCGCCTAACGATTGATAAAAATGATCTTGCACCAATTCGTCAAGCGTTTTGTCGTAATGGCTTTCAATAAATTTCTTCAAAATATAATAAGGAAAGTCACTATACCTATATCTTAATCTATCCAACAGTTCAGATTCCTTAATAATACTGTTTATAGAGTCCTTATAATCAGATCGTAAAAACAAATTTTTGGTGACTTCTATATTATACTTTTTAGTTCGTTTTCCTCTATAATATTTTTTACTTGGCCGTTTTGTAACAGAATCTAAAGTATGGTAATAAAACGGTTCCCAAGGTCTTAATCTGGCATAATGAGACAGCATACTTTTTATAGTGATGTCTTCTTTATTAGAGTCTTTATATTCGGGCAATAGCTTTGAAAGTTTGGTGTTTAATGATACGATACCTTTTTCTTCCAGCTCCATAAGTAATGGCAGGGTTGCCAATATTTTTGTTAACGAGGCAACATCGTAAATATCATCGAATTTCACTTCATTCTTTCCTTGGTAGGTGTGTTTTCCGAAGTTTTTATTGTAAACAATATGACCTTTTCTTGCTACTAACAATTGAATTCCTGGCGTCATTTTTCCTTTTACTGCTACTCGTGCTACTGAATCTATTTTTTTAAGTCTTTCGGAACTCATCCCAACACGTTCTGGAAGTGCATATCCCAATCTTTTAATGTCATTGATATTGAAACCATCGCCCTCTTTAAAAAACGTCCCAACCGATACTGGCAAATGGCCTTTGGCAGGAATGGCACCAAAAATAAGTTGTGCCGATTTTTGCTGTGCAATATCACTGTTCTGATAGCTAACTACGATACTTTCTATGTTTTCAATACTCTTTATATCTGAAAGTGTATAAGGCTTTACAAAAACATCTAAAATAACATGATGCGACCGGGCAATTTTTTGTAACCAAGCTAGCTCTTTTTTTGTGAATTTATACTTTTCCCAGGGGCTACCATTCGAGCGGTGCAACCCTATTACTATTGTATTATATACTTGAAGCCTTTTAGATAAATCATCTAAATCTTTACCTTCAATACGATGTACTTTTGCATATTTTCTTAATTCATTAAAAAACGTAGACCCCATATCGTCACCCATTTTTACATAAGCAATGGTTTTAGTTTCTAATTGTTTTAATGGCAAAAGATTGTCTTGGTTTTTTACAACGGTAATCGCATTTTCCATGAGTTCTTCATACAAAACATCGTCTTCAAGCCGGTTTAAATCCTTTTCTAAATTATACAACCCAATAGGTTCGTAATTGTTTAATCCAACCTTGTACTTAGCTTGTAATATTTTTTTAACCGAATGTTCTAATCGAAACTCAGTAATCTCGCCTTTATTATAGGCTTCAATAATTTTGGAAACACCTATGCTTACATTTTCCGACATTAACATAACATCATTCCCTGCTTTAAAAGCAGCCAAGTCAATATCTCCTGTTTCGCTAAAATTTGCAGCACCTTTCATAGTAAGAGCATCTGTAAATATTAACCCTTCAAAACCTAATGATTTTTTTAAAATATTGGTTACTATGTTTTTAGACAATGACGACGGATAGCCCTCACGGGACTCTAAGCTTGGTACATTTAAATGCGCTACCATAACACTGGATAAGCCTTCATTTATAAGTTTTTTATAAGGATATAATTCTATAGAATCGATACGCTTTTCATTAAAACTTATGGTTGGTAATGTTTTATGTGAATCTTGATCGGTATCTCCATGACCTGGAAAATGCTTGGCATTGGCCAAAACACCAGCGTCCTGCATTCCTCTCATAAATGCGAGTGCTTTTTCGGTTACATTATCTCTATCCTCTCCAAATGATCGATTACCAATTATAGGGTTATTGGGATTGGTATTAATATCTACCACTGGGGCAAAATTAAAATGTACGCCCAAACGCTTACAATGCTCCCCTATTTTTCGACCTGTTTGTTCAACGAGATCGTTATCTCTTATAGCTCCCAGTGTCATATTCCATGGAAAGGCATAAGTATCATCTAAGCGCATACTCAGTCCCCATTCGGCATCCATTCCTATTAATAAAGGTATTTTAGATAAGGACTGTAATTCGTTGTTTAATTTTGCTTGTTTAACCGGATCTCCATTTGAATATATAATACCTCCAATATGATAATCTTTAATTAACTTAACTGTTTTACCAGTTGCAGCCGCATCTTGATTAGACATAACTTGCACCATGTACAACTGCCCCACTTTTTCGGCTAAAGTCATTGATGCATAAGTACTATCCACCCACTTCTTTTGCGCACTCGCATCATGTGTTATTAGTGGATTTCCGGCAATTTGACCAAATATTGAAAGATTTGTAAAGAAAGATATTACGATAAAATGTATACGGCTCATAAAAAAGATTAATTAAAAGCATTAGCAGTAATTACTTATACACTAATAATGATGCCAAATTAATACTTTTAAAGAGAAGATAAAAAGACTTTAGCAAGGATTTATAAAGAAATGACAAACTACCCTTGTGAAAAACGATAACCTTCATTTTTACAAGTAAAATGCATCTATAATTTCTTAAAATGATGCGATGTTATTAACTATACGCTTAAAGTATATTCTGTTTTAAAAACCAGTCTTTTTCAACTATTCCAGCAAGTCTATATGTCTGTCATGGTATCCCAATAAATACAATACACCATCTAAACCAATACTTGATATAGAGTTTTGTGCATTATCTTTTACTGTCGGTTTTGCATGAAAAGCAATTCCCAATCCAGCTAAATTTAGCATAGGTAAGTCGTTTGCGCCATCACCAACTGCTATTGTTTGACTAATGTCTATTCCTTCGTTTTTCGCTATTTCCTTAAGGTACTCCGCTTTTTTCTCGCCATCGACTATATCTCCAACATAGCCCCCTGTTAAAACACCATCTTTAATTTCTAATTGATTGGCATACACATAATCCATACCCAACTCTTCTTTTAAATAGTGACCGAAGTATGTAAATCCTCCTGATAAAATGGCTGTTTTAAATCCGTATTTTTTTAGGGTATCTATAAGTCTTTTTGCGCCTTTGGTAATTGGCAAGTTTACAGCGACTTCTTGAAGCACTTCTTCGCTTAAGCCTTTTAAAAGATTCATGCGCCTTTTAAAACTTTCCTTAAAGTCGATCTCTCCTTGCATTGCCGATTCTGTAATGGCTCTTACTTCTTCACCAACACCTGCTAATTCAGCTAATTCGTCAATAACTTCGGTTTGTATTAGTGTAGAGTCCATATCGAAACAAACCAAGCGTCTGTTTCTTCTGTAAATGTTATCTTCTTGAAAAGCTATATCTACATCCAATTCACTCGAAATCTGCATGAATTTTTCTGTAAACTCTGCTTTGTTTTCTATTTTTCCTCTTATAGATAGCTGGATACAGGCTCTTGGGTATTCTTCTTCTTTTACAAGAGATAAACGCCCCGTGAGTCTTTTTATAGAATCTATATTTAAATTCTTTTCTGAAATTATTTTGGTAACCTCAGATATTTGCTCGGCTGCAAGCTTTTCTCCCAAAATGGTTACAATATATCTGTCTTTACCTTGTAGTGTTACCCAATTTTCATAATGCTCGTGAGTAATTGGCGTAAACTTGGCTTGGATACCCAACTCGTAAGCCTTAAAAAGTAAATCTTTTAATACGGCTGCTGATTTTTTTCCGGATTGAATTTTAAACAATATACCCAACGACAATGTATCGTGAATGTTTGCTTGTCCAATATCCAATACTTTAGCGCCATATTCTGCTAAAACGCTTGTTAATCCAGATGTTAATCCAGGTCTATCTTGTCCCGAAATATTTAATAAGACAATATCGTTATCGTCAGCCATAATTCTATTTTTTACTCTTTATAAGCGTAAAAATCATTATTCTATTTGATATATAAAAGTTTTTAGGAGTTTAATAACTTGCTATTTATAATTATTTAATTATCGTTATTATTATGGGCGGATTGGTAAAAAAATCTAAATAGAATGTGCCACTAATGCACGAATATTTATGTACTAAAAGAGACTTAAAACAAATATGAGCGAGTTCGTAGCGAAAAAGAACATGAACATAATTGGGAACCTAAATGGATTAGCCACTAATTCACGAATGTTTATGTGTAAAAAGAGACTTTAAAGAGAATTATTAGTGAATTCGTGGCAAAAAAGAACACGAGCATAGTAGATTACCACCAGCACACAAATAATGCTTTAGCAAAGTATTGTTATTATATAGAATGTCTATTGCGCGGACTATTTAACAAACCTGTTATGCCAGCTTTCGCTAGCTGGGACTTCCCAGTTTTCCTTAAATTCTGCAATATTGGTTACCAAGTTATTGAATACAATGGTGTTTTTTGAAATGGCTTTATCTTTCGCCATCTTTTTAAAGTCTACAAGAGGCTTGTATGCTATGAATTCGCCTTGTTTATAGGATACGTTCATTTTGTCCAATAAATCAACGTTATAATCTTTTTCCAATTGTTGAATAAAACTTACCGAGGCATCGATCGAACAGCCAGAAGCCATATTCAAGTTTTGATTTAAAGCTATAACTATAAACCGCTTATATTTAACTAAATGCCCTGCTTGTAAATCGCTTCCATGAGCAGTCCAACTATCAATAAATGTATCTAGTTTTGATTGAATTTCTTCTATCTCTTGTTCTGTAAAAGAGCGGTTGGCTTGATATATCCAAACTCGCGATTCTTCTGGTAATATATTGAAGTCTACTAACATTTTAATAAATTGAATAAAAGTGGATTCCTGTATTTGCAGGAATAAAAAACTATAACCCCAGTTCTTTAGTATTAGTTTCGCAATATTCTTATTGACAACATTCCATTTACTAACACTATTTACATAGGTTATTTTGATGGTACAAAAATACGGATTTACATCCAATTTTTATGTTGAGATTCCACCTTATATAATAAGTAATCAACAATGTCTTTTTCTCCCCGAATGCATACTTTCTGTTTTTTAAACCCAGTTTTAAAATAATAAACCGAATTACAAAAAACGCTATCTAAACAACAATAAGTATGGTGGCAATTTTATCGAATTATGAACCTTGAATACCTTCCTAGAATGGAATTTATAAACGTATCATATAAAAATAAGACCTCTCTTAAAGGCTAAAGATTTTTTTGCTACAAATCCTGAGCATTAGCTATTAATTCGGCAATATCCATAACGGCTACATCGCCTTCTTTTTCTTTAGCTTTTACGCCATCGGTCATCATGGTATTACAAAACGGACAACCTGCAGCAATAATTTCCGGTTTAACATCTAAGGCTTGTTCTGTACGTTCTACATTAACATCTTTATCGCCCTTTTCTGGTTCTTTAAACATTTGCGCCCCTCCTGCTCCACAGCATAGTCCATTGCGTTTGCAGTTTTTCATCTCGACCAACTCGGCTTCCAACTTCTGAATTAAATCTCTGGGAGCTTCATAAACATTGTTTGCTCGTCCTAAATAGCATGGGTCGTGAAACGTAATACGTTTTCCTTTAAATTGTCCACCTTCTATAGTTAAGCGACCTTCATCCAACAATGTTTTTAAAAACTGTGTATGGTGCATCACCTCGTAAGTACCACCCAATTCCGGATATTCATTCTTTATGGTATTAAAACAATGTGGGCAAGCAGTTACTATCTTTTTAACCTCGTAAGCATTTAATACTTCTATATTAGTTACCGCCTGCATTTGAAATAAAAATTCATTTCCTGATCGTTTTGCAGGGTCACCAGTACAACTTTCTTCAGTTCCCAATACTGCGAATTCTACATTGGCTTTATTTAATAGCTTAACAAAAGCTTTTGTTATTTTTTTTGCTCTATCATCAAAACTACCGGCACAACCAACCCAAAATAATACTTCCGGTTGCTTACCTTGAGCCATAAATTCTGCCATAGTTGGCACTTTTAGCGATTCGCTCATGCTTTATTTTGATTTTTTATATTTATAAACTATTTATAGGGTAAAACTATTCGTCTTTCCAGTTTAATCTATCCATTTGATTATATGGCCATGGAGCTCCATTGTTTTCGATATTCGTCATCATGTTATTTAATTCTACTGGAGCTGCAGACTGTTCCATAACTAAATAACGACGCATGTCTAAAATGATTGAAAGGGGATCTATACTTACTGGACAGGCTTCTGTACATGCGTTACACGACGTACATGCCCAAAGTTCCTCTTTTGTAATATAATCATCTAACAGTTGTTTACCGTCTTCTTTAAACGCTCCCTTATTAGCATCTATATTTTTTCCAACTTCCTCTAAACGATCACGAGTATCCATCATGATTTTACGAGGTGATAATTTTTTACCGGTTTGATTGGCCGGACATTCGCTAGTACAACGCCCACACTCCGTACAGGTATATGCGTTTAATAATTGAAGCCAGTTTAAATCCTGTACATCGCTTGCTCCAAATTTAGCAGGCATCTCCTCGCCTTCAGTACCAGTGTCTTCTGCCGGTGCTGCAAATGGATCAACGTTAGGATCCATCATCATTTTAACTTCGTTTGTTACAGCTTCTAAATTATCTAACTGTCCTTTAGGCTTTACCTTTCCGTAATACGTATTCGGAAATGCCAATAGTATATGTAAATGCTTAGAATAATAGAGGTAATTTAGGAATATTAATATACCAACAATGTGTACCCACCATGCGCCTCGTTCTATGATATGTAACGTGCCTTCAGATAGTCCGCTAAACCATGTCGCTATAACTTGACTAATCACATTACCAGAGTTCATGGCTTGAAAATGAACATCTGTAGCATTCATAATTAAAAACAGAGTCATTAAAACCATTTCGAAATACAAAATGTAATTCGCATCGTTCTTGGGCCAGCTGGTCATTTCAGATTTCCAAAAACGTTTCATTTTTATAATGTTACGTCTTATCCAAAACAGAATAACCGATACAAAAACCAAAACAGCTAATATTTCAAAAGCACCAATTAAAATGCCATACAAACTCCCTATTGAAGCGAATATACGGTGCGTTCCCAATAAACCATCTATAATGATTTCTAAAACCTCTATGTTAATAATGATAAAACCAATATATACAATAGCATGTAACACACCAGCAACAGGACGGCGCACCATTTTGCTTTGCCCTAAGGCAATCATCGCCATGTTTTTCCAACGCTGTGATTTATTATCACTTACGTCGACATTGCGACCCAACTTAATATTTCGGGCAAGTTTTTTTACATTTTTTACAAAAAAACCAATACCGGCTATTAATATTACAGCAAAAAGAACATTAGGTATATATTGCATAAGGTTTATTTAGTTTCCTCTTCTTTATATGGAATTTCCTTTTTCGATAAAATTCTAAAGTAACGCTTTGGGTGCAATTTTATATCTTTTAATAAGGCTTCCATCTCTCTTGTGGCGCCTTCCAGATTATTATATAAAGTATCGTCTTTAAGAAGTTTTCCTATAGAGCCATCTCCTTTTTTAACATCTGCTAATACACTATTTAAATCATTAAGTGTTTTGTTTAACTTTTCTACAGTTGTACCAACATTAGCATTTTTTAACTGGGTAGTTATTGCTGCTAAATCATCGGCTGCCACATTAAACTTCTCGAAAATACCTTCTATATTCTTATCGTTTTTAGTAAGTACACTATTTACTCTGTCTGAAGTTGCTTTAAAGGATCTTAAAGTTTGGTTCAACTCTTTAATAGTATTTTTTAGTCCTGCCTCTGTTTTATCTGTAACGAATGTATTTAAGTTTGTAAACAGCGTGTCTGTTGCTCTTAGTGTAGAGTTTAATTCGTTGCTAATTCCCGAAAAGTTTTTTGAAAGCGAGGATACCAACCCTACTTCTACTTCCGATTTTAAAACGTCTCCCGGCTTTGCTATTTCACCATCTTCTGCCAATCTAATAGCTAGGGCATTCCCTCCCATTAAACTGGTTTCATACAATCTTACAACGCTGTTTTTTGAAAACGTAAGTTCTTCGTTTACAAAAAATGCTACTTTGGTTTTTCCTGTTTTAAAATCGTAAGTGATCTCTTGAACTTTCCCTACGGGGTTACCTTTAACGGTTACTACTGATGATTGAGTTAGGGCGTTATAATCAAACTCGGTATAATAAACATTAGTAGATTCGAACAGATTCTGACCTTTTAAATAATTGAATCCAAAAATAAAAAGGATGACTCCTAATATTACTAATATGCCTGTTTTAACTTCTTTTGATATTTTCAAACTAAAATGTTTTAGAAAACAAATTTAAAATAAATTTAAAAGAAACCGTTTAATTCGCAGTTGTTTTTAAAGCATCAATCAATGCTATCTTTTTTCCGTCTTTAAAAGCCACAACAAAACTCGAGGTATAGCCCTTTTCCCTAACTTCCTTTTCCAACGTTTTAGTTTCTTCGTAACTTCCAACGTTTCCATAAAAATATTTGTACAAATTATTCTCTTTTAAACGAGATATATTTTGTAATCCGTTAAAGTTGTAGGGTTCTGTTTCAAGTTCTTTCGAGCTGGCGGCTATTTGAAGTTTAAAAATAATCTGTTCTGTATTTGGCTCTAGAGGTTTTGGAACATCATCATTTGTAGCCGAAAAATCATTTACGTTTTTATCTAAACTCTTTTTATACTCTAAAATAGCATTAACTATAGATCTGGATATTTGTTGTTGCCCATTTTTCGAGTTTAAATAAGCGCCTTCTTTTTTATATGATAAAAACCCTGTTTCGACCAAAACACTCGGCATTACGGTTTGGTGTAAAACAATAAACCCAGCTTGCTTAACCCCTCTGTTTTTACGTTTTAATGAGTTTGTAAACTTATTTTGTATTAAACTCGCCAACATGATACTTTGGTCTAAATACTCCTCTTGACTTAACAAGATACTCATAACCGATTCTGGCGAATTAGGATCGAAACCGGCATAGTTTTTCTCGTAATCACTTTCAAGAAAGATTACTGAGTTTTCCTTTTTTGCTACTTCGAAATTTGTTTCGTTTCGGTGTGTTCCCAATACAAATGTTTCTGTTCCATGAGCTTGCGAATGATGGGAATTACAATGTACCGATACAAATAAATCGGCATTTGCCTTATTGGCTATTTGTCCCCTAACAAACAGGTCTACAAACACATCCTTTTTTCGTGTATAAACAACCTTTATATCGGGATTCTTTTCTAATTGCTTACCTACTTCTAAAACTATTTTTAGAGCGATATCCTTTTCTTTGTAACCATTACCCAGATTACCCGGATCGTGTCCGCCATGCCCTGCATCTAATACAACAACAAATTTATCTGTTCTTAACCCTTCATCTTTTTTTATAAATGAAGAAAGTGTTAATACTATTATAAAGGATACGAAAAGTGATACTCTATGCGTTTTCATGTGGTAAATAAATTAATTTTTAATCGAAATACTTCTCTTCTGGTATATTTATTGCTAGTACCTAAAGATGTTTTATTAAGAATTTTATCGACTAAAAAACCCGGTTAATTTTAATTTTAAATTTTTGATTAATATTAAATCAATCACAGAAAAATATATGTAATTTTGGCATTTCAAAAACCGAGCCATACTTTTACAAAAATACATTTAAAAGCGTTGCATACAAACAACTTTAAAATACTTTTTGCATTAAGTTTTACAGTGTTTATTAACACGTTAAGCTTTGCTCAAGATATCCCCAAAAAAGGCAAAACCATTAACAGAAGCGTTAATGACACAGTGGTTACCACTGTAGTAGACAGCCTCCCTATTCCAGAGATAAATGAAAAAACCCAAGATTCTACGTTAACAGATTCTGTTCCTCCCAAAAAAGAACTTTTAGAACATATTGTTACGTATCATGCAGAAGATTACACAAAATTCAATCAGAAAAAACAAAAGCTATACTTATATAATCAAGCTAAAATAGATTACGGGGATATGAATATTACCGCTGGTAGTATTACTATTGATTATACAAAAAATACGGTTTACGCGAAAGGTATAACAGACTCTATTGAAGGGTATACTCAAAAACCCGTTTTTAAGCAAGGTACTAATGTGGTAGAGCCAGATTCGATTATTTTTAATACCGAAACAAAAAAAGCACTTATTTTTAACTCAAAAACAGAACAAGGCGAAGGTACTGTAGTTGCGCAAATCACTAAAAAAGAAAATGATTCTGTTTACTTTTTAAAGAATGCTAAATATACTACTGCCGAAAACCTTGATGATCCTGAGTATTATATTAAACTAAGAAAAGCAAAAATTGTTCCTGGCAAAAAAATAGTTACTGGTCTGGCAAATTTGTTTATATACGATGTACCTACGCCTATTGGGGTACCCTTTGCTTTTTTTCCGCAAAGTGACAAGCAAACTTCCGGGCTAATCATACCTTCTTTTGGTGAACAAAACGACCGTGGGTTCTTTTTACAAAATGGAGGGTACTATTTTGCTATTAGTGACTATATTGATTTAGCCGCCATCGGTGATTATTATACCAATGGTAGTTATGGTGTACGTTTGGAGAGTACCTACTCCAGACGTTATAAATTTAGAGGAAATTTTGGTTTTAGGTACGAAAATATTATTAACAGCGAACGTGGTTTTCCAGATTACTCCAGAAGAACCATATATAACTTACGCTGGTCTCATAGCCAAGACGCAAAGGCAAATCCAAATTCGCGTTTTTCTGCTTCCGTTAACTTAGGGAGTAGTAATTACTATCAAAGTTCGGTTAATCAAGTTAATTCGGGTGCTTTTTTAAATAATACCTTGTCCTCGTCTATATCATATTCAAAAACGTTTCAAGGAGAGCCTCAAGTAAACTTTAGCCTTACAGGAACCCATTCGCAAAATACCAGAACAGAAACTATAAGTATGACGCTTCCTACACTTCAAGCGAGTGTTGGTAGAATCTTTCCATTTGCTCCTAAAACGGGTTCTAAAAAAGGAATTATTCAAAACATAAACTTCCAGTATAATGTAAGAGGTGAAAATAAATACATAACTACAGACTCTCTTTTCTTTAAAAAAGAAATGTTTGAAGAGGGAAAAACAGGTTTTAACCATGGTATACCATTGAGTACAAACTTTAAGCTTTTTAAGCATTTTAGTCTCAGTGCTTCTACAAGCTATAAGGAAGTGTGGACATTAAAAACCATTAGAAAGTCTTACGATGTTAAAAATCGTACTGTATCCACAAGAACCGTTAATGGGTTCGATTCTTATAGAACTTATAATTTTGGCACAAACCTCGGTACTACGGTTTATGGTATGTTTAATTTTGAAAAAGAAGGCAAAGACGTCAAAATAAAAGCCATAAGGCATGTTATGAGACCTTCTATAAGCTACAACATAAATCCTGCATTCGATGATTATTATACAACTGCTGAAACTGTGAATGCGGATGGTTTAACACAAGCAGAAGTGGATGAAATTGTGGGTAATGCTCGTTTAAGTGATATAGAATATACACGTTTTGCAGAGGTTCCTATTGGAGGTCCTCCAAATAAAAACTTTTCAAGCTCTATGGGGATTAGTTTATCCAATAATTTTGAAGCAAAAGTACGTGATAAAGACAGTACTGCTACAGAGCCAAAGAAAGTTATTTTATTGAACAATTTGAATTTTCAAACGGCATACAACTTTGCTGGCGATTCGTTACAATGGAGCCCTGTTAGGATATCTGGAGGCACACAGCTATTCGATAATAAAATGAGCATTAATTTTGGTGCAACCTTAGATCCTTATGCATTAGACAACAACAATGTTAAAGTGAAAGAATTTAATATTAGCAACGGAGGTAGTCTTTTTAGATTAACAAGTGCTAACATAAATGCTAGTTGGTCCTTATCTAGTAAAGGCAGGAAAGAAAAGGATAAAAACATTGACGAAAATGTGCGTAGTGGTGGGCGTGCAGATGATTTATTTGGTGTTTCCCAAGATTTTGCCAATCAGCAAATTAATGGTAATGAAAATAAAGATAAAGACAAGGATGAAGAATCAAGTGAATTTTACAATTATAAAATACCTTGGAATTTACGCTTGGCTTATGCCGTAAACTATTCTAATAAGAGGCGGGAGAACGAAATTTCGTCACATTCTCTTATGTTCTCTGGAGATATTGAACTATCGCCTAAATGGTCTATAGGAGCCTCTTCTGGTTTCGACATAAAAAATGCCGGTTTTACATATACCCAATTACGTTTTGAACGTGACTTATTAAGCTGGCGTATGAATTTTAGTTGGATCCCTTTTAGTGAAAGAACGTCCTGGAATTTCTTTATTGGTATTAGATCGAGTATCTTAAAAGATTTAAAATACGAAAAACGAAGACAACCAGATATTAACCTACGTTCGAGGTAGTACGAAGCAATCAATCAAAATATACAATGAAAAAAATAATTACAACCTCTAACGCTCCTGCTCCAATCGGCCCTTACAATCAAGCCGTATTAAGCGGAAACACCTTATACACTTCTGGTCAAATAGCTTTTAACCCAGAAACTGGGGATCTTGTTTTAGATGATATAAAAACAGAAACCGCACAGGTTATGCAAAACCTTAAAGCGGTTTTAGAAGCTGCAGAAATGACCTTCGAACAGGTTATAAAAACATCTATTTTTATTAGCAACATGGATGATTTTGCTCAAATAAACGAAGTTTACGGCAGCTATTTTAACGACGACACAGCCCCAGCCAGAGAAACGGTACAAGTTGCCAGACTACCTAAGGATGTTAATGTTGAAATTAGTATGATAGCTATTAAGTAATCATACTTTTTGTATTATTATATTAGCCGAATCAGGCTTATACGGAAGATGTGCCCTTCTTGGAGTATTTAATCAATAACTCTTTTAGTCTTTCTGTTTCTATGGGTTTGGCTAAAAACTCGTCAATTCCAGCTTTTTTGGCGTTCGCAATATCTTCATCGAAAGCACTCGCAGAAACGGCTATTATTGGCGTATTATTATTAGCATACTTATCGGTTTCCTGAATGGCCTTGGTAGCCATATAACCATCCATATCGGGCATATAAATATCCATAAATACCATATCGAAATCCAAAATTTTGTATAATTCTACGGCTTCGATACCATTCTTAACAAAAGTACAATCGGCTCCCTGACGTTCAAGTAAAAACTTAATAACCTTTTGGTTCATCCTATTATCCTCGGCTACCAAAACACTAAACTTATCCAGAAGTATCGGCTTTGGTTCTCTTTCTTCGGCTTTAATGTTTAATGTCTTTTTAAGCTGTAAGCTAAAATAGAATGTTGATCCTTCGTTTTCTTTACTTTCTAACTTTAACTCACCTCCCATTAGTTTTACGAGTTGGTATGAAACGGAAAGCCCTATGCCCCCGCCCCTATAATCTCTCATAATGAATGAACTATATGCGCTTGAAGCATTATCGAAAACCCGTCTAACTTGCTCTTGTCGCATACCAATTCCAGTATCCTTGATGTAAAACGTGACTATTTGATCCTCGTCTATACCAACAGTTTGATCTACTATAATGGATATTTTTCCAGAGTTTGTAAACTTTATGGCATTATTAATTAAGTTTATTAATACTTGCTGAATCCTGGCCGAATCGCCTAAAACAGAAAACTTATCTTTTCCTTCGTTTAAGAACTTAAAATCGAAATCTAAACCTTTTTCCCAAGCTTGGTATTCAAAAACCTTAAAAAGGTGCGACAAATCGGATTTTAAATCCATGGCCAGTAAATTTAAATTAAGGCTACCTGTCTCTACATCGGCATTGTCGGTAACCATATTTACCAATTGTAAAAGGTGTTTTGAAGAATACTCGGCAATTTCTACCTGAGCCTTTTGGTCATTGTCTAGTGTTGTCTGTTTTAGCATTTTAAGCATCCCTAAAACGGTGCTAAGCGGTGTACGCACCTCGTAGCTCATATTGGCTAAATAAATCGATTTATGTTCTACTATTTTATTTGATTCTTCTAGACTTTCTTTTAGCTCATTTATGCGCACGTTTAAGTTTGCTTGTTTGGTGTCGTTTTTTAATTGATTTTTAAAAAAATACTGTAATACAAAAACTTGTATAGTGGCCAGAATAAATAAAAACAAGGCTATAATTTCCAGCTTTATTTTCTTTTCAAGAAAGAAGTAACTCCCCAATAGAATTGTTCCAATGGAAATAAAAATAAAGATGGATAACATCCTTCTTTTTTTTATAGGTTTAGTTAGCTGAGAGAAAAAACGCATTTATTTATATCTTTTAACAAACTTATTTAAAATTTTACAATTCCTTTATTTTTATTTTCCTAAATCCAAAGTAATGCTTCATACCTATAGATTAATTACGGTATTTTAAAGTTTTTAGACTATATGGTATATATAAAAACAAAACCTTTGAGGCTAATAGCCTCAAAGGTTTTGTTTAAGTTATTTTTAACTTGTCTTTTTGGGTAACTTCCTATAAGTTTTTAGTATGGTAAGATACGAGGCCTTCAATAGGTCGTCTTTCAAAATTACCAACTTTAAAGCCCATTTCTTCTGCTACCTCTTTTATTTCATCTTGCGAGAAGTATGCAATAGAGCCTGCAAAGTGTACCGGAGCTGTTTTTAACTCTTCTTTATATTGCATGATCATATTGGTTGCGAATAATCGAATCCCCTTCTTTATAAGATTTATCGTGTATTCTGAATCTTTATGCAAAAACATAAACTCTGCAAAATTCGCTAAGTAGGCATTGGGGTTAGGTTGTTTATATAGATTATACTTTATGTAATCGGATTCCATGTTAAACTTACTTCCAAATGCTATTTTAACATCTTCTGGCATATGGTTATAATAATAGTCTCTTATTAACTGACGCCCGTAGTAATTACCAGAGGCATCATCCATAATGGAATACCCTAAAGAAACGACACGTTGCTCTACTTCTTTACCGTTATAATAACTGCAATTAGATCCAGTTCCTAAAATACATACAACTGCTGCTTCATCATCACTATTAATTGTAGAATAAACCGCAGCCATAGTATCTTCATTTACTTCTACTTCTGCATTAACAAAGAAGTTTTCTAAAACGCCTTTTAAAAGCGCAACAGGTTTTTCTGTACCACAACCTGCGCCATAAAAGAAAATGTGGGTTACTTTTTTCTTGTGTTCCTTTAATAAACTATTAGCTTTAATTATTTTTTTAATCTTCTTTTCTGGTAAGATAGCCGGGTTAAGACCTTTGGTACGTATCTTTTCCAGTAATTGATTTCCGTTATTATCTACAGCAATCCAATCTGATTTTGTAGAACCACTATCAACAATTAAAATCATAAGTTTTTAAATAAAAAAAGTCCACAGAATTACTTCTTTTTATTAAAAAAGTAACTCTGCGGACTAAGTTAATAATTTATATAGAACCGATATGCTGAGCTAAGTCAACTAATTTAGTTGAATAACCAAACTCATTATCATACCAAGAAACCAATTTAATAAAGTTATCGTTTAATGCCATACTTGCATTTGCATCGAAAACACTAGTTCTAGGTTCAGATACAAAATCTTGAGATACAACACCTTCTTCAGTATATCCAAAGATACCTTTTAATTCGTTTTCTGAAGCATCTTTTAAAGCAGCTTTTACTTCATCGAAAGATGCGTTTTTCTCTAAACGACATGTTAAGTCTACTACAGATACATCAACAGTAGGAACTCTAAAAGCCATACCAGTTAATTTACCGTTTAATTCTGGAATTACTTTTCCTACTGCTTTTGCAGCTCCTGTAGATGCTGGTACAATATTGTTTAAAGATGCTCTTCCTAATCTGTAATCTTTTCTAGAAGGACCGTCTACTGTAAACTGAGTTGCAGTAGCCGCGTGAACTGTAGTCATTAAACCTTCTGCGATTCCAAATTTATCGTTAATTACTTTAGCTAAAGGTGCTAAACAGTTCGTTGTACAAGATGCGTTAGATACAATAGTATCTTCTGCAGTAATCTCTTTGTGATTAACTCCCATTACAAACATTGGTGCATCTGCAGATGGTGCAGAAATAGCAACTTTCTTAGCTCCAGCAGTAATGTGTTTTTGAGCACCTTCTAAATTAGTAAAGATACCTGTACAATCTAAAACAACATCTGCTCCTACAGCATCCCATTTTAAATCTTCTGGGTTACGCTCTGCAGTAATTCTTATTTCTTTACCGTTAACTACTAAGTTCCCGTTTTTTGTTTCAATAGTTCCGTCAAACTGTCCGTGAACAGAGTCATATTTTAATAAATATGCTAAATGATCTACATCCAATAAATCGTTTATTCCTACTACTTCAATCTCTGGTCTAGAAGCTGCTACTCTAAAAGCAATTCTTCCTATTCTTCCAAATCCGTTGATTCCTAATTTTAATTTTGACATAATCTTATTTATAAATGTGTTAAGTGCTCATTATATCTGAAACACGCAATAATTCTAAGTTAATTTTTGATTTTCCTTTTATGGCTTTATCTAATGGTGTTAACTCCATTTTATTGTTTAGTAAGCCTACCATATAATTGGTTTCTCCTTCTAATAAAGATTCTACGGCTTTTACTCCCATTCTACTAGCTAAAACACGATCGAAACACGATGGTGCTCCACCACGTTGCATATGACCTAAAACTGATACTCGAACATCGTAACCTTCCAAGTTCTCATCTACATAATCTTTTAATTCGAATATGTTCTTTCCTATTTTATCGCCTTCAGCTACTACTACGATACTCGAACTTTTACCAGAATTCCTACTTCTATTTAACGACTCCACCAATCGGTCTAGTCCTAAATCTTCTTCTGGGATTAAAATCTCTTCTGCTCCACCAGCTATACCAACGTTTAAAGCTATATGACCAACATCTCGTCCCATCACTTCAATAAAGAATAATCTGTTATGGGAACTCGCGGTATCACGAATTTTATCTATAGCATCAACTACGGTGTTTAAGGCTGTATCGAAGCCCAGGGTATGTGAAGTTCCGTAAATATCATTATCAATAGTACCAGGTATTCCCATTACTGGAAAATTGAATTCCTGATTAAAAATAAGCGCACCAGTAAAAGAACCATCACCTCCAATAACTACCAATGCTTCAATATTAGCATCAATAACTTGCTGAAAAGCTTTTTTCCTGCCTTCAACAGTTCTAAACTCCTTAGATCGAGCAGATTTTAATATGGTACCTCCCTTATTTATAATCCCTCTTACGCTTCGTGCATCCATAGGTTTAAAATCACCTTCTATCAAACCTTGATAGCCTTGGTGAACACCTATGCATTCTATTTCATGATAAGCACAAGTTCTAACTACCGAACGAATAGCAGCATTCATTCCTGGGGAGTCTCCTCCAGAAGTTAAAACGGCTAGTTTTTTTATTGCTTTTGGCATCAATCTTTATAATTTACAGGTAAAATTAATAAACAAAAAGCACATATCTATAGGCATTTAGGTTATTTTGATTATAGTTGTCAAACTATAACGTTTTAGTTAATAAATATTTTTTTATTATTGAAAAAACAGCTATAATTTAGGTGGAAAATGGCTGTTATTTTTGTGTTGAGGGCTTCACTGTAATAAAATCTGGCAGCGAACTATTGTCTTGTTTTTCAGTTTTTTCCAATGGATTTTTTTCTTCTTTTTTAGATTTTTTAAAGAAGTTTCTAAGCAGTTCTTTAAAGGTATCAAAATCGACACTATACGAAAGTCCGATACCTTGAGTATACCCTATTGCTTCACCAAAATTTCTGATGCTATTTTCCCTATTAAACACTTTTGCAGTTAAGGTTCCATCTTCGTTTAACAAGAAATCGATTTCTACATCTCCGGCAATTACAGTTTCGGTAGCACCAGCACCTCCTACGGGCACCCCTACTTTACCATTTATAAGTACACGATCGCTAATTTGTGTTTGTATGGTAGCTACTACCCTATCGTCGGTTTGATAATCTGGTCGGTTTTGACCGGCTTCATAGTTTACTCCAAAATTAAGTTTACTGTCACCATTGGTAAAAATACCGCTTATTATACCATTAAGTCGCTCTGCTATTGTTCCAGAGAAGTTTAATTCGTTTAATCCTCTAGAGAATGATCCTGTGGATATTAAATATAAGGCTTGGTTCTGCCTGTCGTCTGCAGATTCTAATCGATATTGCAACTCCGACTTTATAGTAGAATTTACATTAGGAAACTCAAAACTAAAGTCGGGATCGGGTTGTTCCAGGTCTCCTTTTAAGCTAATGTTTAGCTCAACGGGAATACTTCTGTTTATAGGATTATCCAATAATGGTGATGGGTTTGCCTGTGTTTTGTAAATGGCAAGCATATCTATTTTTGCTTTTAGCGGGTCTCCTTCCCACGCAATAGTACCACCGGGTTGTACTATAAATTCTTTTTGAATTAAACCACCGTAAGCAAAGTTGTAAACACCTTCGAATACCGAGAAATCCCCCCACATATTAAACTTTCCATTGGTATTGATTTCGACCAATAAGCCACCTCGTCCACTTCCTTTTAATGAGTGACCTGTATTCTTGTCTATAATAATCTCGACCTCTGCATCTTCAGTAAGGTCTAAATCGAAATCCAGTTCTAAACCTTCAATTTCATTAAAAACAACCTCCTCTCCTTTTCTTCTGGCTTCTTTTTCGTCTTTTGTTATAAAATGAATAAAGGTATTATCTCCAAAAGATTCTGCATCGTTGAGCGGTATTTTAAATACGGTGCCACGTTCGGTTTCTCCTATAACATTAATAACCAATTGTTCTGTTGGGCCATTAATACTTGCCTCACCTCCTATAAAGCCAGTACCGTAGTATAAAACATCTTCGGCTTCTTTAGTGTCAAGAACCAATAAACGAGGGGTTTTTACATCTAAACCTAAATGCCATTTAGATAGATTAACATGGCTCAACGATCCGTTAAGTAGTCCTCTAGAGTTATACTTTGTATCTGTTAAACGTACATTATTAAATACAAAACTTTGATTTTTCAGGGTTACCGAGGCGTCTTCATTAAAGTCGTAATCTACATTTAAATATGGTATACCAAAACCGGAACGTCTTAATGTTAAATCGCCATTTATACTGGGTTTATTGACGTTCCCCATAACTTTAGCTTTACCATATACCAGCCCTCTAATATTACTTAACACACCATCTAACAATGGGTTTAAGGGGTGTAAATTGAATTCGTTAAATGTTAAATCGACATCTATCGTAGAGCTATATCTGCCAACATTAATATTTCCTTCGGCACTAAAAGAATTAGATTTATCATTCTTAATTTTTGCGTCTACTACATAGTTTGTGAGGTTTTTGTTCCCGGTAATGTTTACGTCAAAATCTCCCAAAGGAAACTTATTAACTTTAAAATCGTTTATAATTACCGTAGAATTGGGTAAATAGCTTCCTTTTTGCTGTAATACATCTAGTTTACCATTTACATTTCCATCTAACGACAAACTATCTATATCGGGCGTTATTTTGGCTAAATCTACATTTTTGAAGTTTAATTTTAAATCCTTTTCTGTAGAATCCCTTATAAAACCGGAGAGTCTAATTTCTTCATCTTTATGATTGATTTTTAACCTATTGATATCAAAACTCTCAAGATCCTTAGTAAAGGAAATTTTATTAAATCGATCCTTGTTTTCATTGATAAACCATTTATTGTTTTTAACGGTGATATCAGATTTTTTGAAACCGATAACCGATCTGTTTTCTTCATCTATGGTATGATAAAAACTTAAGTTATAGCTATCGCCATTACGTTTGCCTCCCTTAAACTCAGACCGCATAAACAGCGTATCGTTTACTGTTACGTTAATTAAATTGAACTTGGAAACATTGTAATATTTCGTATTTAAACTATCTACTTCTACATAAGTATTAAATAGTGGGTTACTATTGTCTACTTGTACTTCAATTTTATTGGCGAAGTTATCTAGAAGCCTAATTTTTGGCGATTTAAATGTGAGCTTAAAATTTCTTTCGTCACTTTCTACCCGACCTCGTATAAACGTATTTTTACCTAGTTCTATTTCTGGGTAAACAACTTCTATAATCTTATTATATATCTTAAAATTAAAATCTATACTCTGATTGGTCGCCACCTCATGCGGCTTATAATTGGTGTAAATATGCCCTAACGAGTTTTCGAATAACTTTCTTAAATCCTTAAATACAAAGCGTCCTTTTAGATCGCCCTCAATTATATCTGGAGAATTAAATTCAATAAATCGGGTCCCCCCTTCAAATCGAGACGATATGTCGAACCTATTAAAGTAATAATTATCATTTTGATTTTTATACGAAGTATTCCTAAAAGCAATTCTACCGTAAGCATCATCATAATTGCTAGCATTCATATTCATTTTTACTCTACTTCGAAAAATGGAAAGGCTATCTTTTTTTACAAAATTGAGTGTCTTTAAATTGGCATAATCGACATTTGCTTCGAAATCGTACTTCTTAACGGTTTCGGAAAAATCTACAAGCCCGGCAAAACTCATTCTTAAGTTTTTGTCACTTACAAGAAGGTTTCCGTCAAAAATTTTGTTTCTAACATTTCCTGCAACCTTTACTCCTTTGTAGTTGTAGTTGTTATATTCCAGCGCAAAAACATCTCCTTTTACTTGTGTATTAATGTTTTCTTCCATAAAACCTGTACCATTCACATCAAAATCCAAAGATGCATTTCCTACGGCAGGATCATTCAAGAATGTACCAAAGTCAAATTGTTCGAAAATAACATTTCCCTTGTAAGAAGCGTTATCGATATCATTAATCTTCGATATTTCTAAATTAGAATCAACAAAGCCCAACTCCGTTACTATTTCGAGGTCTGCAATAACTTTTGAAGATGTTATTTGTGAATTTCCAACTAGAATAAACATACCCAATCGGTCGAACGACGTTGGAATAGATGTTCCCAGAACATTTGGCAACAACGATTTTAAATCTCTATAGGTTGATGATAGGTTTCGAAAATACCCATCCATGAGAAAGCTATCCTTATCCTTACTAAATAAATTTTTAAAATTGATATCGCCATTAACTCTAGTATTTCGACTAGTATTTAATTTTAGATTTTTTGCTGTTAAATCATTTAAATTACCTGTGAACTCAACATTAAAATTCGCAAATTGATTTGCTCCAAACTCATCATAAAACATGTTAAGCTCATCTAGCTGTACACTAGAATCTCTAAAGCGCGCTGTAACCGCAACTTTATCTGTAAAATATTGCAGATCTTTTCTTTCGTAATCAAATCTTAAATCGCCTTTTAAAGTAGATTTTGGCGTTTTTATTTCCAAGTTTGCAAACCTCATATTTGTTAAGGTATACACGAAATCGGTCATCAAATTTTTAAGAACCAGCCCTCTATCATCCCTAAGGTTTAGAGTATTAATTCTGGCACTTACATCACTTCCTTTAATTAGAAAATTAGTGGCATTAATATTCAGGTTGTTAAAGTTAAGCACCCGTGCCGTTTCTTTATTTTCATCGTACAGCTTAAAAACACTGTTATAAACAGACACATCGCTTGAAGACAGTAAAAAACTTCCGTCGCCCTTCTTTGGGTTATCTCCCTCTAACTTAGCTACAAAAATATCCAGATTGGTATCCTTTGTCCCTTTGTATGTTTTAATATTGAAAACTAAATCCATAATATCTATATCGCCAAATTCCAATTTACCTTCGGCTAAGTTTTTAAAGCTTAGTATAGACGTATTTAATTCTACAATACTTATAAGCGTATCTTTTTTATAATCTTCAATATAAATGTTTTTTAGCTCAACATCGCCATTAAACTGTAAACCAACCTTATCGATATTTATATTTGTACCAAAATCGTCATTAATTTTTTTGGTAGCATAATTACCTAAACTGGTTTGAATTGCGGGAATAGAAAGTATAAGCACCAAAATGATGAAAAGCAGCAAAATAATACCTGCTATTTTTGATACTATTTTAAAAAACTTTTTGATGCCCTTTTTAAATTATAATTTGATTTAAGAATACCCTACTTTTGTACTTACGAATAGAAGCTATATGTTAGATTTCTATTCTGCTTTCAAAATTAACAATTATTATGCCTAATATTTACTAATGTCTTCACAAAATATTTACATTCTGGGAATTGAGTCATCATGTGATGATACTGCAGCATCTGTAATACACAACGGCAAAATGCTAAGTAATGTTATTGCTAGTCAAAAAATACACGAAGAATATGGTGGTGTGGTACCTGAATTGGCATCTAGAGCACACCAGCAAAATATTGTTCCTGTTGTACATCAAGCACTTAAAAAAGCCGGAGTTACCAAAGATCAATTACATGCTATTGCGTTTACACGAGGCCCTGGTTTAATGGGGTCTTTATTGGTTGGTACATCGTTTGCCAAATCTTTAGCTTATGGGTTAAATATTCCCTTAATTGATGTTAACCATATGCAAGCGCATATTTTGGCACATTTTATTGACGAAGAAGGTTTTAACAAACCATCGTTTCCGTTTTTGGCAATGACCATTTCTGGCGGACATACGCAAATTGTTGAAGTTAAAAATTATTTCGACATGACGGTTATTGGTGAAACCATCGATGATGCTGTTGGAGAAGCTTATGACAAAAGTGGAAAGATACTTGGCTTAGGCTATCCTGCCGGACCAGAAATAGATAAACGCGCTCAAAAAGGAAATCCTAAAGCATTTACTTTTACCAAACCCAAGGTAGATGGCTTAAACTTTAGTTTTTCTGGCTTAAAAACAGCCATTCTTTATTTTGTGCAACGCGAAGTAAAAGCGAATCCTGATTTTATTAAGGAAAACCTTAACGATATTTGCGCCTCTATACAGTATACTATTATTGGTATTCTAGTTGATAAATTAAAACGAGCTTCTAAACAAACAGGCATTAAACAAATTGCTATTGGCGGAGGCGTTTCTGCTAATTCCGGAATACGTCAGGCACTAAAGGATGGTGAACAAAAATTTGGTTGGACAACCTATGTTCCTAAATTTGAATTTACTACAGATAATGCAGCTATGATAGCTATTGTTGGTTACTTAAAATATTTAGAAGGAGATTTTGCCGAACAAAATGTCTCGGCTTCTGCTAGGCTTAAGATTTAGTGTTCAGTATTCAGTGGCAGTTTGCAGTTTTTCTTTGCGGCTTTGTGGCTTTGCGAGATTTTTTTAGTTGGCAGTCGCAGTATTCAGTGTTCAGTGGCAGTTTGGAGTGCTCCTTTGCGTCTTTGCGGCTTTGCGAGAATGTTAACGTGTTTTTAGTTGCAGTGTTCAGTTGCAGTCATTAATGTCCATATTCGAAAATTATGATTCGTTATAATATTTTAAAAATGATGCTAACTAAAATTCACACCTATTTTTGGATAGCTGCTGCAATCATTTATATTTCTGGTTTCATATATTATGGAACAGAGAGTGTTATTGATATTAACATACATGACACATACTACGTTATGAGTTGTTTTAATTTAATGACGTTACTTACCTTAACACTCATTTTTATAGGTTTTGGATATTGGATCTTTTTTAAATTCACTATTCAATTATATAAGTTGTTAATATTTATCCATATTCTTATAAGTATTGGGAGCATTCTCTCATTTATTCTAGTTCAAATATATTTTGATAACATAAACCCTAATCCAAATTTTCCATTGTTTAATGATTCTTCCAATGGCAGCATAGCGCTTCTAACTATTGTACTTCTCTTCTTAGTGGGACAATTAATATTCATTATTAATTTAATTATTTCACTTATACGAAAATCTATTAATCAAATAAATCGTAAATCATAAATCATTTTTATCTTCGCCTCATGCAATTGTTTTACAATCCAGATATAGCAGAAAGTACCGCACAGTTTTCATTCCCTAAAGAAGAGAGCAAGCATATTGTAAAAGTCTTGAGAAAGCAGGTTGGAGACAAATTACATCTTACAAATGGCAAAGGTTGGCTGTTTACGGCAGAAATTACCATACCTAATATCAATAAGTGTATGGCTACTATTGTTTCTAAATCACTTCAACCAAAAAAGGATTACCATTTACATTTGGCAGTAGCTCCAACAAAAATGAACGACCGTTATGAGTGGTTTTTAGAAAAAGCTACCGAAATTGGTATTGATAGCATCACCCCTATTATTTGCGACCGTAGTGAACGTAAAGTCGTAAAGCCTGAACGTTTCGAGCGGATTCTACAATCGGCTATGAAACAATCCTTAAATTGTTATTTGCCAAAATTGAATGATGCAATTCCATTTAAAGATTTTATAAAGCAGGATTTTAATGGTGATTTGTTTATTGCGCACTGTGAAGAAACCGACAAGAAGTCTTTAAAACAGCTACTTAACCCCAAACAAGGCATTACTATTTTAATTGGTCCTGAAGGGGATTTTTCTGTTAAAGAAATAGAACAAGCACTTCAAAAAAACTTCTCACCTGTAACTTTAGGGGAAACCCGATTACGTACAGAAACAGCGGCTATAGTAGCTTGTCATTCGGTGGCTTTTATTAACCAGTTATAATCTTAATTGGCTACCTCCTGTTATATCTAAATTTTCAGTTTGTATTAATGCAACAATTGATAAATCATCACTTTGTGTGACTATATCTGGAATAATAATACTTGCTTCTCCATTTACAGAATCTAAATTTAGAGATACTTCGTTAACAACTATATTTGCATTTTTAAGTACCCTGTTTCTGTTTTCACCGCGTTTAATTGAAGTGATTCGTTCATTAATTACTAAAACTATTCGCAATGCTTTTTTACTAACAGTACCCTCTATTTTATAATCTAAAGAAATAGTATTATTATCTTTTTTAAGATTACTAAGTACCACTGTATTTGTGGATGTTTTTTTTAAATAGTCATTAAGTTTTGTATTCATAATACCTCTATTAGAGCCAACAAAATGTTCCTTTCCATTTACAACAACCTGTGGTGTATAAATAGAACTGCTATTAAACTTATGTCCATATTTACGTTGTTTATCGCTAAACATTTTTTTACTAAAAGGATCCTTCCAGCCGATATAATTCCAATAATCCACATGATAGGATAAAGCAACAACCTCACTATCTGAATATTTAGTTTTGACTTCATTTAGCAAATCATCTGCCGGTGGACAACTAGAACACCCTTGAGAAGTAAATAATTCTAAAACAACAAGAGGTTTAAATGTTTCCTTTTTTTCTGGTTGAAATAAAAATGATGATATAATTATAGTTAAAAGTATCTTTTGCATAGCAATTCTTTTTATTTTTGGAACTATGATACTTAGTTGTGTAAAAATCAAAAATCTTACAAAAACAATCGTCATTGGTATCTCATTAATGACAGGTAACTGCATGGCTCAAGATTTGGCCATTTTAAAATACAAAGGTGGAGGTGATTGGTACGGCAATCCAACGGCAGTTCCAAACCTGATTGCTTTTTGTAATCAAAATATACATACCAAAATAAGCTCTAAACCAGAAACGGTAGAAGTTGGTAGCCCCGATATATTTCAATTTCCGTTTTTACACATGACGGGACACGGTAATGTGTTTTTTAGCGAGGCAGATGCCGAAAACCTTAGAAACTATCTAATATCCGGTGGTTTTTTACACATAGACGACAACTACGGTATGCAACCTTATATTACCGAAGAACTTAAAAAAGTATTCCCAGATAAAGATTTGGTTGAACTTTCTACAAGTCATAAAATATTCAACGATCCATACAAATTTTCGAATGGTCTGCCTAAAATTCATGAACACGATGGCAAACGACCTCAGGCTTTTGGTATTTTCCAGGAAGAACGATTGGTATTGTTGTTTACCTACGAAAGTGATTTAGGTGATGGTTGGGAGGATGCCGAGGTACATAACGATCCTATAGATGTTAGAACCAAGGCACTTAAAATGGGAGCTAATATTGTTAAGTATGCTTTTGAAAATTGAGTTGTTTTTTTTGATAAGACACCTAAACTGTATACCGCCACTGAACACTGAATACTGCCACTGAGTACTGAACACCGAACACCGAACACCGAACACAAAAAATGCAACTAACCCATTACAACACAAACTTCACGAAACGCAGTTTCCCTATTACTTTGGTTTGTGATCATGTTACGAATGCACCCAATATTGGCAGTCTGTTTAGAATTTCTGATGCGTTTGGTATTGAAAAGCTGATGCTTTGTGGCGATCATATTCCGCTTGGTAGAAAAATGACAAAGACCTCGCGAGCTACCGAAAAGGTGGTTGATTTTGAAATTCATGAATCGGCTATAGAAGTTGTTAAGAACTTGAAAAATAGTGGTCATCAAATCATTTCTTTAGAAATAACAGATAAGAGTGAACCTGTTCATGATTTTAAGTTTTCGGTAGAAAAACCTATAGTTTTGGTTATCGGTGACGAAAATTTCGGGGTTTCAGAATCTATTCTAAGTTGTTCCGATGCCGTTATTCACATTGACATGTTTGGCCAGAATAGTAGTATGAATGTGGTTCAAGCAACCAATATTGTACTTTATGAAATCACAAAGCAGCTTTGCATTAACCTCTCCTAAAAATGGCATTTTAGCTCAAAAGAATTGTTATACATCTCCCCTTTTTACATTGATAAATAAATAATTTATATTTACTAAATGAATTCTAATACAATCTCAAATGGTATTTTAAAGGCCATAGCAATTATTCTTGGTATTGCTCTATTACTATACTTTTTATATCAAATACAATCGGTAATAGGTTATATTGCCATTGCTGCGGTTATTTCGTTAATAGGCAGACCCGTTGTGTTTTTTTTAGAACACCGTTTAAAATTTAAAAATACGTTTGCGGTTGTTGCCACCATGGTTATTCTTTTAGGATTGTTTATTGGTCTGGTAAGCTCTTTTATTCCACTTCTTATAAAACAAGGTCAAAACTTATCGTTATTAAATATTGATGAATTACAAGGTAACATTCAAAATTTATATGCAGAAATTATTAATTATTTCGATTTGCATCATATAGATATAGAACAGTCATTTAAAGAATCACGATTGTTATCTAAAATAGATTACTCGTTAATTCCTAACTTTTTAAACTCGGTAGTTAGTGGATTAGGAAGCTTTAGTATCGGTCTGTTTTCGGTGCTATTCATTTCTTTTTTCTTTTTAAAAGACAGTCGGTTGTTCGAAAACGGAATCTTAACATTTATACCAGATAACAAAGAATCACGTTGGAAAAATTCATCAGAGAAAATTAAGGATTTACTCTCCAGGTATTTTGTGGGGCTTATTTTTCAAATACTTATCATATTTATTATTTACACCATAGGTTTACTAATTATTGGCGTAGAAAATGCTATCGTTATAGCCTTTTTATGTGCCCTACTAAATCTTATCCCTTATGTTGGGCCGTTAGTTGGTGCGCTTTTAATGATCACATTAACAATGACCAGCAACCTCGGTGAAAGTTTTAGCGACGTTATCTTACCAAAAACATTCTGGGTATTTATTGTGTTTATTGTTGGTCAGTTGGTTGACAATTTCGGAAGTCAGCCAATTATATTTTCGAAAAGTGTAAAGTCGCATCCTTTAGAAATCTTTTTAGTCATTCTAATCACTGGTATTTTATTTGGTGTTATCGGTTTAATAATTGCTGTTCCTGCCTACACAGCCATAAAAGTGATTTTAAAAGAGTTTTTATCTGAAAACAAGATTGTAAAAAAGCTTACGAAAAACCTATAATCGTTCGGTTTGAATCCTTCTATTTTAAATACTGAAATTCAAGAATTTATAGATAGTCATTTAAATTCCGATATTTCATCATTACTACTAAAAGGCATATCGTTTCCAAATGTTGAAGCCAAGGCTATTATAGAGCAAATTGAGGCTAAAAGACGCTGTGAAAAGAAACTCCCCACATGGTTTCAGTGTAACAACATATATTATCCGAATAAGCTAAACATAGAGCAAACTTCTTCAGAAACCACAGCTCATTATAAAACCAGCTTAATTAACGGTAATTCTATAATAGATTTAACAGGCGGTTTTGGAATTGATTGTTATTATTTTTCAAAGATATTTAAAACGGTAACGCATTGCGAAATCAATGAAAGCTTGTCGAGTATTGTAAACCACAATTACAAACAGCTTGAAGTTGATAATGTAACTACTAAAAACGTTGACGGCTTAGACCATATAAAAACCTCTAAAAAACACTTTGACTGGATTTATATCGATCCTTCCAGAAGGGACGATAGTAAGGGAAAGGTCTTCTTTTTAAACGATTGTCTACCTAACGTTCCAAAACATATTGATTTGCTATTCAATCATTCTAAAAACATTATGATTAAAACGTCGCCTCTACTCGATTTATCGGTTGGCATTAGCGAGTTAAAACATGTAAAGACTATTCATATCGTTGCTGTAAACAATGACGTAAAAGAATTGCTTTGGATTTTAGAAAGTGAGTTTGAAGGCGATATCAATATTGAAACCGTGAATATTAAAAAAGCGGCTAAAGCGTCTTTTAATTTTACAATAGAAGAAGAAAAAGCATCAGAATCGAAATACCACAAACCACTTACCTATTTGTACGAACCAAACAGTACTATTTTAAAAGCTGGAGCATTCCATACTATAAGTAATCGGTTAAACGTTTATAAACTTCATAAACATTCACATTTATATACTAGCGATTCGCTTATTGATTTTCCTGGTAGATCTTTTAAGGTTGATAGCATTGTACCATATAACAAAAAGGCATTAAAAAAAATAGGTGTCTCCAAAGCAAATATTACAACCCGTAATTTCCCTGAAACGGTTCAACAAATTCGGAAAAAATTCAAAATTAAAGAAGGAGGTGATGTGTTCTTATTTTTTACTACCGATATATGTGATGATAAAGTCGTACTAATTGCCACTAAACTCCATTAAAATTAATAAGAACTTTACAGGAAAGCCAACTCACTCACTATCTAAGAAACATATCATGATAGTGTTTAAAAATTGATACTAAGCCTTTCAAACAAGCTTCTTTTAAAATTTATGTATGTTGTTTATGTATATTTGATATGTTTAATAAAAATTAAATCTTCCAGATATAGAAACATAATAACCAACAACTGTTAATGATAACAGATTTTACAAATATCGAATATTTAAAGTCGGGTAATGAACGTCAAAAAAAAGCTTATCAAGAACTTAAAAAGTTAAAGATTTTTGAAAAGCTAAAAACATACGATCCGATTTTAACCGGAACGATTCCGATTGAAATTGACTTACCAGAAAGTGATTTGGATATTATTTGTGAATGTAAAGATCATCTGGAATTCTCGAAACATCTAACCGAATTGTTTGCTAATAAAAAAGATTTTAAACTTAAATCGAATTGTTATTACAACATGGAATCGACAATAGCCAAATTTAAATCTAGGGATTTTAAAATTGAAATTTTCGGACAAAATGTCCCTACCAGAAAGCAGCATGCATATCGGCATATGCTTATTGAGTACGACATATTGAATCAAAAAGGAAGCCACTTTAAAACCAATATAAAAAAACTTAAATCTGAGGGACTTAACACGGAAGCTGCATTCGCAAAATTATTGAGTATTAGTGGCAATCCTTACGAAGCATTATTAAACATTAAAATAACAGGTGAAAGCATTTGAATCGATAAAAGAGTTTTACAAACCCATTCAACCTACGGTAAAGACAGAACATAAAGGAATCGTATATCAAGAAATTCATCCTGAAAAAAACCTCGAAAATTTTGTTTACTGTTTCTGGCAATTAAAAACACGGTCAATTTTAGATACTCCTTTTGTTTACCAAGTGGTTTCAGATGGATGTATTGACATTTTTTTTGACAAAAATCTTCCTTCTGAAAATTTCGTGATGGGATTTTGCAGAAAATATACAGAGTTTTCTATTGGTAAAACATTCAATTATATCGGAATTCGATTTCTGCCTTCTGCATTTCCGCTTTTATTTGGTGTTAATGCTAAAGACTTAAGCAATAAATCCCAAGAGCTAAAACTGGTTTTACCTGAGTTTGCCAGCTGGATAAATACAAGTATCAACACAAAACAGTCATTCGAAAAAATTATAGATCTTTTAAATTCTAAATTGTTCGAAAAAATTAAAAATCGAACATTCGATTTTGATGCTCGCTTCTTTAAAGCTCTAAATCTGATTCTTAAAAAAAAGGGCGTATTAGAAACCGAAAGTGATCTAACAACTGGGTTAAGTCCAAGACAACTTCGTAGAATATTTAATTTTTATATAGGTACAACACCTAAAGCATTCAGTAAAGTCATCCGTTTTCAGCACATACTAAATGCTAAACCTTCCAGCCAAAGCCTTAAAGAAAATAAACTATTCTACGATGCTGGCTTTTACGACCAAGCACATTTCATTAAAGATTTTAAAAACTTTTATGGTGTAACACCAACCATAGCCTTTCAATAGATTTTGTCCGATTTTTACAATCCACACGTAACCAATCGCTCTAAATTTGTGTAAATAAAACACTTAGACATGCGAAAAACAATAATTATGGCTTTTTTGGTTATTACTAACATCTCCAATAGTCAGGAACATCAGCAAAACATTAAATCTATGAAACTCAACGCAGGAATCATTACAGACAAATTAGCAGAAACCAAAGCATTTTACACTCAATATTTAAACTTTGGAGTAACTTTTGAAAACGAGTTTTACCTTTTAATGCATACCCCAAATAAATCTGCAGAAATCAGTTTTTTACAACCAAATCACCCCAGTCAAAAGCCTGTTTTTCAATCGCCTTTTATGGGCAAGGGCGTATATTTAACCATAGAAGTAAAAAACGTAGACGACGTTTACAACCAATTAAAAAGCAAAGGTATTGCCATAGAAATAGAGCTTCGTGATGAACCCTGGGGAGACAGGCACTTTGCAATTGTAGATCCTAACGGAATTGGTATCGATATTGTTACATATACTGCCCCAGAAGAATAGTAACTATTCAATACATTTCAGCTTATCAATAAAAAACTCTTTATAATCTATATCCGTAATATTAAGAGTTCCCTCGGTCCCCTTTAATAGTATCGACTTAATTGGGGACTTTTTTAAATGTAAGATATGAGATTTAGTAAGGTTTCCCTTAAACAAGAACTTTCCACATTCCATGTTCCAAGTATGATAAAACGTAATGGTTTTATTATTTTCAAGCGTTACTCTTACAGACGATCGATTACGGGTAAAATAACTAACGCATCCCAAATCTACTGGAGAGTTTATAAATATACTTGCCTGTTGTCCATACTTATAGAGTTCCACTTCTAAATTATCACTTATTGAATAAGGATCCGTTCGTATATGCTGTTTTTTATAAAACTCATCATACATATTTATAGTATAATGGCATGTATTTCGAAATTTATCTCTTTTTAAACTGGTATTTTCGTTTACTTCTGTAGTTACCGATTCTTGCTGAACTTTTGGAACCTCCTTGGCTTTAATGATAGAATCCTTAATTCTTAATTGTTCTTTTAACACAGCTTCTCGCTTTCTTGCTTGCTCCAATAATTGCTGTTGATGTTGAGAATCCTGAACACGTTGCTTTTCTTTTAATTCCGCTTCCCGCTTTCTGGCTTCTTCCAATAACTTTTGCTGGTGTTCGGCTGCTTCTTTGGCTTTAAGGATTGAATCCTGAACCCTTAACCGTTCCATTAACTCTGCTTCTCGTTTTCTAGCTTGTACTAATAACTCTTGCTTCCGTCTGGCTTCTTCCTTTGCTTTAGTAATCGAATCTTGAATACGTTGCTTTTCCTTTAGTTCTGCTGCGCGCTTAGCCTGTTCCAACAACTCCTGCTTGCGTTCGGCTTCCTCTTTGGCTTTAACTATAGAATCCTGTATGCGTTGTTTTTCTTTTAACTCAGCAGCTTCTCGTCTAGCTTTTTCTAATAATTCCTGTTGGCGCTTAGCAATAGCTTCTGCTTTAACTATCGAATCCCGGATACGCTGCTTTTCCTTTAGTTCTGCTGCTCGCTTAGCCTGTTCTAATAACTCCTGCTTGCGTTTGGCTTCCTCTTTGGCTTTGACAATAGAATCCTGTATACGCTGTTTTTCTTTTAATTCAGCAGCTTCTCGTCTAGCCTTTTCCAATAGTTCCTGTTGCTGCTTAGCGATAGCTTCTGCTTTAACTATCGAATCCCGAATACGCTGTTTTTCTTTTAATTCGGCAGCTTCTCGTCTAGCCTTTTCCAATAGTTCCTGTTGCTGCTTAGCGATAGCTTCTGCTTTAACTATCGAATCCCGGATACGTTGCTTTTCCTTTAGTTCTGCTGCTCGCTTAGCCTGTTCCAACAACTCTCGTTGGCGTTTGGCTTCCTCTTTGGCTTTGACAATAGAATCCTGTATACGCTGTTTTTCTTTTAATTCAGCAGCTTCTCGTCTAGCCTTTTCCAATAATTCTTGTTGGCGCTTAGCAATAACCTCTGCTTTAACTATCGAATCCCGAATACGTTGTTTTTCTTTTAATTCAGCAGCTTCTCGTCTGGCCTTTTCCAATAATTCTTGTTGGCGCTTAGCGATAGCTTCTGCTTTAACTATCGAATCCCGGATACGCTGCTTTTCCTTTAGTTCTGCCGATCGCTTAGCCTGTTCTAACAATTCCTGCTTACGCTTGGCTTCTTCTCTTACTTTGGCAATCGAATCCTGTATACGCTGTTTTTCTTTTAATTCGGCAGCTTCTCGTCTAGCCTTTTCAAGCAGCTCTTGTTGGCGCTTGGCTATGGCTTTTGCTTTTGCTACCGAATCCCGAATACGCTGCTTTTCCTTTAGTTCTGCTGCTCGCTTAGCCTGTTCTAATAACTCCTGCTTGCGTTTGGCTTCTTCTCTTACTTTAGCAATCGAATCTTGTACGCGCTGTTTTTCTTTTAATTCTGCTTCTCGTCTTGCTTTTTCCAACAGCTCTTGTCGGCGCTTAGCTGCTTCCTTAACTTTAAGTATCGAATCTTGAATACGCTGCTTTTCCTTTAACTCGGCTTCCCGCTTTCTAGTTTCTTTAGCTTTAACAATAGAGTCTTGTTTTCTTTTTTCGTCTTCTTTCTTCTTAATTATAGCGGCTATCTTGTTCTTTCTATTTTCTTCTTCCTTAATCGCTTCTTCAAATTCCTTTTTTTCATTAGCGTAATACAAATCCATCATGTCTTCATTAACTTCTAAAAAATCGGAATTCACAAAACCAACCCATTCCTTGTACACAATTTTATAGATATCCTTGCCTAAATAAGCTGTAACTGTACATGATTCATTCTCTTTAAATTCGGCTAAAGGTTGCGACGTATCAAATGGTTTTTTATACATACTGCCGTCCTCATAAAAAGTAGTGGGTATAGCTACTTCTTGAGAAAAAACACTATGAGTTACCATAATGCAAATAACCAGAGAGAAAAGTTTCATATGGATTAATTAAAGAAGGTGTAAATATAATATATTAAACCAATAACAAAGCAATGTAAATTAAATCGAAAAAAAGATAATGCGCTCTAAGTGAATAGACTATTTACGTGCTTCAAAAATAGCACCACAAATTCAAAAAAAGCTCAATATTTATAGATACAATAGCAACATTTAGTTTTTTGCTTACGACCTTGTAAACAAAAAAACTTTAGGAGTAATACTTTTTAAAATGGAGGGGATAATTGAAAATTACTCTGCTAATAACTCATTAACAAAACTTGAAAACTCTGTTTTAAAAGCAACATATTTTTCACCAGTAGCAGGACCATTAAAACCTGTATGAATTTTTCTTACCTCACCCGTTTTATCAATAAATATAGTTGTTGGATACGACAGTACATGATTAAGCATAGGCAACTTTTCTTGAGCTTTTACCTTACTTGAAGAGCCGTACTGTGCTAACAAAACGGGGTATGTTATCCCGGTTTTATCTTTTAAACGTTTAATATTATTAAAAGCTGCTTCCTCGGTTTTTACATACTCAAAAGCCAAAGCTATTATTTCTATATCCTTATCCGGATTGTTTTTATAAAACTCGGAATAAAACTTACTCTCATCTAAACAATTAGGACACCAGGTTCCCATAATTTGTACTAAAACGACTTTATCTTTAAAGCGCTCATCGTTTAAAGAAACCATAGTTCCGGTTTCGTCGGGGAATGAAAACGCTACTTTATCGTAGCCTTCTTTTAAAAAGGTAAGGGTATTAGCATCAGGTAACTCATAAGTTTCATTACGTTTGGCCGTAAATGGCTCCTTAAAATGGTTTCCAGAATAAAACGTACCAACCATAGTACTATCGGTTACTGTAGCTGTGAATAAAAATGCATGAGCACCATCAAACGTTGATAGTTTAAGTTGATTACCATCTAAAACACCTTCCAAATAACGATAATCCCCTGTGGTTGTTCTAAAGGTTCCGGTAACGATATGCCCCTTCTGACTAAAAATTCCTTTAGCAATGTATCTATCCTCTTCAACTTTCGGACTAAAAACTGCCTCCCAATTTCCTGAAATTTCGTTTGTAGGTTTTTCCGAAGTATCGAATCGAACCGTATTCTTTTCAGCAGAAAAAGCCATGATTCTATTTAACCCAGCTTTCACAAAACTTCCTGTAAGAGCACCATCTTCAATTTTAGCAACTAAATAACCTTCAAAAACAGGCATTTTAATATATACCGAATCATTTTTATAAGTAACATCCTCAACTTCAATAATCTCTTCGGCATTTAGAATGTTTAATTTATTTTCAGAAATTACTTCGAAATTAAACGGTAAATTTTCAGTTTCATTTACTTTTAATAAAGCACGATACGTCCCCGTTTGTAATGTGTTTGTTTTTGCTTCTTGCTTGCAAGCCAAAACGAAAAGAGCTAAAAAGACTATGGTAATGTATCTCATAAAATCTATTTGAATGGTATTATTCGAAATAACGACACAATACTAACAAATAAAAAATAATATTTACTTCATTAATACCACAAATTAAAAGCAATGTTTGAATGCTAGCTTCAATATTTTATCTTTGCACTCTTAAAATAGCAAATGTTTTATGAAAATTTCTTACAATTGGTTAAAACAGTTTTTAAAAACTGAATGGACTCCAGAACAAACTAGTGAATTACTTACAGATCTAGGTCTTGAAATTGAAGGTGTAGAAAACTACCAATCTGTTAAAGGTGGCTTGGAAGGTGTCGTTGTTGGAAAGGTTTTAACTTGTGTTAAACACCCTAATGCCGATAAACTAAAATTAACCACTGTAGATGTAGGAGGTGAATCTCCTTTACAAATTGTTTGTGGTGCACCCAATGTAGGTGTTGGACAAAAAGTTCCTGTTGCCACTATTGGAACAACGCTTTATACGCCAGAAGGAGAATCCTGGACCATAAAAAAAGGAAAAATACGTGGTGAAGAAAGTCATGGAATGATTTGCGCCGAAGATGAATTAGGCTTAGGAAAATCCCATGATGGCATTATGGTTTTAGATGCCAATGTAAAAGTAGGAACACTTGCTGCAGATATTTTTGATATAGAAAACGATCAGGTTTTCGAAATTGGGCTTACACCTAATAGAGCAGATGCCATGAGCCATTTAGGAACGGCTCGCGACCTTAAAGCTGGTTTAATTCAGAAGGATCTTAATTTGGAACTTATCACGCCATCGGTTAGTGCCTTTCGTGTAGATAACCGTACCCTGAAAATTGATATCAATGTAGAAAATAAAGATTTAGCTCCTCGGTATTGTGGTGTGACTATATCTGGCATAAAGGTTAAAGAATCGCCTGCCTGGTTACAGCACCGTTTAAAAGCCATTGGATTAAGTCCTATAAACAATATTGTAGATGCAACAAATTATGTGTTGCACGATTTAGGGCAACCTTTGCATGCGTTTGATGCTGTAAAGATTTCTGGCAATAAGGTAAAAGTAAAAACCTTACCTACCGGAACAAAATTTACTACTTTAGATGGTGTAGAGCGTGAGTTGCACAAAGATGACCTTATGATTTGTGATGCCGAAAAACCCATGTGTATTGCCGGAGTTTTTGGTGGTATTGATTCTGGGGTTACAGAAGCTACTACGAGTATCTTTTTAGAGAGTGCCTATTTTAACCCTGTTAGTATTCGTAAATCTGCGAAAAGACACGGACTAAATACTGATGCTTCTTTTAGATTTGAGCGAGGTATCGACCCTAATATTACGGAGTATGCATTAAAACGTGCTGCTTTATTGATTCAGGAAATTGCTGGTGGAGAAATTACTAGCGATTTAATCGACCTTTATCCTAATAAGATTAAAGATTTTGAGGTACGCTTAAGCTTTGAGAATGCTAAAAAGCTAATCGGTGAAGAAATTCCTAAAGAGATTATAAAACGCATTCTAGCCTCTTTAGACATTAAAGTAAATAACGTTACCGAAACGGGCTTAGGTTTAACCGTTCCGGCTTATAGAAATGATGTACAACGCGAAGCAGATATTATTGAGGAGATACTGCGTGTGTACGGATACAATAACATTAAAACCACTAAAAAACTAAACGCGTCTATTTCGGGTACATCAAAATTCGAAGATTATAAAATACAGAATATTGTAGGCAATCAATTAGTCTCACAAGGGTTTTACGAAACACTTTCTAATTCGCTAACAACTCCTAATTATACCGCTTTAAGCGAACAACTAAAGGAAGAACACAATATTACCATTCTTAATTCTTTAAGTAATGATTTATCGGTTTTAAGACAATCGTTATTGTTTTCCGGATTGGAAGCCATTTCGTTTAACATTAATAGAAAACGTGGCGATTTAAAGCTCTTTGAATTTGGTAAAACTTATCATGGTTTCGGAGATAAAAAAGAAGAGTTTAAGCACTTATCGCTTTTTGTAACAGGAAACGATACGGCAGAGAGTTGGCATAGCCCAAGTAAAAAAGGCGATTTCTTTCTTATAAAAGGCTATATTATTACTGTATTAGAGCGTTTGGGGATTTCGAGATTTAATGAAACCCCAGTTAAAAACGACTTTTTTAGTGAAGGTCTAGAATTTAGTTTGGGTAAAACCAAATTGGTTGACTTTGGATTAATAAAAAAGCAAATATTAAAACATTTCGATATTTCACAGGATGTACTATTTGCAAATTTTAATTGGGATGCCATTCTAGATTTAGTTAAGCATAATACTATTAAGTTTAATTCTATTCCTAAATACCCGGAAGTACGTCGTGATTTTGCTTTGTTATTGGATGATAAGGTTACGTTTGAATCTATATACAAAATCGCGAAACAAAGCGAGAAGAAGTTGCTAAAACATGTCAATCTATTTGATGTGTATCAAGGTAAAAACTTGCCAAAAGGTAAAAAGAGTTATGCCGTTAGTTTTACATTGCAAGACGAAAACAAAACGCTTAACGATAAGCAGATTGATAAAATAATGAGCAAGCTACAAGCTAACTTTGAAAAACAACTTGGGGCGGAGCTGAGATAAATATGATGTTGCGAACAAGGATCACTCTAACAATTATTCTCTTGGTTTCTTTTAAATTGAGTGCCCAGGAGATAGCCTTAGAAAAGAAAAAGAAGGACACCACATCGATTGGTCGATTAGCTGTATATGATGCCAAACAAGCTTTTTTGGGAGTTACACATGCTTTTAGCAGACCATTCCATTGGAAAAAGAAAGACTTTGCGACTTTGGGTGCTATTACCTTGGGATCACTTGCGCTTTCTACCATTGATGATGAAGGCAGTGCTTTCTTTGTTCGTCAGGAACCAGACGTACCAAACCTATTTCAAGAAGTAGGTACTCGGTTTGGTAGTCCACAGGTCTATTTTATTGCAAACGCTGGACTTTACGGCTTTGGGTTATTCACTAAAAATGAGAAAATTAGGAAAACAAGTGTTTTAATAATTTCATCGTCATTTACCGCTGGACTCATACAAAGTTTGAGTAAAACGGCTT
Organism: Flavivirga eckloniae; assembly: GCF_002886045.1. Lineage (NCBI taxonomy): Bacteria > Pseudomonadati > Bacteroidota > Flavobacteriia > Flavobacteriales > Flavobacteriaceae > Flavivirga > Flavivirga eckloniae. Next base: position 5,507,368 of record NZ_CP025791.1, on the reverse strand, counting down.
TTGGTAGAGCTCGACCAGGGAACATCTATAAAAGCACCGAATTCAGATTTTGGTCGAATGAACCAGAATTCCATTCATTTCCATCAGGACATACTGTTCTATCAGTTACCATGAGTCATGCTATAGCAAAACAGTTTAACAATACGTGGTCTAAAGTTGGTATTTATACCCTAGGTTCCATTGCTCCTATCTCAAGATTATTTTCTGGAGCTCATTGGCTTACAGATGTTGCTTTAGGAGCCGTTTTAAGCATTGTTGTTGTAGATTCTGTAGATAAGTTTCTCTTTAGTACCAAAGCTTATGATTACCAGGTAAAGGAAAAGAACCGCATTTCTTGGAAACTTCATTTTTCTGGGAATAAAATTGGCGTTATAGGCACATTTTAACTATTCTAATTGCTGCTATTACATCAAAACAAACTCTTTGGTTGTGTACTATAAAAAAGAGCTTGCCAAATACTTTATACATCATGTTTAAAGTTTATTTGAACAAGCTCAACCTTAAAAGCAATCTATGTATTTACAAATGGTTTCCTTTATTTTATAAAAAGGAAATTATTAGTTTATTTGAAGCAGCATTCCTTCTTTCGTCATTAGTCATACCTGAACTTCCGGCCCATCCTGTAGTTCTATGACCAAGCTTAATAGCATTGGTAGATCCTAAAAAGCTAGCCACATAAACTTTTACTTTTATCGTATAAGTCCCAGGTGGTAACGCAATCGTATGAGAAAATGTAGAATTATTCATCAAAAGACGAAAACTATTACCTCCAGGACTGTGAATCATAGGTAAATAATTAGATGAATCTGGATCATTAACTCCGTTAATATCAAGTATAGTAAACATTTGAGCAAACCCATCGCTAGTACTAGAATTATTCTGACCGACAAACAAAGTCCAGTCCATCCTCACGGTTTCTTCCTCTAAAATTGTGAATGTTCTTGTTAGGTCTGGAACATCAACCCAAGAAGTCGATTCATTAAGAGTTAAAGCACTATCAGAAACAATTACAGAGGGTATGGTCGTATTATCTACTTCATTTAAGCACTCCCAGTTTGGAACACCAGGAGACCCTATATTCACAGAAGTACATTTATTAGTAGTATCGTAAACCATTAGTCCAGTTGCTGGATTAATAATATTGTTCTTTTGAACATTGGTCATACGAGGAGGTAACAGCCCTTTATCAGAACTATCAACATCTAATATGGCAGAGTTATTAGGTGTTACGGTTCCAATTCCAACTTGGGCATAAGTCATAGAAATTAAACAAATCAATAAGTAAGTTAAGGTAATTTTTTTCATTTTTTATAATAATTAGGGGTATAAGTATGAACAATTATACATAAAAAAGAAACAAATCACAACTAACTGATTACAAATACGTTGAAGTGTTGCCATTCGTCTAAGGCTAGTTGTATTACAACTTATTAAAGAAAATAAACATACAAATAAAAAGAATGCATTTACACAACAAACATGTAAACACCTATAAGTCAACAAATAAACCGTGAGATGTTATTTGTTATTTGTTTTTTGTACTATTGAAAATTTAACATGATTAACCAACGGTTTCTATTAAATTTTGTACCTTTAAGTGATACAGTACACTATGGAAGATTCTAATTATATAAAAATATTTACCGGAGATTTTATAATCGTTCAACGCATTATTGATGAGCTGAAAGCTATTAATATTCATGCCATTGTTAAAGATACTACCGAGTCTGCTCGTTTGGCTGGTTTTGGTGGTGGTATTTTACCCGGCTTTCAGGAAGTTTTCGTAAATAAAGATGAACTAGATCAAGCCGTTCTTGTTGTACAAAGCATAACTTCTCAACTAGATACATAGAAACAAAAAAGGTATTCTAACCTTTCCTATTAAAATACCGATAATGTTTAATAAGTAAGAACAAAGACAACCAGCATTTATTCATAATTTGCTGGTTAAAACTCTAAACTCTCAGAATAAATGATAAAGTTTTGTACGCTGTTAACCTTTAAACCGCTACAGTGTACATTTTATTACGAAGTTCTTTAATTTTAGAATCTTGCATGTACTCATCAAACGTAGTGTATCTATCAATAATACCGTTTGGTGTTAACTCTACAACTCTATTTGCTACAGTTTGCGCGAATTCATGATCGTGCGTGGTAAACAAAATAGTGCCTTTAAAGTTTTTTAATGAATTATTAAAGGCCGTGATACTCTCTAAGTCCAAATGGTTTGTAGGCTCATCTAATTGAAGTACATTAGCTCTGGTCATCATCATTCTAGATAACATGCAACGTACTTTCTCTCCCCCAGATAGTACAGACGATTTCTTAAAAGCTTCTTCCCCACTAAAAATCATTTTACCTAAGAAACCACGAATATTAACTTCTTCTCTTTCTTCTTCAGTTTTTGCCCATTGGCGCAACCAATCAATTAAGTTTAAATCGTTGTTAAAAAACTCGCTATTATCCAGTGGTAAATAAGACTGCGTTGTTGTTACGCCCCAAGCAAATTTACCTGTATCTGCCTTTACTTTGTCGTTTAATATTTGATAAAATGCTGTTGTAGCTCTAGAGTCTCTAGAAAAAACCACAACCTTGTCGCCTTTAGCCAGATTTAAATCTATATCTTTAAATAAGGTCTCACCTTCGGCAGATGCTGCCAAACCTTCAATATTAAGAATTTGGTCTCCTGCTTCTCTATCGCGTTCAAAAATAATGGCCGGATATCTACGAGAAGTAGGTCTTATATCGTCAATATTAAGCTTATCTATCATCTTTTTTCTACTGGTAGCCTGCTTACTTTTAGCAACATTGGCAGAAAAACGTCTGATAAACTCCTCCAACTCCTTTTTCTTTTCTTCTGCCTTCTTATTTTGCTGTGCACGTTGACGAGCAGCTAATTGAGAGGATTCATACCAAAAGGTATAGTTTCCTGAATAATGGTTAATTTTTCCAAAATCAATATCAGAAATATGCGTACATACGGCATCTAAAAAGTGACGGTCGTGCGATACTACTATAACGCAATTATCGTAATTAGCTAAGAAATTTTCAAGCCAAGAAATAGTTTCATAATCCAAATCGTTTGTTGGCTCATCCATAATTAAAACATCTGGATTACCAAACAGTGCTTGTGCCAATAGTACACGTACCTTTTGTTTTCCATCCATATCTCCCATTAAGGTATAATGAAATTCTTCCTTAATACCTAAATTAGACAACAAAGCCGCGGCATCACTATCAGCATTCCATCCGTTCATTTCTTCAAACTGTACCTGAAGCTCTCCTATTTTCTCTGCATTTTCATCTGAATAATCTGCATATAATGCATCCATTTCAGATTTAATCTTAAATAATGGTTTGTTACCCATTAAAACCGTTTCTAAAACAGTGTGCTCATCATATAGGTTATGATTTTGCTCTAAAACCGACATACGCTTTCCAGACTCTAAAGAAACATGACCAGATGTGGCTTCTTGCTTACCCGAAAGGATCCTTAAAAATGTTGACTTTCCAGAACCATTGGCTCCAATAATTCCGTAGCAATTACCATTGTTAAAGGTCGTGTTTACTTCGTCAAAAAGAATGCGTTTCCCGAATTGAACTGAAAGGTTTGATACTGATAACATAAGGGTTATTTTATTATTTATTCAGATATAGTTACTCTTATAACTACAGATTTTCATTAATATAAACTAATAAGGTATGCTTTAACACACACCTTAATTATAAGTTTTTGCAAAAGTAGAGAATTCTAATGGTACAATGAAACTTAGATACGCTCTTTTTTATGCAAAAGATTTTCCTACGCCCAGTTACATCAATATTTAACAACGCATTAACAGCTCTTTATAAATACAACCTATATTTTTGTATAGTAATATATATTAATTGTTTTAATATGATTAGGGGGATTTTATGAAATTATATTTTTCAATATTATTAGCTCTACTAACACTTTTAAATTGTAAAGAACATAAAAGTGATAAGGAGACTAATTATGCATATTTTGGTGGGGAAATTATTAACCCTACAGCCAATTATGTGGTGTTATTTAAATCTGAAACAACTATTGATACTATAATACTAGACGGTAGAAATAGATTTTTGTATAAGGTTAACGATTTAGAAACTGGGTTATACTCATTTAGGCATGGCAATGAATATCAAATGATATTGTTAGAACCTCAGGATAGTATTCTTTTTAGGTTAAACACTTTGGACTTTGATGAGTCGCTTGTTTTTACTGGTAAAGGCGCTAAAAAAAATAATTATTTAATAAATGAGTATTTAGAAAACGAGCTTGAAGAAAAATATATTTTTAAGCTTTGCCAATTAACACCCACCATTTACCAAAACCGTATAGATTCCATAAAAGCCATAAAGATTAAAAAGTTTGATGCTTTTAAAAACAAATACAACCCTTCTCCGCTATTTAAAAAAATTGCGCAAACCAATATAGACTATGGTTATTATTCTAGTAAAGAAGTGTATCCGTTTGTGCATTATGGTAAGAATAAAAAAGCGATTTTAAAATCGCTTCCAGAGGACTTTTACGATTATAGAAAAAACATAAGTTATAATGATAATCTAACCAGCAGTTACTATAAGTACAATACGTTTTTAAAATATAGCCTTAGTAATATGTCTTTAACACGACATACTATAAATTGCGGCGAATCGCATTTTAACCGATATTCCTTATGTTATAATTTAGATAGATTAAAACTTATAGATAGTGTTATTACAAACACTTCTATTAAAGACGATCTGCTTTATGGGTTTGCCATAAATTTTATATCGAACAATAAAAAAGTAGAGAACAATAAAGCTATTTTAAAATCTTTTTTAAGCAAAAGCAAAAATGAAAAAGACAAAGAACTGTTAACAAGTTTTGTTAACGCTTTGTATAACTTAAAAAATGGCTCTACTATACCTAACGTTGAGCTTATAAATTATAATAGTGAAGCATCTGATATGAATTCGATTATAAAAGCTCCTACTGTAATTTGTTTTTGGTCTCATACGTTTTATAAACACTTTAAAAAATGCCATAACGAGATTAAAAAGCTAAAAAGAAAATTCCCCGAAGTTACTTTTGTTGTTATCAACATTGATGATTACGGCGTAGAAAAATCTAAAAAGTCGTTAAAAGTGAACCGCTTTGCTTTTGATAATGAATACATGTTTAAAAACCCTGAGGAAGCTAACAAAACTCTAGCTATTCACCCAATAACAAAAGCTATAATAGTAGACAAAAACAAGAAAATAGCTCATAACAATGCGAACATTTTTTCTGTAAAATTCGAGAAACAACTTTTAGAATTACTAAACTAAGTCAATTCCTTTTTTAATCGATATATAGTGTATACGTTCTAGAGGTTTCGTCTGTACATAATGGTCCATTAACTCTATCATCTTCATATGGATCATAATGAGGTACAACCTCTAAGAAAACCCTAATGGCAAATCGTCCAGATTCTTTTGGAACACCTTTAAAAAGAACCTCCCTATGCCTGTTGTAGAAAACTTCTATCCCTTCTGGTAATCTTCCAGAAACGTCAAAATAGTAATCGTAAGCATTATCGTTTACTTCATTCTTTATTTCTGCCGAAATAAAGTCTGAATAATATTCATCTACAAGTCCAACACTTAAGTCTTTGTCATGCAGTTCTGGTCTTACGTTAACAATACAATCTAAAACGTCGTCACAACCACTAAGAGAGAAAAAGGAAACTAAGAGAATAATAAGTATGTATCGTTTCATTTTTTTTATTTTGAAACAATAATATCAAAGAACATGCCGAAAAGTTTTAAAGCTTATAATGGTTCATTAAAAGTTTTTCATAAACCTTGTCTGGTAAAATTCGTTTTAAAACTATAGAAAACTTTTGCATGAACTCCCCTACTTTATAATGCACTTTGGGGTTATTGGTATTAATAATTTTATACACAGCCTGTGCCATTATATTTGGATTACTTCCATTGTCTACATGTTCATCCATTAAACTCAAAGTATTACCATAAGATTTTTTATAAGGAGAATCTTCAAGAAGTGGCGCGTGATAACGTCCTGCAGCAATATTGGTTGCAAAATCACCAGGTGCCACATTAGTCATGTTAATATTAAACCCTTTAAGTTCCATTCTAAAAGCTTCTGTTAACAGCTCCAAAGCACCTTTGCTTGCACTATAAATACCACGATATGGCAAGCCCATATAGCCTGCAATAGAGGTTATGTTTATAATTAATCCCGATTGCTGTTTGCGCATTTGAGGCAAAACCGCTTTAATAACATTAATAGGTCCAAAAAAATTGGTGTCAAAATTATTCTTGATTTCTTCCTCTGGTATTTCCTCTATAGGTCCGGTAATACCAGCACCTGCATTATTTATAACAACATCCAGTTTATCTTCTTTTTCTATAATGGTGTTAACTGTATTAACTATCGTATTGTTATCCTTAACATCTAATGCCAAAATAGGAAACCTGCTATCTTTATATTTGTCTGGGTTTCTACTGGTTCCGTAAACTGTAAAATTTTTTTCGATTAAGAATTCTCCAATAGATTTTCCGATTCCTGAGGAACCGCCTGTAATTAAAACGACTTTAGACATATTTTTAAAATAATTGAGAGGCTAAAAATACAATTATAATTAAAAGATTCCCATCTTGAAGGGAATACATTAAACTAAAAAATCTTGATTAGCATAAGCGTTCAAGATTTAAATTTATTGCATAAAAAAAGGCAAGCTACCTACATCACACCGCTACGACCATATACCTTTGCTTCGTTCCCGACCTGGAGGATTCTACAGGAGCTGGTTGTGTAGGACTTGCCGGGTGCAAAGATACAATCTTTTAAAAGTTTCGCAATGATTTTTTAAACTGATTTTAAATAAATATCTTGCTTCAAATTAAAAATTAGCAATGAAAACATTCAAACACTTATTAATCATATTTTTAGCTGGATTAATTATTTCTTGTGGACCTGGTAACGGAAAGAAAAAAAGTGGATTTTCTATTATAACTAATGCAAATAAAGGAGATATTTCTAGCGATAAAGTATTATCAATCTCCCTAAAAAACAAACGCAATCATGTTATTGATTCTGTTTCTTATACTTTAGATGGTAAAAAGATTAGTGACAATTTTCAATTAAATAATTCTAAATTAGGTAAACAAACCATAGAAGCTACCGTATATTTTAACAGCGAAAAAGAAACGGTTACTACAGCCATTACTATATTGAATAATGAGCCTCCAAAAGTGTATAGCTATAAGGTTATAAATGAATATCCGCACGACATAACATCGTACACCCAAGGGATTGAGTTTTTTAATGATACGCTTTATGAAAGTACTGGGCAGTATAAAGAATCCAAGCTTAGAAAAATTGATTACAGAACAGGTAACATCATTAAAAACATTAATCTGTCTGATGAATATTTTGGTGAAGGACTTACCATCTTAAACGATAAAATATTTCAGTTGACATGGCGAGAGGATACTGGTTTTGTTTATGATGTGAATTCGTTTGATAAAATAAGCAGTTTTAAATACGGAAACAGTAAAGAAGGCTGGGGTTTATGTAATAACGAAAGCACTATTTATAAGAGCGATGGTACCGAAAAAATATGGCTTTTAAACCCAGAAACTTTAGCTGAAGAATCATTTATTCAAGTGTTTACCAATAAAGGAAAGATTATTGGTATAAATGAAATGGAATGGATAGACGGTAAAATTTATGCCAATCGCTATCAAAAAGATGGTGTTGCCATTATTAATCCTAAAAATGGTGCTGTTACTGGTGTTATCAATTTTTCTCCGCTTAAAAAGCTAGTAAAGCAACATGAAAAATTAGATGTGCTCAATGGTATCGCTTATAACACTAAAACCAATACTATTTTTGTAACTGGTAAGCATTGGGATAAGTTATTTGAGATTGAAGTTGTTGAGAAGTAGACTTCATTACAATTAACATGAATTAAAACAGATAGCAACATATATATTACTTCTAAACAGTATTTTGTCATGTTGACAGAGCATGAGATTACTTAATTACTCTTTTACTTAAAAAAATCCAATTGTTTAAAAATAAGAAAAATCTTATTTTTTTTGAATACTACAGCTACAAAATAAAAACTATTACTTATATTTATACTTTAACGTTTCTTGGTTGATTAGTTTAAAAACTTATACATAAAATGTATTAGCAATACTCATTATTATGTAATCTAAAGATCCAAGCGAGTATATATGTTCTATTATATTAGATAGAAAAGTAAACTTAAAACTCTCTCCATTTTAACTACATATAAGCACTAAGCATAAAATGGGATTAAACATCTCAAAATAAAGTTAAGTCCAAATCTAAAATGTAGTAAACTACTTTTTAAAGCTAATAACTTTAATTCATAAAAAATGAAAAGACTTTTTGTGTATTGTAGCTCTAATTTTGAGGATCTGCTACAATTGTTACAAGAATTTAATAGTGTAACCTATTGTTATTTCAGTGAAATAGAATTATTAAAAACAGCAATCAAGCAAAAAAAACCTGATGCTTTGTTATTAAAAGGGGTCGAGTTTAGTGATGCAATCTTAAATTGTATTTTCACTAATAAGGCAAATCATCAAATACCAATTATTATTTCTGGAAAGTTCAATATACCAAAAACACCAACTTTGCAAGTTTATAGTCTACCAGACAAGTTTAATAAAACAGAGCTTCTTAAATTGTTTACAAAACTAAATTTGGTTAATAAAAATTTGGTTTTGTTTCAAAGCATTTTAGAAAAATTAGATCATAAGGAGCAATACATAGGCAATACTGAAGCTTTACAGTTTATTTACAAAAACAAGATTCCTATTAGAAATAATAATGGAGAGATCGTTATGCAAATGGAGGTAGTAGAGCATACTAAAAATGAAATTAAAAGAGATACGTTGGAAGAAAGCTTACATTTTTTTAATCTTCTAATGGATAACATACCTGATGCCATTTATTTTAAAGATAGAGCTTCAAAATTTATAAAAGTCAATCATGTTCAGGCTGTTGCTTTAGGCGTTGATACCACAGAACAAGCAGTTGGGAAATGCGATGCAGATTTCTTTGGTTTAAATCAATGTAAAGAAGCTTTCAATGACGAACAAGCACTTATGGATAGTGGTATTCCATTAATAAATAAGCTAGAGGTTATTGATACATCCAAAGGTAAAAAATATGTAAAGGCAACGAAAGTTCCTTTAATGGATACCAATGGAAATTGTATAGGTTTATTTGGTATCTCAAGAGATATCACAAAAGAATATAATGAAGTAGAAGAATTGCGTAAAGAAAAAGGGTTTTTAGATCTGTTAATGAACAATATGCCCAGTCGCATTTACTTTAAAGATAAAAATTCTCGATTTATTAGATCTAATATGGCACTAGCTAAATTATTTGGTCTTTGTTCACCTGAAGAAATGTATGGAAAAACCGATTTCGATTTTTTTGGACCTGTTCATGCTAAAGAAGCTTTTGAAGATGAGCAAAATATTATAAGAGAAGGAACTCCTATTTTAAACAAGCTAGAGAGTTTTTTTAAACATGGTCAACGGTTTTGGGAAATGACAACTAAAATCCCCTTTTTTAATAATCAAAATGAGGTCATGGGGATAGTTGGTATTACAAATGATTTCACAGAACAGAAAAAATTAGGAGAAAAACTTGAAAAGGAACAGGAACTTTTACAGGTGCTTATGGATAATGTTCCTGACCTTATCTATTTTAAAGACGCAGATTTAAAATATATCCGTGTAAATAAAGCTTTTTCAAAATTCTTTAAAGTAGGTATGGACGAAGTAATAGGAATGACCGATTCTGACCTTCTTGACAAAGTAACTGCAAAAGAAATTCAAGAAGAGGATCTAGAAATTGTTGTAAATGGCTCAGAAATAATAAACAAGGTAGAAAAACTTAAATTTCAAAATAAGAAAACTATCTGGTTCTCATCGACCAAAGTTCCAATAAAATTCGATAACTCCCAAGCTACAGGACTAGTTGGAATTTCGAGAGACGTAACGCTACAGGAACAAACCAAACAACGTCTTTTAGAAGCCAAAAAGAAAGCAGAAGCGGCTAACAAAGCTAAAAGTTTGTTTCTTGCCAACATGTCTCATGAAATTAGAACACCCATGAATGGTATAATTGGTATGGCCGATATACTGGGTAAATCGAAACTCAAACCGATTCAAGCGGAATACCTCGATATCATCATGAAATCGGGACAAACCTTGCTAGCACTTATTAATGACATTTTAGATTTCTCAAAAATAGAAACAGGTAAAATGGAGCTAGAAATCATCCCTGTTAATATTAGAAACGTTATAGAGGAAGTTGCAGATATTCACGTAGTTCATGCCACAGAAAAATCAATTGACCTATTAGCATATGTAGATCCTAAAACACCTAAACTAGTTGGAGGAGATTACATCCGTTTAAAACAAATTATTACCAACCTTGTGAATAATGCCATAAAATTTACCTCGAAAGGCGAAGTGGTTATTCATGTTGATTATATTGGAAAAAACAAGGGGAAACATGAAATTCAATTCAAAATTAAAGATTCCGGTATAGGTGTAACAAAAAAAGATCAAACAAAAATATTTAAATCGTTTTCCCAAGTAGATCCTTCAACAACCAGAAAATATGGTGGCACAGGTCTTGGGTTGGCTATTTCACAGTTATTGGTTACACAAATGGGAGGTGAATTGAGTCTTGAAAGTTCCATCAAAGAAGGCTCAACATTCTTTTTTACAGCTAAGTTTCATGTTTCAAAAGCTACTAAAAAGAATAATATGTTTTTAGGAAAGGAACAACTTCGTAAAAAGCATATTGTTATTGTAGATGATAATGAAACCAATAGATTAATATTTAGAAACTATCTTGAAACCTGGCAAGTTAAAGTCTCTGAATTTAGCAGTAGCCATGAGGCACTTTCTTTTTTAAAAAAGCAATCCTTTGTAGCTAGTAACCCAATAGATCTGGTTTTACTTGATTATCAAATGCCTTACATGAATGGAAAAGAACTGGCAAAACGAATTAAATCAGATAAACGAACTAGTAATTTAAAATTGATCTTATTATCCTCAATAACCGACGCTATATCATTAAAGGAAATGAAAAAGATTGGTTTTGAAACCGGACTGAACAAACCCATAAAAATGAATCAACTGTTGAATGTTCTTCTAAAAGTTTTGGGCATGCAACAAAAACAAAAAAAAATTGAAACTCCCGAAGATGAAAACCATCTTGAAATGTATAAAAACAAGCGGTTTCTTATTGTGGAAGACAACTTAATAAACATTAAAGTAGCTCAAATCGTTCTTAGCAAATTATCATCACACGTTGAAGTGGCAAAAAACGGTCTGGAAGCCGTTAATTTATTTAAAAAAAATAAATTCGATGTCATATTAATGGATATCAGGATGCCAGTAATGGATGGTATAGAAGCAACTATAAAAATAAGAGCATCGGAAAAAAGGGCAAATATAGAAGATCCTGTTAGGATTATTGCTCTAACAGCCAATACTTTTCAGGAGGATATTGAACAATGTATGGATAACGGAATGGATGCCTTTCTTGAAAAACCATTTATACGAAAGGACTTAACTAATATTTTGCAACGCTTGTTGTAAATCAAAAAAAAATAGTATTAATCAGCTGAACCCTATTTTAAACAAAAAATTCTTTACCTTTTAAATACACTTTATCAATCTGATTCATTCCAAACGAATAAGGAATAAACCCGAAAGAGTTGATTGGTTTGGTAAGTATTAAATTAGCCTGTTTCCCTTTGGTTATTGAGCCTACTTTATCTTCTAACCCCATGGCGTAAGCACCATTTAAAGTTGCTGCGTTAATCGCTTCTTCTGGAGCCATCTTCATTTTTATACAGGCAGTAGACACCACAAAATTCATATTACCCGATGGTGTAGACCCCGGGTTATAATCTGTCGCTAATGCTAATGGTAATCCAGCATCTATCATCTTACGAGCTGGTGTATACGGAATACTTAAAAAATAAGAACAGCTCGGTAGCGCTACAGGCATCGTTTGTGTTCCTTTTAAGGCTTCAATATCTTCGTCTCTCATGGCTTCTAAATGATCTACAGACAACGCGTTATACTTTACGCCTGATTGTACACCTCCAATTGCCGTAAATTGATTAACATGAATTTTTGGTATCAGTCCATACGTTTTACCTGCTTCTAGAATTAATTCTGTGTCGGCAACAGAAAAGTAACCTGTCTCGCAAAATATATCGATGTATTCTGCTAAGTTTTCTTTAGTTATCTTAGGAAGTGCCTCATCTATCAGTAATTTCAAATAAGCTTCTTTATTGCCTTTGTATTCTACAGGGACGGCATGTGCTCCTAAAAAAGTAGCTTTAACAGCAACAGGATAGTTTTCTTTTAAACGTTTAATAACCCGTAACATTTTTAATTCCGCATCTACCGTTAAACCATATCCGGATTTAATCTCTACAGCTCCTGTTCCCAATTGAATAACGTCTTCTAAACGGTCTTTACTTTGTTGATAGAGTTCTTCTTCCGATGTTTCTTGTAATGTTTTAGCCGAATTTAAAATACCACCACCATTGGCAGCTATTTCTTCATAAGACAATCCTTTTATTCGGCCTACAAATTCCCCTTCGCGATTACCTGCATAAACAATGTGTGTATGGGAATCGCACCATGATGGTAAAATCATCCTTCCGGTAGCGTCTACAACCTCAGAGAAATTGGAATCGGGACAAGTATCCATGGTTCCAAAATCAGAAATCAATCCATTCTCAACAATTAAAAAAGCATTTTTTATGGTTGGTAATTCGCTCATAGCTTTTCCAGAAACAAATGAGATGGGTTCTGTACGTACTTGTATGAGTTCTTTTATGTTTTTAAATAAGGTAGCCATTAAAACAGATTGTTAAGAAGGTTATCGTCTACTAAATTTGGAAGTGTTACTTTTAAATTAGGTGTTCTTTCCATCTCACGCTTTATGGCAAAGATAGCTTCATTATTTCTTGCCCAGCTTCTACGGGCAATACCGTTGTTTACATCGTAGAATAGCATACTTTTTAAACGGGTTTCGGCTTCTTTGGTTCCATCTAGCAACATCCCAAAACCGCCATTCATCACTTCGCCCCAACCTACGCCACCGCCATTATGAATTGATACCCATGTAGCACCTCTAAAACTATCGCCAATAACATTATGAATTGCCATGTCTGCCGTAAATTTGCTGCCATCGTAAATATTGGATGTTTCCCTAAAAGGCGAATCTGTTCCACTTACATCGTGGTGATCCCTTCCTAAAACTACAGGACCAATTTTACCCGCAGCTATAGCATTATTAAATGCTTCTGCAATTTTAGAGCGTCCTTCGGCATCGGCATACAAGATACGAGCTTGTGAGCCTACAACCATTTTATTTTTCTTGGCATTTTTAATCCAGGTGATATTGTCCTGCATTTGCAACCGAATTTCTTTGGGTGCGCTTTCCATGATGTCTTGTAAAACAGAAGCTGCTATAGCATCAGTTTCATCTAAATCCTCTGGATTTCCAGAAGTACATACCCAACGGAAAGGTCCAAAACCATAGTCAAAACACATAGGCCCTAAGATATCCTGTACATAGGATGGATATTTAAAATCTATACCATTTTCTGCCATTACATCTGCTCCCGCTCTAGATGATTCTAATAAAAAGGCATTACCATAATCGAAAAAATAGGTCCCTTTTATAACATGGTTATTTATTGCCGCTGCATGTCTGCATAACGACGTTTGTACTTTCTCTTTAAATACTTCTGGTTCTTCACGAATGAGTCGGTTAGATTCTTCGTATGATACATCAACCGGATAATAACCACCTGTCCAAGGGATATGCAACGATGTTTGATCTGAACCTACATGAATAAAAATATGCTCTTTATCAAATCGCTCCCATACATCAACCACATTTCCTATAAATGCTATAGAAACTACTTCCTTACTGGCTTGGGCTTGCTTAACTCTAAGGATTAAGTCCGCCATATTATCAACCAGAACATCTACCCAACCTTGTTCATAGCGCTTTGTTGCTGCCTTAGGGTTCACTTCTGCGCAAATGGTAATACAACCTGCTATATTTCCTGCTTTGGGTTGTGCCCCACTCATCCCTCCTAGTCCGGCAGTCAAAAATATCTTTCCTTTAGGTGACTCGTCTTTTGGTAAAATTTTACGAAAAGCATTCATAACAGTAATCGTGGTGCCGTGAACAATTCCTTGTGGTCCTATATACATAAAAGAACCTGCCGTCATTTGTCCATATTGTGTAACGCCCAGAGCATTAAACTTTTCCCAATCATCCGGTTGCGAATAATTGGGTATCATCATACCATTAGTTACTATCACTCTTGGAGCATTTTTCGAAGAAGGGAATAATCCCATAGGGTGCCCCGAATATATGTGTAATGTTTGTTCGTCTGTCATGGTCGCCAGATATTGCATGACCAAAAGGTACTGCGCCCAGTTTTGAAACACAGCGCCATTGCCCCCGTAGGTTATTAATTCCTCTGGGTGTTGCGCCACCGACGGATCCAGATTATTTTGAATCATGAGCATAATGGCTGCAGCTTGCAACGATTTAGCTGGGTATTCGGAAATTGATCTTGCATGCATTTTATAGTCCGGCTTGAATCTATACATATAAATTCGCCCGTATTCTTTTAACTCCTCTGCAAATTCAATAGCCAATGCTTCATGCCACGCTTTAGGGAAATAACGCAATGCATTTCTAATAGCTAATTGTTTTTCTTCAATGGTTAAAATGTCCTTTCGCTTAGGTGCCCTATTCGCACCAGTCGGGTAATTTCTTTTAACTGGTAAAACTTTAGGGATGCCTTGTAATATAGTATCTTGAAACGTCATTGTTATTTTACCTTAAAATAAATATTTGATTTTTAACTAATAGAATCATGGCATCTATATCGTCTTTTAATAGTCTATCCTCCTCTAATTTAGCTACTTTTTCTCTAATAATTTTGAAGTTTTCTTCTATAATATCAGAGAATGTATTTGGTCTCCTAAACTCTAAAGCCTGAGCAGCATACATAAGTTCAATGGCTAATATCTTATCGATATTTCCTAATATCTGATTGAACTTACGCCCGGAAATACTTCCCATAGACACATGATCTTCTTGCCCTAAGGATGTTGGAATACTATCTGCAGACGGCGGAAAGCATAATGACTTATTTTCTGTAACTAAGGCTGCGGTTGTATACTGCGGAATCATGAAGCCAGAATTTAATCCACCTCCAGTGGTTAATAGTCGTGGTAATCCGAATTTGCCTTCTAATAAAAGGTAACAACGTCTATCTGAAATATTACCTAATTCTGAAGCGGCTATAGATGCATAATCCAGCGCCATGGCTAAAGGTTGTCCATGAAAGTTCCCGCCCGAAATAGCTTCTGTTTCACTTAATACAATCGGATTATCTGTAACGGCATTCATTTCTATTTCTGCCAATTCGTTTAAATGGTAATAAGCATTTCTGGATGCTCCATGTACCTGTGGAATACAACGCATTGAATATGGGTCTTGAACACGTTTACAATCTTCATGAGAGGTTACGTTCTGTGACCTGTAGAGTAGCATAAACATTCTTTCTGCAACTTCAATACAGCCCTTAAATGGTCGTATTTTATGTAATTCATCTCTAAAAGGTGCAGAACTACCCTGATAGCCCTCTATACTCATAGCTCCGGCAACATCGGCCAAATCTAGTAAGTATTTCATTTTATCTAAGCCCACTATAGTATGGGCTAAAATAAATTGTGTTCCATTAATTAATCCCAGACCTTCTTTAGCTTGTAGTACCAAAGGTTTTAATTTATGGGCCTTTAATCCGATTTTTGCCGATTCAATTTTATTATCGGTCCAAAACTCTCCTTCTCCTATTAATGGTAAGAATAAATGCGATAACGGCGCTAAGTCTCCCGAAGCACCTACCGAACCTTGTTCTGGTACCACTGGTATTAAATCGTTATTAATGAAATATATAATTCGTTCTATTAATTCTAATCGAACTCCAGAAAACCCTTGACATAAGGCATGTACTTTACAAATCATCATGATTTTAGACAGTTCTTTGTCTATGGGATTTCCAACTCCTACTGCATGGGTAATCAACAGGTTTTCCTGTAGCTTATTAGTTTCCTCCTTTGTGATCTGAACGTCACACAAGGGACCAAACCCTGTATTAATTCCATAAACCGCTTTTTGTCCAGCAGCCATGGTTTCTACCTTCTTTCTACATGCAATTACTTTTTGTTTTGCCTCATCTGTAATAACTGCTTTTATTTCGCCTTTCGAAATAGCCAATACCTTAGTAACTGTTAAGTTATCAATACCGTACTTAAATGTCATTATTATAAAAATTAGGTGAATAGCAAAGTTATTTTTAATTTTGATAACCAACAATATCATTTATATCACTGAATAATAACCATGAGTTATCAAATAGAATTTAGACATATTAAATATTTTTTGGCAGTTGCCGAAGATTTACACTTTAGAAAAGCTGCTGAACGGTTGTATATTTCTCAGCCCGGATTAAGCAGACAGATTAAACAAATGGAAGATGATCTAGGGGTTTCTTTGTTTGAAAGACATAATAGGAAAGTTATATTAACTAAGGCTGGTGAGTATTTAAAAACAGAGTTATCTCTAAACGTAAAACGTTTAGAGCATACGTTTTATCATGCTAAACTATTGAATGATGGGAAAAAGGGTGATTTAAAATTTGGCTATGTTGGGTCTGCCATGCAAGAAATAATTCCAAGTTTACTGGTCGCGTTTAAAAAAGAGCATCCCGATGTTATTTTTAATTTAAAGGAAATGGATAATCATAAGCAAATTGAAGGGTTACTTTCTTACGATTTAGATTTAGGTTTTGTGCGTTTAGATAGAGTGCCAAAAGAGTTGGAGATAAAACCTATTTTAAAAGAACATTTTTGTTTGGTTTTACCTCATGATCACAAATTAAATAAAGAAAACTTTAAAGGCTTGTATCAATTAAGGGAAGAGCCTTTTATTTTATTCGATCCTAAGTATAGTGCGACTTATTTTGAGAAAGTCATGCAGATTTTTGATGATAGCGGCTTCCCCCCTATAGTATCTCACAATACGATTCATGCTAGCTCTATTTATAAGCTTGTGGAAAGCAATTTTGGGGTTTCTATCGTTCCTAAGTCTTTAATTGATAGGAACAACAAACAGATAAAGTTTATTGAGTTAACTAAAATAAAGCAGAAAACGACACTTTCGATGGTTTGGAATAGGCATAATAGGAATCCTATATTGCATAGTGTTTTTGATTTTATCTTGAAACCGGCAGGCAAGTAAATCTGATGAAGTGAATTAAATTCGCTTGGATATATAGATATACACGAATTACACTAATTTACACGAAATTATCATTCCTGCAACCTGTGCTGAACTTCTTGAACTAAATTCAGGATAAATGTTTCAGTAAAGGTCGCAGGAATTATAAACTTATAGTTTAAACCACTCTTGCGTTATTTCTTTTTCAACATTGTGATTTCCTTTATGGATAAACTCATTTTTTACAGCGTTGTATTCGTAATCTTTTGCCCAAGTTTCACAATTCTCGGCCACTTCTTTTATAGCATCACAGATAAAATGAATATCGTCATTTGTCATAGTTGGATGAATGGACATTCTTATCCAACCCGGACGCTCAATTAAACAACCTTCTAATATTTTTTGTTCGATTGATTTTGAGGTTGGTTTATCAACATTTAACAAATAGTGACCATAAGTTCCAGCACAGGAACAACCGCCCCTGGTTTGCACCCCAAAACGATCATTTAATAGCTTTACAACTAAATTATAGTGTACATCTTCAATATAAAAAGAAAATACGCCTAATCGATCTGTATGCTCCGGTGCCAATATGGTTAAATTCTTTATGTTTTTTAGCTTTTTAAAAACTATAGCGTTTAATTCATGCTCTCTATCCAGAATATTTTTCACACCCATTTTTTCTTTAAGCTGAATGGATAGCGCAATTTTTATAGCTTGTAAAAATCCTGGTGTTCCACCGTCTTCTCTGGTTTCAATATCATCAATATAATCATGATCGCCCCATGGATTGGTATACGATACGGTACCTCCTCCGGGATTATCTGGAACCAGGTTTTTATACAGTTTTTTATTAAAGATTAATACTCCTGAAGATCCTGGACCTCCCAAAAACTTGTGAGGAGAAAATGTAATGGCATCTAAGTAAGATTCTTTATCTTCCGGATGCATATTTATATCAATGTAAGGAGCAGAACATGCAAAATCCACAAAACATAAGCCGTTATTCTGGTGCATGATCTTAGCAACCTCATGATAGTTAGTTCTGATCCCAGTTACATTAGAACACCCCGTTATGGCTGCTATTTTTATAGGACAGCTTTTATATGTTTCCAAAAGTTTTTTCAAATTCTCTACACAAGGTAGCCCTTCTTTATTTGAAGGAATCACTTCAACCTTAGCTATGGTTTCTAACCATGAGGTCTGATTGGAATGATGCTCCATATGGGATACAAAAATGATTGGTCTTAAATCCTCAGGAACCTGTGTATGGTCTTTTAGGTTTTCATTTAATTTTAAGCCTAAAATACGCTGAAACTTATTAATGGCTCCAGTCATACCAGTTCCTACGGTTATAAGCACATCTTCGCTTGATGCATTTACATGCTTTTTAATAATGTTTCTGGCATCATGATAAGCCAAAGTCATCGCAGAGCCTGTTATGGATGTTTCGGTATGTGTATTTGCCACAAAAGGCCCTATCTCATTAAGTAACTTCTCTTCTATCGGTCTGTACAACCTTCCGCTTGCAGTCCAATCGGCATATATAATTTTCTTTGTGCCATAAGGCGATTCAAAGGATTCGTCTATACCAACTATGTTTTCCCTATAGGGTTCAAAGTAATCTTCAAGATGTGATTTTTTGGCAGTTGGGGCTAGTATATTTCTTAATGTCTTAATCATAATTGTGCTTTATATTATCCTATTCATTAATAGAATTAACCTCTATTTAAACTTAGAAACACCTGTTTTTAGCCATGTAAAATACTCTTCAACATCTGGTGTATAAGCAACAGGATCGATTAAATTAGTTTCATTATGATCCATAAGTACATAAAACGGCTGGGAATTTGTTTTGTATTTTATGGTCTGTAATTCGCTCCATTTTTGCCCTATGTACTTTAACTTCTTTCCTGGTCGTAGTTTTGAATCTACAACTTCGTTTGCTTCTAGTCTACGTTTATCATCTACATATAATGAAATAAGAACAACATCTTTTTTAAGAATGTCTAACACCTTAGGTTTTACCCAAACGTTTTGTTCCATTTTTCTACAATTAACACAGGCATGCCCAGTAAAATCGATCATGACAGGTTTACCAACCTTTTTTGCGTATGCTAACCCTTTATCGTAGTCGTTAAAAGCCAAAATATTATGTGGTGGCATTAAATGGGCGCCTTCGGGTATATCTGTATGATTTTCTGCTGAAGCAGATCCTGATCCTGTTTTAGCAAAACCAACTCCATATGGTGATTCACTGTAGTGTTGTGGTGGTGGGAATGCACTAATTAAATTTAGCGGTGCTCCCCAAAGCCCTGGAATCATGTAAATAGTAAATGATAACACTAATAAGCCAAGACTTAATCGACCTACTGAAATATGGGTAATTGGCGAATCGTGTGGCAATTGTATTTTTCCAAAAAGGTAAAATGCTAATGCTCCAAATATAGCTATCCATATGGCTAAAAATACTTCACGCTCTAACCAATGTAATTGCAATACTAGATCGGCATTCGACAAAAATTTAAATGCTAAGGCTAACTCTAAAAAACCTAATACTACTTTTACTGTATTTAACCATCCTCCAGATTTTGGTAATGAATTTAACCATCCTGGAAATGCAGCAAATAATGCGAAAGGTAATGCTATAGCTAATGAGAATCCTAACATCCCGATTATAGGTCCAACCTGACTACCGCCTGTAGCTGCTTCTACAAGTAATGTTCCAACTATAGGTCCTGTACAGGAAAAAGAAACAATAGCTAAAGCTAGAGCCATAAAGAAAATACCTATTAATCCTCCTCGGTCTGCTTGTCTATCTACTTTATTTGCCCAAGAGTTAGGCAACATAATTTCGAAAGCACCTAAAAATGATGCTGCAAATATTAATAGCAACAAGAAGAAAGCTATGTTAAACCAAACGTTGGTTGATAATGCATTGAGAGCATCTGCTCCAAAAACCAGACTAACCAAGCTTCCTAGTAATACATAAATAACTATAATTGAAATACCATAAATAATCGCATTTCTAATACCTGAAGCTTTAGTTTTACTTTGCTTGGTAAAGAAACTCACCGTCATTGGAATCATCGGAAACACACATGGCGTTAATAGTGCTGCGAATCCGGATAAAAAGGCAATAAAAAAGATACCCCAAAGCCCTTTTTTAGGCTTGGACTTTGAAGAAGAATCGGCAGAACTTACAGTAACTTTAGAAGCGTCCTTAGTGTTATCTGAAGCTTCAACAACCGAAGCATCTTCAGCTTTATTTTTATGGTCTTGTTTGTCTGCGGGTGATTCATCTGAACTCTGTGCAACAACAGGAGATTCTTTTACTTTTTCGTTATTTTTAGTATCTGATGTATTTGAGGCGGATACTGGTAAATTAAATACCAAATCAACTTCCTTTGGAGGTAAGCATTTGGTATCGTCGCAAACCATAAACTCAACAGTTCCGTTAACCAATTTTTTATCTCCTAAAACCTCTATAGTTTGCTCAAATACAGCGCTTTTTTCGAAAAACTTAATTTTCATCTCAAAAACAGGATCATCAACGATATGGCCTTCCTCTTCTGACGTGTTTCCTATTATTTTAAAAGCTCCTTTTTCATCGTTATAAGTAAACGTAGTAGGAACAGGGCCGCCTTCTGGTACTTCTTGCGAGTATAGATGCCAACCGGCTTCTATACTAGCCTTCGAAACTAATTTATATTCGGTATTAGATATCTTCTCAACCGAGGTTGTCCACTTAACTGGCTCAAAAATTTGAGAATTCCCTATGGCTAAAGAACATAACGCTAATAGAAGAATAAGTTTTTTCATAATATTTTATGTATTTTAAAAAGGGCTATTTTTTAAAAAAATAACCCTTTGTTATCTTTCTTTATTATGCTAGACTAACTCGTGTGTCAACACTAAAACAAAAGTATTAAGAAAGATACTGTACTCAATAGTTTTTATATTTTATTTAATAGAACAACGCTACTCTTATGCTTTAGGTTTGAATACTATTTCGTAAGATTGAGCGTCCTTTAAAAGGGCTTTAGCAAAGCTTTGAATATCTTTTGTCGTAATATTATTAATGATGTCCTCAAAATTCTTTGGATCGTTCATATTATAATCTTCGCGATAAAAACGTGTTAGCAGACGCATCTCATAACTATTATAGTCTTTTTGCTGCTTTCTCTCCTTTAAATAATTTGTTAAGGTTTTATCTAAATCTACTTGATTGATATTCCCTTCGGCTATTTTGTTTATTTCGTTATGTACAATAGATACTAGCGTTTCTACTTTATCTGGGTTACAGTCAAAACTTACTGCTATTGAAGCTTTTTGTGATGGTCTTTTAGATAAACTAGCACTGGCACTGGCCCCATAAGTTCCACCCTCTTCTTCTCTTAAGGTTTCAGTGTATCTTAAATCTAAGATATCTCCTAATATACTAGCTACAAAGGCATTTTTTAAACTATACTTATAATCGTTCTTATATTGAATTCTTACCGAACTTTTAGGATCTTCCATTTTAAGGAAAATATCTTTATCTATTTTTCCGCTAAGCCAAGGTGTAGAATTATCTTTCCAGTTTTCTTTGTCTTTATTGGTAGGTATACTAGCTATGTATTTTTCCAATAAAGGTTTTAAAGCGTCTTTTTTAATGTCTCCTACAATAAAAAATTCGAAGTCGGCAGCATTACCAAATCTATCGTTATAAATAGTCTTTATTTTATCAAAAGAAATATCCTTTATAAAATCGTCATTGAATATGCGGTGCTTCGGGTGGTTAGTCCCATACAACGTCACCGTCATGCTATCATTCATTTTCTCATTAATATTTTCACTTCTTCTTATTTTATAATCTTCTACATTTTGCATGAGAACGTTAAATCCGTCTATATCAAATCGAGGCTTTACAAAACGAAGGTACACCATCTGCAACATGGTTTCTGTATCTTTGGTTACAGACGACCCGGTGATGCTTTCTGATAAATCTGAAAGGTCAATGTCGGTATTTGCCGTTTTACCTGCCAATACTTTTGGGAGATCGGTAGAAGAATAATCGCCTAATCCCGAATTTTGTATTGTATAACCTAATAAATCCGCCGAAGGCAAATCGGTATCGTTTAACAACGAAGTCCCTCCATAACTGCTAGCTAGTAACTCTACCTCGTTTGCATTTTTATTAGCATATTTATAGTGTACGTTTATACCATTGCTTAATGTAAAGGTTGTTGACTCTAATACTTCATTTGCTTTTTCTGAAATAATAGCTCCGTCTTTGATTGTTATTCCAGAGATTAATGTTTTACCCCCGAACTCATCCGTATAAGCTTCAATAGAAGCGTCATTTTCTACAGCATTAATAATATTCAGCGCATCTTCTTTAGTAAGGTTATTGTTCCCGTTTACTCCTGTAACAATTAACGCTCTGTTTTTGTCTGTATATAACTTTTTAAGAGCCGTATGAATTTCTTCTGGTTTTAATGCATCGAAAATTGCTTTTACAATTTCATATTCCTTTTCAATATCTGTAATGGCAACATTGTCTAAATAGTCATTCTTCATTGATTGAGCTAATTGACTATGAGACATATCATCTTTTTTGCTAATTTGGGTTTCGTAATAGCTTGTAAAATCTATAATAGTCCTGTCTATCTCTGCTTTAGTAAAACCGAATTTTACTGCCCTGTTTAATTCTGTTAAAACAGATTTAAATGCATCATGTTGTTTGTTTGCTTTTGGATAAATCTCAATGTTAAATGCTTTTGTTGTTCTGGAATGATCTGAATAGCCTATACGTGCTGCCAAAAATGGAGCTTCTGGTTTTTTAGAAACTTCGTTAATCCTTGCCGACAACATACCGGTTATCATACTGTTTAACAACGAGGTTTTTAGGTGACCAACTGTTTCTTCTTTTAAAGGTTTTGGGTGCCTTATTGCTAAACTTATATTTGATGTAGCCACTTCTTCATCCATAGCTATGGAATATAGCATCGCATCGTTTTCTGGAATATCAACAACAAAACGCTTTTTAGGACTCTTTACTGCTGGTATTTTTGAGAATAAAGCTTTAATCTTTTCTTCTACTTGATCTACATCTATATCTCCAATAATGGCTATGGCCTGTAAATCGGTTCTATACCAATCGTGATAAAAATCGCGCAGAGCCTTGTACTCAAAATTCTCAACGATATCCATTAATCCAATTGGCATACGTTTAGCATATTTAGAGTCGTTAAACATAGCTCCTATATTCTTCTGGAAAATTCGCATACCTCCACTTTGTCTGGTACGCCATTCTTCTTTTATAACGCCCCTTTCAGCATCAATTTCTTCGTCGGTAAGCAACAGATAGTTAGACCAATCGTTAAGTACTAACAAGCCCGTATCTATAAGCTCTGGTGTTGTTGGAATGTTATTTATATTATATACTGTTTCATCGAAAGAGGTATAGGCGTTAATATCTTTTCCAAAAATCAACCCGTGTTTTTGCATCGTGTTAAGGATGCCCTTTCCTTCGAAGTTTTTGGTACCGTTAAATGCCATATGCTCTAAAAAATGAGCTAAGCCCTGCTGATTGTCATTTTCTAAAACAGAACCTACATTTTGTATAATATAGTAACTGGCTACATTTTTAGTAACATCGGTACTTTTTAAATAATAGGTTAAACCATTGGGAAGCACTCCTTTTTTAACACTTTGATCAATAGGTAACAAAGCGTCTAGATTTGTACTTTGCGCATACGAATAAGCGGTTACACTTATTGCTAAAAGTGAAAATGCAATTGCTTTAACTTGTTGTTTAATATTCATTGGTTTCTTTTTAATTAGTATGCTGTTATGACGCATATCTTTCCATTCTCCCTTATTAATAAAATGTTAAAATTATTTTTCCCTTAATTAAGTGTTATACCGATGGGTTTTAGAAAACTATACTTAATACAAACCTGATATGAATATGGGTGGCATTTTTAATGATTATTTATGTCGCCTTGCACCCATACAAAATATATTGTTGAAAATATAAAAAGATAAGAAGACTTACAGGACATTCTAAAGGTTTTTAAGGTCTTTTGAATAAAATGAAATATAATTCTTGAAGAATCTTAAAAACGCTCTTAAATGTGAAGAAATAGCTCTTTATAAAGAAAAGGGACTATCTGAAAAGTAATTTCTTTTTCAGATAGTCCCTGTTATGTTTTATAAAATGTAATTAAATTTTCTAAGGACAGGATTAATATATAATTAATGAACAGGACTTTGTGTACATGGACAATTACTAATACCACGTAAAAAGTCTAATCCTATAGTAACCATATGTGTTCCTGAATTAAAAGGAGAAAATGAATTCGTAGTTATTTGATAAGAGTAACCCATATAGAAAATGGACTTTTTGAAACCTACCATGGGACCAATATTTAAAGGCTTTAAAAATTGATCATTTAGGAAACGGTACGATATTCCAGCCCAATAATAATCTTCTCTTCTATTAAACTTTCTAAATTTAAAATTTATATCGGTACTTGATCTATTATCATTAGAAAACAATTGATAATAAACAGAGGGCTCGAATTCTAATCCACTCTTTTTAGGACCTCTAAATGTATATCCTGAGTATATTTGAAAGTTTAAAAGTAAATCCGGCTCTAGGGTTCTAATAACTTCATCTATATCTTTAGGCAAAACATTACTTGCATTAATACTAAAATAAAAACCTCTAAGTCTGTACAATAAACCTATATCAAAGTTATTATTAATGGTAGCCCTATCATCAGTAATATCTGAGCCAATATACACACCTGTATTTTGCTCAAAGCGTTGAAATTCTTCAACATCGATTCTAAAACTGTTTATATTATACGAAATACCAAACGATAAATACATTTTGGCATAATAATCTAAGATGAGATGATGAGCAAAGGAAAATTTGGCACCAGCCTGTCTGGTGAAGCCATTCCTATCATTATATAAAGACACGCCTATTCCAGAACGATCCGCTATTCTAAAATCGGAATAGAAAGATTGATTTCTTGGAGCGTCCTTAATACCTACCCATTGAGATAATCCATTGGCTCTAACTTTTAAATTATCTCCAATACCGGCGTAAGTAGGAGAAACAACAAAATTATTCTCTGCCAAATATTGTGTGTATATAGGTACGTGTAACTCTTGGCTATAGCTATTAGCTATAACCAAGAAACACATATATATAAATAGACTTTTCTTTTTAATTCCCTTTATAATCATAATCTCATATTTTCATTATCTATACAGTGTGAAATGATTAACAAATTCACGATCATCTTTTGGATCATTCAGTTTTAAAACATACCAATAATCACCTGTTGGAAGCTCTGAACCATTATATTTACCATCCCATTTATCTCCTACACCTAAGGTTGCTACTACACGACCATATCTATCAAAAACATCTACAGTAAGTTCTTTATACTGATCTGTACATCCTGGTCCCCATTCATCCATATCTCCATCACCGTTAGGAGTAAAGTAGTTAGATATACATACATCAATATATTCGAAATATCTCGTAGCTGTAGCCACACAACCATTTCTATCTGTAACGGTTACGGTATAATCTCCAGAAGCATAAATAATAAATCTGTCTGTGCTTCCATAAGGTTCATCGTTAAGTGTGAATTCATACGGTTCTAATCCTCCTGTAGCAACTGCTACAATCTCGTTTAGTTCTCCATCTTCTAAAGTAAGTGTTAATGGATCGATTTGAGTAATATCGAAAGTCTCCGAAACTTGCTCACAACCATTCGTATGTCTAGCATTCACAACATAATCTATACCAGCTGGCACATCTACAAACACATTACTTGCTTGATATGTTGCACCGCCATCTATAGAGTAATCTACATCTGTAGCGTTTGTTATACTTTCATCTATGGTTACTGTTACCGTATTGGTAGACAAGTTACCTGTACAACCATACTCTACAGACACCTCTGGGCTTATTGTAACCGATTCTGGTAAAGTAATAACCCATCTCGTCGGACAATCTACTGCATCTCGAACATAAACAGTATGCTCTCCTCCTGCTAACCCAGTGAAATCAAATTGCGTTTGGGCTGCTGTACCTGTTATATAAGGTCCATCTTGATCATCAATAGATACACTATATGGTAAAACACCACCAGTTATTTCAACACTAAATTCACCGTTCATATCTCCCGAACAAAGTTCTGGCATCTTTGAACCAGGAACCTCTGTTAAAAATACTGGAACTGGAGCTTCGATGATAATATCTTCAATAAACTCCGTACAACCTTGCGCATCATTCACAACAGCGCTATATGTTCCTGGTGGCAGATTCTCAAATGTAGATGTATCAAAAAATTGATCTAATCTATATGAAGTACCACCTCCATAAATCGCATACGTATACGGTGCCGTTCCTCCATTCGCAATTAACTCTAAGGTACCATCACCACTACCAGGACAAGTTACTGGAGTTGTTGCATAATCTGCTACAAATGGTGTTGCTGGTTGCGTAATCGTCACATATTCTGAATGACCAACGCAATCACCACTATCTATTCTTACTCTGTAAGTTCCTGCAACAAGACCATTGAAAACACCCGTGTTATTTTGGTTTAGAGGTGCTATGTTATTTCCTGATCCATCTTGTAGGGTGAAAATATAGTTACCTAAACCACCTTGGGCTGTTGCTATTATAGAACCTGTATCATCTCCATGACAACTAATAGTTGGATCATCAGAATCTAAATCAATAGTTAAAGGTATTAATGGTTCAACGTTTACTTCATTAGAAACATTCGAAATACAACCATTAGCATCCATCACATAATAAGCATGTGCTCCTGCAGTTACAGGGAATGTTACTGATCCTGCAAATGAGCCTAACGTTGTTACAAAATTAGGCGTATCGCTATAACTATATGGTGCTGTTCCTCCTGTAGCGCTTAATGTTAATGTAGCACTTGAAGTACAAGTTTCTCCAGAAGCCAATGCTAAAATTGGTTCTATTTCCGAAGGCTCGTTTATAATTATATTAGTTGAAGTACCACTACAATTAAATCCATCGGTTACAGTAACCGTATAAGTACCCGCTCCTAAATCGGTAAACACAGGGGACGCTTGAGGTCCTGATGACGACACTATAGGTGCAATCATGTTAAGCGTATATAAATAATTACTTCCTTGTCCGCCTACCGCACTTGCAGTTATTGAAGCTGTATTATCATTAAAACAAGTTAATAAAGTCGTACTCGGTGTTGCTGTAACAACAACTGGATCTGGAATTCTTAATTGTACAATAACGAAATCCTCACAACCTCTACTATCTCTTACGGTAACTGTATAATCACCTTGAGCTAATCCTGTAAAATCGGACACACTGCTAAATGCTGAAACTATACCTGATCCTGCTTCCTCTAATTGGAATTCATATGGTCCAGGCCATCCACCTACTGCTGTGGCAGAAATAGTTCCGTCATTATTACCAGCTACACAAGTAATTTCCGTATGGGTTTCTTGGATAGCTAAAGCTGCTGTTGGAGCAGTAATTGTAAAGTTTCTAACTACTGTACAGAACGGCGAATTTGTTAAATTGGCTGTTATAGTATATGTTCCCGCACCAAAATTTGACAATGTAACTGGTCCTGCATTAGGTACTGAACCTGAAGTAACAGGAGCTCCTAAAGCATCAACGATGCTGTAATTGAACGGTCCAGATTCATCAGTTGGTAATGGCGACCTATCTATCAAGGTCACATTAACACTTCCATCTGTTCCTGATAAACATGTTACGTCAACAACAGAATCTATAGTAAGATCGAAAGTATTCGGATCTGTCACATAATGTGTTGTTTGAAGACTACAACCTGTATCTAAATTTGTTGCTGTTACGTAGTAGTTTCCTATTGGTAACCCTAAGAATACTCCAGTAGTATTAGTTTGACTGTATACACCTCCTATTGTGGCTCCTACAACATCTTCTACAGTATATTCTAAATTAGCTGGTACACCTCCACTACTTGTTACCGATACGGTAATATCCTCATCGTTAGTACAAGTCATTGGGTTATCTATAGTAATATCTACAGTGTCTATATTTATGAATGGTAAAATAGTTTCTGTTGTTGTACCAACACAACCATTATTATCATAAACATTTATTGTATAGGTACCTCCTAACAAGTCAGACTCTACAAATACATTGTTTGTACCTGACTGCATGGTTATACCTCCTCTTATAAATTCGTAAGTTGTATATGTACCAGAACCTCCTACTGCGCTATCTACAGTAATAGAAGCAAAGTTCGGTGTGTTTACACCAGCATTACAATTATATTGTACTGCTGATACAGTTGGTACTACAATATTTGGTTCACCTACTGTTTCTAATCTATCGGCGAAACATCCTCTACCAGAGGTTACACGTACAGTATAAGTTCCTGTTGCTAACCCTGGGAAAATATTTGAGTTTTGAGGCGCAACTACAATAGGCGCTGTTATCTCGTAGGTATAAACCGGATTGTCATTACTTACCGGTAAGTTTACAGTAATTACGCCATCACTACCGCCATTACAAGTTACATTGGTAGGAGTGGTTGTAAATGTTACTGGTGTTGCTGCCGACAATGTTACTGAAGCTGTATTTGTACACGTCGTAACGATATCGGTTATAGTAACGGTATAAGTTCCTGCTGGTACACCGGAAATTACATTAGTTGCTATACTTACTGATCCTGGCATCGGACTTATACTATATGTATAATTACCCGCTCCTGAACCACCTATTGGTGTTACTGTAATTTCTCCATCATCATTAGTACAGCTAGGTAATGCCGTTATAGCAGGCGTTAAATCTAAAGGTTCGTAAACCGTCACCGGAGTGCTTGTTGCTGTACAACCATTCGCATCCCTTACAGTTACTGTATATGTTCCTGCTGCGGATACTGTAAATGTTCCACCTGCCTGGAAACTAATACCATCAATAGAATATTCTAATGGTAATACACCTGAACTACCTGTTATTGCAAAAGTAAATGAATCTGATCCAACACATGTTGCCATGGCTGGTGCTGTTACTGTTGGTAACGGATCGTTTATTATAGTAACAGTTTCGAATACTGGGGTTTGCGTACAGTTATTAGCATCTAAAACATATACATCCCAACTTAAATCTGCTCCTAAGTTTGTATCGACTGTTATAACATTATTTGGTCCATATGCTGCTGGTCCCGGAGCTGCTGCTCCTGATACAACTGCTGCATAAGTATAAGGTCCAGTTCCACCCGTTGTCGTAACCGTTATCTGTGAGTTAAAATTAGTACAGAATACATTGGTTGCTGTAGCTGTGAACGATAAAGGGTTTGCTGGTTCTCTTACTGGTACCATAAATGAATCTATACACCCTGTATCTTCATCTGTAACATTTAAAGTATAATTTCCTGCTGTTAAACCAGGGAACGTTACTGTTGTTACTGATTGACCAACTACTGCCGGTGCTCCATTAAACACATAGGTATAATTTCCTGAGAAACCTCCAATTGTAAATGTTACAGCTCCATCTGAACCTCCATTACAGCTAACATCATTATCTGCAGCTCCTGTAACGGTAATATTTGTTACCGGATTTGCGGTAAACGATTCTGTATAATAACACCCATTGGCATCTCTTACTTCAAATACATAAGGGATGTTTGGTGACAATCCTGGAAATAGATTTGAGTTTTGATATGCAGTTGTTGAAGGTGATGTCATTCTATATTCTAAGACACCTACACCTCCTGTAGCTGTTAAGGTCACATCGCTTGTTGACACTAAACAAGTTACTGGTGTTGCGTTAAAATCTAAATCTGTTGGTGGATCTAGTGCCGTTATAACTACTGAACCTGAAACAGTACACCCTTGGGCATCCATTACCGTATAATTAACGGTTTGATTTACTCCAGTATCATTTACGCTTAACGTATTTGTTGCACTAAATGCAGATCCGTTAAAACTAAACTGGTATGGAGCAGTTCCTGTTCCTGGAGTGGCCGTTACTGTTACTAGAGCCGGTTGGTATGCATTTGAAGGGCTACAAGTTAACGGTGGTGCTACTGCAGACGTTGCTGCTAAAACTAATGGCTCAGATAGTGTAACTGTACCATTATCTTCACAGCCTTTACTATCTCTTACTACATATGGGTATACAATGTTTGCACTTAACCCTGTGTATAATACTTGCGTAGTAAACGGACTTCCGTTAAAACTATAGGTATAAGTTCCCGTACCACTCGTAGCACTTATTTGTACCGATCCGTTCGTTCCTCCATTACAAGTAGGATCGATTGGTGTTACGCTAGCTATTGGGTTCGTTATTAAGTTAACAGTCGCACTTGTGTTTACTGGACATCCTTGTGAATCCGTTATTCTAAAATCATATGTTCCTGCGGTTGCAGCTGTATATGTGAATGTAGCTCCTACTGGCGCCGGTAACACCGGATTATAAGTAACTCCTGCATCTGTTGAGACCAAATAAGTTGTATATATACCGGTTCCTCCAGATATAGTCACATCAATATCAGCTTCTACTGGTAAAGAACACGTTAACTCTTTGGATACATTTGCATTGGCCAACAATTGCGGCTCTACTACGTATGGTATTGAAGCCTCACAGCCATTAACATCTCTTATAGTTAATGTATATGTTCCCGGAGCATTAATTACAAAAGTATCGCTCGCTTGGAAACCACTACCAGTACTATAAGACAATGGTCCTGCTGCGGTTCCAGTTCCTTCTACTAAGGTAATATTAAAAGGAGTACCATCATAACATTGCTGAGCAACTGGGTTAATTGTTGGAGATGTTTGATGCGTCACATTAACAGTAATCATATCAGGACAACCATTTGCATCTCTAACATAGATATCCCAAACTAAATCTGCTCCCGAATTTGTATCAACCGTTATAACATTACTAGGGCCATAAGCCGCTAAAGCTGGAGCTCCTGCACCATTTATAACTGCCGCATAAGTATAAGGTCCCGTACCTCCTCTTGTTGTAAGAGTTATTTGCGCACCTGCATTACAGTTTGAAGGCACTTGGCTCGAAACTGCTGTGGCAACCGGTTGTGCCGGTTGAGTAATTTCAAAGGTATGTGTCGCAGCACAAAGTGTTCCTGTTGCTTCTCTAGCTTCTAAAACATAATTACCTGGTGGCAAAGCAGAAATGGTATGTGATACCGGTCCTCCTGCTGGTCCAACCAACGTTCCGTTTACAGGAGTTGGTAACGGTAATAACGTTAGTGCATTTAATAATTGATAATCAATATTTGTAACTGTTCCATCATAACTTTCAACAGTAAACGCAAATGTTCCATCATCAGCTCCATTACAAGTTACATTGGTTGTTGCTGTACCCGATATAGCTATAGTAGATGGTGGTGGTGGTGTTGTTCTTTCTAAAACAAAAATACAATTATTAGCATCTCTTACTTGTAAAAAGTACGTTACATTATGTAATAAACCTGTAAAAGTGAAATTAGCCGGTCCAACTACTTCAGGCTGCCCTACAATCGAATAATTATAAGGTGCTGTTCCCCCTACTGTATTAACCTGAATATCTACTCCAGTAGCACAGTTATTTGAATCTACAGCGGTAGTAAAATTCAAATCGGGTGTTGTATTAATTCTTATAGGACCACTGTTGAATTCACAACCTCTGGCATCTACAACTCTAACATAATAATCTCCAAAGTTTAAGCCTCCAAAAGTATGTGTTGGTGTTATAGGGGCAGAACCTTCTGTATGTGTTGCAATTTGTGTAAATGTATTGTCGAATAAGGTATAAGTATAATTCGCAGTACCTCCTGAATTTACAAAAACTTCAATCCTTCCTAGCGTTGGTACATTACCTGCACATGTTAATCCAAATTCCTGAATATCAACATCAATTATTGGCGGGTCAATCAATGTTACAGGTCCTGTTGTAGTACATTCTAATCTATCTCTTACTACATAATTATAAGTACCTGCACCTAAACCTCCAAATACATTGTTAGATACAAAAGTAGCACCTCCATCTATACTATAAGTGAAAGGAGGTACACCTGCTGTGGCTGTTAAAGTAATAGAACCATCTGTTGAACCATTACATGTAGGGTCAACTTGAGCATCTGTAGCGGCCACTGGAACAATAGCATCAACAGTGATTTCATTGGTTATAACCGTACAAGTACCACTAGTTATGTTTGTATCTGTTATTCTAAACTCATATGTTCCTGCTGCATTAGCTGTATAAGTAAATGACGCGCCTACTGGTGCCGGTAATACCGGTACGTAAGCAGCTCCGTTTATAGAAACTTCATATGCTGTATAATTTGCATTACCTCCAGATATAGCCACATTAATAGTAGCATCTGGTGACGCCGTACAATCTAAACCTTTTGTTAAAGTAGCATTTGCTTGTAATTGAGGATCAACAACATATGGTGTTGTGACCTCACAACCATTACCGTCTCTTATTGTTAAGGTATACGTTCCTGGTGTTGCAATTGTAAAATTCGGACTTGCCTGGAATCCACTACCAATACTATATGATGGTAAACCAACTGACACTGTTCCTGATAAACTAATATTAATAGGACTTCCTGTAAAACACTGCTGTGCTACCGGGTTTATTGTTGGTAATGGGTCGTTAGTAACTGTAACAGTCCTGAATACCGGAGTGGCCGTACAACCATTGGCATCTAACACATAGACATCCCAATTTAAGTCAGTTCCTCCATTAGTATCAACTGTTATAACGTTATTTGGTCCATACGCTGCTGGTACCGGAGCTGCTGCTCCAGATACAACTACCGCATAGGTATAAGGTCCGGTTCCACCTGATGCGGTAACCGTTATTTGCGAGTTAAAATTAGTACAGAATACATTTGTTCCTATTGCTGTAAACGATAACGGATTAGCTGGTTCTCCAACTGGCACCATAAATGAATCCGTACATCCCGTATCTTCATCTGTAACATCTAAAGTATAATTTCCTGCTGTTAAACCAGGGAACGTTACTGTTGCTGCAGATTGACCTACTACAGCCGGCGCTCCATTAAGTACATAGGTATAATTTCCTGAGAAACCTCCAATTGTAAATGTTACGGCTCCGTCTGATCCTCCATTACAGCTAACATTGCTATCTAAAGTTCCTGTTACTGCGATATTGATTACCGGGTCTATGGTAAGTGATTCGGAATAATAACACCCATTGGCATCTCTTACTTGAAATATATACGTGGTGCTTGGCGCCAATCCTGTAAATACATTTGAACCTTGATATGGTGTAGCAGCTGGCGATACTATTCTATATTCTAAAGCACCTGCACCCCCTGTTGCTGTTAAGGTTACATCACTTGTTAACGCTAAACAGGTTACTGGTGTGGCAACAAAGCTTAAATCTGTTGGCGGGTCTAGTGCCGTTACGACTACTGAACCTGAAACAGTACACCCTTGGGCATCCATTACTGTGTAATTAATCGTTTGATCTACTCCTGTATCATTTACGCTTAACGTATTTGTTGCACTAAATGCAGATCCGTTAAAACTGAATTGGTACGGGGCTGTTCCCGTTCCTGCTGTAGCAGTTACGGTTACTGTAGCCGGTTGATTCGTATTTGAAGGGCTACAACTTAACGGTGGGGCTACTGCTGCTGTTGCTGCTAAGACCGATGGTTCGTTTAAAGTTGCTGTACCACTAAAAATACATTGATTGGCATCTCTTACTTCGTAGTTATATGTTCCTGCAGCTAAGCCTGAATATAATACTTGTGTTGTAAAAGGACTTCCATTAAAACTATATGTATAAGAACCTGCACCGCCAGAGGCTGTTATTTGCACAGATCCATTTGATAATCCATTACAAGTTGGATCAACTTCTGTTACAGAAGCTGTTGGGTTTGATATGGCATTAATCGTAATAACATTAGATTCTGCCGTACATCCTAACGCATCGGTAACTCTAAATCTGAAATCTCCAGAATTCGCTGTTAAAGATACGAATGGTAGTACACCATATGTAATTGGTGTATACGCTCCCGAGTTAAAGGATCTCTCTAAAGTATAAGGTGGTGTTCCTCCACTAATGTTACCAGTTATTGCGGCATCTGGTGTAGCCGAACAATCCAGACCTTTTGTTAGTGCTGTACTTATTGTTAATTGTGGAGCTATGGTTTGCGTTAGTGCTGCAGGAATAGTACATCCGTTAGCATCTCTTACCATAACATTATAGCTGCCTGGAGTTAAATTGGTAAATGTATTATTAGCTCCAAACGGACCACTATTTAAACTATATTCATAAGGTGCTAGTCCTCCTGATGCTGTTACAACAATAGTTGATGCATTTGTAGTATCGTAACATAAATCTGATGTTGCATCTATTGTAGCTGTTGGATTTGTTGGGGCAGCTATATTTAATGTTGTACTTGAGTCTGCCGTACAATTATTAGAGTCTGTTACTCTTATAATATAATCTCCTGGAGAAACATTATTTAAAACGCCACTGGCAGGGAAGTTAAAAACAAGATTTAATGTAGCCGCATCTAATAATTCATACGAATATGCAGGTGTACCACCATTAGCTGTGGCTGTTACGGTAGATCCAACAAGACATGTTACCGGTGTTGCAGAAGCATTAACTCCTAATAATGCCGGTGCATTTATATCTTGTGAAAATGTGTCCATACAGATTGGTGGGGTACTATCATAACGTACCAAGACATCATAAGTACCAGCCGTTAAACCTGTAATTGTATGAGGTGATGTTAATTGGGTATTCCAAGTTGTTCCATTATCTGTAGAATATTCGAATCCGATTGCTGGATCGAAATTTTGTGCTGCAATAGTAATGGTTCCGTCGCTTGCTCCCAAACAAGTAACATCTGTAGCATTTGTTATTTGAGATGTAAATGCATTATTAGAATCTATTACAAAAGGAAAGTTTACTTCTGTAATACAACTTACTGGCATTTGAAACACTCTAATATCATCTATAGCAACATCGTTTCCATTGGTTTCCTGTATATTAGACCTTACTATAAACCTTAAGGTTGTATTGGCACCCGGATCTAAAGTTATTGGAGTTTTTGGGTAATTTTCCCATACTCCAGACTTTGGTATTCTTCCTGTACTAAATGAGGATATTTCCGTACCGGTTCCATCTATCAGTGCCACAGTTAAATCTGGGTCGGCTATACCAGAACCTGGACCAACTATATTAATGGCAAAAAATTCTACATTAATAGGCTGATTTGGAATAATATCACTTATAGTTTTTTCATATAAAATTGCAGATGTGGGTATTTGGTCTCCGATATTAACCGCCAAATATCTTCCATTCGGAGTTGGTGGTGTTGTAGGAGGTGTATGATCTACCGGATTAATCCACGTACCAAAAGGATGTAATATACTGGAAGTTACAGAATAATCACCATCGTTAATAGATGGACTACCCTTACATTGTGTTGCCGCTACTTGTCGTTCAAAGCAATAAAATGTCGTGTTAATTCCTGGAGATGTCGTGTCCGCTCCATAACCAAAATCCTCATTTAATAAATTACTAAAAGAAGGCACTGTCAATAAGTTATATTGCACAGTAATATTGTGAGGCCCATTAGGTACATTTAAAAATACTCGAGGGTCTGTTGTATTCGGGTTTGGAACACCATCCAATAAATAGGTGTACTGGTATGTTGGCCCTCCCGTATTGTTAACGACCACTGTACTTGTTGCGGTTCCATCACAATTATAATCAGGGTTACTAACCGTTATTGTTGGAGGTACTGGTTCTGGATCTAAAATAATTTCCGGCATGGCATAAATACAACCGCTAGCATCTCTAATATATAAGGTATAAGTTCCCGGCATTACATAAGCCTCGTTTGTACCCACCCAAGTTGCCTGATTATCAAAACTATACTCGTAAGGAGGTGTTCCTCCTTGAGGATTCGTAATACGTAATCTTCCTTCTCCAGAAGGACCACAACCTGCTAATTCCGATACACCACTTGACGCGGTTAAAGCCTCGTTTGGCGCATCTATTGTAATATCTTGAGCTGTGCTTAAACAATCAACTCCACCTAATGAATATCTAATCATAGCCTGATACGTTCCACCGCTAAGGTTAGAAAATGTTGGATTAGATACAAAAGTGGCTCCATTATCTATACTATATGCTATGGTATACCCATTAGCATTAGTTACATTAAATACTATTTGTCCGTTATCACTGTAACATAAAATATCTGTTTCAGTAACGGTATAAACAGGAGGGGCTATTGGATCTACTGTTATTGATGTTGTTGTAGAACAGTTATTGTTGTCTACCACAGTAATATTATATACGCCTCCCGGATCTAATACTTCTACTCTTGGATCGAGTTGAAAATTAGGATCACCATTAATATAATAGAAATAAGGAGTTGTACCACCTTGGGCAGATATAGTAATCTCACCACTTCCACAAGTTAAAGGCCTTGTTATTGCAACAGTAGCCTCCAACAAGTCTGGCTCAACAATATCGATACTTCCTGTATAGGCACAACCATCGTCTGTAGATACATTTATGGTATATGTTCCTGCATTTAAGTTAGAAAACGTATAATCTCCAGCAGCTATAGGGCCTACACTATTTATTATGGTTCCACTACTATTGGAAATTGAATAGTAATATTGTGGACGAACATCGTTAGCTGCTACTAAAACGCTTCCTTGTCCGCCATGACATAATGGCTGGGTAATAGCTGTAGTAACAGTAAAGTTTCTTTCTCTTATTTGAATATTTGGTACTGTAAAAATACAAGGGTTAGGCGTTACACCAATTTGTCTAATATAAACGGTGTATACACCTGGTGTATTAATAGCAAAAACATTACTAGGTTGGTAAGTTGCATTATCTAAACTATACTCGTAACCACTAGGCACATCCCCTATAACAATTTCGCCTGGGGTTGTACAAATAATGTCACTATGTGTTTCTGTTGGTAACAATTCATTCTCGTAAACATTGAAATAGAATAGATTACGACAACCACCAGTATAATTTAATATAAGCCTGTATTGTCCTGGAGAATCTACCAAATAGTCGGGACCCGTTCCTACTTGACCCCAGTTACAAACAGGATCTTCGTTAGGGCAATTAATATTGGTAACCGCTGTACAACTGGATTCATCTAATCGGTACCAGATTATGGAATCGGCATCGGTAATATTTGTATCGATAAACGTTGTATCGCTAGCACCACACATAAATATGTTGGGCATTAGTGTTCCGCCATTAGGACATTGAACTACTTGATCTGCAAATGGAATTACTGGGTTAGTAACACCAGCTCCAAAGGTTATCACGTTAAAT
Organism: Flavivirga eckloniae; assembly: GCF_002886045.1. Classification (NCBI taxonomy): domain Bacteria; kingdom Pseudomonadati; phylum Bacteroidota; class Flavobacteriia; order Flavobacteriales; family Flavobacteriaceae; genus Flavivirga; species Flavivirga eckloniae. The sequence continues at coordinate 5,469,581 of NZ_CP025791.1, read as the reverse complement.
ACCTGATCGATAGATTGACATGGCGCTGTAGCTGTGTTATGTACATAATAAGTTCCCGGAGCTGTGGCTGGATACGTTTGTTGATTCCAAATAACTGGTCCTGTTGGACTAGTTCGCCACTCATAACTATCATAATCGTCACCTGCTACTAAATCGATACTACTACCACAGAGTATTACGTCTTCTTCGAACGTACAACTAATGTCTGCTAAGAAATTAGTGGCTCCTGGCGTTAATAAACAGGCTGTATTAGTGCTAAAACTTGGATCGTCTGATATAACGAACAATGGGTTCATTGTTCCTCTATATGTTGAAAATGCTTGGTTGCTTACAATATTATCACATGCATTATTTAATAAACTACATTCTCTTACTACAGTAACTCTAAATCGAATTTCCAATACCGGATCATTCTCTTCAATCACGGAATCGTCCACTCTAAAAACAATCTCCCTTGTTGCCGGAGTATAGCTTTGTACTGTAACTCCCGGAGGCAATAAGCCCATATCTGCAGGATAATCGAATACAATATTCCTAGGAAGTACATCTCTAATAGTTAAGTCTGTAGCATCGTCATTCCCTGAATTATGAAAACCTATAACATAATTTAGTTCTTCTCCAAGACCAACTAATTGTCCTCCAATATCATTACCTGATGGATCTTCAACTGTTTTAGTAAGTATTATATTTGGTGCTATTATATCAACAGAAAAAGCGAAAAAATACGGAAAATAAGTATCCTGATCTGTTTCTAAACGAACTACAGCACTTGTGTCATCATTATCAATAACATCATTATTGGCATTTAACACATCTATAATACCTGTATCGAACCCTAGAGTATTGGCACTACTGGGCTGTCTGGGAAATGTACTACTTACCGTACTATTAAAAAAGTTATTACGACCTCGAGAGGCATCAAATAATCTATTCCCATTAATCCTTAAACGGTCCCGAGTAAGCGTTCTATCCCCTTCTAAAGCAGCAAAAGCAAATTTTGCTCTAACCGGAGCAGGGGCTGGAACTGTTCTAAATCCTGAAATGGGAACATCTAGTGTACTATTATTAACTGCACTCATGGCGCTAAAACCATCAAAACTGGTGATAGACTTACCTGTTAACGATGGGTCTTCGTAAACTATATATAAAGACCATCCAGCCGAATGACCTGTACGATTACCAAAAAGCCTTGATCTTCCTTGAGCGGAAGATACATTGGCTACTGTATATGTACCTATATTACTCGGCAATGCTCTTACTATATTAGTTACATCTGCATAACAAGCATAAGGAAAACTCCTACCACCATCTACCGACGATCCGCCTGCTTCGAAAATAATATCGTCTGCAATAATATCATGATACACACCATTGGGTCCACTCATTCTTACGTTCGAAATAGACTCTGTACCTGGGTTAACAGCACTCCAATAAAGCCCGGCATATACAATTTGATAACAGTTTGCAGGACTATTAATTTGTAAATTTGCACTGGAAGAACTAAACGTTGATCCATCCGAATCGATGTCAATATACCTCATATCGACATTATCGTTAGACTCAGTGACATCATTGAAATCGTTATTGCTAGGCCCCAAAATGTTATTCCCTATCAAAATCATGTCTCCTTTTATATCTCTATCGAATCTAGGAGATTTCGTGGCACTTGAAAAGGGCACGTAATTTTGGGCAAATAACTGCATGCTGAACAGGATCAGCAATACAATAAGTTCGGTTTTAAAAATAGTAGGTTTTTTCATAATAGTTTATATTTGATGCTCCTTCATCTTCACGGGCATAATCAGATAAAGCATAGCTAGGGTGTTAGTTTTGTTACATATTTTTAATTTTCTATCTTAACCATAGACATTTTTCCATTATACGGTTTATTTCCTTTAGCTTCTAAAGCTCTTCTAGCTTGTTCTACACTACTAAACTTCTCATAATAAATAAAGTATTTACTAGTACTTTCATCGTAGAAGAAGTTAACATTCGACTGTCCGGCAGCTACCGTTTTCTCTACAAATTCATTTCTCTTATCAACATTGCTGTGTACGGCTATTACTAAATAATAACCACTTTCTGTATTCTTAATATCCTTCACAATTTGTATGTTGCTACTCTGTTCTTCTCCAAAATCAAAATCTTCTTCTTTAAGTGGCACGCTACTTACAGGAGTTGTTTCCTTAATTCTGTTTAATGCAGCCATATCTTTAGAATATCTAGCATCGGCATTGTCGTAAGCTGCACGTTTAATTCTTCGTTTTCTCTCTATTTCTGTAGCTATCTTAATTTTTTCCAATGACGCCATTAAATCTTTTCTAGATTTTAAAGCATTTAATTGCTCCGTTTTTAATCTTTCAATTGTTTTCAATTTAATTGGATCAATCGAATTGTTATATTGTTTTTCTAATGCTGCAATTTTTTCATCTCGTGTTTTAATTACACCATCAAGTTCAGATTTTAAGGATTCTAAAGCAGCATTTTCTGCACTTATACTCTTAAATGGTCTTGGTGCCTTAAAAATTCCTTTTTCACCTAAATCATTTTCTTCTTTTAAATCCTTAAGGTCTTTGTCTCTGCTTGCTACTGTTTCAGTTAATCTTGTTAATAAATCATTCATTGATTTGGTAACGTCGTCAACTGGTGTTACAACTTGTGCTTCTGCAGCAGCTTTAGCTCTTGCCTCTTCTTCTGCTTTAGCTTTAGCGGCAGCTTCTGCAGCGGCTTTGGCTCTTGCCTCTTCTTCTGCCTTGGCTTTAGCGGCAGCTTCTGCAGCGGCTTTGGCTCTTGCTTCTTCTTCTGCCTTGGCTTTAGCGGCAGCGGCAGCTTCTGCAGCGGCCTTGGCTCTTGCCTCTTCTTCTGCTTTAGCTTTAGCGGCAGCTTCTGCAGCGGCCTTGGCTCTTGCTTCTTCTTCTGCTTTGGCTTTAGCGGCAGCTTCTGCAGCGGCCTTGGCTCTTGCCTCTTCTTCTGCTTTAGCTTTAGCGGCAGCTTCTGCAGCAGCTTTGGCTCTTGCTTCTTCTTCTGCCTTGGCTTTAGCGGCGGCGGCAGCTTCTGCAGCGGCTTTGGCTCTTGCCTCTTCTTCTGCCTTGGCTTTAGCGGCAGCTTCTGCAGCAGCTTTGGCTCTTGCTTCTTCTTCTGCTTTGGCTTTAGCGGCAGCTTCTGCAGCAGCTTTGGCTCTTGCCTCTTCTTCTGCCTTGGCTTTAGCGGCGGCGGCTTCTGCAGCGGCTTTGGCTCTTGCCTCTTCTTCCGCTTTAGCTTTAGCGGCAGCTTCTGCAGCGGCCTTAGCTCTGGCATCTTCTTCTGCTTTAGCTTTAGCGGCAGCTTCTGCAGCGGCCTTAGCTCTGGCATCTTCTTCTGCTTTGGCTTTAGCGGCAGCTTTGGCTCTTGCTTCTTCTTCTGCCTTGGCTTTAGCGGCGGCGGCTTCTGCAGCGGCTTTGGCTCTTGCCTCTTCTTCCGCTTTAGCTTTAGCGGCAGCTTCTGCAGCGGCCTTAGCTCTTGCTTCTTCTTCCGCTTTAGTTTTAGCGGCAGCTTCTTCAGCGGCCTTAGCTCTGGCATCTTCTTCTGCTTTGGCTTTGGCGGCAGCTTCTGCAGCAGCCTTTGCTCTTGCTTCTTCTTCTGCCTTGGCTTTGGCGGCAGCTTCTGCAGCAGCCTTAGCTCTTGCTTCTTCTTCTGCCTTGGCTTTGGCAGCAGCTTCTTGGGCTCTTACCCTTTCCTCTGCTCTTCTTATTCTTTCTGCAGCGGCTTTTGCTTTTGCTTCTTTAGCAGCTTTAGCCCTTGCTTCAGCTTCTGCTTTTACTTGAGCAGGTGTTTTTCTTACTACAGGTTTATTAGAAACTGGTGTTTTTCGCCTAGTCGTAGGCCTTCTTTTTGTTCGTTTCTCTGGCATGATCAATGAGGTTTCTTCATCGTCACCACTATACCTGTATCTATATCTATTTTTAAATTTATAAGCTAAAGTAATATCATGGGAGTTACCAAAATCTGATAAATTTCCCATGGCCTTTTCATAATTGTACTCTATAGAAAATTGAGAACTTATATTTAAACCAACACCCCCAGATATTCCATATAAAGTATTATAGCCTAATTGCGCCCAAATACCTTTAGGAACAGTTAGCATGGCTATTCCAGAAATAACGGTTTTTTCTTTTTTAAATTCCGATCTAATTAATCCTGTAAATTTACTTTCATCAAAAAAATCGCGACTGTTTACATATCCAGTATACATGGCATGTGCTTGAATACCTTGCTCTGGGTTTTCCTGAACCAGTTCAGATCCGTTTATATTATATAGAAAAACATTATTAAGAGATATTCCAAAATCTACAAAACCAGTTCCGTAATTTATTCCCGGGTTTATCGTTACTAAAGAATTTGAAGGTATGTTATCTAATGTACTCTCCTGAGTATTAGTAACTACTTTACCTTCATTTAAACCACTTCTATAGAATCCCACGTTGGCTCCAAAAGTTAAATTGCTATATCTGTCTAAAACAACGTTATAGGCAAAATTTAAAATACCACCAAAGGTGGTTAATACGCCATAATTTTGTTGAAATACTCCAACTCCAACTCCAATATTTTCCCTAAATCGTCCGGAATACCCAAATAGTAATGTTTGCGGCGCATCATCAAACTGCGCCCATTGTCTTTTGTTATTAATGCTAATATATTTGTTCTGTTCTCTTACAAAACTAAAGGTTGGGTTTATGGCATATCTATTAAACTTTAAAGAATTTCTAACAGGTAGCACAAACGAAACAACCCCGCCTTCTTCTTGAGCGTGGAATATTTGCGTAAAACAAAAAAATAAAACTATATGTAGCAGATATTTCCTCATGTTATTTTACCACTGTTATTGAACCTTTACGTGTTTTATTGTCTTCTGTTATTATTATATAATAGTAAACTGGGTTTACTGCTTTAAAACTTAGATCGTCCTGCGGCCAATTATTCTGATAATCCTTGGTTTGCAAGACAATTTCTCCTTGTGAGCTTACTAAAATAACCTCTGTATTTGTACCACTTACATAGGTTTTTGGTATCACCCATGTATCGTTTGTTCCATCTCCATTCGGACTTATAAGGTTTGGTATTTTTTCTACATTAGGGAAAGTTTCTGTAACCTCAAAGAGAAATTCTTTGGAAGATTCGCATCCTACGGTTTGAGAAACTACAGCTTTATAACTTCCTATTTCTGTTATATCGAAACTAGAACCATTGGCTCCTGTAATTAGGTTGCCATTTAAATACCATTCGTATGTTGGACTGGAAGCGGTATCTGTAATATTTACCTCTAAGGCACCACTTGCGGGTATAAGATTAACTGCTGGGGAGACTTCTACATCGATACTACTCGTAAACAGATTGGCATCCAGGTCGATAGAAGCACTTGTTGAACAACCATTTAAAGTAATGTTTACAGAATACTTGCCTGATTGATCGGTTACGTATGTCTGCTCTGTTGCTCCTGATATTTCAACGCCATCTATATACCATTGGTAGGTATTGGCTGAAACCGTGGTAAGTGTTGTAGATCCTAAACTAGCGCAATACGGATTACCTAAACTAGATGTTATGCTACTTGAACCTACAGATACTGCTTCTGTAATGGTTACCCTATTTGAATCTGAAGTTATAACTCCCAAACTACAGGACCCATAATTTGTCTCTACAAAATAGGTTCCTGGTGTGGTTACTTCCAAACTTGGAGCTGTTGCAATAAAGTCCTTTGTATCTGGACCCGTTTCTTTATACCAATTAAATGTAAGCGAAGAGAATTGTAAAGGGGAATTGTTCCCAGGTTCACCTGGATTATCTATTGTTAATAAATAACTTCCACCTGCGCAAAAGACACCTGTTGGTTGTGATTTATTTATAGTAAAAGTCTCATTATGAATCTTATAATAAGCAGGAAACGCATCAGATGGCGAGCTAGTCGCATCTGGTCCAATGCTTCTAACTCTAATTTTATATCCCTCGCCCGATACCGTTATTGGCATAGCCACACTGACTTTACCTGGCGATGCTGTGATAGCGCCCACTGCAGAAGTATGAAGAATCTCAGGACTTGAAAAATCTCCTGTATTATCAGAAAGTTCCAACACAAATTGAGTAGAAGCTGTTAATTCTGCTTGTGTAAAATGAAATATTACTTCATATGAATTAAAAGCATCACTGGCGCAGGCTTTTTCCCATCTTGAAAAACCTTCACCCAACAATGGATGTTGTATGACCATTTGCCCACATAGTTTTCCTGTAACTAACAGGAAAACAACAACTATATAAGTAGTAATAGTAAAATTCCGCATACGATTATTATTCTTTTTAGTTAAAAAAACTTTTAAAAACAATTACCGCTCTAACTATAACATCATTAGAATTCAAAATCACTTTATAATAATTGTTGGTTGGTTTGATAATTAAAAAGGATTGACTTTGACTTTGTGATTTTTCTAAGCTTTTTAATTTTTACTGTTAGCTGCTATTATTTTATTGATACGCAATCTAAAGTCTGGGTTTTTCGGATTATTTAAATCGATAAATGTTTCCGAGTTTTGACTTTTTGCATATACATTAAAAAAGGACCTGTTACCATACCAGTTTTCTAAATCCTCATTGTTAGAGTTGTTTTCTTTAAATATATTTCCTTTACAGTTATTGAAATACATATCAACGAATTTAATTTTCTCCAAATTCTCTTGATTAATCGTTATTCTGTGATCTAGTATAACTGCAGGGTTAAATCCGGAAATAACACTTTTGTTCATATCTAAAGATGCGTGTTCTCCTACGAAAACTGCTTCTTTAATTAAGCCCATCTTGATATGTTCGCTTAAATCATTACTACTATTTAATAATGTTAAGTTTTTTGCTAGTAAGGATGTACCTTTTTTAGTAAAATCTACTTGTTCTTTCTTCTCGTAAGATACTACTTGCAAACATCTTGCTCCGTTACTACTTGACACATATGGTGTTCTAATAGCTAATGAGTTATTTAATGTAGCCTGTGTTCCTAAGTTAAAGTTAAAATCGTTTTTACTTGATCTGTATGAAACAGCCTTCAATAAATTAACTTCACCTCCCATAACTTTAAAGGAGTCTCCTGCACAATAGCTTATCATAATATTTTCCAATACTGTTTTGTTTCCTACTCCAGCTAACAACAAACCATTAAATCCATCTCCACCACCTCTTCTCATTTTCTTTCCTGCATACTCTATTCTTACATACTTTAACACACCAGAATTACCATTAGGGTTATCTCCACCATAATTTGTATATCTATAAGAGGATTGTTCTAAGTTTGGATATTGAGAGGCTACAGATCCATTCCCGAATTTATTTGTTGGAGCGTCTCCTAATATAATTAGTCCACCCCAATCACCGGCTTTTTTAACACTTCTGTTAGAAGTAAATATAATAGGGTCTGTTTCTAATCCTTCTGCAATTAGAGTTGCACCTTTACTTATAGTTAAAGATCCTTTAGATTCAAAATCACCAATGATTACTGTTCCTGGCTCGATGGTTAAAGTCACACTATCTGTAACAAAAACATTACCTAATAATAGGTAAGTATCTCTCTTGTTAAGTCTCATATCTTCAGTAATGGTACCTGTAAGTATTTCGTTAGGTTCTCCATAATCAGCGACTTTCGGTCTGAAGTCTGTCCAATTATCTAACCAATTTTCTGTACCAATTATTCCCTTCTCTTGCTGCGCTGATGCACTCCCGATCAGGAAAAGTGACATCAAAATTATGTAAGTAATTTTTTTCATAACAATATATATTAACACTTGTTTAGTTCAATGCTCAAATCTACAATTAATATCTACAAAAAGCGAATAAATTCGATGAAATGCATTATTTTGAAATAATTACTTACAAATTTGTTCGACGTACTACACGTTTTTGTAATTAAAATTTTGGATAACTAAAATTATAATAAAAACGACTCAGATTTTAAGAGATAAAATCTTGAAATTCTGAAAAAATAAAATCTTGGAAAAATGTAAGCTTCAAAACGCTTAATGTTTACTTATAATTAAATATTATAAACAGGAAATTTGTAATATGTGGCCTTAAAAATACAATTACAAGAACAATGTCCTTGAAAAAAATTTTTAAGACCTTAATCTTAATAAAATAAAAGTATTGAAAATGAGAGAACTAGTTAATACTACATATATATATTCTACTAATATATATAGTAATCTAATCTATAATAAATGTATAAACTTCAGTAATATGATATGAGATAGTTGTTTGTTTGGCCCCTAAAAATATCAATATTTTAATTAGCGAAACTCACTATACTCGTGTAATGCTTTCATTGTATCTTCATAAAATATAATGGCTGCTACTAAATTACTCTTATCTGAGTATGGTAACATGGTCCTTTGGAAATTAAGGGTTGTTTCCAGAAAAGCATCCGAAGCTTCAAACTCGTCATCTAAGGTTTCTCTATTATCTTTTGTATTAGGAATCCCTAAAGTAGACATGGTTACTCCTGGCTTGGTAGCAAACGCAATGTATGGTAAAGTTTTAACAAGAAGTTTGATTCGCTCGATATAAAGTTCTAACAATTGACCTTTTTGCATACGATCTAACTCTTCTTTATCATGGTATTTTTTAATACCTACTTTTTCACTGATGATACTTTTTGGTACATCTTTTTTCTGAGCAAAAGTTGCTCCTGTTATTAAAAACAAACTAAGACTTAAAAAAATAATTTTCATTTTCATATTACAAATTTTCTTGATTATGAATGACAAAACTATACAATTTATCTTAAAAAACAACATTTTGACCGATTTTTTTGCATTTTATCCTATATTTTATAAAAAAGTATAGTTTTGAGTGAGTTACAGTTTCCTATAATCTGATAAAATGAAAATTATTACTTACAGATATATTTGTAACTTTTCTTATTAATAAAAATGCTATTATATATATAGGTATAATAAATAGGATTAATGACGGTTCTTTTAGATTTGTACTTATTGGACAATTTACAAATATATATTTAAAATTGCCGTTATGATTTCAATAAATTAAGGTAATATTTATATGTAGTTTTTAAGCTACGACCTCCACACCCCATACTTCTACTGATTACTAGATCATTACCTTGTCTGTATAATAAATACAGTTTATCATTTTAGGCATAAATTAATTGATAGCTTCCTTATGTAACTCTTCCTCTTTTATAGTTTTTGGGGACATAAGTTGTTGCTCTTCTAAAACAACAACTACTAATCGAACGTAATCGTTTACTGTTTCTGAAATAGATTGCGGGTCTGTAATGTTTATGTATCCTTTCCAGATTAATTCTCTGTCTTTTGTTGGACATAAGCAATATAATGATGTTTCTGTATGATAAACCGTATATTCTTCATAATAATCCGGATTATAATATATGTCTTGATATTTTAGATAGTCTTCTTTAAACCTTAGATGTGTTTTATCGTAACTATCGTAATCATCTTTGTATACGATTTTATCTTCTACTCCTATTACCTTAGTAAATAATACAGCGTCGAAATTATTAGCAATTAAAATGTTTTCTATACGTTTTATATCTTCTTCTGTTTTTTCATCTATAGTGAAATCTGGTTCGAAAACATCTAAACTCATTGCGGCCTCTATACCTCTTGTCTGGTAGGCTTCTTTTAATTGCTTTTCAAATTGATGCCTTGCTTCTACATTTGGTGTCATGCCAACAATTAAAACTTTACTGGATTTGAAAGTATCTATATCTGGATTTTTCCAGTACTCTATAAGTTCTATTGAAGAACATCCTATTATTACTAAAAATAAAAACAACGCCGTTAATGGTTTCATAGGTTTATGGCTTAAATTATTGACTATTGATTATTGACTATTGATTATTGACTATTGATTATTGATTATTGATTATTGATTATTGAAGTAATCGCTTTTGTTTTTCATTCTTCATGATACGTTCTATAGTTTCAAATAAATACTTCTTTAAATCCTTATAATCTTTAAAATATTTATTCATTTCTATTATAAGGACTCTGTGTTTGTTTTTATATGCTTCTTCTTCTTTTAATTGATCTATACCATCTACCAATATTAAAAGTTCATTTTCGTGAGTTTTCACTGTTTCGATTAGTACCTTATTTTTCTTTTTTAAAGTGCTTAATATTTTTATTAATTTTTTGCTGTTTGCAAAATGTGGCGATTCTATTAATTGAAGGGTATACGATTTTATGAGATTCTCGAAAAACTGTTGCTCGTCCTTTATAAAACGTAATTCCGATAACCACCTGCGCGATGCTTCATGCATGACATCTGCATTAAGCCACTCTACGTATTTAATTACTTTTGGTTTTGCTTTCATTGCGATTAAGTTTTAACTCATCGTAAGAGCAGAAAAAACTTTAAAGTTTTTTTCTGCTCTTTAGGTTTAAGCAATTTCAATTATTTTTTTTGGTAATTGTTTTGCTTCTTCGTTTTTCAACAATTTCAATGTTAGAATACCATTTTCGTAAATGGCTCTTACTTCTTCGTTTTGATTTACTGAGATTGGTAATTTTAAAGATCTTTTAAATGAATTGTAACTAAACTCTTTACGAGTATAACCTTCATCCTTCTCTTCTTCTTCCTTTCTTTTTTCTCCACATACATGTAACATGTCGTCTTCGATTGTAACCTCAAAGTCCGTTTTGTTAAATCCGGGAGCAGCAAATTCAATTTCGAAGCTATTATCGTCCTCCTTCACATTCATCGCTGGCATTAGACTATCTTCTCCAAAGAAATCATCGTTAAAAAAATCATCATGGCCTAAAAAATTTTTTAGACCATTATTCCAAGGGAATAATCTGTTCCGATTGTTAAATCTAATAAGTGTCATGGATCTAATATTTAAAAGTTAAACTTGTATAGTCTCTAACTTAATGATATGAAACATTTTACCAAATGATATCCATCAGTTTGACAAAGATTTTTTGTGCTTAATTATCTTATTACAACTCTTTTAATATAGTCGTACAGTTGTATTTTGAATTTGTTTGTTTCTTCTAAAAAAACGGTAACGTCGTATTCTTTTTTCGAGTGTATTTCAATAAAAACATGATCGAAATTTATATCGTCGCTTTCAAGATATATTTCAATGTGGCTCTCATGGGATATTAAGCTATCTAAAATCTTATTGCTTTCGTTGGTAATATTTCCTATTTCTTCTTTATATAATAGCAGCGTTTCGAATAAGTCATTGATTTCTGGGTTAAATATATTAGCCTCTAACAAACTGCTTAAAAAGGCAAACTCTTGTTGTAAAAAGTTTATGCGTTTTTTCCATTTCTTAGTATCGTTAAGTAATTCTTCTGCATTCATATCCCGATAAAAACTTCTGAATTCGGTTGTAGTATTCATAATTCTTTTTATTTATATAATTAGTGTTTCAGTGTCATGTAATTTAGGGCTGCTTACCTGCCAACCGTATGTATCTTTAATTTTAATGCTTAAACTTTTTAAGGCTGATGATTCGCCGTGGATTAGAAATACGCTTTCTGGAATATTCTTTACACCCGACAACCAATTTATAAGGCCTGGTTGATCTGCATGTGCCGACAAGCTTTCTATATTTTTTATATTGGCTTTAACGGGATAGTATTTTCCGAAAAATTTAATATCCTTTGCGCCATCCAATAATTGACGTCCTCTTGTTCCTTCTGCTTGATAGCCTACTAATAAAACCGTTGTGGTTTCTTCGTCTATAAGTTGCTGTAAATATGTTAATACACGTCCTCCCGTAACCATACCACTGCCTGCTATAATTATTTTAGATCTTGCATCGTCAATAGTTTCCCAGGTTTCTTTATAGGATTGAATAATATTTACATGATTGCACATCGCATTGTAATCGGAAACAGATAGCTTGTGCCATTTGGGAAATCGTTTAAAAACCTCTAATACATTATTTCCCATTGGGCTATCTACAAAAACAGGGATATTGGGTATTTTGTTCTTTTTGTAGAGTTTCCAAAGTATATACATAAGTGTTTGCAAGCGTTCTACTGCAAAACTTGGTATAATTAAGTTTCCGTTTTTGTTAATGGTATCCTTTATTAATACTGAAAGCAATGCTTCTAGATTCTCATCTGGGTGGTGCTTATCGCCATAGGTGCTTTCCAGAAATAAATAATCGACCCATTTTGGTTTCTTAGGATCGTCTAACAACGCATCGTTACTCCTGCCTATATCACCGGAAAACACAAAACGTTTTCCGTTTATATCAAGCTCAATAAAGGTCGCTCCTATAATATGACCATTATATTGAAAACGATAGGATATTTGCCCGGAAAAGGTTCTCCATCTATCGAGAATTTCTACCCGAAACCGTGTTATCGTTTTTTCAACATCTTTAATGGTATAAAATGGCAATGCAGGATCGTGTTTGGTGTATTGCTCCTCATTTGCTTTTTTTGCTTCTTCTTCATGGATTTTTGCACTGTCCTTAAGTATAATCTCAGCAATAGCCAGCGTAGGTGCTGTACCTATTATCTCGCCTCGAAAACCTTGTTTTACTAGCCTTGGCAAATAGCCAACATGATCTAAATGACCGTGGGTTAGTAATACGATGTCAATGTCTTTAACATTCACCGGGAGTTTATCCCAGTTAAGCTTGCGCAATTCTTTAAGACCTTGAAACATACCACAATCTATAAGTATGTTTTTCCCAAAGGCTTCAATAAGAAATTTCGAACCGGTTACTGTACCAGCTGCGCCCATAAAATGAACTTTAGCACAATGGACCATGTTATTGTTTTTTAATGTTTACAAAGGTGTTTTATTTCGTTAAGTATTTTTTCCTTTCTGGTATTGGAAATGCCTAGATGGTCTAGATAAAAAACGTCTCCAATTAACTCGCGACAGAGCACTATATCCCTGCTTAATAAAAATTGTTTTTCTCTATTGGTAAGTAGCGTAGATACGGTTATTGGGTACAGCCCTAACCTATCTATTCTTTCTTTTAAACTGTTTCCTTTCGGATAATCCCAACTTAACAAGTATAGTCCAATACAATTGCCATACGCCAAAGCGTCTTTAGTAAATCTTGTGTTGGTTACAACCCAACATGATGATAATGTGGTTTCTTTTTTGGTGCTGGAATGCCAATTCGCTTTTACATCGTTATAACGCGAACCAATGTACAAGGGTACCTTTACGTTGCAGTTTAGCCCTTGCTCTCCATGAAACTTACATTCTATTATATGGGTTTTGTTATTCTTGGTGGCTATAACGTCTATTTCGTGGTTTACGCATTTGCCCTGCAAGGTTTTATCTATTTGAATTTCGTAGCCTGAGTATTTTAAAACAGCTCCAATAAAACGTTCGAACGGAAAACCCGTAGGCCCTAATTCGTATATCGCTTTTTTAAGTTTATATCTTGAAGCAAAATAACTCTTCTTTTTTTTAAGTAAGGCAAAAGCCCGGTTATATATTTCTTTGGTTGAAATGCCTGAGTATAATTCGCTTATTACAGTATCGATTATTTGTTGAACAACGGTATCTTCTGCCCCTGTATTCGTTAAAGAATTACGAAGTTTTTCTAATGAGAATTTTACTTTTTCTCCTGATGATTTAATGATATCGATACTGTTTTTTTGCATGCTATCAATAAAACCGGTTTTTAGTGTTATTTAAAAAAATCTCTTACCAATGCTTTTACTTGATTATCCGTCATACTATCTGCTCGCTCTACTTCTATCACCTTCTTGTCTATACCTGTATAATTTAGCTGTAGTTCTTTTTTAAATTTCTGAAACGTTTCTGCAGGTCCAAAAATGGCTATTTTTCCAGATTCCTTTATATGGGGTATAATGTTTTTAAAGTAAGTTCTTAGCTGAAACTTTTCCCGCTCCATATACTTACTATCGTGTACAACATCCTGAGGCCCGCCTTTAAATCTAGTACCTGAGCCTCCTGTAACATGATGGGTATCCACATCAGATTTTATAGTAACAAACGTCTCTTCTTCACCATTAATAGTAACGATATGTGCTTTTTCTTTATCTAACCAAACTCCGGATTTTTTCATTTATTAGGTGTTTTTAAAAATTACTACTAAAGTTAATTTTTACGCTTTCGAAATCATATGATAAAAGTCATTTTAATCTGGAATTACCAAAAAAGGTACTTTAGGACTAAAGCCTATTGTTTTAATAACTGGTTCGTTAACGATACTTTCTATAAAACTGTGCTTGTAATTAACCATAGCAAGAACATCTATTTTTAGTTCTTCTATAAAATCATTGATTTCTACTGCCTTTTTTGAGTAATCTGGCATCCAATGAAAACTATGTTCAAAATCTTCCAAATAGCTCTGCAAGGACGAAATGTTATACTCCTGTACTTCATTTAATTTAGTTTCTGCATTAATGTGCACGATACGAATCTCAGAATTATAGAGCGCCGCCAGATCTTTTAACGGTTGTAATTCAACTTGGCCATAAAATCGGTTAAAATCGGTTGGAAAAGCAATCTGTTCTGGTTTAACAAAATCGTAATCTTCTGGAATTATTAAAACGGGGCATTTCCTCATTTTTTTTATAATTCTCACGGTATTACTACCAAAGAAAACCTCTTTAGCTCCTGTTGCCCCTTTGGTTCCCATAACAACTAGATCTATAGCATACTTCTCTACTGCTTTTTGTATGCCCGTTTTTAAATCTTCCAGACTTAGTATGGTTTCAAACTCATGGTTGGCGTTGGCATTGGCATTTTCTGCTAAATTCTTTAATTCCAACAGTTCTTTTATAGCGTTATCCTTCATGACCTTCACAATTTTATTGGACATATCGGACATTGCTGATACTTTTAAATGTGCAGAATTTAAAATGTAAAATGTACAAGGCTCGTTTGCATAAAGTTTTAATGCGTAAACAATTGCACTCCATGAATTATCTGAAAAATCGGTGGGCAATAAAATATTCATATTTTTTGTTTCCATTGCTTTTTGTTGTTTAAGAAGGAATCACTAAAAATGGAATCTTTAAATGAAATCCTATATGATTAATTAATTTTTTAAAGAATAAATTTTCGAAAAAGGAGTGCTTATTATTAATCATAATGAGCATGTTAACTTTATTTTTCGTTTGAAACTTATTAATTGCATCTTCTACATTTTGATTGCTAACATCGTGAAAGAGACTTGTTGTTTCATTTAGCTCATGTTCTATAAGCTGCTTATTCTTTTCTTGTGTTTCAGATAAATCGTAACCGTACGATACGTGTAACACATTAATTCTAGATGTATGTTTTTTAGCAATTTCGAGAGGTAATCCCAAATGTTTGTTTTCGAACGCAACTTCGTAATCTGTTGGAAATAATACTTCGTGTGGTTTTTCGTAACTAAAATGATCTGGAATTGCCAAAACCGGACATTTCACCTGGTTTAATACATGTACCGTATTGGAACCAAAGAGTACTTCTACAGCCCCTGTAGCTCCTTTTGTTCCCATAACAATAAGGTCTATTGATTTTTCCTTAACCTGTTCTTTTATTTCTGGTATTAACGAGTTGAATTTAGATAGGCACTCAAAGCTATGGTTGGGATTATTAAACGTCTTCTTAATTTTCTCATAAAAAGCTTCCAGTTCTCGTTTTGAAACTTTCTTAATAGAATCTGCTAAACCAAACTGGGACGGATTCACTAAAACATATTCTACATGGTAAACAACAGGTGTGTACGTATTAAGCATATAAAACGTACAGGTGTCGTTTTTAAACAATTCCAAAGCGTACTTAATCGCATTCCAGGAATTATCTGAAAAATCTGTGGGTAATAATATCCTTTTCATAATTATAAGTTTAAAATTGTTTTACTAAGTGTCTCTCTTTATATTCTGTAATGCCAGAAATGGAATATTAATATTCAACCCTATTTTATCGAATCTGGATTGAAATAGTATATTTTCCAGATGGGAATGTCTCGTATTAACCATAACCAGCATGTCTATAGCTTTTTCGTTTATATATGCGTTAATGGTTCTTGTTATTTGTTTCTTTTTTACGGTATAAAAGTTGACGTTATTTTTACGAAGCGATTCTGCTACAAAAGCTTTGTTATCTTCTTGTCTTAATGATAACCCATCATTTATTGAAACGTAAAGCATGTCTATTTTAGCCCTAAAAGGAAATAGCATTTCGCATAATAACTTAAGCTCTCTTCTCTTAAACGGAATTAAATAGTTTGTTGGAAATAGCACATGCTTAGGTTGGGTATATTTATAGCCTTCTGGAATAGCCAAAACGGGACATGCTACGTATTTTAATACTTGCAACGTATGGCTTCCAAAGCTTAGTTTCCTATCGTTGGTCTTGCCACGTGTACCCATAACTATAATGTCTATATTTTCTTCGTCTACGATCTTATCGGCTTCGTCTACCAAAACATTATTTGAAGCGATAATACGATAGCTAAATCTGGGGTTAGGACACCTTTCCTTAACGTCTTTTAAGGTAGTTTCTAATTCTTTTTGAGATTGATCGCCAACAATCTTGGTCGTTTCACTTAATGCTTCTCTAGTCAATAAAGCTTCGTCTGTATAAATATCGTCTTGAAACGCATGCATGAAATAAAAGATACACACCTCATACTTAAAAAGTTCTAAAGCATAATTAATAGCATTTGTAGCATTAGCCGAAAAATCTGTTGGAATCAATATTTTTCTCATAACTCTATTATTTATAACGAACCTCTTAAAAATAACACCCCTACAAAAAAGATACAATGATATTAATCAGATAAGCTTATTGTATTGTTGGAAAAAATTTGAGAAAATGAAAATGGTCTGGAAAATCGACCTTCCTTGCAGAAGCAGGGAGCAGAAACTCCCTGCTTCACAAAAAAGTTTAGTGTTATTATTTAGTTGATTTTTAAAACCTTTTACTGCTAAAGAACAATTAAAAGTATATTCTTGAACAATAACACTAATCCCTTTGATTGTCTATATTACTGCGTTTATATAGACCAAATCTTAAATATCTATTATGAACTTTATATCATGAGGCAAATGTAATGCGCAAGCCCATACTTAAATATGACTTTTATCACATTCTTAAAAAACATGGTATTTAAAATGTATTCTTTTGATGGTTTACTATGGTAAAATATTGTAGCCCATACTAAGTAAATAAATGCCTGCAAAAAACAAAAGCATATAAATAAGTTGTACCAGTTTAATAT
Organism: Flavivirga eckloniae; assembly: GCF_002886045.1. NCBI lineage: Bacteria > Pseudomonadati > Bacteroidota > Flavobacteriia > Flavobacteriales > Flavobacteriaceae > Flavivirga > Flavivirga eckloniae. The sequence continues at coordinate 5,452,360 of NZ_CP025791.1, read as the reverse complement.
TAATAAAGGCTAACCACATTACCGTTTTTTTAGGATACACAAACAACAACAATCCTTCTAATAACGACAACCAACCTATTAGGGTTATAATAAGTTTATAGTTAGGTTCCCAAATGTTATGAAACAAAATATTTAACAGCCCTACAATAATGGCTACAAAGGCTGTAATTATTAAAAATTTCTCATCTTTTAAATCGTTAAATATTTGTTTTATCCGCTTAGGATTAAAGCTTAATATGAGAAAAAAAATGATGAGATACCAACCCCAAAATTTTGCTAAAAAAAGTGAACTGTCCATAATATATTTATATTTATTCGTGAAGTACTAAAAAAGGTATGTCTGTATGATAACTTATTTTTTCTACTCTGGTATGAAACAATATTTGCTGAAAATAGTTTAGGTTTTTTGCCACCATGACAATCATGTTTATATCCCTGCTTTCTACGAAACACTGTATGGCATCTTCTACTTTCTTATTGTTTAAAAAATGAAAACTGTGTGAATAATCATTAAAAAAATCTTCTATAATCCCTTTGTATTCCTGCTGATCGTCATTTAAGTCATCACCATTTCTGTTTATATGCACGATACGTAAAAAAGCCCCAGTTTCTTCAACAATTTCCGAAATGGGTTGCAGCGTATTTATGTTGTACGATAGCGAAAAATCTGTTGGGAAAGCCACTTCTTTAATTGCAGCATACAACGTGTTTTCGGGTACCACTAATGTAGTGCATGGTACCTTTTTAATAACATCACCCGTATTACTCCCTACAATGTATTCCTTTAAACCTGATGCGCCTTTGGTACCCATTACGATCATATCGATTTTTTTATTTTCGATATGCTTTCGTATAGAATCTATAAAAAAATTGTAATCTGTTAGTGTATAAAACCTATGATTTTTACGAGGGCTAAATTGTTTTGCTATCTGCTTTAACAATTGCCTTAATTGTTTTTTTGCCGGTTTTAAATAATGAGTATCTGTAAGCTCTGGAGTTAACCCATAGGGCATCTCCCCGGTTTCTAAATTATTTGATCTGGTAACATGTAATAAATAAAAATCGCAGGTGGTGTTTTCAAAAAAATTAAGGGCATACCTTATCGCATTCCATGAATTCTCCGAAAAGTCTGTTGGTAATAGTATATTTTTCATTGAGACCTCCCTTTTAAAATATAAACAAAACTAAAGGGAAGCTTTATCTTATGAAATGATATTCATCAGGATATCAGGTATTAAAACACCTGTTGTAGCTTTTCTAAATCTAGTATTTTAATATGTCTGCCTTCAATATCGATCAAACCCTGCTTTTTAAAATTTGTCATGGTTCTAATTAATGTCTCCGTAGCAATGCCCGCAACACTTGCCAAATCACTTCGGGAAATTTTTATAGGATCTTCTGGCTTTCTGTTCATTTTTTTTGCAAACTCAACCAATGTTTTTGCGGTTTTTTTGTTCACAGAACTGTAAGCCATTTGTAGTAATTGATTTTTTACTCCAGCTAAATTATCGGTAAGTAACTGTATGAGTGCTATCGCAACCTCATGATTGTGATCTAGTAAATCCCTGAATTCGCTCTTCGATATTGCTGCCAACTGTGAATCTTTAATAGCTTTTGCCGTTTCCCGGTAAGGTATATTTTGAGCAAACGAGGTATACCCAAACAAATCATCTTCTTTATACAAAGCTGTTGTAAGTTCTTTACCTTGCTCATTTAATTTATAGGTTTTTATGAGCCCCTTTGTTATAAGGTAAATAAAATTGGAGTGATCACCTTCATTGTAAACAATATCTTCGCTATTGTAGTTGTACTGTTTTCCGTTATCGTCAAAAAAATTCTTTAGGTCGTTAAGTGTTTTAATTTGGTTTTCTTCAGTCGTTTGGAGAACTGGTTTATCTCTCCAATCCTTTAAGATTGAAGCTTTAGCCAAACGGCTTTCTATAGTACATATAAGATCTTCTTCACTAAAAGGTTTTGTAATATAATCGTCTGCCCCCATATTCATACCTTTTCTTATATCTGTATGTTCTGCTTTTGCAGACAAAAAGATAAACGGAATGTACTTTGTTTTCTCATTTTCAGACAGTATTTCGAACACACGATAACCATCCATTTCCGGCATCATAATATCGCAAACAATAACATCTGGTATATCGTTAACAGCTAAATCTACCCCTACTTCTCCATTTGGCGCCGTAATAACCTCGTAGTTGGAAAGCTCTAATAACTCCAGGGTATTTTCCTTTAAAACAGTATCATCTTCTATTAACAATACTTTTTTCATAGTTCTAAACGGTTGGGTAGTTTTACATAAAATGTTGTTCCTACATTTTCTTTACTTTTAAAAGAAATAGAGCCTCCTAAATTTTCCAGATGCTGCTTTACAATATTTAATCCGATACCAGTACCTTGTGTTAACAGCACATTCTCTGCCCTAAAATAACGGTTAAAAATATTTTTTTGGTCTGCTTCCGGAATACCAATTCCGTTGTCCTTTATTTTAAATGTCGTTACCTTATCGTCCTGTTTTATATCCATATCGATTATAGCATTTTCCGAAGAGTACTTTATGGCATTATACACTAAATTCGATAAGATCAATTCTACGATTTTTTCATCCTGAACCAACGAAAAATCATCAATGTTTTCTGGGTAGTTAATCGTTTGCCCATCCTTTAACAGCATATTGGCATAGTAAACTACCTCATTTACCACCTTGCTTATTTTAAACGTTCTGGGGCTGTATTTTACCCTGCCTTTCTCTAACCGCTCAATAGATAAAAAATCATTTAAGATATTATTGAGATAATGCACCTTATCGCCAATAATTTTAATATGCTTATCTCTTTTTTCCTGTTCTTCGGAAAGCCTATACTTGCTCAACAGCATGGTAGAGGTTAATATACCACTTAATGGCGTTTTAAATTCGTGCGACACTAACGACAAGAATTTTGTTTTCAACTCATTAAGTTCGCGTTCTTTTTTAAGAGCAATCTTGGCATCTTTCTCGGCTTGAATCCGTTTTTTATTCTCGTTATCAAGCTCAATATTCACAGTTTTAAGTTCTGCTACCACCGTTTTTAATTCCTTTGTTCGGGTTTCTACCTTCTTCTCTAGCGCAGCGTTTAAACTTTGTATTTTTTTTTCGTATTGCTTGCGAATAGAAATATCGGTAACTAAAGCTAATATATAAGCCTTGTCGTATACCTCGAACGTGTTTAACCCAATTTCAACAGGAAATACTTCTTTGTTCTTTTTTACGGCGTATAAATCCCTTCCTTTACCCATTTCGCGGGTATCTCGCTTCGTAATAAACTTTTGGGTTTGTTCCTTATGGTATGCGTGGTATTCCTTAGGAATAATAATGCTTAGCGGTTTATTTATAATCTCATCTGCCTCATAACCAAACATTTTTTTTGCCGCAGCATTTGAGGCCACAATTTTTTGATCTTCATCAACCACAATCACGCCTTCAATGATAGCTTCAAATAACAAATTAAAAACATCATGCTGAAACATAGCGACAGATTAAATTGTAAGGTATTATTTCAAATTTACGAAAAATGAATTTGGATTTATACTGATTTATATCATTAATAAATAACTATTAAGTCCTTAGCTTTGCTTATCTATTGTGCTCTTAATATGAATGCCGATAACTCCATAGCAATGCTTTTTTACCAAAACCTTGGCAAACTGTTTTATGCTGTTGCTTTTGCAGATAAAAATATTGAAGCTGCAGAATTTGATGCTTTAAAAGAGAACGTCCATCATGTACATGCTATTTTAAGCTTAAAACACCGTGTTCCAAAAGCAGATGCAGAACATTATATCGCTTCAACCTTTAACACCATGGAGAATGAAAACCGCACTGTTGAAAGTTGTTATAATGATTTTATGGCTTTTAAAAGAACCAATGAACCTCTATTCTCCAAATCGCTTAAAATAGCTATATTGAAAACTGCTGGGTTAATCGCTTCTGCGTTTTCCGGCAAAAATAAATCTGAATTGATTATGTTAGCTAAACTAGATATTGAGTTTAAAAAAGACACTAATGAAAAGCAGTTTTAATACCATTATAAATTCGAACACCATTGTTTTAGTAGATTTTTATGCAGATTGGTGTGGACCATGTAAAATGCTCGCTCCTATACTAAAACAAGTAAAAGAAGAACTGGGCGATGCGGTAAAAATCGTAAAAATTGATGTTGATAAAAATCAACCGTTAGCCGCAAAATATCAGGTATGTGGTGTGCCAACCATGATACTCTTTAAAGATAACAAACAGGTATGGCGACAATCTGGTGTACCGAATAAAGGTGATATTATAAACATAATAAAACAGCATTTTTAATGCCTTTAATATTATAAGGTATTTATTGATCTTCGCAACTTTTCAAAATAGAATTTCACTAATAAATAATCCCTCCTTTATTATAGTTGCGGCGTACCCACAACTATGGCAGCATGTTAAATAATAATTTTACAAAGATGGGCACTAATCTTACGAATTATCACAAATGGTCCTAAATACAAATTGTTTACAAATAAGTAACATATGTTTATTTATACGTAAACAACTCTCGAAGCAAGCGTACGAGGCATTCAATTGAAAATATTCTTTATAAATTCAGAAGCAAGCTTCGAGGTATTAGACCTAAGATCCCGCCAGATACTGAAACAAGTTCAGCATAGGAAGCGGGATTAGTTCTGCTTACTATTTTGAATGCTTTGCTTCGCAACTTTTCAAAATAGAGTTTCACTAATAAATTAAAGCGCAGAAATATAAAAGAATTAAATCGGGTCTGGATTGTAAAAACAGACTGAAAGTCTGATTTGTGATTATGAATGGTAGAGAAAGCTATCTATTATGATGGAGGTTTTATTCGTGTAAATCTATATAATTCATGGCTTGATTAAAAAGATGTGGGCGCAGGATTATACAAATGGGGGATGGTAAAAATATAAGCTAGAAAAAACAGAAACTGATTGATATCATTGATTTAACAACTTTAATGGCATAATTTGGTCTGACTTTCAGAAACTATATCTATGGCATTAAAACGTAAAATTGCTGTTTATATCTTAATTGTAATCGATCAAGTTATCGAACAGTTCTCTCATTCATTACATATTCTAAACCCAATATAACGATGATAAAACGATTGGAAAAATACGAATGCAGAGCTTTATTAAGTCATAACTACATAGGGTACTTATCATACATTTTTAACAACAGACCCTATACAATCCCAATTACTTATTATTACGATAAAATTAGGGATTACATTATAGGGTATTCTGGAAACGGGCAGAAAATAAAGGCTATGCGCAACAACAATTCGGTATCCTTACAAGTAGCAGAAATAAACTCTGTAAACCATTGGAAATCTGTTTTAGTTCATGGCATTTATAGAGAGTTTCAAGGCAATGCTGCTCAAATAAATCTTCACAGATTTTCTGAAGGGGTAAAAGAAATTGTTAAAAACATAGAAAACAAAAACCTTCATTATATAAGCGAGTTTTCCAGCAAGATATACAAGGAAGGGCTCCCTATTGTGTTTCAAATAGAAATTGAAGATTTAACAGGAAAAGAAAGAAATTTTTAGCAAAAAAATGAATACAAAAATCACCAATGTTACACCAGATAATGTTCTTAATGAAACACTCTTCTGCATTAAAGACATTAAAAAACCAGAATTCAAAGCCAAGCAAAAATGGTTTGAAAAACGATATGAAGAAGGATTGCAACTAAAAATCCTGAAAGACGAAACCGATAAAATGCTTGGGTATATAGAATACATTCCTGCTGTTGATGCCTGGCGGCCTGTTAATGCGCCTACTTTTATGTTTATCCACTGCATGTATATTTACTCCAAAAAAGATAGAAACCTCGGGCTAGGATCCAAGCTAATAAACGAGGCAGAAAAAGATGCCAAAGAAAAAAATATGGATGGCTTGTGCGTCATGACGAGTAAAGGTTCGTGGATGGCCGATAAACGCATTTTTAAACGACTTGATTTTGATGAAGTTGATAAACGCGGACGCTTCGAATTGTGTTCGAAAACATGGAACCCAGAAGCAGCACCCCCTAAACTATTCGATTGGACTGCCCAACAAAAAAAGTATAAAGGTTGGCACTTATTATATGCCGATCAATGTCCCTGGCATGAAAAATCTGTTGAGGCAATGCTAAACACAGCTATGGATTTTGAAATCGATCTTAATATAACCAAAATAGAAACTGCGCAAGAAGCCCAGCAAGCACCTTCTGGTTTTGGAGTCTTTAGTTTATTGCACGATGGCGAACTACTGGAAGATCACTATTTAAGTGCTACACGTTTTAGAAATATTTTAAAAGCACAAATATCATGATAAAATCTAAAGTAAATGAAATCAGGACATTTTATGAATCCAATTCCGACCCCGAAATCATTAAAAAGTATTCAAGATACTTCAAAGCGGGTTATGATGGTTATGGCATAGATAAAAATGTAGCTGAAAACCAGATTGAAAATTGGATTGAGGAATGGAAAGATGAAATGTCTATTGACAGTTATCTTGCATTAGGTGATGAACTGATTAAAAATGGAAGATTCGATGAAAAACAACTTGCAATTATGTTCTTAAAGACAAAAAGAAAGGATTTTTCAAAAGATACATTTAATCGAATTGGAAAATGGTTTGATTATGGAATAAATAATTGGGCAACTACCGATGTACTTTGTTGGTTTATTTTGTCAAGCTTACTACATGATAAAATTATAAGCTTTCATGATTTGAAATCATGGAACGATTTTGAATCTGAGTGGCAACGTAGAGCTGTTCCTGTAGCTTTATTCGAATTGAACAAAATTACAAAGGATTTAAAACCAGATGATGCCATTGAAGTCATTGAACCGCTTATGCTTGATGATTCTGAATATGTTCAAAAAGGAATTGGTACATTATTGCGCGAATTATGGAAGACGCATCCCGATCGAATTGAAGCGTTTCTTATAACTTGGAAAGACCAATGTGGTAGATTAATTATCCAATACTCAACTGAGAAAATGGATAAGGAATATCGAAAAAAATTCAGAAAAACCAAACCAAAGACTTAGATGGTATAATTATGATCTAATAAATAAAAAAGCAAGCTATTTTCTAATAGGCTATTTCCTGACACTTAGAATAGTTATCAATTTCTTTGTGCGTTTTTAGCATATAGAAGTATTTTCTTTTTTACAGAAAAATTACCTATTCAATCTCCCAGAGGTATTCCCTTCTAAAATAGCTGTTACCTCATCAACAGTAGCTAAATTAACATCACCTTCGTAAGTATGTTTTAAAGCACATGCGGCACTGGCAAACTCCATCGCTTTACAATCATCAAAACGTTGTAAGCCATAAATTAGTCCGGCTGCAAACGCATCACCTGTACCAATACGATCTACAATATGCGTGATATCTAAATCTTCGGTTTCTTTAAACTCCTCTCCGTTCCACATTCTGGCTCTTATTTTATGCCATGACGAGTTCAAGGAGGTTCTTATTTTATCAAAAACCTTTTCTATAGATGGAAAAGCTTTCATTAATTCTTTTGAAGCGGTAATAAAATCATCATTGGAATACGAATAATCAGTACCCAGTACTTCATTAATTTCATTAATACCTCCAATAAAAACTGTTGAAAGATGTAATAGCTCTATTAAAGCCTCTTTAGGATCCTTACCATATTTCCAAAGCCCTCGTCTGTAAGTTGGATCTGCCGAAACTGTCATTCCTTGTTGTCTGGCAAGCGTTAAACCTTCTTTTAAAATATCGAAAGCCCCCTGCGATATGGCGGGTGTAATACCCGTCCAGTGTAACCAATTACCATCTACCAACGCCTTGTCCCAATTAACCATAACTGGTTTAATTTCTGAAAATGACGAATGCGACCTGTTATAAGAAATGGTACTAGGACGCATTACTGCACCAACCTCTAAAAAATAAACGCCCAATGGACGTTTAGAGCGTACAATGGAAGAGGTGTCTACTCCAAACTTACTAATATAGGAAATAGCAGCTTCTCCAATAAAATCATCAGAAACTGCACTTATATGCTTAACCTTGCCTCCAAAATTTGCAATGGAAATACCAACGTTAAGTTCGGTACCTCCAAAAAAGAATTCTACAACATTAGACTGAATAAATTTTTTATTTCCCCAAGGTGAAATTCGCATTAAAACCTCTCCGAAAGTAATGACTTGTCCCATTATAATCCTATTTTTTCTGCAAGATACTAAGGACTGTGATAAAACCATCATAAAAACCAAAAAATTGGTTAACCAATTTATTAATTATATTACAGATGCACATAATTCATTGATTATCATTATTTAAAAAGCCACGCATTTTAAATAATGTTGACAGAAGTAGAAAGTAATATATCTTTCATTCATCATATTTCTAAATCCTTATCTAACAGATGCATAAAAAGCTTAAAATAACGTGAGTCGACTTAACAAGTTGTTGATTTCAATTAGCTACGTTGAAAACACCCCTAAAGTCCCCTCATGGGCAATGTCATTTAGTTAAGAGTTTTTAAGTTCTCAATGTCAGGTTGAGCGCAGTCGAAACCTCTTTATTTATTGATGCTAAAAAGTTCTCGACTGCGCTCGAACAGACATAAATTTCCTTAACTAAATGACATTGCCCTCAAGGGGACAATTTTACCAAGTGAGATTCCTCCCTCGAGGGAGAATTAAGGAGGGTTTTTTAAACACAAAACACCCTATAAGTTTAACAATCAACATTTTAAAATGAAGTTAAATAATTTAAGTCAAACCGAACTCGTCAAAATAGTAATTAATCGACGAATATTATTCTTAATAAAAAAATAAATTCGCATTATTATCAACACTTGGAGAGATGTCTCTAAAGAATCATGAAAAAACTTATAATACTAGTCCTTTTTGTACTTTTAGAAATTAGTTGTTACTCGTTTTAAAGTTTTGTGTTAAACTTTAATCTAAAAATGAAGAATATATTAGCTTATCATGTAACGGTTTTATCGAATATAGGACTTAACTTTCCTAAGTTCTGCCCTGTTTGTGGTAAAAAAAACAATCAATTTGATGTATTTACTATTGTTAAGTCGCGTGGTTCTTCAGAGTTTGAAGGAAAAACAATAATTACTCAAATACTGGAAGATTCTCTTGTTGGTGTTGTCGTTCCAGTTTGCAGCAATACGTGTAAAGAGAAACAGGAAAATCAAATGAATTATAGAAATATAATATATTGGGGCTCTGGCATTGTAGGTATTATAACCACCGTAACTTTAGATCAATTACTGGATCTTAATCTCAATAAGTTATCATTTATATGTATTTGTTCTCTTTTTATCTTACCTATTGTAGTGTACGAAGTCGTTATGTCTCATGCCTACTTAGAAGTTTATGACAAAGGTCTAAATATTGAATTTAGCTTTAAAAACAAAACTTACGCAAAAGAATTCGCTAAACTTAATAATACTTCGGTTACATAATTTTAAAAAATAGTATACCTATTTTGCTTGTTGAACATTGAAAGATCCAGACATTCAATTACTTAATCATACATTTTTTTGAATTCCACTTATCATCTTTTAATCTTCTTACAATAAGTGATTGGGAATGCAACTTATTTAGTTTTTCTTTAAATAGTGCTAGCAAATTCAAATTTGTTCCATAAAACAACTCATACCCTAGAAAGTTGTAAACCATAAATTCTTTCAAAATAGTAAGTTTTCGACGAATAAGTTCAATTTTTTAAAAATATCTTAGACTCAAAATTTATATAAAAACTTAACCATTTTAAAACAAATGTTATGACTAAAATTTTAAAAAGACGCATATTGAATATTCTAACGCTCTTAATATGTATCGGTTCTTTTTCACAAGCCCCTTATGGTAAAGCTGGTATGCAAACAGAGGTTCGGTTAGACACAGCTACAGACTACCCTCCCCATGGTTTTTATGAATACTTACCTCAAGACTTCAACCCTTTATCTAATAAAAAATACCCTGTTATGTTCTTTTTTCCAGGATTAGGAGAAAAGGGAAACGGAACGACAGATTTAAAAAAAATGCTCGATACCGGTGTTCCCAAAATAATCAATAATGGAAAACACTTTCCTTGTATTGTAATTTCACCGCAGGATAAATGGGGCTATCCCTCATTTATAAGAATGTATAACTATGTTGTACAAAAATACCCTATCGATTTGGATAGGGTTTATTTAACAGGTTTAAGTGCCGGAGGCGGGGTTACTTGGAAGGCTGCTGAAGCCCATACGGATAAAATTGCTGCAATACTTCCTATATGCGGTGCAAATATTATTGGGAATCCTTCAGATCACCTACAAAACATGCCTATTTGGGCTCATCATAACTTTAAGGATACAAAGGTACATCCAAGGTCGACCATTACTAATGTAAACCATATTGCCAATAACAATAAAAATGTTATGGAAGTATACCCTTATGGCCCTAATAAAACTGTTGCTAATACAAATTTTACTATGCAATATAATACGATTACGCAGGAATGGTCTGCTGGAAGCGGAATCAACTCTCCCGACCATAAAATGAGCTTTACGCTTTACAAATACGGGGATCATAATGCCTGGGATAAAACATATAGCAATCAAAACGTATGGGATTGGCTTTTTGCCCAAACAAAAAGACCAGACACTTCAAGTACATCTGATTTTAAACATGAAAAGTATACCAAATTTACACCTTTAATTAAAACGTCTTCAGAGGATGTAAATATAACAGCCAATAGAGATATTGATCAAGTTGTTATATACGATTTGTATGGTAATGAAATTTTAAAACAAAAAAATAGCATCATACATAAAAGCAGTATCCCTTTAAAAAAACCTTTAGTTTTTAAGGTAAAATCTTCAACTGGTGAATATGCTTATTTAAAACTAGTTATTAAATAATTCTGTATAAGAGTAAGTAACCAATTCCTTTCACAAGTTGACATATTTGTCTATAAAGCTCCTGTATACTAATTTTCAGGAGCTTTTATTATTTCTGCATAAAATGTACTTTTTAAAAATATGAAAAAATTAGGGGTCTTTATGTAGACAGAATCTTTTTGAAAAGCAATTATAGCTAAATCAATATAAAATAGCATGAATCTTTTGATTAAAAAACCGAATTTCTTCGTTAAAAATACTCGACGTAGCTAGGCTATGCCTGTGTTTTTTTCCTTGAACTTCAATTTTTTATCTCTAAATATTTTATGCCATTTTATATCAACTTAGCTATATCGTTTGAACAATTCTTAATCTAAAATAAGTCTCCTGTTTAAATAAAGGCAAGACATTTGTTTATCAGGCTATTATTAAATTATTTTAACAATTTACGCAGCCTTTACACTATTTTTAGTCTAATTGATGTAAACCTATAATAAAATGAAAACACGATAATCTAACTAACGTAGTCTAAATACGAATTTAGAATATTTAAACTTATGTATTAAGGCTTGACATAAATCTCTAACACCTCAAAATCAAACATGTCCTCTTTTTACAAAAACAACTTTTACGAGCATTTTTCTCGAAAAAATTATAATTCTCTACCAGACTTTCGAACCGACAAAAACTACCTAGTAAGGTATAATACAAAATTTGATTATAGCAAATCCTCTAAAAAAAGTTTAGCCATACTCTATCTAAACAGCGGTTTTGGGGATCTGGTTATCAATGGCGTAAAAAGAAAAATAAATAACGAAAAGTTCATCTTATCTAACCCGAGTGATGGTTACATAGAATATTTTGACAATAAAAATAACAAAAGTATTGATGTCATGGCCTTTGTAATATCGCATGATTTACAAAACGAATTTACTTTTTATGCCTCTGCTAAAAATGCAAATTCACTACTTGATAATCCATTTGGGAAATCTAATGATGGCTCTCTTTTGGTAGAAGGCATATTTAACACACATCACTACAAATCTGGTAAGTTGATACAATCTATATTTAAAACATCAAACTCTAGTGATTTTCAAACTATGTGTCCTAATGAAATTTCAATGCAAGTTATGCAATCAATATATCTGGATCAAGTAGATTGGTATAACGCTGCTATTAAAATCCCAAAACAGAAAATTTCGACCAAGGTTGAAACATTAAAAAGAATATTGACAGCTTATGAATACATTCATGATAACATTAATAAAAAAATTGAAATAGAAGAGCTTTCAAAAATCTCATCACTATCTGGTTATCATTTATTTAACGCTTTTAAAGCGATATATGGCGTGACACCTCATCAATATATCAATAATCAAAAAATGTCTAAGGCTAGTACCTATATTTTAGAGGGAAAACATAGTTTAACAGAAATAGCCATTTTACTTGGTTTCAACGATTTAACAGTTTTTGGTAAAATTTTTAAAAAAACGTATGGATACTCCCCATCGAGACTTTATAAGTAATTAGTGTAGTATGAAAAAGTATTACAATTAAAATTCAAAGAGGGGTCATAATAAAGTTATCGCCAGAAATTTAACCTAATCCATTCTTAAAACTCATTTTTATATGATACCTCTTAAAAAAGAGGCCGCCTTAAAAATGAGTACTAACCTTATTAAGTCTTTTCAATCTAAGAAGTAATTCTCTAGATAAACTCTAATTTGTAATCATTTTTAAAACGGCCCCAATCAAACCTTTTGAAAAAGATACTAATCTAACAAAACAAAAATGTACCTTACATTATTAAATTTCTTGTACCTTTTTCGATATTATGATAAAAATTATAAGTTGATTACTTATAACTCAAAAACATTGAACCAAAAATATGATATAAAAACTATAATGATTCGTCTTTAAATTACTATTTAAGAATGGTCTTTGAAAAATCTCAAATGAGTAATTATTCGAATTCCTTTTATAAATTTTACCGCTTTAATTTTGTTTTTATTCTATTATAGCCTCAGATTTTTTATAGATGCCTTTTAATTCTGCTACGGTTTCTTCTGAAGGTGCTTTCCACATACCTCTTTGAATCGCTTCCAGCATACGTTCAGACATATCCTTTAACGCCCAAGGGTTATGTGCTTCTATAAAGGCTTTATTTTCATCATCAAACAAGTACTTTTCGGTAATTTGCTCGTACATAAAATCATCAATTAAATTAGTAGTAGCATCATAAGCAAATAAATAGTCCATAGTCGCCGCCATTTCAAAAGCTCCTTTATAACCATGCTCTCGCATCCCTTGCATCCATTTCGGGTTGACGACTCTAGAACGAAACACTTTTAACAATTCTTCTTTTAATGATTTTACTTTAGGATTATCTGGTCGTGAATGGTCTCCAAAATACATGTCTGGTTGCGTGCCTTTTATTTTATTTACCGCAACTGCCATACCTCCTTGAAATTGGTAATAATCATCAGAATCTAAAATATCGTGTTCTCTATTGTCTTGATTTTGCATGACGACTTCAATGGAAGACAAACGTTTTTCAAAAGTTTCATGAGCAGATTTACCACTATTATTTTTTCCGTAATACGCATAACCACTCCAATTAATGTATGCTTGCGCTAAATCGTCAGATGTTGTCCAATTCTTTTCATCAATTAAACCTTGTAAGCCAGCGCCATAAGCTCCTGGTTTCGATCCAAATACACGATACAGGGCGCGTTCATTAGCTTGATTTTCATCTAAGCCTTTTGTAAGCCATTGTTCTTTTTCTTCTAATACACGCTTTTTTATAGGATTCTGCTCATCGGTTTCGTCAAGTTCTGCAACTTTTTCGATAGCGGTATTAAATAGTGAAATTAAATCAGGAAAAGCATCTCTAAAAAAACCAGAAATACGAAGCATAACATCTACTCTAGGTCTTTTAAGTTTTAAGGTTGAAATAATTTCAAAATCTTTAACCCGTCTATTGCTTCCTTGCCAAATGGGTTTTACCCCAATTAAAGCCAAGGCTTGGGCTATGTCGTCACCACTGGTACGCATTGTAGAGGTCCCCCAAACGGACAAACCAATAGACGTTGGGTATTCCCCATTTTCTTGCAAATAACGATCTATAATGTTCTGGGCACTTTTTTCACCCAATTGATACGCTGTTTCGGAAGGTACCGTGCGAACATCTACCGAATAAAAATTTCTTCCAGTTGGTAAAATATCTAATCGTCCTCGTGTAGGCGCGCCAGAACCACCGGCAGGGATGTATTGGCCGTTTAATCCATGAATTAAATGCGTTAATTCATGTCGTGTTTTGTTTAAAACAGGAATGGTATGTTGCTGTATGTATAGCAGTAATTGTTGGGTGTGTTTCCCTATGTTTTTTGATACTTCTCCTTTTAATAATTGTTGAATAAGTCCCTTAGATTTATTTTCTAAAAGTTCAACAGCTTGTCCAAACGTTCTGCATTCAATACCTAAGATTTCTTTATTAAATCCATCTGAATAACTAACATGTAACGGATCAAAATCAAGCTGAAAATCTTCTGCTAAACATTGTGTGATCCCTTTTAAATCATTTTGAGGTAAGCGGTGTAAAGCCACTATTAAATCGATCAATTTTTCATTTTCGGGAAGACAACCCAAAATATGTAACCCCCCTCGTATTTGCGCTTCTTTTAATTCACACAAATAACCATCAATCACTTCTAAGAGCGCATCAATATCTTTTCCATCTTGATTTAAATCGGTTTTAAGATGGGTTTCATTTACCAAGTTTTCAATTTTGGTTTTAATCAATGTTGCTCTTTTCTTATCGACTAAAGCAGATTCGTAAAACTCATCTATTAAAAGTTCTAACTTCAATAAATCACCATAGTTTTCAGCCCTTGTCATTGGGGGAATTAAATGATCGAGTATAATGGCCTGATTTCTTCTTTTGGCTTGTGTTCCTTCCCCAGGATCATTAATAATAAAAGGATAAAAATGTGGGATGGCTCCTAAAATTGCTGAAGGAAAACAGGTTTCTTTACTTAGTGCGACACTTTTTCCTGGGAGCCATTCTAAGTTTCCATGTTTACCAATATGTACCAAAGCATCTGCTTTAAAGTCATGTTGTAACCAAATGTAGTATGCTAAATAAGCAGGTGGTGGTGGTAAATCTGGTGAATGATAACTGGCTTGTAAATCCAAATTATAGCCTCTACTCGGTTGAATACTTACCAATACGTTTTCAGAAATAAACCCAGGAATTAAAAAATAACCTTTTTTATAATTGGGCGATTTGTTTGGAGCGCCCCATTGTGTTTCTATTTTAGCACGAAGTGTGTCAGAAAGTTGGTTGTAGTAACGATAAAAAATAGTTTCATCCAACTTAATGGCATGGCGTTCATTTAATGAATTTATCGTTTCTAAACTGTTCGTAACAGAGTTGGTTAACTTATCTATTAACTCATTTGTAGTTTTGGGATAATCTGAAGCTAGGGTGTAATTTTCATCTGCTAATTCCTTTAAAATTTGCAAAGTACTTTGAGGTGTGTCTAGCCCTACCCCATTTGCTAACCGACTATTTTTATTCGGATAGTTAGGCAATACTAAGGCGATTTTTTTATTAGCATTTTCTTTTTGCTGTAAATGGATCCACCTTTTTGCCATTTGGGCCACAAACAAACAGCCTTCTGTATGCGGTACATAAGAAACAACTTCTGAATCTGTTATAGTATCCTTTTCTATAGACTCTTTAAAAGAGATCACTTTTGAAATAATTTTACCATCAACCTCTGGTAAAGCAATATTCATAGCAATATCTGTGGGAGGCAAACCAAAATCACCATCCAGCCAACTTTCATGGTTGCAACTCCCCATTATCGCCTGAATAACGGGGACATTAAATACTTCAAACAGGCTTTGTGCGGTATCATGAAAACCTTGAACGCTAAACCCCGTAGTATTAATAATAATTTGGGGCTTTTCGATTTGATAGCCTTTTAACAAATCGAAAATTTGTTGCTGTATATCTTTTTCGCGATAGCCCGATGCCATTAGCACCGCTGATGACATACCTTCTTCTTCCAAGGCATTAATAATAGCATGAACAGGATCTAAATTATTAGATAAATAATAACTCCTATAACTAAAAATAATGGCTTGTGCTTTCTTTTCAATTCGTGTTGTTGTATTCCAAATACCTGTGTTGGGATGGTATAAAAATAAATCTGGAATTGTAGTAATCTTTGAAGGGCTTAAATTAAAATCACCGATTCTATTTATTAATAATTGTAATGCTGACTGACAGTTTTTAACGCCTCCAGATTGTACGTACTTCCATATAGTATCTACTTCTTTTAGCGACATAGTAGACGCACTCATTAACTCTAAATCTGGTTTATTATCTCCAGGTAAGAATATAAGTTGAATATTATTTGTTTCGCAACATTCCGTTATGGCTTCGCAGAGGTAATTATAATATGCTTTTCCTCCTAAAAGTTTAAGTATGACAATCTTCGCAGAAGAAATGACTTCATCCACATAAGTATCTATAGTCAGCTCTTGCTTAAAATAGGAAAGATTGGCAAAACGAAAAGAAGGGAGACCATCAACAGCATGATACAGTGATTTATAGGCATTGTTCATCATAAATAAATCGGAATCTGCTGAAGACAAAAAAATAATGTCTCCAGGAGATTGATCGATGTAAAAAACACCTTCATCATTGGGATTCCATCCACCTGGTATTGTAGAAATTAAATGCACTAAATTGAATTTTCTGCTTTTAATTCCTCGATCCCTTTACCAATAACAACCAGTTTTGTTTTACGGGTTTCATTTTCTTCCCATGGTCTTTCAAAATAATAATCGAAACGAGACCCTACGCCTTGTAAAACCATACGCATGGGTTTGTTTGGGATGTTAACAAATCCTTTTATGCGATAAATTTCATGGTTTTGTACCAAGCCTTTTAAATCTTCGACTAAAGCCTTAATATCTTCTGTTTCTGGATATTCTAGTAATGCATTTTGAATATCATCATTGTGATGGTGGTGATGTCCGTGTTTATGATGTTCTTCATGAATGGAATGACGGTTGTCTACATCATTTTCTGCTGAAGCTTCCACGCCCAACAATAAGGCATTGTCTAACTCGCCGTTTACAACAGGAATAATTTTAGTATTGGGTCTTGCTTTACTGGTTATAATCTGATTGATTTCTTCAAATTTCTCATCATCAACTAAATCTCTTTTGCTTACTAAAACCAAATCGGCACAGGTTAATTGATCTAAAAACAGTTCTTCTATTGGGGTTTCATGGTCTAACGAATCATCTGCTAAACGTTGTGCTTGCACACGCTCTCTATCACAAATTTCTCCAGTAGCGATGCCCACAGCATCTACAACTGTAATAACAGAATCTATAGTAATATGAGGTTTTAAATCGGGCCAGTTTACTGCTTTTACCAATGGTTTAGGCATTGACAAGCCTGATGTTTCTATTACAATATGATCTATTTGATCTTTACGCTCCAACAACTGCAACATAGAAGGTAAAAACTCTTCTTGTACGGTACAGCAAATACAACCGTTTGGTAATTGGATTAGGTCACAGTCATCATCCTCACATCCTGTAGACCCTATCAATTGACCATCTACATCTACTTCTCCAAATTCATTCACCAAAACGGCGATACGCTTGCCATTGGCATTTTTTAACATATTGTGAACCAAGGTCGTTTTTCCGACGCCTAAAAAACCTGTAACTATGGTAATTGGTATTTTATTCATTGTAATCGTTTTTATGAGTTTGTTTTTTTCTTTCTTTTATATAAAAATAAATTCCACTTTTCTTCGGCAACACCGTGTTTATTCATTTCTGCCCTAGCCATTGTAAAAAACAAATCTGAGAGCCTATTTATATAACTAGAAATGTAATCGTGAACACATTCTGGATCTTCTTGCATTAAAGTAACCAACTGCCTTTCTCCCCTTCTTATTTGCGTTCTGCAAACATGGCAAAGTGCAGATATTTCGTTTCCTCCTGGCAATAAAAAATAGTCTGAAGGCGAACTAATGCTATCCTCTAATTCGTCTAACCAATTTTCACAAAATTCAGCACCGTCTTCTGGTTTCGGATTTGGGTTTTCTTTCTTAGAATCTGATGGACGTGCCAAGTGTGACATCATGTTCATCATATCTTTTTGGATACGATGTAAATTGGCTTGCCATTCATGATCGTTTCCTAATTTGCTTCTTAGCAATCCTATGGTAGAATTAACTTCATCAAGTGTTCCTATACATTCAATTCGTGCGGAGTTTTTAAATTCTCTTTTGCCTCCAAAAACACCTGTTGTTCCTTTATCTCCTTTGCGGGTATAAATTTTCATAAGTTGTGGTTTATTTCGTTTATTAATTGTGAAAGTCGTTCTGTAGTGCCCAAATAATGATGTACGTAAGACCCCATTACATGTTGTTTTTTATAAATTTTCGTGGTTGTTTTACCGCCTCTAGCATTCATGATGTTTGACTCCATACTGGTTTCGTTATCGTTTATTATACTTGAATAATGAAACTCATGTCCTTTAAAAGAATGATTGTTTATTTCAGACGTACGATATCCTAAATGCAGTTTTGGATTGGCAATGGTAGATTCAAAATTGAAATAGTCCACCATGTTATAGGTTTCATTATTTTCGGATAGAATCGATTTCCCCAAATACATCATCCCGCCACATTCTGCATATATTTTACCATTATTTTGAGCATATTTTTTAATTGCCAAAAGCATCTCTTTATTGCTAGACAATTCTTTTAAATAAAGTTCTGGATAACCTCCTGGGAAATAAATAAAATCGCTATCGGGAATGTCTTTATCATGTATCGGACTAAAAAACTGGACATCGCCTAATTGCTCCATAGCGACAATGTTTTGAGGATAGATAAAATTAAAAGCTTCATCTTTAGCCACTGCAAATTTGATTTTACTTTTTGACTTCGTTTCTTTTGTTGAATCTGATATGGGTTCTATGTCTTTTGAAGCTTCTAAAATGGCTTCCCAGTTTACTGTTTCTTCTAGTTTATTTGCAATTTGGTCAATTACGATATCAAACTTTTTAATGTCTTTTATATTTAATCCTAAATGCCTTGAAGGTATAACAATGTCTTTTATGTTCTGAAGATACCCAAACGACTTGACACCAATATCCTCACAGGCTTCTTTTAAAAAAGTATAATGATTTGCAGACCCTACACGATTAAAAATAACGCCCATGATGTTAAGGTCTTTATCAAAGTTCACAAAACCTTGAATAAGCGGTGCAACTGAGTAAGCAACTGCTTTTGCATCAACGACCAATAACACAGGTGTGCGGAGTTTTTTTGCTAATTCTGCTGTACTCCCCTTATCTTTTTTTGCGCCATCAAACAAGCCCATGACGCCTTCTATACAATTCACTTGTGCGTTTCTACCATAAACATGTAAACTTGTATTGATGTCTTCTTGGGTCATCATATACAAATCGAGATTTACACCCGTTTTGTCACAAGCCAATTGGTGAAACTTAGGGTCTATATAATCGGGGCCAACTTTAAAAGGTTGGGGTGTTATGTTTTTTTGCTTAAACAAGCGCAGTAACCCTAAAGTGATCGTGGTTTTCCCAGCATTACTATTTGGTGCCGATATGATGAATTGTTTTGTCATTTTTTTAATAGGTTGGAATTTCTGAAACCATAAAATTTACTTTAGTTGTTGTTTAAGTAATGAAACTATGTCATTCCGAACGCTACGGAGAGTAAAATATATTTTACTTGAACGTATATAGCGTAGCTATCGAAGAGGAATCTCATAATCTCATCTTTATGAGATGTCTCGTCGCTCATGCTTCGCTCCCTGCCTGCCGGCAGGCAGGTGTCGACATGACAAAACACTATTCTCATATTAAAATTTATATTGAACTTATGTTTATAGCAAGTCAACAAATTATTCTGTTTCATTTTATAAGTCATTCCCTGTAATTAAAACTTCGTACTCTGCATTAATTCGTTTGGCAAGCTCTTGAGCAACCCCTGTTTTTACGATGCCTTTTTCTGCATCAACAATTT
Source organism: Flavivirga eckloniae (assembly GCF_002886045.1). Lineage (NCBI taxonomy): Bacteria > Pseudomonadati > Bacteroidota > Flavobacteriia > Flavobacteriales > Flavobacteriaceae > Flavivirga > Flavivirga eckloniae. Next base: position 5,432,335 of record NZ_CP025791.1, on the reverse strand, counting down.
GAGTTTTATGTATGCCTTTGCAATACGTTCGAAAAGCGAGTGTTACATCTTCCAAGTGGCTATCTTCATTTAATTTTCCATCTGTAATAACATGAAGAACATGCTGATGTTCCATATCCGAGCACAACCCTTTTATTTGCTTAAAACCAGCAATTAAATTGGTCTTTCCTCCTGTTTTTATTTCTGCTAATGTTGCTTCAACAGTACTTAAAACAGTGCTGTTTCTTAAAATAATTTGAGCGTCTCCATTAAATAAGGAAACCATAGAAAATTGAGTACTTTGTGTTTTTGTTTGCTCTGTTATTTTATTTACAGCCCCTTTGGCGTAAGCTATAATTTGGTTTTTAAGCATAGACCCGCTAGAGTCTATTAAAAAAATATGATGCTGTTTTAAAACAGTGCTTTTACGTTTGGTTTTTAGCTCAAATTTATCGGTTGCTAAATATTGGCTTACTGTTTTTTTTGTGTCTAATGCTGTAAAATTACCATCTACACTTTGCGTTGAATACGTGCCATTTTGAATGGTATTGACATGTATTTCCTTTGGCTTCTGAAATTTATTTTCAGGTATTAAAATAGTGGCTTTTTCTTCTCTTGAAGTATTTGTATCCGAGTCTGATTCTTGAGGCTGGTCGTTTTGCTCTTGTGGTCGATTTTGTTGATCTGGTGTATTCAAACTTCTGTGATTTAGCACAAAATCTGCAATGCTGTCAACTTCCTTTGTGGTAACTTCTGCTATGTTTTTATAAGAAGCATAGGCTCTCGCCGTTTTTATCAATAAAATATCGGCTCGTAAACCTTCTACTTGATGCTGAATGGCTAATTCGCTACAGTATTCAATAACACCATCCGCTATTTTTATAGATAACAACTTGCTTTTAGCGGTTTTAATTTGTGTGGCTATACTTTCGTCTTTGCTTTTATAATTGACTATAAATTGTGAAGGATCATCATCAAAAGCCAACCGTTGTTTCATGATTTTTTGACGTATTTTAACATCTTTGGGAGTTGTAATAGTGACACTTAATCCAAAACGATCTTTTAGTTGTGGTCTTAAACTTCCCTCTTCGGGGTTCATAGACCCCACTAAACAAAACTGACTTTTAAAATAACGTGATATGCCCTCTCTTTCTAAATAATAATTACCAGAAGCGGTAGCATCCAACAAAATATCGGTAAGGTAATCTTGCAACAGATTCACTTCGTCTACATACAAAACACCTTGATGTGCTTGTGCCATTAACCCTAAGTTGACCACTTCTTTTTTAGCATTAATCAATTGTTCCAAATCAATGCTTCCAACAAGTCGATCTTCAGAGACACCAATAGGTAAATTAACAAAAGGGTATGCTGTTTCGTCTCCCATTAAATTTGTTAAGGATCTAATCAAAGTGGTTTTTCCTGTGCCTTTATCTCCAATGGCTAATACCCCGCCAATTGACGGGTCGACCAAATTTAAAATAAGCGCTAGCTTAAAATGGTCTTGCCCTACAATGGCAGAAAAAGGGAACTTTATTTGGTTTTTATCTTGTTTCATAATCCCGAAAAACTATTATATATCCAAAAAATTCCTATAAGAATGGATCCAAGCCCCGCAAGACCGTTCATCCATTTAAAAATTGATAAATTCCGTTCTAAAAACCGACTCATTACTGCTATTAAAACATAACTATAAACGCCCATTGCTATAATAATCCCCAAAGATTCTATAGCTAATACCAATAGGGCTTCGTTTATTGTATTGGTGCTTAATATTAGAGCAGACGTTAATGCGCCACCTGTCCCTGCCAAACCATGCATCATTCCAATCCAAAACGATTTATTCATTGGGTTTACTGCTATTTCTTCTCCTTTGGTTCCGTGAAGATGTATGGGGTTAGAGATGTCATGCTCGTGTGGTTCAATTTTTTTATGATCTTGTACCATCTCATTAATGGCATAATTTCTCTTAATTGCCGTAACCCCTAACCAAATCATAATAGGACCAACAGCAATTTCTGCCCAAAAAGAAATATCCTCAATAATCAAACTAGCCATACTTCTAAAAAATAGTGCTACACCTCCAAAAAGTAACAATGTCACCGAATGTCCGAATGCCCATTGAGAAGCTTTAAAAACGGTTTTAATGTTGACCCTTTTTTTATTGATGGCATTTTCTGTTGCCAATACAGAAACTGCCGTGACGTGATCGGGTTCAAAAGAATGTAAAATACCCGCCATTAGGGGCCTAATTAAAGAAGTTATTGTCATTTTTTATATTTTATAAGTGTTCCGTCTTTATGAATAAGGTAAATTTCTAATGCTACCTGTTTAATTTTTACTTGAGTATGTTGGTAGCAATGTTTTAATAATAGCTGGAAAAAAGGGGCCTTTTGCTCAAAATCAAACAACTCAATTAATCGTCCAGCCATATTTAAGGCTCTAATTTTTTCAGTTTCCTTAAATCCAATTTCTTCGGCTAACCGAACTACAAAATCTTTATTCCAGCTAGAAACGCAACTATGCGTATCGGTAACGCCTCCCGCTAGTTTTACTGCTTTCCCCAACATAATACCAATGCTTACTTTTTTTATAGGTGACTTGTTGATTTTTGTTAGGGTTTCTCCAATCCAATTACCATAATGGATAAATGCATGTTCTGGCAGATGGCTAAACTTTGTACGCAAATATTTTTCGCTTCTTGCTCCAGAATTAATAACCAATTCGTCAATTTTATTGGCAACGGCAACGTCTATGCCTTGCTCTATACTGGCAATATAAGATGAGGATGAGTATGGTTTTACAATGCCACTTGTTCCTAAAATAGAAATGCCATTCATGATACCTACACGCTCATTGAGTGTACGCTTTGCTATTTTTTTTCCATCTGTAACAAAAACGGTTATCGATACGCCACATTCTAAATCGTAATCGTGCAATAGTTTTTGAGTGGCACTACGCATCATTTTTCTTGGAACGGGATTTATGGCCGGTTCTCCAATAGCAAGTTCCAAACCTTTAAGCGTCAACGTTCCAACACCTTCGCCTGCAAAAAACTGAATATCTTTTTGTTGTGTTAATGTTACAATACAACCTATTTCTGCACCATTAGTTACATCGGGGTCGTCCCCTGCATCTTTAATTACCGAACATTTCGCAGTATCTTCTGTGAACTCACAAGTGTGTATTGGCAACTCAACTACTTTATCAATTGGCAGGTGTACCTTTACTTTTAAAGTCGCTTTTTGATGAATAATAGCCATTAACCCTGCTTTTGCTGTTGCTGTAGCACAGGTTCCTGTTGTAAACCCTTCTCTTAACGGTCCTTTTGGAATTTTCCTTAAACTCATAGCAGACTCTTTTTAGAAATGACTGATTCCAATGCATTAACATCATAAACCATCTTAAAATAGCTTGGTATTTTGGGTTGATTAATGATGATGATCTGTGTATTTGTTTTTAAGGTCGCTTCGATTTTTGTAGATAGAAAACCACTGTTTCCGGTCTCTTTTGTTAGTACAACATCTATTTTACACGTTTTAAGTAAAGCGATTTCTTCTTCTAAATTTGCAGAGGGCAAGCCTAGAATTAATTGTTCTTCAGGAAAATTACTTTCTTGAGCAATAGCAATGGATTCTGGTCTATTAAGGATTCTAAAATAGCTTGTATTATTTCGCCACCAAGGTTTTAATCTTTTGATGGATTGCACACCTGTTAAGGCCAACAGGGTTTGATTGCTCTTTAGTAATTTTAAAGCATCATCATATGTATTTACATAAGAAACTAATGGATGGTTTATTTTAGAAAGCAATTGCCGTCCAAACCGTATAACAGGAATCTGTAATTTTTCGGCAACCTTTGCAATGGTTTGATGGAGTATTTCTGCAAAGGGATGCGATGCATTGATAATAATCTCTATACGCTTTTCTATAAGATAAGCTTCTAATTGTTTTTCATTTAACGCACCATATCGATAACTAGCAATCTCTGTTTCTTCAAAAGCAATGTTCGTTTTGGTAGAATACACAAAAGGCATAGCGCTTCCTTGTAACACCTTTGCTACCTTTTTTCCTTCTGTTGTTCCGCCAAATACTAGTATCATTTTTACTTTAAAATGGTATTACTCTGTTATTACAAATTTCTTGTTGGTTCTAAAAATATGTTTCCATTCGGGGCTGTATAATTGTGATCTGTTTTTACGTGCTCCAATAGCATGTCCTACCACAATTAATACGGTTCTTGTTTTTTTACTGTCTTTTACAATTTGTGCCAGATTTTCTAATTTTCCTTCAAAAATTTCTTCATCTTTCCAAGTAATCCGATACATAACTGCCACAGGCGTTTCCGGATCAAAATGCTCCAATAGTTGCGCTTGTACTTTAGTTGCTATGCCTACGCTTAAAAAAATACACATGGTCGCATTGGTAGCGGCAAAGGCGGCAATACTTTCTTTTGGAGGCATGGGCGTTTTACCTTCTCCTCTAGTTAAAACAATAGATTGCACGACTTCTGGAATAGTAAATTCTGATTTCAAAACAGCGGCCGCCGCACTAAATGAAGAAATACCGGGTACGATAAAATAATCCATTTCCAATTCGTCAAAAATGGTCATTTGTTCTTGAATAGCGCCATACAAAGACGGGTCGCCACATTGTAAACGCACAATGGCATTCCCTTTTTTATAATGTTCTTGCATTAAAGCGACTTGCTCTTCGAGTGTCATCGTTGCCGAGTTACGAACTACAGCTCCAGCTTTACACCAATCGGTCATTTCTTCTGGGATTAAACTACCTGCATACAACACGCAGTCGGCTTGCTCCAAATAGTATTTCCCTTTTACGGTGATGAGTTCTTCGTCACCAGGCCCTGCTCCAATAATGGCGATGGATGTTTTACGTTCTGCATTGGTATTTAAAGCAACAGAAAAGGTGAATTTTTCATTATTCTCTAAATGTATTTTTTGCTTTTCGACCAATACGTTTTTATTTCCAGAAAGTAGTATGGCACAAGATTCTGACACGCCATCTACACCTATTTTAGATTGTACCACAGCACTTGGGTTAGGCACTGAAATAGTGTTTATTTTTTCTGAAGTAAATGTGCGAAATGGCATCTTGTTTTTTGCACTAAAATCTAAGTAAGCTTGTTGCTCTGCCTTAATATCAATTGAACCGAAATTTTTAATGGCAGAAAACCTTAAACCTCTTGTTTTTAGTTCTAATTCTAAGGTTTCTTGAAAAAGAATAGGGTCTAGTTTTTTGGAACATCCAGATCCAACCGAAAGTACTTTTGGAATAAAAAACAAGCTTGGAATTGTGGCATCGTAAATCTTGTAACTTACTGTAATGAATAATTCAAATTGAGAAAAATCAATAGCGCTTTCATCATAAAAAACAGTCACAAAACCTGGAACCGTTTTTTCCAAATGTTCTGTGCCTTTGTCTTTAATATCTAAGAGCAAGGCAGTTGGTTTATTGTTTACAAACAATGCCATGATGGTGTTCATGGATACGGAGTTTTCTATTTGCCAATCAAATTGATTTCCAATGGTATCTAAAGCCCAAATTTCCTGAACATCGCTTGAGGTCGATATAATAGCCTTTCCGCCTAAAATGGTGGCTATTTTTAAACAAAAATCATTGGCACCTCCTTTATGACCGCTTAGTACCGATTGTACATTTAAGCCAAGATCATCAAAAGAAATTACAGCAGGATCGGTGTTTTTATCTTTAAGGTGTGGTGCAATTAAACGCACACAAATACCTAAAGCGGTTACAAAACAAATACCGTCTAACTTCGAAAAATTTTCGGATAGATAGTCTGAAATAGATGTGATGGTCGATACATGATCGTTGTTTGACTGCAAGGTGGTAATAACCAATGATTTTGGAAATTCTTTCTGAATAACGAGTGCTTTTTCTACCCCTTTTTCAGTAACTGCTATAATGGCTATTTTTTTCATTTACTTCTTTTTTCTGCTGTGTGAATGCTAATTTTATTATGGGCGTTTACTTGAATAACAGTTGTGCTAATCGTATAATTTAATTTTGTAAACTCTTCTACAAATGTGTTGGTACTGCTTTCTTTTACGGCATTGGTAACGCAACGAGCAGATGGGTTTAACTGGTGGACTGTATGAATTAATTCTTTTAGTCTGCCTCCATGTCCGCCAATAAAAACGGCATCTGGAGTTGGGTAATCTTTTAAATTTAGATTGAAAAAATCGTCGATAACAATCTCAATCCCCGGCGTAGAAAAACGTTCTGTGTTTTGTTGAATTATGGTTTCGCATGCTGTTCGTTTTTCGAAAGCAATAATTTTGACATGCGGAAAATGTTGTTTGGCTTCAATAGCTACAGATCCTGTACAAGATCCCACATCCCAAAACACCCCTTTATTTTGTAGTTGCAAAGCACTAACGGTGCTTAATCTAATGGGCATTTTGGTAATCATATTTGCCCGATTAGGTAATGGTACAAAAGCATGGTCTGGAATACCAAATGGTTTGTCTTTTGGCGTTATTTGGTTTAATAAAACACAGTTTAGGCGATCGTGCTCTTTTTTGGTACAGGCTAATAGATCGAGTTTTTCTATGTGTTCATTATTTCCGTCCAAAGCTTCGCCAATCGTTATTGAATAATTATCAAAACCATATTGCAACATGCGTTTGGCTATTGTTGCTGGTGTTTTTTTCGCATCTGTTAACACGCCTATTAACTCATTTCTATTAATTAATGCGCTATCTAAAGCCGACCAATCTCTACCATGCACTGATACTGTTTTTAATGCATTGTAGTTGGTTTTTGTTTTATGACACAGTAATTGAATGCTATTGAAATAGGGACATGCTTTTAGTTTTGCATGCGGTAATAAACGCTGTAAGGTATTCCCAAAACCATAGAAGAAAGGATCACCAGAGACGAATATTACTATGGGTAAATGAATTGTTTTATATTTTTGAATGAGGGCTTCCATCTTCCCAGAGATTTCTATCCAAGAATGGTTTGCAGGCAAAAACGGTTTCACTAATTCGTAATGACGTTTTCCTCCTGAAAAAACAGTGGATTGTTGGATTAATGCTAAAATAGCATCATCCCATTTTGGAACAGCATGATTGCCAATTCCAACCAGATAAAAATCGATATGTGCTTTAGATGCATTCATTTATTGATACGATTCTTTTATAACTACATCATTAATATGCTTGCGCTTTTCCCATTGTAACTGCTCTAGCTCTGGGTTTTCATAAAATTTATCGACATGTCCTAAACATAAATAGCCTATTAGTTGCCTATCTTCTGGTGCATTTAAAATGCTTTTAATTTTTTGAGCGTTTAAAATACTTACCCAACCCAATCCTATATTTAAAGCGCGTGCCATGAGCCACATATTTTGAATGGCACAGACTACCGAATATTCGCCTGCTTCTTTCATTGAGGTTTGTCCTAAAACAGGATGTTTACTTGGTTTGTAAAAAACAGCGATATTGAGTGCCGATTCTATAATACCTTCTAATTTTAACTGTGTATATGCATCTGCTTTTTTTTCTTCAAAAAGCTGTTTGCCTTTTTCGTTCTCTTCAAAAAAACTATCCTTTATTTTATTTCTGATTTTTAAGTCTTTAATAATCACAAATTCCCAAGGTTGAGAAAAACCAACTGAAGGGGCATTAACGCCTGCAAATAAGATTTTATCTAAATCTTTTTGGGTTACTGGTTTATCAATAAAACGATTCCCTCTCACATCTCTTCGAGCCAATATTATTTGCTCAAGTGTTTCAATATTTTCAGAAGTGAATTTGTTCATTTTTTAAGATTTAAAATAATTTGAAGCTTCTTCTAAAGTAAATGCGGCATTGGTAATCGCCGCGGCAACATTGCTACCACCTCTGTTTCCTTCTATAAGTGCCCAATGGGTGTTTTTGGTTTGAGACAATTGTTCTTTGGCTTCTAAAACGTTAACAAATCCAACCGGTACCCCAATAATACCTGCTGGTTTAAACCTGTTATTTTCTCTTAGCTGTTCAATAATTTCAAACAATGCCGTCGGGGCGTTTCCAACAACATAAAGCGCATTCGGGTATTGCTCAATGGCTTTTCTAATACCGGCTTGCGATCGGGTTATGTTTTCTGTTTTTGCTAATAACTGAGCATCTTCATCGTTTAACAAACAATGTACTTTGGTGTTGTATTTTTTTATGAATGCTTTTGTTATCCCTGCTTTCACCATGGTAACATCTGTTACTATTTCTCCACCATTTTTAAGATGGTTGTGCCAGTTTTCGATAGCATTTGGTGTTGCGGCATAATGATTAAAATCTTCTAAAATTCCTGTGGTATGAATGATTCTGGTAATGGCCCATTTATCGGCAACAGAAAAGGAAAGGTCTTTAATATGTTCTGTAACAATCCTAAAGCTTTCTTGTTGGATTTCTTTACCTGTGTGTGGTTTTCTGTTAAGATAGCCTCTTGGGGTAACTAAATAATTTTTAAACTGATAGGTCTGGGAATTACCTATCATCACTAAACAAAACATATCGACATCGTCTGGATTCAATGCTCCCAAGGTTGTGATTTTAATGTCTTCTTCTGGGCGTGTTACATGCCTAACAATGGCCACTGGTGTAGAAGACGCACGTTCTTCCAAAAATATTTTTTGTAAGCGTCCTAATTGCCAATGTCTTTTTTTACTTTTTGGATTGTATAAACTAGTCACAAAATCGCCCATGGCCGCCGCTCTAATTCTTTTTTCAATCATGTTCCAGGGCGTCATTAAATCGGATAAAGAAATACAGCAAAAATCGTGACCCAACGGAGCGCCCAATTTACTTCCTGCTGCTAAAAATGCCGAAACACCTGGTAGCGTTTCTAATTCAAGATCGTCTAACTCATCGCCTCCTTTAGAAACCATTTCGTAAACAATGCTTGCCATGGCATAAATACTGGCATCTCCAGAACCTATTACCACGACATTCTTACCTGTTTTTGCTTTTTTAATGGCGACTTCGGCACGGCCTTCTTCTTGTCCTAACGGCATCGAAATTAATTCTGCATCCGTCTTTAAATACGGTTTTGCAAACTGAAAATAATAATCGTAACCAATAACCACTTCTGCTTGTTGTAATGCACTTTGCACAACAGGCAATATGTAAGCATTATCTCCTGGACCTAAGCCCGTAACGGTAATTTTCATGTGTCTCTAATTATTTTTTTTTTATTGGTTACATGTAGCTTCCTTATAATGATTTCTTTGGGTATCGAAATTTCGTTATGGAAGTTTCATTTAATAATAGATTTATTTTTTATGATAATAAGAGAAAAATAAGGCGTCTCCCTTTGTTTAATAGTGTCCCAATGGTTTGTAACAAACTGCTCTTGTGTTCCTAAACGTTCTGCGTAGGTTATCTGATGCTTGTCTTCGTTTGTTGCAGATTCGATAATATCCATAACAGATTTTATTTTCATCAAAACAACCGTATCAAAATGATTAATGGCTTCTTGCAATTCTTCTTTGCTCTGCATACGGGGAATAACAACTACTTTTTCGTTTTGCAAGCATAAAGGCATGGCACTCTCTGCAGCCAAATGCAAATACGACGTAATGCCCGGAATTAAATTAATAGTTAATTGGTGGACTTTAATTTTTTCTAATAGATAGGAAAATGAACTGTAGGTACTAATATCGCCTTCGCTAACAATAGCGATAGATAAGCCTTTGTTATAATCTGCTAAAATTTGTTGAAATGTGGTTTCATAAATGGTTTTAGCTTGTTCTCTTTCCAAGTCCATTTTTAAATAAAACCCTTCTAGTTTTTCCAGATCTAATTCATAATGGTTTAGAATAGCGCGAGAATAACTAGCTTTTCTATCATTTTTAAATAAGGATCCGGGGTAATATATTTTATCTACTTTATGCAGGGTTTTTAATCCTTTTAAAGTGATGAGATCAGGGTCGCCCGGACCTAATGACACGCCATATATTTTGCCTTTTGTCATATGCCTAATCCTTTTTTTATTTTTGAGAGGACACTGTTTTTTTGTCCAACTTTTTCATCTTCTTCAAACAACACCCCTTTTACATTTAAGTGGTGCCCTATTTGTTCTTTACCTTGTTCGGATTCTACCCCAACAATTTGCTTACGGTATTTACATAATTGGCAATTCATATTTGCGGTACCGTTAATGGTTTCATCCAAACGTTCGTCAAAAGCTTTTAGAATGAGTTCATCGACTCCAAAAGCTTTTGTGTAAATATATTGGAGCGGTGAGCTTTCATTAAAATCACGTACTTGTTTATAGATGCGTTCTAAAAGAATGCCTGTAAAAAAGAAAAAAGGAATCGCTATGGTGCGTTTAAATGCCATTTTACTTGTTAGCTCTAGTCCTTGAGTAACATTGGGGTAAGCTGTACCACTGTATGAAACCGTTGTAAAACCAAAGCCCATGCCTTCGCCCAACATGCAAGCCAGTTTATGTACATCTGAATTGGCATCAGGATCGGTTGTACCTCTCCCAACGACCATTAAACAGACCTCTCTTCTATCGATAGGTTCGTGTTTTTCTTCTTCTTCTAATATTCTTTTTTGGGCCAATTCCAATAAAAAGGAGTTGACACCAAGATGCTTCCCCATTTTAATGGTTAAATCGTCATAATATCCCTGTATGGTATTCATTTCATATGGAATATCATTTTTGGCATGAGATCCTGCAAAAAGAATGATGGGCAAAGCGTAAATCTCACGAATGCCTTTTTGGTACATCCGTTCTATGGATGCTTCGTAAACGGGGTGATTAAATTCTAAAAACCCATAATCTACTTCGTAGTCTGAGTAACGTGCTTGCAGAATGCCTACCAATTCTTTAAACGCTGCGGTTCCTGTTTTGGTTCTACTACCGTGTCCGCAAAGTAAAATTCCTTTTTTCATTGTTTTAATTAATTGGTTTTACGCCTATTAAAAACACTACTGGCATTTGTAATTCTTGCTTTTTTATAGCGTCTTCAATGCTTCCCAAGGTTGATGAAAGTAACACCTCGTTATCTCTTGAAACATTAGAAATTGCATTTACCGGAATATTGGGGTTTTTGCATACTTCCATTAGTTTAGGAACAATTTTATCCAAGCTTTTTAAGCCCATATAAAGCGCTAATGTGTTACCGGCATTTAACATTTCGGCAATGCCGTTTAATTGTGCCGTAGAATAATCGGCCGTATGCGCCGTACAAATTAAAATGGCATTGGATTGTCCTCTTTCTGTAATGGGAATATTAACGGTATTGGCTGCTGCTAATGCTGCTGAAATTCCCGGAATTACCGTAAAAGGTAGTTTGTGCTGTTTTAAATAACGAACTTCTTCGGCCGCCCTGCCATAAATATAAGGGTCGCCAGATTTTAATCGAACAACGCTTTTGCCTTGCAGACAATGCTTCTTCATTAACGTATTGATGTTGTTCTGCCTCTTTTCTTGACTTTCTGCATCGCCAAATTTCTTGCCTACATAAATCTTTTCTGCTTGGGTGTTGATCTCTAAAATTTCATCTGAAACTAAATTATCGTGCAGTATTACTTCTGCATTTTGGAGTGCATGAAACGCTTTTAGGGTCAATAAATTTTTATTGCCCGGCCCCGCTCCTGCAATCGTTATTTCTGGTAATTTACTTTTTGAAAAAATCCACTCGGGGTTAGAATATTCATACTTAAAATGAAGTGCTTTTTTTGATTTTGTATTATCAATTAGTTTATAGCTTTCATGTTCTGTGTCTTCAAAAACAGGTGCTGGTAGCTCCAGTTTTAAAGCGGCTTTTTCGTAAAATGCTTTCCGCTTAGGATGCTCGTCGGCACAACCATTGATAATGTCTCCAAAATAATGTTGGTCTATAATGGACTCGATCAACCCAATCGCATCTTTTTGATGAATTAGATTCACAGGAATATTTGGATTTTTTAGATGTTTTTTGTTTGCTAAAAACCGTCCTGGATGACGTTGAGGGCCTATCAATCCTGCTAAACGCAAAATGGTTAAGTTACTCCCAAAGTGCTCTCGTAATAATTGCTCTGCTTTTAATACGCCTATACCTGAAGCTTTTTCTGGTTGACAGCATTCTGTTTCATCTGTTAAACGATTTGTGTTTTGATATACAGACGTGGAACTAACAAAAATGACTTTTACATGTTTGGGCGTGCGTTGAATAATTTGTTCGATTTGAAGCGGATAAATGGTTTCTATATTTTCAATTCGCTTTGGAGGAAAATTAATGATTATGGTAGATGCTTCATATATAAAGGCATCCCAATCGCCAATAATGGTATCTGATGCAACATGTATTCTTGTTGCGGAAAACGTATATTTTGCAAAGGTTTTTAGTTTGTCTAATCCTGATACAGAACCACTGATTGCATGTCCTTTTTTTTGTAGCTCTAAAGCAAGCGGTAAACCTAACCACCCTAATCCTAGTATAGAAATTTGTTCTTTCATCACACGATTGGGCTTGTGTTTAGTAACTGAATTTTTGTACAATAATTCCAAACACTGCTTTCATTAGAATTGATGGAAATTTTCCCTAAAGTTTGTCCAAATTTATTCTTGAAACGTATCCCTGTTTGTTGGGTTTCTTTTTGATAAAAATATTCTGTAACAGAAATTTTTGATTGCTGTAATTCTTTATTTTCTTTTGGAACTGCGGCTATAGTTAATGGGATGCTGTCTGTTTTAGTTATCAACTCAAGTATGTGCTCTTTTGAGTAGTCTACAGCGCATATTTCTTTAAACGGAATTGGGTTTTGATTCGGGATATGAAGTGTTATGCCTTGTGGGTTTTCGAGCAGGTATAAGAATAGTGGGTATAGGTATTGGTCTGAGCTAAACCCTTTTGTCATGTAGCATTCACCTAATTCTTTATCATCTTTTAATTCAAAAGGTTTTGGTTTTATTGGGGCTCTTTCATTATTTGAAGCTTGCTTTTCCCAACCATTTTGATACAATAATTCGGTTTCAATGGGGCATTCATTATTTATATGTCCTTTTACAATATGATTTATTTTTTCTGGAGTCAGTTCTTTATACCAAAATTCTCCAGGATGCACTATACATGTGGGAGCGTCTTCACACCTTCCATTACATCTGGTTTTAATGGTATGTGTGTTGTTCCAAAGCTCATTGTTACGTAAATAAGCTCTTGCTGTTCTTACAACTTCTTCACTTCCTGCTTTTTTACAAGAACCTCCATCGCAAAAGAAAAAGGTATGTGTCGTATTGGCTATATTTTTCCCCATCTTACTTTTTATAAAGAAATAAAAATGAAGAGTAAGGAGCCCAGAAATGGGCTATCGAACACTTTAACTTTTATTCCCGAAAGTTTAAATTATGTTGTGCATTAGGCAGGTCTTCTGACTTACTCTACTTTTAACGTCTTCCCATTCTTTAGAACAGTGACTTCATGTTAAAAGCTTTTTTAGAGCTTACAGCTGCGGGAACAGTTTTGGATTTACACCAAATTCCCTTTTAATTCTATATTTTTAATAAAAAATATAAGAAACCAAAAGCGCTACGAATGTATCATTTTTTTTTGAACTAAAGGATTAAATTCAAAATGAATTCTACTCTTTTTAAAGGAGATGTTTTTGAGAGCATAATAATATCAAACCCTCTTTTTTTATAATATTCTAAAAGGGCTTTTTCTAACTTGAGGCAATAATCAAACTCTTGCAATCTCTGTCCGTCTTTACAATAAATCTCAAACCAAGTTGGTGCAAAAAACACTTTTTTATGATAGACTTCATGATAAGGACATGTTTTTAAATAGTTTGGAATTTCCTTTTCTGCAACGGTTAAGTAGGCTTCCAAATCTAGTAAAGAACGATCACAAACAAGTGCTTTATTATTTGACAACTCTTCGTTTGTTATTTTATAAACAAGATTGGTAAATCGATTGATATCTAGCCAAGGCATCCCATGTCTCCCATGTTTTTGTTCGTCAATAATTACTTTTCTAGACACTTCGTCCATGCAAGGTACACTGTCCTTTAAGAGATTTATCAAAGTCGTTTTTCCAGTACCTGGGGCTCCAGTAATAATGTATTTTTTTTGAAGGTTATCCATTTAAAGCACAAGAAAAACAACAATAATTAATATACAAAACAAAGTACTTACTGCGTAGTTAATTTGACTAACGGTTTTAATTTCTTCGTGTTTAATTTCACGATTGTTGCTTCCTATAAATGGTTTGTCAACCAATTTCCCATGATAATAATTGGGGCCTCCAAATTGACAATTTAAAACATAGGCCAATGCTGCTTCTGGGTAGCCTGCATTTGGGCTACTGTGTTTTTTCCCTTCTTTTAAAATAAAGTGAATGCCTCCTAATTTAAACCGAACAATTACTATTAAAAAGGCAGTAATTCTGGCTGGAAGGTAATTAACAACATCGTCTAGTTTTGCGGCAAATCTTCCGAACAGGATATAACGATCATTTTTGTATCCGATCATAGAATCTAATGTGTTGATCATTTTATAAGCCATTACACCCGGTATTCCAAATATTGCAAAATAAAACAGTGGTGCAATGACGCCATCACTTAAATTTTCTGACATCGTTTCAAAAGTGGCTATCCTTATTTGTTGTTCGTTTAAGTTGTTAGTTTCTCGTCCAACAATCCAAGATAAACGTTTGCGTCCAGCATCTAAACCTTCATCTTTTAGTGTTTTAAAAACAGCCTTTCCTTCTTGTATTAATGTTTTGTTTGCCAAGCAATAAAATAACATGACTATTGAAAATAAGATACTAAGGATAGTAAAACCTTTTGAGTTTAGCCATTGTATCATTAACAACGGCATTACAAAAGCGGCGCTTATTAATACAATAGATAAAAACATGCCTTTTAGTAATTTGCCCCTGCCCTTATTACCTATTTTTTCACCAAAAGCAATTGCTTTTCCGTAGAAAACAATGAGATGTGGCATCCATTTAGGGTCACCAAAAAGCAGATCTAAGCAAAAGGCAACAATTAATATGTAAATAGTATTTAAAGCCATTCCTTTAAGGCTTGAACAAGTTTAATATTAGCTTCTTTACTTTGTGTAGAGACCCGAATATACTCGCCTTTTAATCGAGAAAAATTGGTAGCATCTCTAATTAGTATTTGGTGTGTTTTTATCAGGAACTCCTTTAATTCCTTGGCTGATTTATTTTGCAATTGAACTAAAAAATAGGGTGTATTGCTTTCACAAACGTTTAATCCTTCTAATTGTGAGAGTTGTTTTTTAAAAACGGTAGCTTCGGTTAGTAATTCTGAAGCATTAAACTGAAGTGTTTTATAATTGTTAAAAATAAATTCACCTGCTTTTATAGCCAATGAATTCACGCTCCAAGGCATTTTTAAACTTAAAAGTTTCACGATGTTTGAAGCACTTGAAACGATATAGCCTAAACGCAACCCAGGAATTGTAAATGTTTTGGTTAAAGAGCGTACCACAATTACATTACTGTAATTCTCTGTGAGCGGCATGATAGAATCAATACTATTTGTAAACTCGATATACGCTTCATCAATAACAAATGTCGTATTTGGCTTTTCCTTAAATAAAAACTCCAATTCTTTTTTTGAAAAAACAGTTCCGTCGGGGTTATTAGGATTGCAAATAAACACGAGGTCAGTGTCTGTGTTTCCTAAATCTGTTCGTGAAATTAACTCGTAATTGAGTTTAAAAATTTTACATGCATCTTCATATTCTGAAAAAGTAGGAGACACAATAGCCGCTTTCTTATTAGAAAATAATTGAGCTATTAGGTAAAAGGCTTCGGTCGCTCCATTGGTAAATAAAAATTGATCGGAGTTTAGCTGAAACGTTTTTGCTGCCAAATCATTAAGCTCATTAGCAACTGGAGAAGGATAATTTTGAATGTGATGGATATTACTTAAAATGGCTTCTGTTAATCCTGAAGGACATCCTTTATAATACACATTAGAACTAAAGTTGTGTTTTATTTCCCCTTCTACCAAATGAAGGTCGTCACCGTGTCCGTTTAACATTTTTCTATGCTATTTTTTAAGATGGTTGCCATGTCTAAATTTTCATCAATCCAATGTGCCAATTTATCAAATTGTTCCGCTTTAAATGATTTGTAGTTTCTAGCTTTGGCATCAGGATATTTTACTTGAAGTAATTCTGTAACGACTTCTTGATTATCAAAAATTCCGTGAAGATAGGTACCCCAACTTTTATTTCCGTCAAAATAGCCTTCTTCTTTACCATTTACATCGTTTAAATGTTTGTTTTTTGGAACATTTGTTTCTCCCATGTGAATTTCATAACCTTCGCAAGTCTCCTTTAAATCTTTAAATTTAAACTGACGTTGTACGGTTTCTTTTGTTTTTGAAAGTGTTGTTTCTATATCAAAAATATTCAGGCCTTTTTCTAAAGTAGTATTGCTTTCAACAGAAAAAGGATCGGCAATTGATTTTCCTAGCATTTGATAGCCTCCGCAAATTCCAATAATAGGAATGTGTTTGTATTGTTCCTTAATTATTGTTGCCAATCCATCGGACTTTAAGGCTATTAAATCTTCAATCGTATTTTTTGTACCCGGTAGAATAATGATGTCTGCTTTTTTTAATTCTTCTGAATCTCTCGTAAAATAAAGATTGATTAAAGGTTCTTGTTCTAAGGATTGAAAATCGGTGTAGTTAGACATATAATGAAGTTTTACTACAGCAATATTTAATTTATTCTCTCTGGAAGTTACCGCTCTTGAGCCAAGCGCAACTGAATCTTCTTCTTCTATAATAATATCTTTAGCGTAAGGCATAATGCCTAAAATCGGCAAACCTGTAATGTCTTCTAATTTTTTTTTGCCTTCTATAAATAGTGTAGGATCCCCTCTAAATTTATTAATAATGATCCCTTTTACCAGTTTTCGTTCCCAATCTTCAAGCAACTCAATCGTACCATATACACTGCCAAACACACCGCCTTTATCAATATCTGCGACCAAATAAACGCAAGCATTTGCTGCTGCTGCCATTCGCATGTTTACTATATCTCTATGTTTTAGGTTGAGTTCGCTAATACTCCCCGCGCCTTCCATTACAACGGGATTGTACTTTGTTGCCAATTGATGAAACGCCTTTTTAGCTTCTTCGAAAAGATGCTTTTTGTCCTCTCCCAAAAAGTACTCTTGTGCCGTTTGGTTGCCTATAGGTTTACCATGTAATACAACTTGTGATTTGTTTACTGATGAAGGTTTTAATAATATAGGGTTCATCTCTACCGTTGGAGGAATTTCACACGCTTCTGCTTGTACTGCTTGCGCTCTTCCTATTTCAAGATTGTCTGGTGTCGAAAAACTATTTAAAGACATATTTTGCGCCTTAAAAGGGGCAGGTTGATATCCTTTCTGTTTAAGCCATCTACAAATCCCTGTTGTTATCCAACTTTTACCAACATCTGAACCAGTTCCAACTAGCATTATAGGGTGTAGATTCTGCATTTTAATTTTAATGTTTTGCTGACAAAAATATTGAATTAGATATGACTTTGTAGGGGATTTGTAATAAAAAGTTTAGGATGTGGTTTGTGGTTTTTAGGTGTTGGTGTTTGGTTGAGGGTTGTGTAATGGGGTGTTATTAGCTATTGGAGTGTTGACTATATTGTGATATGATGAGGGTATTAAATTTGTGATTGATTTTGTTTTAATATTGTTTAAAATATTTGTAGTATTTTTACTACTCGAATGTTTGTTTTTTATGTAATTATAAAACATAATCAGTATTGAAAATGAAAGTTTTATATGGATATTTTTGGGATTATAGTGACCTCAAGCCCATAACTGAAACTATAGATATATCTAATGAAAAAACGAATGGATAATTGGACAATACTATTTCTTGTACTAATCCTAATGGGCTCTATAGGAGGTGTTTTATTTTCTATAAAACAATTATATAATGCACAAGACAATAAGAATGAAATAATCGAAAATTTAAAGGTGCAAATTTCAGAATTAAAAAATGCTAATGATACGCTTAGTTTAAAATTAGAAAGCCGAGACAAAAAACTTTCAGAACAAAACAAAAAAATTGAGGATTTAAACAATAGGATTTATGAAAAATCTGATTTCATTCAAAATACTCTTTTTGGAAAAGGATTTTGTTATTTGGATATAGTTTCCGAAATTATATCTGATGTTTCAAAGAATGATGCAATTGTGCATTTTAGAATCAATAATGAGTTTAATTTCCCTTTGTATAATGTAAGTGTTGAAATTTTCGATTTCGACAAACTTGAGAGTAAAGTTAAATCTATTAATAGAGTAAAATCAATACAAACAACGGATTATGACGAATCTCGAATATTTTCAAAAATCTACCCAGAAATTAATCCATCATTCTCAGTAACCTTAGCCGGTTTTCAAATTGATTACCTCAATATAAATCGTTATTATATAAAAATCACTCATAGAAACGGTACTTACTGGCAAAGGGTGTTATTTCATTTAGAAAATAAAAGAATTTATACACTATATGATGTCATTGAAACTAAAACAAGTAAAACAGTTAAATCAGATTATCAAGTGCCTAAGGGTAAAGAAAAAATTCTTAAAGATAGTTTGAATGAAATTAGTACTAACGACATAAAAATGACTCAATGGTAAAAAATAACGTTGCACAACCGTCCCGCTCCACAAAGTCTCCCGACTTAGCGGAACATTAATCAACCAAGAGCATAAAATTTAAAAGAAGGTTACATTATACGAGATCAAGAAAAAATACATTTTATTACTGCAACAGTAGTAGATTGGATAGATGCCTTTACACGAAAGTCTTATAAAGATCTTGTTATTGATTGTTTAGCCTTCTGCATAAAAAATAAAGGCATGCTTTTGTATGGTTATGTTATTATGAGCAATCATATACATCTAATCATTCAATCTAAAGATGGTAAACTATCAGATTTAATAAGAGATTTTAAAAAATTCACGGCTAAGAGCATCTTAGACAAGATCGAAAACGAACCCGAAAGTAGAAGAGAATGGATGCTAGAAAGATTTAAAAAAGCCACAGAAACGCATAATAGAAATACCAACTATCAATTTTGGCAATATGGAAATCATGCAGAAGAAATATATTCACACAAATTTATGTGGTCTAAATTAGACTATATCCATTTAAATCCAGTGCGTGCAGGAATTGTAGAAAAAGCATCTTATTACAGGTATTCTAGCGCGAGTAATTATGTGAATAACGAAGGTTTAATTGAAGTTGATGCTGTAGATAATCCAGTAATAGATGTTTTAAAAAAGTCTTCAATCACAAAATATAATCAGTATTGAAAATGAAAACTTTATGTGAATATTTTTGGAATTATAATAGCCTCAAAGTCGGGAGACTTTGCGGAGCGAGGAGAGTCCCTAGATATTTTAAGAATATAAAAGATATATATAACATATGTTATATATATCCTATATTTGGGTGTATAAAGAACATATGTTCTTTATACTATTGTTAGGTGCAAGCAAAACAGACAAATCGAAAAGAATGATGACTACAAATCAAATATTAATAAAAGAGTTCCAGTTCATTAATAACTGGACACAAGGTTTGGTAGAAACCTTAAATGAAAACCAATGGAATGAAACTCTTCCTGAAATCCGTACAAACATTAGTTGGATTATAGGTCATATAGTTCATAATAACTACTGGCATTCAATAGGCTGGGTAAAGCCTGCTTCGAATAAATTCTTAAACGATTTTGATATTGACTATTTGGATAAATTTTTCAAAAAAGATTCAAACCCACTTTTATATATAGAAGAACGTCCATCAAAAAAAGAGATCTTGACCTTAATGAACCTTTTAAAAGAAGAAACTATAAAAAATATCAAAGAGTTAAGCCCTGAAGAATTGGAACAGAAAACATTATCACCAAGTCCAGTGGCAAAAACCAAATATGAATCGCTTAGTTTTGCTATTAAACATCAAATGTGGCATAATGGTCAAATTGCTATGATTAAAAGAATACTAAAGAATTAAATCGAGAATAATAGCGATGAAGAACTTAACTGAAAAGAAAGTATTTGAATTTTTTGAAACATTTGGAACTGATAAAGATTGGAAATCTTTATTGGCAGATGACATCAATTTTACTAGTCCAATGGATGAAGTAGATGATAAAGATAAGTTTATTGAATTAGATACTCAATTTAGACAATTGGTAAAGAAAGCTTCGGTCAAATGGATTATTACGAATGATGAGCAGGCTTCGGCATTAGTAAATTATGATATGGCATTGCCAACAGGAGATAGCTTAAATATCACATTTTCAGAAATAATAAATTTAGATAACCAGAAAATAAAATCAATTGAAGTATTTTTTGATACAGCCAAATTTTATGAATTTTTGTCGAAAATGGAAACAAAATAAAGCCAGCACCTAACAATGACTATAAGTAATTGCTTGTTCTCGTCTACTTTGGAAATTCTGCGGGAATTTCCAACTTGGTGTGTGCTTGCAAAGTTAAGTGCTAACCTACGCAACTACTCATAGTCCAACCGTTAGCGGCAAGCAGGTATGGTAAAGGCACATAGTTTACAGAGTTAAAGGGACATAGTTTACACTTTTTTAGGTTGTAATTTGAGATAAAAATCAAATTATCATGCCTTGGAAAGCAACTACAACTATGGAACAAAAAATTGAATTTATCTGTGAATGGAGAACTGGGAAATATACCATCACAGAATTATGCAAAAACTTTGAAATCTCAAGACCAACAGCCTACAAGCTGATTTCCAGATTCGAAAATCAAGGTTATGACGGTCTAAAAGAGCAGTCAAGAGCACCCAGGGAACATCCTAACGCTACGGGTGAGAATATTGTTAAAGCTATTATTAAATTAAAGGCTAAATATCCACGTTGGGGAGCTAAAAAAATCAGAATACTTTTGTTTAACGATTTCAATAAAGAAATAGTTCCTTCTGTGGTTACTGTCCACAACATACTCAAGAAAAATGGTCTGGTCTGTCCTCAAAAACGAATGAGAAGGGTCAAACCTGTGTTCCCTATTTTCGACCCCAAATCATGTAATGAAGTATGGAGTGCAGATTATAAAGGAAAGTTTTTAATGGGCAATAAGATCTATTGTCACCCGCTAACCATTGCAGATTCCAAAAGTCGTTTTTTGTTTACGGCTAAAGGGCATTATAAGGAAAACTTAAAGTCTGCTAAAACTGAGTTTACAAAGGTCTTTAGAAAGTATGGTATGCCTAAACAAATCCATACAGATAACGGTAGCCCCTTTGGTTCTGTAAGAGCCATCCAACGCTATACCCAACTCTCTTATTGGTTTATTGAACTTGGGATTACCCCTGTGTTTTCTGACCCTGCCCACCCTGAGCAAAACGGAAGGCACGAACGCATGCACCGTGACTTAAAGGCGGCATGTGCCAGACCTTCTGCTTATGATCTAAAAGCCCAACAACGCAGATTAAACCATTTTGTAAAGGAATATAATCACATAAGACCCCATGAGGCTTTAGGCATGAAAACACCCGCTTCTGTCCATAATTTTGAGACCAGACCTTTTCCCGAAAAAACACCTCTCTTTGATTATGATTTAGACCATAAAGTTCTTAAAGTAACTCAAAACGGAGCTATCAGATGGAGGTCCTATTATTGGGTATATTTAACAAGTGCTCTAAAAGGTAAATATGTAGGAATCCAAAATCTTGGTAACGGTATTTGGAAAGTGTTTTACAGAAACGTATTTTTAGGTTTCTTTAATGAAAATGAATTAAGAAATAAAAAAACTAACATAAGGTTAGAAACTAATTTAGTGTAAAGTCTAATCTTTAACTTGTGTAAACCATGTCTCTTAACGAACAGCAGGAAAGAAAAAATCAAAAATAGGAAAGGCAAAATGCAGTTATCAATTACAGAAGAGAATCCCACAACTAAAGATACTTTAATGCTAATGGAGGAACTCTCAGAAATTTTAAAATCGATTACAGGAGATAGTGGAAAATCTTCTTTTAGTATCGATGACTTAAATAATTGCAATTCGTTTTTCTTAATTGCAAGAAATAAATACAATAATCCTGTAGGATGTGGTTCAATTCGACAAATCGATAATAAAGTGGGTGAAATAAAAAGAATGTATTCAAAATTACCTGGAGTTGGTAAACAAATCTTGACTGAATTAGAAATAAGAGCAATCAAATTAGGTTATGAATTTCTAATTCTAGAAACCAGAAAAGTAAATAAGAGAGCTGTTGATTTTTATTTAAAAAATAGATATAAAGTAATTCCGAATTATGGGAAATATATTGGAAATAATGAAGCAATTTGCTTTCAAAAAATATTGAAAAAGGAAAATTAATTAAAGCCAGCCGCTAACAAAGCATATGACGGTCATGCCCAGCAAAACTGGTCACTCCCGCTCCGCAAAGTCCCTCGACTTAGTATAATTTAAAGTGAAAATAATATGACAATTATTGATTTTTTAATAGGAATGACATTAATGAACGCTATGCTTCACTTAGCTCTTGGTTTTTGGAAAGGACGAATGCTAACTTCCTTTGGTTATGGTAATACTCAAAACATTGCTTACGGAATTTTGAATATTGCAATTTCATTGGGATTGTTCATCTACAAATATGGAATAAACGAGATTCTTAACAATGGAATTTTTGGAGGTGCATTAACAGTATTTCTTATTTTCTTGATTTTTGGAAAATTTCTTTACAGGGTATTTAACAAAAAAGAATAATAAATAACGAAATGCCAATAAAATGTATAAAACATAGCTAATAAGTGCTAAAATGAAAAGATTGTGTGTATTTGAGATGACCGCCAAATTTTTAAATTTGGCTTTAAAATAAAAAAAACAAACATAAGGTTAGAAACTAATTTAGTTAAAGTCTAATCTTTAACTTGTGCAAAACATGTCCCTTAACGAACATTACCTAAAATGAGATTATTTATCAATACCATAGTTATATTATTAATCACTTTTAGCCATGCTCAATCATCTACGGATTTCGATAGATTATTAAATATTTTTGATTCAAAGGGCCATGAAATTCCTGTTGATTTATCAAAAAAATATTTTGATTTTACTCTAAATAATAGACAAGGTAAAATCTATGCTGATAGGATAATATGCAAAACAAATAATTATATTCTATTATCTACTAAAATAGAATGTATAGCTGGTGGTAATTGTATGTATTCTGACCTTACCCCGCTCTGCAAAGTCTCCCGACTTAGCGGAACACTAATCAACCCTGATAGCGCAGATTTTTAATACCTGATTCTTTACCTCAAGTATAGCCCATTATACAAAGCTATCATCTCACTACAAAAGCTTTCTTTTATTTTCTTACGGGCACGGAAAACATTTCCACGCTAGCGGGCCATACCGTATAAAACAAAAAACACTTTTAATAATACCATTAACAGTGTTTTTAAAGCAACAAAACTACAAACAAAACCGTTTTTAAATAGATCTAAATTTTAAGACTACTGCCCCACTTTATGAAATACTCATACAAAAACAGAATTACTTTTAAAGTTTTAATAGGCTATAGTATCCTTGGTATTTTAGCCACAATTTCTGGGTTTTTAGTACTTTCTGAAATCAAAACGTTCACTAAAAAACAAGATATTTCAGACCGAAATAAAATTATTAAAACGGGTAGTTTAATAGCGGATATTTATAAAAATGAAAATTTAGCAAGGGCTGCATTACAACTCAATTCTAGCACAAAATTCAATGAATATCTTGATGAAAATGAAAACTTGTTATTAAAAATAGATTCGCTAAACCTTATGGTTTATGATACCGCACAGGAATTTATTTTAGACAGTATTAAATTAATTATCGATAAAAAACTAAATAACATTACCGACTTAAAGAATTTAAAACACAATGATAATTCAGAAGAATCAATCAATACTGCAATCAATAAATTAAGTTCCATCGATTCACTTTTAGGAAAAGTTACCTTAGGTGATCTTGTTAAAAACCCCAATGCTTTAGATAATAAAACGCGTAGACAATTTGAAGAATATGTTAGAATACTAAACAAGTATAACCCTCAAGATGCCATTAATAATATTGAGCAAAAACAAATAGATTCTTTATTATCTATTTCCAAAAATATGCTAAAAGATGCTCAAATGGAGTTCAACAACCAACGTATATCTCTCCAAAAAAAAGAACGCGAACTCATAGAAAATGACTTAACTATTTCGAGAAAGCTACAAGAGCTTTTAAGTAATTTAGAAAAGGGCGTTATTCTTTACGCCAGCAATATGAATAAGCAACGAGAAAAGACGCTAAACCATAGTAAAAATATTATTTTATTTGCGGCAGGAATCAGTTTTATTATCATTATTCTTTTTTCAGTTATTATTTTAAATGATTTTTGGAAAGCGCAACGATACCGAAAAAAACTAGAGCAAGCTAATGAAATTACATCGGCGCTTTTAAAAAGTAGAGAACAGTTAATTTCTATGGTAAGCCATGATTTAAGAACACCATTGAGTACTATTACGGGCTTTAGTGAATTACTCCAAAAATCTACTCTTAACATAAAAAACAATAATTACATAGACCATATTAAAAGTGCCTCAAACTATATGTGGAAATTGGTAGATGACCTTCTGGAGTTTTCTAAACTTGAAAATGGCAATATATCTATGGAATCGGTTCCTTTCAACTTAGAAAAACTTTTAGGTGAAATTGTCCAAAATGCCAAAAACATTGTTCAAGATAAACCAATAAATTTTGTTGTTAAACATGATAAGGCTATCAATAAACCTATTATTAGTGATCCGTTTCGAATGAAACAAATTCTATATAATTTAGTTATAAATGCCTATAAATTTACTAACAAGGGGACTATTACAATTGAAAGCTCTTTAAAGCAATATACAGACACAAATATGTTAGAAATTTCTGTTAATGATACCGGTATTGGTATTAGCAAAGATCAAAAAGAAAATATTTTTAAAGCGTTTACTCAAGCCGAGAGTAACGAAGAAAACAAGCAAAAAGGATTTGGATTAGGATTGACTATTTCAAAAAAGCTAGCCGAATTATTAGGCGGTAAATTAACTTTAGAAAGCGAAGTAAATAAAGGAAGTACTTTCACTTTAAAAATACCAATAACGCTTTTAAATAAGCCACTTAACGAACCTATAGAAGCTAAAAATGAATCGATTTTTAATTTAAAGGCTATCATTGTTGAAGATGATGCTTCTATACAACAACTTTTAAAAAATCTTTTAAAACAGTATGATATTGAAACTTATGTTTTTAATAATGCCCAAACCGCTCTTAAAACAATTCATGATATAGATTACGATTTTGTTTTAACTGATATTCAGCTTCCAAAAATGAATGGCCTACATTTTATGGAAACACTAAAAAATCACAAATCATATAATAAGCAGCCTATTATTGCCATGACTGGGCGCGCAAACATATCTAGAGAAGATTATATGGATAGTGGCTTTTCAGAAGTATTAATAAAACCATTCAATTCTAAAAAAATTCAAAATGTTTTACAGGAATTTTTTAGTAATAAACCATTGTTAGCAAATGGCAATACTTTAACTAATGAAAACACAAAAAAAGAAGGGTTTAATATGGTGTCTATAAGATCTTTTTTAAACTATGATGCTACGGCTATAAAAAATACAATGCATACTTTTTTAGAGGATACCAAAATGAATTATTTACAATTAAAAGAAGCAAAAAAAAATAACGATACTAGTTTATTTAATAGCATTAGTCATAAAATGATTAGTATGTTTAAACTATTAGAAGTTAAGGAGATTATCCCTTTTCTAGAAGTATTTGAAACTACAGAAGAAATTGATAATCAATCTTTTATTGATTTTGAAAAAGGTCTCAACAATTTTATTTCTTCGTTGGAAACGTATCTTAATTAAGTTTGTATTCCTTCATTTTGTTATATAGTGTTTTTCTTGTGATGTTTAACAACTTTGCTGCTTGGGTTTTGTTATTATCAACTTCTTTTAAAGCATTTATAATAAGCTCTTTTTCATTTTCTTTAGTTGAAAATTTATTTAGCGAAACCTTATTGTCATTAGTTTGTGTTAATTCGGTAGGTAAAACATTTACATTAATAATTTCTGATTGAGTTAATAAAGTAGCTCTTTTAATAACGTTAGATAATTCCCTTAAATTACCAGGCCATTGATAATTCTGAAAAATGGTTAACACTTCTTTTGAAAACCCCAAAATTGATTTATTAAGCTGCTTATTAGCCTTATCTAAAAAGAAATCGGCATAAAGAATTAAATCGTCATGTCTATCTTTTAAATTGGGGACTTTTATAGAAAATTCATTTAAACGATGGTATAAGTCTTCTCGAAAATCACCTTTTTCTACCGCACGAATTAAATCGTCATTGGTAGCTGTAATCAAACGAATATCAACGTTAATTTCGTCGCTACTTCCAACAGGTTTCACTTTTCTTTCTTGTAAAGCTCGTAATAATTGAACTTGATTTTCATAAGTTAAATTGCCTACTTCATCTAAAAAAAGGGTCCCACCGTTAGCCGATTCAAAATGTCCTATCCTATCATTTTCAGCACCTGTAAAAGCCCCTTTTTTATGTCCAAAAAACTCACTGGATGCTATTTCCTTTGGTATGGCACCGCAATCTACAGCAATAAAAGGCTTATCTCTACGTAAACTTTCTAAGTGAATGGCTTTAGCAACCACCTCTTTTCCTGTTCCACTTTCTCCATTTATAAGGACTGACATATTGGTTGGTGCTACCAAATCAATATATTCGTTTAACATTCTTGAGGCGGTGCTTATACCTTTAACAATGTCTAAAGTCGATTTGCCTGCTTCTTTTTTATTTTCTTCTTGAGGAATTAATGAACTGGTGGCTTTTTCTTCTAAAGCATTACCGATAACTTCTAAAACTTCATCTGGATTAAAGGGTTTAGAAATATAATCAAAAGCACCTTGTTTCATAGCTTGCACAGCCGTAGAGACTTCTGCGTAACCAGTCATTAAAACCACAGGAATTGGGTTTTTACTATGTTTTATTTGTTTTAGTAAGGAAATTCCATCGCCATCAGGAAGACGTAAATCAGTAAAAAGTAAATCGTAGTTTTCTTTTTTTAACTGAATAGTGGCTTTCTGAATATTATAACAAACATCAACTGCATATTGATGCCGTTTAAGGAACTGCTTAAGCATTTCCGAAAACGCTACATCATCTTCAACTAATAGGATATATTTCATAAAATCTTCTCGTACTGATAATAATATTAATTAACGTGAATCTTGCCTAAGAGTTCGGAAGTCACTTCGAGTAAAATTCTGAAAGAATTTAGCACTTCGACTACGCTCAACAGAACTATCGAGAAGCTTTTTTCAGTCAAAAATTTACTTGTTTTCGATACGATCCCGAAGAAAATCGGGATCACTCAAACTGACATAAATTTTCTTATCCAAGATTCACGCTAATTAAGATAAACTGATTCTTATATTTATAGAAACGCAAAAAAGGACGTTTTAATTTAAAACGTCCTTTTTTATTTAGCAAAATTTAGGTTGAAGATTTTTTACTCCCCTTAGTCACTCAATTTTTACGATTTAATACTATCTTTTTCCAACCAATTCCCATCTTTATCTATGTAGAAGGTACTTTCGCTCTTATCGATAGTAAGCAAAAGTTTATATTGCTCACTACTATTTACATAAGCTTTACTAATAGTCGCTTTTGCAAAATCTTTCTTAACAGCTTTTGTAACAGCTTCTGGTAATTTGTCTAAAGAAATTTCTTTAAACGCCTCATTCTTTGCAATAGTAATTACTGCATTAGGCTCTATGTTGTTACACAATGCAAAAGTTGACATTCCACAAGTTAAAATTGCTACGGATAAAATTAATTTTTTCATGATTTGAGATTTTTAATATTATTAATTATTTTACGATTAAGTATACAGAAACAAATATGCCATAAATGATTACCCAATCAACTAAACAAACCAAAACACTCACTATCAATACATTAAAAAACAAGTGCTTTTATTTACTAAAACATGTTTTGTGTAAAATGTGTGTAATTAGGTATTGAGTTGAGTAAAATTTGCTCAATCCCAGTATGTACAATTAAAGAAGGTTTATTGGAATTGCTTCTTGATTCTTTTCTAAAGAAAATATACGATATTAATTAATACCGTATAAAACAAAAAACACTGTTAGTCATACAATTAGCAGTGTTTTAATATTTTACATTACCAGATTAGTCGGAGATACCAACAACAACATGTATTGCCAATTGCCTGGTTATCGCCTTCTCGGAAATTCCTTCGGAATTTCCTCTGGTTCGTTTTCTTTTGCTAACTTAGTTCTTGTCAACGCAACTAAACATACACGAACCCACGTTGGCAGTCATTAGAAAACGAACATATTTAACCTACTAAAAAAATGGGACTCAAACTTCAAGGAATAATCATAAATGAAAATTTTGAAACTAAACAAAATGAATTATTCGAGTTACTGGGAATAGAGACTTTCAAACTAATAAATAAAAGTACTTTGAATGATTATTGGAATGGTTTTCAATCTAAAGGAAAGATAGTTTTTTCATTTTTTAAAAACGCAACAATCATAAGGTGCGATAGCCATTTTATTTCAAGTGACCCCATTAAATCAAAGCTATCTAAGAATCATGAAATTATGACATTCTACCAATTCGATACTATAAATGCAATGTCATTTGATTTCTTCAGGAATAGTAAACCAATCAGAAGACTTTATACTGATCACGCTTCAAAATATTTCAAATTCGAAGAGGGGCAAGTATTACCAGAAGAAAATAATCCGAAAAGTGTTGATGATTCATTTTACAACTTAACAATTCATTTCTTGACAAAGCGAATTGACAGTAAATTTGTTCATGATCCTTCGAATTCTTTTGAATATGAAATAAAATATACTTACCCTGGTTTTATTGAAAAACTAATGGGTAAAACCAAATATCATAACTACTGGAAAAGAACTTTTTAAAAGAAAAACTAATGCCAGCAACATGTATAAGTAATAACGGTTTAAGTGACAAAACAAAAGTATAAGCATAAAACAAATTCAGTACAAAACCGAAAGGTTTGTGAGTAGAAATCTGCTACTACTTATACACAAACACGTGCTTAATTACAATAGAATACTGAAAATGAGAAAGATTATAATATTCGCAGCATTGATTTTTTTGTTCTCATGCAATATGAAGAACGATTACTTGATAAATGAAAAAAGAGCAGGATTAATTAAAATTGGAGATCATGAATTGTCTGTTGACAAGAAACTAAGCGGATTAGAGATTAAATCATATAAAAGTGGATTTTTACCTGATTTCATTAAGTTTAAAACAGTTTCTAAAAATGGTAAAGAATTAATGCACCTTAAATTTCAAGGAGGCGAGCTTGATGGAATTAAAGTTTATGATGATAAGTATGTTATTCCCAAGCAAGGAGTTAGAGTTGGAAATACAGCACAACAGGTGATTGATAAAGGAATACGGTTTACTCTAATTCATTTCGGTGATAGAGAAGGTTTAAGATGTGAATTGGCAGAAACAAAACTGATTTCTGGTAATATACAAAGCTTAAATAATCTTCAGATGTTCTTTGATAAAAAAGTATATCAAAATGGAACCATGCGTAATATTGGTGCAAATGCGACTTTGCAATCTATTTTAATAGGAGATAACTTTGACATTAGAGTTGATACTTTAACAGATACTGAAAAGAAAAAAATAAGAAATCAGCAACACGGAAAATTGATTGAAGGGAAATATATTAATAAGTACTATGGAATAAAAATGGATGTTCCATCTGGCTGGACTTATAATGAAAACTTCGGGAAAATTGAAGATTTTATCAATCTATGTTATTTGAAAAATGAGAAAACTACTTCAATTATTTCGTTATACCTTCAAGAAAATACAAATGCCAGGGATGGAAAACAGTATTTGGGTAGGTTTGGTCTTTTGAGTAAGATTGAGCAGATTAATGACTTTCAAAATGGTAAGCTTTATAGAAAGTTAGTAATTTCAAAAAACGACATCGAACATGAAGTGTTCTACTCAATTAAAATAAATAGAAATAGCATACTTATAAAAAGTAAATGGATAAGCCGTACCGACTTAAAAGAAATAGAAGATGTAATTCTAACATTGAGAGGTATAAAAGCTCATAACACTTTGTATAAGTAATTGCAAGAGATATGGTAAATATCAAGGTTAGTGGTTCACTCAAACTATGTACCGTTTTGACAAGGAAGTGCCACGTAATCTTTCACTACTCACACAATTTACCGTTAGAAACAAAAAAATAGATATATGCATACCTCTATTAAAGAAGCTCTCAAAGAAAAAGAAAATGTATTCGAACTAGACCTAAATAATCAAAACATCGAAATACTGGATGAGGATATAGGCGAACTTACAAACCTAACGACTCTGCATTTAGACTATAATAATCTGGCTTTCTTACCTGATTCAATGAGACAGCTAACTAACTTAAAAGTTTTGAATTTAAATAATAACAGGATTACTTTTCTTCCAGATTGGATTGGTGATTTAAATCAAATAGAATATTTAAATCTATCTGAGAATACAATTACAGGCTTTCCAAATTCATTTAAGCAACTTATTAAATTAAAACAGCTTGCAATGGGAAATACATTGCTAACTTCATTACCTGATTTTATTTGTGATTTTTCTGAGTTAAATTTTATCTCTTTAAGGAATAATAAAATAAATTCTCTACCAAAAGATTTTGGCAGGCTTGTTAATCTTGAAGAACTTGACTTAGTAAATAATTCTATTTTAGAATTACCTGAGTCCATAGGAAATCTAAATCAGCTTACAAGTCTATATTTAACAAATAATAGTTTAAAAAAATTACCTGATTCATTTAAGAATTTAACAGAGTTGAAGTTTTTACATATTCCTGAAAATTTGGAAGAACAAGCGAAAAATATTCTTCCAAATTGTGATATTTAATACAGCGTGTAATCTGAGATGTTTATGCAAAAGGCAAAACAAAACTATTTACAACAAAAAATAAACGCCATTAAAACGAGCGTTTATTTAAATCGTTGTGTGTCATTCCCCATATAAAGAAACTCTATTAATTTCTTGAGCTAATGTCAACAAAAAAGAATGAAAATTGAGCGTATTTTTGCAGAAATTGACCAAATACTAAATAACTGATTTTCAACATAATAAATTGACGTTAATAAGAATTTTAAATGGACTGAAAAAACAGAATGTAACATCTTCTGAAATTTATAATCTTTAGTTTAAATAGTTAGTATATGAAATATTTATTGAAACTTATATTTTTATATCTGGGATTAAATCTATCGGCTCAAACAGTTAGCATAAATGTTGACACATTAAAAAACAAAATATCAGAATTAGCGATACTAGAAATAGAGAGTTCCAAAGCGCCATCATTACAAATAGCAGTAAGTTTAAAAGATAGCTTAATATTGAATGAGGGGTATGGATTAGCTGATATTGAGAATAACGTCCCTGCAACAATACATACTAAATATAGAACAGCATCAGTCTCAAAATTATGGACGGCTTCTGTAGCTATGGTATTGGTAGACAAAGGTGCCTTGAATCTTGATTTGCCAATTCAGGAGTATTGCCCTAATTTTCCAAAAAAACCTTTTGATATTACAACCAGACAATTACTTACCCATACAAGTGGCATTCGTTCTTATATGGATCTAGAGGAAGAGTTAAAAGATGCGAAAACTGCTGATGATAGTTTAAAAATAAGAAATAGATATAATAAAGAATTATTAGGTGAATTTACTAGGTATACCGAAATAGGAAAAGTTCTTGACAATTTCAAGAATGACTCACTTATTTTCAAACCAGGGACGAATTGGCACTATTCTTCACAAGGTTATCGTGTGCTAGCTTGTGTACTTGAAGGAGCATCGGGTTTAACCTATCAACAACTTACGAAACAGTATATTTTTGAACCAACTTCCATGAATAGTACCTTTGAAGATGATTCATGGGAAATTATTCCGCATCGAGCCTCAGGTTATCGTATACAAAGGAACAAACCCATCCGTAGAGCAGACATGCGTGATGTAAGTGAAAATTTGCCTGCTGGAGGACATTTGACTACGGCTTCAGATTTGATCCTGTTTGCAAATGCCTTCTTAAATCAACATTTTTTTTCATCCGAAACAATTCAGTTAATGTCTTCTACCTATTTAAAAGGTGACGAGAACAGCAATGAAAAAATACCTGAATGGCGCTTTGCTATACCCAATAAAGAAAGCTATGGTTATGGAGTGATGATATTTCCTTCAGAAGACACAAAAAGGTTCGGACATACTGGTAGGCAAGCAGGAGGTTCTGCTATTTTGGTTTTAATACCCGAAAAACAACTATCAATTGCCATCTTAACCAATGTAAAAGGATGGAATGGTTATATGAGTTTTACAAAAAAAATTGAAGAGATTATAGCTAAAATGCTAACCCAATAAAACGAACACACAACAATGTACAAGCGGCATTAAGACGACCGCTTAGACTAAACGCTGTAAAACATATCAGTAAGAGAACTTATTTAAACAAAATACATACCATTAATATTCACTATATTTAGTAAACCAATTTGGAAAACCAATTAAACAGGCTATGAGAATATTTATATTATCTTTTTTATTCTTTGTATCTCTGTATAGCTTTGGCCAAGTTGAGTTAAATGCTGATGGACCTGGAAATACTTATTCTTTAATTACGTCTATATTGGCTCCAGGTTTCAACCCGATAGAAACCCCAGATTGTAGTCATACTTCATTCGGAGAACATATAGATGAAATATTTGATAGTACATTAAATACTCATGTTTTTCGTTTTCATATTCATACAACTGATGATAATGACCGATGTATTAATTTTGATAGGCAACGTAACGAAATAAAAACTTATGATAAATCGGCGGATAACTTACTAGGTATAGAAAATGAAACTATAATTTATAAATGGAAATTTAAACTTGAAAATGGATTTCAATCATCACCTAATTTTACTCATCTTCATCAATTAAAATCTGTTGGAGGATCATTAGCAAGTATGCCAATGTATACGTTAACAACTAGAAAAGGAAATCCAGACCGTCTTGAATTACGTTATGCAGAAACAGACACTCAAATTACATTAACTCAAACCGATTTAGCTCCTTTTGTTGGCACCTGGCTAGAAGTAACAGAAACTATTAAGTATGGCACGTCTGGGAATTATAATATCGAGATAAAAAAAGTAGAAGACAATACCACTCTTCTGGCCTACACTAACAATAATATTATTAACTGGAGGTCAGGTGCAGATTTTGTCAGACCAAAATGGGGAATTTATAGAAGTTTATTAAATGACCAAGACCTTAGAGATGAAATAGTATCTTTTGCCAATTTTAGTATTGAAGAAGTTAATATTCTATCAATAAATGATAATAGCCTGAATAGCGACATTTTGATAATTTATCCAAATCCCGCAAAAAATATAATATATTTAAATAATATCCCTCCAAATACAACTTCGCTACAAGTATTTACTTTAGACAGTAGAAAAATAATAGATAAAACAATAGGCAATAATTTAGAAGAGAAACTTGATATTTCATCATTATCGAATGGAACTTACATTCTAAATCTTCTCGGAAAACAAATCAATCTTTCAAAATTAATTATTATTTCTAATAAGTAGAAAACGTCATAGAGCAAAGAACTGAAATTTATCATTGAGAGCAGACACAAATATCAGGAGGAAGCTGTCGAAGTAGCCAAACAGCTTCTAAAAGAAAAACACTCTGAGTAATGAGTATAATATTTACACTACAGATCTTCCTCTCCTTAAGGTTTCAACAACTCTCCTCATAGTATAAACAACATGCTGCATATCTTTTCTATCAAAAGAATTATCGATAACTTAAGGAAATAAAAATAACTAAAGCCAACAATGCACAAAAAAAATAACAAAATGAGATTTATACTTTCGATATTCTTCCTTTTTGGAACTCTAAGTTATTCCTATTCACAGGGATTATTTTTTAACAACATAGATGAATCACAGTGGGTGTTGGCTGACTTTGATAGTTTAAAAACTTTCGAACAAAAAGGAATAGGGTTATATAAACTAAGAATTGAAAAAGCCTCTATTAAAAGCCCAGTTTTTATTTGGACCTTTAATGAGAAAATTCAAATAAAATATTATGATCCTACGACCAAGAGCGAGACTCTTATAAATCAATTCAAATATGAGGTGATTGAAGAAAAGATCAAGAAATTAAGGATATACTTAGACAGTTCCGAAAATCACTATTTCGACTATGACGTGGGTATAATCTCTACAGGAAGTTATGTTGGACTCTATAAAAGGAAAAAGAAAAAATAACGGCTACCAACAATGCTATAGTTCATTACCAGAGAGCCTATCTAACAATCGGAAAATTCTCCGAATTCCCCCAGATCCCAAAGCAACAAAGCCATACACAAATACATTGTAACCAATACTCACACGCAACAAACTTCACATTGTCCTATTAAGAGAATATCTGTAGAATCTACTTTATGATTTTTTATAGAAGGAATTTTAATTTCAAAAGGCAAACACTCAACTTTATCGCATGTTGTACATTGAAAATGTGGATGCATATCCGAATGATAGCTAGCAGAACATCCCTCACTTTTAGCATACCATTTTAAACCATCTTTTCCGTTAAAAGAATGAATAGTACCATCTTGTTCAAGTCTATCTAAAATACGATACACCGTAGTTTTATTCATCTTATCTTTTACAAGTTCTATTAGATGTACTACCGATTTAGCTTCGTTCTTTTCTTCAAAAATTTGGAGCACTGTAGCTACAGCTTTTGTTTTTCTGATAATTCCCATAATCACAAAATTAATGCAACATTGTTGCAATTACAAAATTATTTTCTACTTTTGCAACTCAATTGCATTAACAAAAATAGTCTCATGATACAATTACGAAACGTTAGCAAATCATTTAAAGGTAATCTTGCCATTCAAAACTTAAATTTAGAAGTTCAGAAAGGAGAAATTTTAGGGCTTTTGGGTGCTAATGGTGCAGGAAAATCTACCACTATAAATATGTTATTAGGTTTTCTTAACCCAGACTCAGGAGAGGTACATATTAATGATATAGACACTAACCATAATTCACAAGAGACTAGAAAACTCATTGGTTATATTCCTGAAAATGTTAATCTATATCCATATTTATCAGGTTTAGAAAATTTAGATTATTTCTGCAAGTTAGCAGGATTAAAATATTCTAAAAGTGAACTAGAAAACTACCTAACAATTTGCGGATTGGAAAATAAAGTACACGTAAAAAAAGTGAGTGGTTATTCTAAAGGAATGCGACAGAAAGTAGGCATCGCTATTGCCTATGCAAAAAAAGCAAAAGTCTATTTATTAGATGAGCCTGCCAGTGGTTTAGACCCTTTGGCCAGTAATGAACTTTCTGTTCTTTTAAAAAAATTAGCTTCTGAAGGCGCTACTATTTTGATGGCTTCCCACGATATTTTTCGCGTCCGCGAGGTTTGTAATCGTATCGGTATTTTAAAAAATGGAATTTTAGTAAAAGAATTGTATAGCAAAGATGTAAGTGCTAATGAGCTAGAAACATTATATCTGCAATTTATGCAAAACTAAAACGAATATTATGTTGCAAATCATCAAAAACGAATGGCGGTTTTTAATCCGTAGTCGTATATTTTTAGGCATAAGCATTGCTTTTATTTCAATCTTATTACTCTCTGTTTTTTTAGGAAATTATCAAACACGAAAGCAAGAGCAAACACACCAAAGTGCTAAAGACCATGTACGGCAACAATGGGTAAGCATTGACGAAATGAACCCTCATAGTGCTGCACATTATGGAACGTATGTATTTAAACCTGCTAACTTATTAAATAGTCTCGATGAAGGTGTTAATAGCATTACAGGAAATGTGCTTCGAGTAGAAGGACACGTTCAGAATGAAATAATGCATTCCGAAGCATCTCAAATGCAAGCTATTTCTAGATTTGGAAAACTAAAGCCCTCACTTTTATTACAATATATTGTTCCATTATTATTGATTTTTTTAGCATTTAACTCTGTTAGTAACGAAAAACAAAGTGGAAGACTCAAATTACTCATATTACAAGGCGCAAAACCATTACAAATTATTTTGTCTAAAACATTATCTGTCTGGCTTTATGGTATGATCCTACTAACCTTTGTACTTTCGGTCTATAGTATTTTGAATTTTCAAAGTTTAACTCTAGAAATTTTAACCAGAACAGGATTGTTCTTTTTGTCCTATACCTTATACTACTTTATTATTAGCGCAATTACGGTTTACTTTTCCGCACGTTGGCTAAATGCGACACTTGCGTTGACATCAATGTTAGGCATTTGGATAATTTGGACGATATTTTTACCGAATATTTTAATGAGTTCTGCCGAAAAATGGTATCCTCTTCCTAGTCGAAATCAATTTCAATCAGCTATGAAAGAAGACCGCGCAAAAGGACTTGACGGACACAACCCTAGAGATAAACGCGCCATAGCACTTAAAGAGAAAGTTTTAAAAGAATATGGTGTGGATAGCTTGTCTCAATTACCTATAAATTTTGACGGTATGCGAATGCAAGCCGATGAAGAATATGGAAATAGCGTTTGGGATAAACATTTTGGTAATAATCGTAAAATACTTCGCAAACAAAAACAAAGCTTTCAATTTGCCGGTATTGTTAACCCTTTTATTTCCTTACAAAATTCAAGTATGGGTTTTATGGCCAGTGATAATTTACATCATCAGGAATTTTTGTTACAAGTGGAAAACTACAGAAGGTTTTTTATTAAAACGCTAAACGACAAACAAACTTTTGGTGGTTCTAAAACAGGTAATTGGGGATGGAAAGAAGATAATGCATTTTTTAAATCTGTTCCAGATTTTGATTATAAACCAACTCGAATTTCTGAAATCTTTTCAAATTATTTGTTGGATTTAGCTTTGCTTATTGTTTGGTCAATTATTGTTACTGTTGGCATCTATTTCGGAACTAAAAAAATACAAATCGTATGAGAAGTTTATCCATATTTCTTTATGAGTGGAAACATTTTGTTAGCAGTCCTTTTAAAATTATAGCGCTACTACTCTTTTTAATAGCCAGCATTTATGGTTTGCATAATGGTGCAGATTTGTATATGCAACAAAGCAATGAGATTGAAAGACTCAATCAAAAAGCAAAAGAAGAAAAAGAAACCATACTATCTTATTTCAACAAAAACGAAAAAGGGCCTGAAAACAGGCCTTGGGTAGATGTTACAACACCTTTCTGGTCTATTTGGTATACACCTACTTATTATTTCAAAAAACCTTCGCCAACGATCGTTTACAATATAGGTCAGACTGAACAATATGGTTTTTATAAAAAAATTGGTTTGTATTCAAGCCCATATGATGCAGATATGGCAAAGGAAATCGCTAACCCAGAACGCATACAGTCTGGCACTTTAGATTTTTCATTTGTTGTGCTATTTCTTATGCCTCTATTACTTTTAGTATTACTTTATAATATAAAAACTTCAGAAGCAGAGCAAGGCTTTTTACCACTCATTTTTGTACAAACGGGTTCAAAAAATTGGTGGATACTATCAAGAACTTTATTTTACACGATACTACTTTTATTTTCATTGCTTGGATTAATGTTTTATGGTGCTACGCTTACCAAGGTTTTTGAGGCAGATAATACCTTTTGGATTATTTTTTTATATCTAACCATATATCTTGTGTTTTGGGTAGTTCTTTACTTTTTAATTCTGAAATATGGAAAAAACATCATTTCGAACACCTTACAAATGATAGGTATTTGGTTGCTTTTTGCTTTTATCATTCCTGCCGTCGTACACCAATGGATAAGTATTGAAAAACCAACTAATTTAATGATTGACCTAATCGATATCAAAAGAGATAAGACAGATGAAATCTACGAGCAGTCAAACACCGATACCGACAATCAAATTTTTAATTTATATCCAAGTTTAAAGCAAACTAAAACTGCACAAGATACAATAGCCATAAAGGAGGCAAGAAATGATTCAAGGATAGCATTAATTAATGTCGCTATGAAAATTGCAATTTCAAAGCTAGAAGAAGATAATAGAACTAAAAATGAACTTATTTCAAAAACCTATTGGTTCAACCCTTTAACTTACTTTCAAAATAAACTAAATCATTCATCAAAAACTCATTATGACGATTACCAAACTTATAGAAACGATATTCAAAATTCGGTTGATAAACGCATTGAAATAATGATTTTGGATATTTGGGATAATGTTAAAGTGGACAAAACAAAATATTTAGAATACAATAAAATACTTAACAAATGACACAAACAAAAAAGATATATTGGGCAGATAAATTAGGAGCATTTAATGCTTTACTGTGCATAGTTCATTGCCTTGCAGCGCCAACATTGCTTGCGTTGGGCATTGGTTTTTTAAGTAATCCAATAATTGCTTTCTTGTTTATCTTAGTAACTTTTATTTCTATTTATAAAGCTACTAGTGGAAAATTTATTAAAGGAATTAGTATTTTTTTATGGGTTGCTTTTATTGGTTTTGTAATATCAATTTCGCTAGAAGGACGTGCTGAAATTTTTGAATATGGGACGTTTCTATTTTCTTCGTCAATTATTCTTGGACATTTTTATAATATACGTAATTGTTTAAAATCTTAAAGAATAATTGTTTTGTTTTACAAATAACAAACAATATTTTGAATTGAATGATATTACATAAAAAGTACTGGTTACAAAAAAATGTATAATCAATACTTCAAGAAATACGGGATAATTTTTTTAAACTATTTGCTAAAACAGAAATTAACTGTGCTGTTTCTAACAGTTCACCCAAGAATACTATAAAAATGTTGCTTACGTATAGAACAAATAAATCAAACCTCTCTTCTACTATTAATCTACTGATGAAGATTAAATTTCTTCAAACAAACGCTCAAAAGGTTTTCTAACTTTAGGCCTGAACTGTGTTTCATCATCACCTGACCTATAACCAACTGTCGCTAATACAGATGCGCTTAAGCCTTTTTCTTCAAGTCCCAAAATTTGATTATATTTTTCAGGCTCAAAACCTTCCATAGGACAAGCATCAATCTTTAATTCTGCACTTGCCATCAATAAATTTGACAACGCTAAATATGTTTGCCTTTTTGCCCAAGATTCCCATTCACTGTCTGTTTGCCGAGATAAGCTATTCTTCATAAAATCACCATAACCTTTTAAAGTCGAGACAGGAATATTTTGTGTTTCTGCAGCTAACTGGATGTATTCATCAATATGCTCATCCCCTCTTTCGTTATAATGACAAAAAACAAACAATTGGGACGCATCTGTAATTTGAGATTGATCCCATGACGCTGCTTTTAATTTTTTTCGAAGCTTTTTATCTTCAATGATTAAAACCTTGTACAATTGTAACCCATAGGAAGAAACCGAAAGTTGAACAGCTTCTTTCAAGTACTCCAGCTTTTTAAGTGGAATCTTTTTTGTTGAGTCAAACTTTTTTGTAGCATAGCGCCATTTTAAATTTTCTATTAAATTCATAATTTTAAGTATTGGTTATTGTTTAAATGTGTTCTTTCAACACGTAATTCATCATTTTAAATTGTTCTTTAAAGCCTAGTTTTATATATAATGCCTTAGCCATATCAGAAGCTTGAATAGTAACATATTCAAATCTCATTTTCGAAGTCCAATCAAGTGCATACTGCATTATTTTAAGAGCATACCCTTTCCTTCTCATTTCTGGAATTACTCCCATAGAATGAATCCCAAGAATTGTATTGTCTCTATAATATAAAACACATGTTCCAACAGGTTCGTGGTTATCTGTTACAATGAAGTAGTCTATAAATTGACTACTCTTGAATATTACATCGCCATTAATTTTATAGCCAAAGGCTTTTTCAAATAAAACTTCCCATTCTTTAGCCTTTAAAATACTATTTACCTTTTCAAAATTTAAATTAACTGTTTCTCGATATTCTGGGTCAACTTTAAGACTCATTCCTGTTTGTTCTAATACTTTAACAAAACCCGAATTATTAAAAATCTCTTTATCAAAATCTTTATATATATTCCAAAATGGAACCGTTAATTTATTATTAAGCCTTTTGATTTTGTTTTTTGCTTCTTCAATACTATGCTTATCTGGAGCTTCATGAAACCACAATCTATTTGGCCAATTAGAATGCTCAATAAAACCATAATCAAATGTTTTTTCTGAACTATGAAAATTAGACTTTGTATTAGCTAACTTCCATAATGAAGTTAGGTTGTTGATATTAGCTTCTATTAAGTTCATTCTTTATTTGTTTTTGATTAAAAATATCCCCAAAATCATTGCAATCACTCCAATCAATCTCTTATAACTTAATGGAAATACTTTAAGGCCGAACCAACCAAAATGGTCTGCAATTAATGAGAAAACTATCTGTCCAATTAATCCAATTGAAATCATAGTTGAAATCCCCAGTTTAGGTATTGTATAATAGTACAAGCTAATACCAATAAAACTAAATACAGCTCCTGAAAAGTACAAATATGTAGGTATGCTTTTTAACTGAACTAAAGATGGAGTTTGCTTCATACTACCAATAACAGTAACCAAAGCAATCAAAGCACTAAAAATATAAGCTATTAGTGAAGCCTGTATTGGACTTTTTAATAAAGTACTTAATTGTGTATTGAAACCACCATGAATAGAAAGAAAAACACCTCCAATAAATGCTAAAAAAATTGTATAATACTGACTCATGAGTCCTAAGTGATTTATTATTTAAAACAAAATTAGGTCAGCAAAAACTTTTAAACATTTACATATGTCGATGGAAATTTTATAGATCTCTTCTTATTCTACTTAGTTGCGTAGGGGTTATCCCTAGATAAGAAGCAATCTGCCATTGTGGAACTCTGTCTGGGAGGTCAGGGTATTCATCTAAAAAAGTAAAATAGCGTTCTTTAGCATCTTGAGCAGCAAACGAGATTTGTCTTTTTTCATTTTCAACAATCCAATTCTGCTCAATGTGTTTAATATAATAACTCTTTAGGTCTTCGTTTTTGAATATTACTTCTTTGTATTTATGGTAATCCATTTCTATAATTTTACCAGCTTCTATACACTCAACTCCAAAATGTGACGGTAAAGATTTTAACATTGATACAGTAGAACCAGCATAAAAACCTTTTAAAAAGAAGTTCTTCACGTATACATTGGCTTTATCATCCATCCATTGAGAAATTAATATCCCTTCGCAAACAAATAAAATATTACGAGCAACTTGCCCTTTAAAAACAAGTGTTTCGCCCTTGTCCACATCTCGTATCTTCATTAAAGAAAGTAATTGTTCTAAAGATTCTTGAGAAACAGGGCTAAACGAATTTATATAATCGCTATATAATTCAATATACTTTTCTTCTATATAATTCATTTTTCAAATGTTTATTAAAACCCAAATTCAATGGTCTAATTTATATTTAAACAATCATACTATTTCTAATAGTATAAATAAATGTATTAAAACTGTCATTAATCGATGATTGGTATATAGTTTTTATAGCCTATAATACTGGTTATGACCACAATAACCAACATGTAAGATTATACATCAACAAATATTTAATATTAGGTAAACTTTAGATCAAATTAACACATATTTTTAAGATTCAATTAATAATTAACTAATTGCCAATCTTGGTAAAATTAAATTTTTTGTTATGTTAAAAAACAAACACTGTTTTTCTTTTTTAATGCTTTTACTTGTCTTTTCTGTAAATGCACAAATAGATGGAGATCCAGATATTGGAGACTTATCGGCTCCTAGTATATTTTATGATAAGTTTGAAGCTCCTTTACATGAAAATACCTGGAAAGTAGAACATAGAATATGGGGTCAGCCAACATATAACGGTAATTTGTACTTACACGGAGGCGTCATACAAGAAAATTGCTATACCGAAAATGGAAATGCAGTTATGAGATCTTTAGAAGATTACTATAATGGTCCTTTAACAAGTTTTAATGGAGAACATAATACTCGTATGGGAGCAGCTATGCTTACAGATAGAAGATTTGCTTCTGGCCGTTTTGAAACCAAAATGAAAATAATACATTTAAAAAGACAGAATATATAATT
Source organism: Flavivirga eckloniae (assembly GCF_002886045.1). NCBI lineage: Bacteria > Pseudomonadati > Bacteroidota > Flavobacteriia > Flavobacteriales > Flavobacteriaceae > Flavivirga > Flavivirga eckloniae. The sequence goes on along the minus strand of NZ_CP025791.1, from coordinate 5,390,043 downwards.
ATCCCTTAAAATATTTAGTAAATTATAAGTAAAAAGGCCCCAAATAACTTAAAAAGCCTTAACCTTTAAATAAAAGGTTAAGGCTTTTTTGTTTCTAATATTTTAGAGTAATAATCTGTTTGAAACTATTAACAACTATTTTGATTTACAGTTATTGGAAATAAAACAACTAGCTATTTCCCGATACATAAAGTAACTAAACAATATTCACAAGACCTAGTCTATTTCCGGTACGAATTTGATACATTGAACATCAAAATAAATCAAAATGTTTCATAATAATAATTGATTCAAAACGAATAGTTCAATTACTATTAGCGCCACAATGTTTATTGTTAAAACATTACAAACAAACACTTCTTATATTTACTAAACACAAAACAGTCTTGAATATGGTCGTAATATTCACCATTAAATAAATGAAGCTTAATATCAAAAAAACTTGGGTTTCATTTATTAAAAGCATAGTATGAATCACTTCTAATTATCAATTAATTAACTAGTTCAAACTCCCCTTGTTCTATATAGTTTACTTCATTAGAAGTACCTGTTGAGGATAATTCTGCTACATTTCTTCCATAAACCAACACAATAGGGTTTCTTTTTGTTCCTGCTTCTGAAAATGACATGCTATACAATGCACCATTAATGGTATATTCTATTTTAGAGACTTTTGTTGTTCCACTACTATTTTTAGTTGTTGTTATTTGAATAGCATAGGCCTCATCTGGTGTAATACAATCATTTGCTGTAATACCAGTACCGTCTTCATGAACAAATTCAATAGACACGGGATCAAAACTTTCTACAGTGGCTGGTGGTGGTACCGGATCATCATCATTTTTTGAGCATCCTAAAACAAAACATAGGATTATTATGGTTATGTAATAATATTTTGTTCGCATTACTTTATTCTTTTAAATTAATACTTATCTGTTTTTCAAATCCATTAACTTGAATGGTATAATCTCCTGCACCTAAACTGGTAAAAATAACTTCGCCGTTATTTAAGGTTTGAGCAGCTTGTACCACCTGATTTTTAAGTAATACCACTTCGCTACCATTTTCGGAAGACAATACCTTAATAGCACCCCCACTATAACACACGGCATCTTTTTTATAAAAGGTTAAATTCCCTATTACGGCATTATAACTTACGGTTATTTCCCATTCGTTGCGTGTAGATTCATCTTCTGAAAGCACTTCAACTATGACAGAATTGGTAAAATCTAATACGTTGCTATCTGAGATTAATTTTTGACTTTCACTAAACAGTTGCGCACCTGTGCTTAATTCAAAAATGGAAGTTAAGGCTGATACGTTTATACCATTATCTACATAAAGTGTCATGGCATTATCTTGTATGTTCCTATTACTAATAGTGACATCTTTAAAATTAAAACTAATGAGTTCTGCTTTATCATTTAAAGCGGGGCTCGCAAAACTAAAGGCTTGTGCTAAATCGCCATAAAGAGCATTAATTTCAAAATTTACTGTTTTAACTATATCCACAACATTATCGTTGGTGGAGTCGTAAACTTTAAAATTCAACGCTTCTCCATTGGTGTTTGAAAACACATTAAAGTAAGCATAATAGCGATCTTTACCTGATACATAAATTAAGTTAGTAACACCTCTGCATTCACCACCTACAAATGCCGCCACTTTATCATTAGTACTGGTTAATGTTGCTCCATCTACATTTAAAAAGGCCACAAATGACATGGTATATTCAAAATCATTTTCGTTTACAGACCATGTTGGCTCTTGACCATAAACGGTTATTCCTATAAAAAAGAATACTATTATGTTTGTTATTATACGTTTCATAGCTTCTAGTTTTTAATGATTCTATAGGTTGTATTTACATTGTTGAGATTCACTTTTAAAAAGTATACGCCGTTACTAATTCTTGGAGTCAGCTTAATTGTATTTAGCCCTTTTTTTGTTTTGTGTGTTTCTGAATGAACAAGTTGTCCTACCACATTGAATAGTTTGAGCTCCATATTACTTACTTCGTTAGAATTAAGCTGTAACATCAATTCATTTTTAAACGGGTTTGGATACATTTTAAGACTTTCTAAAATATCAGATTCCAACACTACTGGGTCTGCCACCGTACCTAACACTACATTACTTTTAAAGGTTACTGTTTTTTGTGTTGGTCTTTGAATATTACCGTTACCTATGTGAAAGGTTAACGATTTTGGTTGTTCACCATATATGGTAATAAAACTTAGTGCTCTATCGCTTACTATTTGGTTAGTTGCCTCACCTTTTAGCACACCATCTTCATCATAAATAAAGAGTTCATGATATCCCTCAGGCAGTAAAACCACAGCGTTCATATTCTCTGAATATTTTGCAAATTCTGGTTCAGTACGTTTGTGCACAAATGCCGTGTTAGTATTTTTTGAAATCTTCGTGCTTGAAGATTTTCCAAAAATATTAGCATACTTAAAGGTTTGATCTTTACTAGATTTCACCATATATCCCTTACCAGTTTCCAGATAGCTTAAAGTTCCACTCCATCCGTTTAAGGGGTCGTAAATGGCAAATAGGTTTTGTGATTTTATAATGTCGCCATCTGTGGCATCAAAAGTGGATAAGGCTTCGTTTACTGATACGTTCTTACTTAAAGGATAGGGTAGCCAGTTCCAATTTTGTTGTATAGGGAAACTCCAACTACCGATATCCACTTGACCTCCTTTAACTCTTAATTGCTGGCCATGAGCAAACTTCATTTTGTACATAAAGTTGTTTGATAATCCCGAGTTCGCACTAATAGCTCCACTCCATGAACTATTTGCCGCATTGTTTACATCCTTAAAATAGGTTTCTAACTGAGTTGGTGAATGGCTCAACATACGGTCTGAAGTTTCTAAGTTCATACCTGATGTTAAGGCATTTAAATCTGAGAAATTCGCATCATTAACATTAAACGACACCCAGGTCCAGCCTTGATTTAAATTTATTTCCTGTTCAACAGTGCTCGTGTTTTCAAAAAGCGATGGACTACTTAGTGTGCCTAGCACATTATTTTCTGTAAAGGTTACTGATGCATTAGCATCAATAGTTGCCTGAACAATCTGCCCCATTGAGGCATCCCAAATACTAAAATTAATTGGGTCTCCAGATACCGCATTGCTATAAACCGTTAGGAATACAAAATATTCCTGATACGACTCATCATAAACCACATTCGCAACACCTCTAAGCTCTCCATTAGAAAACGCAGCCACTTTATCGTATAAATCATCTGAGAATACACCATCGACGCTAATACGTCCTACAATATTCATACTAAAATCAAAGTCATTAGGGTTTATCGCCCAGTCTGGCTCTTCTGCTAATACTCTAACTTCTAATTGTAGTTTTTCATCTAAACCAAAATCGGTTTGCAAATACAGATTTTCCAGATACTCTCCAGCAGAGAGGCCTTCATCAATAGTGGCAGTAATGACTACCTTACTATCTGGAGCTAAACTTCCTGATGTACTGCTTAAAGACAACCAATTAGGAACTCCTGCAATATTATAAGGCTGTACTAAACCACCTTTATTGATAATAGTAATTTCAAACGAAGGTGATTCATTTCCTGTTTTAACAATATCAACCACATTATTAAAGCCATCAACAAACCAGCTCATTTCATTTTTCTGAACAAACGCGGTCCAGGTAATTGGTGATTGTTGTTGGTTATTTGATGCGTCAAACATTCTGTGTACAGTAATATCAAGAATTTGACCTTCCAGTGCTGCCCAGTCGGAAATAGCAGGCTCAATAATCATATCATCTTCGTTAATGACATGATTCACCTGGAATTTGATAAGCTTACGCTCTGGTTTAATGGCTGGTACATCATCTGAATAATTCACAGCTCCTGCACTTAATACGGCATTTGTTGGTATGACACTTTGATTGCTAAAGGCATGATAATATCGTGGCCCATTAGCTGTTGCAGGATCAGGTGCATTCATACGAGCGTATAATAATAGTCCAATGCTTTCCACATCCATTTCGTTAAAACGGTCTCTAGATATTTGGTCTACATTACGCAAGGTATTCCATAACCTAAACTCATCAATTTTACCAGTAAATGCCCTGTCTACAGTTTCATTACCTCCTTGGTCTTTAAACCCTCTAGCTCCTAACCAGGCTTGGTTTCCTGAAAAACCTCCTATATCTGTAATAGGATTAGATGATACTTGTTGTGCATCTACATAGGTTCTTAAAGAGCCATTTCTGTTGAATAATAAGGTTATATGATGCCAATTATTATCGGCCACACTTGCTGCTGTTAACACATAGCTATTACCTTCACTTGCAAAAGATAAGGCTCCAGTACTATTCATATTTATAGCCCATTTGTTCGATAGTCCAACAGATTGTATTGGATCTTCTCCATTTCCACGTCCGTTAGAGAATATGGTGGCTTCTTGGGCCGTTCCTGTTTTTATCCAGAAGGATATCGTGGCATCCATCTCATTGGTTAATTGTACAAAACCAACATTATCTAACTCCTGATACTGTCCATTGGCGAACTCATAAGAGGTACCTTTGGGTTTAATGTCCCAATCTGCTGTAACTGCTGCATGTTTAAATCGTGCTAAATCATTTGCAATAGTCCCACGTCCTTCATTCATGGGCCAATAGCCAACTAAATTTGCTTCGTTTCCTAATAACTTCGTATAGATATTAGCATAGGCTTTACTTAAACTTAGGGATTTAGTCCATAGTCGTAAACTATGCATATTCCCTATAAATGTGTTGCCTCCAATAACTAATGGATTATTATTAGTAAATTGTGTGTTTGCAGTCCCTGTACTACCGCCAATATCTCTATCGTCTTCATAAATACTAAGGCTTCCTGAAGCATTGTCGTGTGTAATGGTATAATGGTGAAACAAGCCATCTGTTGCTATAGTACCATTGGCTATTATATCTCCAAGAGACACATACATATCTCCGTTTTCTAAACGAATGTTTAATCCGTTTTGCTGATTGATAATAGCAGCTGTTGATGCAATTGTGGCATTGTTCATCCAAAATTCTACTGACAGGTCTCCTGATACTAATCTCGGACTTTCTATTGTTGCCGTGTTATTAGCACCTTCAAAACGTAAGGACACACTATTATCTATTGGCAATTGATTGGTTTCTCCTTTTATCTCAATGGTACTCAAGGCACTGTTATAAAAGATGTTTTCATTAAAACTCACACGCAAATCTTCTCCCGGACCCAATATGCCGTCGGTTGGCAATGGGGTTCCAAACTGCTGTGGTGATTTTAAGTCTACACTACCTGAAATAACTTCTGAAATAAACTCTGTACCATTGGTACATGTGCTTCGCGCTCTTATTTCGTAATTACCATCTTGCAGTCCCGATTCTACAATATCGAAAGCGTAAACAACTTCTGCGTCTGTTATTGAAGAAGCCAAAGTGGCACCTGCTGGTATGGTTCCGTTATAAAACGTTTGCAATCGTGTCCAATTTGGAGCTGTTGCTAAACGGTATTCTAAATCTATCTTTTCAAAATTATCAAAGGCTTGATTGTATTCTGATAAGTTAATCGTTAGCGGACTTGTTGAACTGCTAGTATTATACACCCAATTATCTAATGGTGCTTTAACGGCTACTCGAGAACAGGATGGTACAAAATGCGCAGAAATCAATACATCATCAAAAACATTCACTGGATCGCATTGCGATTGTAAAATAACGCGAATATCTTCGTAATCATTAACATCGGATACTGATTTCCCTAATGTTAACGTATATTCAACCGTTTGACCATATGGCACAAAAACTACAGTTCCATTCTGGCTTACATTTATTAGTGCATTGTTAGGATTGGTGGTATTATCTACAATAAGTTCAAAATAATTAAAGCTAGCGGCATCGCTTGTAGCATCTGCATTATTTGAGAGTAGTAATTTAAATTCTGCGTTGTTACTTTCCGGGATATTAAAAATTTCAGCAACCTCAACAAGAATTTTAGGGTCTTCTGCCCTTTCTGTTGCGTTACTTAATGTTTCTCTATCTCCCTGAGCCAACTCTATAACTGGGTTGTTAGGGTTATAAGTTGCATGGTTATAATAATGTGATAATTCAGCACCTTCATAAGGACAAGATGTTCTACCTCCTACAGTTGTAAATATAGGACCGCTACCATCAAACAAATTGATAATATCTACACTTAATACATTAGCTGGGTCATTATCCTTAAGCGTGTAGTTAATAGTAGTGGTCTTTGTATCTTCTTCTGTTAAGGACGCACTAAATGCCTGACTTGCAAATCCTGTTGTTGTAGATTCTATTCCCAATTTATTGACACTAAAGCCTAACTGTAATTGTAAACTTTCTTCTATGTTAATATCAAACTCTAAAGTTGATGTATTAACAACGACAGATTCTATGCTTCTGGACACTTCACCAACACCGGAATCGAACGTGATATTATCCTGCGATTTTGATGAGATTAAAGCTTTTTGTGAATCCGCTAGTTTTAATTTCTCTTGCAATAAGCTTTCATAAGGCCCACCTACTTGTGCATTATTTATTTCGTCCTGGAGGTCTCCAGTATATGCATTAATAGCATTTAGAGCCGTTAATCCAATAAAAGTAGGATCATTTAGCGCTGTATATTTACTACGTTCATTATTTAATATGATTCTGCGCCATAAATCAATTTGATTTTCATACCAAGATTGAGGTTTTGCATTTTCAACCGTACCTCCTGTTGATAAAGTTTCTACAATAGCTTCGTATTCCGGAATTAAATCGGTAATAATGAATTTTTGAGAATACACAAAGAAGGTATTTGTTGGCTTTTCTCCAAGATAAAAGGCTTTTTGTTTATTTAAATACACTTTATCACCATTGCCATTGGTTAATTCAAAATTATCACCAGGATCACCTACCTGATCTAAAGTTGCTTGAAAATCATCAAAACTACCTTTAGAATAATTTTTAGAATTTCCTATATATAAATCACCTTCAGCTCCTACAAATTCCGGGTCATCACTGGTTGATATGGTTTGATTGAATGTATAGGTTTTGGTAATACTATTGCCATCTTTAGAAGAGGCTTCTACTGAAATATTTCCTGTTAAACTATTGGTAACTTCGGTATTTACAATAAGTCCCGCTCCCGGAGGCCCTGCAACAATGGATACATCACCTCCCAACATTAATTTCACACTTTGAGAAATGCCTCCTCCACTTGAAAAACTATTGTCTGTGGTAAAACTAATACTTTCTCCAGCTTCTATAGATGCGAAACTATTTGACCCTGGCGGATCTCTTAAAATAATATCTGGAATCTCTGGTGCTTCTGAAAGGATGGATTGTGTTCCATCTCTCGCTCCTCCTAAAATGATCCCTTCGCTAATATAATTTTCGGCATCGTAAGGTATCCCCTCTATAACATATTGAATGTTAATATTACGTGTAAAAGGTGTATTGGTATTAGGAACACCTCCAATAAATGAGTACTTGGTAATACTATTGTCATTAGGGTCGGTCTCTGTAAGCTCTGATTCCGGTATCGCCAAATTGTTAGTTATACTGAGTTGACCATCTACTATGGGTACAATATCTTCAATAATATCATTAAGATTATCTTTATTTTCATAACGTTCAAACGTACTTAAAACAATTTCATAATTTGAAAACTGTTTATAAATGAGCACATCATCTCCTGATCCGTTTGGATGTTTAAATCCTGTAGTGCTTATGGTTTGGTCAACACCATTCACATCTTTTAAAACAAGTTCACTTTCTGAGGTTTGGTCTGTAACTCGTAACACTGGTGTTGATCTGTAAATAAAACTTTTCTCAAAATGATACGGTACACCTTCAAGAATTTCATCATCGGGATATTTAAATTCGGGAGTTAATAATGGAGGTATACTTGCAAAATTAACAGTCTCCTTAGTCCCTGCTGCTATTATGCTTGTACCAATAGTGGCATTAGAAATTTGTAAACCACTACCACCAACAATTTCATAGTTAAGTGGCATTACCTGAATACGGTATTCTCCTGATTCTTCATTGGTTTGAAACTCAAACTTTGTAACATCCGATACACTTCCTGGTAATTCCAAAGTTATAGTAGCTGTTCCAATATTGTTTTTAGAACTTACCCTTAAAGTTGTATCTCCACCTGGAGCCAAATAAGGCACCTCAAACAATCCGTTTTCTCCAAACCCTATAGGTTTTTGAGCTTCTACAGAGCCACCAACCACGCGACCTACAGCGATTACACGTGTTTCATCAATAAACACCACTTGTTCCTGGGCATCTTCAAAGAACTCTTGGAAGGTGCCAGTTTCTGCCGGAAACCTACCTTCATAAGTAAATTCATGTCCGGTTTTAGCAACACGAATAAAGTGATTACCGATAGGCACACTAATATCAAAATTACCTTCGCTATCCGATTCTATAGGGACGTTATTTTCATCTAAAACAATGTTGCCATCTATATAAATGTTGGCTCCTGCTACCGGAATACGCGCATATAAATCCAAGCGATCATCATCTTTTTCATTATTTCCAGTAGTCCCTAAATCGTTTAACCAATACTCGCCTTTGTTATAAAAAGCTCCATTTATTTCGTATTGATTGTAATTCTCATCAATAATAGCTGCACCTCCAGCTATGGTATTACCGTTACCTATATTTTGTTCTGCTTCTGCAACTGATGGGAATACACCTCTGGTATCATATAATATTTTGCCTTTAAAAATAAAGGATGAGGTATCTGTAAAATCTATTTTATTGACCACTTCGGAGCCTTCACCTAAAAACACCAATTGCTGATTAGGCTCAAATTTATGTTGTCCAAAACTAGGTGTAATTTTAAATGATTCGCCTGTTCCTGTATAAGGAATCGCATTGATTTCATAATTACCGTTAACATCGGTAACTCCCAAAATACCTAATTGGCTGGACGATGGAATATTGCCTGCGCCAGACACAAAAGAGATATCGTTACTTATACCCTGGATGTTTAAACTACCGTGATTTTTGTTATAATTGAATCCGTTTCGTGAGGCATCATAAGCATAGCCTCCTGTATTCTCGTTAGCACTTAAATAGGCCACCAAATCCGGGTCGTTTCCACTGATGTATCGCTTATAATCGGTACGAATATCTGAAGCGGCTTCTATACTCTTCCAAACACGTATTTCATCAATTAACGCCGTTTTTCCTCCTCCTATAAATACATTTTCCCAAATACCGCTTCCTACATTAAACATTGTTGTTACTGTTAGAACCGTTATTTCTAAATACGGCGAGGTATCTTCATCATCTACTTCAGCTCTGGCAGCATGTGCTGCATCCCTATAAGCCGCAGTCATAGGGCGCCCATTTATAAACAATAAAGGCTCTTTATTATCTTCTAACTGGGCAGTAATATGTACAAAATTGCTGTTAAAATCTGATACTGGTATCATGATATCATTCCCTCGAGCATCTATATCTCCAGATGGGTAAACGTTTTGAATGATATAAAGGTTACCTCCAATACTAACTTCTAAAGTTTTAGAGGTTTCTTTTAAATTAACGGTAACATCAATATTATTTCCGTTTTTCTCGTTGAGTCTAAACAATCTTATAGCATTTCCACTATCATCTACATAAGGCACATCGGGTCGCACCCATGCTTGTAAAGTTGTAGTCTTATCTATAGGCTTATTTAAGTTAGCTATACTTAGTTGGTTAGATTCTGGTACAATTAAACCACTGCCATAACTTACAACGCTCCCATCAGACTCTGCTGTAATAGTTACATTTTGCACCGGGTTGCCGCCTTTATAACTTACATTTCCTGTTACTATGGCTGTTGGGTTTCTAAACCCTACACCTGTGATGAAGTTAGTATATAATTCTTCGGTTTGGCTTACACCTTTTGCCAATACTTTATATTCATACAGTACACCACCATCCACATATTTATCTTCGTATTGGGTTTCGTTAGGTGATACGCTGCCTACAAACTGAAATTGTGAGCTACTCCCTAGTTCTCTACGTGATATTTCTATGGTTGTAATTAAATTGAAGTTATTTCTTAGCTCCCATTGCAGCAGTACTTTATCGCCGAAATAACCTTTAGATACATCAAAAGATTCCTCTGCAAATGTTCCAAAAATGTATAATATGTCCCATGGAAAACGGGCATCGGTGTTATTGGCAACATTGCTGGTTCCTAAATAAGGTACACCAACTTGAATGGTATAACCATTGTTTTGTACGGCCTGCGATGTGGTAACCATTTTGGCACCATCATCTTGTTGCGCCCAGAGTCCTGTAACCAGTAGCCCTAAACACAGAGTTAGTATTTTTTTTCTCATCACCCTATAGTTTATAGTTTAATGATGTAGTTAACACCGTAACTTACAGGACGTGTTTCACCTAGTGTACCTGTAGCCCCGGTTAGTCCTGTGATTTGATGAGAATGAATGCCAGCTGCTAGGGCACCATCATTAACTGTTCCTGTTCCAGCAGCAGATTGGTTTTGAAAAGCATTTGTGGCTCCAGAACTACCCCCATTTCTAGGTTCAAAGAAACGAAAAGGTTGTCTTAAATCATGTGTATGCTGCCCCGCATTGGCCGCTTCTAAGCTTCCCGCTGTATGATCATGAGATTGAAAGCCATCCTTTTGTTTAACTCCTAAAGCGATGCCAGCATAATTGGTACCTTCATAAGCTTGAGAACCGGCACCTCGCAAATACATGGCCTGTAAATTTGGGGCAATGTTACTGCCCAACAAGTCAATAAGTTTTTGTGAGCCATTGATTCCTACTAAAGACCTCCCATCGCATAACACCCAACCTGTTGGAGCTGTTGTTCCTACAAAAGGCATAATAGCCCCAGTTGGCACCCCGTTATTGGCGGCTATAGCATAAGGCACGTGTTTTAACTTTTCTTCTGAAATGACCTGTTGCCCTTCACTTATTTTTAAATACACCTGTTGGTTTGCAAATATGGGATTATTAGTTGCCGCTGGACTTATAATATGTGAAAACACGCCAAAGGCATCTGTCGTCAAATTAACAGTTTCTGGATTACCAATAACTACTTTAGTATTACCGTTATTGGCATCTAAATAATACAACTCAAACGTTAAAGAAATAGTAGCATTTGTTTTAGCTGTATTATTGCCATCTCTTGCTATACCTTGTACAGCTATATCTGCTATTTCTGCAGAGGTTTGTGCATAATTAAAAGTTGCTGTAAAAAGCATTAATAGCGTTAAAAGTGTAAATTTTGTTTTCATGGTTATTATTGTTAATTCGTTATACTCTTTTTTGAGGAAAGGATATACATCCAATGCTAGTGCAAGGTATAACTAGGGGTATTCTATAACAATACGTATCACTTGCAAATACTACGTAACCCTACGTAGCGTTTGACATGAAAATTGCTTACCGAATTTATATGGAAAGTATAAGCTCTTTATGTTCCTGAGCCCAAGAACTAAGGGCATCCATTTCGTTTGAAAGGTCTAATTTACGAATGATATTGGAGCGGTGCTTTTCTACAGTCCTACTGGATATGCTTAATAACTCTCCAATTTCTTTAGAAGATTTCCCCTGTGCCACCAATCGGACAATAGTACGTTCTGATGGGCTTAAAAATTTAATTTTTTCAATTTCTGGTGAAATCTGATTCTCAAGTATTTTATTGAATTCTGAGCTAAAGTATGTGCCTCCTTTAAAAACTTCCTGAATGCATTTATGGAGTTCGATTGATGGTTCATCTTTTAAAATGTACCCTTGGATATTAAGTTTTTGCGCTTTTGAAATAAAGCCTTTTTGTTTATGTGATGTCAGGATGATAAATTTTGTTGTTTGTTGCTTATCCAAACATTTTTGAATAACTTCAAAACCTGATAACAAAGGCATTTCTATATCCAAAATGGCAATATCTGGTTGTAATGAAATAATGTCATCTAAAGCTTTTGCACCATTTTCTACTGAAGAAATGATATTATAATTAAACGATTTAAGTTCATCTACTAAACCTCTGAGTAACATCGGGTGGTCATCGGCGACTAAAACAGAAATTTCCATAATTATACTATTGGTATTTGAGCTAGAACCTGCGTTCCTTTTTCTTTTTTACTTTTTATTGACAGGGTGCCTTTTAACATACGTATGCGTTCTGCTATAGTTTTTAAACCTAGACTATGTTGCTTTACAGACGCCACATTATCAAAACCAACTCCGTTGTCTTTTATTAAAACTTCTACAGTATTATTATGTTTTATAATGTTTACGGTTAGTGTTTTAGCCTTAGCATGTTTTAAAGCATTTGTTACCGTTTCTTGAATAAATCTATACAAATTAAGTGTTTCTGTTTCATTAAACTCGTTATCAATATCATCAATCTCTACAGAAAAAAACATATCGGTTTCTTCATCTAAATCATTTAATAATTGTTGAATACTTTCTGTTAAACCTAATTGCTTTAATGCAGCTGGAAATAACCCTCTCGATATACTTCTTACCTCCTCTAAAGCATTATTTGTCATGGTAGATAATTCTTCTTGCTTCAAATTCTGAGCCTTCTTTTTAATTAATGTCAATTGCTGCCCAACACTATCATGTAAATCTTTAGATACCCTAGTTCGTTCTTCTTCTTGTGCAGTTAAAAGGTCTTGAGAAAATTGTTCTTGCAATTGTTCGCGTTTTCTTGCTGCATTTCTAGATCGCCATAACAAGACAATGCCAAATACTGCTAAAAGTCCTAAACCTCCAAATAATAGCCATTGATTTTTTACTTTATTCTTTTCATCTAATAAGGCAATATCACTTTCTTGAGCTTTTATTTTTAAATCACGCTTTTCAGTTTCATACAACGTTTGATAATAAGTTAATGACTTTACATTTTGAACTTTAGATATGGAGTCTTTTATTTTATAGTAATTAATTAAGTGTTTTTCTGAGTTTCTATTATCATTAGTCTTTTTGTAAATATCAGACAAAAACTTTTCAGCATTCATTATTTCTACATACCCTTTGTGCACCCTTTTTAATGCTAAATGCTGTTTTCCATAATCAATAGCTTCTTTAAACTGATTTTTCCCTAAAGCCATTTGTTTTAGAACTTCGATATACATCTCTTTTTGAATACCTTCGGAGTATGTATCTGGATCACTCTTAATTTTATCGAAATATTGTTCTGCTTTTTCTATACTATCATTTTCTGCCAAAGCTATCGTTAAATCACACAAAAAGAAAGGTTCGTAAAAACGTCTGAATTCAGAATTATTATGCCTTAGTGCTAATCGTAAGTTTGATATACGTTTTTTTTGATCGTCAATTAATCTATAATCTGCCGCTGCGTTATAATAAAGTAATGATACTGCAGTTTCTTGTTTAAACGTATTCGATAAAGCTATGGCTTCATTACGCTCTTTTTCTGCTTCTTTATAAAATGCATTTTGACTGTATAAAATTGAAATGTCATTTTTAGCATTTATTAAGTTTAATGTATCCTTCTCTATAGCAAAAATTCTAATAGCTTCCTGAATGTGTTTTGAGGCATCAACTGCTTCTCCCATTTCCATTAAAACACCTCCAGTTTTTAAAGCTATAGTCCCCAATAACGACTGATTACTTGCTTTCAATGCGCAATCTTTAGCTAGATCATAATATTTAAAAGCCATATCAAAATCAACCTGACCAGCATATGAATCTGCGCCATAGAGATAAAACCTTCCTTTAATAGCATTAGATGTTACCGCTTCTATAGTACTCAAAAAATCTTTAAATATTCGCAACCCTTCTTCAGAATCTCCCATTATATTACTATGGTAATGAATAAGTTTACTTGTATTTGTTATTGCAATGTTTAGGGAATCTAACTTTAAAGCATATGTAATGGTTTTTCTTGCTATAGAATCATATTTAAGCGCTTCATCAAATTCTACTAAAGTGGTTAAACTATCCAACCATTTAAGATGTTCAGCGTTTACAGATTGTTTAATTTTTAGTTCTAATTCAGTAATATTCTTTTCAAAATCATTTCTTTGAGCATTTATAGATAATCCTAAAAAAAGAATAATTAGAAAAAAAGATTGTTTTATAATCATATATAGTTTTTATGATTTGAATTTTAGATACAAAATATACAAAAATAGCAGAAACTAAACCGTAAGCAAGTTACATCGACTAAAGGTCTAAAAAATTGTTTAGTTATATTGGAGTTTTAATATATTTTCATCTTATAGAAATTAAATCCACAGTAAAGAAAACAAATCTCATCTTTAATACACTCTCGGATACTCACTAGCATACAGAAACACGCAGCTACATTTACAAAATAAAGACACCGCTCCACAAAGTCTCATCACTTAGCGGAACATTAATAAACAAAGCGTATAAAATTTGAAAGAGGATTACAAAATATAATCAGTATTAAAAATGAAAACTTTATGTGAATATTTTTGGAATTATAGTGACCTCAAAGTCGGGGACTTTGCAGAGCGGGAATAACATTCCCTAGCAATGACCTTATACTTCCTTAAAATTTAAATTGATATTTAGTTAATCTTTTATCTCCGGTTTTAGACAACGTTTGTTGTTCTACAGCCCATTTTAAATCCCTGCTTGCAGTAGCTTGGCTTATATCTTTAAAGTTTTGCAAATAGTCCTTGCGGCTAAATTGATTTTCTTTAATGATATCTTTATATAGTTCAATCCTATCTTGTGTTGTAAGCGTTCTATTCTGCATTTTCAATAGGTTTTCTAAGGCTTGAAGTATAATATTTAACATAAACTCAATAAATGGCGTAGAATGCCCCGATTTATCAGACATACTCAATACCTTATAATATTCCTCCTGATTTTCTTTAATAAGACTTTCTACTGGTAGAAATTCAAATACTGGATATTGTTGCATTAAAATTAGAGTTTGCCATAATCTACCCATACGACCATTACCATCTAAAAAGGGGTGTATAAATTCAAACTCATAATGAAATACACAACTTTTGATAAGCAAAACATCGTTATCTGTTTTAAGATAGTTAAACAAATCATTCATGAGACCTTTAACCATATCTCCACTTGGGGCAAGATGTTCTACTTTTGAGCCTTTAACAATACCAACATTTATAGTTCGTAGCTTTCCTGCACCATCAATCAAGCCATTCATTAAAATTTTGTGAGCTTTTTCTAAATCTTTTAATTTATTTGGATTAAACGTTCGTAACTGCTCATACACTTTTATAGCGTTTTGAACCTCTAAAATATCTTTTTGTGGTGCAATTACTCGCTTATTTTCTAAAAGTGCCGTAATCTGTTCTTTTGTTAGCGTATTACCCTCTATCTCTAAAGAGGATTGTATGGTTTTAATACGGTTCTTTTTTCGTAATTCGGTCGGTGGTTTGTATAAATGAGTTGCACTAATTTCACCGAGTCGTTCTGAAATGGCTACAACTAATTTTAAAGTGTTATCGGTAATCTGATAAGGTGGCTTCATTTATAATAGTATCATTTGATAGTATCACAAAGATAGAAGAATATTATTTAATTTTTAGGGAAGCCCATATGATAAATAAAATAATTACACAATTCACCTCCTCCCGAAAAACTAGACTTTTTAATCTAAATAATAAAACTTTCTACCCTCTAGAACGAATTTCACCGCTCCGCAAAGTCTCATGACTTAGCGGAACATTAATAAACAAAGCGTATAAAATTTGAAAGAAGATTACAAAATATAATCAGTATTAAAAATGAAAACTTTATGTGAATATTTTTGGAATTATAGTGACCTCAAAGTCGGGAGACTTTGCGAAGCGGGAGAAAGAGGCGTTTTATTAAAAATAACAAACAAATATAACCCTCCGAATCCCGATCTCATCGGGATCCACCTCCCTTTTTAAAAGTTGAATTCTTAAGCAAGATTCACGTTAATTAGGTAAATCAAAAATGATAAATTGTCCACAATAAAAAGATGTATCTTCAGGTAAATTGGTCACTTTCAATGTAGTTGTATGTGAGCCTTGAGAAGTTTCAGGAGCGTAAAAAAATTGCGCAAACTTTATAGTTCCCTCTCCATCATTCAGTGTTATTTTTTTTGGAGTACTTCCATCTGTGCTTATTTCCACTTCCATTCCAGTATTTAATGGTATGGTAGTAAAGCCTATTAAAACTCCTTCCCAATTTATTGTTAGTGTTTCCCCTACTTTATCTGTTTTTAAAGCACCTCTTAGCATACCATTAGTTCTGTCTCGATCACTTCTGTAAATAGCATCTGTATTAATGTTAACGGTACTCCAATTAGTATTAGTAGTAGCATTAGTAATTGGAATTAAAGATGCGTTTTGAAAATGATTGATTTTAACTGGGGTAGGCATAGCATGAGTTAAAGGCTTATCGTTATTTTCCATAGCTATAAATGACTTAATCACTGTGTTAGCATAAAGCTCATAACCATCTTTTTTAGGATGAACTCCATCTTTGGAAAAATATAGTTTGCCACTTTCAGGAGCAGGAGCTTTAAAAGTTAGTTTATCTTCTTTAAGTAATTTAACAACCTCTACTCCAAAGTCTATAGATGGAATTCCATATTTATTAGCAACCTCTTCCATGACCTTGCCAATCCAATATTGCTTCCCATTTTGTAAATCATTTAACATCCATTCTCCAATCGTGTATACAAAACAAATATCTGTTTCAGGGTTTTTAGCTCTGATTTCTCTAACTAGACCTTCTATTGACCTGGAAATATCAGCAACACCACCGTTAACTCTAAATTCAACGAAGACTAAATCTGGATTATAATCTAAAAGATCAACTTCTGCTCTACTAGCAGCAAAATCTACACCTGTTCCCGAAATAGCGGCTTCAACTTCAGTTAATGTGGCTGTTGGATATTGTTCTTTAATCCAGTTAAAAGTTAAAGGTCTCCATCCATTTTGATTGGTAATACTTCCTCCTAAATAAGCAACGGTAACATCCTTACCTGTTTTTACTTTAGAAAAAAAGTTAGGGAGACCGTTACGTTCTCTAAATTCTTCAGGAATTTCAGGATTTAGATTAAAAATTCTATTTGCTCTATCATCAGTACCTGTAGTTTCTTCTTCTTCCTCTTCTTCTGCAATAGGATTGCTTTTTATAGATTCGGGTTCTTTAGTATCAGAACAGTTAACTAAAAAAGGTAAAGAAATCATTACGAGTAATAAAAAAAAATAGTTTTTAATATTGGTTTTTATATTATGTTTCATAATTATCAAATTAATAAATCATATAATTGATTGTAAATTTGAGAAAATACAATAATGGATTCTAATTTTAAATATTAGTATTAACTAAGCAGTTTAATTTTTTTAATGTTATCATATAATGTTTTTTTACAAAAAATATTATATATTGTTGATTTACAATTAATTATATAATTTTAAATATTGCACAGTGAATATTAAATATAAGCATATTGAAATTTTGATATTATTCTTTTTATTTTTTAATTCTTTCCAATATTCAATTATAGGGCAACAAAAAATAGTAGCAAAAGATGTTATTAATAATTCCCATAAAGATTTAAAAGAAGAATTTCATTCTAAAATTTTAGATGTAAAACGCTATATGGGATTAGGTCAATATCAAAAGGCCTATGATTTGATTAAAAATATTAATCCTAAAATAAAACAACAAGAATTTATAAGTTATAGAGTAGAATTATTGTATCAGCAATTGGGTTTGTATTTAATTTTTGAGCAAATAGAAAAAGCAAACGCAGTTTTTTATTCGAATTATGAATCTATTGCTAAAGATATTAATGAGCATCAAGATAAAATTCAACTTAACAATAAATTAAACTCTATGCATAGTTGGTTAGAGTCCAGAGGGAATAATAACTTAATTAAAGCTGAAGAAATTTTAATAAAGAGCATTAATTATATAAAGCAAAACGGTCTTGAAAACAGTTTAAGCTTTTTATATACCCAGTTAGGACTTGCAGATTGCTATATATTAATGTATAAGTTTGAACAAGCAAAATCTATTCTGTTAGATATAAAAGGTAAAATTACAGACCCCAAAGATCATATTAATTGTTTACTAAACAGAAGTCTTGGAAATTTCTTTTTTAAAACTAAAAACTATGAAAATGCCATTCTATATTATGAAAAAAGTTTGCAACAAATCAATTCGCAAAAAATACATATAGATATTAAAGTAGAACTTTTAGAAAATTTAGCAGAATTGTACCATAAAAGAGATATGCTTAAAAAAGCGTATAGTTATCTTTTAGAATCAAAATCTATGAATGATAGCTTATTTGGAAGTAGAAGTATGCAGAATAAAGTATTATTTGAAATAAGAGATAAAAATGCAAAACAAATAGCAGAACAAAAGCTTATAATTCTTAAAAGTAAAAAAGATGTTTGGTTTTTAAAATCTGTGATGTACATAAGTAGCTTGGTTCTTTTAATTATTGGGATATTAATTTACTTTTTTAGGAAAATTAAAAAGCAAAAAATAGAGAAAGAGTTTATAGAAGATGAAAAAAGAGCTGAGCATATAAGGCAAAAAAAAGAATTAGAATTAAAAAACAAGGAATTACTTTCGTCTGCTCTTCAACTAATGGAAAAAGAAAACTTACAGGAAGATATTAAAGAGCAACTCAATAAAATTGAATTTAAAGAAGCCAATACACCTATAATTAGAAAAATCATTAGATCTTTAAAAATAGATAGATCTAAAAAGTGGGAAGAGTTTGATATGCATTTTACTGCCTTAAATCATAGCTTTTTTAAAATCTTAAAAGATGAGTTTCCATTATTAACAAAAACAGATTTAAAAATATGTGCCTTTGTTAAGTTAGGTTTTTCAAGTAAAGATATGTCTCAAATCATGGGAATAGGGGTAGAAGGAATAAATACTAGTAGAAGTAGAATTCGAAAGAAGATGAACCTTAAACGAGCAGTTGTCTTAGTAGATTTCCTTCAAAAAATTAAAGAACATTAAGTTGGTATAGAACTATTTAGAATTTACAGAGCATTTATAATTCACATGGATTTGATTCTATTCGAATTACATATATTCCATTTTATTACTCAGGCTTTGTATTAATTAACTCGATTTAAAAGCAGTCTAATTTTAACGATAAATACACTAAAAATGTTACTTGTCACCTTGAGCATTATCGAAATATAAAATGTATTTTATATTGAAGATACCTAGCGAAGCTTAACGAAAGCTCATTAAAACCTATAATTTTAAATAGGTTTCGACTTTAGCCTGTCTTGAGCGGAGTCGAAAGGCTCAACCCGACACTTAAATTAAATCACTGGAATTCAGCATAACAGTGTTATGGTTACGTCGAACTCAGGTTAAATTATAAAGATTTAAACATTATATCTGAAGTAGATAAAAAAATATTCGGTTTTCTTAAAGAAAATGATGAACTGAAATAAAAACGAATTAAAATTATAAAAAAATGCTTTAATTTTTTCTTCAGTAAATAATTAGAGACTCACCTCTTGACCGTATAAAGATTAAGATCTAAATCATAAAATTGCTCTTTAGAATTTAGAATATAAATGTTCGATTTTTTTCTGTTTTCGTTTATCTTTTCAACAGGAATCTCTGGGATAATATGCTCTGGATAATTTTTGTCTAACAACAATTCTGATGAAGCATAATATAAGGCGTAGAATACATTTTCTGATGAAGGTTCAATTCTCCATTCCATTGTTGTTAAATCCATTACGCCATAGCCTTTTTCTGTAACCAAAATTGCATAACCAATGGTTTTGGGTAATATGGTCATGCTATATGGATGTTTAAATTTTTCGGTGGATTCTTTTTGATTTACAGATCTAAAAACATAGCCTAAACTATTATTCTCTATTTCAATCAAAAACCATAAATCCTCTGGGGTAGCGAAAGTATATTTGTAAATAGGACGTTTGCGCATATTCTCAAATCCTTCAATTACATTTCCGTCTTGATTTATAATTGAATAAGTGGTTGTATAATTTTCATGCTTGTTCACTACAGCATAGTACTTTTCATTAAATTTGATGGCATATCTATCAATTCGAGCTTTATTATTGTTAAAGTCATAGTATTTACTATTATAAGAAATGATAGCTCCTTTTTCATTAACTTCAAAACCAGAAATGTCATTATTAATCATTTCTCTATTGTTTCCTGCTTCTTTAAAAGACTCATTATGTACTTGCTCCGAGATGCCATAATCTCCTTCTGAAACATAATAAACATCATAGTTCTTTTTTGAGCCATGTAAAATGGTATAACAACCATCTTCATTGCCTTTTGTTTCAAAAGCGTGATCTGCAACAAGTCTTGGATTAAAAAAAATAGGCTTCTTAAAAATGGGCTCTGTAATTTTTTTTCTTGATTCTTTATGTAGAAACCCCCATTTTTTATCTTTTTCTAAATAATAAGGTACAAGATTTTTAGATTTATAAGGTTTTATTTTGCTCAGCAGTTGTGCTTCTAGTTTTTCTTTACAACCAAGCTTTTGCGAGAATACATTTAAAGGAAAAATAATAATTAGAGCTAATAATATTTTGTACATCTTATTAAGAATTGGGGTTATTTTCGCTTTTATTATCATATTTAAAAAGAATCAAATAATTGGATACTTTTTTAAGATGATATTTTTTTTTGACTCAAAAATATAATTATTTCTCTGACCTAAAGAAGATATGTTCGTTTTTTCGATAAAAAAACAAAATGCAATTAATTGTATTCCAATGATATCAAATAAAATTACTGTCTGTTTACGAAAGTAATATATCTTATTTTATAGAGGATAACAATACAAAAGGCACAAATATGAGACAAAATAATTAAACACAATAATTTCATAAACATCTTATTTTTTATGTTAAAAATCTAGCTCCAATCCCAGTGTTAAATATCGCAATATAGGAAGCGTCATGGTACTGGATTGTTCCGGATCTGCTTTTAAGGATTTGGTAATTGTTAAAAGATTGTGTGCTTGTAGATAGATACTGGCATCTAAACTAGAAAAAGGCTGTTTAGGAATGGTATAACTTAATGAGACATTTCTTAATCGAACAAAGAATGTATCTGTATACTGCGCATTACTATTTCGATAATTGAAAGAAGCTGTGATCGCTTCTATTCCTTCAGCACCTTGACCTAAAGTATAACGTTGTATCGGAGCCTGATCTCCATTTTCTTGCCAACGATTCAGTATAGACGTATGCTGATTAGAAAAATCACCAGGGTGTCTAAAATTGTAAAAAACATTGGTTTCTCTTTGTTTCTTAAACTGGAGAAAAATCTCTAGGTTCAACGCCTTGTAATTAAAAACATTATTAAAACCTCCATGAAATTTTGGAGCCATATCCTCAATCCATTGACGATCTTGAGATGCAGCACTTCGATCTATAACCCCATCTTCATTATAATCTTCAAATTGATATACACCTGTTTCGGGGTTAACACCTGTTACATGGTATAGCTTTTCAATATTTAATGGCCATCCTACCACATATTGATTTGCAAAAGTAGAATCTTCCAAAGCGTCAAATTTCACCAGCTTATTCTTAGGTATTGAAATATTAAAAAACGTGGTCCATTTAAAATTGGGGGTTATAACATTTGCAGAACGAAAATCTATTTCAAAGCCTGTATTCTTTACTGTAGCATCAAAGTTAGCCTTCAAAGAATTAAAACCTGTTGTTTGAGGTAAAGGAATTCCCTGCAAATGGTTGGAAGAACGATTACTATACCATGCCGCCGTAAATAATATATGATCATCTAGAAAGCCCAATTCTAGACCAACTTCAAACTTTTTGGTTTCTTCCCATCCTAAATCTGGGTTGTACAACTTGTCCGGTAATAGTGTCGCCCCAATATAGTTTGCATTATAAAAAGTCCTATAGGTATTGTAAAAGGCATAATCCTTAATATTATCACTACCTGTTATTCCATAACTGGTGCGTAGTTTTCCATAACTTAAAATCCGGTGATTCCTTAAAAAGACTTCTTCTGAAAAGACCCAGGCCGCTCCAACTGCTCCAAAATTACCGAATTGTTTCGCCGGTCCAAATCTACTGGAACCATCTCGACGCCCTACAAGGTTCATAGTATATTTTCCTGCCCAATTAAAATTTAGTCTCCCAAATACAGAATGATAATTATACTTGGTTTTATTATTAAAGCCATCTGTGATTCTATCGGCTGCAAAAACATTCAGGATTTGACTGTTGTTCTGGAATCCTTCTGCAGATATGAAAACACGGTTTGTTAGACTTTGCTGAAATGTGGTTCCAAAAAGGGCAATGAAATTTGCCTTACCCAAATCCTTTTTCCACTTAATTTGTGGCTCCACATTCCAGAATTGGCGTGAAGCATTATTTGTAACAATAGACGACCCAGTAGTACTTGTTAATCCAAAAGCCGGATTAAACCTTGTATGTAGAGATACCTTATACTCCTCCTTGTGGTAGTCTGTATAACCCAAATTGGTTCTAAATTCTAAATCCGGGATAGGGCGATAAGAAATTACCAGATTTAAT
The DNA here is from genome assembly GCF_002886045.1 of Flavivirga eckloniae. Lineage (NCBI taxonomy): Bacteria > Pseudomonadati > Bacteroidota > Flavobacteriia > Flavobacteriales > Flavobacteriaceae > Flavivirga > Flavivirga eckloniae. The sequence goes on along the minus strand of NZ_CP025791.1, from coordinate 5,367,497 downwards.
AAAAGACTTCTATTCTTTGTCCGATATTCCCCTTCTAACATTCCAAAAGGATTACCCACCAAAGTTGGAGTCCATCCTTCCCAATTCAAAACACCTTTATCGTTATAGGGTTCTGGAGCATTTGGTGCCAGATTATTAGCTTCTTTCGTAAGATCAGCAAGCGGAAGGCGATTGTCGTCAAAAATATAGTTTGTTAAAACATCTACCTGAAAACGTCCATTTGACGACTGATGATTAAGATTACTCTGCATAGATGCCTTTAAGTATTTCGAGTTTCCTGGAAATACGGTGGTCTCATTTTGATAGCTTCCACTAAATAAAAATTGCGTTTGTTTAGTGCCTCCGGAAAAAGATATGTACCCCATATTACGGTTTGCTGTACCTCCAATAAGTACTTTTTGCCAATCTGTGTAGCGATTTTGATCCCACTCAAATAAGTCCGGCATAATATCTTGTATGAAATGAGGTGCCGTCTCAAGTGCAAAGCCATCATTTGTAAGAGCTTCTGATCGCATTTCCAAATACTGCTGTGTATTTAATAAATCTATATAGCGTGACACGTTCGCTAACCCGGTTGTAATCTTTACTTTAGTCCGGGTTTTCCCTGCTTTTCCTCTTTTAGTTGTGATAAGTACCACACCGTTGGCTCCCCGGGAACCATAAAATGCTGTGGCTTCGGCACCCTTAAGTACTTCGACACTTTCTATATCCATAGGGTTAATCAAACCCAATGGGCTTTCTTTCTGTAAAATTGCATTTACTACAGAAAGTGATAACGATTCGGAACTGTACTGTATATCATTTATAATAAACAACGGCTCTGAAGTGGAATTTATAAAGTTTTTACCACGTATAGCTACGTCAAAACCACCTCCAGGTAACCCGGTTTTTTGAGTAATATTGACTCCGGAAAAGTAGCCAGTTATTGCCGCTAACAGATTATTAACCGGCTGCCTTCCAATAGTTTTGGCATCTATCTTATAAACACTCCCCGGTTTTTTTCGATGAGATCTTTTGTTATTGCGCTTCGTGATTTTCACAACATCCAGTTCTTTAATATCTTCTTTAAGAGCTACATTAACACTATTTCGACCTCTAATGGTAACCTCCTTTGTTTTATATCCCATTAATGAAAACACTAAAACAGGCTTCGAATGTGTAACCATGATTGAATACGATCCGTTCAAACCGGTAACGGCTTCTTCTTTGGTCGACCCCTTTATAAAAATATTGACACCTTGTATCACCTGGCCTGACCGATCTTTTACAACACCAAAAATTATTCTTTCCTCTGGTTTATTTTTAATCGCTTTCTTCCTAATTAAAATACGTTTTTTCTTCTCCTTTACTCTATAACTAAAACCTTCTGAAGGAATACTTTTCTTCAATAGATGTTCGAAATGAATAGTTCCTTTTTTGAGTATTACTTTAGGGCAATCGTCAAACCAACTTTCACTATAAAAAGATAAATAACCTGTTTGGTTTTTAATAATACCGAATACCTGACTTACAGTCACTTCCAAGGTTGAATCTATTTTAACCTCGGTATTTTGAGAGTATGTATGCCCCGGTATAAAAATGAACAAAGCGATACAAAACAATAGTTTTAATGTGCGTATAATATATTTTGAGAGAGTTTTCGTTAGATAAAATATTAGTTAATGTAATTTCTGTAGTTTAATTACTACCGTAGTTAAATTTTTAACTAAGTAATAAATACTAAAAGAAAGAGTGCAGCATCTTACTATTTTGGGTATCAACTACGTTCCACTTTCTATACTTTAATTTGGTAAGGGTTATTTATTTATTAGTTTACCATTGGTTAATCTTTATAGGCTATTAACTCATTCATTAAAACAGTGTTTTAGGTTTTTTACCCGATTATCTATCTAATAATTAGCATTTTATTTTTTATATAATAGCTATTAATGTCATTTGTGTATTTAATGACAGACAAAACGTCTTCTATTGAATTGCTTTTGTTGAACGATCCCGTATACGTTTTAACTTCTACATCTTTGTTTTCAAATATCACTTCCATGTCGTACCAACGAGAAAGGATTTTCATGATATCCTTTAAGGTTTTGTTTTGGAAACTAAACTCTCCTTCTTTCCATGAAATTTCATTATGCATATTATCGACTGTTTCTATATTAATGTCATTATTTTTAGTATTTAGATTTAGTTGCTGAGCTGGCTCAAGAACTTGTTCCTTATCCTGACTTTTAATAACCACTTTACCTTCAATTAAGGTGGTATAAATGTTTGTTTCTTCTTTGTAGGCTCTGATGTTAAACTCAGTTCCTAAAACCTCGATTTCCTGAAATTGGTTAGACACATTAAACTTAGTACCATGATGTAATGTACTCGAGGACACATCAAAATAGGCTTCACCGTAAAGAAGTTCAACCCGCCTAGTTTCAAAATCATTAAACATGATCGGATATCTAAGCTGGGATTCCGAATTTAGCCAAACTTTAGTGCCATCTGATAATATTATTCGAAATTGCCCTCCTCTAGGAACTGTTAGCATATTATAGGCAATTCCCTTTGCTTCTGTTTCTATTTTGTTTACCTGCTCTCTAGATACGTATATTAGTTCTTCACCATTGCTGGTCATGGTATTTGATTGGTAAGGCTGGTCTTTTTCTAATTGCACTTCAGAACCGTTTGCCAATGTTAAAACTGCTTTGTCCGTACCTGCCTTTATTGTTTTCTCAGCTGCAATTACCGTATCAATCCACAATTCGTAATCTTTATTTAAAAGAAAAGTAATACCAAGTAGAATGACCAAAGATGCTGCAACCGCACTGTACCAAAACGTTCTTCGTTTGATTGCTCTTTGCTTGTTATGATTAATTATTATGGCATCCCAGGCTTCTTGCGTATTTAATTTATTTTTAAATTGTAATCGTTCCTCTCTTTTATTTTTATTAATAACATTAAATATTATACGTTTTTTATCTTCTTTAGTGAGTGTATCAAATTCTTCTAAATCGATGGGGAGGGCACCCTTTAATAGTGAAGCAGCGATCTTCTTAGAAAGTGATTTAATTTTATCTAAATTGTCCATGATTCTAAAGAATTAATAATAGATGTATATAATAATAGCGTAAAGAAAAAGAAAGGGAGTGGTAAGAAATTAAAAAAGTTTTATTTAATTATTAAGCAACTTAAAATTTTTCGAAGTTTCTCATAAGCCTTTTTCTTGTGGTCCTTGACCGTGTTAATGGATATATTCATTTCTTCTGCTATTTCATGGTTTTTATAATTTTCAATGCTTAATTTTATAACCTCTGCGCATTTATCAGGTAGAGATTCGATCGCTCTTTCAACAACCTCTGATGTTTCAAGAGTAATAATTTCTGATATAAGGTAATTTTCCTTTTGTAAAACTTCTAAATCTTCCGAAGAATAGGTTTTAACATCTTTAGCATATTTACTCCGCTTAAAATCCAAACATTTATTCTTTACTGCTGTATAAAAATATCCTTCGATATTGTCTTTATTTTTAAGAGGCACCCTCTTCTCTAATACTTTCGTAAAGACATCCTGAACAATGTCTTTAGAAAGGTCTAAATCATTAATAAAACCATACGCTAAAAGACATAATTTTTTATATTCACTATTAAAAATCTTTTCTAACTCTTTTAATGTTAACTTGTGTGCTTTATTTTGATTCATATATTCGCTAAAAAAAGTTCTAAAGGGAAACTTCCATTTTAAGTGATAACAGTCATAGTCACCATATTTTTTTGGGTATTAAAATATATTCTCAGGAAACTCGATAATATAATTATCTGTTCTTCCTGAATTACAAAGAACTTTTTAAAACCAACTATTTTCTTAGCAAATCCATAGGCATATACTACGACTTCAGTTTATGTCAAGCCTTTCAACTTTGTTCAAGATAAACTGAAGCTAAAGTACCTGGTAGGGTTTAGCTGGCTTCATACCCAATAAATTTGAGCACATGTTTTAACCTTTCGGATCAAAACACGAAATTCTGTAATGTTGTCCTTCTTAAAAGACAAGACTTTAAAGTTATCAACCAGAGTTAGAGTGTATTGATAACATTATTTTTAAACCATATACAACCGTAAACAATTTTGTACAGTCATATATAACTATAACGTGAAGGAATAAAAGGGAGTGGTAAAAAAATAAAAAGTTTTTGTTTAATTTTTAATTAACCTGAATCTTTTCGTAGTCTTTAATAAGTAGTTTTTTTAATATAGACTTAAATCTTTCTTTACTTTTCTTGCAAGACAATATTCTCCAGTCGTATTGAACAAAAAAGAATCTATTAGGACTCGATTTTCATCATTACTCCATGGGTAAAATGTTTTCCCGGTTTTAAAACGATGGACGAGTTTAAATTTAACGTATTCGACGTAACCATAATATTATCATACTGAATGTCAGCGATTTAACTTAAGTGTCGGGTTGAGCGCAGTCGAAACCTATTTAAAATTATAGGTTTTAATGACCTTTCGACTGCGCTCAAGGTGACAAGTAACATTTTTAGTGTATTTATCGTTAAAATTAGACTGCTTTTAAATCGAACTCAGGTTAAATTTATTAACTAACCGATTTCCTTTCTCTTATGGAAAAACAATTTGTGTCATCCATTTTGGAAATTCATTAATTACTATCATCCAAACTATTGATAATTCTAAAAGACAGAAATAAATTTATAAAATTCGAGTCTCTTATTCTGTGGGAAATAATAAAATGTAATAAGATTAATAAGCCTATTTAAATTCTAACTTAAAAACAGTAGCTAACTCATTCATGTCCGAGCTCTCGGGGGTAGTAATTGTAATCGTTTCATCATGTCTTGACCATTTTAACTGTGTATTACTACCAAGAACGGAAATATTTTTAACTGATGCCTCCTTATTTGAATCGAAGACATGTTTTATCTGTATATCAGAATTAGCTTTAGGTAGTCCCAAGGCATAGATGTAAATAGTATTACCATCTTTAGAGGTAGTAAAACGAAAATCATTTTCATTATACTTTGTTGTTGCCGATTGTCCGCCAAAATGTCCTTCCTCAAAATTGGCAATCCCATAGCCATATATTGAATGTACACGTGTTTTATAAACGGCTTCTTCATGTAGGTCAATCCATTCTCCAATGGTCTTAAGAATGTCACGTTGTTCCTTATTAATGACTCCAGTTGCCGTTGGTGAAACATTTAACAAGACAATCCCTTTTTTACTCCATACATCAATCATGTTCCTAATAATCAAAGAAGGCTCTTTATATACTTGATCCTTTGTGTAACACCACGAACCATCGCTAATGGTAATATCCGTCATCCAGTAGTCTTCAGATATTTCAGTTTTGCCTCCTTGTTCCATATCCAACAAACTCACACTTTCTGGTAAATCCTTTTGTTTATGAATTGCCAGAGGTTCTTGATTTCTATTGGTAGCTGTATTAAAATGATGAGCAACCATTTGTTGCTTGTAATTTTCTGGTATTATATCTAACCATGAATCAAACCAAATAATATCAGGAGCATAGCCATCAACCACCTCTTTGATTTGGTCGAGCCAATATTGATTGAATTCTTCGGCTTCAAGGTTTCCATACAACTTCCTCAACTTCGGATCGGTGGTAGAAGTAATATAGTCTGGATGATAAGGGTAATGACTATTTTTACTAATATTTGGTCCTTTTCCCAGCCAATTGGTTGAATCTTTAGCATACCTTTGCCCCACTCTCGCGTGGTGAAATGTGGCAATAGTTTTCATATTCTTTTTACCGAGCGCTTTAAATAATTCTCCTGTAATATCTCTCTTTGGCCCCATCTCTTTTACATTCCATGGGTTAACCTTACTACCCCACATGGCAAAACCATCATGATGCTGTGCAACAGGGCCAGCAAACTTGGCTCCAGCATCGTCAAATAGAGTTGCCCATTCATTTGCATCAAACTCTTCTGCCTTGAACATGGGAATAAAGTCGTGATAATTAAATTCCTTAACAGAACCGTATGTTTTTTCATGATGGGGATAAACTTCCCAACCCCATTCATTTCCCCTATTAGGAAAATACATCCATCTTGGATACCATTCGCCATCAAATGCAGGTACGCTATAAACTCCCCAATGAAAATATATTCCGAGTTTGGAATCTTTAAACCACTCTGGTTCTCTTTCTATTTTTGAAAGCGATTCCCAATTTTCTTCAAATTTCAAAAGTGTAGTCTCTTCTTTTGATTCCAGTTCATCATTTTTGGATACGTTCTTACAGCCCATTAAAACGGCTATTATCCCTAACACTAAAGCTATTCTATTTATTTTCATCTTTTTTATTCATTTATGAAAGCAATCAACTTACATCTATTACCGGTACGCATGTTTCTATTTTTGCTAATCTCCGTTCTAATGAATCTTGAACTTTTTAGCTGTCTTTTTTGCTTTTCGATGTTCCAAACAAATCAACACCCTCATGCCATCAATGAAAGCCTGACATTCTTAATCCTTTACATTGGATAGTTTAAAAGTCCATGCATACTCGCATGGTACTTCTGAAGGGTTCAAAGCTGGTACCTCTATGACTACATTTTCACCTTGTTGCTTCCACTTTAGCGTTTTATAGGTACCAAGCATTTCTACAGTAGAACCAGTTCCTAATTTTACTCCTTTTATAATAAGTTGATTTTTAGGATATACTGGGCAAATACCATAAAGTGTATTTCCTTTTTTAGTAAAAAAGATTTCTTTGGCAGCAAACCCTTTATCTGGAGAAACTGTGAGTTTCATTATATCGTACGTGACGTTATACTCTCCTCTTTCAGCATCTTGAACTTTTCCTTTGCTCCATTGACATGTTTTCTGCCAAAGTTTGGTTCCATAAATAGCCTCTCCATTTACTTCTAACCAATCCCCCATCTCAAGCAGACGTTCTTGCATTATTACAGGAATCCTTCCATCTGCAGTTGGGCCTATATCCAAAAGAAAATTACCTCCTCGGCTTACAATATCAACAAGCATATATAACAATTCCTGTGTGGAATTATAATCTTCAAAGTTTTCAGTTCTGCTGTATCCAAATGAATACGCCATACCACGATTTTCTTCCCATGGTACATCAGCGTTAGGCATGCCAGAACCGTACTCGGTTGTATAGTATCCACCATGATGGTGCCGTGTTCCAATACCCCAGCGATCGTTAATCACCACATCTTCCTTGCTAGCTGATTCATTATAAAGCCATGACAACAACTCCCTTGATTTCCATGTGGTGTGTGGATGCTCCCACTCTCCGTCTGAAAAGATTAAAGATGGTTTATATTTTTCTACTACATCCTTAAACTGTGGAAACATATGCTTTTCCACAAACAAATCAACATCCGATGTGTAGAGTGGGTTAAACCACTCGTACAGGGAGTAATAAATGCCCATTTTTAAATCGGTTTTCCTTACCGATTCTGTCAACTCTCCTAACAGGTCTCTTCCAGGCCCAGAATTCGTCGAACTCCATGGCCGCCCCCACGATTTATCGGACTCTGCACTTGGCCATAAGGTATACCCATCATGATGCTTGGATGTGAGTACGACATATTTTGCGCCAGATTTTTTAAAAATGTCCGCCCACTGATCAGGATCATACATTTCAGCAGTAAACATAGGTACAAAGTCAGGGTAAGTAAAATTTTCTCCGTATATACGATTATGAAACTCTTTTGTCAACATATGTCCCTCTTTATCTCTTTCTGGACTAACCAAACTCATCCAGTACCATTCTGAATAGGCACCAACTTTGGAAAATGCAGGGACAGAATACGGTCCCCAATGGATGAAGATCCCAAACTTAGCATTAGTATACCAAGAAGGCACTGGACGACTATCTAATGATTCCCAATTGGGTTCATATCTGGTTTGAGAGAAACATTCACCAGATATTAGTATGATGACAATTGTCGAAAAAAGAATTTTATATTTTTTCATTAACCATAGATATTAGAGTTTGATTCAATAGCTATTATTCAACTAATTATGAATTTGTGATAAGACATTGGTTTATCATAATGCCTTACTTATATCTTCTCCATTGAATGTTACCGGTATTTGAGTGTCTGTACCCACTACAGAAATTGTAAACATCATTGGATTGTTATTAAAACCAACGAACCCGTCTTTACCCTGAGCTAATGTTAAAACTTTTCCCGATTCGGAATAAGATATATTAATCTCAGAATACGTGCCTTTCTCATAATCATAAGACCCGTTATCGTCTAAATACAAGGTATAACTTGCATCTACTCCAGGATAGATTTTTAAAGTAATCGGTTTATCCGTTTCTTGGGTCGCATACTGGACTTTAGGGCCTATTGGCAAAATAGTACCTTCTTTTATATAGACCGGAACACTGTTTAATGGAGCATTCGCTACAATTGTTTTTCCTCCACTAATTTTTTCATTTGTCTCAAAGTGATACCAATTTCCTTTTGGTAAATAAACATCTCTCTCCCTTGCTTTATACTTTGTAACGGGGCAAACCATCATGCTCTCTCCTAAAAAGAATTGATCTTTTATCTTCCAGGTATTTTCATCATCAGGATATGTATACACCAATGGGCTCATTAAAAGATTTCCTTTCTGGGTGACTTTCCATGCTTCCGAATAAATGTAAGGTAAAAACTGATATCGCATATCAATATATTTCCGGGCAGTATCTTCAAATTCCTGACCATATCGCCAAATTTCAGTTTCCGAAACATAGCCATGAATCCTGAAGATTGGATTAAAAGTACCAAACTGAAACCAACGCGTAAGCAGCTCTATAAATTCTTGATTGGTGTACTGATCCTTGTATATAGGGTTTAAGGACTGTGCATCCCTAAAAAAGCCACCAATATCTGTTGTCCAATAAGGAACACCTGCCATCATAAAATTTAGACCTGCTGGTATTTGCTCTGCAAATTGCTCCCATGTTGCAGCTACATCACCAGACCAAGAGGCTGCACCATATCTTTGTTGGCCAGCGTAAGCCGAACGCGTAAGGTTAAAGACCCTTTCATTAGGATATTCGTTTCGTCTGCCTTCATACATTGTTTTAGTTACCATGAGCGAATAAGGGTTTGTTACTTCCCCAAATTTGCCGACTGCCGTTTGATAGTCATCTTTAGGTTTTGCCTCTGGTTCTGTCCCATCTAACCATATGGATTGAACACCAATATGAAACATGGAGTCACTCAGCATTCTATAGTATCTTTCTTGTACATTCTTATCATATATATCAATAAATGACGTATTCCCCATAATTGATTTTTCTAGATTATATTTATTCAATAATGGCTGGTTTTTCACTTCTGGCCATACGGAAACCATTAAATTAAGGTTGAGGGCATCCAGTTCTTCAATCATCTTTTTCGGATTCGGATATTTTTGTCTGTCCCATTCCGGTCCTTTGGCACCCTCTGGCCAATAAAACCAATCTTGTACAATATTATCAATCGGAATGTTTCTTTTTCTGTACTCCCTAGCATTTGTTAAAAGTTCTTCCTGGTTATGGTATCTTTCTCGACATTGCCAAAAACCAAAAGCTGATTTTGGAAACATAGGGGCTTTTCCTGTCAAATTGCTGTATTGAGATAAAATATCAGTGGGGTTTTCAGCGTGGATGAAGTAGTAATCAATAGCATTTCCATATCGGCTACTGAATACTGTTTTATTGAAATCGGGTTCATTGTATAGTATTTTGCCTGGTACTTCCGATCCTATGTTATGAAATACAACTTCGTACTTTTTCCCTGCTTTGAGGTTCATTTTTCCCGAAAAGGTTGAGGGCATCCAAACGGTAGAATACTGAACTACGGTATCAGAATCAATGGTCATGAGAACCCTCTCTCCACGCCTATTTGCATTATCAGGCCATTCACTATCTATTATAAATGAATATTCGCCCGTTTTTTCTGGAGTGAATGTCGTTTTACTTACATTGTTGTCTTCATCTGCTGTTTCCACAAAGGAAATTTCGTTCTTTGGATAGTTAAAATCTGTGACACTGTAATTATGCCAGTATATACCATATTTCTTTGTCGAGACCAAAAAGGGAATCGCAATTTCTTGATTATACTGCATTAACCTTACTGGCTCATTTTTCCAGTTCATTATGCCATTCTGGTATTGCCCTAGTCCGTATAAACCTTCATTTCTTGCATGAAAAGCTTGTGAAACAGTATGCGTTCCAACGCCCTCCTTATTAATATAGGTTTCTTCAGGTTTTTCATGTAATAACGATTCTCCGTCACTTGATTGGTAGCTAATCACCCCATCTATGTTTATGGTCGCCTCTACTTTTGAGGTTTTAATTGTAATTCGGTCTTTCTGTTCAGATACTTTCCAACTAACAGATTGCGGTTCTAAAATGGTGACATAATCGGGCAAGTCGCTGCTTTTTGAATTGCTCCCATATTTCCTTATATGTAAAATATTATCGTTTATCACGGTAATTTCAGTAGAAATACTATCTCCCAGAATTACGACAGAATGATCTGTTTTTTCGTAACTTATATCGGAACCATTGCATGCAAAAAAGATTTGACTGAGCGCAATCGCAATGGCATAGTTGAATAATTTATAAATTTTCATGAATGTCTATTATTTTATTTTTAGGGTAACTACTTTTTCTTCGTTGGCGGACAATTGAATTTTCTTAAATTCAGCATAATTGTTCCACCCCATCGGTTTGTCCTTGGCAGAATCAATAAACACAGTACAGACTGTATCATACTCGGTAGGGTTTTTAATCCTTATGGTAATAGTTTCTTTGGTGCTGGTATTTTCAATACTTGCATTAAGGTGATCAAAAATGGCTAATGTGTTATTTTCTACATCAAAATAAATGCTAGGAACTTGAGTTACAGTTTGCATAATAGCAACTTCTACCCATGGCGATGAGTCATAGAAATTTCCGCCTACATTTTGTTCTCCTTCCCAGTTACTTATATTCACACGTTCGCAAACATAGCCGTGTAACATATTGGGCGCCAAAGGCCTATCAGTAGTCGAAACATATTGCAAGGCATTATGAGCAATATCCTTTAACAAGTCAATATACAGAGGATTGTTAGTTGCTCTATACAGTTTTAATAAACTATCGCCTGAATAATTACAAATAGCCGGAGCACCATGTCTATTTTGAATATTTGCCCAAACCGATCCTGTGGCTTTTGCGTCAATTTTACCAAGCACACTTTGTTCTGGGAATTCAAAATCATACGAGGTTACCCAAGTAGCAAAGTAAGCTGTTGCTTCTTCGGCCATCTTAAGGTATTTTTCTTTGCCAGTTATATCGTATAAAGCCATATAGCCCTCCAAAATAGCAAAGGCTGATTCTGAATCAGGACACTGAAGCGCTTCTCCTGGACCAGCCGTTGTGTACCCTTTCTGCAAATCGCGACGGTAATAGAAATCGCCAGCAGCTTCGGCAATTTCTAGATATTTATTCTCCCCAAAATATTCGCAAGCCAAAGCAAGCGCTCCGATAGCGGAAGCACCTGATGTGGAACCATAAACAACAAGTTCTCCTGTGTTTGGGTCGAAAAATTGACCAAACTGATTGTACTTCAACCATAAGTTCGAAAGGCCATCAGCCAATTTCCTAGCCTTAGACTCAAACTTTTCAACCATAGATCCATATTCTTTTGATTCTTTTAAAATCATTAAACTTTGAAGTAAAAAGTAAAGGGCATCACCATTTTTCCTAGCCATTCCAAGCAAAGGCTTTTTTGAAGGATTACGAAAATCATCGCTATAAACTATGTCATCTTTAAACATACCATACATAAGACCCGATTCACCTTGCATATTATTTAGGATGGTTTCGATATTTTGTACCGATCGTTTTTTACTCAGTTCGTTACCAGCAGTAAGTAGGGGTTGCTCTTCAATCATACCCCCTATCCAACCTAACTGAACACCACCATAAAACTTATCTCGCTCCTTTAAACCTGACTGCCTGTAGATTTTCATAGACTCATCCCAACGATTTGTGTCATGAAGCGTTTCTTGAATTTCAAAACTCTTACCAAATGGAATACTATGCACAAACTCATTAGGCTCTGTAAATGACTTTCTGAGCGGAAAGAAATGTGTAAGCAGGTCTATTGGATTCTGAGAAGGAAAATCGAACATTCGAAAATTTATGGAAAAGAAATCTGTTTTTTCTTTACTATAAACATCTGGCTTGTTCGTGGAATAAAATAGAAACGAAGCTCGTTTCCTGTCCTCACTTTCTTTAACAACAATATCAAAATTCTTGGTCGGTTTTATAAGTAACAAAAAACTTCTTTGTAATTCTGGACTAAAAAAGGCTATGGCTGGTATGCTAGCGTCATTTAATTTGATGCTTAACTTAGAAGTACCTTCCTCTAGGTTTAAATAAGGTATATGATCGGGAATAATAGGATCGATATCATGATATTTATCGGCCTCATCCACTATAACTCCAGGCCAAGACATGTTAATCGTTTTAAATCGATTACCATTGTAAACAGATGCTGGAACCAGAACATAATTATCTTTAGACCAGTTTTCAAAATTGAACTCAACACCCATTATTGCTTTCTGGTTCTCTTTAGAGGGATGGATAATCACCTCAACATCTGTAGCATTTTTGTGTCCTTCAACTTTTTCATATTTCACCGTATAGTTCCATTTCTCACCATCCAAAACCACCTCATTTTCACCTTGATCAATAGTAAATCGTTCGCTATACTGAAGCGTACTATCTTTACTTACAAACGCCTGTAATGTTCCATTAACAGAAGAAAGTGATTGTATTTCACTTTTTTCTTGAGCGGTTAAGATTGAAGAATAAGAAAAAAGCACTGCCATTAAAAGCATACTTATAGATCTTAATAACCTTAAGGGGTTGAAAACATATTGGTTATATTCTTTTATTATAATCATTTTTTTAAGCTATCTTTTTTATATTCACAATTACTAAGGTTGCAACAAATTGTTAATTATTTGCAGCAATTAGCTTGATGAAATCATTGTTTACAGCTACAATTAAGCCTCTTTGGCCATTGTCTATACTTCCTAATCTGATTGTTTTAATTTTCTTTACATCTCCTGGTATACTGAGTCCTGAAACATAATTTTTTATTGGAACAAAATTTTCTGTGCCATTTCCTTTCAAGAAAAGTCCATATCCAGCATCATTTCGCGGAGTTTCCACTTCTGAATTGTAGAGATTGCCGCCAATAACTATATCGTTAAAACCGTCATCATCAAAATCTTCATAAACAATACCGAAAACAGCTGAAACTTGAGCCTCTTTTGGTAGCTTTATCAGCTCAAACCCATTATTATTATTATTATTAATCAATATAGAGTTGGAAAAAGTCATAGCTTCCAAATGTGTCGCTTTACCCAACAACTCAGGGTCATAAACATCAACCAAAGTGGCCATTCCGAATGAGTTATAATTTTTAAACTTCTTTTTAAGAGCTGGAATTTGTTGCGATGAACATTCTTTTCCTCTTAGAGGATATAATTTATCATCTTCGTAATAGCTCAATACAATGTCTGAAGATCCGTTTGAATCAAAATCACCGGCATATAAATTAAAAGGTGCTTTTGGTGTGGCAGTGTATTTATAATTTTCTCCCAAATTTCCTAATAGATAATCCATCGTACCATCCATATTAACATCTGCCTCGGTTATACTAAACCACCATCCATTACTCTTGCTTAGTGTAGGATCCTGAGGTACTTTTTTGAGTTTCCCACCATCGTTCTCAAAGATTGTAATTGGCATCCATTCTCCAACCAAGATCAAGTCCTGTGCTCCATCTCCATTATAGTCTGACCAAATGGCATCGGTAACCATTCCCGGAAACGTTAAATCTTCTGTATGGCTTAAAGTCACATCTTTAAATTGTCCGTTTACATTCTCTAGTAAATAACTTCGTCCAGTTTTAGGATATTGACCTGGCAACAACCTGCCTCCTACAAATAAATCCAGATCACCATCTTCATCAAAATCATTTGCTTTTACGACTCCTCCGCTTGTATGCATGACAGGTAAAGAAGTGTTTGACTTAGTAAAATATCCTTTCCCATCATTCAAGTAAAGCCTGTCTTGGTAATATGAATCTCCAGCAGTTTTTTCATTTCCACCGCTCACTACGTACAAATCTAAATCACCATCCCCATCAGAATCGAAAAAAATGGCGTCCAAATCTTCCTGTGATCGATCTGCACTAATGGCTTTCTGAATGGTTTTTTTGAAAGTTGCATCTGAATTTTGAAAATACACAGCGCCTTCAAAATTCTTAGCACCTCCAATAAAAAAGTCGTCAAAACCATCGCCGTTAATATCTCCTACAGTCAAAGCAGGACCAAATGTTGACATCTTATGTGGAAGAAGTACTTCTCGTTTAAAATCATCGTATCCGTTTTCCATGTGCTCATGGCGAAGACCTGAAGCCTTGGCAACGTCTTTGAAAATTTTGGGTCTGTTTTTCTCGTCATTACCAGATGGTTTTACAGCATTTTTGTAGTCTATAACTACTTGTTGATTCCTTTCTACATTTACCAGTTTACTCTCTTTCCCATCTGTCCAAACGACCTTAATTAATTCAATTTTTTTGCTTTCTCCGATTCCGAAATGCAGTATAAAGTCAACACTAGATTGATATCCCCGACTAACTTGCTGCTCTAGGTATTGCTTACCTTCATCGGTTTGTATCATAACTTTCGCGCCTATTCCATTAACGTTCAAATGGTCACCTTGAAGCTTTATTTTTAAGAAACCATTTTCATTAATCTCTGTGGCTCTATTTCTATATACATGAACAATATCATCCACGTTGTTTATAATCAAATCCATATCTCCATCATTATCCAAATCTGCATAGGCAGATCCATTTGAAAATGAAGGTACATTAACCCCCCAATGGTCATTCTTTTTTTCAAAGGTCAATCCATTAATGTTTTTATACACTTGATTAACAGGTTTTTCTGGTGGTATGTTGTTCAATATTTCTGCTACAGTACTTTTAATATCAGGAACCGCTTTTACCTTTTCCTCATTAAGTCGTTTAGTCCTGTAGTTCTCATAATCTTTATTATTGGTATTCTTTCGAATGCCATTGGTAACGAACAAATCTTTATACCCATCGTTGTCTAAGTCTGTGAACAAAGGTGACCAGCTCCAGTCTGTACTTGCTAGGCCTGCCAATGGCGCTATATCAGAAAAAGTACGATCTCCATTATTTAATTGCAACGTATTTCGCATGTATTGGTAGTGACCACCTACCTCAACTAAGATGTTAAAGGCTCTTGGATTCATGGAAGTCATATTGGTTTTTCGACCAAAATTGGTTGATGACTTCATATCTACTACAAATAGGTCTTGCCAACCATCATTGTTAATATCGGCTACATCCACACCCATTGAAGAATAGGAAATATGATTTAATGCTTCCAAAGCATTCTCCTTAAAGACATCTTTCCCAGAATTATCATATAGATAATCTCTACCCAAAAAATCATTGCATACATAAACATCTGGATAACCATCATTGTACAAATCGCTCACTCCCACTCCAAGGCCAGCTCCAAGTGAAGATTGATGAATACCTAAGGATTTACTGATATCTATAAAATGTCCATTTTGATTTTCATAGAATTTATCACCAGCATCCTTATTATACTCATAATCAGACAATCGCTTAGAAAGCTTCTTAATAGGATCGATAGCATGGTTCAATGAATACATGTCCAGATCACCATCTAAATCATAATCAAAAAAAGTGGCATGAATGGAGTTGCTACTATCGTCAAGTCCGTATTTTCTGCCTTGTTCGGTAAAGGTCATATCTCCATTATTGACAAATAAAAGATTAGTCCTAAGATTTGGATGCATGCGACCAGAACGGCAGATATAAAGATCTAAAAGTTGGTCTTGGTTAATGTCCACCATGGTGACTCCTGTTTTCCAACCAGAAATAGTATCTAAACCTGAGCCTTTTGTAATGTCCTGAAATTTGAAATTTCCTTTGTTAAGAAAGAGTTTACCTGTTTTTTGATTGGCACTGAGGTAAATATCAACCAATCCGTCGTTATTAATATCACCTATCGATACGCCTCCTCCATTATAGAAATTGGTGTAAGTGAGTACATTATTGTCAAGACCAAATCCCTCTTTTATGTTGTTTGAAAAAACAAGCCCTGTTTCCTCACTGGGTACCAATTCTAATAGGGTGATATCCTTTTTTTTTGTAGTCTCACAGGCTGTTAATACAACTAAAACAAGTGAGAAAGCATATAATCCAAAACCTTTATTCATATTTTATCACACTTAATACATTTCAAGTAATTACCTGGTACATTATCTATTTCATTGTTTATTTCATACAGTAGATTGAGGTGGTAGAATTTTCCTAATACAAATCAAAATTTGTGTCTTGTTTTAATAAAGCCAACGTACGAGGTTAAATAAAGCAACTTGTAGAAACTACAAGTTACTTTATTGAACTAACCAACTCGAAAATTAAACTAAACTAATTACCATATCCAGGGTTCTGATCCAAATTAGGGTTAAGTGATACTTGCACTGTTGGAATTGGAAATATCCATTGATAGTCTTCCGATACAGTTGATTTCCCTGTCCATGTACCACTCAAGAATGTTCCGAATCGTATCTGATCGGTTCTCCTGATATCACTCCACTGTATCTCCCGTGCCCGTTCATCCAAAATATCATCCAATGTTACGGTAGCCAATGTAGACGTATTTCTTTTTGTTCTAAGATCATTGACAATATCTAAAGCTGTATCACCACTTGATCCTCCCCGTAAAATAGCTTCTGCTTTCATCAGTAAAACGTCTCCAAACCGTAGATAAATATAATTGGATGGACTATCTGGTGTATGTACCATTAAATTGTATCCTTCATTGGGATCGGCACCACTCAATTGTGATTCCTTTACGTAATTTACACCTTCAAGTTCTTCTCCATTTTTTCTGTACTGCTGTCCTACCAGAAATCCCTGAGGGATAAGTACATCATTATCGCTTGGGTCAAAGTCAGCCGCATCAAATGTATATCCAGTTGTACCAGGGCCTTTTCCCAACCTATCATCACCTGGTTCATATAGATCGTACAATTCAGCTGTAACGGAAAAACCATTCCAACCTCCCTGTGCACCGTGTAAATAAGGGAACCAAAAAGACATCCCAACATTGGTGGAAACGAATATATTTTCATTACCGCCACCTCTCCAATTCACATAATAATCATCATCCAATGTGTAACCTGCTGCAATGATGTTGTCCGCACTTGTGATCACCTCGTTCATATCGGCAGCAGAAAAATTATAACTCCCCGGAGCATCGGCTTCATAAACTGCTTTGTTTAGAAATAACCTTGCCTTTAAGGCATAAGCAGCTTCTTTAGTAGCTGTTGCGTGGTTTGATGGTCCAACACTTGGTAGATCTGCAATAGCATCATCCAGATCTTCGATTATCATATTAAGCGCCTCTTTTCTTTGAAAAATTTCAGGATTAACTGTAGCAGGATCATCAACCTGTCTAACAGGTACAAGTCCAAACAAATCAATTAATTGCCACATAGCATACGCTCTAATAAATTTGGCCTCAGCAGTTTGTAAAGGAGTTCCGCCTAAGGAAATCACTTCTGAAGCCCTAAAACTCATACGGTTCAGTTCTTGCCATGCTTTATTTATCTGTGAATTCGTAGGATTCCATGTATGCCCATGAAGTGCTCTCCAGATACCACCATCTGCCCAATCGCCAGTAGTTCTTGTTGGTGAGATCATAAGGTCTGATACGACTACCTCTAATGAATGGGCTCCATTCTGTGCTCCATTGTAATTTCCTTCCATATTCGAATATATTGTACTCAATAATTCGGCTGGATCCACTGCCACCTCTTCATCTGGTATAATCGAATCTACATTTTCAACTTCAAGATTCGTACAGGCTACAAAAAGGATTACTAATACCAATCCTAAAAATGGTTTTTTTAATATATTTTTCATCTTTTTTTTTAAAAATTTGCGTTTACACCTAAAAGAAAAGTTCTGGCTCTTGGATAAGATGAGTTATCTATTCCAAAAGAAGGAACTCCGTTAATAGCCCTATCTGTATTCACCTCTGGATCTTGTCCACTATAATCTGTAATAGTAAATAGATTTTGACCTGTAAGAGAGAATCTTAGAGATGATAAAAGTGAATTCTCACCTGTGTTTACTCTATAGCCAAGAGAGAAGTTCTGTAGTCTCACATAATCTCCTTTTTCCAAATACCTAGTAGATACGGCAACTGGATTATCAACTGATTCACCACTGGCCGCTACGTCACGAGTAATATTTCTTCCTTGACTAAGGTTTGGGATACTAAAGAAAGAATTCGCACTACTATTATAAATAGAATGTCCAAATTGTCCACTAAAAAATATATTTAAATCGAAATTTTTATATCTAAATGTATTTGTTAAACCAACTATAGTAGTTGGTAAGGCTGAATCTCCAGTAAATGCTTCTTCACCATATTCTGCGATACCATTACTATCAAATCCCAAAAATTCTTGCATATAAAAAGAGTTGAGCGGGTAGCCAGATTGGATTCTTTGTACAAATGTATCTGACAGTCCAGGTCCTCCACTAGTATTTCCGGTATTTATAAATCCGAAAGCAAAGTCTTTTAGTGTATTGTCATTAAAAGTTGCGTTTGCAGCAATGGTCCAATCAAAATTTGAATTTTGAACCACATCTGTTTCCAATTCCACTTCAAATCCCTTGTTTATTACCTTAGCATCAAGGTTTTGCCATACAAATTCTTGTGGTGCAGGTTCAGCGGCCCCCAATCGTAAAAGCAGATCAGTTGTTGACTTGTAATAATAATTAATAGATCCTCTCAGCCTGTTTTTCATGAACCCAAAATCCAATCCAATATTGAATTGGTCTGTTTCTTCCCATTTCAGTTGGTTGTTTTCAAATGCTACCGTCTGAAGATCACCTGGTACTACCGTGCCGTTAGGTGTATCAAAACGCGGATTTCCGAATCTCTGCCTTCTTGTGAACAAATCATGAGGTATTTCCTGATTTCCTGTGATACCCCAACCTGTCCTTAAACTTAAATCTGAAAAACCAGCTGGCATAAAAGATTCTTTAAAAATCTTCCATTTGAAAGCAACCGACGGAAAAATACCATAAACATTATCTTCTCCAAACTTTGTGGAGCCGTCTACCCTTACTGTACCAGTTAGCAAGTATTTATCATTAAAATTTAAATTAAACCTACTGAAGTACGATTGCAGTTCATCAATAGTTCTAAAGGAGTCATTAGCAGCTGATAAGCTTGCAGATGTAATATTATTTAACATAATATCCAAATCCGCTGTCCTAAAATCCTGTGCTCTCAAGGAATGACCTTCTCGTTCAAATTTTTGGTATGAATATCCGATCTGGGCACTAAGGTTAATGTTCTTAGTTAATTCCTTTTCAATATTAAAATAGTTCTCCCAAAGCGTGTTTTTTGCCTGAATATTAGATATAATGGCACTTCCATTTTGATCATTTGAAACAAAAAATTCATTTGAAGTAGCATTTTTTCTAGTCGAAAACGATCTATCTAGCCCATAAATTGTTTTAAATGACAACCAATCGGTAATCTTTATATCGACACTAATATTACCAATATACTTTAGAGTGTTTGAAAAATCTCTAGTTAACTCCAGAAAAGCAACTGGGCTGACATCAAAAGGGTTAGTAGATTGGAAAGTACTGCCGTCTGGATTACGAAGTGGCCATGTTGGATTAGCTACTATCGCAGCACTCATTGGATCTCCATGATCATTGTCAATATTAGACACCGCCATTTGCGTTGAAACTTTAACACGTCCATCCAAAATACTTTGAGATCCGTTAAATCTACCTGTAAGCCTTTTAAGCCCACTTTGTTTAATAATACCTTCTTGATCAGAATAGCTTAAGGAAAATCTATGATTTCCAGACTCAGTTCCTCCTCCATAAGAAAATTGATGTGTTTGTGTAATGGCAGTCCTAAGTACTTCGTCCTGCCAATCTGTATTACCACCAAAATTAAGATCTGCTGTTCCTCCTATTTGAGTATATAAATCCGTAAATTCTTGAGCATTGAGCACATCATATTTTTCGGTTATATTACTTATACCTATCGAATATGAATAATCGAGAGTTGCTTTTCCTGATCCTTTTTTTGTAGTAATGATCACTACACCATTAGACCCTCTAGAACCATATATTGCTGTTGCAGAAGCATCTTTTAATATATCAATACTACTAATATCATTCGGATTCAAAAAATTAAGAGGGTTTCTTGCCGCTCTCGATCCACCTCCAGTACCGCCATCTGTCCCTTCTGGGTTTATATTGTCACCAGAAAGAGGTACTCCATCTACCACGAACAAAGGGTTATTTCCACTTCTAATAGAGCCTGCACCACGTATTCGAATACTTATACCAGCGCCTGGTTCTCCGCTACTACTTGTAATTTGCACACCAGCAACCCTACCTTGTATAAGCTGTTCGGGAGAGGCTACGATACCAGGGTTAAAATCTTTTTCTTTTAATGAAGAAACGGCTCCTGTTAAGTCACCTTTTTTCTGAGTACCATACCCAACTACCACAACTTCATCTAGAAGGGCAGCATCCTCTTGTAATGTTACAGCTATAGTTGTTTGTCCGTTTAAAGCAATTTCTTTTGTTAGAAACCCTATATAAGAAACAACTAGAATAGCATCTTTATCACTCACAGTAATAGAAAACTTGCCATCAAAATCAGATTGGGTGCCATTTGACGTGCCTTTTTCAATAATATTGGCTCCGGGCGACGGATCACCATTTGGGTTAGTAACGATTCCTTTTATTTCTTGCTGAAAATCTTCCGTTTCGTCATCAGGCTTCATTTTTTTAGTAGAGTCGTCAACCTCATTTTTGAAGAGTAAAATTTTACGATCATCAATCTCATAAGATGTATTTACATCAAAAAAAAGTTGATTTAATATCTCGTGTACTCTAACTTTTTTAACGCGAATAGACACTACCCGGTTCAAATCAACCACTTTCGTATTGAAAAAGAATTTAAACTCGGTATTTGTTTCAATCTCATCTATTATCTCAGCAATGGTGACATTATTCATATCTAATGAAACCTTCTTTTTTTGTCCATAGGTATTATTGGCCTGTAGTACAAAAACTGAGCTAAATAATAATAAAATCGATAATTTCATTTTTAGGTCCAACTTAGGAATCCAAGATAAAATCATCCCGGATTTCGGTATTTTTTTCATATTTTTGAATGTTTAACAGTGATTACTTAATTTTCTGGTGACCACTTGACTTAATCGGGAAAAGCTCCAACTTTTTCCGATTTTTTGTTTCATATAGATGTTAATCAAGTGATAGTTACTTTTTTAGTAGTGTTAACTTATTTACATAGGCTGTTTTTGTTTTTAGTTAGTATTCAGTTAGTTTATTATAATTTTATTATCAAATACTTGGTACTGTATATCATGTATTCTTTTAAAATATTCGAACACCTGTACTATATTCTCTTTGTCCACTTCTATAGTTGCATTAAAAGTTTCACCTAAAAGTTTTTCGTTATTATTAATGATGATCACGTTATACTTTCTTTCCAGTCTTTTGATAATAATATCAAACGGCGCATTTCTAAATACCAAATTACCATTTAACCAAGACGTATAAATAGCCGTATTAACCTTTTTGGTGAAAATAGTTTTATCCGTTTTATTGAACGACCCCTTGAAACCAGGTTTAAGAATTACTTTTTTTTCGTCATTCGTACCTGCTCCGTATTCAAGATTTACAGATCCATTGGTCAGTACTACATCTGTATAACCATCTTCGGTGTAATTGGAAAGATTAAATTTTGTACCCA
The DNA here is from genome assembly GCF_002886045.1 of Flavivirga eckloniae. NCBI lineage: Bacteria > Pseudomonadati > Bacteroidota > Flavobacteriia > Flavobacteriales > Flavobacteriaceae > Flavivirga > Flavivirga eckloniae. The sequence goes on along the minus strand of NZ_CP025791.1, from coordinate 5,345,556 downwards.
GTACTTGAATACTGAGTTCTTCGGCTTCAACCTTAAAAGGGTGTTGTTTATCATGAGCTACATCAAAAAAAGCTTCGCCCTCCAAAAAAACAAGCCTTTCCTCTCCTTTAATAAATTTTACTGGGTATTTAAGCTTACTACCTGAATTAAGATGCACCAAAGTTCCATCAGACAAAACAAGGTTGTACCTCTTCCCATAAGGAATATTAAGCGTGTTATAAACGATTTTTTCGATACCGTTTTCATCATAATTATATAACAATTTATCTCCTTTTTGAATACCAACAACTTGTCCGTTAGATTTTAGGATCTTGCCATCATTCTCTTTAGAAATCACTATAATTTCTCCACTCTCAGACTCAAGTGTAATACTTTTCTCTTTTACAATAATGGGTTGATCACCAGAAGAAATGAACTGTACGTTAGTTAAAAAATAACCTGTACTGATAAGTAATATTGCTATCGCGGCATATTTAAGTACCGTTCTAAATCTTTTTCTAAGAACAAAGGTCTTATCCATTCTTATTTCTCTTTGCAATCGTTTTTTGATCTTGTCTTGATTTGGATTATTCATATATACTACTGCATAATGTATTTTAACAAATTCTTTGAACATTTGTTCATTTAATGGGGCTTCTATCCAATTCTGAAGTAAATCCAATTCATTTGCATTAGCAGAATTGGTAAGGTATTTTATTATAATATTTTGAATAGTTTTTTTACTCATTTCGATTCGATGTTCTATAAGTAATACAACTCAAATTATCTATACCCTAACTTTTTAATTGTTTTTTTTATATATTCGCAAACATAAAGGCTAAAAATTACTGATATCATAAGTTTATATGCATTCAAAAGAAAACGCGAAATTAATTGATAGATTAAAAAAAGGCGAGGAAAACGCCTACATGCTTTTATTTGACAAATATCACAAAAGATTATATGCTTATTCAATGACACTGATCGATGATCATGCATCTGCCCAAGATATTGTCCAAAATGTATATTTGAAAACATGGCGTTCGCGTAAAAATCTTGATAACAAACTTTCCATAAAAAGTTTTTTATTCAAGTCCGTTTATAATGAGTTTTTAAATACTTATAAAAAAGATAGAGCCATAATGCTCTTACAAATGAAATATTATGATTCTTTGGACGAGATCGTGGAAAATACGAGTCATCAATCTATAGAAAAAATGGTTGAACTTATAACCAAAGAAATAGAAAAATTACCTCCAAAATGTAAACAGGTATTCAAACTAAGCAAAAAGGAAGGCCTTACTAATGTAGAAATATCTGAATTTTTGAATGTTTCCATAAAAACAGTGGAAGCTCAAATAACAAAAGCTTTTTCTGTACTTAGGGAAAAATTAAGCGATAAATACGATAACATTCTCTACATGTTTATGGTTTTTGAGCATCGTAATTTTTTAAATACTCCGAGCATTAAATAGTTCTATAAGATTCTCTTAAGCACTAACTAACATGATTTATGCGATCTGCTGTATTTGTGCCATTATGATCTAAAGATCCCCATTCACCCATAATTACAGGCTTATTATTTATTATAAATTTATTATAAATTTGATCGAATGTATCATCCATTTGAGCTTTATCTTCTGGTGTTCCCCAAGTTGTATCTGTTCCACTCAAAGAAAATTCAAAAAAATTAATTATTCTAAAAAGTTGCAACTTGTCTTTTACAAGTTTAATAGATTATTTTTTAGGTTTTGAAATGTTGTTTAAACTTCTAATAAAAAATAAAAACATATTATCATTCTCAAACCCTTTACGGATTTTTTTAAAAGCAATGGTCATTTGAGTTTCGACGGTTTTTCTAGATATCCCCAATTTTATTGCAACATCTTTGTATTCCAACCCATTAAATTTATTGAGTTTTAGTATTTCTTTACAACCACGAGGTAGAGATTCAATTATATCTTTCAGCTTATTTAAACGTTTCTCTAGTAATTCACTATCCTCAACAATAGAATCGCGTAATGCTATTTCACGCAAATCATCAAAAAAAGAATTCCTACTTTTCATCTTTCTACAATGGTCTATATATGTATTATAGGCAACCGAATACAAATAACTCTTGGGAGATCTATTAATATTAAGTTTATGGCGTTTGGTCCAAATAATGATAAATGTTTGTTGAATAATATCTTCAGACAATTCCCTATCACTAGAAAATGTTGTTATGTAAGCAACTAAAGCATTATAATACTTTTCAAACAACACACTAAATGCTTGTTTGTCATTGTTTTGAATAGATTCAATTAATAGTAAATCGTCCATTACGCTTATTGAGAGTAGTAGCAAATGTAGAAATAACTTAATAAACAAAAAAAATTATATAAAAAACCAAATTCTTTTAGGGATTTTTTATTAATGTCTCGTCACTTACATATAAAACCCAAAATAAAAAGAAAGTTGAAACATTTAATTTATAAATTTTTATCCAATACAATAACTCATGTAGAGTTAGAAGAACTTCGTAAATGGCTGAAAAACAAAGATAACAAGAAAACTTTTAATGCACATGTAAGGGACCTCTACGCAATAAATATGCTTTATAATAATGCTATAGATGTTGACAAGGCCCTAAAGAATGTGTTAATGAATATTAGTAAGCCTACTAAAGTAACTCCTCTATACAAAAGAAGCATCTTTAAATACGCAGCCGCCATTTTAATATTTGTTTCTGCTGGCTATTTCTTTTTAATTAAAGACAATCCACTAATTAAAGGGCCTACGATTGTAAATAATAATATTGAAATTGGAACAGACAAGGCAATACTTACCTTAGATGATGGTTCTATGGTAGCTTTAGAAAAAGGGAAAACCTATGTCGCTGATAATATAATTAGTAACGGAGAAGAAATCACCTATAATTCTACAACAACATCAAAACCAGAAGTAGCATATAACTATTTGACTGTACCTAGAGGTGGTCAATACCATATTAAATTATCTGATGGAACAGCAGTCTGGCTAAATTCTGAATCTAAATTAAAATACCCCGTAACTTTTAATGAAGGTAAAACCAGACAAGTAGAGTTAGTTTATGGAGAAGCCTATTTTGATGTCTCAGCAAGCACAAATCATAAAGGTTCTAAATTTAAAGTACAAACAGGAATTCAGGAAGTAGAAGTTTTAGGTACAGAATTTAATATTAAAGCTTATAATGATGAAGATGCTATTTATACAACCTTAGTAGAGGGAAAAGTGTCCGTCAAAAATACCTTTAACGTCAATGTGTTAAATCCAAATCAACAATCGATAATTAACATTGGTACAGGTTTAGTACAAATAAATGACATTGAAGTTAAGACTGTTATCGGCTGGGTACAAGGTCAATTTGTTTTTAAAAGAAAGTCTTTAAAAGATATTATGAAAATACTCTCTAGATGGTATGATGTGGATGTGGTATTTACAAATAAAGAGCTAGAAAACGTAATATTTACCGGCACATTATACAAAAAACAGAATATAGAAGAAATTTTACTTTTAATTAAGAACACTAATTTTATAAATACCTATAGAATAAATAATAAAACCATCGTATTAAACTAATAAAACAATTATGATATAAAAAATTTTACTGTTCCTTTAAATTTAAAATAGGTGCAGTATATAAAAAAGGAGGAAAGTAGTATAGACCTTGGACAGTACAAACTACATCCCCCTTCATATGATTAATCAATTAAATATTTAACTAATTAACACATGTAAATTTATGGAAATTAAATTAACCAATGTTCTTTTCTTCTCATTAACCACTGGGATTAGAAAAAAATTACTAATTATCATTATGAGAACCTTTATATTCTTGTTCTGTGCAACAGTCTTTGGCTTTTCTCCTAATAATGTTCTATCACAGAACGCAAAGATTAAAATTGATGCGGATAAAACGCTAAGTGTTGATGAGGTTTTTACCCTTATTACAGATCAAACTGACTATGCCTTTATTTATCAGGCAGATTTATTTAAAGACTCCCCAAAAATAGTTTTAAAAAAAGGTGTTATAAAAGCCAATGAATTGCTGAAACAAAGTCTTTCTAGCGGACGTTTTGATTTTAGCTTCACAAATGCAAATACTATTGTAATTAAAAAAACACCAATAACTTTACAACAGATTACAGTTTCTGGGAAAGTGATAAATGAAAACGGAGCGCCTCTTGCGGGGATAGGCGTTGTTGTTGTAGTTATCGATCCTAACAATCGTAATTCAGACTATTTAATCCGAGGCACCAGTACAGACTTTGATGGGGGGTTTAAAATTATTGCAGAGAGTGGTAATAATTTAGTCGTTTCAGGTATTGGTTATGAAACATATGAAGAAAAAGTCGTTTCAAATAAAACAACATACAATATAACTTTAATAGAAAAAGCAAATGAATTAGATGAAGTCGTTATAGTGCATGATGGGTTTCAGTCAAAATCAATTGAAAAAACTACAGGAGCATATAATCATATAAAAACTAAAGAGATTGAAAGACAAATAGGTTCTAGTTTAACTGATGCTTTAGAAGGATTAACTGCGGGACTAACAATTAACACTTTTGGTAATGGCCTTGAAGGTGATAATAATATTCCTAGATTTTTTGTTAGAGGCGTTGGTACCTTTGGTAATACACAGCCCCTTATTGTTTTAGACGGTTTCCCTATAGATGCAGAGAGGTTAGAATTAATTAGCAACCAAGATATAGAAAGCGTAACCTTATTAAAGGACGCTGCTGCCGCTTCTATTTGGGGAGCTGGTGGAGCAAATGGGGTTTTAGTTATAACGAGTAAAAAAGGAAAAAAAGGTAAAACTTCATTTTCCTTAAGAAATACGATCACCGTACAACAAAGACCAGACTTATCTTATTTAAACTTGGTAAGTTCTCAAGATGCAATTAACATAGAAAGAGACATTTTCAATCGAGATCCTGGTGGGTTACCAGTAAGATCGGATTTTGAAAATAATAATACTCCTTACTCTCCAGTTTATGACGCTTTATTTTCTTTTAATGAGGGTACTATTAACCAAACTCAATTAGATAGTAGATTGGCAGATTTAGCTTCTTATAACAATAGTAAGGAGATAGAAAATTCATTTTTAAATGCTCCTATTACCAATATTACTAATTTTAGTTTTAGTGGAGCTACCGATAAATTAAATTATTATGGGGCGTTTAACCATATCAAAGAAGAAATTGCTTTTGTTGGAGATAAGAACAAAACAATAAATATTAATTTAAAAACGGATTATCAAGTTAATGATAAAACGAACATAAAAATAGCAACCAATTATGTTATAGGTAAGTATAAAGAGTCTGCAGTACCTGAATTGCGTGGGCGTTTCAGGATTGTCCCTCAAGTTTTTAATATTTTGCCTTATCAAAGATTACGAGATGAAAATGGAAATCCTTTAGCAATAAGCGGTAATTATCCTAATTCGACAATTGATAAAATTATTGGTCTAGGAGGAAAGGATCTTACTTATAGACCCCTTGATGATTTAAATGATTACGATTTTAAGAATAAAGAAAATACAACCAGAATAAATGCAACTATAAGAAGGGATATCTTTAATGGATTGTCTGCTGAATTATCATATTTATATCAAAAAACTAACAACCTAGAGGAAAGATTATTTACAGATCGTTCTTATTTTACGAGAAATTTTCTGGTAGAAACTGCAGCTGTAGAAACCGACATTACTACAGGAGAAATACTTGATTATACACAAGCACTGCCAGATGGTAGTATTAAAAGAAATGTTGATAATCAATCTACAACAAATTCGTTCAGAGCCCAACTTAATTTCAACAAGTCGTTTACAAATGGTAAGCATAAAGTAGACGCAATATTAGGAACGGAGAGAAGAAAAATGGAACGTCAAAGAAATACATATAGCTTATTTGGGTTTAATGAAGGAAATTTATCTTCTATTCCTGCAGATCTAACTATAGTTCAAAATCCTAATGTCTTTTTAAATATATCTCCTAATTTAAATCAATACAATTCTGCTTTTAAACAAGATGAAAGATTATCCTCTTATTATTTTAATGGGAGTTATTTATTTAATAGCAAATACGGCTTTACCGCATCGGGAAGAATAGATCGCTCTAGTCAATTTTCATTATCAAAACAGTTTTTAGGATCAGCAGGGTTAAAATGGAATATTGATAGAGAGGCTTTTTTTAATGTAAAATGGATAAATAATTTAGACATAAGAGGTACATGGGGAATATTAGGTAATGCCCCTCTAATTGGAGAGAGTACTCTTGTTAATACAGGTCGTACAGGAAATCATTTTTTAACAAATGATGTGTTTATCTCTATTACTAATCCAGCAAATAAAAAATTAACTTTTGAAGTAACAGAAACAAAGAACTTAGGTCTTGATTTTGTTGTTTTTAATAATAGAATTAGTGGAAGCATAGATTATTATAACAAAGTATCCTCTGATATTATATCTACAAACATTACAGATCCAACATCCGGTTTTTTTAATGTTTCCGAAAACATAGCAGATATTACTAATAAAGGTTTAGAACTTAGGCTAAATACTGTTAACGTAAAATTGAAAGACTTTAAATGGAGTACAGACATTAATTTATCTTATAATAAAAATGATGTAGATCATTCTAATGTAAATGTTAATAATGTTTTTGGAAACAATGCAGTTAATCTGGAAGGGTACCCTGCTTATAGTATTTTTGGATTCCGTTTTGCCGGTCTAAACGATGCGGGCTTAGCTCAAGCTTTTCGCACTAACGAAAACGGAGAACAAGTAACTACCACTAATAGAGGAGATTTAGTATTCGAAGATTTAGAGCATGTTGGTACTGCCATACCAAAAACAACTATTGGGTTTGGGAACAATATTACTTACAAAGGGTTTGATCTTTACTTTAGATTTATTTACAATGGAGGACATATACTAAAACTTGAAGAAGTGGGCGGTTTTAATCTTAATAGCACTGGAGAATTATCAAATACCTTTAATAATAGTGAACTTAATTATTGGCAAAACCCTGGTGACGAAGAAAATACTAGTGTCCCAGCTTTAGGAACTGATATTTTTAATTATACTCTTAGAAGCAGAGCTTCAGATTTAGGCTTTGCTCCTGCAGATTACCTAAAACTAAGACAAGTTATTCTTAGCTATACTTTAGACAAAAAATGGTTGCAAAAAACACCAATTTCAAGCGTAAAATTACATTTTCAAGCAAGAAATTTATGGTACTGGGCAAAAAACAACCATAATATAGACCCTGAAGCTTATCTACCTCAAACTGGACAAAGAACACTTCCTGTAGAGCCTAGTTACAGCTTCGGAGCAACTATCAATTTTTAATTTATAATAATCATGAAAAAAATAAAAATATTTTCTTTAATTAGTATAATCGCTATATTTTTAGGCGGTTGTGAGCCTGAAAGTGAATTTCTAGAAGCAGACAATTTAGGTGTCATAAATTTTGGTAAAGTTTCAGATTACAATTTGTTATTTGAGAATAACAATATTCTAGGTGACATTAGAAATACTGACCCAACTGGGTATATGGCAGATAATCTTAAATTATCTCCATTTGAAGCTAGTCAACTTTCAGGAACTTCTCTAGCAATGTACAAATGGGATGAAAATCTTTATGAAATACAAGAGTCACCACACGCATGGACTCAGCATTATAAAGCAATATTTACATACAACGCTATTTTAAATGAAATAGATGATGCCGTAGATGCTAATGTGCTTTCTAATATTGAATTAATCAAAAAGTACAAGGCAGAAGCTCTTTTAGGCAGAGCCTTTGAACACCTTTGGCTCGTAAATTTATATGCGCAACCTTATAGCAGTGATAATTTATCCACTCCTGGAATTCCGTATATGTACACAGCAGATGTTTCTGCGCCAACACCTTCAAGAGAAACATTAGTAGAAACCTATAAAAAAATAGAAACAGATCTACTAAATGCTTTAGAAAATTTGCCGGAAACAAATGATGCGCGTAGAGGAAGTAAACTAGCTGCATATGGAGTGCTAACCAGAATGTATTTATATATGCAAAATTATGATAAAGTAATTGAGTATGCTCAACAGGTATTAGATATTAAAAGTGATGTTAATGACTATACTTTATTTCCAGCGCTAGATGCTTTCGGAAAACACACAAATCCAGACAATCTTTATGTTCGTTATATAAATGAAAATCCTCAGTATTTTTTCAAAAATCCAACAGAAGATTTAGCTGCCTTGTACTCAGCATTAGATGCAAGAGCTCTAGGGTTATACTATTTTAATTTAGGATCTTTAGTATTTTGGCTCGATTTTTTTCAAATAAACTCTGGTGTTACCTTACCAGAAATAATTTTGTGTAAAGCAGAAGCCCATGCTAGAAAAGGGGAACTCAGTCAGGCACTGGAAGCACTTAACAACTTAGAAAGAAAACGTATTATCGGCTTTACAGATTTAAATTCAAATAATCAAGAAGAAGTTTTAACATGGGTTTTAAACGAACGTAGAAGAGAAACAGCCAATAATGGGTTACGCTTTGCCGATATGCGACGATTACAATTAGAAGGGCGTATTGGTACTATAACACATACAGTAGATGAGGAAACTATATCTTTAGAAGAAGGTAGCAATAAGTATACCCTACAAATTCCTCAAATAGTTCTAGATAAAAATCCTGAAATGGAGCCAAACCCTAGATAAATAAAAATGCTAAATAAGGTGATTTAAAAAATGAATAAACCTAAACAAAAACAAAGAGAGAAAAATAAAACATTATTAAAGACAATATAAATTTAATTAAGTAAAAAAAATGAAGAGAATAAAAAAAATATTTTTAATATTAATCACTGGTGTTATGTTCACATCGTGTCAAGGTCAAGATAACACTATAAAGTTTTCTGGAACTATTAATAATACTGCTAATAAAAAAGTTGAATTTGGCAAAGTTGGTAGTATAAAGGAAATAGAACTAGATGATCAAGGCCGTTTCACCTTTGAAGATGGAACTCTAGAAAAAGGATATTATAAGTTAAGTGGAGAGATACCCATCTTTTTATATTTAGCGCCAGGTTTTGACTTAAAAATGATCCAAAATGGTAGAGATGTTACTTTTGAAGGGAAGGGTGCTGCAGAAAATAACTTTTTAAGAGCGTTATATATACGAAGAAGTCACTATATACAACTCTCTACTACATTCCTTGAGAAAGTAAATCTTGATCTGACTGATTTTAAGACGTTTGTTAACGAATATGTCAGTTGGGTTAACACAGAATTAAGTACTCAGGATTTTAATGCAGAATTTATAAAAACAGAAAAAGCTAAAGCTAATTTGTTAGCTAAGAATTCAATGCTTCATTACTCTTATATGCATGGTACTTTTATGGGGGTTGATAGTCCTTTAAAACAATACCTAAATTCTGTAGATCCAAAAGATGAAAACTCACCTGAGGTGATAAGAATCTCTGATAGTATACAAAAAGAAATGGATAAAATGAAACTTTCTGAGGAGGAGAGTACGGAAATGTCTAATAACGCGCTAGAAAGTTTTACTTTTAATAATCAACGTATGTTTGAATCTTTCTCACTGGGATATGCTGATCTTATGGATTTTAAAATCCAAGCAGCTGCTCTTCTAAAATTTTCGAAATATTATTATGCCTTAGATGTAGAAAAGCAAAATGACTTTTTAAACCTAATCCCGTTAGAAGAGTTTAAACGCAATGTTATTATAGATACGATTTCAAACACGGTAATCAAAGAAGCATTATTGTGGAGGTTCACAGCACAACTCATTAAATCAGCGCCCACTAAAGCGAAAGATCATTATGATATTTTTATTAAGAATAATACAAATCCTTTGTATTCAGAAAAAATAGAAAAGATCTATACAGCGGCAACTAAGCTTGATAAAGGAAAACTTTCTCCAAAATTTGTTAATTATGAAAATGCGGCTGGAGGTACTACAAGTTTAGATGATTTAAGCGGATCGTATGTGTATATCGATGTTTGGGCAACATGGTGTGGTCCTTGTAAAAAAGAAATTCCATCTTTAAAAGTTCTTGAAAAAGAATACCATGGTAAAAACATAAAGTTTGTTAGTCTTTCGGTAGATACTGAGAAAGCACACGATGCTTGGAAAAAAATGGTTAAAGATATGGAGTTGTCAGGTATTCAATTAATAGCAGATAAGGCTTTTAAATCTGATTTTGTAAGTGCTTATTTAATTAATTCTATTCCTAGGTTTTTATTAATAGACCCAGAAGGGAATATTGTAGATGAAAACGCTCCAAGACCTTCAAGTGAGGACATTAGACCTTTGTTTGATAAGTTGTTACAATAGTAATAGCCATATAAAAGGGAAGTCTAATCACTTCCCTTTTATCTTTTCCAACTTTTAACTAATCCTCTTTTCTAACATTTTATTATTACTTTCTTGATTAGTATGCATTTAGACATGTGATTCAAGAGATATAAACTCTCTAAATTCTTTGGGTTAATAGAAAATTAATTGCTCTAAAAATTGGCTAATTGACTTTGACAAGTTTGACAGACTATTTTGTAGGTTTTAATTTAGCTTATAGACTTCTAAATTAGATTATCATTCTCAAAGCTCTTACGTATTTTTTAAAAGCAACATTCATTGCGTCATTATCTTCTTCAATTCTATTACTTAAAGTACGTTTCCATATATCATCCAAAAGTAAATACTCTTTTAGACCAAACTAGTTAATTAAAAATAAAATATTTATTTCCGATACATAAAGTAACTCATTATAGCTTATAATACTTTCAATATTCAGTGTACAAATCTGATACAATTAGAATCCCAAATAATTAAACAAGAACAAAATATTAAATTAACAATAACAAACAAGCTACAATTTAAATTTAATAAGTATTTATAAAAACATCTCCAGGGTTTTTCAATACCTTGGTCCGTGCATTACAGGCATCCATGGTATCGGGTTTTGTCCCACAAAAAAACGACGGGAATCGTCATTTCAAATCTCCGCCATTGCTATTGATTTAACTCAAAAATCACTTTACTATTATAAAGCCAATGGTCAATCTGGCTCCACGCCATCACTTCATTGCGTATACTTTTTGTTGGAAACAAAGGTGGGGTTTTAGTACAGGATCGACCTATAGAAAGTGCCCATATCGGTCAATACCAGAACGAACTAACCATCTAAAGGGGTTTCCGGATTTCTATTGTCCCAAAAACACTGTGTTATGTCCCATTTTAAAAAGAGTTCAGCACTAATTATTGGATATTTTTTCTATTTGGTAATTCTTTGCCATCAATATTCAAAAGTTAAAAAAGACAACAAAATGAAAAAACAATTACAATTAAAATGGAGCTTTGCCATTCTTTTTATAGTGTTGACGGCGACCACTTACGGTCAAAACAACATAGGAGATACCTTTACCGTTGATGATCTCCGATATAAAATCACATCGTTGAGCCCTAATACAGTAAAGGTTATGGGTTATGATGGTACTCCACCAGCAGTATTAATTATCCCCTCGCAGGTCAATGGCTATACGGTAACCAGTATTGGGGTTAATGCTTTTAAAAAAGAAGCAGCAGACACTACTGGCAAGTTGGAGACAATAACCATACCACCTAGTGTAACTAGTATTGAAAGTTCTGCTTTTGCCCATAACAAATTAACTAGTATTAAGATACCGAACGTGACCAGCATTGGGAATCATGCTTTTATAGGTAACCAATTGACCAGTGTTACTCTTTCCGAAGGTATGGTAACTATCAGTGATTCTGCTTTTAAGCAGAATCAATTGACCAGTATTGAGATACCGAACAGTATGCAAACTATCGGAAATAGTGCTTTTGGCGTCAACAAATTGACTAGTGTAACCATCCCAGAAAATGTAAAGAAGATTGAAGACTGGGCTTTTGCAAATAACCCCTATGGTTCTGATTGGGTTACTACACATCCAAGTGCAAGAGATAAGTTGGGGCTTGTAACAGTGTTTATAGAGGCTGCCAATCTGCCGACTACGCCGCCGCAGACTATGTCTCCGCCTAAGGTAAAAAGCGATATATTTACAACAACACTTGGTCAATATGTGGATAGTTTAAGACAACCACTACCACCTGTGCCCCGCCATGGTATAATAGATTTGATAGTGCCCGAAGGGAAAGCGTTTGCTTATAGAAGTTGGTATCGCGGGAACTTTTTTAAAACCATTAGAGAAGCGGTCTTTACCAATGGTGGTTTCAAATACGAAATAACAAAAATAAACCCCAATGGTGTTGGAGAGGTTAAGATAATAGATTATTCGGCTACAGCTACTGATGTGACTATCCCTGCAACGGTCAGTAATCGTGCATCATATGAATATGATGCTAATAGTACAATATATAGTAATGGTACAACAGAATATGAATATAAGGTTACCAGCATCGGTCCGGGGACTTTTAGTGGTAAAGACTTATCTAGTGTTGACATACCCGAGGGTGTAACCAGTATTGGGGAAAGAGCCTTTTCCGACAACGATTTGTCCATTGTTCACATACCGAAAAATGTGAAAACCATAGGGAAGGAAGCTTTTCAGAATAACACAAACCTTGCCATAGTGGTGGTAGAGCGTAGCGGCGATCCCCCTTTTATTGAAGATGGAGATAGAGACCCTTTCAAAAATAAAAACCGCGGTGCCATCAATTTAATAGTGCCCAAAGGTACCGTAGCTACTTATACGGCTACGGGGTCAGGGTGGAAGGACTTTAACAGCACCAGAGAAACTAGGGAAAAGGGAGAGACCATTGACGATATTAATGAAGACTTCGATTACGAAGTCACATCGTTAAACCCCTATGAAGTTAGTATATCTAAGTATGAAGGGACAGCTACCGACCTAGGACGCCTTCCAGATACCAAACAGGTAGACGGTGTAATTCACTATAAGGTAACTGCTATTGGGGAAAATGTATTCATAAAACCAGAAGCAAGAGACCCTAACGTTGTTGTTAACAGATTAACGAACGTTGTTATACCAGAGGGTGTAACAAGTATTGGAGCCCAAGCTTTTATGTTTAACGATTTAACCGAGATTACCATACCAAACAGTGTAACAAGTATTGGAAGCGCTGCTTTTCAGGGCAACCAATTGGAGAGTGTTATGATATCAAATAGTCTTATAACAGAACATATAGGGGCAAATATTTTTAGCGAGAACAACTTTACACAAGTTACCATTTCAGAAGAAATGACAATTATTACAAATGGAATGTTTAGGGAGAACCACCTATTGACCAGTGTTGTGATACCGGATAAGGTGACCATTATCGGAAACGGTGCTTTTGCCCAGAACCTAGCATTGGAGGAAGTCACCATATCAAAAGAAATAAAAAGTATTGGGGCATGGGCTTTTTCGGATACCCCTCTTAAAACAGTGGAGATAAAGGCAGAGTCCCCCCCAGTTATTAGAGATATGGGATTTCCACTTTTACCTTCTGATTTTGATATTTACGGAACAGTCTTTACAGGAAGACCTAATAGTGGTTTTGCAGACCGTCGTGGTGAAATAGATTTGATAGTACCCGAAAGTGCCGAACAAGATTATAGAGATGATGATTTCTGGAGTGGGTTTAAAAGTATCAATGGTGATGTGACAATGTCTTTAAATAATACAAATGAGCTCAGGGATTTTACAGTCTATCCCAATCCGGCGCAAGATAAGATCCACATCCGGTTAAGCGAAGGGCAAGCGTTACAGCAAGTAAACATATACAACATGCTAGGTGCCCATTTGTATACAACACACACATCACCATTAGATGTAAGCCATTTATCCGGCGGGATGTATATACTGGAAGTAACCACCAAAACAGGTGCTAAAGCAGTTAAAAGAATTAGCATAAAATAACGTGAATATTGTTTAAAAGTTCAAGATGCACTTCGAGCTTGTGGACAAAAATTTTATCAAGCGGATTAAATGACGTCATAGGGTGTCATTCTGAGGGAGGTACGACCGTAAAAATCTGTTTAATTTTAGTTCAATTTAAGAGATTCTCACGTCGCTCTAAGGAGCTCCTCAGAATGACGTCAATGGTAGTGAAATTCTGGAAGAATTTTGTATCGAGAAGCTTTATCAGTCGAAAATTTACTTGCCTGCCGGCAGACAGGCAAGTAAATTTTCTTATCCAAGATTCACCTTAAAATAAACTTAAACAGGACGATAATTATAAAATTATAAACCTAAAAACCCAATAACTAACATGAAAACCCAAATACTATTACAATTAAAGCGATGTGCCATCCTCTTGGGCTTCATAAGCTTAAGCAACTATGGCCAGGTACAAATAGGACAAACTATCATAGGAGAATCTAATCATCTTGGCCTGGGAGAGACCACAAGTTTGTCAGCAGATGGGAATACCATGGCCATAGGGTGCTGGAGTACAAATCCTCCTTTTAATAAGGGTTCTGTACGTGTTTATGGAAAAAATGCGACCGGGCAATGGATACAAATAGGCGATATAATAGCACCGGAAACGAATGTTAGAGTTTTTAAGAGTGAACAATTCGGAAGGAGCATAAGTTTGTCGAATGAAGGTGACGTTCTGGCTATAGGAGCCAGAGGTAACGATGGAGCAGGTACAGATGCAGGCCATGTACGTATATTTAAAAAAACAGATGCCCCATCGGGTGGTTTCAAGTGGGAGCAAATAGGCAATGATATTGATGGTACGCAAGCAGGGAGCCAATCGGGATTTGATGTGAGTCTCTCCGGAGATGGTAATGTCGTGGCCATAGGAGCCCCGTTTTTTGACGTTAACGGCCATCCTGATGCTGGCCAGGTACGGGTGTATAGAAGAGAAACCAATGATAATTGGGTACAAATAGGCAGCGATATTGAAGGGCGGTCAGAAGGCGAACGGTTGGGGGTAAGTGTGAGCATATCCGATGACGGTAACACCCTGGCCATGGTAGCGCTTCATCTTGGACCACCATATACTGTCGAGAATAGGGTAAGATGGGATTCTAAGGGTTTAATAACAAGAGTATATAAAAATGATAACGGCACTTGGGTTCAGGCAAGTGATTTTACAGGTGATCAAGGAACGGTTACCCGTGATGATAGAGGGGGCTATGTACGGCTAACAAGAGACGGGAATACCCTGGCTATAACTTCAGTTGCAGATCAATCTGTACGTGTGTATAAAAGAAGTGCCAATAATAATGATAACTGGATCCTGAAAGGCAATGAACTAAGAGGGGCTTTTGGATATGGCATAGCATTATCTGATGATGCGAATACTTTAGTTGTAGGGACGCCCCATATCGGGTTTAATAATTTATTAAGTGTGGGCAGAGTAAGTATTTATAAATATAGTTCCCATAATACCTGGCAGTTAGTAACTGATTTTGATGGTGAACATAAAGGGCATCAGTTGGGCAGCAGTAACAGTCTTAGTTTGTCTGCAGACGGGTCGGTCGTGGCTATGGGCGCTTCTGACTATGGTTTTAATACTACTACTGGGCGCAATCTGTTAATTGGTCGGGCACGTATGTACAATATAGGCGAAATAGGTGTTTCCATACAAGGCGCACCGGCAGCAATAAATACTACAGACCCTTTTGAAGTGATCTTTACTTTCGATAGAAGCGTTACCGATTTTAACCAAGAGGATATTGCTGTTACCAATGCCACAGTCGGTAATTTTACGGCCGTCAACGCATCCACATATACAGTTGCCGTTACACCTATATCCATATGTGGCGACGATGACGATATTACCATTAATATACCTGTAAGTTCAGCATTCGATATAAATTCCAACATCCCCAATTTAGCAGCGCGGGAGGTCGTTGTAAACACCGGGGTTGTAGCGGCCGCCAAGGACATTACCGTAGAGCTGGCTCCCAATGGCCTGGCGACCATCTCACCAGAGGATCTGGACGACGGTTCCGGCCATAACTGCGACCATGGAGCTGCGGTCACACTAAGCTTGGACAGAGATACTTTTACCTGTAGCGATGTAGGAGCTCCGGTAACCGTAACCCTTGCTGCTACCTCTGGCAATCAAACGGATATCTCGACCGCCGTGGTGACTGTGGAAAACAATACCAATAGCCTTGTGGCCGCTGCCAAAGATATTACCGTTCGGTTGAACGCCGATGGAAAGGCTTCCGTCAGCCCCGGGGAAATAGACAATGGTTCCGGGAGTGGTTGTAACAACACCAACCCCATTTCATTAAGTCTGGACAAGAATGTTTTTACCTGTGACGACTTGGGTATGGCGACCGTTGTACTTACAGCCAAACAGGGTAGTGAAACTGCCACGGTGACCGCCACAGTGACCGTGGAAGCTCCTTTGGACAATTTGGTGGCCATTGCAAAAGATATAACCGTGCAATTGGATACCAATGGGCAGGCGACCATTTCTCCAGAGGATGCGGACAACGGTTCCAATTATGGCTGTGGCAAAATCCCTGAATTGAGCTTAGACAAGAGTACTTTTACCTGTGATGATGTGGGTGCCCCGGTACCGGTGACCCTTACAGCTGTACAGGGCAACAATTCGGATACGGCGACCGCTGTGGTAACCGTGGAAGAGGATTTAGACAACCTTACGGCCATTGCCAGAGACATCACCGTGCAATTGGATACCAATGGGCAGGCGACCATCTCGCCGGAGGATGTGGACAACGGTTCCAATTATGGCTGTAACAATGTCCCGAACCTAAGTTTGGATAGGGATACTTTTACCTGTGACGATTTGGGAATCCCGATAACAGTGACCCTTACCGCTATACAGGGCAACAATTCGGATACGGCGACCGCTGTGGTAACCGTGGAAGAGGATTTAGACAACCTTACGGCCATTGCCAGAGACATCACCGTGCAATTGGATACCAATGGGCAGGCGACTATCTCGCCGGAGGATGTGGACAACGGTTCCAATTATGGCTGTAACAATGTCCCGAACCTAAGTTTGGATAGGGATACTTTTACCTGTGACGATTTGGGAATCCCGGTAACAGTGACCCTTACCGCTGAACAAGGCATCAATACAGCCACGGAAACGGCTTTGGTGACCGTGGAAACTACCAACAATTGTGAGCCCCAACCTCTTGTGAATTTCAATAGAGGGGTTTCCCCAAACGGCGATGGCATTGCCGATACCCTGGTGATCGAAGGCCTGGAAAAGTATAGAAACAATGTGGTGAAAATATATAACCTAAACCAGCGGTTGCTGTTCAGCGCCCATTATGCCGGCCCCGGCGATGCCTGGGACGGCACCCATAAAGGCGGACGGGTGCCTGTTGGCTCCTATGTATGTGTTATAGATTACAACGAATCAGGGTTGGGCCACGAAACAAAAATGATATATATCAATTACTGATGAGCTTTCCTCCGGGAATCAAAGGGCATATAAAAGCAGAATAACCTTTGGATTTATATGCCCCAATGTTTTGATAGCACAAATTAAAAATAGGTTTAGAACAAATAATCAAACCCCTTATACAATGAGTTGAGTGGTTCAAATAGAAATAAATGAAAAAGCACAAATTATATTTTTTTATAGCAAAATCGGTATGAGTTAATGAATGCAAAAACATTAGCTTGATGCAAAATAAACCTACTCTAACTAGTTTTTCCAGCTACTTTATTTTGTTGGGTGCGAACGTAAGCGTAGTTGGCCAAGTACTTATTAAAAACATACATTATTAATATTAAAAATAACGCACTTATAAAAAAGAGTGGCATCTGGACTATTTTTTTAGAAAAAAAATCATTTTTCAATATTCCTCTTTCAGGAAATTCTGAAATTATATTAATAGTACTTTTTGTTTTTGCTTTCTCTATGTTTAGTTTTACTTCCTCTTCTTTTAATTTTTTTATCTGATTAAAAAGTTCTATTTCTGATATTCGCTCGATTTTGTTATCTGTTAAATTAATATTAGTTGTTCCTACCGGTTGTTGCGCTTCTAAACGTCTTATCTCTTTATAAAACGATTGTAATTTATTGATTTCCCTTTGCTGCTTCTTTATCATGGAGTCTATGACCATGATATTATCTTCATTAACTTTTTTCTGAAGTTTGAAGTATTCATTGTTCTCTATAGATGTAACTATTCCTTTTTGGCATTGTTTAGCCGTTTCGGGTACTGTAGCTTCTATTTGGACTTGGTGAAATTCTGCATTTACATCATTAAACTCCTGCAAGTAGTCTTGATAATCTACATTCTTTAATGTTACAGTATCCAGGTTTTTAATAAATTCGCCAAATTGTTTTAGTTTTTGTATTTCATCTGAAACTCCTGTTATTTCTATA
The DNA here is from genome assembly GCF_002886045.1 of Flavivirga eckloniae. Taxonomy (NCBI): domain Bacteria; kingdom Pseudomonadati; phylum Bacteroidota; class Flavobacteriia; order Flavobacteriales; family Flavobacteriaceae; genus Flavivirga; species Flavivirga eckloniae. Next base: position 5,327,236 of record NZ_CP025791.1, on the reverse strand, counting down.
TTTTTTATACTTTTTGCTATTAACTGGGATATATGTAATACTTCAGATAACTCCTTGGTTTCTTGATTTTTTGCCAACTGATTATAAAAATCAATATTACTATATAGTTGTCGCGCACTCTTAAAATTAGGCTGAATAACCATAACGGATTTATAGAGTGGTGATGCTATATAATCTATATACCCTCCAACCCCAACACCCAAAAAAGTCGCTAAACTAAACTTTAAAAAATGACCTTTAAAGAACAACAAAGTAACTATGAAAAGATGAAATATCGTTTTTAAAATAAAAGCGATCCGATTAAAAAAAGTATTTATCGCATTGCCAATAAGTTTAAATAGCTGTCCTAAATCTATTTCTTCTGATGTGTTTTCTTTTGTATTCATACTATTTGGTAAAGGAACTCATTTAGACTTTTTCAATTTGCTAAAAAATTGCTGTTTTTAACTCTATTTTTGTCTTTTTTTCCTTCCGTAGCTCTGCTATGCAACTCAAAAAAGCCTTCAATACAGTTAAAAACTTCTAATTTTCGCTTAAATCCAAAAAGTCTAAACGAGTTCAAGTTATAAGATGGCAATTCAATGCCATGATTGAGAATAATCGTTGTCTTTAAATAATTCGCCAAGACCTTTGAATTGCTTAAGTCTTAGTACCTCGTCTGCATCCATTCCCAATGCTTCCATAATTTTTTTTGACGACCACCCATTGGCTGATAATGTTTTTACTACCTCGCTTATTTCTGCTATTTGATGCTTTCCCCTAGCCCTATTGTGCCGTATACTAGCCACTATTTGTTCTGTTTTGGGAAGATCTAATATTACTACTGGTACTTTATGGTTTAATCTACGCTGCAATACTTTACTTTTTTTAATGAGACTCCAACGGTGGTAGCCATCAATTAACATATAGTGCTGTTGTTCTTTAACTGATACTATTAAGGGTAAAGTGATACCATGATCTAGCATAGAACGAAGTAACAAACGCTTTTCTGGCATGGCTATTTTATTAGGATTATAGGTATTTGGCATAATGGTATTTATGGGTACCCACAATACTTGCGAAACAGGTTCTACATATTGATTACAGACGTCTAAGACCTTCTTTATTAATTCCGTTTTATTTTCTTCTGGGATATCTTGACTTTCCTTTAGAATAGTTATGATCTCTTGTTCGATATTCTTCTTGATCATTAGGCTATCTTTTTATCATACAGAGTTTTATATGTATTTTTAGTTTGGGTAAAACCTAAACTTCTACACCACCAATCGTTTTTAATGATACATTTACATATTCTTCTCCAAGACGGTAATTTTCCTGAGTTTTCTAATTTTAAGTTGCCCTGATCTGGTATAAGCTCTAAAGAAAATCCATTATTCTCCCACCACCTTAGAAAGATTTTGATTTTACCTGTATAATGATTTCTAGTGATTTCTGGCATGGATTCTAGTAAAATATAAGCGTACTTTTTCCATGTCAGGCCTTCGGGAAGTAGTACTTTAACTCTTCCAAGAACAGCTGTTTTACTATAATACGCACCAAAATTAACGCCATGAACACGTCTTACCACCTTACACCAGGTTTCTGGCTCGATTTGGTGATAATAGGCTAAACTTTGACGCTGATCATCTCCGTAGGGTTGGCAAATGCGCATTTTATGAATGGAGATTCCGCATAAATAAAAATAGTCATAGAGTTTATTATACTTTATTTTTTCCTTGCCTACATACCGCCAGATATCCTCGGTTCGCCAATCGTAAATAGGATATGAAAATATGAGGTTTTCTGACGCTTTACTCATCCAGTTTCTACTACGCCAACCGTTGGAGGTTACCGAAAAAAATCTGTTTAAGCTTTCGTCTGACCGAATTCCCAATAAGCATGTGGATAATTCGTCGTTTGAAAACCAATTGCCCCATTGGTATACAAAATCTTCGAATTCCATTCCATATTTAAAAAAGGGATAATGCTCAGGATTTGATATTACCTGAGGATGTTGTGGCATAGGACGAATCCATGCTTCAGATTGTTCTGGATCCCAACAGCGCCAATGTGGTTGAAAAACACTCACCGAATTTCTGAGGTTTAAAGGTAAACAAACCCAATGTAAGTTAATTTCTTCTGAATTTACTGCTACATCTTCAATATGCTTAATGGTGATATTATATTGCCCTTCCAAATCAACAAATAAGACATCAAGCGGTAAGCGGTTTTCAGATTTGGCTATTTCTAAGGCTAAATGTAGCATAACAGTACTGTCTTTACCTCCACTAAATGCTACATATACCTTTGGAAAGGTGTTAAATATATCTTGCATACGCTTTTTAGCTGCGATATAGACGTTTTCGTCTCGATAGTTTTTGGGCATTATTATATAATATTATTGCATGTTGTTTACGAGCCCATTTCGACTTTTCGATAGGAACTATAATGCTTTCTTACGAAGGGCCTAGTAGTGCCTTATGATTAGTCTTTTCTATTAAAAGGGTTCATACTTTTTATTTATTTTATTCTATACTTACCATGATATAGATACCACTATGGCCCCATTTTCTTGTAAAAGTGGGTTGTTAGTAAGCCATCCCTTTTTATAACCACTAGCATCTCCATAAAACTGGTCTTTTTGGTCTTCTCTGTAATCTGTCCATAATCTGATTCCTATATGGAATTTAGTTTTGGCATAAAATTTTGATAGTCTTATATCACCTCCTACAACGCCACCAACCATAGGAAAGGGGTTTGTTTCTCTCCAAATTATTCCTAAACGGAACCCGCTATAGTATCTAATTTCATTGTTATTAAACAGATTGAAGTTAATACCTAGTGTACCAATAAGGTCTGTATATGCCACCTCAAAACCGTTGTAAGTTGAAGCTCCTACTGAAGCATAGCCCCAATGCATGATTTTTTGAATTTCTCCACCAATTTGAAAACCACTATCGGTAATGGTTGGATCTATAAACAGGCTTACTTGTGTGTAATCTTCACTTATAAATTGTGCATTGGCTATTGCACTTTTTACTAACAACACACCTACTATTACTTTTTTAAAACGCTTCATTTACTTCTTTTACTTCAGTGTTTTTTTAGTAGTTTAACATGATGATTAAGCATAGCAATATCCCTATTGCGCATAGAATTATTCCTCTTATAACATAATTCACATTTTTTTTACTTTTCATATTTTATTTCTGTGATATTATTAACTATTTTTTCTTCTTTATGTTTGGCTCTATCACACCACAGTAAAACATTAACATTAATACAAGACCTACTACTATTTCCATTATTTTCATCTGTTCAAATTTTTATAACCATCTGATTATATATTAATTATAAAATTGAGAATGTATATAATCGCTACGCTCTCACATTAAACCTGCCGGTAGGCAGGAATTTTAAACATTACCTTTTGTGAAAAAATGTCTAAAATTTATTAATGTTCGCTTGATAGCCATTTTATACTTGATTTGAATACTTATGAATGCACTATTAATGAGATTATTAATAACACTGTACACATGAACAGTATGACTAGTAAGGCGCACAAAGCATATAATTTTTCTTCCTGGTATTTTCCCATTACAACATTTCTATGGTTTTATGATGTTGTCCTCCTTACCTTTATACTTCTTTCGCTAAACATAGTGCTACTAGGATAAGGATAAAGATGACTATTACTATTATAATTTTAACTGCTTTCATTTTATTAGGTTCATTCTTCTGTTATTTTTTTCTTATCTAGTTAGGGGTTAAAAACCCTGTAAATTCATTCTATCAATGATGAGATTCCCTGACTGCCGTCAGGCAGACTCTTCGTGCCTTATTTTGAATGACAAGAAGGATTCTCTTTTAAATAATTCCAATGAATAGAGCTTTTTAGGTTAAACAGCGGAATGGCTTCTAAAATGTCCTGTTTGTATTTATTTGCTATTACCGGATGAAACTTGCTTAAGCCCTCTATGTGTATCTTATTCCCTACCACTTTATAAATCTTATCTACATTTATGATTACCGATCTATTTACCCTTAAAAAATTATTTGGTAAAATTTCTTGTATTGACTGTAGTGTTTCTCTTATTAAGTGTTTACCACTACTTAAATAAATGGTTATATAATTGCGGTCGCTCTCCAGACATAACACTTCTTCTAAATAAAATTTGATGAGTGAATAGCCTTCCTTTAAAAAAAAAGCATCTTTACTTTTCCTTCTTACTTCATTTTTTTTTAATGTGTCTATTCCCGACATCTTATCAGGTGAATTCGTTAGAATACAATTATTACTATTACTTTCAATGAGCTTATCAAAATCTACAAATGGGCGAAAAAACATTCTATATAAATCGACTTCTATTTTGCCTTTTTGGGTCTCTATTTTTTGTGATATATTACTATAAAATGTAATCTTATATTTATATTGATGAAACAAATGATAACATACCATGTCGCCTCTAAACATGTCAAAAAAGTAATAATCAATTAGTATAAAATCGTATTCTTTATTCTGTTCTGATAGCCACAAATCTTCCCAGGAAAAAAAAACTTCACGTCTGCGTACTCCACTATTTCTTAAATCTCCTAATAGAGATAAACAGTCTGACTTTTTTTGGGTTAATATTGCTACTCTATCTTTCATTAAACTTTTTTAATACTTAATTCATAGCCTATTTTATAAATACTTTCCAGCCTCATTTTATAAATACTTTCCAGCCTCATTTTATATACTATTTGAAACAAAAAGACGTGCCACTAGTTAGGGTTATTTGAAGTAGTTAACTAACCCCCTACCCAACTCCCCTTATAAACACAACACGCCTTTTCAAGTAATTTTTTATTAATTAATTTATTTACAAATCTATTTTCATTGGCTATTCTGAAACATAGATAATTTTCTATTTACCATGGATAATTTGCTCTGTAACTGTTTAATGTTGTTTATTAATAATTAGATCTGTATATAATTGTATTTAGATGCGTATTTCTCATATAAAATAACTTGGTAACATGTTCTTTTTTAGTGAACTCATTAATTTCAAACACGATATGCTATAACTTTAAAGCGAAGATTCATTCTATTTGGCTAGTCTTATAAAAAATGTGCCAAACTATGTTAAAATGGGGACTAAGAAATGGTTTTATGGGACTCGTAAAACTATTTTTTGAATGGTTTTAATGTGTTTTGAGATGGTTTATTGTTAGCTGTTCATTTTCTTTAAAACGAACTAAACCTGTTTGATATATTAAAATATTCTTTTCAATATTTTTTTGCATTGCCCCAAAAAGAAACAAACCTGCCTACCAGCAGTTAGGAAACTCTAGCCTTAAATCTTTGGCAGTCAATAACGTTTTTAATGTCTAAAAGAAAAAAACTCACTGCGTTCAAACAGTTTTTCTTTTGTACGACACTTTCAAACTATTGACACTCTCCTGCCAGATGCTAGGGTATTCGGCTAGCGTTCCTATTTTAAATAACTTAATGTCAGTTCGATTTATTAATAATTGATAATCAAAATTTTAACACAAAATCCTCTCATTCCGAACGCTATCGAAAACAAAATATATTTTGTTTGAAGATATAAGCGAAGCTTACGACAAGGAATCAAATCATAATGTGATGTCTCGTCACTCATGCTTCGCTCCCTGTCTGCCGACAGCTACGGTGTACCCACAAATATGGCTGCTTAAATAATAATTCTAAAAAGATAGACACTAATTTCACGAATTATCACAAATGGTTCTAAATATAAATTATTTACAAATAAGTAATTCAAGTTTACTTATTAATAAATTAAAGTGCAGAAATATGATAGAATTAAATTGGGTTTGGATTGTAAAAACAGACTGAAAGTCTGATTAGTGATTATGAATAGTATAGAGAGCTATCCATCATATTGAGGTTTTATTCGTATAAATCTGTGTAATTCGTGGCTTGATTAAAAAGATGTGGGTACACCGTAGCTGTTGGCAGGCAGATGTCGACATGACAAGTAGCTGTATTTTAGACAATTAATTCAGACTTTCTGGATGTAATTCACTCACGTTAACTTAGAAAGTTGGCTTAAAGGAGATTTAGTTATATAAAGTAAATCGATTATATGAGTTGTGACCAAAGCATTGGCAAATTTTTAAAAATAATGAATAAAAAAATATTTAGAGTTTATTAATGCTTCGTGTTTTCATATTCAACAAAAAAGAAAACCCCGTTTTTATTCCTTATCGGTCATTTTCGGGGTTTGTGTTTTTTTAATTTACAAAGAATTACTAGTATTTACAAGGCTTTAAAGGTTTTCTGAATGCACCTTGATAGATATAAACTGTTGACAGGTACAGTTGTAAGTCATCAATACTGGTATAAAAATGTGTAATCAATTATTTTATTATAATTTAACTATTTTGACAGTTTGATTAATTTCAGTATTTGTAACTTTCAAGTAATAAACACCACTGTTATAATTATCTAAACTTATAATTTCTTCATCATTTGTGGATATTTGAGAAATTAATAACTGCCCATTAAGATCAAATAATTCTATTTGTTTTTTTACAGTATTATTAAACAACAACTTAACATTGTCAGCTGTGGGATTAGGATACACGTTGCTCACCAACTCTGCTACTCTAACCTCTTCTGCACTTAAAGTGTTTGCTGCAGGTGTTAATATAATATTACCAAAGTCGGTACATTGTGTTCCTTGAAAAGTAGTCGTTCTTATAGTAAAACTTTCAATGCCAATATTGTTCTGGGCAAAAGTAGTAGAACCTGGAATAGAACCTGCTGCTCCTACCGAAGGAATAGTAGTAGAAACCATCGTCTCACCTAAATTATTAGAGAAACTAAAACTAGTTGATAAACCGCAAAACTTTTCAAAACTAATATTAGATAAATTAAAAGAACATGGTTGGCCATCTTTGGTCAATATTACTGTCCAAATCTCTGGTTGTATCGACCCACTACCAGATCCTACTTGTGCGAAAAACAATGGTTTTCCTGAAGTAGTATTTTCACCAGAAACATCCCCCCATAAATCAGCATCTGCAAAGTTGTGGGTTGCTGTTAATTGATAGCTAACACCTTGGTTTAAAACGGTCTGACTTACACTCGTTCCATTGATACTTGTATTGCTTGAAAAATCAAAAGTGATTTGGTTTTGACCAAAAGAGAGCGCTGTAAATAAAGTAAGGGCTGTTAAACATAAATTTTGTAATTTTTTTTTCATAAGATTAAGTTATTTAAGGTTAAATTATTCGGGGTTTTATAGCTTTTTGTAAACAAATTCTCTGACTTGTTCATTAACACTACTATCTGTAAATGTGTATATAAGCTTAATGGTCTTGTTATCTTGCAATAATAATTTTATTCCGGAGATGTTTTTAAGTACTATGGTTTTTTCGTCTTTTACTATATATTCCAAGGTGCTCGTTTTGATAAATTGACATGTTGCACTGGTATCAAAAACAACCATATCATTTCCTTTGGTAACTGCAGCCTTAATACTTTCTGGTAAAGGATAACTTACGCTTACATTATAGTTTAGCAAATCTCTACGATTGAAGGTTTTCTTATGCTGAATAAATTCAAAAACACTCTGAGATTTAAATTCCATTGTGTTTTTTTGAAGACAATCTTGATCAGAGTCGATTTTCCACTTTCCTAATATGTTTTTAATTACTTCTGTTCCATCAAAAGTGTTGGCTTCTTCATTACCATTATCGTTATCTGTTTCCAGGTCGTCTGTTTCTTCTTCCGGATTTTCCTCTAATTCCGTATTGTCACTTCTAATAAAAATATCTATTTGATCTTGTTCCTCATTACCATTGGTGATTTTGGAGGTAATTTGTAAGGTATCATCAATCAACTTGATTTCAGAATCAAAATTAAAAAAAGTAACACTATTTAAACCAATAACCGTATAGGTTCCAGATTGTGTACTTGTTTTAGAACAAAGGTTTGTAGAACTACTTCCTGGTTTTAAAAAAGTTAATTTATAAGTACCATCTTGATTAAAAGTTGCTATTGATTTTTTTAAGCATTCAAATTCAGATGGTGAAACACTTTTATTGTCAATAGTGCTGCTTACCAATTTCCAATTTCCAACTAATTTTTCTTTAGTGGCTATTATTTCTTCACTGTCTTCCGGATTAGCATCATCATCAGAATTACACGAGAAAAGTGCCAGAGCAAAAAGCACAAATAATAATGGTTTACAAGTTTTAATACGTATCATTTTTTTATTAATTTATATATATGTATTGGGCTTATTTTTTATTGTACTGCTATTTGGGTGGTATATAGGTTGCTCACTATAATAGGGTCTCTCTAAACCTAATATGAAGATGCGTCTTGCCTAACTTAACCTCTCAATATAAGCAAGCACTTATGGAGCAACCTATAATACTCTCATTTTACCACCCAGGGGTTATACGATTTACCGCTTAGAATTTCGCATATAATTGAATTGTTATGCTTATACATACATATATATATAACTTATAAGTTAATGTATGCTTACCTCTATCTTATCTTTGTGTTTGTTTTCCTGAGATTAGTATTGGAAACTTTAATATGAATTCGTGATTTCCTCTTCTATAATTACTTATTGCGGTTATAGAGCTGTCATAGGCATAGCCTATCTCAATTCTATTTGTCATTTTAAAGAATACCAGGGAGCTAATAGATTCTTTTAACCTGTAGCTCAGACCAAATTCTACCCTGTTGTACAGGTCGAAGGTTCCGCTTATATCCATTGAGAAAGGCACTTCGCTAATTACCCGTGTTAAAAAAGAGGGCGTAAAGGTCACATCCCCGTTCAAAAGAAAATGATATCCCGCTCCCATAAAAAATTGCATTTTATCTGTAGCTTGTGTTACAATGCCCGATTCCTTTTCGTATCTCCTTGTTTTTAGAAGCGCTGGTACGGATATATTTATAAAATAGTTTTCTCCCTTTAAATAGGCACCTATTCCAATATTTGGATTGAACACACTTACATTTTCTGAAAAAAGCGGATCGTTATCAAGTCCAATATCTGCCAAGTCTATGTTAACGGCAGCCCCACCTGCCTTAAAGCCCAGAAATAGGTCCAATTTTTCTTTTAACTGTAGTCTATAAGATAAATCAACAAAAACATCGGTTTCCTTGAGTACGAACACCCTACTGTTGATAACTGAAAGGCCCAACCCCACCTTGTCGTTCATTGGGCTACTCAATGAAAAACTCCAGGTTTTGGGTGCGTCATCTAAACCCGTCCATTGTGATCTATAGTTTGAGGTGAATTCCATATTTTCACCAGTACCTGCATAGGCCGGGTTAATGATGTTCATATTATAATTGTATAGTGTAAATGTTACATCTTGCTGTGCATAGGACTGGATGCACCATATCGAGATTGCTATAAAAAAATATAACCTGTTCTTTTTCATCTAGTTGTTTTTAATTTAAACCGCTCTCAACTCATTGAATAGAGCGTTTGATTGTTTGTTTTCAAAATTATTTTTATCCGGGTGTTCAGAACATGGATAATTCGCTATTAAACATGGACATATTGGAGAATTTCTTTGCTTCGACTCCGCTCAGCAACCAATGCTCAAAGACCACATGGAAATATCCATTCGATTACAGAAGCAGAGAAATCAATAAGTACTCATTGCCAACAATATGAAAAGGAGAACTAGTCTCTATTTTAATTGAACATAGCTACTCTTACAAATGTTATCAACCCGAACAGAATGGTGCTTATCTGTACAAATACCACCACATATAATAGGTGTAATACTTTTATCTTTATTGGTTTTTGTGACGTTTTGAACAGCGCCATTGTTGTGTATTTTTTTTTCATACGCTTAAATCTTTAGAATTATTTTAATTTATGTTAATTATAAAATTGAGAATCCCGATAATCATTGGGGCTAGCGCTACGCTTTTACATTAAACCTGTCTGTCAACAGGAATTTTAAACACTATTTTGCTAGAAAAACATCTAAAATTATAATGTTCGTTTCATGCTTTATGTATTGGTTTTATTCATTATTGCACCACTATTTGGGTGGTATATAGGCTGCTCACAAGGGGTCCCAACTAACTCTATTATGATCTTACTAAAAACCTACTTTTATAGTAAGCAAGACTTATGGAGCAACCTAAATACTCTCCATTACCACCCAGTGTATAAAATTAAATTGGTGTTATATATCTGTGTTTATCTGTTTCCATATATTTGAACTGTTATATTTATACACACGTACATAGTTTATAATTGGTGTATGCTTGCCTCTATCCTTATCGTAAGCTCCCAGGAGTGTGATTGTATCCTTACCCAAGCTTATATTATTAAAGCCTAATACGTCATAGCCCGTTGTTTTACCGTCTATATCTGTACCTTTTTGAACCCAAGCCCCTCCTTTGGTTTGATACATGCGGACGTACGCATGTCTTTTTCCTTTTTTATTATCCTTATATGCTGCTGTAGCCACAGTAGCACCATTACTGGACAAACTGATATTCCATCCTAAAAAATTATCTTTTGGTTCACCTGTAATATCGTTTCCTATTTGCTCCCAGTTTCCTGATATGTTTTTATACACACTTACATAGCCTGTTAGCACGCCTCCTTGATGCGCTCCTACTGCCAGAATACTTCCATTATTAGATAAACTTACGCTTGTCCCGAAATAATCTTTTGCTGCTTTACCGTTTATATCTGCTCCTACCTGAGTCCATACTCCTGAATTATTTTTATAGACACGTACATGCCCTGAATTTTCACCATTACCGTTGTTAAGAACTGCACCTATAGCTACTATAGCTCCATCGCCAGATAAACTCACACTATAGCCTGACCAATCTCCTTCTGCCTCTCCATCGATATCTCCTCCTATTTGTTTCCAAACTCCTGAATTATTTTTATAGACACGTACATGCCCTGAGTTTGTACCGTTACGCCCATGGTTATGCTTAGCGCCTATAGCCACCGTAGTGCCATCTTTAGACAGACTTACGCTATAGCCTGAGTAATCTCCTACTGCCTCTCCTTTGATATCATGCCCTACTTGACTCCAAACTCCTGATTTGCTTTTATATATGCGTACGCGCCCCGATTTTGTATTGTTATTAGTGGCTTCATGGATTCCTATAGCCATGATATTTCCATTGCCTGACAAGCTCACGCTATAATTAGGCATATTAGCGACAGTTTTGTTAGTGTTTACAGTTATTTGAGCCTGAGCATAACAGGCAAAACTTAGTACCAAAAAGAGGTTTGCTCGTATGTTTTGTAATCGTATCAATTCTATCTTTATCTTAATTTTAAAGCGAAGATTCATCCTATTTAATTTTTCTGATAAAAAAAGTGCTAAAACATATCAAAACAGGGACTAAAAAGAAGTTTTATGGGATTTCACAAAACTGTTTTTGAATAGTTTTTATGTGTTTTAAGATAGTTTACTGCTAGTATCCATTTTCTTTAATGAGATTGTTGCGTCGCTGCATAGTGTTTATACTTGTTTTATTTATAAAAAATTGTCCATGTATAAGTTATAGATATCCATTCCTTACTTCTTCCTTTTACAACAAATTTGCACTGTAACAAAACATTAAAAAACATGAAAACAAGACCTCCTTTTAAACTGGTAATCTTAGTATTGCTTCTAGGGTTTTCAATTCAATTATTTTCTAAAACCAAAAACAGTATTATTATGACACACACACAAAATGAAACCATTGGACTATTAGTAACCATGAAAGCCAAAGCAGGTAAAGCCAAAGCTGTTAAAGATTTTCTACTTAGTGGATTACCGCTAGTACTTCAAGAACCTGAAACGGTATCCTGGTTTGCTTTTCAGATAGATGAAAACACTTTTGGAATATATGACACCTTTGAAATAGAAGCTGGTAGACAAGCTCATTTAAAAGGTGAGGTTGCTAAAGCTTTATTAGCTAATGCTGATAGTCTACTTGAAAGCTTTGATGTAAACGTTGGCATTAAACCCGTTAATGTGATTGCCAGTAACCATAAGCCTGGTGTACAAAATAAAGGTTTATTGGTTATTATGAACGCTAAAGCAGGAAACTCTGAAGCCGTAGAACATTTTCTAAAGGCATGGCAACAACTGATAGACGATGAGCCTAAAACATTATCATGGTATGCTTTTAAATTAGATGATACAACATACGCTATATTTGACACTTTTGCCGAAGATTCTGATAGGGATGCACATTTAAAGGGTAAAGTAGCAGCTGCCCTTATGGAAAACGCTCCTGTTATTCTGAAAGATTTTGAAGCTACGGCTATTCAAAAGATAGATATTCTGGCTTCTAAATAATTATAGCAACATTGAAAAAGAAAACGGAAAGGAGCGTCTTAATCGATGCTCCTTTTTTTAAGATCCACTTGTAGTTTTTCTAGTTTGGCAAAGCCTACCGTTTTTCTATAAGTATCGGGCGATACCCCAACTTTCTTTTTAAAGAATCGGCTAAAATAAAATTCATCATCATAGCCCAATGCTGCAGCTATCTGTTTTACTGGTTTAGACGTTAAATAAAGTTCTCTTTTTGCCTCTATAATAATTCTACTGGTTATTAAAGATGTTAGTGTTTGGTTTAAATATTTTTTTACTATGCCTGCCAGGGTTTTAGAACTTACACATAGTATATCTGCATATTCTTGCGGTGCATGTAGCTTAGTGTAATTCCCCTCAATAGCATCTACAAGGTTTTGCAAAACTTCTGATTGTCTATCGGTAAATTTTAACACAGTATCTTCATCAAATTTCTTTTTCTGTCTCACAGATTCAATTAGAAATACTTTTAAAAAAGCAACCAGCACTTCATGTTGTGCTATAGAATCTCTATCCATTTCTCTAGAAATTTGATCTATGAGGTTAGAGAATAATTTTTCTTCAAATAGCTTAAAAAAAGGTAAGCCATGAAAATTGCCAAAAAGCACACCTTCTGTTTCTATTTCATTTTGATGTCTATAGGTACAGAAAAAATCGGGATGAAAATTTAATAAAAATCCCGAACATGCTTCATCAGAGCTAATCATAAATGGTTGATATGGTGATAAGCAAATCATATGATTTGCTTTGAGCTTATATTCTGAAAAATCGACTTTTAAATTAAAATTAGCACCATGTAATAGAATGATAGAATAATAATTTTTACGCTGTAAATGATCAAATTGATTTAAGTTATTGAATTGTTCCAACCTAAATGCCAATTCATCGTTTTGCTTATTGATAATGATTTGTGCCATACTCTTATTTTAATTACGTTTACTCATTAAGTTTATTGCTTCTAAAGCAAATGCTGTGCTAAGTTCCCTACTTCCGAAATATGTGTTAGACCTTGGTGCTATAAAAAGCCCGTACATAGGCCAACCGCCATCTTCCAATTGATCATCCAATAATTTTAAAAAGTCGGTCCTATTAACAATTCCTAACTTTTTTAACGCTATAACTCTTAAAGCGCGTTCTAATGGAAATGACGAACAATTGATGCGCAATACTAGCATTTCTATAAGTGGTTTATGAAATTTCTGAAACGCATTAGGGAAATCGACCACTAGCCTGGACAGGAAAAACAAAAACACATCTGGTGCAGGATAATATCGTGTACCTTTGAGGTATTTTTGAGTAGTTAAAAAGTCGTATACGAAAATCTCTGTTTCTTTTAGTGCTTCTCGCTCTCCATATCCAATTTGATGCATTAAGTACAATACATTTATGGCTACAATGGCATCTATTCTAGGTCTGTTATCATCAAAATATACCTGAATGATACCATCTTCATTTCTGTTACCTATCATTTGTTCCACTACAGGAGCTACCTCTTCCCTAGTGAGCTTGTTATTATTTAATAGAAATGATAATACCATTGATGTGGTATCCAAATCGTCAGGGAAATTTTCTGGTCTGGCTTCATTTTTATAAAAACACCAACGTAGTTTATTTTTCCCATCATGATTAAGAATCTCATAGGACATGGATTCTATAATATCATTGGGAAGCGACGAATAGGAATGTAAAATGACTGCGGTTGAAAATATTTCTTTGGAAAAATCTTCACTCCCCATTAACTCTACCCCATTACCCACAAAACTTTTGCAGAAAGGAAAATTATGTAATCGACCATTTAAATAGGCTTCCCCTAATGCCTTCTTTTTGATTACATGATGGTTTATATCTGGAAGGCTTCTATTGTTTTCTTTTTCAATACGCGTATATGTAATGTTATCTTTTACATACTTTACAGTACTTATTCCAAAGCTTGCCGCCTGCTGTAGGTTTTCGGATTTGTCGTCTATAAGAACCGCCGTTTTTGGGTTTATGGAGGCACTTGAAATTATGTATTGAAAAATAGTTTCTTGTGGCTTTCTAAGTTGTAACAAAGCGGATACGTATAAACCATCAAAGCACTTCCAATAATCAAAGTTTGTATATAAATAAGAGAACGATTCCCGGTCTACATTTGAAAGACAATATATTTTTTTATTTCTTTTATGCAAGGTTTTAAGTACCTCCAACATGGGCTCGTTAACTTTTAAGCTGGCCACACTTAACTCTAGCAATTCTTTTAACTTACTATAAGGTGTTTGTAATTCGCAACTTAACATTGTAAGTGCCGATTCTCTATTAATTAAACCTTTTTCTAAATCTTGCCAAATTGAGTGGTTTAACATCTTCCTAACATCGTCTATTCCTTTTGTTTCTGATGTAAAGTGAATGGAGTCCCAATTTAAGAGGACATCGCCTAAATCGAAAATAATAGTGTCATAGTCATCTAAAGTGTTTAATAATTCAGTAAAACGAATTGCTACTTCCGGGGTTGATAGCTCTTTCATAGTGTTTGGGTTTTAATTAATGACATATATAATAGGAAACTCATCATAGTTCTTCTTTTCTTAAAAACAAAAAGTTAAGATGGGGTTATTTTTAGGATGGTATTATCTTTTCCTTTGAACGGTGAATTTTGCAAGTTCTAATAAAACAGCTACATTTTCTTTTTCAAATTTATCTAAACAAGACATGGCTTTTTCAGATAATTTATCAGCTTCTATTTGAGCATTTTCAACGGAACCAAAAAGCGAAGGATATGTTAGCTTGTTTTTATCTGCCTGCTTTCCTGCTGATTTTCCTAATGCTTGAGCTGTTTCAGTTTTACTTAAAATGTCATCTTTTGCTTGAAATGCCAGTCCTAAGTAATACCCGTATTCTAATAATTTACTTGTTTGCTGTTCTGACAATTTGCTAGAAATACATCCTCCTAAAATTGCCATTTGAATGAGTGCACTTGTTTTTCCTGAGTGTATAAACTGTAAATGCTGTAGCAACAACATGTCTTCTTCCCAGGATTCAGCATTTAAATCGGCACATTGGCCTTTATGTAGTTGATTGTTTAGCTTTCGAAAAAGTTCGATGTTTTCGCAATATTTATGAAATGGATACAATCCTTCTTCAAAGAGCCTTGAGGCGGCAAGGATTGCTGTATTAACATCATATTTTATATGGCATGTTGGTGCGTTTCTTCTAATATCATCATCATCCTGGATATCATCTATAATTAGGGTATATGTATGTATAAATTCTACTGCTTTTGCAAATTCCAACGCCTGGTCTTGATTCCCATTAAATCCCTCTGCAATTGTTAAAACAATGGCTGGTCTTATTCTTTTTCCGCCATCTCCCAAATTTAGCATATAGTACATGGCTTCATTTGTAGATTCTAGTATGTTATTGTCAGAAAATTTTATGTTTTTAAAAGTTGTATCTATTTTTGATTTAGTTCTTTCTAGGGCAGCTTTTAGTTTTTCCATTTTCAGTTAAGTAAGTTTTTTAAATATTTTGGGCATACAGCATTAAGAGCATGTTTACTTAACGTTATATTGTAAGGTGAAATTTTAATAATTGTGTTAAATTGTTTATAAGAAAAATTATTTCCAATGTATATGCTAATACATGGATAATTTTTCAAAGTAACTGTTTTGGGTTTTAATTTAGGAAGTAATCGAAAGTGATAATAATTAGTATCTTTTGTTTTACCCTTTAACAACAATTTCAGGAATTATATTAATCAATTCTTAGAATGATACTTTTTAATAATTAAGTGTTGTAGGGTTTTAAAATTACACAATTTGCAAGACCGTATCTTTTCCTCCTTTTTTGAATAGATAGCTATATTCAATCTTCATTTGAAAGACTAATAAGATTAAATAAACTTCAAGTTCTTTTTCTTCATCACTAATTTTTGTAGATAATAAAATCTTCGTGATTTTTTCAGAAAATTTCGATGCTTCTTTTTTGATATCTGCCATCATAAAATCTTCTCTATTAAGTAGCTCTAAATTAAAAGCTAGCCTGTAAGCATTGTACAAATTATTAACCGAGAGCTTATTTAAAATCAATTTTTCTATCTCTGCACATTCTTTTTTATTTTTAAGCTGTAGTTTCTCTACAATAGTATCCTTATTTATGCCTTGATATCTTAATCGCAAATAACTTAATTCTTTATCATTAAATAGTCTTACTGTATGAGCTTGTTTCATTTTAAAGTAATTTTTAATTGTTTTAGTGAAAGCCTTATTGCATTATCAAAATCAAATAAAACATCTTTAGACAGTTTATATCTAGCAGGCGGTTTGTATTTAAAATCATTAACTATTTTAGATGCATAATCTAACGCTATTTCTTTTATAGCTGGATTGATATAATCTCGCTCTTCTAAAATTCCAAGCTCAAATGCTTTTTGAATTATAACGAACCAATCTTCAGTTTTAAATTTCTTTTTTAATGTTCTTTTCATGTACTCCAAATTTTTTATTTTCATTTCGAGAAAATCTGATATAAATTTGTTATCGCAATTAAGAACAAATAATCTCAAAAAATACTTTTCTCTATTTGATAGTTTGATACTACTATCCTCTTTTATTAATTCAATTCTACTACACTCCATTTTTTTATTTTTTTACTATGAACTTATTATTCCTTATTTCCTAAGTGCCACTATGCGACTCAGAAAAAGACTTCAGCATTACTAAAAACTTCTAATTTGTACTTAAACCCAAAAACTTTAAATGAGTTCAATACTAAATTTGTGTGAAATCAATATCTAACAGTTTCTCAATCGTAATTTCTTCTTATCAAAAACTTGTTCTAATTCGTTATTTCAGTAGATGGATTGGCTAGCTTACTTATTCAAAAAAAAATTCTTACTATAAATTATCCTAAAAAAAGTGTTGAAACCACTTTAAAGTGGGACGAATAAGGCATTAAATGTGATCGTGAATAACTAACAAAACATTCTAAATTTAATTAAAATGTTACTTTATAGTTAAAAAGAAGTCAATTGAGAATCTGGATTTCAGAGACTCTTTTAGAGCCTAAAAAACCTGGAGAAATTAAGATAGTGATCTATAACTAAATTCTTCATTTAGAAATATTGCGGTTCTACATTTAATATGTAATTTAATATAGTTTGTGTTAATTATGAATACAGTTACTTCCCGATACAGAAAGTAAGTTTACTTAATTTTATGACTTTATTGATTAAAAAGCACAAATACGATACAAATTTCAAATATTATTTAGAATATTAACATGTTCTATTTGTCAATATTTAGTAGTTAAAGTTCATTGCCTTATACATTTCTAAATTGTTTGGTTTAATACTAATAAATGTCATTTTTTCTTAATTTTCGAATTAAAAACAAGAGGAAAGAACCATTAACTTTAGGGCTTCTACGAGTTATTTATATTCCTCCTGACACATCTCATTATCAATCTATTAGCACATATTCTCACTTGGTTGGACTCTACCTAGAATAGTTACACAAACTAAGGACAAACCCCATAAGTGTTTCATTTATCATTATTTTTTAATGACAACAGCAAATTTTTAAATTTTGGGTCATCTCTGAGATTATCTATACTGTCATCCGTTTCAAACCAATTGATATCTGTAAATCCAAATTCAATTGCTTTTTCTAGATTTTCAAAGGCCTTTTCAGGTTCATTCTTTAAAGCATGATACATTCCCCAATTTCGATAGACTCTCCCGTTATTCGGATTTAATTTTTGAAATTCGGAAAATGAAGTAAATGCCTCTTCGAATTGATAGTTTTTGACAAAAGCTGTTCCAAGATTGTTGTAAATTATTAACTGATTACCAAAGACATGAATTATCTCTTGATATGCTTTAATTGCTTGATTATAATTCTTTGTAATATATTGATTTAATCCTCTCTCATTTAACTTATTGAAATAGAGTTCAGATTCTCTCTTAAAATTTTTTGTATAATTGACTGAATCATTACTCTTGTGAAAATTGATATTTTCTTTATATCTTAATGTAGCACTATTAAATTCATTCTTTTTTACGTAGATTTCAATTAACGTTCTTCTTGCTAAAACTTGCATAAATGAATTTGACTTAGCTAAATTTTCAACTGCTTTTTTGGCATAATTTAGATGTAAACTATCAAATTCATTTAATTTCAGCATTATAGTAAAATAGTGTTTTCCCCAAAATGCAAAATCTTCATTTGAGAATACCTTTCTCTTTAATTCAGTAGAAGAATTAAAACATTCTCTCGCCCTGTTGGCTTTTTTTAAAAATATATTCAGCATTCCTTCATTTTTGTACCAATCCGCTCTTTCTAAATTAGACATACCGCTGAAATTAATTCTAGAATAATAATCCAATGATTTTTTGGCATACTCAATTAATCTAGTTGAGTCATTGCAATATTTAGATATCGGTGGGTAACAATCTTGAGCCAGAAAACGATACCTATTAGACATGTATTTGTAGCCCTTATTTTTTAAACTGAATGACAAACCCTTTCTTGAAATGAAATTAACCACTTGCGAAGTATTTTCATCTCTTTTGTTTGGCTCTAATTCCCATGCGACAGAATTAAGAAATATGAGGTTTTCTAGTCTTTCTTTTGATCTTACTTGTTTATTAGAATTAAATAAATTGTCAAACTTCATTAAATATGTTTTTATGGTTTTATCATCCTTATATAAGCTTGTTGTTAAAATAGAAATCCTCCATTTATAAGTTTTTAATAAATATGAAGCATTTAATTTAGGATAATTTGACAATGTATTTTCACATTGATCCAAAACTCTTAATATTTCATTTGTTTCTTCGACAGTACTCCAAAATCCTTTGGGATTAAGCAACGTAATGTAGGCAAATCGCATGTTAATGAAATTTTTCACTTGACTGACATCTGATTGGGTTAGCTTTAAGTAAATGTTAAATGCTTCCTTGCAAAAACCTATACCTTTCTTTTTTAGGTTATCAAAATAGTCACTTGAACCTCCTGTCAAAAAAGAAAACTCAAGAATATATGTCAATTCATCAATTGCTATCTTAACAAATTTTGATATGGCATCCACAATTTTTATTTCGGATATATTATACTTCTTATAAGCTAAAACGATCTCTTCATAACACCGTAAGGCATCTTTATAGTCATAAATACTTGTAGAAGCTCTAGCTCGTGTTTCAAGTTCTTGAATTGCTGAATTAAAAAGCGTCATGCTTTTATCAATATCACTCAATGCATCCTTAATATTTAATGCTTCTCTTGCTTCTACTATTGATTTTCCTTTATTCAACAACTCAATATATCTCAAAATCCGCTTAGGTGCACTATCTTTATTAATCGAAGCGATACGTATCGCTTCTTTATAAATAGTGATTGAGTCTGCTTTTCCCTGCAGACTTGCTAATTGCGAGGTTAATCTATTAATCTTCTCATAGTCTTTTTGTTTACTTCTTTCTAGCTTAAGAAATTCCTTTTCTTTTTGTGCCAAAGCCAAATCTGCTGATGTCTTTATTATTCTGTAATATTTCTGAGCCACCAAATCACGCTGCCCTTTCGGGGCAATGATAATTTTTAATTCATTCTCTACCGTAGACTCAATTGGGATTTCAACATGTTCAAGTTCTCTTTCATTAACCAATTCCCAAATTTTCCCAAATTTATCTATGGCAAAATTGTTAACTTTTAAACCGATTTTTGGATACACGGTTTCACCGCTAACTTTTGAGTTAAATTCAAGTGTAAATGAACCATCAGCTTTTGAATAGTCGCCGTTTGAATTTTCCTCAGTAACAAAAATACCTTCAACAGCAGTCCAACCACTATTTTGCTGAAAGACCTTTCCTTTTAATTGAGTTTGTGCTCTGAGGTTAAGACAAAATAGGATAAATATGTTAAGAATAAGAATATTAAATCGTCTCATTTAATATCAATTTTGTAATCAAATAGTCGATCATCTCTTTTCAAGAATTTCTCTCACTTTAGCAAAATCTTGATGTGCTAAGCCTTCATTTTCCAATGCCATGATATCGTCCAAAAAAACTTCCCTAAAATTTGTATTATCGTAAGGTTGGTCTTTATATTTTAAATATATATTTTTTGCTTGCTGAAATTTATCTTGAAAGACATAAGAAAGTGCAAGGTTAGTATAAACCCATTCTTCAGACGGTTCTTTTTCAAGAACATATTTTGCACACCGCTCACTGAACACAAAATCTTTCGCAAAAAGAGCATACCAAGAAAGATTAGCCCTGAAATGTAAAGAGTATACTTGAACTCCTTCGTTGTTAGGGTACTGCAAACCAAATTGATCCAATTTTGCTAGAAAAATTTTGAGTTCTTGATAGAGACCGATTTTATCTTTATCCAAATCTATCTTTTGCATAAGCTCGCTTGCTTCTAAATCAATAAAGTGGCCAGAATAAAACTCCTCACAACCCTTAAATAATACCAGCAATTCCTTTTTCTGGTTATCAAAATTAATTTTTGTGTTTTTCTGACTTAATGTAAATTGAATTCTTTCAAACCCTTTTTTAGCATCTTGTAAACTAAGTTCTTCTTTTAGATTTCTTAGTATGTCAATCCTAGTCAAGTATATCAGATTCTTCAAAAACAGGGATGACTCTTCCGTTGTAAGGCTATGCTGTTTTATTTTACTTTCAAATTTCAAAAATGTTTCAAGTAGATTCTTCTTGGCCAACTCAAACTTTTCCAAACGGATATAGGATTTTCCAACTTCTGTATTAATCTTAGCTCTATACAAATTTGCTTGTGAAAAATGGTCAAAAATAGGATTATAAAACAATTTTTGTGCTTCAGAAAACTCCAACAATGCATTATCATTCTTTTTGCTCTTGTAATATAACAGGCCAAGAGCGAAACGAGATTTAGCTAAATCATATTCATTTATATCATTTTCTTTAGCTAACTCCTCTCGTATATTTTTGGAAAGTATCAAATTACTTTTGGCTCTTACATAATCTCCAGTCTCAACATATACATTGCCTAAGTTGTTCAAAGAGGTGGCTAAATCTTTCTTAAAAAGAGCAATATCATTTTTAAAAACTAGTTTTTTTCTTATTTGGCAAGCTTGTAAGTAATGATCAATTGATTTGTCATACTTTTCTAATTCATCATAAACCTTTCCCAGATTATGATTAATCGATCCCATTTCAAAATCTATACCTTTCATATTTTGGCTCAAAACAACAGCTTCCAACAGTAACTCTTTGGCCTTAATTCTTTTGCCATTGTTCATTAGTGAGATAGAAAGATTATTTAGAGATCCAAGAATATCTATACCAAATCTTGAAAGATTTTCTTTTGCTAGCTCCCGACTAATTTTAAGCATAATTTGATTGTTATCTTCCGCTAATTCATGCTTCTTTTGGCAATCTAAAGAAATACCCAGATTTGTCCGGAGTAAAAGGGATAAGGGAGCTGAATATTTGAAATCACTATCTCTTTTGTGAAGTAATTGCATAGCCTCCAATAAAACCTTTTCCGCATTAGAGCATTGATGGTTTGAGTTATAAACTAAAGCAAGATCATTAATTGTAGATAGCAACATCTCTTGATTGCTATTTGTTGTACTAATGTCAAACTCTTTTAACAAACCAATTGATTCTTTGTAAGCGTCTATTGATTTTGAATAAGACTGCTCCAAACAATATAGTCTTCCTAAATTGCTATAAGAAAAAGCAATATTGTGTTTGTATTGAAGTTCTGATGGATATCTTAAAACTAACTCTTTATTAAGGTTTATAGAAATTTCAATATAGTTTTTTGCTTCTGAGACCCTGTTTAAATTCAGAAGGACAGAAACAAAGTTATTAAGAGCTATTGAGTAAGAAAACACAAAACTAAATGGCTCTTCAAGATTGAGTTCTTCATAAATGTCTTTTGCTTGTCCAAAATGTTTTAGAGCACTATTGAGATCATTAGAATCTTTAAATAAATTCCCTAGATTAGTATTTAAATCTGCAAAACTTTGTTTTAGTTTTCTTGAATCTTTTTTATCTCTCAACAATTTTAATATAGAAAGTGCTTTTCTCAAGTATTCAATAGTTTTGGTATCATTAAAAATATTTTGATTAATTACTGCTAAATTATTATATATTGATACAAGACGATTGGGGTCTTTATGATAATTTTCATCTTTAAAGTTTAAGTAAATATTTAATGCCTTTTCATAATATAATTCAGCTTCTTTAAATTGTTTGAGTTCAAGATTAAGGTTTCCTAAATTGGTCAAATTATCAAAAACGGGTAATTGAGATTTAGTTAGTTTGTGATTAATACGAAACTCATTAATTTTTAGAGATTCATCTAACGAAGTCTTTGAATTATCGTAATCATAAATATTCATATAAGCGACTCCCAAAACATTTAATAACTGACTCTTTTTTGGATTATTTTTATCATACCTAATATCATTTAAAATTAGTAGTGCTTTTTTTCCATACTGAATCACTTTCGAATATTGACCAATTTGTAGGTGCATGTCACATATATAGTAATACAAATCAAGAATTAAGTTCTGGTCTTTATTGTATTCTGTATATTGTAAAATTATCTCGTCATATATTTTTACTGCTTCTTGGAATCTAAAATCTAACTCTTTTTGTTCCGCAATCTTCCTCAATTCATCTATACTAGTTTCAAATCCTTGCCCATGTAGTCTAGCTTCTTTCTTCGCTTTTTCTTCATCTAAAATCTTTATCGCTTGCTCAATCTGCATCCCCATACCTAGAGCTTCTAAATAATCCTTTACCCGTTTCTCAGCACTGTCTAGATTTGTTCTTGCATAATCTAGGGCTTTACTATATAATCGTATTGAATCATTTAATTTCTTATATCGCTCTATTTGTCGATTTAAATCAATTATTACTTGATGATCAGAACTCAAGCGAACTTGTAACGTTTTAAGGCTATCATTCAACATTATGAACTTTTTGTCCCTAAAATTCTTCATAGGTTTATAATAATTAATAGCGGCCTCATGTATTCCTCCTTTAGGACATACAATTATTTTTAAAGAACCTCTTTTAGGATCTTTAGGTATAATAACCGATGATAACTCATTAACATTGACCAACTCCCAAACTTTTCCATTTTTATCTTTGGCAAAATTATCTCCGTTTAAACCAATTTTTGGATATACAATTTCCCCGAGCTTTTTTGAGTTGAATTCAAGCGAAAATGAACCATCTCTTTTAGAATAATCACCATTGGAATTTTCCTCAGTAACGAAAATACCTTCAATTGGAGTCCATCCACTACTTTGTTGAAAAACCCTACCTTCAATTTTAGATTGGGAAAAACCAAAAGGTGATACTATTAGGATTACAAAAATTAATTGCCTCATAATCAATCATTTAATAGTTTTACTATTTTTTTAAAATCTGGATGGGTAATTCCTGCTTTTTGAAGGGTGGTAATATCTTCTAAAAAGGTTTTAGAATAATTTGCTTTCCTATAGGGTTTATCTTTTAATCTTAAATAAATTTCTCTACCCGATTCATATTTATCCTGTAGTATTAAAGATAAAGCCAAATTCGTATTAATCCATTTTTGTGAAGGATCCATATTTAAACCTTCTTTTGCGCTATTTTCAGATAATTTGAAATCTTTAGTCAAAAGCGCATACCAAGATAAATTTCCATAGTTAGCACTTAGACTTTTCCTGGCATATATATGCTCAGGGTATTTTTTTAAAAATCCTTTAAGTTTTGCTATCACTTTTTGAAGCTGATGAACAATCGATTCATTCGAACGTTCTGTATCTAATTTTTTTTCCAGGTTTTGGATTTCTTTCGCAAGGTTTTTGTAAACAATTGTAGACACATCTAAATTAACAATATATTTTTCGTATGCAATGGCACTTTTCATAAACCCCTTTATATCAGCGTTATTAGGATTATATAATTCAAAATCTTTTTTTGCACTTGTTAACAGTTTAAGTATCTTTTTTTTATGGGTTTCAAAATTTTCTTCAGTCATGCTAGCTTCATAAACTGGGGGTAGTGATAATTTTGTTTCGATCATTTCTATTATATAAGCCTCAGGTTTTGTCGCACCAACTTTATCAATTATCGTTAATGACTTAATATAAGTTTCTTCGGCCTTTTTATAGTCTTTTGTAACATAGTATAAAGACCCTAGTTTATTCAATATTGCAATCACATCTAAACCAAACTTTCCTTCCACATTTGTGCCAAAGGCTTGGTGTATTTTTAATGCATCAAGAAACGCTTTTTCGGCTTTTGCATATTCTTGTTGTTCTCTAAACACAGTTCCTAAGTTTGCAAGGGTGGAAGCATACTCTGAACCATATTTCTTGAGGTTTTTAGAGAAGTATTCATAATAAATTTTTAAAGTTTTTAGAAATACAAACTCAGCTTGCTTGTATTTTTTTAGATAAATAGAACTCATTCCTAAATTATTAAGGAGTTTTACAAGGGTTTCATTAAATTCTAATGAAGTTTTGTTCGGATATTCCTTTTGATCCTCAATAGCCTCCAGCAAAATAGATTCCGATTTTTGAAATTCGCCAAGGCCTTGATATAATCCCCCCAAATTGATTTTAATAGCAAGAATATCTATAATATAAGCTTGATTACCCGCTTTGATAAATTGATCATAAATTTTATAAGCCTTAAGTAAAAAGGGCTCAGCTTCTTCATATCTACCCCACTTGATATATAAAGCGCCTAAGTTGGATAAATTATTAGCTAGAAATGGGTTAAACTTAAATGTATTCTTCTTCGCATAATTTTCATGAATTTCCAAAGAGCCTAATAGCTTTTTTTCTGCTTTTTTGTATTGATTCAAACTTTGAAATATATTTCCTTGAATGTTTAATGCTCGTCCTAAAATCGGATGTTCAGAAACATTATTCTCATACATAATACTTATAGCTTCTTCAAAATATCCTAGGGCTTTTTTATCCATGCCTACTTCCTTACATAAAAGCCCTACCTCTGTCAGGTTTTCTGCTATGTCAAATATATTTCTTCGATTTGTTTTTAGAACATGAGTTATCCTGTCATAGAGAGAGATGGCTTTATCAAACCTAAACCCTAAAGTAGCTATTCTAGCAGCTCTTCTAATTTCGTTTACACTCGCCCTTTCCAATTCGCCACCTCTTAATGCTTCTTTTTCCGCTTTTTCCGGATTTAACTCTTTTCGTGCTTCCTCTATTTTTACTCCTTGATCTAATAGCTTCTTGTAACGTTTTACGCGTTCTGAGGCTCCATCCAAATTTATACTGGCCAATTCAACAGCTTCTTTATATAATCTTAAAGAATCGCATAAGCCTTTGTAAACTTCTAACTGTTTGTCTTTTTGAATTACCAATGAATCTCGTTCTCCTAATGTATTTCTAATTTCTATTAGCTCTCCCTCCAGTTTAGCTAATTTAGTATCGGAACTGGTCTTTATTATTTTATAATATTTTTGAGCGGCCAAATCACGTTGACCTTTCGGAGCAAGAATTAGCTTTAGAAGGTTTTTTTCATCCGATTTTTCAGGTATAATTACATATTCAATTTCTTTATCATTAATTAACTCCCATTCTTTACCATATTTATCCTGAACTATATTGGCATTTTGATTACCAATTTTAGGGAAAACAGCCTGACCCTTTGTCTTATTATTGAATTTTAAAGAGAATGAACCATCTGCTTTGGAAAAGTCTCCATTCGAATCTACTTCATTTACCCATATGCCTTCAATTGGAGTCCAACTACTGCTTTGTTGGTAAACTTTACCATCGAGCTTTGATTGGGCATCAACTTTTCCCCTTATCGTTAAGAATATCACCAAAAAAATGAGAATATTAGGTGCTAATGTTTTCATTTATTCATTTTTAAAAGGTTATAGGCTTTTTTAACCCTTTCAGTATCTTCAGTATTAATATTTTCTAACTCCAAAAGTTTTAGGTACTTCTCTAAATCTTGAATTATGTTTTTTCTTAAAAGCTCTTTGTTTTCTATAGACAAGAAACGATTCTCTGTTAGATTAATCCTCTTTAGAGAGTCAAGAACCAATAGATACTTTTTTATACATTCTTTTGAAGAGTCTTTATTAATATTTGTAAGTTCTTCAGCTTGATCGTAAACCCGAAGTGAGTCATTCTGGAGTTTAAGATTAGAAATTTGTAATTCTAATTCAGAAACACTATCATAAACTCTTGAATTTTGGGAACTAAGTTCTTTTAACTCTCTTTTTAAAAGAACCATTCTTTTATCAAAATGGTTTTTAATGATTTGATAGTATTCATTAATTACTTTCTCTCGTTGTCCTTTTGGTACTAAAACTATTATCAAATCGGTTTTACACTTATCTTGCTGGCAGATTAGTATACTAGTCAATTCTTTTTCATTTACAACTTCATATTCTTTTCCATTTTTATCTAAAATAGATTCGCCATTACCCACCGAAATCCTTATTATTTCACCTGGTTGTTTATCCTTAAAGTATAAAGCAAAACTTCCGTCTTTTTTAGAATAGTCACCATTTGAATCTGTAGCGGCTATAAAAACACCTTCAATCGGTCTCCAATTACTGCTCAACAAATATACTTTTCCAGTTACCTTCGTTTGCGAATGTAAATTGTTAATAACAATTAGGATTAGTACTACGATTATTTTTTTCATTTCGCTTGATTTTCAAAAGTGGTTGAACACAATTAATAGTTTAGAATGTATACATCAGTCTTTAGCAATATTTATTGGAATTGGTTTTACATTCCCAGGGTGTATTGTCCAATTTGATATTGTACTATCATTTAGGACGACTTGTATATTATATTTTTCCCTCCTAAATTCAATAGGAACTTTTATTTTAAAAAGACCATTAGAATCAACAATTGTATCTATCCCTTCATCAACTAATTTAATTTGGGCGTACCTTATGGGCTCATGCCCTACATGCTTAAACACCCTTCCTGAGATTGTCGAAAGTTTTTCATTAGGTTCAATTTGAAGAGACAAACTACCACTGTTTAGCATCAAAGAGTCTTGGCTTAATTTCCAATAATCGTCTATCAATTCAACCCTTATCTTTCTATCTTTGTACTTGTAATCAATTTTTGGAAAAGTGGCTTCATTTTCAATTATATCTCTAGGATTTTTTTGATTTAGGTAGAATACAATTTTTGGTTTATCACCATAACTAAGCGGTGGATATTCATTATGCACCTTAATCTTTTTATTGGGCTCTAGGGTTATGTTGGTAGTAAAAGGTAGTGTTATAATGTAGTAAATCAAACCAAAAACAATTACAACGAAAGCGATCACAGTACTAAAAATATAAACCTTTTTTTTCTCAAAATAGTTACCTTGAAGTTCTTGTAGAATTTGTTCAAAGGCATTTTTTAAGTACTCTAAGTCGTTAGCTATCGTTATATATTGTTCTCTAATTGTATCCATAAAATAATCGAGTCTAGAAGAATTAAATTTATGGCGTACCTCCTGTACTGTCAAAACATTAAAACCAGAAGTTTTATTAATATTGGAATTTTCTAGTTCATCGAGTATTTTATCTAGTTTATTGTTTATGGTTTGTTTTACTTCTTGCTCATAGTCTATTAGTGCTTTTCTGTTTTCTTCTTTTTTAAGTAGTTCACCAAAGCACAATTTCAGCATCTTTGGGAATCTTTCCTTGAAAAATGCCCCATAAGGATTATTAGTTTTTACATCATGTAAACCACCAACATCAATATTTAAACATTCAAAAAACTCTTTTGCTCCATTTATATTTTCTACTTTAATATGAAGTGCTTGCGCTTGTTGCGAAAAAACCGCCCCATTAACTTGTCTAATAAGTGATTTATTTATTTTTTTTAGCCTATCTGTTCGATAATCCGTTTTACTTAATTTATTATTCTCAATATAAAGCATCTCTATGATTTTGATACTCCATTCAATAGATTTAATAATCAGTTTTTGTAAATCATGATTAAACTCTGAAGGGTGAATATCAGTAAGTAACCCTTTTATTTTCTGATAATCAGCCTTCTTAATATAGTCCGTAGTAAGGCTGTTAGAGACTTCTCTAATAATACCTGAAATAAAACTTTCTGGTAAAAAACCGGAAGCATAGGCTATTCCAGCCGATATGGTTAAACCTGCTATATCTTTAAGAGCCTTTTGGGGATTGGTCATTTAAATCAAATAAATTATAGTACAAATTTGGTTTCTTGGTTCCGATAAATTTTTTATTCGACCAATTCGTCATTTTAAAAATAATGAAAATACGTACAAAAACAATATTTTTTATATTAAAACATATAAAATCCATATTAGTACAATATTTTGTAATTCTGATTTCATATGCCGCTTAATGGAATTCCTAGAAGGAAAATTTCTATATTTACACCATAATCAAAACATATATTTATTTAGAAAAACATTTTAAAAAGACATAAAAAATAAGCGTTAGCTATTATTCTTGGTTCTGAAATCTGACAATTTCCTTTATACCACAAGATTAATAAGTTGAACGCTCACGTTATGGCGTGGGTGTACTGTACTTATCTTGGTATTTGGTTTTGTCAGAACCTCAGAACGGATAATGTTACAAACCCACGCTTCTTTATTTTACTAATCTTCATTTTGGGTTTGGATGATATTAAATATCATTTAGCATGAAAAATAAATTTTTCAAAACAACAATTTTCTTAGCAATATGTTTAATTGTTTTTAGTTGCTCATCAAATTCTGATGGTTGTGAGCCTATTACCTGTTTAAACGGGGGAATATTTACAAATTGTGAATGTGATTGTCCTGAAGGTTACACAGGGGCAGATTGTTCGGAACAAGTTACACCAACAAGTGTAACAATTACTAAAGCCATTGTGAAAATATTTCCTAATACTGATGATGGTAGTAACTGGGACTTAGCTATACCAAATGCAGAAAGCATATTACCAGATATGTATATAACTTTTGAAAATGCCGTTTCAACCAATCTTTATACAAGTGATATATTTTATGAAGATGCTTTTTCAAATGGTTCTACGCTATTTGAATTTGTACCAAATTTGGTATTAACCAATTTTAGTTTACATTATTTTGTGTCCATTTGGGATTATGATTCTGTAGATGAAGATGATTTTATGACAACCTATAAGTTTGAAGCCTATTTAGATGATAATGGTTTCCCAGATAACATAACTGTAGTTAGTCAAGAACACAACATATTAGTGGATTTAGAATTAACCTATGAGTGGTGATTTACATTAATGAGGCTAAACTACTATTAAAAATAGTGGTTTAGCTTAACTAATTTCCTCTACAAGCCTCTCTAAAATTCTTGCAAGCTCTTATAGTGCCTGCTGAAGCATTTAAAAAATATTTTGACAAATAGATAGTGCTGTATGCTGCTATAACAATTAGTGAAGTCTTTACAACTGGTGTTTTTAAAAAATCACTTCCATAGTCAATTAAAAAAAGTTTATTTGCTTCTTTTTTCTTTTTCATAAGAATATATTTTGAAAACAATAAATAGAACGGTCATAACCCCTACACCAATAATTGCTTTATTCATATTGCGATGATTACTCTTTAAGGCCTGATAATTGTTCTCTAACAATGTAAACTCCTTAGGTATATTTCTGGCAACCTCTAATTGATAACAATCAATAATTCCTTCCATGATAAATCTGGTTACAGTTTTATTATTCTAAAAGTTTTATCTCCTTCTAACATATACCCATAATCATATATACAAATCCAATTATCATTTTCACGCTTAATTGTGTGTGTACTACAGCCGAAATGAAAGCCAGTCCCTAATAAATAATCATAGCTTTTAATTGCTTCAGGTTTCCCTTCTAATATTGATATTAAAATTGACCTATTCTTATCCAATATCCGATTGATAATTGCTATTGATTTTCTCTTTTCCAAAGCCTTCAAATTGTTATACTTAATTTGATTTTTACGATTAGCAAATACTTGATTATTTCTTTGTTTATAAAAAGTTTCTCCTGTCAACGGG
The DNA here is from genome assembly GCF_002886045.1 of Flavivirga eckloniae. Classification (NCBI taxonomy): domain Bacteria; kingdom Pseudomonadati; phylum Bacteroidota; class Flavobacteriia; order Flavobacteriales; family Flavobacteriaceae; genus Flavivirga; species Flavivirga eckloniae. The sequence goes on along the minus strand of NZ_CP025791.1, from coordinate 5,296,907 downwards.
TCTTTAGCTGTCTCCATAACCTATGCGTTTTAATCAAAAATAGTAACCAATACGCTTAAAAACAACAGATTGATATTAGCTTAACTCAAGTTAACTTTCCTTAGTTTAAATTAAAATATTCACTATTTAAATTAATTTGTTTTGTATCTATAATAACATAAATAATATTGGAAGATAGAAAAGGCTATTATATGCCAGTTCCACCTTCCATTGTTAATTACATTTAATAATTATGATTTAATATCATAGACTACTTCTCTCCCCTGTTTCTTTTTAATTAAATAATATGGAATATTTTCTCTATTTTCAAATTCTACATTGTCATCTATTATTTTATTTAATCTCTCTCTTATTATTTTGCTACTGCATTCAAACTCTTTTGATAAAAGTTCTATCAAATCTTTACCATTAACAGGAAATTCAATGTTATCGTTTATAAACTTAATTAATTCAGCAGGTTCAGCTTTAAGAAGCCTAGATTCTTTAACCTTATCTACCATATTTGCATCAGCTAAAACTAGCCCTTTTTCTTCCTCAGAATAAATAAGGTGAATGGGGTCATATCGTTTTGTACTTCGTTTTTTCAGAAATTTAAGGGCAATAATATCTGATGGCTTATTTCCTTTACCCATCTCAAAACCAATCTGAATTGCTGTACTTGACTTATTAAACAACTCCGTTCCTAAATGACCTCTGGCTTTATCTGCACTTCCTGGGTTTTCATGAATCAAGCAAATAAATGTAACATCGTATTGGTTGATGAATATATTCATAAGGTCAATCAATTCCATACTATTGTCAGAACGATTAAAATCTTTAATACAATCTGTAACTACATCTAATACAATAACAGTATGCCCTGTATATTTTAACCGAACCAACTCTAAATATTCTCTGAGTGCTTCAAATCTCTGTGCTCTACTTATTTCTAATAAGGATATATAATCAAAATTTCTGGGTGTTTCTTCTTTAGAAAACCCTGCTTTATTTAAAATTTGTTGTAATGCATAAGGGTATTGCTCTGTGAGGTTTCTTTCGGTATCAACATAACAAACTGTCAAGTTTTTATTTAAACCTGCTGTAAACTGTAATAAGCGCCTTTTACAATCCTCTTTTTTTATTAATGAACTACAGATAGTTTCTGCCAACCTACTCTTATGGACACCTGCCTTCCCCTGAATAATATTTATTGTGTTTGGAAATATAATTTCTTTTCCTAGCTGAAATAAAATAGGTTTGGATTGAATAATCTTTTTAGACTTTATTTTGGAAAGCTCTTTTTGAGTCTCAAGTATTTTTGAAAGATGCTTACCGTTATTTATAAGCTTATTCTCTTCATAATTTTCTATAATTATTTCATCATATGCCAATTTAAACCCAAACTTGAAAAAATCAGAAATATCTTTACCTCCTTCTTCTTTTAGTTTTTCAGGAAGTACCATTCTCTTTAACCCAAATTTATCGCATATTTTTTTCGATTGAGTTATCCCTGTACTATCAATATCATACAAAACTATAACCTCTTCAAAATTTGATTTTAATTTATTTATTAGCTCTTCCGAAGGCATAGCTGTTTCGCTATTTAAACTTACCGCATATTCGCCATTTACGTGAAGTGATATAACATCTTTTTCTCCCCCTGTAATAAATATTCTTTCTCCTTTTTTAGGCAACTGCTCAAACCCAAAAACATAATTGTTAGGTTTATACCCTAGCCATAAAAACTTGTATTTACTTGAAAACGGTCGATAAATTTTATAGCAAGAAAAATTAATTCTATAAGCGAATATAGGGTCAAGTTCTGTAGATTTAATGATTTGTTTTTTTTCAATTCGGCTATACTCCTTTATTGGTAGAACATTAAAAAAAGTAAGAGCTTCAAGGTAAATGCCATATTCAGACCAATAATCTAAGTTTTTTCTATCCCAATCATAAGACTGGATTTCAAAAGATGGTTTTTCCTTTCCTATTTGAAGACCTAATGCAAAATCATTGTTAATGATTACCAAAGCTTCTTTAAAGCTACATTTTTTTAATTTCATAACAAGGTCAAACACATCTCCACTATCTCCAGTAGCAAAATCTTTATATTTCCATATTCCCAATGGGTCATCATAAATATTAAATGATGGCGTTTTCTGCTTTTTTTCAAGCAAAGGGTTTGATATATGGTTTCCTTTTTTTAGATCTCCATTTGTGTAAGGTTTTAAATAATAATTCATTAATTCGTAAGTCCCTCCTACTACTTTCGATAATATATTTTCTTTAGTTAATTTATTTTTAAACATAATTTTTATTTTTAAATACAATTATTGATTGATTTTTTGTTGCTCAATTACTTGAAGTACTTCGCTCTTTTTATAGAATTTTTTATTACCAAATAGATATGGCGTAAATCGAAGTTTTCCTTGTTTTTGCCACTTCCAAAGACTTACATGAGAAATTGGTGGGCTAAATAGTTTTCCGATTTCTTTTATGCTTAGATACTCTGCTTCAGGATTAATTAGCCCTTCTTTCAAATACTTCATCTTTTAGATTTTAAATATTTGTCCGTTTCTTCATCAATAAGGCTAGGTTTGCCATTACTAATCCAATCAATAATAGCTTGTCTGGAAAAGGTTAAAGGTTTTCTTCTGGATAGTACAGGAATTTCAAATCGGCAAACTTTTGAGTATAATGTTGCCTTTTTATAACCTGTTAAATCAGCAGCTTCATCAATAAATATGATGTCGCTTTTGTTTTCTTCTTTGCTATTAGTTTGCTGATTATTTAACAGTTTACCAACTTCTTCTGCAAAAGTTCTTTTGTTTAATTCGATATACTCTCCTATGGTTAGTGAGTATAGGGGTTTTAATGATTTGCTCATTTCTTAATTTTTTAAATTATTAATGAGCATTGCGCAATGCTTTATTTGAAATTTCTTAGTACAAAACAACCAAGTATTGCAAAGTCAATCAAAAATGATTTGCAGAGTGTAGGGTAAGTTTTTATTACTTACTGTAAAAAGTTAATTGGAATAAGGCTTTATAAGAATTATAAACTTGATAATTAAATTGCAGAGTGCAGAGTCTAAAGTTTTGAAAGTATAGATTCGAGGAGTATTTTTCTATCTAATTTGCCATCAGATGCATTTCTAAGTTGGTCTCTTTCAAAATCCTTAATTTCCGTATCAGGAAGCCCATATCCATCAACAAAACAATTAATTGCGACCATCCATTTATTATTTTTTAAATCATATATTTTATCCGATTCAATTAAATAAAACACGAGCCAACTAAGTTCTTTTTTTGTTCCTATCCAAATTATTCTATTTTTTTCAGTGATTTTTTGATTACAAAATATAGATATGAATATTTCTAAACTTGTCTTTTTTGAAATAAATTTTTCGTTTTTAAGTGCTGACAAAGCTTCTCTGAATATTTCTCTATTACCTGATTTCCTATAATAATTCAGATTGTATTTGCTCTTTTGTAATAAAAATGAATGAATTTCACCTTTCATTTTTGGTTTACTTTTATTACTTCGGAGCTTTTTATTCTTTGTTTTTTCTTCACTCCATTCATTAACTGTCTCTATTATCTTATTTTCAAAAATTAACCCTAAGTATTGCCTACAGCTTAATTTTAAAAAATCAACGATTTGCTGCATGTTATCATTAAAAGTGTATTTTAAATGGAAATTCAAAAAATCGCTAATTGCAATAATTTTATCATTATACTGCCTAAGCTTTAAAGCAAACCAAAAATCAAAATTTTCATTATGTAGGTCAATAACTATGCTTTCTGAATACTCAAAACATGAACCTTTTGTTGCTATAAAATAATCTATTCTATATAACTCTTTAAGACTTTCACAAGCCTTTCTATACATATCTGCATTTCTTTTATAATAGTCTCTAAACTTTTCATCTCCAAGTTGATATTCTTTAAAACTAAATGAAGGTGTACCTTTAGTTGTAATTATATGTTGAACTTTGTTAATAATGTTTTTGGCTAAAACAGTATTTCCATTCTCACCATATAAGAATAGTTCTCGTTCGTAATACCATATGTCAGCAATATCAATATCGTAATAACTATAATTCACTTCCATAAGTTAAACGTTAATATCAGGTATAACATTAGCAGCGTCTACCTTCTTCTGATTGATAATTTTTGCGTAAATCTGTGTAGTTTTTAATTCCTTATGTCCTAGCAACTTTGATACTGTGTAAATATCCGTTCCAAGTGTAAGCTGTAAAGTGGCATAAGTATGACGAGCACAATGAAAAGTAATCGTTTTACTAATACCTGCTTTCATTACCCATTGCTGAAGTTTTAAATTATGCCATGCGCTATATTTAAGCCCTTTAAACACTCTCTCGTCATTATTGCCTTCTTCACCTAAAATGCTACGTGCTTGTTCAGAAATTGGGTGTGTTTGATAACTCTTCGTTTTCTTTTGCTTAAAACGTATATAAAAGCCTTGCTCATCAGAATATTGAACTTCTTTCCAAGTTAATTTGTTGATGTCTGACCAACGTAACCCAGTAAGAGCACTAAATAGAAAAGCTTGTTTGAGTATAGGTATTTCGCACTCAACTTTAGTGACTGTCTTAAGTTCTTCCAAAGTAAGAAACTCTCTTTCTGTTTCCCCTTGCTTAAACCCTTGAACATCTATAGCAGGATTATAACTAATTATTTTATCTTTTACAGCTTGTTTTAAACACGCCCTAACCTTATTGAAGTATGAATAGCACGAGTTTTGAGATAAAGATTTATTGCTTTTTGTTCTTGCTGCATTCTTTAAATAATCTTTGAACTCCTCTAACCATTTAGAATCTATTTCTCTAAATAACACATTATTTCCTTTGTATTTTATTAGATGTTTTAATACACTATCCCAGCTTCCATAATTTCCAGAACTATTATATCTTTTATCTGTTTGTTCGGAAAAATAGGTTATAAAGTTTTCTGTCAAACCATCTTTAATCAAATGAGAAAAACCATGTTTGTCATGTTGAAGTTCTAATAACCTCTTTGACCTTATACTTTCTGCTAAGAGCATAGTTTTTTTATTATGATCTCTTTCCTTTGACGATTTCGGAGTAGAATAAACACTAAGCTTTAAAGCTTCTTTTTTACGTTTTTGAGCAGCTTCGGGAAAATAATAATCAAGAAATAAACCTTCTTTACCGTTTTTCAACTTCCTCTTTCTAACTGATACATTCATTCTTTTGTTTTTTGTGCCGTTTTGTGCCTTTTGATTAAATTCGGCACAAAAACGATACAATAATAAACAAAAAAGAACAAAACGGCACAAAAAATAATGAAATAATATTTTAAAACAAAACCACAAACAACTAATAATCAAACATATTACATGTAATACCTTGATATATCTTAATAGAATTACTTCCCGATACAAAAATTAGCAAAAATATTACCAAGTAAATCATCATTAGTAATCTCACCGGTTATCTCACCAAAATGATATAAGGCCTGACGAATATCGATGGCCAGAAGGTCTCCCGACAATCCAGTTTCTAATCCATGCTGAACTTTTTGAATTTCTTCAAAGGCTTTTAGTAGAGCATCATAATGTCTGGAATTGGTTACGATGGTTTCATCATTACGTAAAGCTCCCGTATTAACGAAGTTAGAAAGCGTGATTTTTAAATCCTCAATACCTTTTCGGTTTTTTGCAGAAATGAGTTTAATATCAGAAACCTTATCGGTAAGTTCTTCTAGTCCTGTATTAGAAATCGCATCTACTTTATTGGCTATAACCACTAGTGGTTTTTGAGGGTATTTATTTTTAATCTTTTCGATTTCTGTAGTAATGGCATCGATGGTTGACTTCTGTGAAAAAATAGCTTCAGCATCAAACAAGTATACAACAACCTGAGCCTGTGCAATCTTTTCAAAGGTTTTTTTAATACCAATATTTTCAACCACATCTTTGGTTTCTCTTATACCTGCCGTATCTATAAACCTAAACCCTATACCGCCAATATTGATTTCATCTTCAATAGCATCTCTGGTAGTTCCGGCTATATCACTCACTATAGCACGCTCTTCATTTAGTAAGGCATTAAGCAATGTAGATTTTCCAACATTAGGCTCCCCTACTATAGCTACAGGAATACCATTTTTAATAACGTTACCAACGGCAAACGAATCTATTAAACGTTTTAAAACAAACGTAATACGTTCTATTAAATCTTTAAACTGGGTTCTATCTGCAAACTCAACATCCTCTTCTGCAAAATCAAGTTCCAATTCTATTAAAGATGCAAAGTTTAAAAGTTCTTCGCGAAGCTTGGCAATTTCGGACGAAAAACCACCACGCATTTGTTGCATGGCTATTTGGTGTGATGCTTCATTATCACTGGATATTAAATCTGCAACGGCCTCTGCCTGGCTTAAATCCAATTTTCCATTTATAAAAGCCCGTAAGGTGAACTCCCCTGCTGTGGCCATTCTACACCCTTGGCGTAAAAACAATTGAATGATTTCCTGCTGAATATAGTTAGATCCATGACAAGAAATCTCAACTACATCTTCCCCAGTATACGAGTTTGGGTTTTTAAAAACCGATACCAATACTTCATCTATAGTTTTATTACCATCTACAATATGTCCCAAATGAATGGTATGAGTAGCCTGTTTGCTAAGCTGCTTACCCGAAACCGATTTAAATCGATTTTCTGCAAAATTTATAGCATCTTTTCCAGATAAACGTATAACAGCAATTGCTCCAGCACCTGCTGGTGTTGCTAAAGCTACAATGGTATCTTGATTAATCATTTGGCAAAAATACTAAATTTGGGGCGCTGGCACATATAGGTTAGACCACAAAAAACAACTATTAAAAAATAGCAATATTTAAAAGCATAAACATTTGTTAACATTTAACATAAAAACTTAACAATAATATAACCTTAATTAAAAAACATAGAATTATTCGTAAAAAATAAAACTGAAAGCTGTTTAGTCTTGAATTTATAATACAATCGTGTTATATTAGTATTCTGTTTTTTTGTTAAAAACAGAATATAGATTAACGGAAATTATAACTTCCTGCCTCTCAACTCTAACCAAAGAAGTTAATAATTATGAAAATTGCTGAATCTGATTTTTCAAATCATATTGTAAAATCTGTACAAAAAAAACTAGGAAACGTATTCTTTTTTAAGCACATAGCGGTTATAGAATTTAACGAAGGTGTGCACATAGATATAAATAATTCCTCCGAATTTTTCGACGAACTCATAAATTATTTTGGTAACTCCAGACCTTTTGGAGTCATAGCCAATAGAATAAACTCTTACTCTATAAATTTAATGGACGCAAAGTTATTCAAACAGAAAATTAGAAGTTTATGTTACTATGCCGTTGTGGCTTATAATAACGCAGGCAAAATGAATGCAGAAATAGAAGATAGCTTTTGCCATGCCGATAAAATCAGTTATGATTGTATTCATGAGGCTATGACTAAAGTTTACAGTAAAGTAAAAAATGACATATTGCTTTCGCTGCACTAAAAAAATGCGCTTTCTCAATTTTCGAATTAAAGTGATGTTAAGATCTTAACGAATCTTATAAAAACAATTGAACAATTGTTCTTACTAAACAAAAAAAGCCTTTCTTCGAGACGTTTAGTATTCCTACCTACAATTTTATAGCCATAACCCTATAAATTATCTTCAAAATTTCACACAATTATTTAAACCTTCGACAACAAGACTAATAAGCTTATAGAATATTAATAGACTTTTAAGCTAAAAAATGAATTTTAGATAATAATACAATACCTATATAAATATATTATGTAAGCATCGTAAATTTGCAGGCTCAAAAATTTTAAAGCAAACAGAGGTTTATTTATTAATAATCAAACCATTACATTTTAAACGAAGTCTATAATAAATTAAAAGTAGCATCTAATTAAGTATTAAGGTATGAAAATAATTGAGTCCGAAATTTCAAACCATGTTCTAAAAACCATAAAAAAAGAATTAGGAACTATCTTTTTTTTCAACCACGTAGCTGTTGTTGAGTTTAATGAAGGCGTACATGTAGACATTAACAATTCTATCGATTTTTTTGACGAGTTCAAATCATATTTTGGAGAATCAAGACCATTTGGAATCATTGCTAATAGAATACATTCCTACTCTGTAAAACTTATAGATGTAGACCTGTTTAGAAAACAAGCAAACAATTTATGCGCTTATGGTGTCGTGGGTCACAATGCTGCCAGTAAAATGAATGCAAGGATTGAAAACAATTTCTGTGCCGACGATAACATTGAATACGACTCTTTATATGAAGCTATTAATGCTGTTTACTACAAAGTAAAAAAAAGGCTGGTAACGACATTAAACTAAATAAATCCCATCTGGTTTTATTTCGATTTGACGCTCTTTATATAAGGTTCCGACTGCTTTTTTGAAGTTCTTTTTACTCATTTGAAGTGTCTCTTTTATAACTTCGGGACTCGATTTATCGGTTAAGTTTATATACCCGCTATTATCCTCAAGTTCTTGCATAATACGTTTGGCATTAGGCTCAATATTTCTATAACCTATTTTTCCCAAGGAAATATCTAACTTATTTCCCGGACGGATTTTCTTAACAATACCTTTTAGCTTATCGCCAACGCTAAGATCTGAAAATATCGCATTTTTATAAATAAGTCCAGAGTGGGTTTTGTTTACAATAACATTCATACCAATATCTGAAGGATGCGATACAATTAAATCGACTTCATCGAATTCCTTTACGGTTAACTCTTTGTTGTCTAAAAATCTATTCGTCTTGCTTGAAGCCACTAACCTGTCGGTTCTTTCATCTAAATAACAATACACCAAATACCAACCTCCCGGTTTCATTTTAAAGGCTTGCTCTTTAAACGGACAAAATAACTCCTTTACTAGTCCCCAATCTAAAAAAGCACCATAATCGGTTATCTGATTGCAACGTAACAATGCAAAATCATTACGCATAATATAAGGCATATCTGTTGTAGCAACAGGACGTTCCTCATTATCTAAATACACAAAAACCTCTAACTTGTCCCAAATTTTAAAAGCCTCTGGCACATACCTGTTTGGCAACAACACTTCGTTATCTTCATCATCAATTAAATATACGCCGTGGTCTGTTTCTCTAAGTATTTCTAGTGTATTTATCTGTCCTAAATGTATCATGCCGCAAAGGTAACAATATTAGACCGAGTATTTTGTTTGGAATTACATGATTTTTACATGAAATAAAGACCATAAAAAGAGACTGTCTGAAAAGCCATTGTGTTTTACTTTATCAGGTTGAGCTTGTTGAAACCGATATTGATTATCAGTGAGTTAAAAACATTTCAACAAGCTCAATATGACATTAAACATACTTTTCAGACAGCCTTTAAAAAAGCGTTACAACAATTGAAACGCTTATTATTTTATATTAAAGAATCTATACTAGTAAGCCGATTCTTTTTTGAAATGTTTCGTTAATAAATAATATACAACAACTCGATACTTATTACGATTAGATTGACCGTACTTATCCATGACTTCAATAATGCCTTTATCTAAATCGGCACTATCTTCCAGACCAAGCTTTTTAATTAAAAAATTGTTTTTAACGGTTGCCAGTTCAGATTCGTCCGAACCAGAAACTGTTGAAGAATCTGCATTGTAAATAGATGGACCACAACCAATAGCAACTTTGGTTAATAAATCCATATCTGCATCGACTCCAAACTTGTCTTTTAAATCTGCAGCATACTTTTCAATAAGCTCGTCTCTTTTATTCATAATAACTATTTAATGTGTTTGTAAAATATTTCGTCTTAATCTCTATTTCTAAATATAACTATTTTTTAGATATCTAAAATGAGAGAACGTTACAGGTTATTTACCTTAAAAACCTGAAATAGTTTAAAAGTATTTCATCGTTAAGGTTTTTAGGCGTGAAAATTTCTAACAACTTAGGCTGATTATCCTCTGAATAAAATGTACCCAACGCCGATTGTAATGTGATTTCATCTGAAACCGATTCGTATTTAAACCCATACATTTTACATAAATGCTCTGCCGTTAAATGATGGTTTGTTTCAAAATAAGTATCGAAATTTTCAGTGTTTTTATGTCCAGGAAGAATTCTAAAAATGCCTCCACCCTCATTATTTATAATAATTATCCTAAAGTTATTAGGTATATGGTTATTCCATAAGGCATTGCTATCGTACAGAAAACTTAAGTCGCCAGATATTAGCGTGGTTTGCTCAGCTCTTGCTACTGCACCCCCAATAGCTGTTGATGTGCATCCATCGATACCACTGGTACCACGATTGCAAAACACTTCCAACGTTTTATTTAAATTGAATAATTGTGCATAGCGTACCGTAGAACTATTTCCTAAGTGTAAAATAGTATCGTTAGGTATCGAACTTAATACAGCATCAAAAACTTTTAAATCGCTAAAGTCTATACTCTTTAGGTAATCGTCATGCTTTTTAAGCCTCGATTGTTTTACATGAGCCCAATAGGCATTATAGTCGCTCTCAATCCGTTTTGTTTTTGGTAAAAATTCAGAAAAGAAATAATTAGGTGTCGTTTCTATAAAACAATTTAAACTGAAAAACGTATCGTTTGCTTTCTTTAAATCAACATGCCAATGCTGTTTTGGTTTGTGAGTCCTTAAAAATGCTTTTATCTTTTTCGATACAACCAAACCTCCAAATGTTAGTAAAATATCTGGTTGAAGCATTTCAAAATCTTCATGCTTTAAAGGTGCAATTATTTTATCTATACTCGGGAAAAATGCATCATGGTGTAAATTCGATGTGGTTTCTGTAAACACAACAACACTGTTATCGGTCGCTAAAACATCTAACCAACGTTTCTCTATTTGATTGGGTTGATTAACACCAACAATAACCATCTTTTTTGAAGCCGTATTCCAATCTTTAACACAAGCATTTAAAATAGAATCATCAATTTGTAACGGCTTATCTTCCGCAGCGATAAAAACCGGTGCTACAGATAATTCATTTACCATGTCGTATAAAGGCTCATCGAACGGCAGATTAATATGTACAGGGCCTTTTTTAAGGATCGCTGTATTTATAGCCTTATTTATAGTTTCCTCATTATATTCCTGAACCGTTTTTTTTAACCCAAGTAATGTTTCAGCCTTATTTTCCAAACTTTTAAAAATAGGAAGCTCCTCTTCTATACCATTTTCAATATCCCTTAAGTCAAGTTTTAAATTGGCTGAATATAAAATATGGCTTTCGAATACATTTTTCTGATTAATGGTTTGTCCGTCGCCAACACCAATTAAATGTTTTGGTCTATCTGCCGATAATACGATTAAAGGAATATCACTATAAAACGCTTCGGCTACAGCCGGATAATAATTTAACAAGGCACTACCCGAAGTACAAACAACTGCGGTAGGTTCTTGCAACTGTTGTGCTATTCCTAAAGCAAAAAAAGCTGCGCAACGCTCGTCTACAATACTATAACACTTAAAATAATCGTCGTTAGAAAAACCTATAGTTAATGGAGCATTTCTGCTGCCTGGAGAAATAATAATATGTTTAACACCTTTAGCTTTACATAGTTGTATAGCTGTTTGCGCCATTGGGATTTTTGGATAAATCATGTAGTAGTAATCTAGGCGCTAAAATAATAAATAGGTAGAAATACTTAACTACAAAACGCTTTTAATTACACCTATAGCTACTTATGTAGGAATCTACAATACGCTTTTAATACACATCAAAACATATTCAGCAAGATTGGAAAAGACAATGGTTTATAGAGTGGATACATTTGTGGTATCAATACATAAAAAATGCCCTCAAAACAGACCAATAAGATGATGAACACAATATTAAAAACAGAATACGATAAAAATTTAAGCTACAAAAAAAGGAGGTATACAGGTATGCAAAACATGTATCGGTTTAAGCCGCATTATATTCCGGGATGGATTTCTTTAATTCAGGTATGGTTTCAGCTTTATTTTCCAGATTTTTGGAAAGCACTATTACAAAACATTTTTAATTACTAAAGATTTAGATACGGTTTCCTGCCATTCTTTTTCAGGAACAGAATGTTTCGTCACCCCACCCCCTACATAAATAATCGCTTCTGTATTTTGCAATTGCATGCACCTTAAATTCACATACAAACGTGTACTTTTCCTCTTAATGGTATAAGCTCTATTTTCAATATTGCGTTTTGCAGATCTTGATTGTAATTGGGTTTCCATATTAAGCTCTCCCAAAAAGCCCGTATAAAATGCTCTGTTATAATGTTCATTTTCCAAAATAAACTGTTTGGCTTCCAATTTTGGCAAACCGCATACTGCTGGTGTTGGATGAAGTACAGAAATAACTTCTTTTAAACTCGATTCGGGCTTTAACTGTGCTGTAATCATTGTTCTTAAATGCAGTAAGTTTCCGGCTTTTACGGTTTCTACGTCAGAAATTTTAAAACGTTCAACCGTAGGTTTTAAGTTGTCTACTATAAAATCGGTAACAAACTGTTGCTCTTCCTTTTCTTTGTCCTGCCAAACCACATTCAACGTCCCATTATAATCTTGTGTACCAGCTAGCGCCATAATTGAAAACCGATGGCCTTCAATTTTAATTAACGTCTCTGGCGTAGCACCTAACCACAGCCCTACTTTAGGATGATACCAACAGTATACAAACGCAGATTTGTAAGTACTTAAAAGCCTTTTAAAAATGGATATCGGGTTGGATTCTGAAACAGTTACAGTTTCTTGCCTAGACAGTACAACTTTTTTAAATTGATTGTTAGAAATAGCTTCAACACCTTTTTTAACCAATTCAATATGTTGTTGTTTCTCTTTTAAATCTTCGGTTGTAACTTCTTCCTTTTTATTTGTAGATTCCGTAGCATTTTTAAAATCAACAGAATCTATATGTAAGCTTTTAGAAGTATCTAAAGGGATTAAAACTGTTTTTTCGGCATCATCAAAAGGAGAAAACACAAAACCTTTCTCGGTAAAATCGCTTGCATAATGTAAATCGCTTGTTTGTTGTAATAAGGCATTTATCCGATCCTCTTTCGGTTTTCTATAAGCAACAAAGGGTAATTTATTGATGTATTGTGTTTCAATACGACTTAAAAAAGATTCCAACGTCATTAACTATTTCTTTTTGGTAAAGCAATAGTAGATAATTTACAAATTGAAATTAAATTATCGGCATCATCTGTAACCCGAATATCTATTAATTGCGTTGTTCTGCCCTTATGTAAAAAAGAGGCTTTAGCATAAACAAAACCTTCTTTTACACTTTTTAAATGATTCGCCGTAATTTCTATACCACGAACAAAGAATTTTTCGGTATCAATAAAAATATGTGTTGCAAAACTCCCCACGCTTTCTGCTAAAGCAGCGGTAGCACCGCCATGTAGCACACCATCAGGTTGATGCACTCTTGGGGTAACAGGCATTCTAGCTATTAAAAAGTTATCCCCAAAATCTATTACTTCAATATTCAAGGTCTCCATTAAAGTATTTTTACAAGCTGCATTTGCTTGTGCCAAAACTTCTTCCTTAGATAATTGCATAGAATAATTTATTTTTAATGTTTGAAACAAAAGTACAAAACCCGTTTAACAAATGAATTCTACCGAAAAAGAAATATCGTATCAAACCACAAATACCTATTCTACTTTAAATACGCTTACTAGTAAGACCAAACATGTTTGGCTGGTTTGCCATGGTATGGGCTATTTAAGCCGTTACTTTTTAAAATACTTCAAACAGCTCAATGAAGAAGAAAACTATATTATAGCACCACAGGCCAGCAGTAAATATTATTTGAAATCAAATTTTAAGCATATTGGTGCCAACTGGTTAACAAGAGAAAACACCGTGGCTGAAACCGAAAACATCATGAACTATCTGGATGCCGTTTTAGAAACAGAAAACATCCCTGAGAGTAAAAAGTTAATTGTTTTAGGATACTCTCAAGGTGTTAGTATAGCGGCACGTTATGTAGCAAAAAGAAAATTACAATGCAGTCAATTAATATTGCATTCTGGTAGGATTCCTAAAGAATTAGCTGCAGAGGATTTAAAATTTTTAAACGCCAAAGTATCTCTTATTTATGGAAAAGATGATGCCTGGTTAAATGAAGAACGTATGATTATGGAAACTGAAAGAGCCGTTGAATTATTTGGACATAATGTAAACATTGTACCTTTTGAAGGAGTTCATGAAGTTAATGTGGGGCTTATAAATGGTTTGGTATAAGCTTTCAATCCTGCGACTGTAGCTCTCCCTAAAAAAATAAAACACATTTCAAAAACAATGCTATGCTTATTCATTTTTCAACAAAACTATTATTCCATACGTTTACCAGTAATTTCTCGACCACCTTGTAATAAAGTGACGCTACCTACTTTGCCAGCATCATTTTTATTAAACGTTAATTGTGCCGCAACGACCTTATAATAAAACACATTTTCAGATTTAGGAAAAACATCAAATGCGAGTTGTCCTGTGGCCTGCGCTTTTAATTGATTACCTTCTCTTGTAACAGTAAGAATAAAATTAGGCATGAGCTCATACTTACCTAAGTAAGTTTCTAAAATGTCTTCTGATACAATTATTTCTTTCTCATATTCTGAAACATCAGCACCTAACTTCTTTAAATTATCTATGGCACTTTGGTTATTAGAATTTAACTCAACAGATCTCTTATAATTGGCTATGGCCAGATCATTCTTTCCTAGTTTCATTAAAGCTTCGGCATAACTATCATAAACATTTGATGATTTAGGAAAGGCCTCTATATTTAATTTAAATACTTTTGCGGCTTCTTCTACTTTATCAGAACCCATGAGTTGGTAACCAATACCATTCATTTCCCTTTCACTTAAATTGTAGGTTTCTGAATCTTTAATGGTTTTATAATGTGTAATCCCTGCATCAATCCCTTTGTCTTGAATAACATTTAATACGGCATTAGCAACCGATTTTTTAGGGAGATCGTACGCTTTACCATACATAATTCCACGAATAGCTCGTGTTATTTGGTTAAGCGGTGCTCCTCCTGTATTATTTAAAAGCACCACCAAGGATTTATCTGAAGTTGCTCTGGAGATATTAGTATTAAATCCGTTAATACCACCACCGTGACCAATGGTGTAAATACTATCGGTAGATTTCCCAATAGGGCTTTTACCAACACCCCAGCCATAAGCATAATGACTGTTACCAAAAGCAGGGATATGAGGCTTAAAATAAAGATCCATAAATTTTTGAGAAAGTAGCTTATTGGTATATAAAGCTTGATCCCATAAATATAGATCTTCTACGGTTGAATACAAGGAGCCTGCTGCATAAGGGATAGACATATCTAAGTAGTTTGAATTTATATAGCCATTCCCTTTTTTTTGATAACCTGTGGCTCGGTTCTTTAAAATAACACCATGATGATCATAACCCGTATCGTTCATGTTAAGAGGCGCAAAAATATGATCATGAAGTGCTTCTTCATAGGTCTTCCCAGACAATTTTTCAACAAGAACACCTAGAAGAAAATACCCTGAATTACTATAATTAAATCTTTCGCCTGGTGTAAACTCTAATATTTTATCCGAAAACTTTTTTACAAACTCATCTGGTGTGTACGGGTTGCGGCTTTCATCCTGAAAAAACCTTGGAAATGATGTGTAATTTGGTATTCCTGATGTGTGCGTTAGTAAATGATGTGTTGTTATTTTATCCCCTGTGGCTTTAGGATAATCTGGAAGGTATTGTGTAATTGGTGCTTGCAAATCTAATTTACCTTCGGCTGCTAATTGTAAAATCAACATGGCCGTAAATTGTTTAGTAATAGAACCTAAACGATGCTTGGTATTGGGCTGGTTAGGAATGTCCCACTCCATATTTGCCATTCCAAAACCTTTTTTATAAATAACTTTACCTTGATCTGATACCAAAACAGACCCATTGAATTTACCATATTCCACATAAGTATTTATAAGTTTATCTATTTGCTCTACTTTGGTTTGAGCAAAACTCATATGGCACACTAATACGATAGCAACTATTAAAAGACCTTTTCTAGATAAAAAATAATTTGAAATTGATTTCATAAACCTGAATTTTGATTGATTTGTTTAAGCATTACATATTTTAAAGTACGATGACCAATGGTGTTATAATAACTATTAAAAGTTTTAGGTGTTTCATATTCCAATAAATGATTTGTTCGATACATCTTAATATAAAAGCACTTTACATAAACAAACATAGAATTTCCTTTACTCTAGTAATAATGAAATGATAAACTTTTACAAACTTTTCACATAATTTACATATTCAAAAAGCTTAAGTTTCCATGCATGTATTAAGAAATTATAAGATTTAAACTTTCAATTGATCTGTTTAAATAGTAAACATTTTATAATATGACAACCAATGCCCCTAATAAGTTACATAATAAATGATTAATTTTTATTTTTCATGATCATGAAATAAAAACAATTCAGCAAGTTTGGAAAAGTCTATATCTTAATTAGTGAATACATTTGTCATACTATTATTTAACTCATACGACAAGAATGAAGCTCGAGCAAAACAACAAAGCGTTTTACAATCAAAAGCTAAATATCATTGTAGAATACATACACAATCATTTAGATAGTAAGATAGATATTAAAACGCTGGCCGAGATCTCACATTTTTCGCCGTTTCATTTTCATCGTATTAGTAGAGCGTTATTAGGAGAACCCATTGGAGCATATATTTCCAGAACACGTGTAGAAACTGCTGCAAAAATGATTCGATATACCTCTTTAGATATTGAAAGCATTGCTTATAGTGTTGGCTTTGAAACACCTTCATCCTTATCTAAAAAATTTAAAAATTATTTTGGTGTAACTCCCACTGCGTATCGCAAAAACAAATCATTCACAATTAAAAAAAAGACGATTATGGGAACAACATCCAATACAGAAAACAACAAAATTTTAAACATTAAAAAACCAAAAATCCTGGACATAGAAGATAAAAAATGTATCTATGTGCGTATGCAGGGCCCTTATAAAACATTAGACTATCCTGGGGCATGGAAAAAACTTTGGGGCGTGGTAAAAGAACAAAAACTATTTACAGCAGGCATAGAGCATTTAGGATTGCCATATGATGACCCAAAAGTAACCGATGACGATAAGATCAGGTACGACTCGTGTTTAGTAATACATAAAGACGCCAAAGCTGTAGACGACATTGGTGTTAAAACACTTAAAGGTGGTAAATTTGCCGTGTTTTTATACCAAGGAAGCTATGATTTCTTTGCCGACGTATATAACTATATTTTTAACGAATGGCTTCTAAATAATGAATATGAATTGCGCGATGAAACTGTTAGAGAAAAATACATTAGCAATCCGGAACGTGTAGAACCTCACAAGCTTAAAACAGAATTTTATATTCCAATAAAATAGATTTTTAGAAGACTTTCTTCATATTTCAAAATTAAAAGGTGTGTTATAGCTTTAACCACCTTTTAGCTAATAAATAATTTCATACTAATCGAATAATGCTATTTCGTGTTTCAATTACCATTATTAATAAAACCTCTATTAAGCAATGTATTGTTTTTTTATTAAAAACACTTTCAAAATTGTAAGTTTTTAAAATTAAATTTCCTTTAAAAAGACTACATTTGGTTCTTAAAATATTAAACGCCTACTCTCAAACCCTAAATCAATTATTCGATGTTATTATCAATAAAAGATCACTTATTATTACTTTTCGTTACAATTTTAGGCCTTAATTGTTATTCTCAAATTTCTTTTGAAAAAGGATATTACATAGACAATTCCGGACAAAAAGTTGAATGTCTAATCAAAAACATAGACTGGAAAAACAATCCGAAAGATTTCGAATACAAGCTATCGGAAACTAGTGATATAAAAAACACCAATATTAGCTACGTTCGGGAATTTGGAATTTATAATGACTCAAAATACATAAGAGAGCAAGTAAAAATAGATCGATCTAGAGAAAGTATTGATAATTTAAGTCGTAGTAGTGAACCCATATTTAGTGAAGAAAAACTCTTTTTAAAAGTATTGGTTGAGGGTAAAGCCAATTTATACCTATATGTAGATGAAAATTTAAGACGATATTTCTACAATAAAGAAGACTCTAATATTGAGCCATTAATTTATAAAAGGTACAACACTTTAGACTATTACTACATAAAGGAAAATGTCCAATTTAAACAACAATTATGGAATGATTTAAAGTGTTCTATAATTGAAATGAAACGAGTTGAAAACTTAAAGTATAAAAAGAACAGTTTAATATCTTTTTTTACCGATTACAATAGATGTAATAATTCAGACTTTACAAATTATAATGAAAATAAAAAAAGAGATTTATTCAATCTATCTATTAGACCTCGCTTGAACAACGCTTCTTTAAAAATAGAGAATACCAGATCAAACTTTACAGATACCGATTTAGGAAGTAAATTAAACTTCGGCTTTGGTATTGAAGCAGAATACATATTACCCTTTAATAAAAATAAATGGTCCATTTCAATCGAACCAACTTATCAAAGTTTTAAATCTGAAAAAACAACTAATGCAAATAACATATCTGGAGGGAGTTTAACAACAAAAGTCGCTTATAGTTCTATTGAAATCCCCTTGAGTTTAAGGCACTATTTTTTCCTTAATGATGATTCTAAGATTTTCGCAAATGTTTCCTATGTATTCGATGCAAACCTAAACTCATCAGTTGAATTTATAAACACCAATAATATTGTTTTTAGTACTCTAGATATTCAAACTCGAACTAATTTGGCCTTTGGAGTAGGTTATAAAATCTATGATACATACAGTTTAGAAGTGAGGTATCAAACGCGCAGAGAACTTTTAGGAGAATATGTTTTTTGGAATTCAAACTATCAAACATTATCAATCATTTTTGGTTATTCAATATTCTAAAAACCCAACGTACATTACTGGTAAACAACAGTTAAAATAGGTAGCTACATAACCTGTTCATAAGTTGTTTAATAACTAAAAAAGTAAACTCTAAATACAGAAAAAAGCCTTTTTATCTTTGAATAGAATTTGGTTCTAATACAATTTTCTATTGTTAGGATTAAAATGGGAATCAGGTGAAAAACCTGAACTGTTCCCGCAGCTGTAAACTCTATAAATGGTTCTACATTCTTAGTCACTGTTCTCCAACCGAACGGGAAGACGTAACAACCAGAGTAAGTCAGAAGACCTGCCATATTCAATATAAGTCACGCTTTCGGGAAAAAAGCGAATGGCACGGTGTATTCCTTTATCGAATAAACGTACCTTTTTTTATGACAAGTTAGTAATGTTCAAGTAATACAATTCTATGTATTGCAAATGGATATAATTTGGTAAAAACTGTATTACTCTAATTTAGAAATAGTATTTCAGGAAGTTCCAGGAGAAGTGAGCATTTGCTTTACTATCTCTGGTTGTGGTATACGCTGTAAAGGCTGCCACTCCCCTAACCTTTGGAAAAAAGGTAGCGGTCAATTACTATCTAAAAGTTTCTTTAAAACCATCTTAGACAAATATAAAGGCATGGCGAGTTGTGTCCTGTTTATGGGAGGAGAATGGCACAAAGAAGACCTAATTAGTTATTTAAAATGTGCTCAAAAAAACGGATACAAAACCTGTCTCTATTCTGGAGAAACCAAACTAGATGAAAGCATCTTATCTCAACTTACTTGGGTAAAAACAGGACCATGGATAGAGCTACTTGGAGGCTTGGATAGCCCAAAAACCAATCAAAAATTCATTGAAGTAAAAACCAACAACACATTAAATCATTTATTCTTAAAAAACTATTAAGCCATGATTAGATTAACAAGCGAACAGATTTCTAAAAAAATTAGCTTTATTGAAAATTACATTTCTGCAAGTAATGCAGCAGACGGATCTAAAATGGACGCAAATGCCAATGTATCCAACAAAAATATTGCTACCATGGAAGCCGAATTGAACAAGGATATTAATGTTCAAGTAAACAGACAACTGGTAAAAAACAAAATAGAAAATCTTTTTGGTAAAGATCTGGCCAATGAATATATCAGGCAAATAGAAGAGCATGAAATATATGTGCATGACGAAACCTCTTTAAAACCTTATTGCACCTCTATTAGTATGTATCCTTTTTTATTCGATGGATTAACCAAACTTGGCGGAGAAAGCAAGGCGCCACAACATCTGGAAAGTTACTGTGGCGAATTTGTTAATCTTGTTTTTGCTGTTAGTTCGCAGTTTGCGGGTGCTCTGGCCACTGTTGAGTTTTTATTGTATTTCGACTATTTCGCCAGAATTGATTTTGGAGATGATTATTTAAATACCAATACAAAAACAGTGGAAAACCACCTTCAACATGCCGTTTATGCCATTAATCAACCAGCAGCTGCTCGTGGGTATCAATCTGTTTTTTGGAATATTTCCCTGTACGATGAACAATATTTCAATAGTATGTTTGGCGATTTTGTATTTCCAGATATGACCAAGCCGCAATGGGAAAGCTTAAAGAACCTACAGCAGTTTTTTATGAAATGGTTTAACAAAGAAAGAGAAAAAGCAGTACTCACATTTCCTGTAGTTACAGCAGCTATGTTGGTAAAAGAAGGCAAACCCGTTGATACAGCATTTGCAGATATGTGCGCCACAGAATTAAGTGAAGGAAATTCTTTTTTTATTTATCAATCGGAAAGTGCCGATAGCTTAGCATCATGCTGTAGACTAAGAAACGAAATTAGCGATAATACATTTAGCTATTCGCTTGGTGCAGGAGGTGTATCTACAGGTTCTATAAATGTGATCACCTTAAACATGAATCGCCTAGTCCAAAAACAACTTGACTTAAAAACCGAAATACAAAAAATCCAGAAATACCAGGTGGCCTATCGTAAACTAATCGAAGAATATAAAGAAGCTGGTATGCTACCAGTTTATGATGCCGGATTTATTTCGTTAGACAAACAATTTTTAACCATAGGCATTAACGGTATGGTTGAAGCTGCCGAAAGTCAGGGCATTAAACCAGAAAACAGTGCCGTTTACAAAGCATTTGTAAGCAGGCATTTAAAAATAATTTATGATACCAATAAAGAGGCAAAAAAAGAATATGGTTATATGTTTAACACCGAGTTTGTACCTGCTGAAAATTTAGGTGTTAAAAATGCAAAATGGGATAAGGAAGATGGTCTGTTCGTACCAAGAGATTGTTATAATTCTTATTTCTATGCTGTTGAAGATGATTCTGTTAATCCATTAGACAAAATAATGCTTCATGGCAACGAGATGATACAATATTTAGATGGAGGTTCTGCCCTTCATTTAAATCTTGAAGAAGCACCAAATAAAGAAGGCTTTTTAAAATTAATTCATGCCACAGCACAAACCGGATGCAACTATTTCTGTTTTAATATTAAAATAACCATTTGTAACGAATGTGCCAACATAGATAAAAGAACACTACAAAAATGCAGTAAATGCGATTCTAAAAATGTGGATTATGGCACAAGAGTAATTGGGTATTTAAAACGCGTTTCAAATTTTAGCTCTGCACGCCAAAAGGAACATGATTTACGTTTTTATCAATATGATGGCTCCAAAGTTTTAAAAGATCATTTGCAAAACAAGCACACAGAGCAATTAAACAAGTATAAAAAGAATCGACAAGAGGAAGGGATTATAAGCTAATAGCTTTAATTATATATAAAATCCTTCGTAGACATAGGGTTTTGTATATATTTGAAGATATAAGAGAAATAGACGCAATTGATTATATAACTTAGTTAGCAGTAATTGAAATACTATGAGTGAATTTTCAGGTTATGAAAAAATGCCAAGCAGTTTAAAAAAGCTTGGGTTAAGTGAAAATGATTTCTCCAAAATGGAGAAGTTAAAATGGGTTGTGACTGAAAAAGTTCATGGTGCAAACTTTAGTTTTGTATATGAAAATCGAACATTGAAATTTGCTAAACGGAAGGAATATTTATCGTGGAACGATGATTTTTTCGGTTTCCAGCTCGTTGTAAGGGAAATTGAAGGTAATATAATACGTTTGTTTGAAGACTTAAGTTCAAACAATGCCGGAGATAAATATATTGTATATGGGGAATTGTTTGGTGGCGAATATCCGCATGAAGATGTTCAGGCTGATAATAATGTAAATGCTATACAAACTGGAGTTTATTATTCCCCATCTATTAAGTTTTGTGCTTTTGATATTGCAGTCGAAAAAGATAATTCAAAATATTATTTGGACTATGAGACCGCAATTTCCTATTTCGAAAAACACAATCTGTTCCATGCAAAACCATTACTCATAGGTAAGTTTAGAGATGCCATGAACTTTAACACTCGAATAAATTCCACAATCCCTAAACAATTAGGTATTCGTGAATTACAGGATAATTTAATTGAAGGGGTAGTAGTTAAACCATTTAACCAACAACTAAATGATCGCTCTATTTCTTCCCGACCAATTGTTAAATTGAAGAACAGAGAATTTGACGAGGAAAATAAATTCCATCAAGCTGAAAAATGGTCGTATATACCAAATGTCTCATCAAAAACCGAAGATCTAGCGTTCATACTTGATGAATTAAGAAACTACATAACCGTTAATAGATTAGAGAGCGCTATCTCTAAAGTTGGAGCTTTAGACATTGATAATCAGCAAAGACTAAAGGACATTGTAACAGAATGCGTGCAGGACATATTAATAGATTTTAATGAAAACAATGATAATCTTTTGAAAGAACTGTCTTTTGAAGATAATGATTGGATTATTGAACGTGTTAGCTCAGAAGTAAGGGAATTAATAAATACTGCTAACAATGTATAAGCGGCATTAAAACGACCGCTTATACTTGACCGTTAGCCAAAGTATAAAAAACAACCCAAAAAATTAACTAAAAAAATCAAACAGGAATAAAATTTTGCATACTTATATACCGTAGAGTATATTTGTAATATGATACGTTCGGAGAAAACAAGGCAATTAATAATTGAAAAGACAGCTTCCATATTCAACAAAAAAGGATATACCGGAACTTACTTGTCGGATTTGACCAATGCCACAGGTTTGACAAAGGGCAGTATATATGGCAATTTTAAGGATAAAAATGAGGTTGCTGTTGAGGCATTCAAATACAATTATAAGTTTCAATCAGAGCAAATACTCCAAAAAATCAATCAACAAAATAATACAATCGATAAATTATCGGTTTTCCTAAATCATTACAGAACTGCATTTAGACCCATTTTTAATAATGGTGGTTGTGCCATTCTCAATACAGCAGTAGATGCAGACGATGGCAACGATTTACTAAAGGAAGAAGTCATTAAAACCATTCATAATTGGCATCAAAGAATTGTTACCATTTTGAAAGAAGGAATAAAACAAAATGAACTGAAAGACATTGATGTCGAAACCTTTTCTTATCGAATGATAGCATTGGTTGAGGGTAGTATTATGTTGGCAAAAACCCTAGACAAATCTGAAATTTTATTGAACAATATAGATTTTTTAGAAGCTGAAATTAATCAAATAAAAAAGAGATAAAAAAAATTTAACAAATCATATACCTTACGGTATATATAATAATTTCACAAAATGAAACGAGTAGTAATAACAGGTTTGGGAGCTATTACCCCAATAGGAAAAAATACAAAAGAGTACTGGAGCAATCTTTTGAACGGAGTATCTGGAGCAAATAAAATAACACGCTTTGATGCTTCTAAATTTAAAACCCAATTTGCTTGCGAAATAAAGGATTATGACCCTTTGGACTATTTTGACCGAAAGGAATCAAGAAAGCTAGACCGATTTAGTCAGTACGGTTTAATTTCAACAGAAGAAGCTATTAATGATGCCGAACTTGATTTTTCAAAATTAGATGCAAATAGAATTGGGGTTATATTTTCAAGCGGTATTGGTGGTTTTGAAACTTTTGAAAAGGAAGTTATCGACTTTACAAAGAATAGTTTTCAACCTCGATTTAATCCTTTTTTTATTCCAAAGATAATTTCCAATGGTCTGTCTGGGCAAATTTCAATAAACTACGGACTTCGTGGTGTAAATTATTGTCCTGTTACGGCTTGTGCTTCTTCAACCCAAAGTCTTATACAAGCATTCAACTATATACGTTTGAACAAAGCAGATATCATTATAACAGGCGGTTCAGAAGCACCTATAACAGAATCGTCTATTGGAGGTTTTAACGCTATGAAGGCTATGTCGACAAACAATGAAAACTATAGTTCAGCTTCGAGACCTTTTGACAAAAATAGAGATGGTTTTGTGGTGGGTGAAGGAGCTGGAACTTTGATTTTGGAAAGTTTGGACTCTGCAATGAAAAGAGGTGCAAAAATTTATGCCGAAGTTATTGGTGGTGGGGAAAGTTCTGATGCTTATCACATAACAGGAACACATCCTGAAGGACTTGGTGCTTATTTGGCAATGGAAATCGGAATAAGGGAAGCAAATGTTTTACCAGAAAAAATTGACTATATCAATGCTCACGCTACATCAACCGGATTAGGAGATTTATCGGAAATAAAGGCGATTGAAAAACTCTTCAAGTCAAATCTTGATAAGATACAAGTCAGCGCATCAAAGTCAATGACAGGACATTTATTGGGTGGAACTGGGGCTATTGAAGCCATTTCAACTTCTCTATCGGTAAGCACAAACTTGATTCCACCAACAATAAACACTACCCAAGTTGATAAGGACATACCAAAAGAGCTGAATTTATCACTAAATGAAAAGACTTCAAAGAACATCAATTACGCTTTGAGCAATAGCTTTGGATTTGGAGGACATTGTGCCGCATTGATTTTAAAAAAATACGTTGGCTAACATTGTATATAAGCCATAGCGGAGTTTGTGCCTCGTCTATGGCTTTTTCGTATATTTAAGGGCAGTGCTAAAACGAAAAGTTAATACATTAAATCCGCTACGTCTCATATACGAGACCGCTAGCCATAATTAAAAAACCGAATGACAAATATTAAACTGATTTCACTTTTAATACTGAGTATTCTAATAAGTTGTAAAGAAGAATCTACAAACAAAAATCAAAGCGTAGATAATCATAAGAAAGAAGTACTTCTTGTTGGTACTTTTCATTATAACAATCCAGGTGCCGATGTTGCAAAAACAAAATCCTTCGATATTTTGAATGAAAAATCTCAACTTGAATTAGAACAGATTTCTTCGGAAATAAAAAATTACAATCCTACTAAAATATTTGTCGAATGGCCATATAATGAACAAAAAGAACTGGATTCCTTATATCAACTGTATAAAGAAGATAAATACTTTAATGACAGTCTTTCCGATTTTTATTTAAAAAACGAAATCTTTCAATTGGCATTTCGAATTGCAAAAAAGAACAATCAGGATAAAATTTATGCCATAGATTACCTTGAAACTGAATTCCCTTATCAAAAGGTTATGAATGACATAGAATCAAGTAATCAAATGGAACTCAAGGAAAAAATCCAAAAAATTATTGCCGACCATACAATAGAATTTGACAATATGATTGACTCTGATGTATCACTAAAAGAACTCACTTTTGCAGAAAATACAAAAGAATTCAGATTTAAGTCAAATAACCTTCATAATAATTTATTACCCATTGCAGGAGAAGTTGAGGATTTTAATGGTGCCTATTTGACCTCAGAATGGTATAAAAGAAATATATACATGTGGTCATTGATTCAAAAGTACACTTCTGATTCTGACGAAAGAATAATGATTTTAGCGGGTTCAAGTCATATAGCTATGATAGAGTTATTTATTAAGGAAAATAAAGATTGGAAAACTATTGAGTTGAAAGATGTTGTTGTAAAATAACTGTGGTTATAAATAATCGCCTGTTTTCGACTACTCTTGAAAATACTCGTAGATTTTCAGTTTGGTGCATACTTGCAAAACCAAGTGTTACCCCATGCAATTACTCATAGCCGAAACCGTTAACTAACATAAGAATGAAAGGACGCAAAAGAATTGAAAGTATAAATTCATTACAGATAGACTTAAGTGCTGTAATTGATCCTAAACTTGGACTCGGAGGCTTTAACTTTACTCAAAAAATTTCGGATTTCGAAATCGATTGGACTAACTCTTTTTTTGAGAAAGCCGAAAGCTGTTTAAACTATGAAATTGACAAAAAGTATTTTTTCTTAAATATCTCAACAACGAATAGGGAAGTTGAACTTAATATTGATTTATTTACTGGTAAAATTAGTTCTATGATTTGTAAAAAAGGCTATTCAGGGACTTTAGAAAACGGTATCGGTATTGGCTCTAATATTTCAAAAGCATTTGAAATTGACAAAAGTTTAGGATTTAATATGGACACAGATTGGATAAACAGAACTCCCTTTGACGGGTTGATAATCTATGTTCCTAAGAATCTTCAGATGCAATGTTTTAACAGTGCTTCTAAAGGAGAATCTCTACCAGACTTTAAAATTGAAACAATAGAATTGTTGGATATGGAATTTGCGGAAAAAATGTATGAAGACGAACTTTTCTTTGAATAAAAACAAAATATAAAACAGACGGATACCCAAACGGCTCGGTAGGAGATATTGAGAAGTTTATAAACTAGTCATAACACAATATCTTGTGAAAATTGTTAATTTTAGCTAAACCAAAGTTAGTTGCTCGTTTTTTAACGGATTCAGAATGAAAAAGAAAATAACTATTAAAACTATAAAGTATTTTTTGTGCTATGTCGCACTAATTACTTTTAACCATAGTATTTCCCAAAAAAGGTCGGACGACTTTATTATTTCATATCCTGTAGTCAAATCGGCTAAAGATCTTGATAACTTAACCCAAGGTGATACAATTATAGTTGAAGGCAAATTTAAACACTTCAGACCTTGGTTTGCTGGGAAAGGTGGTGGAACTCAATTTTTTAATTTCGAAATAAGACTCAATAATAAGGGGGAACTTCCGTTATATGCAACTTCCGCCTCGGATAAAAAATTTTTAAACGAAAAGGTAAGAGTTGTGGGAATATATGAATGTGAGGGAATGCAAAAATCTAAGGATCCCAATATTCAAGATATACGTGTTAGGAGAATACAAAAAATATTATCCATAAAGAAATTGAGATAAAACTCTTTCTAATAATTTGTAGCATATTAAGAAAATTTATGAGTAAAATTTTGACATCACCAATTTTAATCATCTTTTCATTTCTTACTTGGGGACATTTAGCTGAATTAAAAACTCTGAATGAAACTGAATATGAAAAAAACCTAAATACCGCATCTGAATTATACTTAAAGAAAAAGAAAATCCCCGAAGCTATTTTAATAAAATTAATTCCTGATAATTATACTGAATTCGGAATATATTATGGAACAACTGGACCTGACCATAAACTAGCAGAAACAGATTTTTTCTATGACACCACTCGACTGATTTTTGAAAAAGTGACTTCTGAAAAAAATAATGATTTCTACTTACCGAGTTTAAAGCTCATAAGTTTCGCCGACGGAGAATTTGCAGAGGAATTTATCGAATATTTGGAATTGATAATAGAAATGGATAAAGAGAAATTTTGTAAATCAATAAAAGGAAAAGATTATACAAATAGTAATCCGATTAAATATTATTTAGAATTAAACAATTGTGAATAAAAAACGTGCTACAACAATGAAGAAAACCTTAAATGATTTGACCAAAGATGACTGGAATACACTTTTTCCGATTGAATTGGTTGACCATAATCCAGAGTGGAAAAACATTTACGAAAACGAAAAAGAACGAATAATTGATAAAGTAGGAAGCGAGACCATTTTACGTATAGAACACTTTGGTAGTTCATCAATTCCTAGCATTAAATCAAAACCATATATCGATTTGATGATTGAAATTCCGAAACAAATGTTATTTAACGAGAACCTTATCGTAAAATTTACCGAATTGGGTTACTCACATTTTGTAGTTCCTACAAGAGAAAATATTGAAGCATACTCATCTTTCGGAAAAGGATATAATGTTGATGGAACAAAAGAACAGATTTTTCATATTCATATGTGTCCTAAAAATAACGTAATGTGGAAACAAATTGACTTTAGAGACTTCTTGAATTCTAACCTCGAAAAAGCAAAACAATACGAAAATCTAAAAATAGAATTAGCCACTAAATTTAAAAATGACAGAGGTTCTTATGTTCTTGGAAAGACCGATTTTGTGAATGAAACTTTAGACATAATCAGCAGAAAATCCAGTACACAAGACGATGTATAATACATAGCTAATAAGTGTAAAACCAAACTCTTTGTTATAGTTTAACGTGAGTTCGACGTAATCATAATATTATTATACTGAATGTCAGTGATTTAATTTAAGTGTCGGGTTGAGCCTTTCGACTCCGCTCAAGACAGGCTAAAGTCGAAACCTATTTAAAATTATAGGTTTTAATGTGACCTTTCGACTTTAGTTTATGCTGAGCATAGCCGAAGTACTCAAGGTGACAAGTAACATTTTTAGTGTATTTATCGTTAAAATTAGATTGCTTTTAAATCGAACTCACGTTAGTTTACAAAGTCCACCAAATTTTTAAAATAGAAAAAATAATGAAAAAACTAATTCGATTTGTTCTTATATTATTTGTATTAAAACTATTTTCTTGTGACAATCTTTCAAAAATTGAAAAGGAATTAAACCCATCTACAATGCTTTGGTACGATAAACCTGCAGGTAGTTGGACCGAAGCTATGCCAATCGGAAATGGACGTTTGGGCGCTATGGTCTACGGTGGAACAGTAAATGAAACCATTCAATTTAACGAAGAAACATTATGGACTGGACAACCACACGATTATGCAAATAAAGAGGCATATAAAGTATTAGACGAGTTGCGTCAACTACTTTCAGAAGGTAAGCAAAAACAAGCTCATAAATTGGGAAATGAACGCTTCATGTCACAACCTTTTGGTCAGTTTAGTTATCAACCTTTTGGAAATATTTTATTAAATTTTCCAAAGCATGAAAAAGCAATTAATTTTAAGCGAATACTGAATTTAGAAAACGCTATCACCACAGTTAGCTATGAAATTGATAACATCAAATTTAAACGTGAAGCTTTAGTTTCTAAACCAAATCAGGCAATTTTGATTCGTATTGAAGCATCAAAAAAGGGTAAACTAAATTTTACAATCGGTTTAAATTCCCCACACTCTAAATACGATGTAATAGTAAATGGGAACGAAATTATTTTAAAGGGTAAAGCTAATAATTATCCTAGAGCGTTAGATGTAATTAAAGCACCTTACCCCGAAAGCAAAATCACTTTTGAAGCCCGTTTAAAAATAGTAAATGACGGGGGTAAATTAGTAATCGAAAATGATACTATAAAGGTAGTCAATGCTAACACAGCAACTATACAACTTGTCGCTGCAACAAGTTTTGTCAATTTCAAAGATATTAGTGGTAATCCGGCCCAACTATGTGAAAATTACCTCAAAGGTTTAAACGGTAAATCATATAAAGAATTAAAAAACAATCATATAAAAGACTTCCAAAAGCTCTTTAATCGTGTAGAACTGGAATTAGGAACTTCAGAGATTTCAAACCGTCCTACGAACGAACGACTAATTTCTTTTGAACAAGATGAAGACCCTAGTTTAGTTTCTCTTTTGTTTCAATATGGAAGATACTTGTTGATTTCTTCGTCAAGAGCAGGCACGCAACCAGCCAATTTGCAAGGCATTTGGAATGACCAACTTAATCCGTCTTGGGATAGCAAATACACCCTAAATATTAATGCTGAAATGAATTACTGGCTAGCTGAAATTACGAATCTGTCAGAATTAACAAGTCCAATGATTCAAATGGTGGAAGACTTAGCGGTGAGCGGACAAAATGTAGCAAAAGAACACTATAACCTTGATGGTTGGGTAGCTCATCATAACACCGATTTGTGGAGAGGTGCTGCTCCTATTAATAATTCGAATCATGGTATTTGGGTTACTGGAGGTGCATGGTTATGCAAACATTTGTGGTGGCATTATCAATTTACCAATAACAAGGAATACTTAAAAAACAAAGCTTATCCAATATTAAAAGAAGCCTCAAGATTTTTTGTTGGATATTTAACACCCGATCCCAACAATCCAAAATGGTTAATTAGCGGTCCAAGTAACAGTCCCGAAAATGGAGGTCTGGTGATGGGGCCAACCATGGACCATCAGATTATAAGAAACCTTTTCAGTAATACCATTGAGGCTGCAGAAATACTTGGGGTTGATGCAGAATTTGTCGAAATGATTAAAGAAAAACGAGCTAAAATTGCCCCCAACTTAATTGGTCAACATGGTCAATTGCAAGAGTGGTTAGTTGATAAAGATAATCCGAATAACGAGCACCGTCATGTTTCGCATTTATGGGGGCTGCATCCAGGAAATGAAATTCATCCTTTAACAACTCCAAATTTAGCAGAGGCATGTAAAATAACACTTAAACATCGTGGCGATGGTGGAACCGGATGGTCTCGAGCATGGAAAATTAATTTTTGGGCAAGACTTTTAGATGGGGATCATTCATTTTTAATACTTAAAAATCTAATGGTTCCAGCCATAACTCAAAATCCAGATGGTAAAAAAATAGAAGGGGGAGGTCTATACGTGAATTTATTTGATGCACATCCACCCTTTCAAATAGATGGAAATTTTGGAGCCACTTCTGGTATTACCGAAATGCTATTACAATCGCATTTACGTGATGAAAAAGGCGACTATTTTCAAGATATTCTTCCTGCGCTTCCTTCAACGCTCTCCTCTGGAAAAATTTCAGGAATAAAAGGTAGAGGCGCTTTTGAGCTTTCAATCGAATGGAAAAATGGGGAATTGGTAACAGTGGAAGTTAAATCTATCGAAGGAAATAACTTAAATTTGAGATACGGAAAAAAAATGATTTCACGAGAAACAACAAAAGGAGAAATATTATCATTCGTTTCTTCGGATTTTAAATAAATAGTTTTTTGAAAGAAACGCAACAAAACAATAAATATTAGGTTATTTGAAGAATAGTGCTGAATTTAAATATGAGCCGATTTAGCTATTTATAACGGTTTGAAGGCAGATATTTCGAAATGCCAAATGTCCCATATTCAAACCTTTGTATAGAATAGCATTTGGAGTACCCTGCAAACATAAAAATTTATATCACCCTAATATTCTTTAAGATAGAAAGCACCTTTTAAACCAGAGGTGGCCTGGGCCCCCACCCATAAATTAAAATCACCTTCTTCAACAGTATGCATTATTTTATGATTCGAAAAACCTAACGCCCCTGTCGATAATTTAAATACCACCTCTTTTGTTTCTCCTTTATTTAAACTGATGTGCTGAAACCCTTTTAACTCTCTAACTGGTCGGGTTATACTACCAACTACATCCTGTACATAAAACTGTACGACTTCTTTACCGGGTCTTTCCCCGACATTTGTAATAGAAACTTTTACTTGTAAGGTTTCGTTAAAACCAATGGTGTCTTTTGATATTTCTAAATCGGTATATTTAAACGCTGTATACCCTAAACCAAAACCAAACGGAAAATGTGGTGTATACCCCACATCTAAATAGTGGGAATCATTACCTAAGGAACTTTGCCAAGCACCTACAGGAATATCATACATAGCAACATAATCTTTTTTATTAGCAGGTCTGCCCGTATTTTTATGGTTATAAAAATAAGGTAACTGTCCGGCAGTTTTCGGCCAGGATACTGGTAATCTGCCTTCTGGTTCCCTTAATCCAAAAAGAATCTCCTGCAATGCCACACCGCCCATAGTACCGGGATGCCAAGCCATTAAAACGGCATCTACATCATCAATAATGTTTGTAATGGTAATGGGACGCCCAGCCATAATAACTAAAACTATAGGTTTTCCTGTTTCACTCAATGCTTTTATCAAGTCTTCTTGTACCCCAGGCAGATCTATATTTGCCCTACTATGTGCCTCTCCAGACAGAATAGCCTCCTCGCCCGCTACAAACACGATCACATCAGAATTCTTTACTGCATTAACAGCACTTTTAAACTGTGCTTTCGATCGGTCTCTACTATGCGTTAATGCTTTTATATGAGTAAAGTTTACGTTAGCAGTTTCAAATGCTTTTAAAGGCGTTATAGTGTGTGCCTTTTCACCATCGAATGTCCAAGTTCCCATTTGATCTAACGGGGCATTGGCCAAAGGACCTATTAAAGCTACTTTTGTTTGGCTCGACATAGGCAATACCTGCTCATTTTTTAGCAGTACCGAGCTTTTAATCGCAGCTTCCTTGGCTTCTTCCAAATGTGCTTTTGCATAAAAAGCTGCCTCATTATTTTTATCCCTATAAGGGGTATTAAACAACCCTAATCTATATTTTATTCTTAAAATATTCTTTACAAATACATTGAGCTGCCCTTCTGTAACCTTGCCTTGTTCAATCAGCTTTTTTAGATGAAGCTCATAAGCGTTACTGGTCATTTCCATATCCATGCCTGCCTTGGCTGCCAGTTCCGCAGCATGTTTTTCATCTCTTGCATAGCCATGAGCAATCATTTCTACAACAGAGTCCCAGTCGCTTACTACAAACCCGTCAAACTTTAACTCATCTCTTAAAACTTGTTTTAATAAAAATTCATTTCCGGTTGCCGGAATACCATTTATTTCATTAAAAGATGTCATTACAGTTGCCGCTCCAGCGTTTAAAGCAGATTGAAAGGGAGGTAAATACACATTGCGTAACAATGCTTCGGGGATTACTGTGGTATTATAGTCTCTACCTCCCATAGCTGCACCATAACCTATATAATGCTTAGCACATGCGGCTATGCTTGTTGGATTATTTAAGGAATCTCCTTGAAAACCCTCAACATAAGCTTTTCCTAATACAGATGCTAAATATGGATCTTCTCCGGGAGATTCTGCTATTCTTCCCCAACGGCTATCTCTAGCAATATCTAACATGGGTGCGAAGGTCCAACGAATTCCAACAGAACTGGCTTCTATAGCTGCAACCCTGGATGACGATTTTGCTATTTCCGTATCCCATGAAGCTGCCAAGCCTATAGGAATGGGAAATATGGTTTTAAACCCATGAACAACATCCCTTCCAAAAATTAAAGGGATTTTATTAGGACTTTCCTCTACTGCTATTTTTTGAAGCTCGTCTACAAACTCAACCTTCATAACATTTAGCAATGCTCCCACTTTACCTTGTCTTACATCTTCCTTTAATTCTTCCGACAAAGTTTTAGCTCTACTCGACGTTCCTCTTAAATTGGTTTGCCCTATTTTATCATCTATAGACATCGTTGCCAATACACTGTCTATAAACTTTTCTTCACCGTTGTTTTTAACGGTTGTGGTTTTATTTTGAGAGCAACTCATTAAAACGAGTGCTATAATTGCTAAATACTGTTTCATTAAAAAGGCATTAATTTTTAAGATTTTGAAAGGCTGCTATTTTATTTGATTTCAAATTTTATCTTCTCTGTTACGTTATTGGATGCATTACCGATGTAAGCTATATAACTTCCTTTCTCTAAGTTCCAGTCTGAAATGCTCTCGTCATAAAAAGCCAAATCATTTACATTAATTGTTATTTCTACAGATTTAGTTTCTCCCTTTTCAACAATCACTTTTTTAAATCCTTTTAATTCTTTGACGGCTCTTTTTACTTTCGATTTAGGCTTTCCTATATAAACTTGAACGACTTCTGCTCCATCCAAACCTCCTGTGTTCAATACCTCACCAGAAACAATAATGTTTTCGTCCTTTGTATATGTTTTTTGTTTCAATTTGAAGTTTTTAAGTTCGAATGAGGTATAAGACAGTCCTTCGCCAAAAGCAAATAACGGTTTGATTTTTTTAGTATCGTGCCAACGGTATCCTACTAAAATATCTTCCTTATAGTATTGATTAATACTGTCTCCGGGATACGACAATTCACCAAAATAATGTGCGGCATTATCTTTTAGTTTTACTGGAAATGAAAAAGGTAATTTTCCAGATGGGTTTACATCACCACTAATAACATCTGCCAGAGCATTTCCTGCTATACTACCAAGGTACCAACCTTGTATAAGTCCATTAATTTTTCCTAACCAAGGCATTTCTACAGCATTACCAGTTAACAATATCACGCCTGTATTTTTATTAAGAGCTATAATATCGTCTAGTAATTCGTCTTGCCCAAAGGGTAGTTTGAATTGTTTTCTGTCGTCACCTTCGCAATCCTGATGATGGCTTTTATTCAATCCTCCAAAAAACAATACGACATCTGCTTTTTTAGCTAATTTAAGGGCTTCAACTTTAAGAGAATCGGCATTATAAGGCGATGGTAGTACTTCATCGTAAGCCGATGGTCCTGAGGCAAACCCCATAGTGTGTAAAATCTTAGCATTTTTATATCGTTTTTTTAAGCCTTCTAATGGCGATATTTCAAATTGCGGTTTCAATTCAGAAGAACCGCCACCTAATGTCATTGAACGTGTTGCATTTTCTCCAATTACAGCTATAGTTAATTCTTTTTTATCTTTTATGGGAAAGAAACTTTCTTTGTTTTTTAATAGCACAATCCCTTCTGTTGCAACTTTACGTGCTACATCATGGTGCTCTACATTATTCATTTTTCCCCAAGGCCGGTTTAGGTTCATGTTAGTTCTATGCATCAATCTAAGAATGCGTCTAACCTTATCATCAACAACGGCTTCATCAATCTCTCCCTTTTTTATTGATTCTAAAAACGGCAATGCGAGGTAATAACGATCGTAATGATTAAGTGCCGTTGTTCCTAATCCATCTGTTCCTGTTCCCATTTCCATATCCAAACCGAACATGGCAGACTCATAGGTGTTATGTGTAGCTCCCCAATCGCTTATTACAACCCCATCAAAATCCCAATCTGTTTTTAAAATTTTGTTAAGCAGTAATTCATTATGGCTACAATATTGCCCTCTAAATTTGTTATAGGATCCCATTATAGCCCAAACACCGCCTTCTATAACCGATGCTTTAAAAGCTGGTAAATAAATCTCATAAAGTGCTCTATCGCTTACCTCAACATTAATATGATCTCTCCATAACTCTTGGTTGTTAACGGCAAAATGTTTCACACAGGCTGCCACGCCATTTTCCTGAACGCCTTTTATATAGGGCACCACCAACTTAGAGGCTAAATATGGATCTTCTCCCATATATTCGAAGTTTCTTCCGTTTAATGGCGTTCTGTAAATATTAACGCCTGGCCCTAATAACACGTCCTTTTTTCTATAGCGTGCTTCTTCTCCAACACTAACGCCATAGGCTTTGGATAGGGCCGGATTGAATGTAGAAGCCAAACAGGTTAGAGCCGGAAAGGCCGTTATGGAATCATTTCCCCACTCTGCATAATCCCAGCTATCCCATTTTAATTCTGCACGTACACCATGGGGACCATCAGACATCCATATTTCGGGAATTCCAAGACGCGGAACTCCGGGTGTGCTAAATTTGGATTGTGCATGACACATCGCTACTTTTTCCTCCAGGGTTAATAAAGTGAGTATACTATCTATCTTTTTTTCCATTATTTGTGTTTTTTGTGCATCAACCGAATAACTCATTAACATTATAAAGACAAACAAAAACGTTTTTTTACAAACTTGCTTCGTTGTATTTTTTATTGGAATGAAACTTATTCTTAAAGTTTTTCTTTGAACATAAGAATTCTGGTGATTTGTGAGGACAAACAAAATAAATGGCTTAAACAATTTTAACATCTTTTATTATTTCTAATACCTATTAGGCTTTAATATTTAATTGGGGCAAACGTTAATACACCCTAAATCAACGTGAATCTTGGATAAGAAAATTTATGTCAGTTTGAGTGATCCCGGTTTTCTCCGAGATCACTCAAAGTGACATCTTGAACGCTTAAATAAGATTCTCATTAAATTAATACTATATCAACGTAAATTCCGAAATCTTCTCTACGAAAACTCGTTTAATACTAAGACCCAATGGAAAGAAAAACGGGTAGCGTTAAAGCGACAAATAGTAGTAAAAAAATATGTGGCAGCTATTCGAATAGCTGCCAAAACAAACATCTAAATTTAAAAGTAGTTTTAAATCACTATAAATCTTAATGTTACCTAAAGCAATAGTAAATTACTAAAGATATTATTTTATTGATGACTCTTAGTAAATGATCCTTGAGGCAAGCGCACGAGGCATACAATTGAAAATATTCTTTTTAAATTCCGATATTAGACCTAAGACCCCGCCAGATACTGAAACAAGTTCAGCACAGGAAGCGGGATTAGTTCTACTTATTTTTTGAATGCTTTGCTTCGCAACTTTTCAAAATAGAGTTTCACTAATAAATTCCGATAAAATGGGTACGTACTGGTACAGGATTTAATGTATCTGCAGAGGTTTCTATTTTCATTGTTTTTGAAAGTACTATAGGCATATGGCACTGAATACAATTATTATTAGAAGCTTCTTTACTTGCTTCTGATGCTGTACAAACACCATGAAACCCATCACCCTTACCGTGGCAGCTTTGGCATTTTTTGTTGAATGACACACGGTTGCCTCTTTGGTTTTCATGTGGGTTATGGCATGTGGTACAATTCATAGCATCACTTTTCTTAAAACATTTACTAGCAGAAAGTAATCCGTATTGATTTCCATGAACATCTAATTCTTCCAAATCTTTCTCTGTATAATCTGGAGTGGAAAATTTATTTAAAGTATCTCCTGTTACAAAAATGAAAGGATCCTTACTCCTTCGCATTCTTAATCCAGAATGGCATAAAGCACAGGCATCTAAATTTTGTTGTCTAGTTAAGTCACTATGTTTTACCACGTGCATGGCAACAGTATCTAATGGGTTTTCTCTATGAAAATTTACATGGTCTAGTGCCGGGCCATGACAACGTTCGCAATCTATACCGTAAACTATTTGAGATTTTCTGTAACTGTTACGTTTATTAAACTGTTTTGTGCTTTTAGCATAGGTCATATGACATTCTAAGCATCTTTCAAAAATAGGTCTATCGGAAGCTAGCCGATCAGACGGATATCCCGGACTATTAACCCAACTATCATTGGATGTAAAATATGTAACTTGTAATTGGTACAGGGAGCTATCTTTCCATTTTAAATAAGATTGTCCTTTAGTTCCGGAACCAATGGTAATATCGAAACGCGAGCTACTAATACGTTGATTATCGGATTTTAAAAAAGCCTCTTGATACAACAAACCGTTTCTATTTTCCATCTTAAATTCTATGGAATCATTTAAACTAAAACTGTTTTTGGGAGGTGTAAAACTTCCCTTTACTGTTTTTAAATTTGCTTTGGCTGTTGATTTGTAATGTGCGGTTTCAATATGCGTGTTATATATTTCTAAATGGCATTCTACACAGGTTGCAGACCCAGCAAAACCCTTTCCGTTATTGTGTACAGCTATAGGCTCAACAGGAACATAGGTACTAAATAGGGAAAAATCGGATGCGTTTTTGTACACTAAAAAACATAAAACAAGTAAAACTATAATAAGACCGAAATATTTTCGGATTTTAAAATTTGGGGATCGTTTTTTCATATAACATCTTAGTTTATCATAATAAATTGTGGGTAATCGTTGTTCTTAACAGCTATAATGTATTTATCGCCATTAACTCGTAATGTGGCTAAGTCCTTTACATCACCCCTTATTGATAAACCGCATGTTATACTAGGAACAGGAAAGAAATTCCCTTTGCCATCGCCTTTTAAATAGGTGCCTATACTAGAATCGTTTCTTGGAGTTTCTATTTCTGATGCATATAAGTTTCCGGCAATTAAAATATCCTTAAACCCGTCGTTGTCAATATCGTCTGAGATTATTTTATTTACCGATGAGAGTTGGGCTTCGTTAGGAAGTTGCATTAGCTTAAACTTACCTCCACCTAAATTCTCTATATAACTACTGGCAAACGTTTGTGCTTTATAATGAATTTCTGCGTTTTCCAATTCTTCTTTTCCGTATACCTCAGCGACTTCTGCTACTGCAAACTCATTATACTGCTCAAACTTTTTACTTAGTGATGGCATTTGTTGTGATGAGCACGACTTACCTCGCACAGGAAACAGCTTACCAAAATTATAATAACTTAAAACAATATCCTTTCTGTTATTACCGTCAAAATCGTCAGCATATACTTCAAAAGGCTCTTCTGCTGTTGCGTTATACTTATAGTTAAGTCCCAGATTACCTAATACATAATCCATATCGCCATCATTATCAAAATCATCTTGGGTAATGCTGAACCACCAACCGTTCGTATTATCCAAACCTGTACTTTTTGTAACATTTTTAAACGTATCTCCTGTATTGCTGTAAAACAAAACGGGTGTCCACTCGCCTACTATAATTAAATCCAGTGTTCCATTTGCATCAAAATCTGTCCAAATAGCATCGGTTACCATTCCCAATGTGTTAAAATCGGGTGCCAACTGCGCAGTTACATCTTTAAAAACACCATTATCGTTATTTAAAATATAGCTTTTCGTAGGCCATGGGTATTGACCAACAACCAATCGGCCTCCAATAAATAAATCTAAATCCCCATCTCCGTCGTAATCTCCAGCTTTTACTCTAGAGCCGCTAGTCTCCATTATTGGCAGACTCGTTTCTCCTTTAGTAAATTTCCCTTTGCCATTATTTAAATACAAACGGTCTTGAAAGTGCGATACCTCATCGCTTTTTTCATTACCTCCGCTTACTACGTATAAATCTTGATCACCATCGGCATCAGCATCGAAAAACAGAGCCCCCATATCTTCTCTTTCTTTATCGACCTCCCATATTTGTTGGTTTGTCCTAACAAACGTTCCTTTTGCATTTTGTATAAAGAGAGCTCCAGGTTGTTTTGATGCACCTCCTATATAAAAATCGTCTAAGCCATCCCCATTTACATCTGCAACTGTTATACCAGATCCTAGCATAGATGTTTTGTGAGGAAGAAGTGGTTCGGAAAAATAATCGTCATACACATTCTCTGTATGCTTAAAGTCTACTTTAAGCGAGTCTAAAACGGCTGTTTTAAAAACGGGATCATGTATTAAACCTGACTTGGTCGGTTTAACTGCTGTGGTAAAGTCTACTACTAGGTTTTGGTTTGCTGTTACATCTTTTATTTCTGAAACTGTGCCATTTGTCCACACTACACGTACTTTAGAAATGTTTTGTGCCTTCCCTATGCCAAAATGCAATTGTGGACTTACCGACGATTGAAAACCTCTGGATAGCGTTAACTCATTAAACTGATTCAATGAATCGGAAGAAATGTAAACCTTAGCCCCTAAACCATTTTTATTGGTTTTTGGGCCTTTTAGAGTGACTTGTAAATAGTTATTGTTATCTAGGTTATTGTTTTTGTAAACTGATGCTTTTTGGTCTATGTTGTTTATAACAAAATCCAAATCGCCATCATTATCCAAATCGGCATAAACGGCACCGTTAGAAAAGGTTTTTTCTTCCCAACCCCATTCGGACACCATATTTTTAAATGTATAGTCTTTAGTATTTTTATAAACATAGTTTGATACTTTCTCTGATGGAATTTTTTTTATTTCTTCTGCCGATAGTTTTACACCTCCAAAATGATTTCTGGATTTTAACTTATTAAAGTAATCTCTATTATTTATATCTCTTCTTGTACCATTAGATACGGTTACATCTTTCCAACCATCATTATCCAGATCTGCAAAAAGGATTGACCAACTCCAGTCGGTTGTAGCTATACCAGCCAATCTGGATACTTCACTAAAAACGGGACTGCCTGTGTCATCATTTCCTCTGTTAAGCTGAAGACAATTTTGCATATACTGGTAGTTTAAACCTGCGTTTATCATTTTAGTAAATCCTATTGGATTCATGCTTGCCATATTGGCTTTAGATCTTCTGTTGTCTTCGGGGGTCATATCCACTTGGGCTATGTCCATAAGGTTATCGTTGTTATAATCGGCAACATCTGCCCCCATACCATATTGCGCGGTATGGTTAAGCGATTTCCCTGCTATTTCCGTAAACGTGCTATTCTTATTGTTGATGTACAGATAATCTGCAGAATCAAAATCGTTGGAAACATAAATATCTTTCCATCCATCATTA
Organism: Flavivirga eckloniae; assembly: GCF_002886045.1. Classification (NCBI taxonomy): domain Bacteria; kingdom Pseudomonadati; phylum Bacteroidota; class Flavobacteriia; order Flavobacteriales; family Flavobacteriaceae; genus Flavivirga; species Flavivirga eckloniae. The sequence continues at coordinate 5,256,667 of NZ_CP025791.1, read as the reverse complement.
TTAAAATCGGCAATTGTAGCACTTAAAGACAAACCAAAATTTAAGATGCCGGCTTCAACGGTAACATCTGTAAAGGAACCATCGCCATTGTTTCGATATAAAATATCAGATTCTTCTATTTTAGGATGATTTGCTTTGTGCTTATAAAGCTCTACAGGACTTTTAAAAGGTGTTGGCGGGTAGTTTGCCAGATATAAATCTAGATCGCCATCATTATCGTAATCAAAAAATGTACTTTGTGTGGTATGTCCATTATTGTTAATACCATAGGCTTCAGATTTTTCTGTGAATGTAGTATCGCCATTATTTACATACAGGAGATTATTTCTGTTCGTTCCTTTTCCCGAAACGCTTACATAAATATCTAAATAACCATCATTATTTATATCTACCATAGTGGTTCCGGTTACCCATCTATCATCGCCAGCTACTTTTGCTGTATTGGTAATATTTTCAAACTTAAAATTGCCTTTGTTTAAATAAAGTACATTGGGTTTCATGTTGGCTGTAAAAAACAAATCTACAAGACCATCGTTATTGATGTCTCCCGCAGATACGCCACCTCCCATATACATGTAAGGGTAATTAAAATAATTTAAACTATCGGTTTCTACAATATCGTTTGAAAATGTAATACCGGTTTCACTTGATGGTAGAAGCCTAAACTGCTTGTTTGCTTGTTGTTCTTCACAAGCCATTAATAAGAGTAATAAAACAAGACCGATATAACTAATTTTCATCTCTTAAATTTAGGGAAAAGGCTTTGAATTATAATAATTCAAAGCCTAAAATTAAAATCATTATTAAACCACTTTCAAATAATTAATATCCGTCGTTTTGCTCCAAATTAGGGTTAATACTTAAATCTGCATTAGATATTGGTACTAACTCATGACCTGTCGGAATAGTAACGCCATATGTATCTTGCATATATTTAGTGGCCTCACCCGATCTTCTAATTACAGGCCATAAAGAAAACTCACCGCCTAACTCATGTCTATATTCTTGTAATATATTATCCATGGATACTACTTTGGCAGGTGCTGCTCCGCCCCATGCACGATTTCTTACTCTATCGAAAGCGGCCTGTGCTTTTGCAGTTTGTCCAGCTTTTAATGCTGATTCTGCCAAACTTAACAACACTTCTCCATAACGAATCCAAATGTGGCCTTGTGGTCCAAAAAGTACCGATCTACCCCATCCGTTAATGTTATGGTCTCTCCAGGATTTTACACCCCAATATCCGGTTCTTCCCACTGGGTCACCTCCTGTCCAAGGTTCAGCAACTGTTCCGCATGTATTAATGCTTATGCCATCATACATACTAATGTTAATATCCGGATCTGGATGTTCCTCTCCAGGACCAATAACCGTAGCTTGTCTTCTTAAATCTCCCGCCTCAAAAGAGTCGTATAACTCTTTCGTTGGAATTCCGGCAAAACCTCCACCACCAGTAATATCGGTAGGCATTGCAAATAATTGTAATATATTCACTTCATCATTTCTACTCCAAGCTAAATCACCATTGGCTGCCCATTGTAACTCAAAAAGAGATTCTACTCCATTCCTATTATCTACATCGTGAATATCAAGATAGTTAGGTTCCAATGATGTAACACCTCCGGTTTCTATTGCTTCAAAGGCTGCAACTGCCTCATCGTATTGTCCTAACCACATATGTGCATTTCCTAATACAGCGTATGCTGTTCCTTTTGTAACACGACCTTTATCAACATCATGAGACCATGGTAACCTGTTAACAGCATCAGTCATATCTGTTACTATTTGTTGGTATACGGTACTTTCCGGATCTTTCCCTTTAAATGGATCATCACCTTGAGAAAGCATTAAAGGCACGTCTCCATAAGTCGCTGCTAAATATTGATACGCAATAGCTCTAAGCACTAAAACTTCCCCTATCAATCGATCGCCTAATTCAGCCGAAACACTTCCAGCATCAATGGCAGGTTGTAAGTTCTCAAGGGCATTGTTGGCTCTTCCAATGGCTCTGTAATTATTTGGCCATATTTTTACCGGAACATCTGAATCCGGATCAAGATCAAAATCAAAATAATCAGATTGATCTCTCGGTGTATTATCCTGCCAATCCAACGAAATATTATTGGCCATTCTAAAAATACCTTTTACATTATATTCGTTTGGTAAACCTGGATCTCCCTGTGAATCGTTTTGAAATCCATCATAAACACCTGTTACGGCTGCCAAAGCTGTTTCATCTGCCCCAAAAACCACGGTTTCTGTTAAATCTTTTGTATTCGTGTCTTGTAAAAAGCTATCTGAGCATCCATATATTAGTGCTATTAAAAAGATACCAAAAACACCAAATCCAAATAGCTTAATATTTTTAATTTTTAAATTCATAACAATCTATTTAAAATTTTAAATTAAATCCTAACGTAAATGAACTTGAGAGTGGGTATGCGCCTGCATCAATACCCCTTGTTGTTACGTTGCTGTTTCCGTTTATGTCTGAGTTTTGACCAATTTCAGGATCGGATCCTGAATAATCTGTAATTGTAAATACATTTTGAATACTCGTATATATTCTAAAAGAATTTAATCCTAATTTCTCTATAATTTTTGAAGGCAATCTGTATCCAATATTTAAGTTTCGTAATCTTAAATAGGAACCATCTTCAACAAAATAACTAGAAGCTCTATTATTCTGTACATTACTATCATCTATTAAAGCTCTGGCATACACATTTGTTGAACCTTCTCCATTCCATCTATTATTAAAATATTCTGTACCTACATTAGAAAAAGATTCTTTGTTACCATAACCTGAAGCACTTTCTAATTCTCGTCTTACTAGGTTAAATATTTCACTTCCATAAGAACCATAAAAATTCAAACCTAAGTCGAAGTTTTTATATGAGAAATTCAAGTTTAAGCTTCCGTAGAAATCCGGTATCGGGCTTCCAATTGTCGTTCTATCTTCTCCTGTAATTTCACCATCTCCATTTAAATCTGCAAATCTACGATCGCCAGGAGATGTTTCATCTGCCTGAAAATTCCCATCGGGAGCAGTACTGTTAAGCGCATCTATTTCGGCTTGATTTTGGAAAATTCCGTCGGCAACAAAACCATAGAAAGCCCCTGCTTCACCTCCTAATTTCGATCTTGTTATATCATACCAGAAACCTTGTTCAAAAAAGGTATCCAGAAATGTGTTACTAAATGTAACTTCGTTAGAAGGTGTATCAAGTTCGGTAATTTCATTATTTATAGTAGTAATATTGGCATTGATGTCGAACGTAAAGTCTCCATCAATTTTTTTGTATCCTACCAACAGTTCAAATCCTTTATTTTCAATAGTTCCACCATTTACAGGTACTATTGGAAAGCCAGATTGCGCTGGACTACTAATAAATAATAAAAAGTCTTTGGACGTTCTGTTAAAATAATCGGCTGTAAAATAGAGTTTCCCGCCAAAAAGCTCACCTTCTAAACCAATATTGGTTTGTTGCTGTGCTTCCCATTTTAAACCTGGATTTGAAGCTCCAACTGGTGCCAAACCTAGAGAACCATTTCCTCCAAAACTATAACTGGAATCGTTTAATGGGGTTCCATTATTAAATGTAGTACCAAAACGGAAAGGTTGTATACCATTAAAGTTACCGGTTTCTCCCCAACTTGCTCTAAATTTTAACACGTTAAAAGCACTGTCTTCCATAAATGCTTCTTCATCTATGTTCCAACCTAATGCAAACGAAGGGAATACACCCCATAAATTATCTGCTCCAAAGGTGTCTCCTACACCATCTCTTCTTATAGTTCCTGTAACATAGTATTTACTGTCAAAACTATAATTTAGTCTTGCAAAAGTACTTGCTAATGTTTGTCTGGAAGAATTACCTGCTGCACTTTGAATAGCTTCGGCCTGCGCTATATCTCGAATTCTATTATCTAAGAAACCACGACCTACCACTTGGCTAAATTTATTAAATGTTCTCTGTACAGAAATACCACCTAACACATCTACGGTATGTTTTTCAGCAAACGTCTTGTTATATTGTAAAATGTATTCTGCTAACCACTGGTTGGATGTACTTTGCGTATATGTATAGGTAGCATCTTCCCTTAAATCTATATTACCGTTACTTCTATAATATTTAGGATTGAAGCCCCATCCTGCAAAATTATCAACTCTTGCTCCTACATTTAATTTTGTACTAAGCCCTCCATATATATCCCATTCTGCACCAATATTTGTTAATATCGTGTTGGTTACATTATCTTGATCATTTTCTAAAGCTCTCGCTACCCAGTTTCTTCCATCACGAAAAGCTTCTCCTACCACATCTGGAAATGCACCAAAATTGCCTTCTGCATCTACTGGGAGATTTGTTGGATTTGTTCCGCCTCTAAGATTTGCTTCTCCCGCTGGTGCTAAATGTGGAACTGTAGTATATAGATTTAATAACGATCCACGCCCAGTTCCTAATGGTTGAAAGTTTTGAGATGATACATATTTAGTATTCGTTTTTAATCTTAATTTTTCTGTAATATCAAAAGAAGCATTTAAAGCTAAATCATAACGTTTGTATTCTGAACCAATAAGTGTTCCTTCCTGATCAAAAATACCTGCTGTAAAAGCTACTCGAGACTTTTCTCCTCCTCCTGTTACGGTTAAAGTCGTACTTTTTGATAAAGCTTGACTAAAAACTTCATCTTGCCAGTCAATATTTCTAAGACTCGATGCATTACTCCATCCTGCATATGGTACAGCTGTACCTGAAACATCAACATTACTGCTACCACTAAGTTCTAAAGCCAAACCTGCGAATTGGTTAACGTCCAATACATCAACTTTTTTCGGTTGGGTGTTGAATCCTATAAAAGAATTTAACTCAACAGATATACGACCTCTGGTTCCTTGCTTTGTTTGGATTATTACAACCCCATTACTTGCACGTACTCCATATAACGCTGTAGCCGAAGCATCTTTTAGAACCGATATTGATTCGATAGTATTCGGGTTTATGAAATTAATGTTGTTTGTTGGAAAACCATCAACAACATAAAGAGGTGTCGTGCTTCCAAAAGAACCCACACCACGAATATTAACTGTAACCGACGCACCGGGTGCTCCGGAGTTTGCAGTAACCTGAACACCACTGGTCTTACCTTGCAACGCCTGATCGACTGTTGTTGCGGGAAATGTATTAAGTTCCTCTGTTCCTATTACAGATATTGCTCCTGTTAAATCCTTTTTACTGGTTGTACCATAGGCAACAACAACAATCTCATTTAAAGATTGTGTGTCTTCAACAAGGATAATGTTTACTGTAGATTGTCCGTTAATTGGCACTTCTTGGGTAATATAACCTATATAGCTTACAACCAATATATCATTATCTGATACATTAGATATATTATAATTACCATCAAAATTGGTTTGTGAGCCATTATTTGTTCCTTTAACCACAACATTCGCTCCTGGTAAAGGAATACCTTCCTCATCTTTTATAGTTCCTGAAACCGATCTCTGGGTATAGATATCCTCAACCGTATTGTGTTCTAATACAAAAATCGTATGGGTAGCATACGTCGGAATCTGAATTAAAAAAAATGAAACTATAGACAAAAGTAAAGTGACCTTCATTTTTAAGTTTATTTTAAGTGAATTGAGCCTTATAAGCCCAAAACTTTTATTGTTTTTCATATCTTTGAAATGTTATTAATAATTAGCTAATCCTTTAGTTGATTATTTTACGTATCGAGAAGTATTGCTGTACTTCTCGATTTTTTGTTTAGTTAGTTTTGTGTAGTTCTTATTTCATTTAGTCATATTTAGAAGTTTTAATTATTTAGTTTGTATTTAGTAGTTTTAGTTTTTGATATGTTATGTTATCTTACTCTAGTTCTTTCTTTACATGCTTCCATGCTAATTGAGTATTTATATTATAAGTTATTTTAGAAAAATCTATTCCCTTGCGCTTTAAAACTTCAAGACGGTAAAAAAGCAATTCATTTGTATAGGACGCTTCTTTCCAGTTTTTAAAATGCACCTTTTCTTTTGCGGTTAAACTAGTTTCTAGTTTTCCAACTATTAGTTTTGCTATGTCCATTACACGACGCTATAAAAGCTATTTATAATTATGACCCGAAAAAACTAAAAATGGGTAGCGCCTAAATGTAAAAACTAATAATACACATCTTAAAAGGTGCACATTAAACGACTCTGCTAACTAACTAAATATAGGCACTTTGCAATGTAAAACGTAATATTTTAAACGATTTCTTTAAATGGAACTTCACTGTATTTATTGATATTCCCAATACATCTGCTGCGCTCTTATATTTAGCACCTTCTAATACGCATAATTCAAAAACCCGCTTACTTTGTGTAGGTAAAACGTTTAGTGCATTTTCTATTTTTGTTCTGTTTTCTATATCAATTAAAAACTCTTCATGAGAAGGTGATAAAGCAGCTAAACTATAATCTTTAATCCGTTCTGTTTTTTTTGTTCGTTGTATCCGCTTTAAACAGGTATTTCGAACTGCCATACTAATATAATTTTTGAGATCTAAAATTCTGGTAGCTTTTTTTCTTTTTAAAATTTTCACAAAAACATCCTGAACCATATCCTCTGCTTCAGACATATCTTCCATATAGCTATAAGAAAGCAAGCACCATTCTTTATAATGCTTTAGAAACATTGTCTCTATTTGAGGGTTTAGACCGGCTTCTATAATATTATTCAACATACTTCTCTTTATTTACTGCTCAAAACAATTGATATAAGTTCTTTATTTTCTGTGCCATCCATATGAGTCAATCCAAAATTGTCGCTTTTATAATTCCAATTGGCATAGCCTATACCTGTTTCGTTAAAAAGCTCAATCATATCTTGATACCAGATAAGCCCTATTTCTTCTGGTGCGTTAGAAATAATTCCAAATTCACCGCAGTATAATTGTAATCCTAAATCTTTAGCTTTTTTAATAGGTTTTTGCCACATATCAAACAGCACCTCTTTATTAAACTCCTTATCTACCCATTTTTCGACCTCTGCATTTGCTTTAATAGCTTCTGGAAGTGATTCAAATTCTTGTCTGGTTAAAATTTTACCGGGGTAATGTACTGGGCCTTTATAATCTTTTAAATAGGTCCATCTTGCTGCATAATGACTTAAAAGAAAAGGCTCGTAAAAGTGAAAGCTTAAAAGGATGTTTTTATCATTCTCTGGTACTCGTAATGCGTCAAAGGTATCTACGGCTTGCCATCTGTTCGAACCTATTACTATGGTGCGTTCTTTTTCCAATTCGCGAATAACAGAAACGGCTTTGTTTAATAAATTATTCCAAGATTCATGATTGTCTGCAACGGCCTCATTCATTAACTCGTAAGCAACTAAACTATTTGGGAATTTTTTTAGCGATTTTGATAGGTCTTTCCACAAATCGAAAAACTTATCTTGTTCTGCAGGGTCTGTCCACAAAGGTTTTTCTTTTGCATTAAAATGATGTGATCTTAAAATATGCATGTCGACAATTACTCTAAGATTGTTTTCGGCACACCAATTAATGCAGCTTTCCATAAGTTGAAAGGCATCTTCATGACGGTTTCCATTTTCATCCCACATTTGTTCTTCGTCTATGGGTAATCTAATATGATCGAACCCCATACTGGCAACTTTTTCAACATCTGCTTTAGTGAAGAATTGCTCTCTTTCTATACCTCTTCTATCGCTTTGCGACAACCAATGGGCAATGTTAGTTCCTCTTTTAACTTTAAATTTTTCGAGTGCTACCTCTTTTTTAGAGCATCCTAAAAAAACACTTAATATGATAAGTAATCCTAATATAACGTTTTTAACAAATGCTATTTTTACTCTTAATTGCATGATTTAAGATTCTTATTTTTTTAAAATCAAATATTCGAAAACATCATTACCAACAAAAACATTAAAAACCCAATTAACAGGATTTCAAATATTAACCTTTTGTTTATTTTTTTCCGACTCATATATTATATGTAACTCTCAAACTTAACATTTCATTAAGAGTCTATTTGTCACATAAAATTCAGAATATGAAAGAATTGTAGCATCTGGGTTAAATTATATGCGTTTGCAACAAATGTTTCATGTCGTGCAACATTTGTGGCTTAACATTAACTGTTTTAAGGATGACAAGTAAGTTTATAAATGGAAATATCTATTAACTGTAGATTTTTATGAACTCAAAAATTCGTAGCATTGTAGTTAAGATCGTAAACTACTATTAACGTATTCTTGCTTAAGAATTCAAGGTGTTCCTCCCTTTTAAAAAGGGAGATGGATCCCGATGAGATCGGGATTCGGAGGGTTATATTTGTTTGTTATTTTTAATAAAACGCCTCTTTCTTCCTATTTTTATCAAAATCGAAATTCATTTCTCGGCTTTAATTTAAAGAGGAGAGCACTGTGACTGTAAAAAAATAGTTCTGAAACATGTCTGGGACACACACCGACATAAATTCTCTTATTCAAGATTCACGTACTATTAATGCTTTAGACTATACGTATTACTAATACTTTAACGCTTTTAATAATTGAAGTGAAATCAACTTCAACTTTTTGATGTGGCTAGGTTAATGTGCATTAAACTGTATTGATACAAATCTGGAAATATACTGGAGGGTATTACTTTATTTCGGTTGGTAACACCCCAAAATGAGCCTTAAAACATTTAGAAAAGTATGAAGGCGACGTAAAGCCAACACTATAACATGCCTCACTAATATTCGAGCTGCCTTTTTCAATGGTTTGCTTTGCCCGCTCTAGCCTTATTCTTCTTATAAACTCATTAATGGTTTGCCCGGTTAGTGCCTTAACTTTTCTGTAAAGCTGACTTCTACTCAAGTTTAAATGGGTTGCTAATTCTTCTACACTTAAATTTGAATTACTAATATTGTCATTAATATAGCTTAGTAGTTTTTGTATAAATTCTTTATCGATCGAACTCGTATTGTTATTCTCTTCCGAACCACTTATAGCACTAAAGTATTTGTCGAAAATTAATTGTCGGCTTTTTATTAATTGCGAAATACGAAGCTTTAAAAGTTTAAGATCGAATGGTTTTACCATGTAGGCGTCTGCACCGTTTTCTAATCCTTCAATCCTATTTTCGATAGTTGATTTTGCTGTAAGCATTAATAAAGGAATGTGACTGGTTGACGCATCTGTTTTTATAATTTTGCAAAATTCGAAACCACTCATTTCTGGCATAATAACATCTGTAACAATAACGTCTGGAAATGATTCCCGAGCCATTTTTATTCCTGATTTACCATTACTAGCCAATAAAACTTTATATTGATCGCTTAACTCGTACTTTAAATAGTCCCTTAATTCTACGTTGTCTTCAACAATGAGTATGGTTTCTGTTTTTTGAACCTGAACATTACTATTAGGTTTCTCAGTGATATCTAGCGTAGGAACGCTTAAAAAGTCTTCTTTTTTCTGGTGCAATGCCTTACTGTTTAAAACAATTTCATTTTCAGTAAAATGTGTATTACCAGCTGGAAATAATATTTTAAAGGTTGTGCCTTCGCCTATTTTACTTTTAACATCAATAATACCTTTATGTAGTTTTACAAAATTTTGAACCACCTCTAGCCCTATCCCTGTGCCTCCAAAATAAGTTTTGTTTAAACCTTCAACTTGATAAAAACGTTCGAATATTTTTGATACTTGATCTTCTTCTAATCCTGGTCCTGTATCTGAAATTATTATTTCCACCACTTTTATAGGTTTTTCCTCGTCTATTAATGGTAATATGTACAACTGGTCTGTCGATAAAAGTTCTATTGTTATTGAACCGCCATCTGGAGTTACTTTAATAGCGTTCGACAATAAATTGAATATGATTTTTTCGAGCATTTTCGTGTCTGCCCAAACTGTTATATCGGGCATATCTGCATCTACACTTAACAAAATACTCTTTTTAAAAGCTTCTTCTTGAAAATACCCGGCTATGTTTTCTGAAAACTGTATGAGGTTGATTTTTTCTGCTCTAACATTCATTTTTCTCAGTTCCAGCTTTCTTAAATCCATAAGTTCATTAATGAGTCTGTAGAGTCTATCTGTATTCTTATAAATTATGGCATGTTTATTATTAACCTCTTGTGGTAAATTAAGAGTTGTATTGTTAAGTATATCCTTAAGCGGATTAAGAATCAATGTTAATGGGGTTCTAAACTCATGCGAGATATTAGTGAAAAATTGGATTTTTTTCTTGTTTAACTCATCATTTTGAACCTGTTGTAAGCGTTCGTTTCTTATTTGCTGCTTTTCCTTTATCCTGCTTTGTGTTAACTTGTTTAATAGATAAACACCATAAAGGAATACTAGTAAATATGAAAAGATTGCCCAATTTGTTCGCCACCATGGAGGCAGCACGGTAATCTTTAATTCTAATGGGTTTACATTCCATACCCCATCGTTGTTAGCTGCTTTTAGCTTAAAAGTATAATCGCCTGCATCTAAATTGGTATAGGTCGCACTTCTTTTTTGACCAACATAATTCCAGGTTGTTTCGTAACCTTCTAAATAATAGGCATAATTGTTTTTTTCTGGTCTGGTATAATTAATTCCCGAATACTCAATGGTAAACACAGATTGTTTATGTGTTAAACTAATGCTATCGGTTTCTGAAATAACCTTATCGAGTGGAGACTCTTCAACTTTTGGAATAACTTTTTCATTGAATAATTTAAAGTCTGTAAGGTGCAACAATGGTGGGCTATTATTGATTTTTATTTCCTTCGGATTAAAATAATCTACTCCTTTAACGTTTCCAAAATATAGTTGCCCGTCGTCTCCTTTTAATACTGCTCCGAAATTAAAATCGTTAGATAATAAACCATCGTTAATCGTATAGTTGGTCGTACTAAAATTTTTTAGATCAATTTTAGCAAGTCCAGTATTCCCACTTACCCATAAATTGCTATCACCCTCTTCTATAATTGCTGAAATATTTTCTACGTTAAAACCTGTGTCTTTATTAAACCAAGTATATTCGTCTTTTGTTTTATCATATTTGCAAAGCCCAGTTCCACGTGTACCAATCCATATATGGCCTTTAGAATCCTCATAAATTGCAAGGATATGATTTGCATCTGAAGAATTCTTATAGGCCTCAGTCATTTTATTACCTAAAAAAATAATACTAAGCGATTCTTTTAATCGCGCTACTTTAAACAAGCCGTTTGTAGTTCCTATCCAAATAATATCTTCCGAATCAACCAAAACCTTTCTAACATCTATGGTAGAAAGTCCGCTACTAACAAAAGCATCTGAATCGTGTTTTTTAAAAGTCTTGGTTTTCGGGTTATAGGAATGAAGCCCTTGCGAAAATGTGCCAATCCAAATTGTTCCTTTGGAGTCTTCGGACAAACTAACAATGGTATTCGCTTTTAATGCTCCAGAAGTGTTTTCTACATTATAGTTAACGAACTTTTTTTCGTTTTTATTAAGAATAAAAATACCACTATCCCAACTACCAACCCAAATATTGCCTTTAGAATCTACTAGTAATGTTTTAATATAATCTGTTGTTAAACCGGAATAAATTGATTTTTCCTGACTATTGATATGTGAAATTTTGCCCGTTTTTTTATTATAAATATCAATGCCCCCACCATCTGTAGCTATCCATATATTTTTAAATTCATCTTCTACCATACCCAAAACCGACCCTATTCTTAACGAATTATCGTTAGTAGGTAAGCTTTTAATGTCTGAAAATTTATCGTAGAGCTTATCGCTAACGGCCACACCACTATTAAAATACCCCATCCAAATCCGTTTATTGCTATCTTCAAATAATGACCAGATGGAATTATGAAGAATACTATTTTCTTCGGTTTTACTTAAAACATAGTTTTTAATAACTTCTCCATCTGCTTTTATATGAAAAAGTCCATCGTTTTCTGTACCGACTATAAAAGTTTTATTTGCCAATTCTACTATAGTCATTATTTTTTTAGTAGAAAATTTAAATGTATCAACTGCTATAACATTATTATTAGCATCATCGCTTAAAGTACATTTAAAAAGCCCTTTATCTTTTGTACCTACCCACAGGTTGTTATTAGAATCTATTAGCTGTGTTTCTATATGGGTATTAATAGATTTTTTATCGTTTAAAAATAACCTGGTTTGTATAAGTTTGTTGTTAACGAAATCAATTTCTTTGAGTCCGAAATTAGTCCCTACAAAAGTTTTGCCTTGTTTAGAGTGTTGTATATTATTTATATATATCTGTAGCCTATTTTCGAATGTTGAGCTTAAAACTCTTTCAATATTAAATGTCTCCAGATCCAGTTTATACAACCCTTGACCGTGTGTTCCGATTAATAAGTTATTTAGGCTATCTTCTTCTAAAGATAAAATGAAAGCATTATTAAGCGGCATATCATCTACAGTGATTCTTTTAAATTGATCCAACTCCCTGTTGTAAAGATTTAAGCCATTTTCTGTGCCAATCCAAAGCCTATTTTTACTGTCTAGATACGTACATTCTATTCTACTACTACTTAATGATGTTGTATCTCGTAGCCCATATTTATAAACTGTATAATTTATACCATCAAACTTGTACAAACCGGTTCCTGTAGTTCCTATCCATATAAAACCGTAATGATCTTGAATAATATTTGAAACCCCGGTTTTGGGAATACCATCTTTTATATTAACAAAACGAAACTCTTGATTAGGTTCTTGGGACCAAATGAATAATGGACTTAGTAATACATAGTAGATAACAAAGTAAATTATATTTTTCATGTAGAAATCACTTTTACGGCCAGGCTAAATTTACAATTTTTAGATTTTATAACTTTGCTTGTTTTAACTACTTCTCTTTAGAATATAAAATTCTATCTTCTACCAGTTGCTAACCATCGCGTTTTAACCAAAAAAATATGGTATTCTATGATAACAAAATTGACAAATAGTTCAAAATACTCAAAATAGAACATTTTATACTTATTAAAAGAATATTATATCACCTTCTCTCTTTTCTTTATAAAGTAATTTAGCAATGAAAAATAAGAACTATGTAAAACATCGTCCAAATGCTCTTCTTTATTAATATATAATTTAATCCTACTTATTGTGAATACAAAACATTTATACAAATTTGCAAGTGTTAGCCTACTTTTCCTTTTGTTAACTTTAAAAGTAGGCGCACAAACCGAAATATATACCTAAGTTGCAGTAAATAATTTTAAGTTAATACGAAATCCCTTAGGTTTGTAGTTAATACTATAATAGATATATAGTTAATATTAACTATATATCTATGTTGGCACCAATTAGAGAAAATGAGTTACGATTTAAATTTTTATAAAAAAACAACTAGTTCAGTTTCAAAGTCTGATATTGAAAAATACTTGACTAATTTGCCAAATGTGACTAAAGAAAACGAGACACAATGGTTTTATCAAAATGAAGATACTGGAGCGTATTGCTCCTTCGAATATTACGAATCAGATGAGGAAGATGAAGAAGAAAACTTCAATGGTTTTGAAGATACTAACTTCACTTTCAATATCAATTTTATAAGACCTCAGTTCTTTGGAAAGGAGTGTTTTCCCTTAGTAGACAATTTAATAAGAGATTTGGACTTACACATTTTAAATCCTCAGGGAGATCCTGAACCAAAAAAATATGAAAATGGGATACTCGAAAAAGAATGGGGAGAATCCAATTTAAATTTTGCTAAGTCAAATTTTAAGGAATGGGAGCTTAGTTATCTTGAACTTAATAAATCAAATTATTCTTGGGCATTTAGCAAGAACAGAAAATCGTTACAAAACGCACTAGGCGATAATTATTTTGTCCCTGGTATTTTTTACATCAAAAAGAAGAATACCAATGTCGTCAATACATTAGCTGTTTGGCCAGAACACATCCCATATATTTTACCAGAAGTGGACTATGTTCTTGTTCAGAAAAAGATAAAGAAATTATTCAGGACTAAGAAGGAAGACGGACTGATAAAATATTCAGAATTAGTTTCTAAATTAGGTAGTTTTTTTGTTGACGAAAAGGACTATAAAATAATTCATCCTGAAAACGCTAATAAGATTTCGAAGCTGTTTAATGAGTTACCCTTAATTGGAGGTTTTGAAGATTTTGGAGAAGGAATTACAGTTGATAAATTCGTTAATACAAAAAGTAAATAAAAGGTGCTAACAATGTATAACAAATCATAGCCGCCTATCGGCAGGCTACGCTTGTTATACTAGACGTTACCACCAATTACACAAAACAATCAGGAATAAGTTTTTTATATTCAATTTTACCCAAATTTGTTAGGTAAGGATAAATCATAAACAATAAGTTATTAGATTGTAGTTCTATATAATTTTGATTAATCTCTTTTTGATATAAATGAGAATTGTATATCCAAGTATTACTGAAACCTATCATTCTTTCAATCAAAAATTGACTCTCATTAATAAATTCAAAACTTTGCAGATATTGCTTTTCTATTAAAGTGCTAAACAAAAATTGATACCCTTTAAATCGGTTTTCATAAATCTTTTCGAAATGAAGTTTTATTTTATTATTTAATTGGAGTAAATTATATAAATCTGTCCAAAAAAATTGATACTCAACCATTTTTTGCATACTCAATTTAATATCTTCTTTAACAGTTTTAAAAGTAATCTCTCTTTCATCCAATTGTTTGACTCGAGAATCAAACTCTGAAACCATTTCAAAATATAAAGCCTCTAAAATATCTTCTCTTCTTTTAAAATGATAATTCAAATTCCCTGAACTTATTCTTAATTCTTGTGCAATCATCCTAATAGTTACATTGCTAAATCCCTGTTTATTAAATAACTTTCTGGAAACTGATAAGATATTTGTTCTTCTATTTTTCATTAGTAAACTTGTCCTAATATTGATTTTTTAGTAAATTTGTCCTAAAAGTAACTAAAATGGATTCATTATATAAATCGGAGCAAGGAAAAAATGAAATTTTAAATCTTTATGATTTGAAATTAAAAGAATTGAATATCGAATATCAATACAAAATTGCTGATACCACATACGGAAAAACAAACATTATCATTAGTGGAGGTTCTAAAAACCCTCCAATTATTATTGTTCACGGGTCTAATGGTTGTGCACCAATTGCTCTTGAAACATATCCTAATTTGTATAAGAATTTTAGAGTTTATGCTATTGATGTTTTAGCGCAACCAAATAAAAGTGCTGAAACTAGATTGAATATGAAAGATGATTCATATGGAAGATGGATAAATGAAATAATTAACTCTCTAAAAATTGAAAATGTTATTATGGCTGGTTTTTCATTTGGCGGATTAGTCATATTAAAAACTCTTGAATATAATGAAAGTAAAATCAAAGAAGTTTATTTGTCTGCACCTGCTTACATTGTTAATGGAAATCCACTAAAAGCTTTATTCAAAATATTTATTCCAATGAAAAGGTTTATGAAAACAAAGAAAATCAAATATGTTGAAAAATTTTTATCCCAAGTTTTCACCGAACGTGACGAATTTGCAATCAAATATTTATCAAAAGTATTCTTACATTTTAATATGGATTTTACACCTGTGCCAATAATAAAAAAAGTAAAAGCCAATTCAATAAAAACGCCAATAACTTTAATTGGAGCAAAAAATGATATAATGTTCCCCGGAGTAAAAATGATTAAAAGAGCTTCTCAAATATTTCCTTCATTAAAAACTCATATACTGCTTCAAAACTCAAAACACGTGCAGTCTAAGAAAGATAATCTTGTAATTGAAAATATAATACTTAATAAATAACGTGCTACAACAATAAAAAACATAGGGCGTTTGTTCTTAATCGAAAGGTCTGTGTCTATTAACAAAGTCCACTAAATATAAAATTTGGCGTTTATAGTAGAAAAGATAAAAGCAAAATATTTATATTTAGCTAAGTAATAAACCGAAACGAAAGTTCTTATTAACTATCCTACGTTTCTTACACTAGTAGTTATGTGCAATTAAACCAACATGGAAGAAAACAAATACAAAATAGAATTAAGAAAGGTATTAGATGAAAATTCATCAAGTGCAATAAAAAATCTAAATGCAACATTACAATCTTTGCCTGAGAAGACTAAAAGCGTTGAACTAATGATTTTTCCTAATCAAGATGGTGAAGGCACTTTTGGAGTTCGAGTATCTCTATCTGGTCCTGATTTATATGTTTTGAATAAAGCAATTGAGGGTTCTGCTGATCTAATTAATATAATTCATACTCCAGAGGGTTTAAAACCCGCTGTACCGCTTATGAATCCCTTTGACTCAAGCTTTGAAGTGAATGATGTATTATCTGATGTGGTTGGGGATTGGTTAAAATTTATTTGGAGTCAGGTGGACAACAATAGTATTAATTTACCAGTTACAATTATAGCCGATGAAGACTATGGTATGACTTTACCGATTGAACTGAATTAGAATATGAAACTTGATTACCATATAATTAAAACCTTCTTAAATGGATTTCAAGATAGCGAAAAGCCGACCTTGAACACTTTAGAAGTCTTTACAACTCTTAATTATAATCATAATGATAAGTCAAATTTCAATTTGGTTTGGCATTATTTAAAATTGATGGGAGGCATAAATAAGAATACCTTATAGTACTCTTGAGCATTTTTAACCCCTAAAAAAGCCCCTATTTTGGATATCAAAAAGGAGCTTTACAAACTAACTCAAATTTAAAAATTGTTTTTTTAACAAAAACAAAATCATTCCGGTTCCTTAATCCATTTGTTAATGCTTAGGATTAAAAATGTATTTGCTACTACCATCATAGCCAGAATAAGTAATTCTGAAATGTTGGAAATCTCATAGAGTAAAGATGCTATAAAATGATACACATTAAAGAGGCCTGCTAACAACGCCCAGATAAAAGCGGTCCATTTGAATCCGTTTTTCGATAGTTCTAACGTCAATAAGCAAAATAGTAACGCCAATCCTTCAAGGATGATACGCCAGATATGATGATTTAAGGGAACAATACCATCCGAGCCTTCTATCATAACACTTTCATTATAGTAAACACCAAAAAGTCCATAGATGTGATGCACAATGTAACCGACTGCCAAAAACAGCCATAAAATTGAAATTTTTGTTCTCATAAATTTTAAGTTTCTATTCGTTGTTAAATTGTTTTTTCGATATTCTTTTATTGCCTCTTCTTTTAGTATATCGTGTTGCGTTTTAGGAATTGGACGTTTTAATTTTTTAAGGATAAATACAGAGACCAATCCTATAACTATCCAAAACAAATCAATACTCAAAATGGCATATTGTTCATCTTTATACATTTTCCAAAACCAGTTTTTTGAAGATATTCCATTAGCTATTGGAATTAAAAATGCAAAAATGCCACCCAATACAAGGCTGTATTTATTGATTTTGTAATTATCCCTCATAAACCTAAAAACAACAGAAAGTAATAACCAACCTAAAAAGAAAATACTATATAAAATGGTTTGTCTGGCGGAATCTAAACTTCTGGGAATCAATTTGGCAATAATAAAGGTAAATGCCGTTATCGGGTACATGCTTAGGCATATGGCAAGATAGATATGACCTACTTTCCGGTTATAGAGTTTTTGTGATGCCGGAACGCTTTTCTTATTTCTAGCCTCCAGCCAAATTAATACGCCCGAAATGATTACAAAACAGGTGATAAATGCTAAAACAAGATAAATAAACTTTAAAGGCAGTCCCCCATAATCACCAAAATGCAAACGCCTTATAGTAAGTTCTACATCTTCCAGATAATCATTTTTATAGGGATCTTTCTCTTCTATTAATTTTTGAGATAACACATCATAAACTAACCTACCATTACCCAAGAATTTTTTCTGGGTATCCAATACCCCATCCACTTGAAACTTCATATTGGTAGCCCCATAGTTTCTTATGTAGACTTGGGTAGGCATAAAAGTTTCCCATTTCGCAAGGGTTTTATCCATAAAAGGATTGATACTAGGAATGTTATCAGCTTCAGACCCGATTATGTATGTTTTGGTCATAGGACGTAATTCCTCAGATAGCTGCTTTGTATTGTTGTTATATAGGTAATTGGCAGGTAGTAATACCAACGCGGACAGGCACAGAAAGCAACCTGTAACTGCAAATACAAACTGAAAGGGAAGCCCTATAATTCCCAATGCTGTATGCGCATCTGTCCAAACCGTCTTTAATTTTTCTTTTGGACGGAAAACATAAAAATTACTAATTATCTTTTTCCAATGAACTATAACACCGGTTACTATGGCAAAAAGAAAAAACAGAGCTACAAAACCCGCTAAGTAGATTCCAAATTTGGGAATCTGACTAAAAAAATGTAATCGATACAGCAATTCTCCTAAACTGTAGAAGGCATAGTATTCGGAATATTTATATGTATTAGCATTGATATTAAAGTAATAATTCTTGCCGGGTTGGTTTACGATGGTAGTATCTTGTGATTTACTTAAAAGCACATAGATTTCTTGTTTAGCATCTGGCAATATCATTCGTATATCCCTTCCATATAAATGATATCCCTCTTCCTTAATTGAGGAAATTAATCTATCATAATCGATATCCGATGAATTTTCAGTTCTTATCAAATCTCCTTTTTCCCAAGCTGTAATCTCATCTTTTATCAATGCAAAAGCGCCTGCAAAGAAAATGATGTAAAGCGCAACACTTATAACGATACCACTTACCGTATGTGTATGGAAGAAAACATTGTAATTCCTTTTGCTCATCGTAAAGTAGGTATAGGATGATGTATGTTACCATAGTAGACGACAAGACTCAAAAGAAAAATAATCGCCATATAAATAAACATGACCTTCCATCCATTTTTTGATAAAAAAGGGAGCAACATGAAAACACACCAAATTATAAAAATGCCATAGGCTGAGGTTATAAGAACATTTTTATGTCCAGGAAGCCAAAGCGCAAGTGCCATATGAAAAAGGGCGGCAATTATATACCCTCCCAGTATACCAGATAAGAGCTTCGCAAAACGATGCCAGCCAGAATGCGTTAAATATTTTTGGTTTGCAGGCATGATCTATAGGGTTAATTCTAGAAGTAATAAACAGGTAAAAACTAAAAACATCCCTTTGTAACCAATCCATTCTAAGGGGCTTAGCAGAACGACCAAACTAGCAATTACCATTAGTAATATGAGCCCAAAAAACATCCCTGTGCCAAAACCTTCTAAAATTCCGAGAAGAACAAAACCACTGATTAGAACCACAGTTCCTACGATTTTGATAACAGTATTATTAGTCTTGGTTACCTTCTGTAAAAACCGAGGTACTTCCAGCCTATTTCTTTTTGATGCAAGTGAGAGCAAAAAGAAACCTAAACAGAAAAGTGCTATTGTTATTGTGAGCATAATATGATGTTTTCAAACAACAGCCTTGGTAAATAAATATTCCAAGGCCATTGTATTATTTGAGGCAAATTAAAATCTATAGGTAAAATTGGCATAAAGCGCTCTTGGAGTCTGCGGAGTAATGGTTGACCAACCCTTGTAATATTCTTTATTAAAGGCATTGTTCAATTTCAGGGAAATTCGATATTTATTAACTTGGTAGAAAATAGATGCATTTGCCACTGTGTAGCTTGGAAGAATAAATTCCCCTGTAGACGCGTAGTTTATAGCAAAGCGTTCACTGGCTCCATTAAAACCAAGACCGAAACCAAAACCATCTAGTTTTCCTTGTTGAAATTCGTAATTTGCCCAAAAGTTATATAGTGTTTCGGGACCAGCTTCTAACGGTCTTCTGTTCAAAATCTCAGTATTATCAGATTTTGTAGTTTCACTATCATTATTGCTATAGCCTGCCTTAATGTTCAATCCTTTAATTGGGTTGGCGTTCACTTCAATCTCTAAACCACTACTTTCTACCTCACCTCCTTGAATTTTATTAAATGGTGAAGTGGGGTCTGTAATAACGCGGTCTTTAACTTTAATATCATAATAACTTATAGTCGCATTGAGACGGTTACTAAACAAATTGGTTTTGATACCAAACTCCAATTGATTGGCTTGTTCGGGATCAAAGGTTTTTAAGGTTTGTGGACTACTATTAGGGTCTCCAACCAATACAGGAGCGACATTTGTAAACCCATTTTGGTAATTGGCAAAAACTGATAATTTTTCTCTTATAGGTTGGTATAAAACTCCAAATTTGGGAGAAAAGGTTGTCTGATCATAATCATCTTCTGGGTTTGCCAAATCTCCTTCATTGTCAAATATATCCAATCGTATTCCTGCCATTACTGAAAGTGAAGATGATATATTAAGCACATCAGAAATATAGGCACTATAGGTATGGTTTTTAGACTTTATATTGGCAACTGCTTGAGATTCCAATATAGCATCTACCCCTGCTGTTGATAGTGGATACGCATCCGTTTCTACATCTGGCGTAAAAGGGTTGTCTCCACTACTCCCACCTTCGGGTGTTATGTTTCCATAGAAGACAAAATCACTATCATTGCTCGTCAATGTTGAATTGAAATAGTCTACTCCTATAACGACCCTATTGCGTAATGTTCCAAATTTAAAATCACCTATAAAGTTCTGCTGAATGTCTGTAGTTTGTGTATTAGAATTCTGTTTGCTAATGAAACGGGAAAAAGTATCGTTGCCCAAAACTCCAAAATCAAACAAATAAGAGTAATATCCTTTTGTAGATGTAGAACTTTTTGACAGTATTGTTTGTGATTGCCAAGTATCAGAAAGCTTATAATCCATTTCTATACGATAATTTTGGGTGGGGTTTTCCAATGTTAGTTCATTGCTAGTAAAAGATAACTTATTGTTATAGTTCAATGCGTCCAAATTGGCAGATTGGGTAGGTGCACTTCTATTTAAAAACAAAAACATTGGATTGGTTTGTTCTGCTTGCGAAATTTCGCCGTAAAAAGAGAATGATAACTTATTGTTTACACGATAAGAAAGCGATGGTGCAACAAAAAAGGATTTTCTAAAACCAGCATCTTGAAAACTCTGCTCTGTAGCATAGGAAGTATTCAATCTAAAATAAATATTATTATCCTTATCCAAGGATGTATTAAAATCTCCACTTAATTGATTAAAGCCATAAGTTCCAGAAGTAAAAGACAATTCACCTCCCGAACCAATATATGGCTTTTTTGTAACGACATTTATAAGACCTCCATAAGAGGTAACTGCACTACCGAATAGTGTAGCTGAAGGCCCTTTTATGACTTCAATACGCTCAATATTGGCAGCGTTAATAGTTCCGTTGGTCAGACCTGGAATACCATTTACTAATTGAGGCTGTACAGAAAAGCCTCGTAAGGAATAATACCCAGCTCCATCTCCTCCCCGTCCTGTAGATGTCCATAGTTTCTCAACCCCTACGGCATTTTTAAGTGCATCTTCAAAATTCGTTACTACTTGCGATTCTAATAAATTAGAAGTAATAGTACTGTAGACTTGTGTATTTTCTAAATCTTTAAGCGGCAATTTTGAGACGTAAGCCGTTTTCTTTCTTGAAAACTTGTTTCTGCGTTCTCCCTCTACTACAACCGCTCTTAAAATTTCGTTCCCTTCATATAAAATAATAGGCATTACCTCTTTAGCCTCTCCATTGGCAATACTAAAAGAAATTTCTTTGGTTTTAAAACCTATATATGAAACCATAAGTTCATAGTCTCCATTAGAAATATTTGAAATCTCAAAGGTTCCATTTTCATCAGTTTGTGTGCCTTGGGTCGTGTTTTTAATTAAAATATTAACTCCCATTAAAGGAGTCTGAGAGTTATCGCTAATTGTCCCTTTTATTTTTCCTGTTTGAGCAAAAGAACAAGTAATGGATAATAAAATTAAGGTTAAAGTAAATTGGGTTTTCATTTATTTTTATTTAGACTTAGTATAAATAACAATTTGGAAGCAAATGTATATTTCATAATTCATTTAGCAAAACTTATTTAGAATTATTTTAAATAGTGATTTTTAATGTACTGAATTACAGAAGGAAATGCACTTGTTTTTTAGCTTAAGCTATTTGGTATTTCTTTATTTAAAACGTTCAAGCAAGTTTTCTATGTCCCCGCCTATTTAGGTTTCAACGACTCCTGCATAGATTTGTATTATTGATAGCTGGTATATTCTAAAAGCTTGGGTACAGTTTCTATAGGATTTCTATAATGCCCCTTATTATTAAAAACTAGCTAAAACAATTTGTTCATTGTATATGCTTTCTTCTGGAACTCGGGTAAGTGTGATAAAATACACACCAAGATAATAAGCAATCAAACGATCTGAAAATATCATTATATAAAGATTCATATTCTTCAAGAAATATTTAACAGCGCTCTTCTAAGTAGCTTCTTTTAATAATTTCAAGTGTCAATAAGTAGAACTTAAATTATTCCGTTTAACAAGTAGTATTAGTAAAATATCACACATGTTTTATTACATGCTAAAATTTCCTACAATTTAATTATAAAATGTCTTTTTATCCGATTTATTTGCATTTCATCTATTTTTGTATATATTTACATACGAAAATAGTAAGTAAAAACAACATATTCATGAAAACAATTAGACAAAAATTAAGTAAACCATTAATTATAATTCTGCTTTTTTTAGGAATGCAGTATAGTATACAAGCACAAATTACAGTTAGTGGTTCTGCATCGGAAACCTCTATTACTTCTAATACAGCAAGCACCGTAGCCCCTAGTTTAACGGTTTCGGCTTCTGAAAATATAACAGACTTTACAGTCTCTATTATTGATTCATATTCCACTAATGATCAACTAAGCTATACTGGTAGTTTACCATCTGGAATTACGGTAACACCGTGGAACGCAACAACTAGATCTATTGTTTTTAACGGAACAACAACTCCTGCAGAATGGCAAACATTCTTAAGAACTGTAACTATCACAACCGGTGATGTTTGTTCTCCAGAAACGCGTCAAATATCTTTTGCGGCTGGAGAGACCTACTACAATCCTTTAAATGGACATTTTTATAGGTTGACAGACACACAATCTAGTTGGACAAATTCACAGAACACGGCCTCTAGTACATCCTATTATGGTAGAGAAGGTTACCTGGTAACTTTAACCAGTGAAGCTGAAAATACATTTGTTTCTAGATTGGTTGGTCAAAATTCATGGATGGGTGCCTCTGATGATTTTACACAAATAAATAATGCTCTTGGAAATACAGTTTACGCAAATCAAAGTGCCGCAGAAGGAAATTTCTATTGGGTAACGGGGCCAGAAAAAGGCACACAACTAACAACAGGAAATGGTAATGGAACTGGAGTACCTGGGGTTTATCAAAATTGGAGAAATAATGAGCCAAATAACTCAGGTATTGAACATTTTGGACATGTTTATACTGGGTCGGGTGATTGGAATGATTTTGCCGATACACAAAGCATATTTGGTATTATAGAATTTGGAAGTATGCCTAATGATGTTACTGTTTCGGCCCCTCAATTTTCCAAAAATATAACGATACAAGCTGCTCCCAGTGGTTCCATTTCTGGTGGAGGCGTCACCGTCTGCACAGGTACCAATAGTACAAACTTAACCTTAACTGGCTTAACAGGGACTGTGGTTCGTTGGGAAAGTTCTATAGATAACTTTATTACTACAGGAACTCCTATTGCAAATACAACGACAAGTTTAAATGTTACAAATATTACTGAAACCACTTATTACCGCGCAGTTGTTAACTCTACTGCCCCTTCTGTATGTAATAGTCTGGTGACCTCCAGTACGCCAATTTTTATAAGTGAGCTCAATCCAGGTAATGTTCTTGCACAAAACACTACAATTTGCGCTGGGGCAGATGTGGAGTTATACGTGACCGGACAAGATGGAACCGTTCAAAAATGGCAACGGTCTACAGACAATACCAATTGGACAGATATCGCTAATACAACTACAACTTTAACCGAAACGATTGCCAGTGCAGGTACTGTTTATTATAGAGTTGTTCTTGAGATTTTAAGTTGTGGCACTTCTCAGGCATCAGCTTCTAAAGAAATTACCATAGTGAACGGTACATCACCCGTGGGTGGGCAGGTTAGTTCTGCTACACATGCATCCGCCACCAATAGTGGTACCTTAACCTTAACAGGTCAAACCGGTACAGTAGTGAAATGGCAACAATCAACAGATGATGGTATTATCTGGTCTGATATTTCAAATACAGCAACTACATATAACTATACCAACATCGCTACCGAAACCTTATTTAGGGCGCAATTGACCAATGGAAGTTGTGGAACTACATTTAGTGATGAAGGTACGGTAACACTTTCCTCTTTTACAGTAAGCACAACCGCTTTAACCATAGCTGAGAATGCCGGTACAGATACCTTCACGGTAGTTCTTGGAGGTGAACCTGCAAGTAATGTCGTATTAGACATCAGCAGCAGCGATACAGACGAGGCTACAGTATCATTAGCACAATTAACCTTTACGAATGCTGATTGGGACGCACCACAAACTGTAACTGTTACAGGAGTTAATGACGTCGTTACAACTAATGATGTTGCTACGATTACCATTGCCGTAAACGATGCTTCTAGTAATGATGCCTTTGACTCTTTAGCAGATAAAACCATCGCAGTAACACTTACTAATGATGATGCTGAATTCACTATCACCGACATCGTTAATACAACAGTAGCCGAGAACGCGGCTTATACTAGCGTCTCTCCAGCCATAACAGGAGATACCCCCTTTGGAGCTTTAACTTATACCTTAGGAGGAACAGATGCTGGTGATTTTACGATTGATTCGGGCACAGGAGTTGTAAGTATGATTGCTCGTGATTTTGAGAATCCTGTAGATGATAACACAGATAATGTGTATGTACTAACAATTACAGCAACTGATACAAATGGTAATTCAGACACAGAAGATTGGACTGTAGAAGTTACCGATGTTGTTGAAGCGGCCTCTTTTACTATTGATGCCATTGCCAATACGACCGTAGCTGAAAATGCAGCTTACACCAGTGTAACGCCTAATATTACGGGAACACCTATTGGAACTGTGTCTTACGCGTTAAGCGGAACGGATGCTGGTGATTTTACCATTGATTCGGGTACGGGTGTCGTAAGTATGATCGCTCAGAACTTTGAAAATCCTGCAGATGACAATACAAATAATGTTTATGAACTAATTATTACGGTAACGGATAGTGATGGTAATGCTGATTCTGAAGACTGGACGGTAGAAGTTACCGATGTTGTTGAAGTGGCTTCTTTTACTATTGATGCCATTGCCAATACAACCGTAGCTGAAAATGCAGCTTACACAAGTGTAACCCCTAATATTACGGGAACGCCTATAGGAACTGTGTCTTACGCTTTAAGTGGAACGGATGCTGGGGATTTTACGATTGATTCGGGTACGGGTGTCGTGAGCATGGTTGCTCAGAACTTTGAAAATCCTGCAGATGACAATACCAATAATGTTTACGAACTAATCATCACCGTAACCGATAGTGATGGTAATGCTGATTCGGAAGACTGGACGGTAGAAGTTACCGATGTTGTTGAAGCGGCTTCTTTTACTATTGATGCCATTGCCAATACAACCGTAGCTGAAAATGCAGCTTACACAAGTGTAACCCCTAATATTACGGGAACACCTATAGGAACGGTATCTTACGCTTTAAGTGGAACGGATGCTGGGGATTTTACGATTGATTCGGGTACAGGTGTCGTGAGCATGGTCGCTCAGAACTTTGAAAACCCTGCCGATGACAATACAAATAATGTTTACGAACTAATCATCACGGTAACCGATAGTGATGGTAATTCCGATTCTGAAGATTGGACGGTTGAAGTTACCGATGTTGTTGAAGCGGCTTCTTTTACTATTGATGCCATTGCCAATACGACCGTAGCTGAAAATGCAGCTTACACCAGTGTAACGCCTAATATTACGGGAACGCCTATAGGAACTGTGTCTTACGCTTTAAGCGGAACAGATGCCGGGGATTTTACCATTGATTCGGGTACAGGTGTCGTGAGTATGGTCGCTCAAAACTTTGAAAACCCTGCCGATGACAATACCAATAATGTTTACGAACTAATCATCACGGTAACGGATAGTGATGGTAATGCTGATTCTGAAGACTGGACGGTTGAAGTTACCGATGTTGTTGAAGTGGCTTCTTTTACTATTGATGCCATTGCCAATACAACCGTAGCTGAAAATGCAGCTTACACAAGTGTAACCCCTAATATTACGGGAACGCCTATAGGAACTGTGTCTTACGCTTTAAGTGGAACGGATGCTGGGGATTTTACGATTGATTCGGGTACGGGTGTCGTGAGCATGGTTG
Source organism: Flavivirga eckloniae (assembly GCF_002886045.1). Taxonomy (NCBI): domain Bacteria; kingdom Pseudomonadati; phylum Bacteroidota; class Flavobacteriia; order Flavobacteriales; family Flavobacteriaceae; genus Flavivirga; species Flavivirga eckloniae. The sequence continues at coordinate 5,230,265 of NZ_CP025791.1, read as the reverse complement.
CTCAGAACTTTGAAAATCCTGCAGATGACAATACCAATAATGTTTACGAACTAATCATCACTATAACCGATAGTGATGGTAATGCTGATTCTGAAGATTGGACAGTAGAAGTTACTGATGATAATGGCGCTGAAGTATTAGCTCAAATTGGCTTAGAGGGAGATAATCCAGATAGTATCAATGCCATAGTAACAGTGTCAGAATTAAATACTATCACAGGATTAACAGACGCTGTACCAGCAAACGAAACAGCGTATCAGGATTATATAGATGCTAATCCTGATAGTTTTTCTTCACCAGCAATATTATCTGAAGTTCAAGCCATGGTAGACGCTGTTAATACTTTATTAGGAAATGAAGATTTTGATAGCTTCTCTTTTAATATGTATCCAAATCCAGCTAGTTCAATGGTCAATTTGACATTTAACAAAGGGGAAAACGGCTTTACTGATATTGAAATTTATAATACTATAGGTCAATCTGTTTTTATCGCAAGAAGAGAAATTAAAAACAATAAAATATCATTGGATATATCGTCACTACCTAGTGGAACCTACTTCTTAAATATTAAAAATCAAGAGCGGTTAACTTCTAAAAAACTAGTCATAAATTAACCTTACATTATTTTAAATGAATTTTAAGAGGCTACTTTTACAGGTAGCCTCTTTTTAATTCTATAATTAGTTTGATATTATACACCCCGTTCCCCCGCTCCGCAAAGTCTCCCGACTTAGCGGGTTAATTGAAGTCGAAATTGTAGATAATCTTGTAATAGATGTTTTAAAGAAGTCATCAATTACAAAATATAATCAGTATTGAAAATGAACGTTTTTTATGAATATTGTTGGAGTTATAATGACCTCAAAGTCGTTAGACTTTGTGGAGCAGGTTAATGATACTAGAAAGAAACTCATCTATTTAAGTTAAACTTATTCTCAACTTGTTTTATTTTTTTTAAAAATTGATTTTTATAACTTGAACTGTTATTTGAAGGGTAAAACCATTTACCTGAGTTATTCATGTATTGAATTTCTAAAGTTGTTTTTGGTGCTAAATCTCTGTTTATAATATCTATTTTTGAATCATTTTCAATCCTTAATCTTTGCCATTCATTTGGAGAATAAAAGATGTATGGGTTTCTAGAGATTGCATTAGCTCCCCAATATTCATCTGGCGTCATTTTAAACTCGTTAAACTTTTGAGAAATGATTTTTGTAGTATTGACATGGTAAGTTTTTTCAAAATTATAAGAAGATGTCATATTTGATAAAAATACTTTATCATTAAAATAGTGTAATGAAATCGATACGTTAGTTTTTATATATTTACCAAAGGGATTGGTTGGAAAATCAGTGGTATCATAATTAATTTTAAGAATTTTTAAATCCATTGCAAAACAATCTATATAACCATTATATTTTTCTCCTTTAAAACTCAGCCTATATACTTTTTGATGGTTTTTGTAGTAAATAGAATCTAGTCCAAAATCATATTTTTTCCATTTTTTTGATAAAACACCATATTTAATAAGTCTTAAATATTGGTTTAAATTAGCTGAACCGTTTAACCAATAATCATATTCTAAGTTATATTTTTTCTTAGCCCCTTCTTTCCAAAGAGAATCAATATTTGCTAGTTTAGTGTTTTTATAAAAAAATTTATATCTTGATAAATATGATGCGTTATGTAAATTTCCCATATTTATAGCATAACCTAAACTCTGTGCAAAAAGTACATATTTACCATTATATTTTATCTTCTCTTTATAGTAAGCTTTGGATATATAATTATAGTTTGGAAGGCTATTAGTAAAACTTTCATACATTTTTTTGAAAAAATATTTTGGGGATATTTCATCATCTAAATTTTTATTTCCAACTATTATCTCATCGAGCATTATAGTATCTTCCTCCAAATATATAATGAGATTTGGTAAGTTTAAGAAGCTATGGATATTAATCTTTTTTTCTTTATACCCAAGAAATGAAAAACTTAATACGTCTTCTGGTGCAGCTCTTAAACTTAGGTTAAAAAAACCATTTTTATCAGTTGTAGTTCCTATCCCTTTATTGCTACATATAATTGTAGCCCCTTCTAAGGGAGTTTGGCCTTGGTCAAGTATTCTTCCTCTAAGGGTATAATCAACATTTTGAGCCTGTAGCGAATATATTAAAACAGTAAATAATATATAAACGAGACTACTCTTTTTTAATAACATTTCCAAAAATTAAGAATCTATAAAATTGTTGTTCCGTATTTGAATCTATTATCGCATAAACTTTTGATTCACCGATTTTACCAGTTGTATCAAACTTCATAATTAATTTAGCCTCTTCATTAGGAGCTAGCTTATTTTTATTAAGCTTTGCTTCGGTACATATACAAGATGTACTTGACATATTTAATGCTATGTCCTTTTTCGAAACATTTTTTAGAATAAAAGTCTTTGATATTAAAGTGTCTTGTTTTACGTTACCAAAATTATACTTTCTATTTTTAATTTCTAGCTCTATTAAATCTATATTATCTTTTGTTTGACCCCATATTAATACGGGTAGTAAACATAAAAAAAGTATTATTTTCATTAATTATTTATTTTAAACTTAAACAAGATAAACTCTTCTTTTAAATCATCTGGAGGTAATTGAGCATAGTAATACGGTTCTATATATCCTATTACTTTAAAACCTTTTGGTACATCAACATCTCCTATTAGTGTATTGTCTTTATAAATTTGCAATCCGTCCATTTGAGATGGTTTGTCTTTTTGATATCCTCTAAATAATATTCCTGTTTCTGATATTTGTTCTAAATATTTGTAATAACCATATTTTGGCCTATCGGTTTTATAAACACCTACATAATTTTCTGTAGTTGTTACCTCAGGATATCTAGCACTAATATTTCCACCTTTATTACCAAACTTAGAAGTAATAAAATAGTCTTTCTTTATATTATAAATCAAGCTATCCGCCTCAAAACTAATAATTAATTTACCTTTGAATTCTGTAAATAGGACATTACTAAATTGAGGTATATATTCATAATTTTCATATACTGGAGAATAATTACCAATTATATCTACTATTTTGTTTTCCTTTAAATCCAACACAGCTATACTTTTCGTTTGGTCATAAAATGTTCTTGAAGTGTAGGCGTTAATCTTTGGGTGACTTGTAGTTATTGAAAGCAACAATGTCTCTGAATTTAAAAAGCTAAGATTTAACCCAGGATAATTAACTTCATATATACCAAGATAATGAGGTTTTGGGTTATTAACTAACTCTTTAATATTTGTGTTCTCTGTACTAAAATTAAGTCTTGATGAATTTATCTTTTTCCAGGTTTTATTGTTTATAATATAATAATCATAAGAACTACCTATGATAAAAATTTCATCCTCATGCACAGCGTAATCTACCCATTTTTTTGATGGAATTTCATTAGGTCCGTTTCCCCTACCTAAAACCTTGTTTTCAAAATTGTAATTTGTGTTGTAAATGTAAAAAAAACCATAAAAAAAATCTCCCCAAATTAATTTATCTTCCAGGCAGGACCATCTTCCTACCAAAGAAGTTTTACTTGCATCTATAGAAATGGTATCAAGGGATATGCTATTAAACAATATATTGGTATTTCCTGTATATAGAGCATCCCGGTAAGAATTACCATTTTCCTTAATACATGAAAATAGTAAAAAAGGAATTATTACATGAATGATTTTATATAGCTTTAGCTTCATGATTTTTCCTGTTTTTTTATAAAAAGTATAGAACTACAAGTCATTTATGTAGTTCTATACCGTATTAATTATGATGGACAATTAGGACTATGGTCACCACAAACTCCTTGACCACTTGTAAACTCTGCGCACTTTTTCCTAAAGGAAATGTAGTTACCGCCATAACAAATACCATCATTATGACATCTACATTTTAAAGGATCCGTATCAGGCCAATAAGGGCTTTCTGCATTGGCAACATTGATTAATGATAAATTAGTTAAATCTAAATCCTGGTTGTTTGTTATATTATTGCTATTAGCAAATAATACTATAGCAAATACCGCTATCCCTAGTATTGAAATTACTTTTTTCATGATTAATTCAGTTTTTAGTTATTTATATAGGCTAAAACCTTTTTCAATTATTATTTTGTAAAGTCTTAAGAGGCATACTACTTTTGGAACATGATGATTGCTTAAAACGTTAAGCAATTATAAGCGTAATAAAACTGTAAAAAGACAGTATAACATTAAACGCTTCCTCTGGGGGGTTGAATTTAAAATCTATATCATAGGTTATTTACAGTTACAGATTTGTTATAATTTCATACATATAATTTCAAAAAACACTCAAGAGATTTTGTTGAAATTACTACAAAACTAATAGGTCAAATGGACAAATTCTGTCCATTTGACCTATTTAACAAAAAAATACAATTGTTATACAATTAAAAATTATCTTATAAAAACCCTAAATATCAGATAATTGAAATTAACACCTACAGAGGTTTTACTCAAATGAAAAGCCACTACCATGTAAGAACTCTATGTATAAATGATTAGCACAAATCCAATGGAAAAGTGAGAGGATAATATGTTATGAGGCGTGACATATTCTTATTTAGTTTTCAATTAAATATGCTCGTTTTTTAGAATTGTACTTCTTGTAATTTAACATGGAAATAAGACCATTAAAACTAAGGTTTCATTGTATAAATAATAAACATTTTACTCCGCTTAAAAATGGGATTTGGATGAGGAAGGAAGGTAAAAAAGTAATAATACCTAACTGCGCAAGCTATTTAAACAAACATATAAAATTAAATCAAAAAGTATTAAGCATAAAAAACCATATGTTTTTGCAATCCCGGATGCTTAAACAAAACATTACAAGTTATGATGTACCTTTTTTTATCAAATCATTTCAAATTAAATGATTGCCTTAAAACGACAAAAACTTGATAGTCATACGATTATCAAGTTTTTGTTACTATTTGATTTGTTAAAAAGTCGGGGTGGCAGGATTCGAACCTGCGACCTCCGCGTCCCAAACGCGGCGCGATAACCGGGCTACGCTACACCCCGAATTGGTTATCTTCTAAAAACCGTTTAGCTCCTCTCTTCTTAATCTTCTTCTCTAGCTTCAATGCTTCTGATCGATCGGCTACTTCTAAATATTTTATCAGTTGCCATGGCGATCCTCCCTTTGTTGATGGAACTAAACCATTATTATGTTTTACTAATCTTTTTTTGATATCACTAGTTTGACCTATATAATATCTTGAACGTTTTTGACTATATAATATATAAACTACCATAAGTCATAGTTTTGGGTGGTCACGCCTGTAGCGTGACGACCTCCGCGTCCCAAACGCGGCGCGATAATAACTCCTTCGGCGTCATCTTTGACCGGTCATAGACCTGCCACGCCTTAGCGTGGTACACCCCGAAGGTTATCAAAAAAAAAGCGGAGAGACCGGGATTCGAACCCGGGCAACACTTACGCGTTGACAGATTAGCAATCTGCTCCATTACCACTCTGGCACCTCTCCAATATTATTATGAACCTTGCAATAAAATTGCGGTTGCAAATGTACTAGATACTTAGATATAACACAACTATTTTTGTCCCTTTTTTATAATTTTTATTCCGGGTATTCAATACGTAAATGATAAATGTTTGCAAGCTTGTGTTTTAACACCTTTTTTATCGATTCAATTTCCTTAAATGTAATGTCCGCATTTAGAAATTGTTCATCCTTTATTTGCTTATTTATGATATTCTCAACAAATGCATCAATCTTTGTAGATGTTGGTTCCTTTAGACTTTTCGACGCAGCTTCAATACTATCACACATCATTAAAATAGCCGTTTCCTTACTAAATGGTTTTGGCCCCGGATAACTAAAATCTAGCTTATCAACATCATCGTATTCCTTCTTTTCCTGCATATAAAAATAATACACAACACTAGAGCCGTGGTGAGTACGTATAAAATCGATAACTCTATCCGGTAAATTATTCTTTTTGGCTATCTCTATACCGTTTATAACATGATCTGTAATGATTCGTGCGCTTTCCTTAGGTGACAATTCATCGTGTGGATTAATCCCTGTTGATTGGTTTTCGGTGAAAAAAGTTGGATTCCTCATTTTACCAATATCATGATACAAAGCTCCTACCCTTACCAGCATAGCGTTAGCTCCTATTTCATTTGCAGAAGCTTCAGCTAGGTTGGCTACATTTAAAGAATGATGAAAGGTTCCTGGTGCCTTATCGGACAGCTCTTTTAATAATTTCGAATTAGTATCGGAAAGTTCCAAAAGCGATACATCAGAAACCAAACCAAAAATCTTTTCATATATGTATATTAAAGGCTGTACAAAAAGCGTCGCAAGTCCACTCAAGATAAACCAAATAAATATTTCCCATTTTATTGTTTTCACACTACCTTCATGAATAACCACAAATGCAAAATAGGCAATAATATAAATGAGTGTTATTTGCCCTACCGATATAAATAAATTAGCTCTTTTGTATAATTCTGAAACAGTCAATATAGTTACAATTCCTGCTATAATTTGAAGAAACATGTATTCGTAACTATTGGGTACAATAAACCCAATTAACAATACAGTAAGGACGTGCGAAAATAAGCCCAGTCTGGCATCAAAAAAGGCCTTGAGTACTAAGGGCAAAATACAAATGGGGACAATATAAATATACTTGGCATCATAATTTACAACAAAGGTTGTTATAAATATCATTAAAGAAACATTGAAGAAAATAAATGTAACCTTAGTATTATTTTCAAATACTTCAATTCTATACTTTCTTAAAAACAAAAGTAGCATTAATAACGCTAAGGCTACTAACAATGTATAAGCGAACAATACCCAGATATAATTGGATTTACTCCAAACCTGCGATTCGTATTCCGACTGTAACGACTTTAATATTTGGTATTTATCGCCTTCTACAACTTCTCCCTTAGAAATTATCAAGGTTTCCTTTGCAACACTTCCTCTGGTGTAAGCTATTTTTCCTATTTCTTCTTGTAGTGCCTTATCTGTAAACGATTTATCGAAAACCAGATTAGGCTCTACTAAATCGAAAAACAAGGAGGTAAAAACTGTTTTATACTGAATCACACCTTGTTTATTCAAAGCATTATCAATAACTTTCGATACTCCATCCTGCTTAATTAAATGAGAAAAGAAACCATCCTGTTTTTTAACCCTTCCGTCAAGCACAACTATAGCCCTATCTTCGGGAAAATTATAATCCTCACTTAAAACCCCAAATAGATACAATTCGTCAACGATTTTTTCGCCGATCTTGTATAACTTTTTAGACACCGACCTAGGAATAGAATCTGAAAATGTATTTTTAAAGTGATTACTATATGAAGATTTTATTTTAGCTTCGATGGTATTGTCTAAATTAAAATACAATACCGAGTTGTTAACTAGCACTTCTTTTTCAGACTCAATCTCGCCATCTGTTTTTTTTATGGCAAAATCGAAAGGTGCATATAAATTTTCTGATTGCCAGGGTTTTCCATTTTCAAAATTGTACTTGAATTTTCCACTTTTAGGAAACAAATACACAATAAAAAAAGTGGTCGATATAAATAATAACCCTTTATAAATTAAAGAATGATTTTTATATAGTTTATTTATAAAATCTTTCATCTAAAAACTTAATGGTCTCAAATGTAATAAAATTATAAGCTACCACCATTTTTATAATAAATGAATCATATACATTTCTACTAAAAAATCGTTATTTTCGCAAGAACAAATTAAACCATAAAATTAATGAATAAAGAAGTAGTTATTGTATCGGCTGCAAGAACTCCAATTGGGAGTTTTTTAGGTGCTCTATCCACTATTACCGCCCCCAAACTTGGATCTATTGCTATAAAAGGAGCCTTAGACAAAATAAATTTAAAACCAGAATTAGTTGAGGAAGTATTAATGGGTAACGTAGTGCAGGCTGGTACGGGTCAAGCTCCGGCTAGGCAAGCTGCTATTTATGCAGGAATACCTAATACGGTACCATGTACCACTGTAAATAAAGTATGCGCCTCTGGAATGAAAGCGGTGATGCAAGCTACTCAAACCATCGCACTTGGAGATGCAGATATTGTAGTGGCCGGAGGTATGGAAAATATGAGCCTAATCCCTCATTATTTACATGCCAGATCTAGCACTAAATTTGGACCAGCCACATTAATTGATGGCATGCAAAAAGATGGTCTGGTAGATGCTTACGATCAAAATGCCATGGGTGTTTGTGCAGATGCTTGTGCTACAGAATATAAATTTTCAAGAGAAGATCAAGATGCTTTTGCTGTACAATCCTATGAGCGCTCTGCCGCTGCTTGGAATGCCGGTAAATTTAATAATGAAGTCGTTCCTGTTGAAGTACCACAACGTCGCGGAGAACCTATTGTAGTAAGTAAAGACGAAGAATTTACTAATGTTAAGATGGAAAAAATTCCGCAATTACGTCCCGCATTCTCAAAAGATGGTACTGTAACAGCTGCCAATGCTTCAACAATAAATGATGGCGCAGGCGCTATGGTTTTAATGAGCAAAGAAAAAGCTAACGAACTTGGCTTGACTCCCTTGGCAACTATAAAAAGTTACGCAGACGCTGCTCACGAACCTGAGTGGTTTACAACAGCTCCTGCAAAGGCACTTCCTAAAGCTTTAAGTAAAGCTGGCATAGAAATATCGGATGTAGATTATTTCGAATTTAACGAAGCTTTCTCGGTTGTTGGTCTTGCGAATATGAAAATTCTCGGATTAAATGACAGCAACGTAAATGTAAATGGTGGCGCAGTATCATTAGGACACCCTCTTGGTTGTTCTGGTGTTAGAATTATGATTACTTTGCTAAATGTTTTAGAACAAAATGATGCTAAAATTGGAGCAGCAGCCATTTGTAATGGAGGTGGTGGTGCTTCTGCAGTTATTATAGAACGTTAGTAATATTAAATTACTTTTATTGTTATTATTTATTATGAAAAAACTTTTTAAAATTTTTATTCGGCAATCAGAGGTTTATCTCCAATATAATTGCACAAATAATTAATAGTAATAGTTAATAGATAATAACTTTATGCAGTACGGAATTTGTAATTTAAGTATTGTTCCTCTTAGAGGTGAACCAGCAGATACCAGCGAGCTTGTTTCACAAATCATATATGGTGAAATTTTTAAAGTCTTAGAACAACGCAAAAACTGGAGTAAAGTGCGTTTAGCATTTGATTCTTATGAGGGTTGGATAGACAATAAACAATATCTCGAAATTGCAGAAGATGCTTATAAAACCTTAAATAAGGAAACACCAAAACTTTCGGAAGATTTAGTTGAATTTATTGAAGACAAAAACAATCAATTACACCCTATTCTATTAGGATCGTCCTTAAACGGACTTTCAAATTTAAATCATAAACACGAAGGTAACTTTATTGAAGGAAAAAAGCCTAAAAGCAACATCATACAAACCGCTTTTTTATATTTAAACACGCCATATTTATGGGGAGGAAAAACACCCTTTGGGATCGATTGCTCCGGGTTTACCCAGATGGTTTATAAATTAAACGGATACAAATTATTACGTGATGCCTCCCTACAGGCAACCCAGGGAGAAGCTTTAAGTTTTATAGAAGAAAGTGAGCCTGGTGACCTAGCCTTTTTCGATAACAACGAAGGTATTATAACTCATGTAGGTATTATAATGAAAGACAACTATATAATACATGCCCATGGTAAGGTTAGAATAGACCGATTAGACCACTCTGGTATATATAATGTAGACAAACGAACACATACACACAAACTACGCGTTATTAAAAAAGTAGTTTAATAAAAAAGGAGCAAATTAAAATTTGCTCCTTTTTTAAAATGTATATTTTTTTAGATTTAGTTAACGCCTTCACTTTCTAAAGCTTCAACTTTCTCTTTCATACTTTTAAACTTATCAGTTTCTCCAAGAATACTGTAAATATTCATTAACGTTTTTGCTGCGCTAATACTCTTATCATTAATTTCAAGTGCCTTTGTTAGGTAAGGAACAGCTTCTTTATAAATTCCTTGACGCTCTGCTCTTAATACATCATAGCGCTTATTGTCTGCTCTAGATGTCCCTAAGCCATTCATCTCTTCAATGATAGATTGCTCTCTGTTTAAAATCAAAGCTGCTAAGTTTATGTAAGCATTTATGTATTTTGGATCTAATTTTACCGCTTTTTCATAATACGCTTTTGCTTCTTCTGGTTGATTGGATTCTGAAGCTATCACCCCTAAATTGTATTGTAATTCAGGATTATCAGGATCCATTTGCGTGGCTTTTTCCAATAATTTCTTAAACTCATCAGTGTTGCCCATTTTGTAATGAACATTGGCTTCAGATAAAATTAGATTAACGTCATTAGGACTCTCTGCTCTTGCTTCTTTCATTGCAGCAATTGCCTTTTCGTCATCACCTCTGTTAACATAAATAAGCGCAACGTTTTTTACAATTTCTGGTTTCTTAGATTCAGACACACGCTCTGTTGGGTTATTGTGCGTTTTAGCTTTAACAGAAATATCACGTAAACTTTTACTATTAAACACTTCTTCTTTTTGTGTTTTAATATCCGTAGCAACATACTGAGTAGTAATACCTGTATACCCTAACTTTTTAAGCTCCTCATAAAGCCCTAAAGCTCTATCGTACTCTTGAACATTAACCGCAGTTGCTGCTGCATAATAAAGAAATACGGTATCCGTTTCCGTAACTCGATACGATTTTTCGAAAAATACTGATGCCTTTGAGTAATCCTTACCCTCATAAGCCGTATTTCCTTTCTTCAATAAGCCATTTGCCATATCCTGCTTTAACAGATTAACTTCTGCAGAATATCCAATTTCAACTTTGTTTAAGCTCTCTAAAGCAGCATCCGAATCGGCTATAGGCACTTCTCCTTTTCCGTATAACGCTTTAGCAATTAAGTAATAATACTTTGATTTAGCCTTAGCGTCCATAGCATCCATAAGTGCTTCCGCTTGTTTTAATGCCGATTTAGCCTCAGCATATTTTTCGCCTCTTATAGCTTTATCGGCCGTTTTCAATTCCTTCTTTTGCGCAAATGTCAAAGTACTTATTGAAAAGGTTAAAGCTATTAATAACTGTGTTCTCATTTTATGAATTTATTATTTATTAATTTTCTGTGTTATCATTATCACCTTCAGTATTATCAAGAGTTGTGCCACCCTCAACATTTTCATTGGTATCGTTAACAGTTTCAACATCTTCAACGTCATCTTCTTCATGCATCACCTTTGCTACAGCTGCAATAGAATCTTTTCCTTTTAAATTGATTAACTTAACCCCTTGGGTAGCTCTACCCATAACTCTTAGGTTCTCAACAGCTAAACGTATAGCGATACCAGATTTATTAATAATCATTAAATCATCATTATCTGTTACACTTTTAATAGCTACCAGGTTTCCTGTTTTTTCTGTAATGGAAATGGTTTTAACCCCTTTTCCTCCTCTATTTGTAATTCTATATACTGGTTCTCCGTCTTCTGGATCGTCAATGTAAGTTCGCTTACCATAACCATTTTCAGAAACCACAAGTACAGACTCTTCTTTTGGATTTTCTATAGTTACCATGCCGATAACTTCATCTTTATCGTGAGCCAATCTTATACCTCTAACTCCAGAGGCACCACGACCCATTGGTCTTGTTTTGGCTTCTTCAAAACGAATAGCTTTTCCAGATTTTAATGCTAACATAACCTGACTAGTACCAGTAGTTAATTTAGCTTCTAAAAGTACATCGTCTTCTTTAATAGTAATAGCATTAATACCATTGGTTCTTGGTCTTGAATACTGTTCTAAAGATGTTTTCTTAACTTGACCGTTTTTAGTTGCCATTATGACATAATGACTATTAATATAGTCTTCATCCTTTAAGTCTTGAGTACAAATGAAGGCCATTACCTTATCATCTTGCTCAATATTTATCAAGTTTTGAATAGCTCTTCCTTTGGATGTTTTACTACCTTCTGGGATTTCATAAACACGCATCCAGAAACATTTTCCTTTTTGAGTGAAGAACAACATGTATTGATGGTTCGTACCTACAAATAAGTGTTCTAAGAAATCCTCATTTCGGGTCGTTGATGCTTTTTGACCAACCCCGCCTCTATTTTGTGTTTTATATTCTGTTAGCGATGTACGTTTAATATAACCTGCATGCGAAATGGTAATAACCACTTTCTCATCTGGAATCATATCTTCAATACTTAAATCACCTCCAGCATACTCGATGGTAGAACGACGCTCATCACCGTACTTTTCCCTAACAACTTCCAGTTCTTCCTTAATAATATCCATTCTGCGCTCTTTTTTAGCCAAGATATCCTTAAGGTCTTCGATTGTTTTCATTATTTCTTCGTACTCCGAACGTAATTTGTCTTGTTCCAGTCCTGTTAATTGGCGTAAACGCATTTCAACTATAGCCTTGGCCTGAATCTCGGAAAGCTCGAAACGTTTTATTAAGTTCTCTCTGGCTTCATCGGCATTGGAAGACCCTCTAATTATAGAGATAACTTCATCAATATTATCTGAAGCAATAATTAAACCTTCTAAAATATGAGCACGCTCTTCTGCTTTTCGTAACTCGTATGTTGTTCTTCTTACAACAACCTCATGCCTGTGCTCTACAAAATAGTGGATGAGATCTTTTAGGTTTAACAATTGCGGACGTCCATTAACCAACGCAATGTTATTCACACTAAATGAGGACTGTAAAGCAGTATACTTAAACAGTTTGTTTAATACAATATTCGGAATTGCATCACGCTTTAAAACGTATACTATACGCATACCATTTCTATCAGATTCATCACGAATCGTCGCAATACCTTCTAACTTTTTGTCGTTTACTAAATCGGCAGTCTTTTTAATCATGTCTGCCTTATTGACTTGGTAAGGGATCTCATCAACTATAATACACTCACGCCCATTTACTTCCTCAATATTTGCTTTAGCACGCATAACGATGCGTCCACGACCTGTATGAAAAGCCTCTTTTACACCATCATACCCATAAATGGTTCCCCCTGTTGGAAAATCAGGAGCTTTAATAAGTGTAATTAGCTCATCTATTTCTATATCGTTATTATCTATATAAGCAATGGTACCATTAACGACTTCGGTTAAATTGTGCGGTGGCATATTGGTTGCCATACCTACAGCAATACCAGAAGCACCATTAACTAATAAACCTGGAATACGTGTTGGCAACACAGTTGGCTCCTGTAACGTATCATCAAAGTTTAATTTATGATCTACTGTTTCTTTTTCAATATCTGCCAACATATCCTCAGATATTTTGCGCATACGTGCTTCTGTATAACGCATGGCCGCCGGACTATCGCCATCTATAGAACCAAAGTTACCTTGACCATCAACGAGCATATAACGTAAACTCCATTCTTGAGCCATACGCACCATAGCATCGTAAACAGACGTATCACCATGTGGATGGTACTTACCTAAAACTTCTCCAACTATTCTTGCGGACTTTTTATGTGCAGAATTTGCTCTAACTCCTAGTTCATGCATACCATATAGTACACGTCTGTGAACTGGTTTTAAACCATCTCTTACATCTGGCAAAGCACGTGACACAATGACCGACATTGAATAATCAATGTAAGCCGATTTCATCTCATCCTCAATATTAATAGGGATCAATTTTTCTCCTTCTGTCATAAATAATTTAATTAAGTTTTATATGTGTATTTCACAACATGCTAATATAAGTATTTCAATAGTCATGACAGGTGTTTCTATACTTTTTTTCATGTTTTTTATTAACAATTGTATATGCTTTTTTAGTTAATAAGTATCACTTAAAAAATTTTGATTTTATAAACTTTTTTTCGTCAATTAGCAGCTTAACAGATCATTTAAGGTATAGTTTTTGCCTTTAGTTAAATGTTTTAGTATTTTTAATGCAGAAAGGACACGATTATGGATGATAATTTTTCCCCCAGAGTAAAAGATGTAATTGCATATAGCAAAGAAGAAGCATTGCGTTTAGGTCATGATTTTATTGGCACTGAACACTTAATGCTTGGGCTTCTGCGAGATGGTAGCGGTAAAGCAATTAATATATTAAACGCCTTAGATATTGATTTAAATCATTTAAGGCGCAAAGTTGAAATATTAAGTCCTGCTAACCCTAACATAGCTGTAACTTCCAATCAAAAAAAGAACTTACACCTTACCAGGCAGGCAGAACGCGCTTTAAAAACCACATTTTTAGAAGCTAAGCTTTTTCAAAGTACTTCTATTAATACAGCGCATTTATTGCTCTGTATTTTAAGAAATGAAAACGACCCTACCACCAAGCTTTTAAATAAACTAAAGGTTGATTACGATAACGTTAAAGAACAATTTAAACTTATGATAACAAACGACAATAATTATATAGAACCAAAGTCCGAATCTTTTCAAGATGACGATATGAATCCAGAGGACGATGCTTCAAAAGACAATATTTTTAATGCACCAACCGGAAAAACGAACAAAAAATCCAAAACACCTGTTTTAGATAATTTTGGACGCGATTTAACAGCCCTGGCAGAAGAAGGTAAACTTGATCCTGTTGTTGGTCGTGAAAAGGAAATACAGCGTGTTTCCCAAATTTTAAGTAGACGTAAAAAGAACAACCCGCTTTTAATTGGTGAACCTGGTGTTGGTAAATCTGCCATTGCTGAAGGTTTAGCACTAAGAATTGTAAAGCGAAAAGTATCACGTATATTGTTTAATAAACGAGTTGTAACTTTAGATTTGGCCAGCTTAGTAGCAGGAACAAAATATAGAGGTCAATTTGAAGAGCGTATGAAAGCCGTAATGAACGAGCTTGAGAAGAACGACGATGTTATCCTTTTTATTGACGAGATACACACCATAGTTGGCGCCGGTGGAGCTACGGGAAGTTTAGATGCTTCCAATATGTTTAAACCTGCCCTAGCCCGTGGTGAAATTCAATGTATTGGTGCCACAACTTTAGATGAGTACAGACAATATATTGAAAAAGACGGTGCTTTAGAGCGTCGTTTCCAAAAAGTCATTGTAGAACCAACTTCTGTTGAAGAAACTATAGAAATACTTAATAATATAAAAGGAAAGTACGAAGAACATCACAATGTTGATTATACACCTGAAGCTATTGAAGCTTGTGTTAAATTAACTAATAGGTATATGACCGAGCGCTTTTTACCAGACAAAGCTATTGATGCTTTAGACGAAGCAGGCTCTCGTGTACATATCACTAATATTGATGTTCCTCAACAAATTCTGGAACTCGAAAAACAGCTAGAAGACATTAAAGAGTCTAAAAATGCTGTAGTCAGAAAGCAAAAGTATGAAGAGGCTGCCAAGCTTAGGGATGATGAAAAACGCATAGAAAAAGAATTGGTTATCGCCCAAGAAAAGTGGGAAGAAGACACCAAACAGCATAGAGAAACGGTTAGCGAAGACAATGTTGCCGATGTGGTTTCTATGATGACAGGAGTTCCGGTAAACAGAATTGCTCAAACAGAAATTAATAAACTTGCCGAGTTGCCAAACCTAATAAGAGGAAAAGTAATAGGACAAGACGAGGCTGTTGCCAAAGTCGTAAAAGCCATTCAGCGTAACCGTGCCGGACTTAAAGATCCAAACAAACCCATTGGTTCATTTATCTTTTTAGGGCAAACAGGTGTTGGTAAAACGCAATTAGCAAAAGTATTATCAAGAGAATTATTTGATAGTGAAGACTCGCTTGTTAGAATTGACATGAGTGAGTATATGGAAAAATTTGCTATTTCCAGATTAATTGGGGCGCCTCCAGGATATGTTGGTTACGAAGAAGGTGGACAATTAACCGAAAAAGTAAGGCGCAAACCTTATGCTGTTATATTGTTAGATGAGATTGAAAAAGCACATCCAGATGTCTTTAACATGTTACTTCAAGTACTTGATGATGGATATTTAACAGATAGTTTAGGAAGAAAAATAGACTTTAGAAATACGATTATTATCATGACGTCTAATATTGGTGCTAGAAAACTTAAAGATTTCGGTACCGGTATAGGTTTTGGAACGGCATCGCAAAAAGCTCAGGAAGATGCTAATGCAAGAAGTGTTATTGAAAACGCATTGAAAAAATCGTTTGCTCCAGAATTTTTAAATAGAATTGATGATGTTGTAGTATTTAATCCGTTAGAGAAAGAAGACATCAATAAAATTATTGATATTGAATTAGAAAAACTTTTAGCAAGAATTAAAGGTTTAGGCTATATCTTAAAACTTAGTAAAAGCGCCAAAGACTATATTGCCGAAAAAGGTTTCGACAAACAATATGGCGCAAGACCTTTAAAACGAGCTATTCAAAAGTATATTGAGGACGCTTTGGCAGAAGAGATTATTACATCTCATGTACAAGAAGGCGACAAAATAAGTATCGATTTAGACAAGAAGTCTAAAGAATTAAAAATCACGATCGAAAAAGCTGAAAAGCCTACGGAATCGTAAAAAATAAAAACTAGAGCTTGGCCAGAAACAAAAACAGCCTTGGAAAACCTGATAAAAGCAGCGTTTAACCTGAGGAAACAAGTAACAGAAGCAGCTCCGGCTTATTAAAATTCACCTATGAATTATTAAAAAACGGTACTTTAATCATATTAAAATCCTATATTCTACGAGAGTATAGGATTTTTTTTTGCAAATACTGTAACAAAATATAACGATGCATATCTATACTATAACAATTTGTTTTTTTGACGCCAACTAAATTAAATATCGAACAGCTTGTTGAGCTTTGTAAATCTGGAAACCAATCTGCACAATTGGAAATATATAACAGATATTATAAAGCCATGTACAACGCTTCTTTTAGAATAGTAAAAGACAGCTTTGAAGCAGAAGATATCATGCAAGATTCATTTTTAATGGCTTTTACAAAACTAAATGGCCTTAAAGAATCGAAAATATTTGGAGCGTGGCTAAAACGAATCGTTATAAATAATAGTATTTATCATTATAAAAAGAAGAATAAAAAGAATGAAGTTCCTATAGATGATATACTATACAAAATAGAAGACAGCAACGGTATTGATAGCAACGGTGAATTTGAAAACATAAAGGTGAAGCAAATTCTAAACACCATGAAATTGTTGAAAGATAATTACAGAATAGCATTAACCTTGAACCTTATAGAAGGTTACGATTATGAAGAAATAAGTGATATTTTAAATATTTCCAACGCCAATTGCAGAACAACAATTTCCAGAGCTAAGGAAAGTTTAAGAACTAAATTACAAGCGGTTTATGAATAATGACAATGACAACATAGAGCAACTGTTTAAAAAACATGAAAACGATTTTGATATTGAAAACCCAGGATTAAATCATACAGAACGTTTTTTAAACAAATTAAACAAACAAAGCGAGCTGCAACTAGTTAAAGTTGATAAACAAAGGCGTCGTTTATGGAAACCTTTAATTGGTGTAGCCGCTTCTGTAATACTAATAATAACATTGTTTATTGGTTCTCAACAAGATTCTGGTTACAGAGAACTAGCCAGTGTATCTCCTAAAATGGCAGAAACAGAAGATTTCTTTACGCTAACCATCACTGAAGAGTTAAGCAAAATTGAAAATGAAAAAGCGCCTGAAGTTCAAAAACTAATTAAAGATACCATGGTTCATATGAGGACTTTAGAAGAAAATTACAATTCTTTGAAAAAAGATTTAACCGAAAGCGGAGATGATAGCCGGGTTATTTACGCCATGATTTCCAACTTTCAAAATAGAATAGATTTATTGCAAAGCACTTTAACGCAAATAGAAAACATTAAACAACTAAATGATTTACCAAATAAGATATCTAATACAACTATTTAACATTATAAAACGATAAGTCTCTCCCGTACTAGGTACTGCCAAAGTACGACCCTTTTAGAAATAATTAAAAATCAATCTCATGAAACGAACATTACAATTTAAAATATTAATTCTATTCCTAACCATACCTCTTTTTGCCACTGCAACAGAAACAAACCCTAAAGGCAAGTACACAAAAAAGAAAGTAATTAATAAGGAATTCTCTGTTTCTGCAAAAGCTACACTTAACGTAGATAATAGCTACGGAAACATCGATATTGTTACCTGGGACGAAAACAGAATGGTTTTTGAAATAACCATTACAACTACAGGTAATGACGAAGAAAAAGTTAAGCAAAAACTAGATGACATAACAATTAAGTTTGACGCATCTACAGATTATGTTTCTGCAAAAACACAATTCGAAGACAGTAGAAACAGCTCTTGGTGGAACTGGAAAAAAAACGATAGAGTCAGCAGGAAAATCAACTACATTGTTAAAATCCCCGTTACCAGTGCTATCGATTTAAGTAATGACTATGGAAGCATTAATGTGGACAAACTAAAGGGACACGCTAAAATAAATTGTGATTATGGTAAAATTACTACTAAAGAGTTAATGGGCGATAACAATATTATAAATTTCGATTATACAAAAAACTGTTATTTTGATTATATAAAAAGCGGAAAAATAAACGCCGATTATAGTGGTTTCACAGTTTCAAAAACGAACAACCTAAATATTAATGCCGACTACTCAAACTCTAAAGTAGAAATAGCCGAAGATGTTAATTATAATTGCGATTACGGTAGTATGAAAATTGAAAAAGCCAATAATATTACTGGAAATGGCGACTACTTAACAACTATTATAGGAGACGTTTATAAAAACGTATCTCTTAGAGCAGATTACGGTTCTATAAAAATAAATCGATTAACCGAAAATGCCGGAAATGTTAACATTAAATCTGATTATGTAGGCATAAAAATAGGTTACGTACCAGCATATAATTTCAATTTTAATATCGATCTACAATATGGTTCACTTAAAGAGGAAGGGCTGGAATTCACAAAAAAAATCATAAAATCTATAGACAAGATTTTTATAGGTCACCATGGTAGTAAAGACTCCGGAAATACTATCAACATAGAATCCGAATACGGCAGTGTGTCACTTTATAAAAACTAAATTCATCAATAATAAATAGTAATCATATGAAAACATCAATCAAAAAACAAACAGTCTTAATTATAGCTTCCCTACTCTTAGCCTCTACATCGTATGCCCAATGGGGGAAGGTAAAAGGAAACGGTAATATGAAAACCATAACCCGAACAACCTCGGAATATGATGGCGTAAAATGTTCTGGCTTCATGGATTTTATTTTAGTAAAAGGCACAGAAGGAAACATTAAAATTGAAGGGGAAGAAAACTTATTAGAGCATATCATTACAGAGGTTAAAGACAATAAACTGATTATAAAAAAAAGAAAAGGAGCTAATATTAGTCCTAGTAAATTTAAAACCATAAAAATCACGATTCCATTCGAGGATATTAGCACAGTCTCCCTTGCTGGTTCAGGCGATTTATGGAATGAAGATATAATAACTGCAACCAACCTTGATATTGCTTTAGCTGGCTCTGGCGATGTGGTTCTCAATATAAAAGCATCCTCAACAAAAGCAGCTATAGCAGGCTCAGGAGATGTTACACTAAAAGGAGACACCAATAATTTAGAAGCCAAAGTGGCTGGGTCGGGTGATTTTCATGGCTTTGGCTTACAGACAAACAACACAGATGTTTCTGTTGCTGGATCTGGAGACGCTAAAGTTTTTACCAATAAGAACTTAAAAGCTAGAGTTGCAGGATCGGGAGATATCACTTATAAAGGAGACCCTATAGTTGATGCCAGAGTTTCTGGTTCTGGAGATATTTCTTCTAATTAACGTGAGTTCGACGTAACCATAATATTATTATACTGAATGCCAGTGATTTAATTTAAGTGTCGGGTTGAGCGCAGTCGAAACCTATTTAAAATTATAGGTTTTAATGACCTTTCGACTGCGCTCAAGGTGACAAGTAACATTTTTAGTGTATTTATCGTTAAAATTAAACTGCTTTTAAACTCAAGTTAATTAAAAATAAATTCATCAATCAATACAATCATCAATCAAAATAAGAGGCTGAATTCTAAGTTAAAATCCAAAGAATTCAGCCTCTTTAATTTATACGTAATTTGATGAATAATTAAATTATTTGTTTTCAGACAGCTTGGGAACTCTAAATAACAAAACTATTCCTGCTAAAAAGAATACAAATAAAAACAAAATGGCATTTCTCATACTTCCTGTAAATTGATCTATGGTTGCAAAAATCCCCATACCAATTACAATTCCTATTTTTTCGGCCACATCATAAAAGCTAAAAAAGGACGTAGTATCTTCTGTTTCCGGTAAAAATTTAGAATAGGTTGATCGCGCCAAAGATTGTATTCCCCCCATAACCAAACCAACAACAGAGGCTGCTATGTAAAACTGAAAAGGTGTTTCCATAAAAAAGGCATAAAAACATAATCCCATCCAGATAAAATTAATACCAATTAACGTTTTAATATTTCCATATTTAGATGATGCTCTCGAGGTTAATACAGCTCCTACTACAGCGACCAATTGAATGACTAAAATACTAACGATTAAACCTGTGGTCTTGTTATCGTCGCCTCCCCATGCAATTTCTTCTTCACCAAAATAAACAGCTACCAACATTATAGTTTGCACCGCCATACTAAAAACAAAAAAGGCATATAAATAACGTTTTAACCTTAAATCTTGTTTTAACTGTTTCCATACCTGTCTCAATTCTTTCAAACCATTAAAAACAACGGCTCTGGTTACTTTTTGGCCAGAAGAGGTTCCTTTAGGCAAATAATAAAATGAATATTGACTAAACAAAATCCACCAAAGGCCAACAGTTAAGAAAGAGTATCTCATCATTAGCATTTTGTCTGCTCCATTATCTTGACTCATTACCATTGCCAAATTAACAATTAATAAAATGACGCTTCCAATGTAGCCTAATGAAAACCCTTTAGCACTTATTCTATCCTGCTGTTCCGGAAACGCTATATCTGGTAAATATGAATTATAAAAAACCAAACTTCCCCAATAGCCTATTAATCCCATAAAGTAGAATAATAAACTTAAGTGAATCTGGTCTAAATTAAACCAATACAGTCCTATACATCCAAAACCACCGATATAACAGAAAAACTTTAAAAAACTCTTTTTATTTCCAACATAATCGGCAATTCCAGATAATATTGGAGACAAAAAAGCGACTACTAAAAAGGTGAAGGCGGTAACAAAAGTGATTAATGCGGTACTCTTAAATTCAAACCCAAAGGCTGAAACTGTTTTTATTTCAGAAAGAAATAATGCTGAGTAAAATATAGGGAATATCGAAGAGGCTATTGTTAATGTATAAACCGAATTTGCCCAATCGTAAAAAGCCCAAGCGTTTAGAAGTTTTTTACTCCCTTTTTTAAGTTGTTCCATATAAATATTTAACCATTAAATCGTGAGATCCCAATCTCTATTGGGATTTAAAACGAGGCTACCTGAAAAATTCTCGAATTGTCGTTCAGAGCGTCCAGTACTGAGCGTAATCGAAGCAAGCGAAAAATCTAAAAACACTAACAAACAAGTGCTAACCTTAAAGATATTCCCTGTCTTTCTCTACTTGCCCATCCGACAGACAAGTGTTCTAAATGACACTTTTCAAACAGTCTTATTTTAAATAAAAAAGCTGCCCTATTATGAGCAGCTCACTAAAGTAGTTAAATATTTTTATTTCTATGTTAAGAAATCTGTAATAACAAATAGTAAATAATCAATTGAAATGATTACTAACTCATTACAAATCGAAATTATTATTATTTAAATTTGGTAACTCCAAACTTTTTAGCTTCTGCCTTGGCTTCTGGAGCTAACCTTTTAAGATTCGCAATACGAGAATCATTAGAAGGGTGCGTGCTTAAAATTTCTGGTGGTGCTTTTCCGCCACTGTTAGCCTTCATACGCTTCCACAATTCCGAAGCTTCATCTGGATTGTAACCAGCAATAGCCATTAAATATACACCTATCACATCTGCTTCGGTTTCATGGCTCCTACTAAAAGGTAGCATGACTCCTACTTGTGTTCCAACACCATAATATTGATTAAATGCATTTCTGGATTTTTCATCTTTAATAGCAATATTTCCAGCAACAGCCAGACCTTGTTGTAAATAAGCAGCACTCATGCGCTGTTGCCCATGATTTGCCAATGCGTGTGCTACCTCATGTCCCATAATAGCCGCTACTCCCGTTTCTCCTTTTGCAATGGGTAAAATACCTGTGTAAAAAACGATTTTACCTCCCGGCATACACCAGGCATTTACCGTTTTATCATCAACCAGATTATACTCCCATTTATAGTCAGTTAAATACCCCTGATTGCCATTAGAATTTAACCAACGTTCTGCAGCAACAGCAATACGCTGCCCTACTCTTTTTATCATTTCAGCATCTTTAGTGCCTTTAATCACTTTATTCTCCGTTAAAAACTGATCATATTGAGCAAAAGCTGTTGGAAACAATTGAGAATTTGGCACCAGAGCTAAGGTATTTTTTCCTGTAAATGGATTGGTAGCACATGATAGTACAAACATGACTATACCGACTATTAAAAGCAATTTTTTAAATTTCATTATATAAGGGATTTACAATATTCTATAAAAGTACAAAATTTGTGTTGTAATAATTTAGACACTATATTTTTTTATTGGTCACAAAATTAGAATTAAAAAATTTTAAATCAATTATGTCATGTATTCTTAATAGATACGACATAATAAGAAACAAGTTTAAATAAGAACTCCAATAACATGAAAAAACTAGTTTTATTATGCTTAACTATAGCACTATTTAGTTGCAACAACAATAATGCCCAAAAAGCTGAACAGAAAGTTTATAAAGTTTCTAAAACTGAAGCCGAATGGAAAGCGCAGCTATCTAAAAAAGCATATTATGTTTTAAGGGAAGCCGGAACCGAACGCCCGTTTTCTAGCCCTCTAAATAAAAATTACAAAGAAGGCACTTATGTATGCGCCGGATGCGATACACCTTTATTTAAAAGCGAACATAAATTCGATTCCGGTTCAGGTTGGCCTAGTTTCGACAGAGAAATTAAAGACAACGTAGCCTATGGTTCCGATAATAAATTAGGATATTCAAGAGATGAAGAACATTGTGCTACTTGTGGTGGACATCTTGGACATGTTTTTAACGACGGTCCTAGGGAAACAACAGGAAAACGTCATTGTATTAACGGAGTAGCCTTAAAGTTTATTCCTAAAAAATAATTTCAAAATCTAAAAAGTAAATTCCAAATTCCTAAGCTCCATATTCAAAAGTTGTGATTGTAGAATTCCTAATCGTGAGCTTGGAATTTGGTATTTATGATTCAGCATTTTATTTTTGAGGAATGAAAACATCTTACCTACCGAGTATTATTAAACAGTTTGAATATTATAAAAGTTTAGGCGATAAAACTTTTGAAACACTTAACTTAGAAGAACTCCAAAAAGAATTCGAAGAAGATTCTAATTCTATTTCCATTATTACTAAACATATTGTCGGCAATATGCTAAGCAGGTGGACTAATTTCTTAACTGAAGATGGTGAGAAAGAATCACGTCATCGCGATTTGGAATTTCAAGATACATATGCTTCCAAAGATGACCTTGTTAATGATTGGAACAAAGGTTGGAATTGTTTATTCGAGGCTATTACCCCCCTAACAGAAACCGATTTAGAACGTATTATTTACATTAGAAATCAAGGACATACAGTTACCGAAGCCATTAACAGACAACTAGCACATTACTCCTATCACATCGGACAAATTGTTTTTCTTGGAAAATTAGTAAAAGGTAAAAACTGGCAATCGCTATCAATTCCAAAAGGCAACTCTTCTAAGTATAATGCCGAAAAATTCAGCAAAGAAAAAGGCAGACGACACTTTACAGATGATTTATGGGTTTTCTAAATTCCAATAAAACCAGATCACTATAACACCTATTTAGTTGCAAAAACAGCTTTGCGGCTTTTGCGTCTCAAACAATAAAACTAGATATTACTTTTCTTTTTGAAAGGCCTAATAATTAAACGAGCTTCCCGGTCGAATCTCACATAATTATATACCCAATTTATAAAAACAACCATCCTATTTCTAAAGCCTATTAGAAAAAACAGGTGAACAAACATCCAAACGTACCAGGCAAAAACGCCTTGAAATTTGTACCGTTTTAAATCGACTACCGCTTTATTTCTTCCTATGGTTGCCATAGCACCTTTATCCTTATAACGGAAAGGTTTCATGGGGTGTTCTTCAATTAATTTTAAAATATTATCGCCTAATTGATCACCTTGTTGAATGGCTGGTTGTGCCATCATAGGCAACCCTTTAGGGTATTCATCGCTTACCATACATGCCACATCTCCTATTGCAAAAATATGCTTAAACCCTTTTACCTGACTAAACTCATTTACCAAAAGCCTTTGGCCTCTTGTTACAAATTCTTCGCCATCAAGTCCCTTTACAACAGCTCCCTTTACTCCGGCTGCCCAAATTAAAGTAGCCGTTTCAAAAGTTAAATCGGTGTTGGTTGTTACGGTTTTTCCGTCGTAATTAGTTACCCTAACATTCTTCCAAACATGCACACCTAATCGTTCCAAAAAGTCTTCTGCCTTTTCCGATGCTTTAGCACTCATCCCCTTTAAAATGCAATCCCCAGATTGTATCACATGTATTTGAGCCATGCGCGTATCCAAATCCGGATAATCTTTTGGTAAAATCCCCTTTTTAATTTCCGCCAAAGCACCAGCCAACTCTACCCCTGTTGGTCCTCCTCCAACAATCACAAAATTCATGAGCGCATTACGTTCGTTTAAATCCGAAGTCAACAAAGCATCCTCAAAATTCTCCAGTATCAAACTTCTTAAATTAAGAGACTGCGGTATGGTTTTCATGGCCATACTATATTTTTCTATATCGCTGTTCCCAAAATAATTGGTTGTAGAACCCGAAGCCACTACCAAATAATCGAATTTAAGCTTACCTATATTAGTAACCACTTTGTTTTTTTCGGTATCGATTTCCTCAACATTTGCTAACCTAAAATGGAAATTAGGAAAGTCTTTCAATATCTTTCTAATAGGATAAGCAATAGAATCTGGCTCTAGTCCACCCGTTGACACTTGATATAATAATGGTTGAAATGTATGGTAGTTATTCTTATCTAATAAAACAACTTGAAGATCTTGTTTAGATAACTTTTTTGCTAAAGCAACCCCCGCAAAACCTCCACCTATAATAACAATTCTAGGAAAACTTGTTCTTGATATGTTCATTAACAGTTTCTTATTTTTTTAATAGATTTTATGTGATTCGCATAAAATTTACAGACTATTGTTGTACTTATTTCATATACAAATACCTGCGGTGCAAAGGTAGCATTAAAGATATAAATTTAAAGCCTTCTAAATTCTTTATTCAAATTCGATTTCGTAAATTCGTACCCTAAAATTTAACACATGAGTAAATACGATATTATTGTCCTTGGAAGTGGTCCTGGTGGTTATGTTGCCGCTATTAGAGCATCACAATTAGGTTTTAAAACTGCTATTATTGAAAAAGAGAACCTTGGCGGTATATGTTTAAACTGGGGTTGTATCCCAACTAAAGCATTATTAAAATCTGCCCAGGTATTTGAATATCTTAAACATGCAGAAGATTACGGGTTATCGGTTAAAGATTTCGATAAAGATTTTGATGCTGTAGTAAAACGTAGCCGTGGTGTTGCTGAAGGCATGAGTAAAGGCATTCAGTTTTTAATGAAGAAAAACAAAATTGACGTTATTGATGGTTTTGGAAAACTTAAACCTGGTAAAAAGGTGGATGTTGATGGAACTGAATATAGTGCAGACAATATAATTATTGCAACAGGAGCTCGATCTCGAGAACTACCAAGTTTACCGCAAGACGGGAAAAAGGTTATTGGGTATAGAGAAGCTATGGTTTTACCAAAACAGCCTAAGAAAATGATTGTTGTTGGTTCTGGTGCTATAGGTGTTGAGTTTGCCTATTTTTATAACTCAATGGGAACCGAAGTAACTATTGTTGAATACTTACCTAATATTGTTCCTGTAGAAGATGAAGAGGTTTCTAAACAATTAGCACGTTCTTTTAAGAAAAGCGGTATGAATATTATGACTTCTGCCGAAGTGACCTCTGTGGACACTTCTGGAAAAGGCGTAAAAGCAACTGTAAAAACAAAAAAGGGAGAAGAAGTTCTTGAAGCAGATATTATTTTATCTGCCGTTGGTATAAAAACTAATATTGAGAATATAGGTTTAGAAGATGTTGGTATTGTTGTAGATAGAGACAAGATTATTGTTAACGATTTTTACCAAACCAATATTCCGGGTTATTATGCTATTGGTGATGTTACTCCTGGACAAGCGTTAGCCCATGTTGCTTCTGCAGAAGGTATACTATGTGTGGAAAAATTAGCAGGTATGCATGTTGAGGCTTTAGATTATGGAAACATTCCTGGCTGTACATACTGTTCGCCAGAAGTAGCCAGTGTAGGTTTAACCGAAAAACAAGCTAAAGAAAAAGGCTTAGATATTAAAGTTGGTAAATTCCCGTTCTCTGTTTCTGGAAAAGCTAAAGCTGCTGGAACACCTGATGGTTTTGTAAAAGTAATTTTTGATGCTAAATATGGTGAATGGTTAGGCTGCCACATGATTGGTGCTGGTGTTACCGATATGATTGCCGAAGCTGTTTTAGGTAGAAAACTAGAAACTACCGGACATGAGGTATTAAAAGCTGTGCACCCACACCCAACAATGAGTGAGGCTGTAATGGAAGCTGTAGCAGATGCTTATGATGAAGTGATACACTTATAGTCTTTTGATAAAACATAATAGAATATAGAGCATAGACTCTAGACTAAAAAAGTTCCGAGAAATCGGAACTTTTATATTTATACTATATAATATATTCTAGACTCTAATCTAAAAAACTCTTTATCGCCAAATCATAACTCTTCAAACCAAACCCCAGAATAACTCCAGCAGCATTAGGAGAAATATAAGATTGATGACGAAATTCTTCTCTACCAAACGTATTTGAAATATGCACCTCTATTACAGGTGTTTCTATGGCTTTAACAGCATCTCCAATACCCACAGAAGTATGTGTATAAGCAGCTGCATTTAAAATAATACCATCGTAGCTAAAACCTACTTCATGCATTTTATCAATAAGCTCACCTTCAATATTAGATTGAAAATAATCAATCTCTACATTAGTATGTTTTTGCTTTAACGCTTCAAAAAACTCAGTAAACGTCAAGCTTCCATAAATAGTAGGTTCTCTTTTTCCCAATAAATTCAAATTAGGACCATTAATAATTATTAATTTTTTCATGGGATAAAAGTATTAAAAAATTGAGCATAAAAAAAGGAGCTTGCAACAAGCTCCTTACTTTTTCACTATATACTGTAGTGTTTAAATT
This sequence comes from Flavivirga eckloniae, assembly GCF_002886045.1. Taxonomy (NCBI): domain Bacteria; kingdom Pseudomonadati; phylum Bacteroidota; class Flavobacteriia; order Flavobacteriales; family Flavobacteriaceae; genus Flavivirga; species Flavivirga eckloniae. The sequence continues at coordinate 5,202,696 of NZ_CP025791.1, read as the reverse complement.
TTATATGCCAGACCAATAAAAAACCCTTTGAGTTTTCTTGTTAACCCGCTGGATGTATTTTCAAGTAAGTTAGCTAAACCAAAATTATACCTGGCTTCAACAATTAACCCTTTTATATACCTATTAATAACTATATTATAAGCAGCACCTATTTCTATTCCATAATTAACAGACTCAAACCCTTCATCAACATCTAGTAAGTAACCTACACTAGGCCCTGCAAGAATACTAAGCTCTTCAGATGGTTTATATTTTGCCATAATAGGTATGCTTACTTGATTTAACCCTTCAACTGCGATATATAGAACTTCAGGTTGAAAACCAAAATCGTCAGAAATTCCAATATCTGCAAACCCACCTATATAAAACCCTGTTTCAGAATTTGTTATACTGTACGATTGATTTTTAATTTTTAATGTGGCAAAAGCTGCACCCGCTTTACCGCCATATCCCAATTCTTGAGCATTCATAGTCGATAATCCAAATACCGCAATAGCTGTATATAATAATATTCTTTTCATAGTAGATTTAAAGTTTATAATAAACACAAGTGTATTAAAGTAAAGCAATATAAAAAGTAGAAACTTTTAAATATTGTATCATTTCTAATTTTTTATACATCCTTATTAACACCAAAAAAGGAAAACAATTGCCTCCCATAATAAATTTATAAATGTAGTTGTATCTAAAATCTATATCCCACGCCTGTAAAAAAACCACTAATTTTAGATGAATTAATGCCTGGCACATTATCAGATAAATTGGCTAAACCTATGTTATATCTGGCTTCTACAAAGAAATTATAGGTTATATTAAAAGCTGCACCAGCTTCTATACCATAATTAAAAGACTTCGTTCCCTCACCTGCATCAAGCAAAATACCCAGAGCTGGCCCGGCTAGTACAGCAAACTTCTCAGAAACTGCAAATTTACCCATAAGCGGGATATGAATTTCATCAAAATCAAGACCTGTATTGCCACCGGTTGAAACAGATACATAAAGCACTTCTGGTTGAAAAGATAATGCATCAGAAAGTCCAATGTTTGCAAAACCACCTATGTAGAATCCTGTTCCCGTAAAACTAACATCAAATAGTGGTCTTTTAACTTTAGATGAAGCAAAGTCCGCACCCGCTTTAACACCAAAATTAACCTCTTGAGCATTAGCACTTGAAAGGACAAATACTGCAATAGTAGCACATAGTAGTAATTTTTTCAAAATAGATTTGTTTTTAATTTTTGATTGTAACAAATAAAACCTAATTTTTTTAAGATCAAAAAAGAATCAAACAAAACATCGTTTTTAAACGAACAAAAACGCACTTTGTCGATGTTTTAAGTTGAGGAATGAGGAAGAAATATCCATTTATAGTCAGAAAATTATTCTTAAAATCTAATTATCAATATTTTAACACAAAAACATACTGATTATCAAACCACTAAGAAATCAAAAAATATTGAATGCCATCATTTACCTTTTAGCTGTAAAAAATCCAAAGATTTGCGCTATTTTTACATAACATGAAATGGCAAAACGCACTTAAAGATTATCAACTATACTTAAAGATAGAGCGCGGCTTGTCTGAAAACTCTATTGAAAATTATTCCCGCGATGTTAAAAAGCTAATGGTTTACTTGGAGAGCCATAATATTGATGAAGCTCCAACTACAATTACTACAGAAATAATTCAAGGGTTTATATATAGTATTTCTAAAAGTGTAAATGCCCGTTCTCAATCGCGCATTATTTCTGGATTACGCAGTTTTTTTAGCTACTTGGTATTTGAAGATTATATGACCTCTAACCCTTTAGAGCTTATTGAATCTCCAAAAATTGGTAGAAAACTACCCGATACCTTAAGTGAAAACGAAATTAACGACATTATAAATGCTATCGACTTAAGTAAGCCAGAAGGAGAACGTAATCGAGCGATTCTTGAAACACTCTACGGGTGTGGGTTACGGGTTAGCGAGCTCATTAATTTAAAAATATCAGATTTATTTTTTAACGAGGGTTTTATTAGGGTAACGGGTAAAGGAGATAAGCAACGCTTTGTTCCAATTATAGATGTTACCCAAAAGTATATCAATATTTATAGAAATGAAATCCGTAATCATTTAAATATTCAGGCTGGCTTTGAAGACACACTCTTTTTAAACCGAAGAGGCAAACAACTTACCAGAGCCATGATTTTTACTATTATAAAGCAATTGGCTGAAAAAATCGGACTTAAAAAGAACATCTCCCCGCATACGTTTAGACATTCGTTTGCCACGCATTTGTTGGAGAATAAAGCAGATCTTAGGTCTATACAGTTAATGCTTGGTCATGAAAGTATAACTACTACCGAAATTTATGTGCACTTGGACAAAAGCCATTTAACCAATGTAGTTGAAGAGTTTCACCCTAGAAGACAATCGCTAAAAAAATAAAAAGTTTAGATATTAGTAAAAATAAAAAAATCCAGCGAAAGCTGGATTTTTTTACTTGTATATAATATATCTATTTAGCGATATTAACCGCTCTGGTTTCTCTAATTACAGTAACTTTAACCTGACCTGGATAAGTCATATCTGTTTGTACCTTTTGAGAAATGCTGAACGACAGATCTGCTGCTTTTTGATCATCTACCTTTTCACTTTCAACAATAACCCTTAGTTCTCTACCTGCTTGAATCGCATAGGCTTTCTTAACACCTGTAAATCCAAAAGCAATATCCTCTAAATCCTTTAAACGTTGTATATAACTGTCTAAAACTTGGCGACGTGCTCCTGGTCGTGCTCCCGAAATGGCATCACAAACCTGTATAATTGGTGCTAATAACGATTTCATTTCTATTTCATCGTGATGCGCTCCTATAGCATTACATACATCTCTCTTTTCTCCATATTTTTCAGCCCACTGCATCCCCAATATAGCGTGAGGTGTTTCCATATCTGCTTCTGCATCCGGCACCTTACCAATATCATGCAATAAACCAGCACGTTTTGCCAGTTTTGGGTTAAGACCTAATTCCGCAGCCATAACACCACAAAGCTTAGCTACTTCACGTGAGTGTTGTAATAGGTTTTGTCCGTAAGAAGAACGATACTTCATACGCCCTACCATCTTAATAAGCTCCGGGTTTAAATTATGTATTCCAAGATCGATTACTGTACGTTTTCCAACTTCAATAATCTCTTGCTCAATTTGTTTCTTGGTTTTCTTTACAATCTCTTCAATACGCGCTGGGTGAATTCTACCGTCGGTTACCAATTTATGCAATGATAAACGAGCAATTTCCCTTCTTACAGAATCAAAACAAGATAGTATAATAGCTTCTGGTGTATCGTCTACAATAATTTCAACTCCAGTAGCCGCTTCGATAGCTCGAATGTTTCTACCTTCTCTACCAATAATACGTCCTTTTACATCGTCCGATTCTATATTAAATACAGACACACAGTTATCCACAGCTTCTTCTGTGCCGATACGCTGTATCGTATTAATAATAACCTTTTTGGCTTCTTGTTCTGCGGTTAACTTGGCTTCTTCCAACGAGCTTTGAATATAAGCCATTGCATCATTTTTAGCTTCTCCTTTTAAAGATTCTACTAATTGTTCTTTGGCTTCTTCTGCAGAAAGACTGGAAATAACCTCTAATTGTTGTACCTGATTTTTATGAAGTTTATCGATCTCCTCTTGTCTCTTATCCAGTACATCGAGTCTATGATCATAGTCCTTAATCTTACCCTCTAAACTATCGTTAAGTTTTTTGTTCTTAGAAAGTTCGTTAGAGATTTGCGATTCTTTATCACGGGTACGTTTTTCGGCTTCTGCCATTTTCTTATCTCTCGATAAGATTACTTTTTCATGCTCAGATTTAAGCTCTATAAATTTTTCCTTAGCTTGAAGAATTTTATCTTTTTTTAGCCTTTCCCCCTCACTTTTAGCTTCTTTTAGTATTAAATTGGCATTTTTTTTCGCTTCTTTTATAAGTTTAGAAGCATTATTCTTTTCAATCCGCTTTGTTATAATAAAACCTATAATGAGTCCTAAAACAACCCCACCTACAGCATATATAATTGAGTTATCCATCGTTTTTAGTTAGTTAGTATATATAAAAAAGCCTACACCGGTATAAAGTTTTGTATAAACTCCTTAAAAACAAGTTTAGGGTTAACAAGCTGATCAAGGGTCTACCCAAGTACCGAAATAAATTCAGTACTAGTAGCATGCTTTTACAACTTAAACTCACCCTTTTTAAAGAATTAACGTTGAGTTTATCAAAAAAAATAACCAATGCAGGCAGTAACTTTTTAGTTTATTTTAAAGAACTTAAGAGATTAAACATAAGAACGTAACAAATCATTAAGCGCATTTAACTTCTCTTCCACATGTTCATTAACATTCTCTTTATTAATAGATTTCTGTTCTTCTTGAGAGGCAAACTGCAGGGCACACATGGCCAATACATCTTGTTTATCCCGAACAGAATAACTTTGCTCAAACTGTTTTATCATAATTTCAATGTTCTTAGCTGCTCTACGCAATCCTTCTTCTTGATTTGCTTCAATTGTTAAAGGATATACCCTGTTAGCTATAGATAGCTTTATTTTAAGCTTTTCAGACATTCAATTTATGTTACATTAATCGGATAGTTGTGCAATACAATGATCAATTTCTCTAATTAACGCGTTTATTTTAAGCTTAGTTTCTCTTTTATTATCGTCACCACCAAGTATCGTATTTGCAACTTTTAGAGCTTCATATTTTTCTTCCCAATTTGCCACAAGCAATTTTTGGTTTTGAATTTCTTTTTTTGAAACCTCTAATTCTTCGTTTAATTTGGAATTAGCAAGTTTTAAAAGCTCTAATTTGTGTAATACCTTACTAATTTTGTTTTCTAAAGAATCTACAATATCTTCAATATTACCCATTTACAAATTTGAATACTTATAACACAAAGTTAAGATACCTGTGTATAAATTACAATTGTTTTCCAATAAAATTTCAAAATCTATCAATATCTCTCATAATCAGACTAATATACAACTTTTGGTTCGATTATTGCTTTATCTAATTGTTTTATTCTTTGCATATCCATTACAAATTAATATTTTAGCCATTATACTTTTCTATGCGATTAACACTATTCTTTTTTTATATTTTTTCATTCTTTTTAAGTGCTCAAAATAATTATCCACAAGATTATTTTAGGAGTCCGTTAGAAGTTCCGTTAATATTATCGGGTACATTTGCCGAATTACGTTCAAACCACTTTCACTCTGGTTTGGATATAAAAACACAGCAACGCACCGGTTTAAAAGTTGTAGCTTCTGCTAACGGGTTCGTGAGTCGAATAAAAGTATCGCACTATGGCTATGGAAAAGCGTTATACATAACACATCCTAACGGATACACTACTGTTTATGCGCATTTACAAAAATTTGGACCAGATATTGAAGAATATATTAAAAAACATCAATACGAAAAGGAATCGTTTCAAATTGAACTGTTTCCTAGTGCCGAGCTTTTACCCGTTACAAAAGGCTGTATTGTAGGTTATAGTGGAAATACAGGAGGTTCTGGCGGTCCTCATTTACATTACGAAATTAGAGATAAAGAAGAACGCCCAATTAACCCTATGCTTTTTGGTATTGATATTAAGGATTCAACACTTCCAATAATAAAATCAATTTATGCGTACCCTTTAGATGAAAATTCATTTATAAGCAAAGCCAACACAAAACAGAAACTGCAATTAATTCCTCTTAAAAACGGCGATTATACCATTAAGAATATTGAAGCATACGGAAACATTGGGTTTGGTATTGAAACGATAGACAGACAGGATTTCTCAGCAAATTCCAATGGTGTTTATAACATTCAGACTTTTTTAAATGGCAGACAAAACTTCGAAATTGATTTTAGACGGTTTTCATTTAACGAAACAAAACACATCAACCAACTTATTGATTACGAACATTACACTACAAAAAAGAAACGTATTCAAAAATTATTCAAAAAAAACTCACCACTAAGTCTATATAAATCTGTAGTAAACAACGGCTATGTGTCTATGCAGGATAGCACTTATTCTGTTTATAAAATTAGAGTTACCGATTTTAAAAAAAATGAATCTTGGGTAACCATACATATAAAAGGTACTAAAGACTGTATTACCGAACCTGAAAAAAAGCAAACGACACCTTATTATATTAAAACGGATGAAGCGACCAATTTAGAAGAAGGAAATATTTCTGTTGAGTTTTTAAAAAATACATTTTATGATGACTTCTATATTGATTTTGAAGTAAAAAATGATACCCTTACGTTGCATGAAAATGTTATGCCCGCTAAGAAAAAATTCAATATTACATTCGACGTAAGTGCTTATAATGAAGAGGATAAAAGCAAGTTATATATTGCTCGTTTAATAGGTTCGCAAAAAAAGCCTGCACATATATCGACTAAAAGGAAAGGAAATCTGTTAACAGCCAGAACGAGAACCTTAGGGACTTTTGCCTTAGCAACAGATACTATTAACCCAACCATTACACCCATTAATTTTAAAGATGGGCAGTGGTTAAGCAAATACCGCTATTTAAAAGTTAAAATTGAAGATGAGCATTCGGGTATTTCCAAATATAGAGCCTCTGTAAACGGTAAATGGATCTTAATGGAGTACGATTATAAAAAAAATATGCTTACTCATGATTTTAATGACGGTATTATTACCGACACAAAAAATAATTTAAAGGTGATCATTACCGATAATGTAGGAAATAATTCTACTTTTGAAGCGTTATTTTACCGAAAATAAATTCAGACTCTTTTGAAAGCAAAAATACAACTATCTTTTTTTTTATTTCTCTTCATAATAACCGTTAGTTATTCGCAAACAGCAACCATTAAAGGAGTTATACTAAACGAAAATAATCGCCCTATTGAAAAGGTAAGCATTAAAACCGGAACCAATGGAACCGTAACAAACTCAAACGGTTTTTTTCTGTTAAAAATTAAGGCGAATGAAGATGTTACTGTAGAGTTTACACATCTCTCACATAAAAAAGTGGTTAGTACTTTTAATTTAAAGAATGGTGAAGAGTACGAATTCAATCCGGTAATGAGTACCTCTATTGAACAAATTGCAACCGTTGTGGTAACCAACAACAGACGCAAAGAAGTAGAGGGTGTTGTTACTTTAAAACCAGAAACCATTAGAAAAATACCCGGCGCCAATGCTGGGGTAGAAAATTTACTACTAACACTTCCTGGGGTAAGTAATAATAACGAATTGAGTACCCAATACTCGGTGCGAGGTGGTAATTACGATGAAAACCTGGTGTATGTTAACGATATAGAAGTATATCGTCCGTTTTTAATACGATCTGGACAACAGGAAGGTTTAAGCTTTGTAAACACAGATTTAGTGCAAAACGTCGATTTTTCGGCAGGTGGGTTTCAAGCCAAATACGGAGATAAACTATCTTCTGTACTAGACATTACATATAAGATACCTTATCAATTTGAAGTCAATGCCGATTTAAGTTTACTAGGTGGAAGTCTTTCGGTTGAAACGGTAAGTAAGGATTCGAGGTTTACCGGAATTGCCGGAATTCGTTATCGCGATAATAGTTTATTGGTAGATGCAAAAGAAACCGAAACCAATTTTACTCCAACTTTTGCAGACGCCCAAGCCTATTTTACTTATAAGGTTTCAAACAAGTTTCATTTAAGCTTTTTGGGAAATGCTTCATTGAATAAATATAATTACGAGCCACAAACCAGACAAACTAATTTTGGAACATTAAGTGAGCCAATAGCATTGCTGGTCTTTTATCAAGGGCAAGAAAAAGACCGCTACCAAACTTATTTTGGAGCTTTTAAAGGAACGTACTTCGCAAACGACGATTTAACACTTAAACTTATAGCATCTACATACCATACCACCGAAGAAGAATATTTCGATATTCTAGCACAATACAGATTGGGAGAAGTTAATACAGACCTAGGTAGCGGAAATTTGGGTAATGTTGAATTTAGTCAAGATATTGGTAGCCAGCTTAACCATGGACGTAACGATTTAGATGCCCTAATAACTAACATAGAGCATAAAGGTGATGTTAATATAGATGATAACAGAATTGAATGGTCTGTAAAATACACAAACGAAGATATACGCGATCGTTTAGTTGAATGGGAAGTTATCGATTCTTCTGGATTCTCTATTAGACCTCCTAGATCAATACCCGTAAACGAACAGCCATATGTACCATACAGTGGTCCTATTGAAGCATTTCAAAATGTAAGAACAAGAAATAATACGCAAATAAATAGACTGCAAGCCTATCTGCAATGGAGCAAACGCGCTACCATAGGCACAAGCGAAGTTTGGTATAATGCTGGAGTAAGAGCCCATAACTGGAGTGTTGAAGGCGATGGAATTACTTCATCTAATCAAACCGTATTCAGTCCTAGAGCACAATTTGCAATTAAACCAGATTGGGAAAAAGATATGCTTTTCAGGGTTGCTACCGGACTTTACTATCAACCTCCATTTTACAGAGAGCTTAGAGATGCTAGTGGTACAGTGCAACCTAAAGTAAAAGCACAGCAATCATTTCACTTAGTTTTGGGTAACGACTACAGTTTTAAAATGTGGGATCGCCCCTTTAAACTAACTACCGAAGCTTATTACAAAAATTTAACCGATGTAAATCCATATACTTTAGAAAACGTACGTATTCGATATAGGGCTAGTAATAATGCCAAAGCTTTTGCTTATGGATTAGACATGAGACTAAATGGCGAGTTTGTTCCCGGCACCGAATCGTGGTTTAGCTTTGGATATTTAAAAACTGAAGAAAATATAGATAACAGAGGCTATATAGCAAGACCAACAGATCAACGCTTAAAATTTGCTGCACTATTTCAAGATTATGTACCAAGTATGCCCAATATGAAAATGTACTTAAACTTGGTTTATAATACGGGCTTGCCCGGAGGTTCTCCAAGTTATGCAGACCCTTACCAATACCAAAACAGACTACCTGATTACAAACGTGCCGATTTGGGCTTACAACTTGTACTTGTTGATGCTAAAAAACAATTTAAAAGCGGTTGGAAAAAGCCGTTTAAAGAATTATCTTTAGGAGTAGAGATTTTCAATATTTTCGATGTTCAAAACTCTATTACTAACACGTGGGTAAGAGATGCATTTAGCAAACAGCAATATGCGATTCCTAATTACTTAACACCAAGGGTGTTTAATGTAAGAACGACCATGAAATTTTAATATTCAAATTTTAAAATGCTTAAAACCATTATAAATATATGCTTACTCACTAGCTGTATTAATTTGGTTTATACGCAACTTGCTTTATTTAAAATCGGAAAAACATCAGCTAAAAATTATTATAAAAGTTTAGCTCAAGCATTAATAACCACTCATTTTAAAATAATTTGATATGATGCAAACAGATATTATAAGAAAAGCAGAATTCAATCCAAATATTAAAACCTACATCTTTTTGGTAACTGCTTTCGTTCTACTCATTTCATTTATAGGCATTCCAATACTATTCTTTTGGTTCTTGGGATTTGGGCAATACTTCAGCAAACGTTATTATAAGACTATAGAATGCAAGCTTACCCACAGACATTTAGAATTTAAAAAAGGGGTTATGTTTAAAGTTGAAAAAACCATTCCATTAGAAAACATACAAGACCTTACTTTTATAGACAATCCGCTATTAAGAGTTTTAGATTTAAGAGTATTAAAAATTGAAACAGCAGGACAGAGCAACCCTAGAGGTAGTGATTTAAAGCTTATTGGTATTAAGGATTCTGTCGAGTTTAAAAAACACGTACTTAATCAAAGAGAAGTCATTCGATCTGGTTCAAAAGAAAATGAACAGAATATATCCTCCAACGAAAAAACCAATATGCTTTTGGAAGAAATAAGAGATCTTCTAAACGATATAAAGAATAAGTGATTAGTCTGTTATAAAATCCTTTAAAACATTAACTACATAATCCACGTCTTCCTTTGTATTATATATACTAAACGAAAAGCGAATAGAAGGTTTCTGTAAATCGGTATCGCTTAAAATTTCGGTTAAAACATGCGAATTTTGAGAACTCCCACTTTGGCAAGCACTTCCTTTAGAACATGCTATTCCCTTTAAATCTAGTTGAAACAATAACATGGCAGCCTTTTTGGGAGGAATAGGCAAACAAACATTAATCAGTGTATAAGTACTATTATCTAAATTGCCAGAATTACCATTAAAAGTAGCTTTAGGTATTTCTTTTACGATCTTATCGATAAAATATTGTTTTATCTCCTTAATGTAACTGGCTTCCTCTTTTAAGTTATCATAAGCCATTTTTAATGCTTCCTCTATACCTGTAATATTATGTACACTTTCGGTTCCTGCCCTAAGCCCTCGCTCCTGCTCGCCTCCAAAAATTAAAGGTTGCAAACCAGAATTTTTCCGAATAAAAGCAAATCCCACACCTTTAGGTCCATGAAACTTATGAGCACTTGCTGCCAAGAAATCAACTTCTATATCTTGTAAATCCATATCGTAATGCCCTATAGATTGTACGGCGTCACTATGAAACAGAGCATTATTAGCCTTACATAAACCAGAAACCCGATGCATGTCCAAAACATTACCTATCTCATTATTTATATGCATTAAGCTTACTAAAATTTTACCTTTAGTTTGCAATAAAGATTCTAAATGAGAATAATCTATATCACCATTAGCTGTAAGGTTAATATAACTAACCAATATGCCATATTCTTTCTTAAGTTGCTCAATGGTATGCAAAACAGCATGATGCTCAATTTTAGAAGTAATGATGTGCACCACTCCTAAATCCCTAACAACACTTCTTAATACTAAATTATCGGCTTCGGTTCCCCCAGATGTAAATACAATTTCTCCGGCAGATACATTTAAATACTTTGCAATAGTCTTCCTTGATTGTTCTATCAATGACTTTGCCCCCCTCCCAAAACTGTGCGACGATGAAGCGTTTCCATAATTGTGCCTCATAACTTCTGTAATAGAAACTATGACCTCGTCTCGTATTCGGGTTGTTGCAGCATTATCAAAATACACAGGCTTCATAAAAAGAGATTTTTATCAATTCAGTACAAAAGTTAGAGAAACAAAAACTTTTAGGGGGCAAAAATACTTGAAATAAAATTATTAGCAATAAGCTACGTTATAAATAACAATTACTTTATTTTTGTCTCAAAAACCCAATGTCAATGCGTAAATTATTTTTAGTTCTATTAACCTTAAGTCTGTTAAATATATACTCTTGCGATGACGGTGATGTAATTACTGTAACGTTAGAATTTGGTGAAACCTTCCAAGCTTGTCAAGGCACAAAAGGTGTTGTGTTTTATAAAACTAAAAGTGATCCGTCTGAATCTTTATCCCTGTTTGTTTCGGGTTTAAATCTTGATGACATCTTTGTGCTGGATGAAACTACTCAAAAATATGAAAAAACGGTTGTATTAAGTTCATCCAACCCTTCTAACTATAGAACATATAGCAATGATAAATTGCCGACAAGTGGCTTATTTTGTAGCGACGTTCCCTCTTCTGAAGTAAAAATAACTAATAATACAACAAGTGAAGATGGAACTGCTTTTATAGAAACTGTTTTAACAGAAGATGACGAAGATGGTATCCCTGCAAATTTAGAGGATTTAAATAAAGATGGTAATCTTGAAAACGATGATACAGATAAAGATGGCATACCCAATTACCTTGATGCTGATGATGATGGTGATAACGTTTTAACCAAAGATGAAAACCCCGATTTAGATGGAGATGGAAATATAACAGATGCTCAAGATACTGATGGTGATAAGATTCCTGATTATTTAGATTTTGATGATGATGGAGATGGTGTTGACACTCGAAATGAAGAAACCGAGACCCAGAACCAAGACCCAACAGACGATAATCCCAATAATAATACAAATGAAGATGGCAGCCCGCTCTATGATTATTTAAACCCAGCTGTAGCTAATAACGTACCACCTGAAGAAAAATATAGAACTCACACTATTTTTATAACAAAAACAGTAACAATTAAATTTACCAATTTTGATTTAGATCAAGTTTCTTTTGATGAATTTGATTTTGGAATATTGACCGGTAATTCTAAATTGCAAAGTTCAAGAGAAGGGGAAACTATTTTTAAGCCATACGACGACTAAAAGAACCTGTTCTTAATTAGGCACTATATTCTGGTAAATATAAACTTCGGTAGCTCCTAAACCATACTTTTGGTAATTAGCGTCGTAAAACTTTATATTGTTGTAGCGCCCAAACAAATATTCCAATTCTACTTTTAAAATACCTTCTCCAACACCATGAATGAATACAATTTTTGGAATACGTTTGGCAATGGCAAAGTCTAATTGACGCTTAGCAGTATCCAATTGCAAAGTCAAAATATCGTATTTAGACATTCCCTTTGAAGACTTAACCAACTTGTTAATATGCAAATCAATCTCCATGGTTGGTTCATACCTATCCTTAGGTTTCTTTTTGATTTGTGTTCGTTTGGAAGGCTGTTCTTTCTCAAAAACAACATCATTAATTGTTTTTTTAGAGAATACTGCTTGGGAAAAACTTTTACCGGTATTGTTAGCAACCAGCTCATCACTTTTAAAGTCCAATAAAAACCCATCTTCTGTTTCTATAGAAATAACATCCCCAGAAATTTGTTTTATAACACCAGACAAGTCGTCATCGATAACCATAACAAAATCTCCTAGTTTTAAAGACATAACTAATCGTTTTCAAAATTATCAACATCTTCACTTTCTTGCCTACTAGGAACACTTCTGGATACTCTATATACACCCAGCATTAGTATAATAATTCCACCTATTAAAATATATTCATTTTGCTCGGTTTCAGCTTTAGCATAAATGGCAACAACTGCCCCAATTATAATTAATATGTAATTCAAATACTTCATTACTAATAATGTCTTCTTTTAGGTGTGCAAATTACGTTAAAAATTAGATTTTTCAGTAGTGATTTTGCTAGTGTTTTTTCGCTTAAAGGCGCATTATACCGATAAAAAAATTGTTTTTGTGAAAAATTATATATATTTGTTATCCCTTTATTTACTATAACCTATATGAGCTATGTTTAACAAATATGCCTTTTTATTGCTTTTAATCGGCAATTTAGCCTTCTCACAATTATCAGTTAGGAATGATGCTTACGTTTTTATTAATGATGAAATCGTTTTTGTTGAAGACGACATTAACTTAAATGAAGCCAATAGTAGTATGTACTTGCGTAACGAAGCCCAAGTAATACAAGGTACAGGCGTTACCGGAAACTCTGGAGTAGGCTCACTTAGTGTTTATCAAGAAGGAAATGTTGATGAATATGAATATAATTATTGGTGCTCGCCAGTGGGTACTACTACCAATAATTCTGTAAACAATCCATTTGGAATTACACTCCTAAATGATGTTACTGGCCTTATAACATCTACCCCTGCCGGTACTGCACAAGATCCTAATCATAATGGATCGTCAAGCCCATTAAATATTGAGCCACGTTGGATATACAAAACAATTGCTTCTGATAGTTATTATGATTGGGTACAGGTATTGACAGCAAGTACAATAAATCCAGGTGAAGGTTTTACCATGAAAGGTACTGCAGGATCTGGTGATGCACAACAATACGATTTTAAAGGTAAACCTAATAATGGCACCATGTCGGTTGCTGTTGAAACCGGTAAAGAAAGCTTGGTTGGCAATCCATATCCTTCTGCTTTAGACGCTTTTGCTTACATTCATGACCTTGAAAATAGAACTGTAATTGATGGTACTTTACGATTTTGGGAGCAAAACCCTGCAATAAACTCACATCTCTTAAAGGCCTATGATGGTGGATATGCTTCTTATACCATTGATCCTACGGGTACCATAGAAACTCCTGTAGCTGCTGTATATAATACCTATAATGGTGATGGCTCTATTAATACTGGCAATACCGGAACAGGCAGCAAAATCCCAACACAATACATACCAATAGGACAAGGTTTTATGGTTGTAGGAAGTGCCAATGGCGTAGTAAAAGCAAAAAACAGTCATAGAGTATATATAACAGAAGCGCATGCCGATAGTCGATTCTTTAAAAGTTCGAATACAAAAAAGAAAACCTCTAAAGCTGCTAATAGTTTTGTTCAGGTACCGAATGACGCTAAACGATTTAGGTTAAATGTTGATTTTAATGATACATATACCAGACAATTGGTCGAAACATTTCATAATTCGGCTACAGATGGTTTTGATTACGGTTTGGAATGCAAAATGTTTATACAAGACATTTTACATTCGGATGCATATTGGCTGATTGATGAAAAACCATACGTAGCAGAAGCATTGCCTTTCGATGTTGCTTTAAGTATTCCTTTGTCTATTAAAGTAACCACAGAGTCTCAAATTAAAATTAGAATTGCAGATGTGCAAAATTTTGACAACAGTCAACCCATTTATGTACACGACACAGAAAACAACACTTATACCGATTTAAGAACCCAAGATTTTAATGTTACTATTGAAGCTAATAACTATCCGGATAGGTTTAAAATTGTATTTAAAGAAGAGACTTTAAACACTACCGAAATTAATTTGGATGATTTAACCATATTCCATAATAATAGTATTTCTGAGCTTAAAGTATTAAACCCAAATGCTGTAAACATAGAAACATTAAGTTTATTTGATGTTACTGGTAAAGAAGTAAAAAAGGAAAGTATAAACAACTCTAAAAAAGCTTATACTTACTCGACAAAACAACTTCGTAACGGTGTATATATTGCGAAAGTAATTTTAAGCAACAATCAAGTTTTAAACAAAAAAATCATCATTGAGAATAAAAAGTAAGGTTCCATTTCACCTTTACTTACCTAGATGACTTTAGTAGATTATTTATAACTAATATTATGAAAATAAACTACTAAGACTAACGGTTCATTTAGTTCTAGCCATTATTCGTTATTTGCCATTCTGTTATATGATAACTGTACTAAATGTTTTAGAAAAATCTTTTGCATTCTACCAAAACAACTTACATCATATTAGTTATTGTTATTTTATTTTAGGTGCTTAGAAACAAAAACTTATATCCTTTTACTATTTTAGCACCATAATATTTTATCACCTCATGCAAGCTTTAAACGATTACATGCTACCATGTTTAAACAAAAAACTTTTTGGAATAGAGTGCATGGGTTGTGGTTTTCAAAGATCTATCGCCTTAATATTTAAAGGACAATTTGCAGACGCCTTTTATATGTATCCAGCCGTTTATACGCTTTTACTACTTTTTATTTTTATAGTTATAAATATGTTTAAAAACTATAAACATGCTTACAAAATAATTGTTATTTTGGCTATAATTAATACAATTATCATTATTACAAATTTTATATTAAAAACCTTCTAATTACAAACAAACGATGGAACAACAAAAATTACCAAATTCAACACTAATTTTAGTTTTCGGAATCCTATCTATAGTAACTTGTTGTTGCTATGGTATTGTTGGTTTAATCCTAGGAGTTGTTGCTTTAGTTCTAGCAAAAAAGGCCACTCAATTATATGCCGAAAACCCTGAAGATTACACTGGATTTCAAAACGTTAAAACAGGTAAAGTACTTGCTATAATTGGTATTGTTTTAAGTCTCCTTTATGCTATTTTTGTTATTTGGCTATTCGCTACATTTGGCTGGGAAGCCATGCAAGATCAAGAATTAATGCAGGAAAGAATGAGAGAAATGTTCGATCAATAACAAATAATATCTTAAAAAATCATACAAAAGAGGCTGTTTGAAATATACAAAATTCAAACAGCCTCTTTAAGTTTTTACGCTTTGCTAAAAATTATTCCTCGAACGCCTTCAGCGTTTTTATAATAATACTAACACAATCCAATAATTGTGCTTCATTCATTATTAACGGAGGCGCAAAACGTATAATATTTCCATGCGTAGGTTTTGCAAGCAACCCATTATCTCTTAAAGCCAAACAAATATTCCAGGCAGTATCGCTATCTTCGTCATCATTAATAAGAATAGCATTTAGCAATCCTTTTCCTCTAACAAGTTTAGCGATGTTACTGGTTTCGATATATTTGTTTAATTCGCTTCTAAATATAGCTCCAAGTTTCTCTGCATTTTCAGCTAGTCTTTCATCTCTAATTACCTCTAGAGCAGCTATAGCTACAGCAGCAGCTACGGGGTTTCCTCCAAACGTACTTCCATGACTACCTGGCTTAATAACATTCATAATGGCATCATTAGCTAAAACAGCCGATACCGGATAAACACCACCACTTATCGCTTTACCCAGAATTAAAATATCTGGTGTAACATTTTCATAATTAACAGCTAATAGTTTCCCTGTTCTGGCAATGCCTGTCTGTACTTCATCTGCAATAAACAAAACATTATATTGCTCACAAAGTGCTTTGGCCTTGGTCAGATAACCTTCGCTAGGCACATAAACCCCAGCCTCTCCTTGTATAGGTTCTACTAAAAACCCTCCAATATTAGGGTTGTTTTGTAAAACAGATTCTAATGCTTCAAGATTATCGTATTCAATTTTAATGAATCCATTCGTATATGGTCCAAAATTTTCACGCGCAACCGGATCATTCGAAAATGAAATAATTGTTGTGGTACGCCCATGAAAATTATTCTCGCATACAATAATCTCAGCTTTGTTTTCATCAATGCCCTTTACCTCGTATGCCCACCTTCTACATAGCTTTACTGCCGTTTCTACAGCCTCAGCGCCTGTATTCATTGGCAGCAACTTGTCAAATCCAAAAAACTCGCAGGCAAATTTCTCGTACTTGCCAAGCATATCATTATAAAAAGCCCTTGAGGTTAGCGTTAATGTTTGGGCTTGTTGCACCATAGCATTAACAATTTTTGGGTGACAATGCCCTTGATTAACGGCAGAATATGCAGAAAGAAAATCGTAGTATTGTTTTCCGTCTACATCCCATACATAAACACCTTCTCCCCTGCTTAATACAACAGGTAATGGATGGTAGTTATGTGCACCGTACTTGTTTTCTAAATCAATTAATTGATGTGATGTTTGTTGTTCTAAAATTGCCATTTTAAAAAAAGTTTAAATATGAAAAATATGCAATTCCTACTGTACCTTTATCCTTTCGAAACAACGAAAATTCAGCGTGGGAGAGAAATCATCCCCGAATAAGGCTGTAAAGTTAACAAATATCGGCTGTATTCTAAAACCTTATTCAGACATTTTACCAGAAAGCGAAGACACCTGTAACTCCAAACGCTTTACCTCTCTAATTATAGCATTTTTGTCCATTTGCATCCAGGCAAAAAGCTTTAGCATGCTTATTGCCATTAAAAATATTACGCTTCCAAATCCCCATTTAAGCATTTCATTAGTATTATCGGTGCTAAAAAACTGAACAATACAATACCAAAATAGAAAAAAGAATATAATGGTTACTATATTGATTAAATACATAATCCATTTGTTTTTCCCTTGAAATAGTCCAACTACCATTTGAAATAAATTCTGCTCATTTAATTTATCATAAAACTTAGCTTCCTCTTCAGTTAAAGTTTCTTTAATCAACTTATCTATGTCTTCCATATTAGTCTTCATAATTTCTATATTTTAATGTTTCTTTTAATTTTTCCCTTGCATGAAACAACCTCGATTTTGCTGTTCCTACAGATATGTTTAAAATAGCGCTTATCTCTTTTAACGAATAATCCTCAACATAAAACAACTTAATAACAGCTTGCTGATTATCGGGTAGTTTCTTTACCGTGTGCAAAAGCTTTCGTTTTAATGACTCATTATCATCGTCCTGCACATCTAAAATATCCTGTTCATATTTATAACTCTCTAGCTCGCTTAGTTTTCTGTTTTTAGCCTTAATTAAATCTATAGATTTTGTGTATACAATGCGCATTCCCCAACTCCCAAAACTTTCGGGGTTATTTAAATTACATATTTTGTCCATAATAATGTTCCAACTATCCTGAGCAATATCTTTAGCAGCATCAGCATCCTTTAAAATATAAAAAGCCTTTTCACAGAATAATTTATGCCATCGCTTTACCAAAACCACCATAGCGCTTTTGTTACCAGATTGATACTCTAAAACAAGTTGCTTGTCTATTTTTCGTTGTTCACTATTCATTCCTATCGATCAACTTACACTATAGAGACTCTAAAAATTAAAAAAGGTTCATTTTTTTACACTTGCAGATCATGATTTGTTTTGAGTAAAACCAAAGCAAGCTTAAGCCCAAAAAAGCCTTTATAAAAATCTTCTTAAAGTTAATGGAAATAAAACCTTTTATATTTGTCGCTATTATTATTTTTGCAGCATGTCTAGAAGAAAAGCAAAGAAACAAGTTTTTGAGCAAATTGAAGTTATTGATGCCGGGGCTAAAGGAAAAACCATAGCCAAAGCACCAGACGGTAAAGTGGTTTTTTTATCGAATGCAGTACCTGGCGATATTATTGATATACAAACCTTTAAAAAACGTAAAGCCTATTACGAAGGAAAGGCCATAACGTTTCATAAATTATCCGATAAAAGAGTACAACCTGAGTGTGAGCATTTTGGAACTTGTGGTGGTTGCAAATGGCAAAATATGGCTTACGAGCATCAATTGTTTTACAAACAAAATGAAGTTACCAATAATTTAACCCGCATAGGACACATTGAACTTCCGGAAATAACACCTATTCTAGGATCCTCAAACCAATATTTCTATAGAAATAAAATGGAATTTTCTTTTAGCGATAGCCGTTGGTTAACCATAGAAGAAGTACAATCTGATGAGGATTTAGGCGATAGAAATGCGCTCGGATTTCATATTCCGGGTATGTGGGATAAAATTCTTGATCTTAAAAAGTGTCATTTACAAGCAGACCCTTCAAACGCTATTAGAAATGCCGTTAAGCAGTTTGCTATTGATAATGAACTGGAGTTTTTTAACACCCGTAATCAAACAGGATTATTAAGAACCATGATGATTCGTACATCCAGTACTGGCGATATTATGGTGTTGGTCCAGTTCTTTAAAGACGATAAAGCAAAACGCGAATTGTTATTAGACTATATCGCCGACACATTTCCACAAATAACGTCGTTACAATATGTTATTAACGGAAAAGCTAACGATACCATTTACGATCAGGACGTTATTTGCTACAAAGGTGAAGATCATATTTTTGAAGAAATGGAAGGCTTGAAGTTTAAGATTAATGCCAAATCATTTTATCAAACCAATTCGGAACAAGCTTACGAATTATACAAAATAACTAGGAACTTTGCAGGATTAACAGGTAATGAACTTGTTTATGATTTGTATACAGGAACAGGAACCATAGCCCAATTTGTTGCCAAAAAGGCGAGCAAAGTTATTGGTGTAGAATCTGTTCCAGATGCTATTACAGCAGCAAAAGAGAATGCACAATTAAATAATATAAATAACGTTGAGTTTTATGTTGGTGACATGAAACAAGTTTTTAATGATGTATTTTTAGCCACACATGGTCAACCAGATGTTATTATAACCGATCCGCCACGAGATGGTATGCATAAAGACGTTGTACAGCAAATATTGAATATAGCACCTAAAAAAGTAGTTTATGTAAGTTGTAACAGTGCCACACAGGCCAGAGATTTGTCACTAATGGATGTTGCATATAAAGTAACGAAAACACAAGCAGTAGATATGTTTCCGCAAACATTTCATGTTGAAAATGTGGTACTACTTGAAAAGCGATAAAGTATGTATATTAGCTTAAAAAAATTGAAAAACAACAACTATTAAGTTTCTTAAGGAACTCTAAACTCAATTGATAAATTAATTCTATATACAAAAAAGATTAATGAGAAAAAGAAACCTAAGCCTATTACTAATCGCCTTGTTAACGATAGGGTATTTTAGTTGCGAACGCGACGATATTTGTCCCGGAAGCACACCTACCACCCCAAGAATAATTATAAAATTTCTTGATGCAAATGATGAAGAAAGCACTAAAATTGTCTCTAATTTGGTTGTTATTGGGGTAGATGAATCGTTTAATTTACCTAACCCTATCAATGTTGGTAATGAGCATATTCTTCCCGAATATAATCTTCCGGTGAATGTCGACAACCCAACAAGAATAGATAGTGTTTTTCTGCCGTTAAGAACAGATTTAGACAAAACACAATATATCCTTATATCTCAAGCTGGAATAAACGATAACGGTACAGCAGAGGATGCATCAGACGACTATATTTCTGGGAACTACGATACCATTACCTTAGACTATAGTCGAGAAGAGGTATTTGTATCAAGAGCTTGTGGTTATAAAACTATTTTTAAAAATGTAATACTCAGCTTAGAAGATAGCGATCCAGACATGTGGATACAATCCAGAAAGACCTTAACCGATAACCAATCTGTAGAAGATGAAACAGCATCACACTTTGCATTGTCTCATTAGAGGACTTATATGCATGCTCCTTTTGAGCATATCTGCAAACGCTCAAAACGACAGCATTATTAGTACGCCTAAAGACTCCGTGAAAGTTAAATTAAAATACGGACTTCGTGTAGGTGGCGATATTAGTAAACTTGTTAGATCTTTTGCAGAGAAAGACGAATATACCGGGTTTGAGATTTCTGCCGATTATAGGATAAAAAAACGTTTATATATAGCTGGTGAAATTGGTACTGAAGAAAAAAATACCGTTAATGAGGTTTTAGATATTACAACTAAAGGATCTTATCTTAAGGCTGGTATTGACTATAACCTATACCAAAACTGGTTGGATATGGATAACATGATTTATTCTGGTTTCCGAATAGGCGCAAGTACATTTAGTCACGATCTAAATAGTTTCAACGTTTATAGTACCAATCAATATTGGGTCACTCAATTTTCGTCTAATGAAAAACAGGAATTTAAAGACCTAACAGCGTTTTGGGTAGAGTTTATTTTAGGTATAAAAGCAGAATTATTAAACAATTTATACCTGGGCTTGAATGTACAGCTTAAAATGATAGCTAGCGAAACCGTACCCGATAATTTTGGAAACGTTTATATACCAGGATTTAATAAGACTTTTGATAGCAATGGTGTAGGTGTAGGATATAGCTATACGTTATCGTACCGTATTCCACTTTATAAAAAAGACAAGTAACTATATTTTACTGCACATACACGTAAAGGCTATTTTTTAAATTTTCTGGAGCTCAAGGTTTCTGAAGTTGGAAAATCTTCCGGAATACTCTGGGTAACCTTACCTGTTGCTGCCCATTCTGCACCACGTTGAAGTGTTGTTATAAAACCTACACATTCCATGGAATAATCCATATGACCCAAAGCCGAATGGAATACACGCCCTTTGCCATACTCAACAGCCATTAATAATGGTTCATGCCTGCCACTACGGCCTTCGTTCTTGTTTTCCTTTGTAGCATCAGCTTCAACTCCCGAAAACGCTGTGGCCAATATGGTCATGTTTTTAGCAGGCCCCCTCATGCGCTCGTATAATTCATCTTTGGTATGCATCCAAGTATCAGGCAGTCCCTTCATAATAGGATGTTCTGGAGCACGGGTTTTTAACTGAAACTCATGCTGCGGACCATGACTTGCACAAGGACCATCGGAAGTATCATGTTTTAATTCATCTTTTATATCATAATACACATAAGGGCCGCTATGGGTACCTCTACCTCCCCACCCTCCTAGAGCAATAATTTTATTGAATTCTTCCCAATCGCCCCAAGGATTATTTGCCGCATGTACAAGAACAAATCCACCACCATTCATCATATAGTCCTCAAAATTCTTCTTAGTAATCTCATTCCAGTTTGCCGTTTTCCATCCAAAATTTGAAATAACAACATCATAAGCCTTAAAGTCTGGGCTAAAATTAGGATCATGCTTAGGTTCTTCAACCAGTGTTCTTTCCCCTTGCTCATCTATGGGATACATGCCTAACAAATCATTAATATCGTCTACACCTTCCATCTTATTATAATGTGGTCCAATCCACATGTAATCTGTGCGTTCAACATCCACTTCAAACAACCCGGTTTCTTCCAAGTAGTTTTTCATCATAATGGTTGTTTTTGGCCATACACCATGGTTGTTTTGTCCGTCGATAATTAATGCTTTTAATTTTGCTTTTGGTGGCGCTTCGCAAGCCTGTAATGTTGCAAGTAACATGAAAAATAAAGCGCAAAGCATGAAAGGTTTTTGAATTCTGGGCATGAGATAATGAATTAAATAAAAATTTTACTAAATATACAACACTTATGCATTTCAATTAGAACTCATCTTGACTTTTTGTTTTTAACCGAAAATGAGATGAAATTTGACCAGATAAGGCACTTTTTGAAAGCTATAGCAGGGTTACAGATAAAAAAAGTAACGCAATATGGATAAATTTCAGTCATTTTTTAGGAAATAGAAAAAGTCAAGATGAGTTCTTAGCATTACAATCAACAAGACCACAAAAAACTTCTTTTTGTTATAAAATTCACAAATAATAAAGTAAATGATCCTCGGGGCAAGCGCAAGAGGTATTATACATAAGATCCCGCTGGATACCGAAACGAGTTCAGCACAAAAAGCGGGATTAGTTCTACTTACTATTTTAAATGCTTTGCTTCGCAAATTTTCAAAATAGAGTTTCACTAATAAAAAACATGATTCAGTTTTGCTATATTCGTTGTATAGATTAACAGATTGAAGATGAACAATGACACAAACAAAACATATATAAATAGAACTAATATTGTTATTGACTACATTGAAAAGAACTTAGACAAAGAATTATCGCTCGATCTGCTATCTCAAAAAGCAAACTACTCGCCTTTTCACTTTCATAGACTTTTCAAATTAATAACCCGAGAAACCATTAACATCTATATTAATAGAAAAAGGGTTGAAAAAATTGCTTCAATTTTATTGGTAGGCACTCAGGAACCTATTAATCAGCTTGCATATAGATATGGCTTTAGCAGTGGCAGCTCTTTTACAAGAGCCTTTAAAAACTTTTATGGAGTAAGCCCTTCAAAATTTACTTCTAAAGATGTAATTCGCAAGATTGGTAAATCCAAAACAACTATTGAAAAATATATTTGCCAAATAGACAATAGTTTAAACTGGATTAAAATGAATGGACACATAGAAATAAAAGAACTTGCTGGCATGCGCCTTATAGGCATGACCCATATAGGTGAATTTAACAAAGTTGCCGACACTTTTAAAAAGCTAATGACTTGGATGGAATCTAAAGACCTTCTTAATACGCCCAACTTAAAAGCCGTTACGCTATATCACGATAATCCAAAAGTTACAGAAGATTCCAAAGTAAGATTAAGCACTTGTTTCACCATTCCCAATGGCGTTAAAGCCGAAGGTGCATTAAAACTAGTTAACATTCAAAAAGGTTATTATGCTGTAGGCCATTTTGAAATAACTACGGATGATTTTTCAAAAGCCTGGAATGGTATGCTTACTTGGGTTTTGGAAAACGAATATGAATTTGAAGACGGTCATTATTTTGAACTATATCATAATGATTCTAAAACACATCCAGAACATAAATTTATTGTAGATATATATATTCCCATAAAAAAACCTCGTTTAGAACATAATCGAACCATAAAAAAAGAGCAACAGCTCGCAAATGATGATTTAACACATTACAGAAAACAAATTAAGCAAGGAGATATACAGAAAGATTATAAAACGTTGTTAACCTATATAAAAAAACTAAGAACTTATTTTATAAAAACGTACCCTTTTGACTATAAAGCTGGGCAGATTTATCAAGGAAGCATGGATTATTCATACTTTACTTTTACGCCTGTTTCGCTGACAAACATGAAGTTAAAAATCGTTATCATTTTTAACCACACAAAAATGCAATTTGAAATATGCCTGGCTGGACGAAATAGACAAATTCAAAAAGAATATTGGAATATATTTAAAGATAGTGACTGGAATAAATACCACATCCCAGATAACTTGAAAGGACACTCCATTGTAGACCATATAATCATGGAAAACCTCAACTTCAATAATTTCAATGCACTATGCCAACAGATTGAAGCCGAAACTATGGTATTTATAAAGGATATTGTGAATGTACTTGAGGCTTAATTCAAAACCATACCAAGTAATTACTTCATATACTTCCCTTTCTTACTCCCCTCATACATTACATATTTAACCAAACGCGATTCCAGTTTAGCGTTAAATAATTGAATTTTACGAGAAGGACGTAAGCCCACGTGTTTTAGTGCATCAAGGTTAGAGGTAATAAACCATGCGTCTGTTCCTGGGTAATTTTGTTTTAAGGTATCCCCAATATTTTTATAGAATTGCTCCATATCAATATCCAAACGTTCACCATAAGGTGGATTAAATACCATATGTAACTTCTCCTCACCTGCTTTTTGGGTTTTAAAGAAATCTTCATGTTTAACCTCGATAAAATCGTCTAATTGCGCATTCTTTACATTATCTCTGGTTTTAGCAACCGCACTTGGAGCCTTATCGTACCCGATTATTTTATGATGAAAGTCTCGAGCCTTTTTAAGTAAGGATTCTTCTATTTTTTCAAATAGATCAACATCCCAATCCTGCCAGCGTTCAAAAGCAAACTCTTTACGCATTAAATTAGGTGGAATATTACAAGCTATCATAGCTGCTTCAATGAGCATCGTACCACTTCCGCACATAGGGTCCATAAAGTCGGTTTCACCATCCCAACCCGAAAGCATAATCAATCCAGCGGCCAATACTTCATTAATTGGTGCAATATTGGTTGCCGTTTTATAACCACGCTTATGCAAAGAATCTCCCGAAGAATCTAACGATATGGTACATTGGCGTCTATCTACATGCACATTGATTTTTAAATCAGGAAACTTTAAATCTACATTAGGCCGTTGTCCGGTAGTATCACGAAACTTATCTACTATAGCATCTTTTGTTTTTTGTGCTATGTATAAAGAGTGCGAAAACAAGTCGGAATGAATGGTAGCATCTACAGCTAAAGTACCAGTAGGCTTTAAATATTGATCCCACTGCATGGCATAAATCTTATTATATAGGTCTTTTTCGCTATTAACAGTAAATGTGTGGATGGGTTTTAAAATTTTAATAGCGGTACGTAACCCTAAATTGGCTTTGTACATAAACCCCTTATCTCCCGAAAAACTAACGTTTCGAACTCCTTTTTTTACATCTTGAGCCCCTAATTGTGTAAGTTCGTTTGCTAATAATTCTTCAAAACCAAACAAAGTTTTGGCTACCATTTTGAAATTTTCTTCCATTTTTTCCTACTACTTACTAATTACACTTTATTAGCTTGCAAAAATAGCGTAATTTTGTGTTAAATTAATGTTAATATGAATCAGGTTTGGGGCACAGTTAAAAGCTGTTTGAAAAGTTATATTAATTCACTTTTTAAACACTTTAACTTAATATTTATATTCTAAATTTTCCATTATAAATGCTAAATACGAATAAACATGTGCCTTCGTGTTGTTTAACTACACAACAAAACCGCCATTAAAAAATATGATAACAGATACAACAAATTGGTTTACATCTTGGTTCGACACGCCTTTCTACCATATCTTATATAAGGATAGAGACGATACCGAAGCACATGAGTTTATGGATACCCTCACCA
Source organism: Flavivirga eckloniae (assembly GCF_002886045.1). NCBI lineage: Bacteria > Pseudomonadati > Bacteroidota > Flavobacteriia > Flavobacteriales > Flavobacteriaceae > Flavivirga > Flavivirga eckloniae. Next base: position 5,176,920 of record NZ_CP025791.1, on the reverse strand, counting down.
ATTATTTAAACATACCAGAACAAGGTACTATTTTAGATTTAGCCTGCGGTAAAGGTAGACATGCCGTTTATTTAAACACTTTGGGATACCATGTAACCGGTGTAGATTTAAGTGAAAACAGTATTAAGCACGCTAAACAATTTGAAAACGATACTTTGCATTTCGAAGTTCATGATATGTGCAAACCTTACAAAAAACAATTTGATGCCGTTTTTAATTTATTTACCAGTTTTGGATATTTTGATAAAGACGAAGATAATCTTAATACCATAAAAGCTATAAAAGCAAACCTTAACGAATATGGCTTCGGCGTCATTGATTTTATGAATAGCGAATATGTAATCGATAATTTAGTACCAGAAGAGCTCAAAACGGTAGACGGTATCGATTTTAATCTGAAACGCTATTTACAAGACGGTTATATTATAAAAGATATTTCATTTTATGTAAACGGTAAGCATTATAATTTCTTAGAACGCGTTAAAGCATTTACACTCAAAGATTTTAAAAGGTTATTTGAAAAAGCTAACGTACATTTGCTGGATGTTTTTGGTGATTATAAATTGCGTAAGTTTAATGCGAAAACATCAGAACGCTTAGTAATGATTTTTAAATAGCCTATCAATTAGTATTAAAACACTTTTGAAGCGTATTACATGTACATGAATAACTATCTTTTACCCTTTTATGCTGTTATTTTAGGTGTGCTTATAGCAAGCATTACCAAAACAAAAAAAACCTGGAATACCAAACTCCTTCTTTCTTTTAGTGGGGCATTTTTATTGGCTTTAACGCTGTTCGAATTATTACCTGAAGTCTATGAGCATTTAGACGCCAAACTTACCGGACTATATATTATGTGCGGTATTGTGCTGCAAATTGTTTTAGAACTATTCTCTAAAGGTGCCGAACATGGTCATGTACATGTTCACAAGAACAGTACAACTTTCCCGTGGTTATTATTTATAAGCTTATGTATTCATAGTTTTTTAGAAGGCTTTTCCATTCACGAACATAACGATATGGTTTATGGCGTGCTAATACACAAAATTCCCATAGCAACAATAATTAGTATGTTTCTATTTCAATCTAATTACAAAAAGATTGAGATCGCTATATTTCTAATTATTTTTGCTTGTATGACACCTTTAGGAACTCTCATTTCGCTTACTTCCGAAATGGCTGCCAGCTATATACATATTATTAATGCTATTGTAATAGGCATATTTTTTCACATTTCAACAACGATCCTATTTGAAAGTGGTGACGGACATAAATTCAATCTATCCAAATTTATTGCCATCATTCTCGGGATTGGTATCGCATATTTAATTTAAACCTACAAGATGTTGAACCTGGAATTCAAAACTTTAAACTTTTAACCACACACCTTGTTTAGCAAAGAAGAATCACGACAATTACGACAAGAGTTTTGGACAAGTTTTGGAAAATCATTTCCGCGGAAATGGATTTTATACAATACCAAACTAAAAGGCTTTAGCTTTAAGTTTCATTTTGACAACAAAAAAGCTTTGGTGGCTTTAGACCTTGAAGACGACCTTGAAAGTCGAATTAAATATTGGGAAAAACTTCTAGCCTTAAAATCGATTCTTTTAGACGACTTTTTACCAGAAGCTATTTTTGACGAAGAGTACTTTTTAGAGAATAAAAAAGAAGTGTCTAGAATTTATGTGCCTTTAGAACAAAAAGTATCCATTCACAATAAAAACTCATGGCGTGATGTCATGGGATTTTTCAACAAAAATATGAGTCTATTTGAAGCTTTTTTTGAAGAATACAAAGAGGTGATAGAAGGATAACAAAACCTAAATTTAGCCTGATGGTATGTTGATAAACAAAGGTTGTTTAATTATTTGTAAACACAGTTTACAAAAATAGGCTAAAACTTAAAATCTATCTGGATTTAAGTCAGGCAGAAAGTCTGATTCCTGATTATGACTAGTGATAGTGAAACCCTTTGTATATTCTTGAAATACTATTTGTGTAATTCACGGTTTGATTTTCTTTTAGAACTCAAATAGATTAAGTCTTTATACAACGTTAATGGCAAGTCGATAGAAACCATTATTAAACCGTTTTCACCATTTGATAATCGTCCATAACAAACCCATTACCAATATCTGTAACCAAAGGCCCTACATTAACAAAGCCCAGTTTTTCGTAAGCTTTAATCGAGCCCGTATTATTTATGTTTACCGTTAGTCTAATACTTTTCAATTGGTAACTCTTCGCTTTTTCAACAATAAACGCCATAGCCGCTTTGCCTATCTTCTTCCCCCTATAATTGCTTAAAACATAAATCTTGCTTAAAAATAAGGCGTTCACTTCCTTTTTTATAGAAAGATAACCAACAAATTCATCCTCGTAAATAATCAAAAAATAGCCCTGTCCGTTTACAACCTGTTCCTCTATTGCTGTTGCAGATTGATACTTATCAAGCATATAATCTATCTGTGGTTTTCCTACTATAGGGATATAATGTTCCCTCCAAATAATATCAGCCAATTTTTCAATTTGTAAGTAAAGTTCCCTTGTATTGGCAACAATGATTTTTGTCATAAAACCTAAAATTAGTAGCCCAAAATTAAACGATAAAAGGGGAATTAGCCGTATATCAACAAATTTAAAAAATACCGTTCATCGAAAAATACAGCTTTTCATCTATATATTTATCTATATTTGAAATCCAATCTTCAATAACTCTCGTAACTAAACAATATAAAAGCCAAAAATCTCATATGAAAAAACACTTACTTTTCATTTTTCTATGTTTACCAATTTACTTTTTCTCCCAAGCATATTCAGACTATTTGGGTGCGGGACATAGCAATGGTATTACCGTTACTTCCAGTAGCGAACAGAACCGTACAGATTGGAGAGAAACAGCCAGTGCACAAAACACAGTAAATGGTCATGGTTTAGATGCCAGATTATTTGAAACATCGCGTTTCTTGGCACAAGCAACCTTTGGAACCGATTTAAATTACATTAAACAAGTTGCAGAAAGACCATTTGAAGACTGGATCGATGATCAATTTGAAATCGCTTCTCCTTCAATGAGACAACTTACCGAAGATATTTTTAACCAAGCGCTCCTTATTTTTGTTGCAAATGGTGGAAACCAAGATAAATATAACGGCCCTGATTGGCCGCATTTTCAATATGCCTGGTGGCAATCCAATATTGGTAACGACGATTTGTTAAGACAAAGAATAGCCTTAGCTTTAAGTGAGATATTTGTAATCTCTTGGGATTCAAACCTTGATAGTTACGGGCTAGGTTTAGGCGATTACTACGATGTATTAAAAGATAATGCCTTTGGTAGTTTTAGAAATTTGTTACGAACAATAGCCTTACACCCTATGATGGGTGGTTACTTGAGTCATTACAACAACCCGAAAAGCGATCTAGAAAATAACATTCATCCAGACGAGAATTTTGCAAGAGAAATTCTGCAATTATTCACCATTGGTTTATACGAACTTAACCCAGATGGTAGTTACGAGTTAGATATAAATGGTGACAGAATTCCAACCTACGATAATGCCGATATAAAAGAATTCGCAAAAATATTTACAGGACTTGGTCCTGCTGATATTGAACCCAATCCCAATGATGTTGTTGCAGAATTTGGAGCAGGTATACACTATGCCAGAAAGGATTTACCCATGAAAATGTATGATGAATGGCATGAACCTGGTGAAAAAAGACTTTTAAATGGCAAAATCGTTCCCAATGGACAAACCGGTATGCAAGATATTGAAGATGCTATAGACAACTTATTCAATCATAAAAATACGGGGCCATTTATTGCTTTGCGGTTAATTCAGCAACTAGTAAAATCCAATCCTTCGCCCGAATACATATCCAGAATTACTAACGTTTTTAATAATACTAATGGGGTTCGTGGCGATATGAAAGCTGTTATAAAAGCCATACTTCTAGACGATGAAGCCAGAAGCTGTAGTTGGGCCGAAAATCCTACCAGCGGTAAATTAATAGAGCCCATGATTAGGTATTTTAATGCCACCAGACAACTGGATGTAGACAATAAAAATGGTGTAAACTGGAATATCGGCTCCCGCTTTTATAAAGATACCGGTCAAGCTCCCCTAGGTTCTCCTAGTGTGTTCAACTTCTTTTTACCAGACTATGTACCAAATTCAGAATTTGCAGATGCCAATTTAAAAGGACCAGAATTCCAAATCCATACATCCGCTACATGTTTGGCCTATTTAAATCGAGTAATTTATTGGACAAACAACCACTACTCTACTATGTTAGACACCAGGGATTTAGATCTTGAAGACACCCCATTAAATTTCGATAAACTAAAGTATTATGCCAAGGATGGTGAAGTACTCGTTAATATGTTAGATAAATTATTTACCCGTGGGCAACTTTCAGATGAAACAAAACGTGCCATCGTTACAGCCCTTGAGCCTATAAAAGGAAAAAGTGAGAAGGTAGACTTCATGCTAAACCGAGTAAGAATGGCACTTTACCTAATATTAGCAAGTCCAGATTACGTGATACTAAAATAACACCAATGACAAAGCATAAAAATAATATATCCAGACGAAAATTTTTAGAGCAATCATGTGCTACACTTGGTTACACAACTGTATTTTCATCATTAATAAACTTAAAAGCCATGGCTGCCACAGCTATGAACAGCTCACCTATTGTTGCAAACGGTGATTACAAGGCATTAGTTTGTTTAATGTTGGGAGGTGGTAACGATTCCTTTAACATGCTTATTCCAAGAGGAAATAATGAGTATGCTGAATACGCTACTACAAGATCGAATCTGGCTATTCCACAAAATCAAATATTACCTATTAATCCAAATACATCAGATGGTAGAACGTTTGGTCTGCACCCATCTATGCCAGATATGCAGCAACTATTCGAAAGCAATGATTTGGCATTTCTTGCAAATGTAGGTACACTTATAGAACCTTCAACAAAAAGCGAGATAAAGGATAAAGTAGTAAAAACACCTTTAGGTCTGTTTTCGCATTCAGATCAAACACAACAGTGGCATACAGGAAGGCCACATGAGAGAACCAATATAGGATGGGGAGGTAGAATGGCAGATTTAATTCAGTCCATGAATTCCAACCAAGACCTCTCTATGAATGTCTCGCTAAGAGGTAGTAACACATTCCAGCGAGGCAATCAAATAATCCCTTACGCTATTAAAAACAATGGTAGCATTGGACTTAATGGTTACGGCGGAGATGGGCTCCTTAGCCAGCTTAGAACAACGGCCTTAAATTCAATTTTAGAACGGGATTATCAGGATATATTTAAAAACACATATAAAAACACGATAAAAGTCTCCAACGATTCCGGCATACAGTTTCAAGAAGCTGTAGACGGTGTTCCAGAATTTAGCACCATCATGCCAGAAGAAAACAATTTAGCAGAACAATTGCGAATGGTTGCTAAAACCATTGCTAGTAGGGATGCTTTAGGCTTTACCAGACAAACCTTTTATGTTCAAATTGGTGGTTGGGACCATCATGACGAACTACTCATAAACCAAACAAATAAATTAGCAGAAGTAAATGCTGCCTTAAAATATTTTAATGGTGTTATGAATGAATTAAACACCAATGATTGTGTAACACTATTTAGTATATCAGATTTTGGAAGAACACTTTCATCTAATGGAAACGGTACCGATCATGCTTGGGGAGGTAATGCCTTTATGATGGGTGGCGCAGTTCGAGGTAAAGAAATATATGGCGACTACCCGGTTTTAGCATTAGGTAGCGATCTTGATTTAAGAAATAGAGGGGTTTTGATACCAACCACTGCAGCAGATCTTTATATGGCAGAGTTAGCCTTATGGTTTGGTGTTCCAGCATCGGAACTTACAACCATTCTTCCAAACTTATCAAATTTTTACGATACCAATTCCGGTACAGCTCCAATCGGTTTTATGAACATGTTATGATGAAAAAACACTACATATACATACTATTTATCTTAATATTTATTACACAAACAGTAAATGCGCAATGCTATCCAGATAGACATAGCACAACCTGGTTCGATAGTTGGGTATCTTGCGATATGTCGCAAAACCCTAACCCAACCTATGGTGTAACCCATTGGATCATGTACGATCTGGGATACGAATACGAATTAAAAGAATCTAAATTCTGGAATATAAACGAGCCTAAAAACCTTAATTATGGTATAAACAACTATAATTTAGATTATTCGTTAGATGGGGTTACATGGACTAATTTAGGAGCTTTTACTATGGAACAGGGCTCTGGTTTATCAACCTATGAAGGTGTTGATGGTCCCGACTTTGATGAGACCAAAGCACGATACGTACTTATTACACCTACCTCAAACTTTGGAGGTAATTGTTACGGTATGAGCGAAATGAAAATTAACATTACAGACCCTTTCGATCTTGTTCGCGAAGAAGATGGCTTTAACGCTATGGTTTACCCTAACCCTTTTAGAAAAGATATTAATCTTAGAATTGTATCGCTTTATGAGAATGCACCTGTAAACTATACGCTTTATGATGTATTGGGAAGACCTATAGTATCTAATAGCGTTGCTTTTGTTCAAGATACAGAGATTTATGAACTGCCTGTAAACGGTAATGCACTTTCATCTGGAATTTATATTTTAAATGTTGAACAAAACGGTAAAAAGCGTTCAATTAAAATTATTAAACAAAATTAATTTTTAAGCTTTTAGCTAAATCACATAAAAGAAGATCATAAAAAAGTGAAAAATGGCGCCTGCTAAAACAAATAGGTGCCAAATAACATGATTAAATGGTATCTTTTCAATAGCATAGAAAACAATACCGAGCGTATACGATAGTCCGCCTCCAAATAAAAGTAAAATACCATTGCTGCCAATATTAGCAGATAAATTTGTAAAATCGAATACAATAAGCCATCCCATTACCAGATAAAGGATTGTAGAAAACACCTCAAAACGTCCTGTAAAAAACAGTTTTAAAACAACTCCAAAGGCTGCAATTCCCCAAACAACCCAAAAAAGCGTCCATCCTAAACTCGCTTCAAGCGCAATTAATAAAACCGGTGTATACGTACCTGCTATAAGCAAGTATATACTAATATGGTCTGCAATTCTAAAATAATGTTTTTGCCTCTCTCCTTTTACGGCATGATATAGTGTAGACGCTGTAAACAATTCGATTATAGAAATACCATAAATAATAACACTAAACAGACTCCAGTCCGTTTTTTTATTATCGAAAACAATAAGAAGTATTAAAGCAGAAATACCTAATAAAGCCCCTAAGGCATGTGTGGTAGCATTTAGTTTTTCTTCAAAAGGAGTTTGGATACGCATTTATTAATACGCATTTAGTTTATGGGCTTTTTGTACCTAACCATTTATTAGTTAAATCAAAAAAGTCAAAATCGACAGCAGATTCTTGACGCTCTAAACGACCACTTTGAAAGCTGCGCAATAGAATATCTTCAATTAAATAATCCTCTTCAACATTTACCGGATCGAACGTTCGTTTTAATGAGATATCGAACATACTCGCTGTGGTATTATACCAAAACGCACGCCAACCGCTTCGCAATTCCTTTACCAGATCAAATGCCGTAGTACCAGTTTGTCTATGAATTAATTTAATTAGTATTTGCCCCTCGGTACGGGTAAGCTTTTTTAACTCATCGGAAAACTCACCTTCTATGTATTTTTGAATGTGCTTAGTATAACGCTTTTTTTCGCGAGTTCTTTTAAGTGTAACCAAATGTCTATTCATAGAATCCAATCGCTCAGCAGCCATTTTAGCATAAGGATATACCTTTAATGTCTTCCTTCTAAGAACAATATATCTAATACGTTCTTTTTTATTTCCAAATCTAAGTTTATGTAATAGTTTAACCTCTCTTAAATCGATAGATGTTCTTGGAACAGAATCACCTTTAATAATGAGGTATTTGATTGACGTTGAATCCTGTTCAGTATCATTCTCCTGTGCAAACAGCAAAACAGGAAACATTAAGAATATATATTTTAAACAGTTCATCAATAAAAAATACTGGAGCTTTAATATTCCAAATTTACTAATTTACACAATCTAAAACATTTTTTTTCTATTTATATTACTATTTTAGTGCAAAATTTTTCAAAATAATGACAAAAAACAGCATTCTGAACGAAAAGTCTATCGACTTTTTGGAAAAATATTTAAATAATGCCGCCCCTACAGGTTACGAATGGACAGGACAAAAACTGTGGATGGACTATTTAAAACCATATGTAGATGAGTTTATAACCGATACATATGGTACTGCAGTTGGGGTAATAAATCCCAAAGCAAAATATAAAGTTGTTATTGAAGGACATGCCGACGAAATTTCATGGTATGTAAATTATATTTCAGACAATGGACTAATTTATGTAATTAGAAATGGAGGTAGCGATCATCAAATTGCTCCTAGTAAGATCGTTAACGTTCATACAAAAAAAGGGATCGTAAAAGGTGTTTTTGGCTGGCCAGCTATTCACACCCGTAACAGAGCCAAAGAAGAAGCTCCAAAACCAGATAATATTTTTATAGATGTTGGAGCGAAGGATAAAGAAGAAGTTGAAAAAATGGGAGTTCACGTAGGATGTGTTATTACCTACCCCGATGAGTTCCATGTTTTGAATAAAGATAAATTTGTTTGTCGTGCCTTAGATAATCGCATGGGCGGTTTTATGATAGCTGAAGTCGCACGTTTATTAAAAGAAAACAAAAAAGAACTTCCTTTCGGGCTTTATATCACCAACGCGGTTCAGGAAGAAATTGGTTTACGTGGCGCAGAAATGATTACGCATACTATTAAACCAAATGTAGCGATAGTTACCGATGTAACTCACGATACTACAACGCCTATGATAGAAAAGAAAAAGGAAGGTCATCTGGAAATAGGAAAAGGACCTGTAGTAGCTTATGCCCCTGCAGTACAACAAAAATTACGCGACCTAATTACAGATACTGCTGAAGACAAAAAGATTCCTTTTCAACGTTCTGCATTATCTAGAGCAACAGGAACAGACACAGACGCTTTTGCTTACAGTAATGGTGGTGTAGCTTCTGCTTTAATTTCTTTGCCGCTTCGTTATATGCATACCACCGTAGAAATGGTGCATAGAGACGATGTAGAAAATGTAATTAAGTTAATTTATGAAACACTACTTAATATAAAAGATGGCGAAACATTTAGTTATTTCGATTAAACGTCGACTATCTTGATAAATACACTTAAGTTATCCTTTTTGGATAACTTTTTTGTTTTAAGACAGTTTGTAATCTTACTACGAACAAAATTCATTATACTTAATTTTTCAAACGCTACTTTCTTTTACTGGATAAGTAAATATTTTCTTTAAATGATTACTTCTTTCTCCCCTTGTTTCAATAAACTTTAGTAGTTTTAACTATTGAATAATTAAGCACTCTATGCCTTTACAAAATCAGAAACATTTATTTGATCTTCCTGAGGAAATCACCTATTTAAATACAGCAAGCCAATCACCTTCTTTCAAATCTATTTATCAAGCTGGTTTAGAAGGTTTAAAACAAAAAAGTCTTCCTCATACCATTAAAGTTTCAGACTATTTTGAACCCGTTACCGAGCTTAAAAAACTATTCGCTCAACTAGTCGAAGTGGAAGATTATAATCGTATCGCTACTATTCCTTCTGCTTCTTATGGCATAGCTACAGTTGCCAATAATATTAAACTACAACCAGGAGATGAAATTTTGGTTATAGACGAACAATTTCCAAGCAATGTATATTCATGGCAAAAATTAGCAGAAAAATATAATGCCACGTTAAAAACGGTAGGCACTCCAAAATCAAAGACCAATAGAACCAAACTATGGAATGAAGCCATTTTAAATGCTATAAATAGTAAAACTGCTGTAGTAGCAATGGGTAACATACACTGGTCAAACGGAAGCTTATTTGATTTAAAACCTATTAGAGAAAAAACCAAATTACAAAATGCGCTTTTAATTATAGATGGCTCTCAATCTGTTGGCGCATTGCCCTTTTCTGTTAAAGAGCTTCAACCCGATGCGCTTATTTGTGCTGGTTACAAATGGCTTTTCGGACCTTATGGTTGTGGTTATGCCTATTACGGAGCATATTTTGATAACGGCTCCCCTATAGAGGAAAGTTGGATGAATAGGTTGCATAGCGAAAATTTAGCAGGTGCAACGAATTATGAATCTCAATATAAACCTTTAGCGAATAGATATTCAGTAGGAGAACATGGAAATTTCATTTATGTGAAGATGCAAATTGCAGCTCTAAAACAAGTTTTAGAATGGACTCCAAAAGCCATACAAAACTATTGTAAATCGATTACCTTTGAAGCTGTTGAAAAGTTAGAAAAACTAGGATGTTATATTGAAGACCCAAACCATAGAACACATCATTTATTCGGAATTGAATTACCAAACAAAGTAGACATTCAAGCATTACAAAAGGATTTATCGAGCAAAAACATTTATATTTCATTTAGAGGAAATTTTATTAGAATTTCTTGCCACTTATTCAATACATCTCAGGATTTTGAACCGCTTATTGCATGTCTGTCTAAACACTTATAAACCATTTAAAAATGGATGAATACATAGATATCGTAACAAAAGAAGGAAAGCCCACTGGTAAATCCGAATTAAAATCTATTATCCACCAAAAAGGCTATTACCATAATACAGCACATATTTGGTTGTATACCAAAAATGGTGAAATCCTACTATCACAACGCTCCGCTAAAAAAGCAATTTGCCCTTTAATGTGGGACGTCTCGGTTGCAGGTCATGTCGATGCAGGAGAAACCATTAAACAAGCTGCTATAAGAGAAACCAAAGAAGAAATCGGACTATCGATTTCTGAAAACGATCTAAAAAATATAGGCGTTTTTGAATGTTTTCAAACCTACAGCAATGGCATTATAGATAACGAATTTCACAACACCTTTCTTTGCGAGTTAAAAGTACCCATATCTCAACTAACACCTCAGGAAGAGGAAGTTGAAACGCTTAAACTCGTTTCTTTTGCAAGTTTTAAAGACCTCATTAACACTATTGAAAATAACGGCAACCACTTTGTACCTTCCAATAAATCGTATTACGAATTCGTTTTGCAAAACATTATAAAAACTGTGAATTAACCCTAATTATAAATATTACTTTTACCAATGAACCTACTTCTTCTTGCCATTGCCCCGGTATGCATTATTATTGTATTTATCTATTTTAAAGACAAATACGAAAAAGAACCAAAACGCTTACTTTTTTTCAATTTCCTCTTAGGTGCTATAGTAAGTATCGTTATTACGACCATTTTATATTATGTGTTAGACATTGTATTACCGCTTCCCGATCATACAAGCGTTTTTCAACAATTTATTAAAGCCTTTTTTGTTGTGGCCCTAACCGAAGAATTTAGTAAATATATTATTGTTCGCTACTATGCCCAAAGGCATAAGGAATTCGATGAGCCGTTGGATGGTATCGTTTATGCCGTAATGGTATCTATGGGATTTGCCGCCACAGAAAACGTTTTTTATGTGCTGGAAGGCGGATACGAAACCGCTTTAATAAGAGCGTTTACAGCTGTTCCCGCCCATGCTACATTCGGAATCTTAATGGGTTTCTATATGGGTAAAGCAAAATTTTCCAAAAACAAAGTACTTTTAAATCTTGTTGGTTTGCTATCTGCTACCCTACTTCATGGTGCTTACGATTTTTTCCTGTTTATAGATTTTATACCAGGCATATGGATGGGTGCATTTGTATCACTCTTTATCGGCATTTTTCTTTCATTAAAAGCTATAAAAAGCCATCAAAAAAACTCCAATTTCAATGTTTGATAAGTTATTCTAAAATATGATTTATCTCATGATTTAGGTTGTCCTTTTTTGATATTTTTAACTTACTCTATTCCAGAACTTAGCTTAATAAAGCATAACTTTGGTGTGTATAAGAAAACTTGGTCTATAAAAATTCATGTCATATATTTACTACTAATTAATTCAAGACACTAATGAGTAAAACTTTCAAAGCCACCGTAAATAATACTTTTGATTTTGAAATAAAAAATGGTGATATTTCAAATCTAGACACGTTACAAATTTCAGGATCGAAATTTCATGTTCTTGAGCAAAACAAATCATACGAAGCTGAAATTACAAAAGCAGATTTCAACAAAAAATCGTATGAGGTAAAAATTAACAACAACTCCTATAATATTAATATCGCAAACGATTTAGATCTATTAATAAAAGAAATGGGGTTTGCCATTGGCTCGATAAAACATGTTGATTCTGTTAAAGCTCCTATGCCCGGATTAATTTTAGAAATTAATGTGGAAGCGAATCAGGAAGTAAAGGAAGATACGCCTCTTTTAATTCTTGAAGCCATGAAAATGGAAAACATCATTACCTCTCCCAGAGATGGCGTAATCAAATCTATTTCTGTAAATAATGGAGATGCGGTTGAGAAGAACCAACTGCTAATTGAATTCGACGCTTAAAGCGCCCCTACTTTCTTATATGTTTTCAAAATTTGAAAAACATATATTTTAAACAAACATTACATTAAACACATGTGTATTCATGGTATATTATAATTTATTATGAAAAAAATACTAGTAGCTAATAGAGGCGAAATAGCCATAAGAGTTATGAAAACTGCCCAGAAAATGGGTATTAATACGGTTGCTGTATATTCTACCGCCGATAGAAATGCGCCGCATGTTAAATTTGCAGACGAAGCTGTTTGCATTGGCGAACCACCATCTAATCAATCTTACCTTAAAGGCGACAAAATTATCGAAGTTGCCAAACAACTTAACGTAGATGGTATACATCCGGGATATGGATTTTTAAGTGAAAATGCAAGTTTTGCTGAATTATGTGAACAAAACGACATCATTTTTATTGGCCCACGATCTAAAGCCATTAAAATTATGGGAAGTAAATTGGCTGCAAAAGAAGCCGTAAAGCAATATGACATTCCTATGGTTCCTGGTATTGACGAAGCCATTACAGATGTTGACAAAGCTAAGGATATTGCTAAAAAAATCGGATTCCCAATACTCATCAAAGCATCTGCAGGTGGTGGCGGAAAAGGTATGCGAATTGTAGAAAAAGAAAGTGATTTGGAATCTCAAATGAACCGCGCCATTAGCGAAGCTACTTCCGCTTTTGGAGACGGTTCTGTATTTATCGAAAAGTATGTCACTTCTCCGCGTCATATCGAAATTCAGGTTATGGCCGATAGTCATGGTAATATTTTACACTTCTTTGAACGTGAGTGCAGCATTCAGCGGCGTCACCAAAAAGTAGTTGAAGAAGCACCTTCGTCAGTTTTAACTCCAGAATTAAGAGAAAAAATGGGCGATGCTGCTATTAAAGTCGCCAAATCCTGTGATTATTTAGGAGCGGGAACTGTTGAGTTTTTACTAGACGCAGATCATAACTTCTATTTTCTGGAAATGAATACCAGATTACAAGTGGAACACCCTGTGTCTGAATTAATTTCTGGTGTCGATTTAGTTGAACTCCAAATTCTTATAGCACGTGGCGAAGCTCTTTCCCTAAAACAAGAAGACTTAAAAATAAATGGACATGCGCTGGAATTACGGGTTTATGCCGAAGATCCTTTGAATGACTTTTTACCAAGTGTAGGACACTTAGATACTTATAAGCTTCCCACTGGTGAAGGGATTCGTGTAGACAATGGTTTTGAAGAAGATATGGATATTCCTATTTTTTACGACCCTATGCTTTCTAAACTCATCACTTATGGTAAAACAAGAGATGAAGCCATCCAACTTATGATAAAAGCCATAGACAATTACCATGTAGAAGGTGTTCAAACTACCCTTCCTTTTGGAAAATTTGTTTGCGAGCATGAAGCTTTCCGTTCTGGAAATTTTGACACGCATTTTGTTAAAAATTTCTATTCGCCAGAAGCCTTAAAGGAACAAACAGAAAAAGAAGCTAGAATTGCTGCCTTTCTTGCAGTAAAACAATATATAGAAGACCAAAAATTATTAAGAGTACCTAATTAACTATCGTTCCGTAGTTCCATACCAAAGCTTCTTTAACAGTGTCTTAATAAGTAGAGGTATATACGGAATCTATTTAACAACAAACAATTACGCACATTGGTGTAGAATAACAAAGCTCACTAAATTATGGATTCAAAAATAAAAAAACTAAACGAACGTGTAGCCTTAGCCCATTTAGGTGGTGGCCAAAAACGTATCGACAAACAACACGAAAAAAAGAAACTCACAGCAAGAGAACGTGTTAATTACCTAATGGACGAAGGTTCTTTTGAAGAGATCGGGGTTTTAGTAACTCACAGAACCACCGATTTTGGTATGGAAAATGAAATTTATTTTGGAGATGGTGTTATTACTGGTTACGGTACTGTAAATGGTAGATTGGTTTATGTTTATGCTCAGGATTTTACGGTTTTTGGAGGGGCTTTATCTGAAACGCATGCCGAAAAAATATGTAAGATCATGGATTTGGCTGTTAAAGTTGGTGCGCCAATAATTGGTCTAAACGATTCTGGAGGTGCTCGTATACAAGAAGGTGTTAAGTCGCTTGGTGGCTATGCAGATATATTTTACAGAAATGTGCAAAGCTCTGGTGTGATTCCACAAATTTCTGCTATTATGGGTCCTTGCGCCGGTGGAGCCGTGTACTCCCCTGCCATGACCGATTTCACCTTAATGGTAGAGAACACAAGCTATATGTTTGTAACCGGGCCTAACGTTGTTAAAACGGTGACCAATCAAGAGGTAACCAGCGAAGAATTGGGAGGTGCTTATACCCATGCCTCAAAATCTGGTGTAGCTCATAAAACATCCATAAACGATATTCAGTGTTTAGAAGATATTAAAACACTATTGAGCTATTTACCACAAAACAATACGGAAACACCTAAGACATTGGACTTTGAATTACAAGATGAAGTAAGGGATGTTTTATCTGATATTGTACCAGAAAACCCTAACAAACCTTATGATATGCACGAGGTGATTGAAGGTATTATTGATGAAGATTCTTTTTATGAAATTCATAAGGATTATGCTGAAAATATTATTGTTGGTTTTGCCAGACTTGGTGGTCGAAGCATTGGTATTATAGCAAATCAACCTATGTTTTTAGCTGGTGTGCTTGGTGTTAAAAGTTCGAAAAAGGCAGCTCGTTTCACACGATTCTGCGATTGTTTTAATATTCCGCTGTTAGTGTTAGTTGACGTTCCTGGCTTTTTACCTGGAACCGATCAAGAATGGAATGGTATTATTGTTCATGGTGCCAAATTACTATATGCCTTAAGCGAGGCTACTGTACCTCGGGTAACGGTTATTACCAGAAAAGCCTATGGCGGTGCTTACGACGTCATGAATTCCAAACATATTGGAGCCGATTTAAATTACGCTTGGCCAGGAGCAGAAATTGCTGTTATGGGTGCCAAAGGTGCTAGTGAAATTATTTTTAGAAGGGAAATTGCTGCTGCAGATAACCCTGCCGAAAAATTAGCAGAAAAAGAAGCCGAGTATGCAGATAAATTTGCCAACCCTTATAGAGCTGCAAGACGTGGTTTTATTGATGAAGTTATTTTACCAAAAAATACAAGGAGAAAACTAATTAAAGCATTTTCTATGCTAGAGGATAAACATGTAGATACTCCTAAAAGAAAACATGGAAACATTCCTTTATAAACAATCAATAACATTCATAAATAAAAAAGGAGCCAGAAGGCTCCTTTTTCTTACTATCCAACCAAATAAACTTTAAAGAATATATCTATAACAGACATAAACTAATTTAGACTAGTTTATCTGAAATTAATCCCACAACGTTTTGCTTTTATTTCTAAAATATAACTTAGTGTTTTTAATTGTAAACTATAATTTTAGCCAACCTAATAAAAGCAAATCTTTAAGTAGGTTTAAGTTAGGCGGATTAACATTGATTAATAGCGTTACAAATATTAAAAACTAGAATAAAAACAAAGAATAAACCACTACTCATTTATTACGCATTGCCCAAAAAGAGTTGTTTATCGGGTTTCTTGAACTTTTTAAAATCAGAAAGATGCTCAAAATCAAGACAATACAGTTTCTGAGCCTTTAAAGGTTTCTTTAAGGTAATCAAGCAATGTCATTTTTCCTCTACAGAAATCAAGCTTTTTAGTAATACGGTAACGCTTGCTTTCAATAGCTCTTATCGAAGTATTTAAGAAAACCGCTATTTCTTTATTTTTAAAACCGACATATAGATAATAGCAAATAATAATTTCGGAATTACTCAACTGCGGATGCATTTCATTTATTTTCTGAAAAAAGTTAACATTAAGATCATTAACCAGTTCTAAATGATTTTCACTTTTATCGATAATTGTAGACGAATTAAGGTGTAAGTTTTTATATAATTCTTTAATCTTTATGCGTTGTGTAGAGACCTCGCCTATTGTTGATATTAATTTTATTTCTTTCTTTAAGCTACGTATATAATCTTCCAATCCTTGAACTTTTACTGCTAATTTCTCATTATTAGATTTTAGATACGACAAATTGCTTGATTGGTCATCTAAACTTGCCACTTTAAGCTTTTGTTTTCTATAAAAACTGGCATATAAAAAGCTTATTAGAGTAAAGCCTAAAAGCAACACAATAACCAATACACCATTAAAGAACTTTTCGTTATCTAAGGCTTCTAATTTGGTTTCTGTTTTTATCAGGTCTTCATTTGCTTCAAAGCTGGCAGTCATAATGCTTTTATACATCTTGTTTTCAAAAAGCCTTAACGAATCTTTATAAGCCTTGATGGCTTTTTCATTACCAGAAAACTCATGGGACTCAATAGATAGTTTTAAGAAATCTTTCTCAACATCATCTGCCATAAACTTTCTATACTTAGACAATTTAGACAGATAATAAAACGTAGAATCCATTTGTTTGTTCTCAAAATGAGCTTCTGCAAAACACATATGTATTGTAGCTTCAAAAGAGTTATAATTATATGAATTATTTGTAGGGTTATCTTTTAAAGCCCTAAACACGCTAAAGTATCTATAAGTAGAATCTAAATTTTTTAATTCCAGATAGTTATGACATAACATATGCGTTGCAAACATATAATAATAAACATCATCGTCCTTAACGCTTTTATATGCGTCTAACTTATCTAGTATTAAGGCATTACATATTTCATATTCTCCATCAAGGTGTTTAGCATAAGCATAGGTGATATCTACTTCTAAATCACCATGCTTATAACCAGATAACTTATAATAATCTCTTGCATCTTCCAAATGTTTGTAAGCCTTCGGGTCTTTATCATTGATATAATAAAAACAAGAAAACAGTTCTATACTAGCTTCTCCCGCTACTTCATAATTCCCTTCCTCTAAAGCATACTTTAATGCTAAAGAACAGGCTTGGTGAGACTTAACAAAATCGTCCTTCTCGTCATAGATTAACGATTTTATAATATAATAATCGGCAATATTACCTGTAAGGTAGTCGGCTACAGGTTTGGGAATAGAATCTAAAAAAGTTATAGTCTTCTCTACATCATAATCAATATATACTTCGGCAGAGTCAACAAACCGCTCGTAGCCCTCAAAATCTTGGGCATAGCATAGCATTCTAGAAAATAATAGAATTGCACAAACACAAAGCATTTTGCGCTGAAAACGAAATCTGCACTTTATCAAAATTTAATCAATAATTAATCCCTATAGTTGTAAAAATATGTAATTATTTTTTACGACGAATGGAATCTTATTGTTTTTTCAACTCTTGGAAAGAAAGTTCTTTAACATACATTTTTTTGTAATAATTTTAATTTAAAAATGTGCAGTTTATCTATGTTTTAAAACTATAACTAGTTATGTTTCAGCATATATTTATAGTAAGGAACATGAAAATTATTACTTTTAGTACTAAAAAAAGTTGAAAATTCTGTAGGTTTCTAACTACCTTTTAGAAATTAAAAAAGAGGTCTCCAGTAACTGGAGGCACCTCTTAATTTTTAAATATCTATATTTTAGATAAACAATCAAAGAATTTTCTAAAAATTCCTAAACTATCTTTTCTAAACGGCTAAAGTAGTCGGGTAAAATTATATAATAAGGATTAAAATTTACCTCTAAGGGATTTTTTTATACCATTTAAGTTAAGAAACTGTGAATAAATCTTGATTTGGCATGAGGTTAGCTAAAAAATACGTCCGTAATAATCTAAGTCAACAAGCTCTCCTTTAGTTGTTTTATAATCCCTTTTAATAGTCCCTTCTAATGTAAAACCATTTTTCTTGGCTACAGCTATGCTTCCAATATTCCTGCTATTAGATCGGCATAATAGCTTCTTAAAATGGTAGGTTTCAGAAAGATATTCAATAACCAATCCTAAAGCCTTAGAAATTACCCCTTGTCCTTCGTACTTAGCATCAATAAAATAGCCTATTTCTGCTTTTGGGATATTCCAATCGATATTTTTAATATCAATCAATCCAATAAAGGCATCTGTTTGTAAATCTCTAATTATAAATGGAAAATAACTTTTATCTTTTTCCTTCTGCTTTATTTCGTGGCAATAAGTTATGGTATCATGAAGTGTTCTGGTTTTAGATACCGTTCCTGCAAAAAAATCTTCTAACCGCTTTCTATTCGTATCAATTAGATTGAAAAACTTTTCACTCTCGTTGATCTCTAAAGGAGCTATTTTAAAATTTGCGAATGTAATAGTCATTAGTCCAAAATTATAAAAACAATCAGAGCGTAACGAAGAATCTTTTAATTTATTTATTAGATTCTTCGTTACGCTCTGACTGGCAGTTTTTAAACTGCTTCTTTATTATTAACCAATTTTATAATAAAAAATTCTTTTTGATTAAAACTCTAAATCTGATACTAAATCAAATTCATCATAAATAGCTTTATCCTTTAAGTTTTCAAAAAAGCTAGTCGAACCGTACTTAACACCATATTTTGTTCTATCAATTTTTAAAGACGCTGTTGCTTTATTTCCGTAAACAGAGATTGTAAATTGAACAGCATTTGTTTTACCTTTTATAGTTAAATCACCAGTAACGGCATAAGCATTTTTACCAGAAGCTTTAACTTCAGTAAATACTAATTTTGCAGTAGGGTACTTAGAGGTACCAAAAAAATCATCAGATTTTAAATGCCCATCTAATTTTCCTTTATACTCGCCTTGTAAATCTGTGGTGTTTATAGTAGTCATATCTATAACAAACTCCCCACCAGTTAATTTATCTGCTTCAAAATTTAAAAAACCAGATTGTATTGAAATGGTTCCTTCATGAGATCCAGTTACTTTATAACCTTTCCAAACCACTTTACTTTTATCTGTTTTTATCTCTTTTTTATCACCTTCTATAGCTGTAAACGACAATGTAACAAATGCTACAATTACCAATGCTGCTAAATTTTTAATTGTGTTTTTCATGTTGCTGTTTTTATATGGTTTCCATGTTTAATTAATACATTACAAATGTCTGAAAGATTATTGTTCTTGAAAATAATATAGATTATAAAATAATGTTAAACTAGATTAACATTTTATTATTTCAAAGCAAGTTCCTTCTTTATCTTGCTTAAAAACTCTTTGGTAATTCCTAAATAAGAAGCAACCATATATTGGGGAATTCGCTGTTCTATTTTAGGGTATTGATTTCTAAAATAAATATACCTCTCTTTAGCAGAAAGACTAAAACGTCTAACGATACGCTTTTGTGAAGCAACTAACGCTCTTTGAATGATTTGTCTAAAAAACCGTTCTAATTTTGGAATAGCCGCATATAAATCTTCAATAATATCGTAAGAAAACAAAATGAGCTCGGTGTTTTCCAAGCACTGCACATTATAATCGGCTGGAGTTTGTGTTATAAAACTTCCCATATCTGAGGTCCACCAATCTTCAATAGAAAACATTACGATATGCTCCTGTCCGTCAGAATCCATATAAAATGTTTTGGTACAACCAGATAATACAAAACATTCATATTTGCATACATCGCCCTGTTGCACAATAAACTGTCCCTTTAAGTACTTCCTGTAAGTGACTTTAGATAAAAGGATGTCCTTTTCTGCTTCGGTTAAAGAAACATATTTATTAATATAGTCTAATAGTACTTGCCCTTTTTCCTTAATCATGTTATGAAGCTATTAAGCGTCTGTGGTAATTTATTTGACCTAAGTGATAAGACAGGTGTGTCGTTAAATGAACCAGAAAATATTCCGTGGTCATTGGCGCTTTAAAAACATCTATAGGATATCGCTTTTCTAAATCTTCTGCCGATAAGTTCCCTAAAACGCTTTCAACCATTTGAATAGTATCATCGATTTGCTGCAATAGTTCTGTTCGTAATACATTTTTAAGCGAAAACTCCTGTTCTCTCTGCCTAACATATCCTGTGGTGCCAAGCGTAGCACCAATAAAATGATTAAGATTCCCTACAATATGCAAGCAAAGATTACCAGCAGTATTGGAGATTTCCTCACTAAGAAGCCATAAATCTTCTTCGTTTTTATAAGACGTTATTTCAATCTTAAGCTTATTGAGATCCCGGTTAAAGATTTTAATCAAGGTTTTGGTAAGCATACTTTTATTTTAATTAATGTTTTAATCTAGTCTAATAATGCAACAACCCTTGCTGGTGCTGCAGAAGCTCCTACAATTTTTAAGGGAAATACTGCTACTTTAAATCCTGTATAAGGTAACGCATCTAAGTTTACCAATTGTTCCATGTGCCAATATTCTTTACGTTGTCCTACCAAATGTGCTTCCCAGAACAGTTCGGAGTTAGAGGTTTCTTTTGCTTTTTTTATAAGATAAGGCAAGGGCAAATCCCAACCCCAGGCATCAATCCCCATAACTTTAATCCCTTTGTTAATAAGCCATTCTGTTGCTTCGGCACTCATGCCTGTACCAACCTCATGAAAATTTTTAGAACCATTAAATTTATCTCTACCGGTTTTTATTAATACGATCATTCCTTCTTTAATGGTTAAATCGTTTTTCTCTAAAAAGGTTTCAATATCTTTTACAGTAATGGCATCAAAATCGGCTTTATGCGCCATGTCTATAACAACACCTTCGGCATAACATAAATCTAAAGGAATTTCATCAATGGTTTTAGACCGTTCGCCATTACAAGTGGGTGAATAATGCCAAGGCGCATCGATATGTGTTGTTGAATGTACCCCCATTTTTTGAATGGTATCGTCTGCCCAACCCGTAAACCCTTTAGGGAATAGTTTTAGCGGTAATCCGAGGAAACGTAATAGCAATTTAGCCTTTTTGTGAGGCTTATGCTTAATTTTTACTTTCATAAACCAAGGATCATTCTTGTTATATTGTATGGGTTTCGATAGGTCTACAACTTTCACTTATAATATAGTTTAGAAGTTAATCAAATGGTAACAGGGTTGGTTCTAAAAAGCTGGATTTTGCTGTTTTAGAATTAAATATCTCAATATCGTAATGGCTAGCTAATAACGCTTTAAAGTTGGTCTTTAATCTTGGATTTTCTAAAATAAAATCCTGAAAGGTTTTAGAATCGGATTTTAACCAAAAATGATACACAGCTTTAATAGCTGCAACTGTAACTGTTTCATTGTATTTATCTATAGCACCTAACGATGTAACAAAACCTTTTAGCTCATGCGTTATTTGCTTTATAGCCAAATCTAAGCCGTCATTATTTATATAAATCCAAGCCAGGCGCAAGTGTGCATCATGACTAAATAGTTTCGGATCTAATATGGCCTTTTTAAATTGATCTGTAAATTCGACATCACTTAAACTATAATGATCTTGCATAAAATAAAAGAGTTAATAAAGAGGCCGCTTTTCCATAAAAAAAGCACCTTCTTAATATTTTCTCTCTAATTTACAGAAATAAGATTGATATCAAAAACCAGAACAGCATAAGGAGGAATAGTACCAACAGACTCATTACGATATGCCAAATGGGATGGTATTAATAGCTTACCTCTACCCCCTTCTTTAAAATAAGCAATACCTTCTCTCCAACCTGGAATTACATTAACCAAATCTGTTTTATAAGAATCACTTTCGTCAAAAACAGTTCCATCGGTTAAATAACCTTTATAAGCAACGGTAACATTAGATGCCGCATTAGGCTGCGTTCCTGTTCCTGCTTCTTCGATTACATAATATAAACCGGTAGAGCTTTTCTTTGCATTCAAGTTATTTTTTGCAATATATTCTGTGATTTCCTGATCATTTAAAGTGACATAATCTTTTTCATCATCACTACTACAAGAAACAAAAAGAGATAGTACTAAAGCAAACGTAATATATTTCATGTTTTTTTTTATGTAAATATAAAAAACACTTCGACTTTTCAAATCATAAAAAAGATAAATTATAATTTTTGTAACATTTAAATTAAGTCTTAACAACTATATATATCCTACTTTTGCAACATGCAAAACCCAAATAATAAATTTCGACTAGAATTTGTCGCATTAATGGCTTCTTTAATGTCTATTGTTGCCCTATCAATAGACGCCCTATTGCCTGCTCTTCCAAAAATTGGAGAGGTTATAGGTACAGTTAATTTAAACGATAACCAATTGCTAATTACCATGATTTTTTTGGGGCTAGGAGTTGGTCAGCTTATTTTTGGTCCCTTGTCCGATAGTTTTGGTAGAAAACCAATCGTATATATAGGGTTTGTAGTATTTATAATAGCCAGTATTATTTGTGTAACGACCAAAAGTTTTGAAATGATGATAATAGGCCGAGTGCTTCAAGGCATAGGACTATCCTCTCCAAGAACGTTAAGTATTGCTATTGTAAGAGATTCGTATAGCGGCGATTATATGGCTAAAATATTATCTATAGTAGTTATGGTTTTTATTTTAGTTCCGGTAATCGCTCCATCATTAGGTCAGTTTTTGCTTAATTTTTATAATTGGGAATCTATTTTTTATGTGAATTTAATATACGGTCTTTTAATCGTACTCTGGTTTTGGAAACGACAACCGGAAACGTTACCAAAAGAGAAACGTATAAAATTTACCTCGCACTTATTTATAGACGGTGCCAAGGAATTTATTAAATATAATGATGCCGTTGCCTTTACACTTATTTCTGGATTTGTAAACGGGTCGTTTATGGTGTACTTAAGTACCTCGCAGCAAATTTTTCAGGAGCAATACGATCTGGCAGACATGTTCCCCTATATTTTTGCAAGTTTGGCGATATCTATAGGGTTGGCAACTTATTTAAACAGTGTCTTTGTTGTAAAATATGGTATGTGGCGTATTGCATACTTGGCTACTATAGCTTATGCTGTAATATCTGTTTCGTATATTGTTTTATTTTGGTCGGGAGAAAATCCAAGTATCACTATCCTTTTAACATTCTTCGGTTTACAGTTTTTTGCTGTAGGCTTTATTTTTGGAAATTTAAGAGCATTAGCCATGCAGCCCTTAGGGCACATTGCAGGTATTGGAGCTGCTATTAATGGCTGTGTTTCTACCGTTATGGCTGTTCCTATAGCCAACTATATAGGTAGTTTTGTTAGCGATTCTGTACTGCCCGTGTTTATTGGTTTTTCATTTTTTGGTATCCTGTCACTTTTAACATTTATGCTCTTAAAAAGAAAAAAGAAGTTAACCACGGCTAAACTATAGGTAACGCTCTTTTATAACATTAATGTGCCAAATAGAATGCCCTAAAATAGTAAAAGCCGCTGCCCTTGCAGACATATTTAACCCACTGGCGTTACCAATAAATTTTAAATCGGTATCATTTAGGCTCTTAAGCAATACCATAAAACTTTGACGAACAGCTTTAAACTCTTCTACGAGCAACTCCAAGCTTTTGTTATTAGCCTGAGAAGGTTCTATGTAATCGTCTTGCTCAAATCCGGAAATCGCTGTTTTGTCATGTCTTGCAAAACGAAAACAACGATTTTGAAAAATTCGCTCGGTATCAATTAGATGTTGAAACACTTCTTTAATACTCCATTTCCCTGCTGCATAGCTGTAGTTTAGTTTATCGGACGGAATGGATTCAAAAAATTGTAAAACCATATCCAGATCCCTTTTAAAACCATCAATTAATGTAACTTCTTTAGGAACCAAACTAATGTACCTACCATAATAGTCGTGGTATTCTGTTGTTTTTAAGTCTGATGTTTTCATTTTTTTTGTTAGTTCTTCTCGTTAGTATTAAACGATCTGTCTCCTTAAACAATCAATCCTATGCCTCGTATTCTGGCTAGTTTTGAAATAGTTTGTATGCATTATGTTAGTTTGCTAAACTAAGTTATTCTTTATTACAATTTGTATCAATAGCGTCTGATTTTGAAAAAAAAACAAATGGTCGTACATAAATAAAAGATATTATTATATTTGTATGCACATATAAACATATGTGTTGTGTTATTAAAAACCATACTAAGAACTCATACTGCTAAAGTATACAGCAATCGTGAGCCATAGTTACAGCACCCAAATGTAAATACCATTTAATAACAACAACGAAATTATTAAAAAAGGACTTAATCTAAAAAAATGAAAAAACTAATTTTCTGTTTCTCATTAGTCTTACTGTTTTTATCATGCGGAAAATCCAACAAGCAAACTGATAATACATCTATAGCAGAGGCCAACTTGTCCAGTTTCGACGAAAGTAAAGCATACCCCTTCATGAAACTAAAAGGAATTTACGGTCAAGATTGGCAAGGCGAAGAAAAAGGAAACCCTAAAATTGATGGCAAGACAACTACAATTACAGGAGACGTTTTCTCTAGTGGAAAAATGTCTAAGTACGTTAACAACGAAATTCAATTAACAGGTGCCAGGCTTGAGTTTAGAGGTAAGGACAGTGGATTTACCGATCCTGACTTTGGCTGCGATCTGGAATGTTTATTCCCTGCAACGGTTGCCGAAGAAGTTCTTGCTTTAAAAAAAGGAACTCAAGTGACTATAAAAGGAACTATTGAAAAGCAGGAAATACACATAGAACCTAACTTTAAGTACACTACTCTCATTTTAAAAGACTGTAAACTAACAAAATAACATCTTATTATTTTAGTCTCTCTCACTAACTAGCTATTATATACCTAAAAAAACAGCAGCAACAATCGTAAACATTTTGGTCATTTTGTATGCTGACAACAATTTTTAAATATACCAACCAATATTAAAAACTTTAAAACATGGGACTATTTGATTCCTTATTTGGAAAAAAGAAAATGACATTAGAGCAAGCTAATGAAAAAAACCAAAAGCATATCTCTGAAAACCCTAAGCCTAAAGACGATGAAGATTCACTTTTAAGACAAGCTTCCAGTGCTCTAACCAGTGGAAAGTTTAACGATTCTATCGAGCTATATAAAAAGCTTGCCGTTAGTTACCCAGAAAAGAAAGGACTGTATTTAAGCCAAATAGGCGTAGCCTATTACTTTTTAAAGGATTATGTTAAAGCTATTGGTTTTTACTCTGAAGCAAAAGATAATGGTGCAGACTCCCGTATGATGGACGACAATATATGGGAAGCTTGTGAAGCCATTTATAATAGCAACAACGATAAAGCTGCTATAGAAAAGTATCTTGAGTATTACCCTAACGGCAGTTATGTTAAAAAGGCAAAAAAGATACTGTTTAAATAATTACAACACTATAACAAACACAATAACACTCTTTATCTAAATACATTAACTAACCCAAATTTGAAACTAAAGACAAAATGACCTACGCCATTATTGGATTTATTGTGACTGGATTTATAATATTTCTTTTAAGAAATATTATAACAAAACCCACTCTAGGAAACTCCTTCATTTCAGCAATTACTAAAAGTGTTGAAAACATTCGAAAACTAAATTTTTATAAACCATTTGAAAACGAGGTTAAAAATGAAACCCACGAAACCTTTTACTACTTAACAAGTTTTTCTGGGTCTTCATTACAACTAAACATGGTTATATCGCATAAAAAGAGTAAAAAGACAAAAAACAAATCGATCGAATTAGTTCTATAACACCACTAACTCAGGTCCAATAAAAGACATATAAACCGGGGCACAAATAACAATCAACTTAAAATATTAATCAACAAATAAATTAGAATTATGGGAATTTTACAAACTATTAAAAACAAATTAGGAATTGGTGGAGTAAAAGTTAAACTA
Organism: Flavivirga eckloniae; assembly: GCF_002886045.1. Lineage (NCBI taxonomy): Bacteria > Pseudomonadati > Bacteroidota > Flavobacteriia > Flavobacteriales > Flavobacteriaceae > Flavivirga > Flavivirga eckloniae. Next base: position 5,150,647 of record NZ_CP025791.1, on the reverse strand, counting down.
CAAGTTCCAGGTCAACTTTCAAAAGGCGACAATTCGGTAGACGGTACAGTTACTTTAACTACTAAAAGTGAACAAGAAGTTATTAACATAACGGTAAAACTTATTGAAGAGTTTACTACGGGAAGGGGCGAAAACAAAACCACAAAAGAACTTGATTTAGGAGAAGTTACGATACCTGCGAATTTTACAATTAAGCCAGGCGAAACTAAAGATATTCAATTTAGCTTACCTTATCAACTGGCTAATTCTACAGCCGACGACCTAAAAGAAAAAGGTGGTGCATTAGGTGCTGTTGGTAGCTTATCTAAGTTTGCCAACAATGAAAAGTCTGAATACTTTATTGATGCTGAAGCAGATGTAAAAAGTGCTGTAATAGATCCTTCAGACAAAAAAGAAGTAAGGTTGGTTTAAAACAAAAGACATGGTTGAATTTTGTAAAAAAATAGCGGTATCCAAATGGTTTGGAAATTTTGTTACCGTAGCTATTTTAATTGCCGGTATACTGGTAGGAATGGCTACCTATCCAGATTTTTCCGAGAAACATGCCTCCACTCTAGAACTTTTAAACAAAATTGTTCTTTACATTTTTATTGCAGAGATTATTGTAAAAATGATTGCAGAAGGTAATAAACCGTGGTTATACTTTACAGATGCTTGGAATATTTTTGATTTTGTTATCGTTGCAGCAGCATTTTTACCTTTTGCAGGTAGTTCGGTAGCTGTATTACGACTACTCCGTTTGCTAAGGGTTTTAAAATTAATAAAAGCCCTGCCAAAATTGCAAATGCTAGTTGGTGCACTGTTAAAAAGTATTCCATCATTAGGTTATGTTTCCATTTTACTCTTATTGCTCTTTTACATTTATGCAGTAGCAGGGGTATTCTTTTTTGGAGCTAACGACCCTATACATTTTGAAAACTTACAAATGTCTATGCTATCCCTTTTTAGGGTAGTAACTCTAGAGGATTGGACAGATGTGATGTACATTAATATGTATGGTTGTGAAAACTATGGATACGATGGTAATGAAGCTTTATGTACAAACTCTACCGCTAACCCAATGGGTAGTGCTGTGTTTTTTGTAACATTTGTGTTAATAGGCACTATGATCATGCTTAATCTGTTTATTGGTGTTATCATGACCGGTATGGATGAAGCCAAAGCAGATGCACAAAAAGAAGATATGGACACCTCAGAAGAGGGTTCTAAAAAGGATTTAGCCCTTTTAGAACAAAAACTTAACGAAGTTCAAGAACTGTTTCAAAAAATTAAATAATACTTAAAGATTATCTAAAAAATCATTGCATTTGGTTTTATTAGGTTGAGCACTTTAACTGCGCTAAGCATAAAACGGAGTTGAAGGGCTCAATCTATTTTTCAGTTGGCAACCATTAAAACCAATTATAAACTAAATTAACATGACTCATGCTTTTAGTTTATAGCATATAGTCGCTCTGCTAAAGAATCAAAGCCTATTGAAGCTACCAGAAGTGCTAAGATTACGATAACCTCTATAAATAAAATATAATTTAAGACTTATGGCTTTTAATCTATTTTCAAAAAAACAAGAAAAAGGAAAAGTCTTTACAACCAAAAAATGTAAAGAATTTAATCATCCGGAAATTCAATTTACAATAAGCGATAAAAGCATCCCAGATGTTGATATCGATTTTTTTATTTCTACGTTAGAAATACAAGTAAGTAACGGTGTAAAATACAATAATGGTGAAAGTATACAAATAGGAAGTGTTGTTCTTGAATTTAAAGAAACAGGTAACGTTCTTGAACTAATAGAACCTGATTTTAAATCATTTCCTATAGAATACGTTAATACATTAGATTTCACACTTTTAAATATGCGATTACAAAAAGATATTGTAGAAAGCATAGATCCTCCTGCAGACTTACTTTTTCCTTCAATCATGCAATCTATAGTAGTATGCGAAAACTATAAAACCATTCCTAATGTCTTAATGATTAGATATGAACCTGAAAATAGGAGTTCTGGATGGTGGTTTTTTGACTATGACGATAAAGCGAGCTGGAATGACCCTGATAATTTTGCACCTATATCAATTTATGAGTTTGCCCTGCATAGACCAGATTTATTTAAATTTTTAGCATTCCCAGAGGATTTTCAGGTGTTGTATTTTTCTGGAAAAAACATAAGTATCCTAAACGACGAGGAAGTTGTAGATATTAAAGAAAATTCTTTTTTGAGCGCATTAAACGAATCGCTTGATAACAAATAATAAGTTATAAAAATGACGCACAAAACTTAAACTTTTCATACCCATATTATTCCTTTTTAAATCTTAGCTTGATACGTATATAAATCATAATACCTACCATTTAAAGCAATCAGCTCATCGTGTGTCCCTCGTTCTACAATACGTCCCGCTTCAATAACCAAAATTTGGTCTGCTTTTCTAATAGTACTTAATCGGTGTGCAATAACAATGGTGGTTCTATCTTTAATTAACTCAGTTAAACTTTTTTGTATTAAAGCTTCACTCTCGGTATCTAAACTTGAGGTAGCTTCATCTAAAATAATAATTTTCGGATCTGCTAAAATAGCTCTAGCAATGGCTAATCGTTGTCGCTGACCTCCAGACAGCTTCACCCCTCTTTCTCCAATTAAAGTATTTAAACCATCTTCAAAACGATCTGTAAACTCATTTACATAAGCCGCTTTAACAGCATTTTGCAATTCGCCTTCTGTGGCATCAGGTCTAGGAAACATAATATTCTCCTTAATAGTTCCTTCAAACAAAAACTCATCTTGCAATACTACTCCCAAATATTGACGGTAAGTATTTAATTTCACTTTCGATAAATCTTGATTGTCAATAGTTACCTTACCCGATTTCGGACTTAAAAATGTAGCAGACAACCCAGCTATAGTAGACTTACCCGACCCGGAACTACCTACTAAAGCCGTGGTAGAACCAGCTGGTGCTCTAAAATTAATATCGTATAATACCTCTTTGCCTTCTTCATAAGCAAACGACACATTATCAAAAACGATCTCGCCTTCTATACGTTCCAGTTGTACGGTTCTATTTTCGTTATCCTCTTCAGCAGTCATATTCATGAGCTCTTCCGTTCTATCTAAACCAGCTAAAGCTTCAGTTAACTGGCTTCCAATATTGCTCATTTGTATTATTGGCGCAATCATAAACCCTAAAATGAGTGTGAAGAATAAAAATTCTCCCGTAGTCATTTCACTTTGTATCATATAATAACCACCAATTGCCATGATACCCGTAGTTGCTACACCTATTAAGAAAGTAGAAGAACTCGTCATTAAGGCTGTAGCCGTTAAACTCTTTTTTACATTTTGAAACAGTCTTTCAATACCTTTTTCAAAAATTTTGTTTTCCTGTTCTTCGGCATTAAAAGCTTTAATAACACGAACCCCTGCTAACGTTTCGGTTAAACGTCCTTTAACCTCCTCATTAATCTTACCTCGTTTTCTAAAAACCGGACGAATATATTTAAAAGCCCTAAGTGCTACATAACCGAATATAGAAAGTGGTACAAACACAAATAGTGTCATCCATGGGTTTAGTTTTATTAAAATAATTAACGATATAATAGCCGTAAAAGTTCCACCAACCAGTTGCACCAACCCAGTACCTATAAGGTTTCTAACCCCTTCTACATCGCTCATAATACGCGATACCAAAGCACCAGACTTGGTATTGTCGAAAAAACTAATAGGTAACGAAAGTACTTTTTTCTGTACCTGCGCCCGTAGTTCACTAATTAAGTATTGCGCCTGTACACTCAATATACGTGTGAGTAAAAACGATGTAACCGATTGTAAAAAAATAGCACCTAAAACGATGGCTATTAAGTTGTATAGCATGTCCATATCCTTACTAGGCACTACCTCGTCTAGCAATACTTTACTCTGCCAGGGCAAAATTAAACCTGCCAAACTTTTAATTATTATTAAAATTAAACCAATAAAAACCAAATTACGGCGTGGCCATATAATGGTTTTAAAGGCTTGTGTTATGGTAACTTTACTTTTTGTTTTCGTTTTAGGAGTGGCTTTAAGGTGTTGCATCAAAATAATTTTAGTCTATTAAGATTGTCTGCTAAATTAACTAATCTTTATTACGATTCATATTAATGCTACTCAAACCTAAATTTCGAGAGCAAAAAGCCATCTTATCACTTCTTTTGTAAACAATTCACCTGCTCCCCTGCTCCATTTTCTTTATTTGGGTACTAATATTTTGAATAACCTTATGGGGGATTGCTCTAAATAAGTGATAATATTACCAGTGAGACGAACAGCTTTATTTAGTTTAAAACTTCTTAAAACAAACTGCTACCAATGACATATAATCGATTATTAAAGCCCCAGTTTATTGTATTAATAATGATCCTCTTATTTGTATCTGCCTGTAAAAAAGCGACAAAAGCAGAACATACAGAAACCTCGTATTCAACATACAAAAACCCAATAATCACTGCAGATTTTTCCGATCCTGATGTTATAAGAGTTGGTAAAGATTATTATATGACTGCTTCTAGTTTCAATATGGTCCCGGGGTTACCAATCCTGCATTCTAAAGATTTGGTGAATTGGAAATTAATTGGCCATGGTATTCAGCAAATACCAGATGCTTTTTTTAGCTATAAAAATAGAAGTCAAGATCAATTAGACTATAATGTGCCACGGCTTGGTAAAGGAGTATTTGCGCCTTCTATTCGTTATCACGATGGTTATTTCTGGATTTTTTGGGGCGACCCAGATGCAGGGATTTATCAAATAAAAACAAAAAATCCTGCTGGAAAATGGAGCAAACCTGTTTTAGTTAAAAGAGTTTCCGGCTGGATAGATCCTTCTCCTATTTGGGATGAAAACACAGGCAAAGCCTATCTTGCGCATGCACATGCGGCATCTCGCAGTGGTATTAATGGGCGCATAGATGTATGGGAAATGAATTGGGAAGGTACGGGTCTTATTGGGGATCCGGTTACAGTATTCGATGCTAAAGATTCTGAAAAGTTTCCTGCAGATAAATACCATAGTGTTATTGAGGGTACTAAATTCATAAAACGGGGCGAGTGGTTTTATATTTTGTGTCCTGCGGGTGGCGTGGAATTTGGTTGGCAAACCGCTTTGCGTTCAAAAACCCCTAAAGGACCATATGAAATACGTACCATATGCGAAACTGGAGATACGGGAATAAATGGTCCCCATCAAGGAGGTTTAGTAAAATCCCATACTGGAGAATGGTGGTTTATTCATTTTCAGTCTGTTGGTACTTTAGGGCGTATTGTTAGATTAGAACCTGCGCATTGGACAGAAAACGATTGGCCTGTAATAGGTGTCGATAAAAATAATAATGGTATCGGAACTCCTGTAAAAACCTATCAAAACCCACTTCCTGTTGTGCCATATAAATTACAAACCTCTGATGATTTTAACGGCGAAACACTTGGTCTACAATGGCAATGGCTTGCAAACCCAAAAGAGCATTGGTATAGCATAAAAAATGGAAAGCTAACTTTACCTGCTCTTTTTACTAATGATAAGAGCTTAGAACACATCCCACATGTATTAACCCAAATGTTTCCTGCCTTTAGTTTTTCTGCAACAGTAAAAATGAAAACCTCGGATTATGATGGAATACGAGCTGGGTTAGCGGCATTAGGCAGAAAATCTTTTGACATTGGCGTAGAAAAAAAACAAGATACAACAAAAGTATCGGTACGCTTTGGAACCCGAACTTTGAGCTCTGAAATGACTACTGGTACAGAGTTCTGGTTACGATTAAACACTAATGGAGAACTTCCTACACCATTAAAATATAGAACCAGACCTACAAAAGAGGAAATGGAGATTCTAAAAAAGACACTTCAAGATTACGAATTATTAGATGTAGATCATTATGCTAATGGTATAATTCTTGGACAGTTCTCGTTTAGCACCAATGGAAAGGATTTCACAAAGCTAGGCCCTGAATTTGAAGTGCGCTCTGGTGCTTGGATTGGAGCTCGGATAGGCTTATACTGTCTACAAAAAGATATAAGTAACGCTCCGGGGCTAACAAAATTTGATCAAATTAAGTTTGATATTAAGTAGTTTTAAAGCTTTAATAATATCACCCATAGGTTTGAATGAAATGAATCTACATGTCTACAGCTACGGTGTACCCACAAATATGGCTGCATATTAAATAACGTGAATCTTGCTTAAGAATTCAAGATGTTCCTCCCTTTTAAAAAGGGAGGTGGATCCCGATGTAATCGGGATTCGGAGGGTTATATTTGTTTGTTATTTTTAATAAAACGCCTCTTTCTTCCTATTTTTATCAAAATCGAAATTCATTTCTCGGCTTTAATTTAAAGAGGAGAGCACTGTGACAATAAAAAAATAATTCTGAAACAAGTCTGGGACACACAACGACATAAATTCTCTTATCCAAGATTACGTTAAATAATAATTTTACAAAAATAGACACTAATTTCACGAATTATCACAAATGGTTCTAAATATAAATTATTTACAAATAAGTAATTCGAGTTTACTTATTAATAAATTAGAGTACAAAAATATAATATAATTAAATCGGGTCTGGATAGTAAAAACAGACTGAAAGTCTGATTCGTGATTATGAATAGTATAGAGAGCTATACATCATATTGAGGTTTTATTCGTATAAATCTGTGTCATTCGTGGCTTGATTAAAAAGATGTGGGTACACCGTAAATGCCTACAGATAGGGAAGCTCTCATAAACCAAATGCTTATTTATCAGGTTTATGAGGTTTTCGATTTTTTTGATGCTATTAAGCGTAGTCGAAGTGATCAAAATAAAAGTATTTGAGACTTTTTATGCCTCTCTGTATAATATACATCTATAACTATTTTTTATAGTATTTCGATATTTTCATGTATAGAAATAGCTATATTTAACCTTAATTACGATAGTAAGTAAGCCTGTTATAATGAGATTATTAATATGGCCAAGATTTATAAACCCAAAATAAATACTTATGATCCCTTTAAATGAATTATTCCTATTTGCTTTAGCCGCATTTATAATGGTACTCTCTCCTGGTCCAAATATGATTTATCTAATTTCCAGGTCCTTATCCCAAGGAAAGAAAGCTGGAATCATATCACTGTTTGGTGTTATGTGTGGTTTTTTATTCCATATTCTTATGGTTTCCTTCGGCTTAACTGCCATATTTTTTGCTGTACCCTATGCATTTATAGTCGTTAAATTTCTTGGCGTGGGTTACTTATTATATTTGGCTTACAATACGGTAAAATCAAATAATAAAATTTTCGATGCCGATCAAAACCTAAAATCAAGTAAACCGCTTAAACTTTTCAACATAGGGCTTCTTACCAATGTTCTAAATCCAAAAATGGCGATTTTTTACCTGTCATTTTTTCCACAATTTATAAAACCTGAATACGGTTCAGTTTTCGGTCAAAGTTTACAACTTGGAATCGTTCAAATAATAATAAGCTTTATTATTAATTTTTTAATTGTACTATCTGCTTCGAAAATGGCTAGCTGGTTCTCTAAAAAGCCTATTTGGTTAAGGATACAGAAATGGTTTATGGCTTCTGTATTAACTGGATTGGCTGTAAAAATGGCTTTTGCAAAGGCAAAATAAATCGTGTTGAGTAATAACTTTGTTTAATAAAACTTTATAAAAAGAAATAATGGGACGCATACATTTATTTGAATTTGAAGACCAAAAATGGTTTCCTAAGTTTATAAGAAATTACGGTACCGATTTTTTACAATTCCTGTCTAACAAGACTAAAATGTACAAAGCTATTATTCCAATTATCAAAAAAGGACTTGAAAAAAGTAAAACAAATCAGATAATTGATCTTGGTTCTGGTGGCGGTGGTGGATTAATTTGGTTAAACTCAGAATTAAAAAAAGATGTTCCCAATCTGGAAATAACGCTTACCGATTTTTATCCAAATATTCCAGCATTTCAATTCACAAAAAAACTAGCCACTAATTTTAAGTATGTAGAAGCACCTGTTGATGCCAGAGATATTCCTGTAGAGTTAAAAGGATTGAGAACACTATTTTTGTCACTGCACCATTTTAAACCAAAAGATGCCAGACAGATTTTGCAAAACGCTATGAATTCCAACAATTCAATTGCAGTTATTGAAGCACAGGAAAGAAGTGTTCCCAGTCTTTTAGCGATGTGCTTTTCACCTTTAAGTGTGCTTTTAACAACACCTTTTATCAGACCTTTTAAAATAGGCCGAATTATTTTCACCTATTTAATCCCAATCGTTCCTCTCTTTGTTTTGTGGGATGGGGTTGTTTCATCACTCAGAACATACTCCGTAAAAGAAATGAATGAACTTGTTGAAAGTTTAAATGGTACAGAACGTTATGATTGGGAAATTAACAAAGTAAAATCTGGTCCAGCAGTGATACTTTACTTATTAGGAACAAAGAAATAACCCTAGCAGTAAAAGATATAAGCTCTCTCTTTTTTAAACAATAATATAACCGAATAATTAAGCCTAATTTATTACTTTTATTGCCTTTAATAAACCCTAAAAACAATAGCAAAAAGGATGAAAATTATAGGCATAGGCAAAAACTACGTAAGTGATAAATCTGAAATTGAAGGCATTAAAAATGGTTCTCAATTAATTTTTACAAAACCGGAAAGCTCTTTAGTAACAGATAATAAAGATGTGGTATTCCCATCGATTACAAACGAATTAGTTTATGAGGTTGAGTTAGTTGTAAAAATTGGAAAAACTGGTAAAAATATTTCTATTGCAGATGCACCTTCGTATATCTCAGAAATTGCCGTAGGAATAGACTATACTGCCAAAGATGTACTTACTGCGAGTAGAGCCGGTAAAGGACCATGGGCATTGGCTAAAGGTTTTGATGGTGCATCACCGATTTCAAACTTCAAACCTATTTCCAACTTTCCGGAGCTTAATAACATTAATTTTGATTTAGTGATTAATGGTGAGCAAAAACAAGTTGGCAATACCGATTTTATGATTTATAATTTTAGTGAGATTATTAGCTTCGTTTCTAGCTTCATGACTTTAGTTCCTGGAGATTTAATCTTTACAGGAACCCCAGCTGTAGGTGCTGGTCAAACTTTTAAAGGCGATCATTTACAAGCATCTATTGAAAGTGAGTTATTGCTAGACTTTAAAATGATTTAACAAAAATACGATCTCAATAACAAGGTTATTTTATGAAGAACTCTATTGCAGAACGTGTTAGTGATTTTTTAAAGGACTATCCCCCTTTTAATAAGCTTACCAATAAAACCTTGTTGAAAATTGCCATAGAAGTCACCATAACTTATTTAGAAAAGGGCGATACCATATTTAAGAAAGACGATGTGTGCCACGACAGTTTTTATGTTGTACGAGATGGTGCTATAAACCTGTATTACAGTAACGAGGACGTTAAGGAAATTACGAATATACATGATACAGGCGATCTATTTGGATTGCGCCCACTTATTAATAAAGAACCTTACAAACTTACGGCTACTGCCAACGAAGAGTCTATCGTGTATGGCATACCTATTGAGGTTTTTCAATCCTTAACAGATAAGAACAATAAGGTTCAGAAATATTTAATAACAGCATTTGCATCCAATGCTTTCGATCCTTATACCGAGGAAGAAGCCGGTAAAATTTTTGTCGATTATTTACCAAGTACCTCTCAGGACATAGTAAATTTTCAAACAGCTAATTATACCAAATCGCCCATTACCTGTACAACAACGTCCACCTTACAAGCAGCTGCTAAAAAAATGAGCGACCATAAAATTGGTTGTATCGTGGTGGTTGATAATGAAAAAAAGCCCGTAGGTATTATTACCAATAGTGATATTAAGAATAAAATAGCTACGGGGTTGTTCCCTATTGAAACTCCTGTAACCAATATTATGAGTTCGCCCGTAATGACAGGTAAAAAAGGTTTGACAATAGCGCATGGCCAATTACAAATGATCAAGCATAGTATTGGGCATTTGTGTATTACTAAAGATGGTACGGTTAACTCCAAACTTGTTGGTGTTTTAACGCATCACGATGTTTTGGTTAATTTAGGTAACAACCCTACAGTAATACTTAAGGAGATAAAGCGAACCAAACGAACCAAAAAACTACGTGAAGCAAGGTTAAAAGGCAATACCTTATTAAGAAGTTATCTTGAGCAAAACATACCTATTTCGCATATAATAAATGTAATTTCCGAAATTAACGATGCAGTTACTATTAGAGCGATAGAATTGGCTCTTAAAAAAATGCCTACAGCGCCGCCAGTAGCTTTTTCCTGGTTAGCATTGGGCAGTCAAGGGCGTAACGAGCAATTGCTTTTTACCGATCAGGATAATGCTTTGGTATTTGAAGATGTTCCAGAAAATAAGTATGAAGAAACACAAACTTATTTTTTAGAGCTTGCCAAACTCGTTACCGCCTCTTTAAATAAAATTGGATTTGAATATTGCGAGGCCGATATGATGGCGAGCAATCCAGAGTGGTGCAAGTCCTTAACAGAATGGAAAAATCAATTTAAGAGTTGGATATTAAAACCCGATGAAAAGGCCGTTTTATTGTCTTCTATATTTTTTGATTATAACCGTGTTTATGGAAACAAAGAACTGGTAGACGACCTTACAGATACTATTTATACTACTTTAGCAGAAACGGATATTTTTTATAAATTTTTAGCTCGCGATGCTACTAAAAGCCCTTCACCACTTGGTTTCTTTAAACAATTTCTGGTAGAGAAAAATGGTGAACAAAAGGAACTCTTTAATATTAAAAACAGGGCTTTAATGCCACTTATTGATGCTGCTAGAGTACTCATTTTAAGCAAACAGATAAGAGGGGTTAATAATACGTCTGAGCGTTTTGAAAAGTTAGCCGAACTAGAGCCTAATAACAAAGAGTTACACGAATCATGCTCTTATGCCTTTAAAGCGTTATCCAAGTTTAAAACCAAGCAAGGATTGTTGCGTAATAATTCCGGTAAGTTTATCGATTTGGAAACATTAACCAAAGAAGAAAAACTAAAACTAAGACGCTGCTTTAAACCTATTCAAGAAATTCAAGACATTTTGAAAATCAGATTTGATTTAAAAAACTTTATCTAAAACATGATTTTTAATTGGTTTCGTAAAAACAAAAAAGAGTATCCCGATTTTTGGATCGACTACCTCGATAGTTTTAAAGCTCCAAAAAAAGATAAAGTTGATACAACACGCTTTGTTGCTTTCGATACCGAAACGACTGGTTTTGATAAAAAAAATGACAGAATCCTATCCATAGGCGCCGTTAGTTTTGTTGGTAAATCCATTCAAGTTAAAGAAAGCCTGGAACTTTATTTAGAGCAAGAGGTTTTTAACCCGGAATCGGTTAAAATTCACGGAATAATGAAAAAAGGTTCTTTAGAAAAAGTAACCGAACTCGAAGCTATTAAACTCTTTTTAGCCTACATAAAAGACGCTGTTTTAATAGCGCACCATGCCTATTTTGATAAAACCATGGTAAATGAGATGCTACTAAGACATGGGCTTGGTAAACTAAAAAATGAATTTGTAGACACCGGTTATTTATTCAATAAATCTAAACATATTATTTATCGTGAGAGCTTAAAAGAGCATTATACCTTAGATGATCTGTGTAAAGAACTTAACGTTCCGAAAGTAGATAGACATACAGCCAATGGAGATGCTTTAATAACCGCCATTATATTTCTAAAAATTTTGTCTCGATTAGATAAACGAAAAAGCTTAGAATGGGATTATTTATTGAAAGCTTGATAGAAGCTTTCTGTATTAACCTCCATTCTATAAAACTTTTACCAATGCTATTTTAACTCCCAAGTCCTTACCCAATCGTAAGAGGTCGTTCTTTCTTCCTCAGTTCCTGTCATACCTCCATCGGCAGGCACAGGGTTCCAGTCATAAGTTTCAACAACCATTCTTAAATACATTGGTAAATCAAAATTAGCTTTAGGCGTAACTGTGTATACCTTCTTTCCATCCAGATAAAACTCTACTTCAGTGGCACTTTTCCACCAGGCAGCATAAACATGATAACCAGCCCATGCCTTTTCTCCTATTTCAGCATTACCACCAGCAGAACCTGTTGGTGTAGAAGCACAATCTGCTTGCCTACTGTGCGTGTTAGAGTGTATGGTTTCATCAAATTGCTGCGCCCAACCGGCAGTTGTTGTAATTTGTCCAACACATTCCTGAATATCCAATTCAGTTACTCTTCTGTCGCAGCCAGTTCCATCTCCCCTATGGTTAATTAACCAAAAAGTAGAAGACATAAACGTTTTATTGGCCTTCATTCTACATTCAAAATAATAACCAACTTGCGCAGCTTCCTTAGAGCCAATATACGAGCCGGCATGCGTAAATGTATTACCATTTACCACTTCTGGTGTATCCAATTTATATGCTGTTAGCTTAAGATTACCTCCAGTTTCTGTTACTGTGTTTTCCTTAAATATTCCAGGAGCTCTACCTATCCATCTTCTAGGGTCTGTATTTAGCCATTTGCTTTCATCAAAACTATCATCATCAAACTCATCTGATAAGTTTTCAACTTTATGCCATGTTTTGCCCGAAGGTTTTGGGTCAGTTCCAATAAAGTAAGGGGCATCTAACGAAGGTGTACTCCTTGTAACCGTAACAACAAAGCTACAGGATGCTGTATTACCAGCTGCATCTTTTACTTGAAATGTATTCGTAGTAGTACCAACAGGGAATATCTCGCCAGATGCCAAACCTTCTGTTTGTGTGGTTACAGCGCCTGGGAGGTTATCAGAGCCAACAGGTTCATTATATGTTACCTCCGTACCATTTGATACAGCATCAACAGTTATATTAACATCCGAAACACAAGCTATTGTTGGATCTATACTATCTTTCGTTTCAATATCACCATCATCACTACCACAACTGGTTATAAGTGCAGTAATTGATATAAACAAAAAGAATATTGAATTGATTAAAGGGGACTTTTTAAACATGTTGCTTTTTTTTCAAAACTATAAAACATAAGCCTCAAAATGAGCACCATATGTTTTGTAATAAGCAACTAATGTTTATTTTTTTATTTCATAAAAGTCCCAATTATAGTACGTTATCCATAATATCCTGAACCACTTCTGGGTTTAAAAGTGTACTGGTATCGCCTAAATTAGAGGTATCTCCTTGAGCAATTTTTCTTAAAATACGTCTCATAATTTTACCGGAACGCGTTTTTGGTAAACCTTGAGTAAACTGAATCTTGTCTAGCTTAGCAATAGGTCCAATGTGTTCGGTAATAATTTGATTTATCTCGTTACGTAAATTAGCATGATCCCTCGTTTCTCCAACATCCTTTAAAATAACATAACCATATAATGCATTCCCTTTTACATCATGTGGAAAACCAACAATAGCAGATTCTGCAACTGCCGGATGCTCGTTAATCGCATCTTCAATAGGCGCCGTTCCTAGGTTATGACCAGATACAATAATAACATCGTCAACTCGTCCGGTAATTCTATAATATCCTACTTCATCTCGTAGCGCACCATCTCCGGTAAAATACATATTCTCGTAAGCCGAGAAATAAGTGTCTTTATAACGTTGATGATTTCCCCAAATAGTACGAGCCATACTTGGCCATGGAAACTTTACGCATAAACGCCCATCTACTTGATTGCCCTTTAATTCTTTTCCATTTTCATCCATTAAGGCTGGTTGAATTCCTATAAACGGCAATGTGGCATAAGTTGGTTTTGTTGGTGTTACAAATGGAATAGGCGTAATCATAACACCTCCCGTTTCGGTTTGCCACCAAGTATCAACTATAGGGCTTTTCTTTTTACCTACATTGTCGTTGTACCAGTGCCATGCTTCCTCATTTATCGGCTCTCCTACAGATCCTAAAACTTTAAGTGTTGACAAATCGTATTTCTCAACTAGTTCCAAACCTTGCTTGGCTAACGCACGAATTGCTGTTGGTGCAGTATAAAACTGGTTTACTTTATGCTTTTCTACAATCTCCCAAAAACGTCCAAAATCAGGATAACTTGGCACCCCTTCGAACATCACGGTAGTAGCTCCATTTGCTAACGGACCATAAACGATATAACTATGCCCGGTAATCCATCCAATATCTGCAGTACACCAGTACACATCGTTTTCTTTATACTGAAATGCATTTTTAAATGTATAAGCCGTATAAACCATATATCCCGCTGTGGTATGCACCATACCCTTTGGCTGCCCTGTAGAGCCTGATGTATACAATATAAATAATGGGTCTTCCGCATCCATAAGCTCTGCCTCACAATCTGATGATGCATGATCTAAAAGTGGTTGCAACCATTTATCACGGCCAGATTTCATGTTAATATCCGAATTAATGCGCTTGGCTACTAAAACGGTCTCTACACAAGTGCAATCATTTAAGGCCTCATCTACAATTCCCTTTAAATCGATTGTCTTGGCGCCTCTATAAGATCCGTCACTGGTAATAACCATTTTACAATCGCTATCATTTATTCTGGTTGATAAAGCTGTTGAAGAAAAACCAGCAAACACCACCGAATGTATAGCGCCTATTCTGGCGCAAGCCAAAACAGAAATAGCCAATTCTGGAATCATGGGCAAATAAATACAAACCCGATCTCCTTTTTTAATGCCCTGCTCCTTTAACACATTGGCAAATTGATTAACGCGTTCGTATAATTGCTTATAAGTAATATGTTCTGCTGCTTCCTTAGGATCGTTAGGCTCAAATAAAATAGCCGTTTTATCCCCTCGGGTTGCTAAATGTCTATCAATACAGTTTTCAGTAATATTAAGCTGCGCACCTTCAAACCATTTTACTTCTGGCTTAGTGAAATCCCAACTTAAAACATTATCCCATTTACGTTGCCACATAAAATGCTCCTCAGCTACTTCTTCCCAAAAATTCTCTGGCTCTCTTACAGATTTTCTGTAAACTTGGTAATACTCTTCTAAATGTTTAATGTGATAATTGCTCATATTTACTGTTAACTGCTATGTAAAAAATTAATTAGGATGCCTAAAATAATAAATTTAATATTCAATCGAACTATTTTTTTAACCCGATAAAACCTTTTAACTATTACAACTTATTTTCTTGAAGAAAAATTCGATTAAAACTGAATGATTTCCTTACGTTAAATTGAAATCATATCTTAGCATTTTCTATTATATTGCTATGTTAAAAAACATCTATTGCCTCATTTTAATCACTGCTTTTTTTAACAATGTTTTTGCCCAAAAAAATGTTGATCCCACTCCAGAAGACAAGACGTTAGCCAAATCGTTAAAAGAAAAGTATCCAGACGATACCGTTGTCTTACAAGAAAGCACAGATTACGTTACCTTTAATTTTAATAAAAAAACAGGAAACGTTAATGTAAAACAGGAATCAACAGAATCTTTAATAAGTATCGATTCCAGATCAGATATTCAAAAATATATCTTTTATGATGGTGAATCCAGTATAAACAAATTTCAAATTAAATACAAAAATAACAAAAGCGCCTATTTCAGCATTAAGGATGAAGCTTACACCAGTAACGATTTGTTTCATAACGATACCAGGGTAAAATATGCAAATATTAGTTTTCCTTTATTAGGTTATAGATACAATACACATATTTCAAAAAAATACCATGATATTAAGTATTTTACTAAACTTCTCTTTAATGATGATTATCCTACTTTAAAAAAGGTTATAAAAATTGAAATTCCTAATTGGTTAAATCTGGAATTAAAAGAAATCAATTTTGAAGAACTCTCCATAAAAAAGCATATAACCAATAACCCAAAAAGTGATTCCAAAACGTACACCTTTACTTTAGAAAACATCCCTGCAGTTTATAAAGAAGCCAGTGCGCCTGGACCTAGTTATATATATCCTCATATTTTAATTCTAGCTAAATCCTATACATTAAACAATGAAACCAAAAATATATTTAATTCTACCCAAGATTTATATAATTGGTACAAATCACTTGTTAATGATCTAACAAACGACAACACCCCCATAAAAGATAAAGTAGCATCGCTTACAACACATGCTAAAAGTGATGAAGAAAAAATCAAGAACATATACTATTGGGTACAAGATAACATTCGTTACATCGCTTTCGAAGATGGTATAGCTGGTTTTAAACCCGATGAAGCAGCCAATGTCTACAACAAAAGATACGGCGACTGTAAAGGCATGGCAAACCTTACAAAACAAATGCTACTAGAAGCCGGTTTCGATGCTCGATTAACCTGGATCGGTACTAAAAGAATTGCTTATGATTATTCTACACCAAACCTTTCTGTAGATAATCATATGATTTGCTCCTTACTAAAAAATGGTAAAACTATTTTTTTAGATGCCACCGAAAAGTTTAATTCATTTGGAGAATATGCGCATAGAATTCAAGGCAAACAGGCTCTTATTGAAAATGGAGATGAATACTTGTTGGAAACTGTACCCGAAATAACTTCAAATTTTAATAAAGAGGTATTTAATTATAATCTGAAATTAAATGGCGATATCCTTGAAGGTACTGCTTCAAAAGAATTTAATGGTGAAAGCAGAGCTAGCTTGCTATATCATTTTGACACTTTAAAAAATGACAAAAAAGAGGCTTTCCTTGGGTATTATTTAAACAATGGAGATACTAATATAACAGTATCGAATATTGAGACAACAGATTTATTAAACAGGGAAATAAGCCTTAAAATGACCTACGATATAAGCATAAAAAATGCCGTATCATCATTCGACAATGATGTTTATGTAGATATAGATTTTGATAAGGAATTGGAAGGGCTTTTATTAGAAAAAAGAAACACAGATTTTACATTTAGCTTCAAACGGTTTTTGGAAACAACCACAACTTTAACAATACCCTCCGGTTATACAATTACACATATACCAGAAAACATAAGCATAGATAGTAAAAATTATAGTATGCGTGTAAACTTTACCAAAAACAACAATGCTATTATTTACAAAAAGGTATTTATAATGAAAAACGCAAAAATTGAAGTTTCAGATTTTAGCGAATGGAATCATTTTATTACTAAACTTAAAAACATCTACAACGAACAAATTGTATTAACCCAACAATAAACCAAACATGAAAATAAGAATTCTACTCACCTTATTACTTACTTATACCTTATCCAGTATTGGGCAAACAAAAAAAGATTTAGAAGTTAAAAGCTTTTTTTGGGGAGAAAACGACACCCATAAAAACGCCACCGAAATACCAGATAAATGGAAAAGCGAATCGGCAGTTATTCTTTATAAAAACCAAAATTATGATTTCCATAAGTTTGCTAAAAATGTTACATATACAACGTCTTTAAGAAAGCGTATAAAATTGCTAGATAAGTCTGCTGTAAAAGAGTTTTCTGAGTTTTCTTTTTCAGACCTGGTTAAACCGCCTACTAAAGTTATGATCTTTCCTGTTCCTGTTGCTTTTAATCTTAAGAAAAGAAAAGACAAATTTGTTGGAATAAAAGTCATTAAACCTAACGGTGAAGAAATAGAAGTAGATGTTGAAAAAGAATCTGTACAAGAAGATGGAAAAACAAAAATTGCAATTTCAAACTTAGAAGTTGGAGATATTATAGATTATTATATTTACAAGGAAGATCCTTTTAAATCCACCTATGCTTTTGGTTTCGATCCTGTTGAAACTACTTTAGCCGAAGACTATCCTATTGTAGATTTTAAGCTCTTTTTTGAAACTGAAAACGATTTCTTTATAAACTTTAATTCCTACAACGGAGCTCCAGAATTAAAAAATATCCCAACGGGAAAGAAAAATTTTAGACGGTATAGTTTGGAATCTTCTAACATTGATAAGTTTATGTCGAACAGATGGTTTTATCCATTAGTAGACCTACCATCTTATAAATTTCAGGTGTATTTTGCCCGATCAGGAAAATTCGAAAACAGAGCTCTTGCTTTCCTGCCCGAAAAAGAGAATATTATTAAAAAGAATGTTACAAAAGAAGAGGTTTTAGAATTATACGATAAACGTTTTAGGCCAGATGGTGATAACGGAGATCTTAAAGGTTTCTTAAAAGATAAGACCTTTAAAAATGATAGTGAAAAAGTAACGGCCGTCTTCTATTATATGCGTCACATTTATCTCACTCGGTATATTGAGGCCTATACTATAAAGGAAGCGGGGATATTGTATTATCCATTTGGATATTACGGTAATCATGCTAAGATTATAAAGGATCAAAAACGATTCATCCAATTTTTTACCGAGTTTTTAAAACAAGAAAAAATAGGTTTTGAAATTGTAGTTGCAAAAAAACGATATGATGGTAGTATTGATGATTTGTTGATAGAAAAAAACGTAAACGTACTTTTAAAAGTGAAAACCCAAACACCTGTCTATGTTGAATATTTTGGGCTACATACTTGTGTAAATGAATTTTCCCCATTGATTGAAAACACCGATGTTTACTTGTTAACCAAATCAAAAAATAAGATAGATGGTATTAAAAAAGGCAAATTATCTGTGAGTACACCATCTCTAAATGAAAGCAAAAGAAATACAACACTAACAATAAACGATGATTTTTCAAGTATCAATATTAGCCTTGTAAATAGTTTTAAAGGACACCAAAAAAAAGATGAACAGTATAATAAATTACTTTTTACCGATTATGTAAATGAAGATTATGAAAAGTATGAAACCCAACCGTTCATTGAACTTGTTAAACGAAAAAAAGACAAAGCAAAGTATAAGAAGGAAATAGATGCACTCATTATAAAACTAAAAGACAAACAGAAGGAACGGTTAAAGAAAAGTATTGAATCTGAATTTAAAGTTGAAGGTATTGAGGACTATTCTTTTGAAATTAATGAAACAGGTCGCTTTAGTTTTGATTCTTACTTTACTTATTCTGAATCTTTTAAAGTTAAAAATGCATTCATTAAAAAAGCTGGGCCAAATTACATTGTTGAAATAGGAAAATTAATAACAGCCCAAATCGATTTAACCGAAAAAGAACGCGCACGTAAAGAAAACGTACATATGAATTACCCAAGAAGTTACAATAATAAAATAGTTTTTAATATTCCCGAAAACTATACTGTAAGTGGTTTAGATAAACTTAAAAAATCGGTTGACAATATAACAGGGGCTTTTATTAGTGATGCAAAAATAGAAGGAAATACACTTATTGTAACTACTACCAAACAATATAAAAACAATTATGAGCCTAATTCCAATTGGCCTTTAATGGTTGATTTTCTTGATGCTGCCAATCAGTTTACCAACGAAAAAATATTATTAAAAAAGAAATAATAATGACAATGAGGTCTGAAAAATGATATTTTTCAGACCTCATTTTATCATCAATGCGTAGCTCCTCCTGCCCCACTAGGAATTCTAATATTTTCTACAATATCCTGCACGTCTTTTGGAGGCTCTGGAGTTAATTTCATAATAACTATAGATACTACAAAGTTTAAAATCATAGCAATAGTACCAAATCCTTCTGGAGAAATACCAAACCACCATTCGCTTTTATCTGGTAGTGTTTCATCTAACCAACCGAGTTTATATTTAATCATATACAGCAACATGGCAGTGATTCCAACCACCATACCGGCTATGGCACCTTCCTTGTTCATCCGTTTATAAAAGATCCCCAAAATAATTGCTGGAAAAAAAGATGCTGCTGCCAACCCAAAGGCTAAAGCCACAACCGCTGCTACAAACCCTGGCGGATTAATTCCAAAATAGCCTGCAATACAAACTGCTCCAACAGCAGACAAACGAGCCGCTACCAACTCTCCTTTTTCCGATATTGAAGGTTTTAAAATCTTTTTGATTAAATCGTGAGAAACCGATGCAGAGATAACCAATAACAAGCCTGCTGCTGTAGACAAAGCTGCTGCCAAGCCACCCGCAGCCACCAAAGCAACAACCCAATTGGGCAAATTGGCTATTTCCGGATTTGCCAATACCATAATATCCCTATCAACTACCAGCTCATTTTTAGAGGTATCGGCTACATATTGAATTATACCATCGTTATTCTTATCGGTAAAGGTTATCAATTCTGTAGTTTCCCATTTTTTAAACCATTCCGGAACCGAAGCATAAGGTTTATTCGATACGGTTTCAATCATATTCGTTCTGGCAAAAACTGCTACCGCTGGTGCGGTTGTATATAACACAACAATTAACAACAAAGCAATTCCAGCAGATTTCCGGGCATCTTTAACACGTTTCACTGTGAAAAAACGAACAATAACATGAGGTAAACCTGCGGTACCCACCATTAATGCCAATGTAATAGCAAAGACATCAATTAACGATTTAGAACCTTCTGTATATTCGGCAAAACCGAGTTCTGTACTTAAACCATCTAATTTATCCAGTAAATAAGTTCCAGAACCATCTGCTAATTGATCACCAAACCCCAATTGCGGGATTGGGTTTCCCGTCATTTGAATTGAAATAAAAATAGCGGGCACCATAAAAGCAAAAATAAGTATGCAATATTGTGCCACCTGTGTATAGGTTATCCCTTTCATACCACCTAAAACGGCATAAAATAATACGATTAACATGCCAATAATAACCCCTGTATTAATATCGACCTCTAAAAAACGAGAGAACACAATACCTACACCCCGCATTTGTCCGGCCACATAAGTAAAGGACACTAGTAAAGCACAAAACACAGCCACTAACCGTGCTGTTTTTGAATAATAACGATCTCCAATAAAATCGGGCACAGTAAACTTTCCGAACTTTCTTAAATATGGTGCTAACAATAATGCTAAAAGTACATAACCTCCTGTCCAACCCATTAAATAAACCGCACCATCATAACCCGCAAAAGATATAATACCGGCCATAGATATAAAGGACGCAGCACTCATCCAATCGGCAGCAGTAGCCATACCATTGGCTAAAGGTGAAACGCCCCCTCCGGCTACATAAAACTCTTTAGTAGAACTTGCTCTGGACCAAATAGCAATACCTATATATACTGCAAATGTAACTCCTACTAAAATATAAGTCCAATTCTGGACTCCTAACGATTCAACTAACATGATACTATTCGTCATAACCATACTTTTTATCAAGTTTATTCATAAGACGAACATATACAAATATGAGTATGACAAATACATACATTGAACCTTGTTGGGCAAACCAAAAACCTAATTTAAAACCACCTACTTTTATATCGTTAAGAGCATCCTTAAATATAATTCCTGCACCATAGGACACTAAAAACCATATAATTAAAAGTATGGACAGATACCTTATATTCTCTTTCCAATATGCCTTTGATTTGTTTTGATCTGCCATAGTTTAAATGTTGTTTTTTTATTAAGTATTATTAATTTTTAAAAGCGAAAATTAAAGAATTCCAATCAATGAAATCGGTACAAATGGTTTAAAAACAAGGGTGATATGTGATAATTGAACCTTATCGATATCATCTTTTAATAAAAGTTAATCTTCTTTAATTCGAGCTAAATAGGGTTTAATTTCTTTAATAACTTTTGGTGCCAAAATGAGCGTGGCTACCATAGTTGGAATTGCCATAAGCGCAAAAGTCCCGTCAATTAAATTAAGCATAACACTAAAAGGGGTTGTAGCTGCCAATATAATACTTACAATATAAATGTAATTATAGTAGTGTTTCTTCTCTGCTCCAACTATAAACGACATGCATTTTGTACCATAGTATGCATACGAAAATAACGAGGATACACTAAATATTAAAACACAAAGCATTAGTAAATATTTACCATACTCGGGCATAACATGCGAAAAGGCAGAAGCTGTTAAACTCACGCCATTATCTGAAGTTGTTTCCCATACACCTGTTACTAAAATAGCTAAAGCTGTAAGCGTACAAACTACCAAAGTATCTATTGCAGGCCCTAACATGGCTACTAAACCTTCGCGTACAGGTTCGTCTGTTTTTGCGGCACCGTGTGCCATAGGCGCTGTACCAATACCTGCTTCATTTGAAAATGCACCTCGACGGATTCCCAACAAAATAAGTCCTCCTAACACACCTCCCAAAAAAGGACTTTCCTTAAAGTTATTGGCAGAAAAAGCATCTGTAAAAATCATTAGAAAATATTTGGGTACCACATCGTAATTAGCTATTAGAATAAATAAAACCAATACAAAATATAACAGCACCATAGAAGGTACCATCTTAGAAGCTGCATTACTAATACGCTTTAATCCACCAAGAATAATAACTGAGGTTAAAGCTACCAAAACAAAAGCGATTACTAAATTAGACTTTAAGCCTACTTCAACACCATTCGGAATTAATACAATATCGTTTATTGCCTGTGTTAATTGATTCACGTTAACAACTGGTAAAGCACCAACCATTCCAAAAAGACTGAACATAACAGCCAAGGGTTTCCAATGTTTTCCCAAACCTTCTATAATAAAATACATAGGACCTCCTTGTAACTCACCACTGCTATCTTTTCCGCGATACATAATGGCTAGCGTGGATGTAAAAAACTTGGTAGACATCCCTACAATAGCACTAACCCACATCCAAAACATAGCGCCTGGACCGCCAACAGAAATGGCTACCGCCACACCTGCTATATTTCCCATACCTATTGTTGAAGAAAGCGCTGTTGTTAAAGCTTTAAAGTGACTAATCTGTCCCGGATCATTAGGATCGTCGTACTTGCCCCGCAATACTCCAATCGCATGACCAATAAGCCTAAATGGTAAAAACCTCGACAAAACCAAAAGGTATAAACCGCCCCCTATTAGCAATATAACCAAGGGCAAACCCCATACAAAATTTGAAAAGGCATTTACAATATATTCTAACTGGTTCATATAGGTTGGTTTGTTCAATTCATAAATGTAAATAAATTTACTCCAAGTTCAATTTATGAAATCATATTTAAAACCTAATGGAATGGCTTACAAAAAATATTTAATAGATAGGGAGAGATGTGAGTTTTAAATTCTTCTTCTAGTTCCGAAAACGAAATAGTTAATAACTTTCAAAATATAATTTCCAAAAGCTGACAAAAGTAAGGTTTTAGAAAAGCCTCCATATTTAGATTTGTATTATATAATTGATCAAATACCTATATCATGCACGCGAAAATCACTTTACTTTTAAGTATAGTATTAATAGCTACCCTTTCTTGCACAGATTCACAAAAGAACATACACGAAAAACATCAAGACCACAAACTTCATTGGAGTTATTCCGGAGAAACATCACCAGAGCACTGGATAGAAATTGAAAAAAACTCAGATTGCGGAGGTAAACGTCAATCACCAATCAATATTATTCATAAAAATGCAATAGCTGTAAAAATTCAGGAAGATTTAAAAATACAATACACACCAACCACGCTTATAAGCAAAGTTGAAAATAATGGCCATTCTATACAGTTTGATTTTGAAGCTGGCGATTCCATTACTTATAAGGACGAAACATACTATTTAAAGCAAATACATTTTCATGAACCATCCGAACACAAAATAAACGGGGTGATCTACCCTATTGAAATGCATTTGGTACATGTAAATAAAGCTGGAAAAATAACTGTTTTAGGGATTTTGGGTGAAGAAGGCGAAGAAAGTCAATTATTTGAATTTCTTGAAAGCTTTTTACCTATTGAGGAAGGTGCCGAAAAAGACATTCATCAAAAAATTGATTTATCTAGTTTAGTCTTAGAAGATAAACACTATTACTCTTATGGTGGTTCACTAACCACACCGCCTTGTACCGAAAATGTGAATTGGATAGTATTTAAAGAGCCTATCGTTTTATCGGTTCAAGAAGTATTGAAACTTAAAAACAACATGCCTATTAACAATTATCGTAATGAACAACCTTTAAATGATAGGGCTGTAACTTATCATTTTTAAAATATAATGAGACTTTCTGAAATTGCCGAATTGAGTGTTCCCCAATTAGTTTAAGCTTAACACTCCCCTGCCAGTGGACGGGCAGGTTGTCAATGTACTCTACACAAACATTGTCTCTCTATTTCAGATAGTCTCTCTTTTTTATGTAGTCGACAAAAGCTATCCAACAAAGAATTTATCTAAATTAATTGATAGATAATTCTTTGTTAGTTACATTTATAAAAGCATTAAATTTACTCCAAGTTCAATACAACGATGTAATTTTAAATGAATTCCTATGGCTTACGATGAATATTTAGCAGATAGAATACGACAACAACTTAAAGAAAAACGAACAGCTTTTACAGAACTTAAAATGATGGGCGGTTTATGCTTTAAAGTTGATAACAAAATGCTTTGCGGTATCCATTTGGACAAAAAATATGGTGATAATTTATTAATGGCGCGTATTGGGGAAGCTGTATATGAAGCTGAACTCGATAAACCGGAATGTTTACCTATGGACTTTACCGGCAGACCTATGAAAGGCTATATTTTTGTAACTCCCGACGGGTTTGATACTGATGATGATTTATCATATTGGCTGGATTTATGTATTGCTTTTAATCCGTTAGCTAAGGCTAGTAAACCGAAAAAAAAGAAAGCAAAATAGTTTTATTACTCATGTGTTCCTCAAAACTCTTACTACAAGTGAGTTTTTGCAATACCACAAACCTCGTTTAACATGTCTCAAAAAACAAAACTGATAGAAATCGCCAAACTATTCTTAAAGTTAGGTACCATAGCTTTTGGTGGGCCTGCATCCCACATTGCCATGATGGAAGATGAAGTTGTTAAGAAAAGACAATGGATGAGCCAAGAACACTTTCTCGATCTAGTTGGTGCTACAAACCTGATTCCGGGGCCTAATTCTACTGAAATGACCATGCATTGCGGTCATGAACGTGCAGGTTGGAAAGGCTTATTCGTAGCTGGTATTTGCTTTATTTTTCCAGCTGTTGTTATTACTTCTGTATTTGCTTACCTATATCAGGAATATGGTCAACTACCCAATGTAGAACCTTTTATTTATGGCATTAAACCAGCGGTAATAGCCATTATTTTAATGGCAGCTTATCGTTTAGCAAAAAAGGCAATTAAAAATGTAGAGCTTGCTATTTTAGGCATTATAACCATAACAGCTTGTTTACTCGGAATTAATGAAATAGCGGCGCTTTTTGGTTGTGGTTTATTGGGTTTAATCATCTATTTTATAAAAAAAGGACGTACCAATTTAAATAGTTTTATACCGCTTTTAATGTTTCAGACTATCGATCCGATAAAAATCGGTACACTAAAAATATTTCTTACTTTTTTAAAGGTAGGTGCCATTCTGTATGGTAGTGGTTATGTTTTATTTGCTTTTCTCGATACCGAACTGGTTGCAAATGGTTGGCTAACCAGACAAGCTTTAATTGATGCTGTAGCGATCGGACAGGTTACCCCTGGTCCTGTTTTATCTACAGCAACATTTATCGGTTGGCAAATGAACGGCCTTTGGGGAGCCATTGCTGCTACAGCAGGTATTTTTCTTCCTTCGTTTCTTTTTGTTCTAATTCTAAACCCTTTGATTCCTAAAATGCGGCAATCAAAAATCATCAGAGCATTTTTAGACGCTGTAAACGTTGCTGCCGTGGCATTAATACTTGCTGTTTGTATCGAAATGATAAAAGATTCGGTAACCGATTGGCGGACTATTTTAATTGCCGTAATGAGTTTAACTACAGTTTTTGTATTTAAAAAATTAAATAGTGCCTTTATTGTTTTGGGTGGGGCGTTAATTGGTTATTTATTAGCCCTAATTTAGGTTAAGAAACAACAAAAGTAATTTATTTCATCTTGAAGAATAACTAAAAACACGACAATAAAAACTAAGGTTTATCCTTACTATTTGCAAGGATAAACCTTAGCAAAATCTTAGATTCTTTCATTAATTTTACTCAAACAATTCACAACTGCTCTTTAGCAAAGTAATCTTAATAAGTTCATTATGAAAAAAAAAGAAATCTTCTCCGTTGTAATTATTATTCTTCTAATCAATAATTTATTTTCTCAAAATCAAAACTATTTTCCACTTCCAACTGAAGTTGACACAGATGTAAAAATTGAAGGCGGAAATATAAAGCTTAGAAGACCTATTACCCCACACCCATTTTATGGAACAATCGATTATAGGCATGGAATACATTTTTATGGGGATAACAATCAATTAACCGGTAGTATATCTTATCTTGAAGGTCCATCAATATTAAGGTTTGACAAAGCTTTACGTATAAGAGCAGGTTCTAGTGATGGAATATTTTTACAAAATAATAGCAATACATATATTGGGTTTAATGAATATGGTAATAGAGGTAATGAAATGTTAAATGTGAATGGAGGCATTTATGCATCCAGAGGAGACCTAACTCTAAGTTATGAAATACCTGGTGGTTTTATTGATAATAATGAGCTATATGAACAAAAAATCAAGTTTGTTAATTCAGCAAAAACAACAGTTGCTCAAATAGGTTATCAACGTAGTGCCAATAATTTTAACGAATCTCTATTTTTAGGATTTAATCCAAGTATCGGACAGGGAATAGTAATAAAAAAAGAAGGAAATTTGCATATAGGTTTTGATCAAAATAATTTTACAGCAGGTAATTTTATGCTTAATGTTAATGGTTCTTCTTATGTAAAAGACAACATAGCAATTGGGACAACCGACACTAAAGGCTATGCACTAGCCGTTGCAGGCAAAGCTATAGCTGAAGAAGTCAAAGTTGCTTTAGAAGGCAACTGGCCAGATTACGTATTTCAAGATGATTATAATTTAACACCCATAAGTGAAGTAGCAAACTACATTCGAAAAAATGGACACCTTAAAAACATACCATCTAAGGATGATGTTATTAAGAATGAAGGAATTAATTTGGGTGAAATAAATGTTAAACTTTTAGAAAAAATTGAAGAGTTAACTTTATACACGATAAATCAGGAAGAACAATTAAAATTACAACAACATCAAATTGATCAATTAAAAAAACTGGTAAATGATTTATTAAAAAAGGATAATTAATTTAAATCTATATAATCATAAATCTTTTTATAATATAGCTAACACAAAAGTGTTACGCAAAGACATAATTATACTCTTGAATAACTTGCTACACCTGCTGGTTATGTATTAACCTTTATATAAACTATTTACAAAAAACACCTTCATATAACATTAAACCTCTTTAGAATTTTCTAAAAACGTTCCTTTCAAATTTAGAAGAGTTTTACGCTTTTTTGCTTTTTGTCGATTATTTTGTTTATTTTTGTTTAACTAAATACAAATATTGATGAACAATATTCATGTTAACTTTAGCATAAAAGATTTAGAAAACCTAACTGGGATTAAAGCCCATACTATACGTATTTGGGAAAAACGTTATGATTTATTACGTCCAAACAGAACGGACACAAATATTAGAAATTACAGTTTAGCAAGTTTTCAAAAGCTTCTCAATATCTCGTATTTAAATAATAATGGGATAAAAATCTCTAAAATCGCTAGCCTTAAAGAAGAAGAAATTCCTATTAAGGTTAGAGAAATTGCATCTAGAGCAAAAATTGAAGACCATGCTATCAATGCCTTTAAAATGGCAATGATAAATTTCGATCAGAGATTATTTTATAGTACCTATAATAATTTACTCGAAACACAATCATTTAGTGATATTTTCTATACCGTATTTTTACCATTGCTAAACGAAATAGGCCTATTATGGCAAACAAATACCATTACTCCAGCACATGAGCATTTTTTATCTATTCATATAAAGCAAAAAATACTTTTAAACATTGAAAGACTCCAAATCTTGGAGCCTAAGCCAGATTCCAAAACCTATGTCTTGTTTTTACCCGACAACGAAATTCATGATATCGGTCTGTTGTTTATTAACTATCAACTAAGAAGTAAAGGGTATCATACTATCTTCCTTGGAGAAAGTGTGCCTATGGAAAGTCTTACTAGTTTGTTAGACTTCTTTGATGACATTACTTTTGTATCCTTTTTCACTGTTAGCCCTCCTGAAAAGGAAATTCCATATTATATTAATAGCTTCAATAAGTTATTATTAAACAAAAAAAACACCAACCTGTTGTTGTTAGGAAAAAAGCTGGTTGACTTAAATATTAAAAACCTTCCTGAAAGAGTTCATATTTTTAATTCTATCGAAAATTTAGTTAAAGATTTATAAAAAGTTTTATTTTGTTTAACTTTTTTGTATTTTAGTTAAACATTATGAATTTATCTATAAATATAATTGGTTCTGGGTTCTCATCTTTGGCGGCTTCGTGCTATTTAGCCAAAGCTGGATACCAGGTAACTGTTTTTGAGAAAAACAGTACCATAGGAGGTAGAGCAAGGCAATTAAAAAAAGAAGGTTTTACCTTCGACATTGGCCCCACATGGTACTGGATGCCAGATGTTTTTGAGCGTTTTTTTGCTGACTTTAATAAAACACCTCAAGATTATTACTCATTAGAAAAATTAAATCCGGCTTACAGCGTCTATTATGGGAAAAATGATTTTTTAACCATAGAAGATAGTCTGGAACGCATCGCTAAAGTTTTTGAAAAGGAAGAACCTGGAAGTTCTAAAAAACTTTTTAAGTTTATTGATCAGGCAAAAAGCAATTACGATATAGCCATAAAAGACTTAGTTTATAACCCAGGTGTATCGCCTTTTGAACTGGTAAGCATAAAAACTTTAAAAAGACTAAACCAATTTTTTAGTAATATAAGAAGAGAGGTTAGAAAGGAATTCAAGAGTGAAAAGCTCATCCAAATTCTGGAGTTTCCTGTTTTGTTTTTAGGAGCCAAACCAAGCGACACCCCTTCCTTTTATAGTTTTATGAATTATGCCGATTTTGGTTTAGGCACATTTCATCCAAAAAAAGGCATGTACCAAGTCATTTTGGCTATGGAAGAATTAGCAAAGGAATTAGGCGTTATCATTAAGACAGATGCACCCATAGAAAAAATTGTGGTTAAAAATGGTGAATGCAAAGAAATTGTGTCTAATGGCGAAACGTACGCCTCTAACATTGTTTTAAGTGGTGCCGACTACCACCATACCGAAACACTTTTAGAAGAATCGTACAGACAATATTCTGAGAGCTATTGGGACAAAAAAACTTTTGCACCTTCCTCGCTCCTATTTTATGTTGGTTTTAACAAAAAACTAAAACAAGTTAATCATCACACGTTGTTTTTCGACGTAAACTTTTATACGCATGCCAAAGCTATATACGATACCCCGGAATGGCCTGAGAATCCCTTGTTCTATGCTAGTTTTCCTAGTAAAACAGATGCAAGCTCAGCTCCAGAAGGAAAAGAAGCTGGGATATTTTTAATTCCATTAGCTCCAGGGTTAAACGATACACCAGAATTAAGAGAAACGTATTTCGATAAAATTATACATCGTTTTGAAAACTTAACATCGCAAAACGTAAAAGATCATATTATCTTTAAAGAAAGCTTTTGTGTTAACGACTTTATTAATGATTACAATTCGTATAAAGGAAACGCATACGGAATGGCAAACACATTAATGCAAACTGCTTTTTTAAGACCTAAACTAAAAAGCAAAAAAGTAAAAAACTTATTTTTTACCGGACAATTAACAGTACCTGGTCCGGGAGTTCCTCCATCTTTAATATCAGGAAAACTAGTAGCGGATTTAATAACTAAACACCATCCAAATCATGAAGTCATTATTTGATACTGTCTCTTACGATTGTAGTAAACTTGTTACCAAATCTTATAGCACCTCTTTTTCGCTAGCAACAAAAATGCTTTCTAAATCCATCAGAAAGGATATTTACAATATTTACGGATTTGTACGCTTTGCTGATGAAATTGTTGATTCTTTTCATGATTACAATAAAGAACACCTCTTCAATAAATTTTCTAATGATTTAGAACTGGCATTAGTTGATAAAATTAGTTTAAACCCCATATTAAACTCATTTCAACATACATTCCATAGCTATGGTTTACATAAAAACCACGTAGATGCTTTTATGAAAAGTATGCGTTTAGATCTTCATAAAACGAAATACCTAACCCAAGAAGAGTATAAAGAATACATTTATGGTTCTGCAGATGTAGTGGGGCTTATGTGTTTAAAGGTTTTTGTAAAAGGAGACGACGCTAAATACGAAGCACTAAAAGATACCGCCATGTCGCTAGGTTCTGCATTTCAAAAGGTAAATTTTCTAAGGGACCTAAAAGCAGATTTCGATGATTTAAATAGAACCTATTTCCCTAAAGTTGATTTAAAGAATTTAAACGAAGCTTCTAAACAAAGTATTATAGACGAGATTGAGGCCGATTTTGAAAAAGGTTTAAGCGGTATAAAAAAACTACCTATCGAAGCCAAATTTGGTGTTTTTATTGCCTACAGATATTATCGCCAGTTACTAAAAAAGCTAAAAAAGACACCTGCGCTTAAAATAAAGAACACGCGGATTAGAGTTTCCAATCCTAAAAAAATTGAGTTGTTAATGCGCAGTTATGTAAAATATCAATTAAATTTAATGTAAATTTAAGCTATGCATACTGTATTCTGGATATTGATTTTTTTAGGAACATTCTGCTTTATGGAATTTATGGCCTGGTTTACACATAAATATATAATGCATGGTTTTTTATGGTCTTTACACAAAGATCATCACAAAAAAGACCATGAGAGCTGGTTCGAACGAAACGATGCTTTCTTTATTTTTTATGCCATTGTTAGCATTGGTTTTTTCTTGCTTTGGAAATACACCAGTTTTTGGGCTGGCTTACCTATTGGCTTAGGCATATTTGCCTATGGAGCATCCTATTTTATGGTACATGATATTTTTATACACCAACGTTTTAAATTATTTAGAAACGCTAATAATTGGTATGCTAAAGGCGTAAGACGCGCGCACAAAATGCACCATAAACACTTAGGAAAAAAAGATGGTGAGTGTTTTGGTATGCTGGTTGTCCCCTTTAAATACTTTAAAAAGTAACTGATGGATTATTTATATCTGTTGCTAAATTTAGGATCTTTATCTATTCCCTTTTTATTTAGTTTTCACCCTAAACTAAACTTTTACAAACGCTGGAAACCTTTATTTATAAGTATATTTATAAGTATGCTCCTTTTTATTCCCTGGGACATTATTTTCACCATAAATGGTATTTGGGGATTTAACGAAGATTATTTTCTAGGTGTTAAACTATTTTCTTTACCTATTGAAGAGTGGCTGTTTTTTATATGTATTCCCTATGCTTGCACATTTACACATTATGCCTTATTGTATTACTTCCCTAATATGAAGTTATCGCAAGGAGTTACCAAAACCGTGAGCTATTTACTTATAATGCTATTAGTCATACTGTCAATTTATAATAGTACCAAGTGGTATACTTTTATAAATTTTATGCTGGCAGCTATGTTAATTATCAAAGTAATAAAAAAGAACAGCGCTTTATTAAGTAATTACTATCTAACATTTTTAGTTATGCTGATCCCTTTTTTTATAGTAAATGGTATTTTAACCGGTAGTTTTATTACAGAAGAGGTTGTTTGGTATAATAATTCTGAGAATTTGAATATCAGACTTTTTACAATTCCGATTGAAGATACGATCTACGCCTTTACGCTAATTCTTTTAAATTTATTTATTATGAAGCTGTTAGAATCTAAAAAAAGTGCTACAACAAGTCGTCGATAGTTTTTCTAACAGTATCACTATTCCAGTTTGCCGCACCAGTTTTATCAATTATGATATTACCTTGTTTATCTATTAAAAAGGTTCTGGGAATACTAGTTACATCGAAAGATTTTGGATATTTGGTTAAAGGATTATATACTTTAAACGTGTACGCTTTTTTATTTAAAAACTGATCGATTACCTCAAAATTCTCATTAGACACAAAAACAAATGCAACTTTATCTTTATAATCATCATACAACGATTGCATACTTGGCATTTCTGCTATACATGGCGGACACCAGGTTGCCCAAAAATTTACCAAAACAACTTTCCCTCTAGTATCATTAAAATTAAAAGCAGTCCCTTTTGCATCTTCAAGTTTCCAATTATAATTTTCCAGTTTTAACTGTTTTGTTTCGTTAACCACAGATGGACTAAAAAGCGCCAATCCCTTATGTAAAAATATTTGTATAGGCTGTCGCGTTTGCGGAATAATTAAAAGTGCAACAACAACTAAAAAAATAATATTCTTTAAACTAATTTTTTTTCTTCTAGACATGAGCATAAAATAATTTAAGGCATAGTTTCTAAGTCGAAACGATGCCTTAAATCTAATTAAAATCAAAATATTTTATACGCTTTATCGTGTAACTTTCCCAGATAAAGCTACTACTGGTCCAGTCCCCATAGATATAACTGTATGATCTGCTGCATTAGCTGGTACAACATGAGCTAAGGGCTTTAGTGTAAATGGAGCTGGGTTATCGTCTGGACTTGGTTCTATAGAAATAACTATAGTTGCTCCTTTTAAGTCTGTAGGGAATGTTACTCCATTAGGCGCATTCTCTAGAAAATCTTCTCCTGGAAAAAATCCATCTGCTCCATTTGGTGTTGGTAAAGCAACACTTCCACTAAAAGGTGCCGCATCATCAGTTGCTGCTACTTTAGTAAACGTACCTGTACTTATTGGTGTACCGTTAATTACTGCCCATCCTTCATACTTCCACCCTTCTTCTAATGTAGGTAAATCTAGTCCTGCAACTGGAGGTGGTGCATTTGTGTTATCTAAAAACCAAACACCGCTAGATTCATTTGTATCATCATTATCTGTAGGAGTCGCTAAAATATACTTACCTGTAGCGTTACTAAAATCGCCCACAATGCCTGTATTTACATTTGCTGTACTTCCAGAAAAACCTCCTGCTAATAATTTTGTTTTTGCCGGTGTCGCGGCTTCAACTCCAGTTTCTCCTGCTGGTTCAATCGATAGTACAAAATCTGTTGCATTAGCTAATTGAGTAGCATCTACTGTAAAAGATTGTGGGAAAGTAACCGATGTAAACGTTCCTGTAGAGATGGGTGCTCCGTTTACAATTATCCAACCTTCATAAACATAACCGTTTCCTAAGGCTTCTAAACCATCCAACTCTAAAGTTAAATTAGCTGTTGTTGGTGTGTTATCGTCGTCATTACTGCAGGAAGTAGCTAAAAATCCCATTGCTAATACTGCTATAAACATTTTTTTAATCATCATATTTTTTTTAAGTATTTTTTATACTTCAAAAATATGATGCTCAACTTTTATAAAATGTTAGCTATCTAACATTAAGCAGTTTTTTTATGAATTCTTATTTCTTTTCTGGAAAATTGAATTACTTTTTCCTCCTTTAATTCATTTAAAAGTATGTTTAAAGTCGGTCTGGAAGTGCCTATTAAAGAGGCTATATCTTTTTGTGTATAGGGGTGATGGATTACCTTGTCGCCGGTTTTTTCACAATCGTACCCGTAGTCTGAACATAACTCATCCAAAAATTCAACAAGACGCGTTTTGGTATCTTTAAATAAAAGTAACTGTAATCGCCTTTCGAGTTTTTTTAACTTAAAACCGATTAGCTTGTATATTTTAAAACTAAAGGTTTGATTATTTCGCATTAAATCATGCATCGTGTCTACGCCTATCGGACAAATGCTTGTAGCATTGTCAATCGATTGGGCAAATTCTTCTCGCTTAGATTCTCCTAGAATAGCTGTTTCTCCGAATAACTCGCCACGTGTTAAAATAGCTTTAACAACCTCGTCTCCTTCTTCACTGTAATAACCAATTTTTACCTTCCCTTTTTCTATAAGGTATACTTTATTGGCAGAGTCTTCCTCAAAATATATGTAGTCTTTCTTTTTGTAGGCATCGAAATCGTGATTCGCTTTATAAGCTTTAAACTTATGGGGACATAGCACCTTGAAAAGATTAACATCATCAAAAAACCAAATGGATTTCATTAGTAGTCTTTTTATTGTTTAACATACAGTCGGAAAGCTCTAAAAAAACTTACAATAAAGCACAAAAAAAACCTCCAAGCTTGGAGGTTTTAATTTTTATTCTTCTTCATCTGACGATGTATCGTTTTCTTCTTTTGATTCTAAAAAATTCAACATATCGTTTTGTTGTAATAAATTATACCATTGTATAACTTTTTTAATGTCGCTTGCATATACCCTATCTTCATCATAATCTGGCAACACATCAAAGAAATATTCTTCTAATTTATCTTTACTGTCTTTAGGCTTTACAGAAGATGGCTCACCATTTTCTTTTTTCTTGATGTTTTCTAAAACCTGTTTAAGTGGCACTTCTTCTGTTAACGTATAAATTGCTATTTCACTTAAAACACTAACGTTATTTTGCACACTTACAGATATACGTTTGTTATCTATTAACGATTCGGCAACAAAACCACCTCGTGTTTGTGTTATTAATTTATATAAACCTGGTTTTCCTCCTATTGATAGTACTTTATCTAAACTCATAATTATGCTTTGAAAGGGACAAATATCAAATGTTTATTAATGGCTTGCAAATATTATCGCTTCTTTTTTTGATCTGGAAAACGCATTCTGTAATCAACCTTAATCTTACCTTTAGATATATTGGTTAGTCTTCCTTTTATTAAACGCTTTTTTAAACTAGATAGTTTATCTGTAAACAAAACACCTTCAATATGATCGTATTCATGTTGGATAACTCTAGCAATCAATCCATCAAAAGTTTCTGTATACGGTTTAAAATTTTCATCTACATACTCAATCGTCACTTTGGGTTGTCTAAAAACATCTTCTCTTACATCTGGAATACTTAAACACCCTTCGTTAAATGCCCACTCATCACCTTCTTCCTTTGTTATTTTAGCATTAATAAAAACACGCCTAAAATCTTTTAATTCGTTTTGCTCTTCTGCTGTTAAATCTTCATCTTCTGCAAAAGGCTTGGTATCAACCAAAAATAGTCTTATTGGTAACCCTATTTGTGGTGCTGCCAACCCAACTCCATAGGCATTATACATGGTTTCAAACATATTTTCCAAAAGTGTATCTAGATTAGGATAATCTTTTGTTATATCGGTTCCTTTCTTTTTAAGAACTGGGTCGCCAAAGGCTACTATTGGTAAAATCATTACTCGTTTTGTATTTTTATAGTTGCAAAAATACTATAATTTATTAGTAGTATTTGCATCAAATATATTCTTAATGACGTTCTGTTTATTTAGAATATAAATAACTTTGTAAAATAAGCGTGGCACTTATCTCGTCTACAAGTGCTTTATTTTTTCGCTGATTCTTTTTTAATCCACTATCAATCATAGTTTGAAAAGCCATTTTAGAAGTAAATCGTTCGTCTATTCTTTTTATTGGAATATTAGGAAATTCCTTTTTTAAACGCTCTATAAATGGGAGGATATATGTTTCACTTTCCGAAGCCGTGTTATCCATTTGTTTTGGTTCTCCAACCAAAAACAGTTCAACCTGCTCTTTAGCAGTGTAGTTCTTTAAAAACTTTAAAAGCTCTGGTGTATTAACGGTAGTAAGCCCAGAGGCTATAATTTGTAGCTCGTCTGTTACTGCTATACCTGTTCTTTTTGTACCAAAATCTATTGCTAAAATGCGAGCCATATATCTATTTTGTGCAAAAATAGTTTATTAATCCCAGTATCTGAGTTTACTGTAATAAATTAAGTGGGGTTTTGAAAAAGTATTAAAAGCTAAAAGCTGTCTCATCGAGATTAGAGACAAAAATTTTATCAAGCGGAAATAATGACGTCATGTCTAAAGGAGCTAAGTCTAGAGGTTTTAAGAAGGTCTCGACTGCGCTCGACCGGACATAGGTTAATTGCTTGCATAAAAGAAATTTACAAATGACGTCAACGGTAGTATTTAGTTTGCAATAAATACAAATAAAAAAAGACCGCCTTTTCAGACAGTCCTCTTTCGCTACTTTAACCTTTAACTTTTAACTTTTGTGATAAAATTTAAAACCCTTATTAAGCTTTAACCGCTTTATTTATTTTTGGAAATAACAATTTAATATTTTGAACGTTTCTTACATGATTTAAATATTGTCTAATATCACTAGTACGTGCAATAGACTCTTTTAATTCATCTTCATCAATCAATAATGCTTTATTTTCAGTTTTAACTGGGTTATAATCAGTTACAATGGTAACGTTATCATTTACATTAGTTACCACAACTTTATTAGCTCCATTCTCTTCAATTTCAGTTCTGCCTTGTGCATCACCATAAGAAAAAGACAGTAATAAAATTAGTAATATGTAAAAATTTGTTTTCATCGTTTCTCATTGTTTGATGTTCCAAATATATATCCAGAAGAAGCCTCATACACAATAAATTAGTTATAAGTAAATGAATTTTCGATTAGTAGTGGAGCTACAAATTTTTATCGACGAACAGATAAAATGGGGACTAAATAAGACGAAATACACATGAAATGCATTTCATCGATTTATTGTTTTATTTTAAAGGAAAAATAAGCGACTTTATTATCAAATTTATGGCTAATCGATGAAAAAAATTAGAGTTCTTAAATAATTTATATAATAGCTTTATTCATTCTATTTTTTAAATGATACCTATTATATTTGCTCAAAAATTATATATTAAAATGTTAGAACTACAACAAATCATTGAGAGTGCCTGGGATAACAGAGAGCTTTTAAAGGAAGAGTCAACAACTTCTGCTATAAGAAAGGTTATAGACTTATTAGATAAAGGAGAATTGAGAGTTGCTGAGCCTACTGCAGATGGTTGGCAGGTTAACGAATGGGTTAAGAAAGGCGTTGTGTTATATTTCCCAATTCAGAAAATGGAAACCATTGAAGCTGGTCCTTTAGAGTTTCATGATAAAATTCCATTAAAAAGCGGCTATGCAGAAAAAGGCATCCGTGTGGTACCTCATGCTGTTGCTAGACATGGTGCTTATATTTCAAGTGGTACTATTTTAATGCCTAGTTATGTAAACATTGGTGCTTATGTAGACGAAGGAACTATGGTTGACACCTGGGCTACTGTTGGTAGTTGTGCACAAATTGGTAAAGGCGTTCACTTATCTGGTGGTGTTGGTATTGGTGGTGTTTTAGAACCTTTACAAGCGGCTCCGGTAATTATAGAGGATAATGCCTTTATTGGATCGAGATGTATCGTTGTTGAAGGGGTACGTGTTGAAAAAGAAGCTGTTTTAGGCGCTGGTGTTGTTTTAACTATGAGTACTAAGATTATTGATGTTACAGGCGATGAACCTGTTGAATACAAAGGAAGAGTACCTGCACGTTCTGTAGTAATACCTGGTAGTTATGCCAAAGAATTCCCTTCTGGAACCTATAATGTACCTTGTGCTTTAATTATTGGTAAACGTAAAGAGAGTACTAATAAAAAAACATCGCTTAATGATGCTTTAAGAGAGCATAATGTAGCGGTTTAAGTTAGTTTGCAGTATACAGTTCACAGTATTCAGTGTTCAGTGGCAGTAAGCAGTGCTTATTTTATTTGCAAAAAATATATGAAAAACGGGAGTTGTAAATTTTGAAAATCTTAATCATACAACAAAAAATGATTGGCGATGTGCTTACAAGCAGTATTCTGTTTGAAGCACTTCGCTTAAAATACCCAAAAGCACAATTAGACTATTTAGTTAATGATCATACGGTTGCGGTTATAGAAAATAACCCTAATATCGATAACCTCATCTTATTTACTAAAGAAGTCGAACAAAGTAAAGCCAAACTTTTTAAGTTCGCTAAATCGATAGGACATGAAAAGTATGATATAGTTGTTGATGTTTATTCAAAAATATCCAGTAATTTAATCAGTATTTTTTCAGGTGCAAAAACCAAAATTTCGTACCATAAATCTTATTCTACGCTTTTTTATCACCATAATATAAAAAGAGAAAAGAGCAACAGCGGTAAATCGGGATTAGCCATTGTTAACAGAATGCAACTGCTAGCTCCTTTAGGTATTGAACCAAAATTTATAAAGCCTAAAATTTATTTAACCGAAAAGGAAATTACTAATAGTAAACGCTTTTTGGAGGATCATAAGATCGATTTCAATAAGCCGTTATATATGATTAGTGTATTAGGAAGCGGTGTAAAGAAGACCTATCCTTTTAACTATATGGCTAAAGTTATTGATACTTTAGTTGAAGAAACCTCCGGACAAATATTATTTAACTACATCCCTAAACAGGAAGCAGAAGCCAAATCGATACTTGATTTATGTAAACAGGAAACCCAACAACATGTTTTCTTTAATGTATTTGGTAAAAGCTTAAGGGAGTTTTTGGCTCTTACACATCATTGTGATGCTGTAATTGGCAATGAGGGTGGCGCTATTAATATGGCTAAAGCTTTAGGTGTTAAAACCTTTGCTATTTTTTCACCGTGGATAGATAAAGCCACTTGGAGCCTTTTTGAAAACGACGATAATGTTGGTGTCCATTTAAAGGATTTTAAACCCGAACTGTATACCAAACCCGAAAAAGCCTTCAAAAATGAAGCGCTTTCGTTATACGAAAAATTCGAACCACAGCTTTTTGAAGATACACTAAAGAACTTCTTGAAATAATCATTGCTTAGAGTTACTGATTATTAAGTTCTTCCAATGCCTTTGTAACGGCGGCTTCAACAAACTTTCCATTCATTACTTTTTCCTGAACGGCTTGCACATTGCTTTTCATTAATTTATAATCTTCTTCAGATAAGTTTTCTAAAATAGCATTTAAATCTTTTAGGTTCGCAACACCTATTCCTAAATTATTCTCTACAATAAAGGATGCTATAGCGGCTTTATCCCAAACTATTACCGGAAGTCCACATAAAAGGTATAAAGATGTTTTATGAGGGTTATTATATTTTAAATATTCTCCCAAATCGCCACTACAAGACTCAGTGGAGATACCATCCCACACCAATCCAAAATCGGCTTCAATTTTATAGGCTATCTGATCCGACGGAAATGCGCCTTGGTAATGAATAATCGACTCATCTTCGTTTACTTTTCGTTTACTGGCGTCAAAACCAATGCCGTATAACTTTAAATTGTATTTGCTATGATCCAGTATATCAAAATCGAAGATATATGCATTTTTGCCATCACCAAAGCCTCCTGCATAGGCTATATTATAAACATCACTCTGATTAACGTCTTTATTTTGAAGTGGTCTTTCTTCAGAGACATAATCGAAAATCCCTAAAACTACTATAGGTATGGTTGTTCCTTGCTCTAAGAACCATGCTTTCATCGATTCATTATGAACTATAATAACATCAGAACATACGATTTTTGATAATTCTTTTTCGATATCCTTTACCCTACCTTTTAAAACCCTAACATCATGAACAATAGTAATGATCTTGCAACGTTTTAACTTGGCAAAAAACAATATATACTTTCTAAACTTGTTATTGGGATATTGGGTACATAAAACAGATTTAAAAGGCAACCTTAGTAAAGCCATGGTTATACCAAAAAAGTTTTTGATGGTACCTACTGCCGAACTTGGTATGGACGATTGCTTAAACCCTAGATTTTTAAACCCCAATTTACGCAACGTAAATTCACAATCTGTTTTTGCCTTTCCTGCTGCGTTAAATAACGATTTATAGTTTCTGGAAATGTAATACATTGTCTTGAAAAGTTTTTTTGTCGGTAATTTATATCCTAGTTTTGCTAAAAATTATAAAAGTATACAAATGTATGATTATTTAATTGTTGGTGCTGGGTTATTTGGATGTGTTTTTGCTCATGAAGCAACAAAAAAAGGAAAAAAATGTTTGGTTATAGACAAAAGAGATCATGTAGGCGGAAATGTATATTGCGAAAATGTAGACGGTATTAATGTACATAAATATGGGGCTCATATTTTTCATACTAACGATAAGTATATTTGGGACTATGTAAATCAATTTGCAGAGTTTAATAATTATGTAAACTCACCGGTTTCTATATCTAAAGGAAAGTTATATAACCTGCCTTTTAATATGAATACGTTTTACCAGTTGTGGGGCACCAAAACACCCGAAGAGGCCAAAACAATTATAGAAGGCCAGATTAAAGAACATGGTCGTAAAAATCCTGAAAATTTAGAAGAACAAGCACTATCCTTAATAGGAAAAGATGTTTACGAAACACTTATAAAAGAGTATACCGAAAAACAATGGGGCAAAAAAGCTACCGAGCTTCCTGCTTTTATAATTAAGCGATTGCCCGTTCGTTATACCTTCAATAATAATTATTTTAATGATGCCTATCAGGGCATTCCTAAAGGCGGTTACAACAAAATAATCGACGGTTTATTGGAAGGTATAGACGTTAAAACCAATGTTGATTTTTTTGAAGAAAAAGAAACATACACTACGTTAGCTAAAAAGATCGTGTATACAGGAAAAATAGATGAGTTCTATAACTATGAGTATGGTAACTTGGAATATCGTTCATTACGCTTTGAAAACTCAAGACTTGATACTGATAATTTTCAGGGTAATGCCGTTGTAAACTATAATGATGCCGACGTGCCTTATACACGAATAATTGAGCATAAACATTTCGAGTTTGGTAAACAAGAGCATACTGTGATTACTAAAGAGTACTCGGAACAATGGACTCCAGAGAAGGAAGCCTATTACCCGATTAACAACGATGAGAATCAAAAAAAATATCAGGCATACAAAACACTGGCTTCAAAAGAATCTAACATTATATTTGGTGGTAGACTTGCCGAATACAAATATTACGACATGCACCAAATAATAGCTTCTGCCCTACAGAAAGTCAAAAAAGAACTTAATTAACCTATTTTTACAACTACTTATAGTATATCAAAATGATAAAAGTTTCCGGAGTAATAATTACTTATAATGAAGAAGAACATTTAGAAAAGTGTTTAAAATCGTTAGTTGATGTTGTTGACGAAATTGTTGTTGTAGATTCTTTTTCTACAGACAGAACTCTTGAAATATGCGAAGCATTTAATGTAGTATTAATCCAAAATAAGTTTGAGGGTTATATTGAACAAAAAAACTATGCCCTCTCTCGTGCCAAATACGATTATATTTTATCGCTCGATGGTGATGAAGCTCTGTCTGATACACTTAAAGAATCCATTTTAAAAGCAAAAGAGAATTGGGAATTTGATGGGTATTATTGCAACCGATTAAATAATTATTGCGGACAATGGATAAAGCATTCCGATTGGTATCCGGATAAAAAACTACGGCTTTTTAAAAAAGGTAATGGTGAATGGAAAGGTATAAACCCTCATGATAGGTATACACTAAAAAAAGGCTTAAAAGCAGGAAAACTTAAAGGTGATTTACTGCATTGGATTTACAGAGATTACGATGAACACAATATCAAGGTTCAGAACTTTTCAAGTATTGCAGCCCAAGCGTATTTCGATTTAGGGAA
Organism: Flavivirga eckloniae; assembly: GCF_002886045.1. Classification (NCBI taxonomy): domain Bacteria; kingdom Pseudomonadati; phylum Bacteroidota; class Flavobacteriia; order Flavobacteriales; family Flavobacteriaceae; genus Flavivirga; species Flavivirga eckloniae. Next base: position 5,109,151 of record NZ_CP025791.1, on the reverse strand, counting down.
AAAATCTTCGCTTTGGAAAATTATTTTTAACCCGTCTTGGGCATTTTTTAAAGCCTATTTTTTAAGACGTGGCTTTTTGGATGGCTTAAATGGTTTTATTATTTGTGTACAAACCTTTAATGTTACTTTTTTAAAGTACATCAAGCTTTATAGGCTTCATAAAAACAAGTGATTTCTTTAATGCTAATGTTACCGATTTAAAACCTGACAGGTCTGGTCTGGCTAACTAAACTATATAATAGTTACTTCTCCTTTTGAGTTTCACATTATTTTACTTATGAAACTGCTGCCTCTTTTTTTACGGGATTTACGTTTATATACTTATCTATACCATTTTCACACCAGGTTAACTTATTTTTTAGTGCGTTTTCCTGTATATTGTGATTAAGGTCTAGTTTTTCTTTAGAGCTTTCTTTATGCCAAATATGATAAATAATTGCTTTGTATTTTAATCGTTTCCCCAATATGCCTTTGTTTATCATTCTTATTATAAATTCGGAGTCTTCCCTGCCCCATCCTGTCATATCTTCGTTGTAACCATTAACATTTAAAAAATCTGTTTTCCAATACGACAGATTACACCCTCTTAGCTTTCCAGATAGCTTATTGTTCTTTTTATAAAGCATCTCTCCTAATAAGGGTAAATGTATATTTCTATTACGCTTCTTTACCCCTTTAGCCAAGTAAGGAAACTTTATGGTCTTATTCTTAAAAAACTCATTTAAATACGGCTCTTGAATATTTACTCTGGATCCAAATAAGTAAATGCCGCTTTCAACTGAATTTAAATGATCTCTAACAAAGCTTTTGTGTATGATACAATCGCCATCTAACTGAATGATATAATCTGCATCTGTTTTGGAAATGGCCAAATTTAATATAGCCGATCTCCTAAACCCCTCATCTTTATGCCATACATGTGTTATTGGAACTGGAAAATTATATTGAAACCTTTCAATTAGTTTCTTAGTCTCGTCTGTAGACCCATCGTCTGCAATCATAACTTCTGTTGGAAGTACTATTTGCTTTTCTACACTTTTTAAAACCAACTCTAAAGCCTCTGGCCAATTGTAGGTTGTTATAATTAAGGCAGATTTAATCTTATTTTTCAATTTCATTGTTTAAATAAATAGGCTATTTAACTAGAACAGTTAATCTGAAAAATACCCTACAAAATTTTTAAGTTTTTTTGAATTGAAAATGTTAAAGTGTTTTGCCGTTAACACCAATGAAAAGTAGTTATTGAAGGAATCGGTTAATTGCCCTTTCGAAAGAATGCAATGTGTTATTTTAACAAATACTCTATCAAAAAATAAGAGTTGTTATAGAGGAAAAGGAAAAACTCCCAATTCCGTTAACCTTCAAAAATATGGTAACCGCTTAGGCTAAGTTTTTCCTGTGGAATTAAGAATACATTATCAATGGTTGTACATACAGTTAAAGATTCTATACGCTCCCATTTAGTCCCTTTTTGCTTATAAATATTATAGTTTTCTGGAATAAGCGGGAAGAACTGTTCATCCAATTTAACCCCTCGTGCCTCATAATAAGGCTTATTAACTTCCATGAGTATAGTTGGACGGTGCTTGTTTATAACCTCTTGTCCACCATCCAAACAAAAGTCTTCGTGCCCTTCAATATCCATCTTTATCATATCTATGCTTTTGTTCTCGCTAAAATCTTTATGCCAGATATCGTCTAATCTTTCAAGTTTAATCGGTGACACTTTAAAGCCTTCATCCATAGCCTCACTTGTACGTATGGCTGCATTTCCAGTATTAGCCCCATGTTTAAAGTCCTCCCTTAAAGTTATCTCGGTTGTATCTGATTTATTTGATAATCCAAAAGGGTTTGCTTTACATACTTTGCTTAAGTTATTTATCTCCAGGTTTTTGACTAACCTTAAGTAGTTACCCTCAAATGGTTCAAAAGCAATAACATGTCCTGTAGCTTTTTTATTCCTAATAAGATGACTCATTGAAACGGAATAAAAACCAATATTGGCTCCTATATCCAAAAAACACTTATTGGGGTTAAACAAAGAATGAATTACGGTAATTAATTCGGGATCGTATTTACCAGTGTAAAAAGACACTCTTTCGGTTCTTGTACTTAGGTCTACCAATATTTTGGTATTGTCTTTCATTTTGGCCGTAACTATCGGCTCTGCACCTAACGCCAATGCCATTCTGTTAAAATGTTTGTATAACTGATTAAGTTTTTGGTGGTAAGCCAGTTTTCTTGTAATACTGGATAAAACATTCAAACATCTGTTGGTAAGCTTCATAATTTTTTAGTCAATTAAATTGAGAGATAACATGGTAAATACGGTTAGTTTTTTTCTAAAAGAAAAATTGTTTTACTATTTGATCCGTCCATAACTTTAAACTCATTTATTTTTGAATAGGCATTAAAGAGTTCTGGTTTAAAGAATTTTGGCTCGATTAAAATACAGCCTCCTTTAGAAATTTCGCTCGCAATGGTATTCAATGTTAACGATACAGGGTATTTATAACCTAAAACAGCATAACTTGGCGAATTATATTTGCACAAAAAATAATAGGCTGGCGATATACCGTGTAAATAAACATCCTTACTAATCACGTTAGATTTAAGAACTGGTATATTAACCAATTGTTCATGATGGTGTTCCCTTTTTTCTACAAACTTGTTTTTATATTTAAGCGAAGCTCCAACTAAAAATACAAGACATAAAGGAACTAGTATCATAGACTTCTTCTCTAAAATATTCCTGCCAAACGAAAGCATAGCAAGGATTACATAAGGTATTATGAGTTGAAAATAATGCGAATAATATGCAAAGTAAAGCGTGCAAAACGCACCAATTACTAGCAATAGAGAAAAACCATTAATTTGTGATGTGATCTTATTCTTTTTACTAAAGATAAAAAATAGAAGCAACGCAAAAAATGGAAAGTCTATAGTAAATTGCCCCACTTTTTTAAAAACTCCAGCCGTGGTATACGCTACCCATGTAATAACCTCATCCCCTTTTAAGGCATCTATACCAAACAGTCTGGCTAAAAAATTAACGACAGCAATATTTTCATATGTATAAAAATAACCTATTGCTAATAATATAGGCACCAAAAAACCAAAGCCCAAATAACTGGTTTTAATAAAAAACCGTTTGGTATTATTGGCTTCTTTATAGATCCAAAACACGACGGCCGGAAATATAAAAAGCCCATATTGTTTCGAGTAAAAGGCTAAAAAAATTAATACACCTACCAAAAACAAGCTGCTGCTTTTAAGTTTCCATGTTAACAATATCCAAATAGCGGTTAATTGAAACAACAAAACATAAGGTTCCAATAATATATGAAACCCTTCAAAAACAAAATTTGCTGCAATTAATAAGGTGGTAAAAAAAAGACACATTTTTTTGCTACTGCTGTAATGCTTTAATATTTGATAAAAGAGCACACCAATTAAAGGAAATACAGCAAAGTAATACGTAAACATAAATACCAACCCAATACCATCGCTAAAATAAAATGGTACAGAAAGCATATACATTACCAAAGGTGAATAACTGCAATTAAGTTCTTTAAAAAATGACAATCCATTTGCCAGATCGTAAGCTATTTTTAAATAATATCCAGAATCGTTAGAAACCGAAGGAAATGCATAAATAATAAACAAATAGCTTCCTGTTAAGGCTATAAAAAGGAACAGCAAACCATAATAGATCATTTTATTGTTAAACAAATTAAACATCATCGCTCATTTTTTTTGCAACAATAAACAATGAACTTCCCAGGGGCAGGCTTCCTATTTTCGAAATGTATTTATTTTCAAGTGCGCCAAGAAAAGTAAAAAAGCCGTTAATTGGTTTTGCAATCATATTTAAATCAGATTGTGTCGTTTTTGGCTTAACGATTTTCCTTTTCAGTTTTAAAGCCAAAATAACGAAATAGAGCAATGGTATTCTGTAAGTAGATTTTAATATCTTAAAGTTTAACTGCTTTAATGTTTTATTTGTAGGTTTCCTTGTAAATCTTTTTTTTGTCTGAACACAGATATCATGTTCTCGTTTTAAGTGGTTAAATGCTGGTAGGTTTAAAATTAAAATGCCATTGTCTTTTAATCCATTATACATACGCTTCAGAATAATTTTTTCATCTATTATCGATTCATGATACAATACATCTAAGGAAATAATAACATCGTAACTATTTTCTTTAAACTCCCAAGTATTAATATCGCCTTGATAAATATTTTTTAAACCTCTTTCTTTTGAAAAACTAACGGCTTCTGTAGAAAAATCTAAACCCGATACGTCTCCAAACGGTTGCAAAACCTCTATCATTCTTCCGGTTCCACAACCGGCATCGAAAATTTTTAAATCTCCTTTTGGAAAACTTTTAAGAATAAACTGCTTAACAATGTTATGTAAAATTTTGTACCACCAAAACTCATTTTCCTGTTGATACATTTTATAGTATTCCTGGTTTTCCATTATTGCTTGGTGTATATTTTTCTTATTGAATATTGCGGCTTTTTATTTTGAGACATAAACATTCTCCCCAAATACTCCCCTACCATCCCTAAGGCCATTAATTGGATTCCGGAAAAAATGGATACCAAAACAATTAAAGCCGTATAACCAACAGGTAAATCTGGGTTATATAATTTTTCGATGATGGCAAACAGACCATACCCGAAACCAAATAAGGAAAAAACAAAACCGATTACCATTGAAACCCGAAGTGGTAAAATGGAAAAATTAGTAAACATATTCATCCAAAGCGCCACTAACTTTTTAAGTGTATAATTTGAAGGGCCATTGGTTCTTTTATCATGCTTTACCTTAAGTTTCCCAATGTTATTGGTTGTTCTTAAAATTAACCCATCTATATACGGAAATGGTAAATTGTATTTAATGATTTCTTCTACCAAAAACTTATTCATAACCTTAAAACTAGATAGGTAAAGGTCTTTAGGTTTCTTAAGTAGGATTGTTGCCATTTTATCGTTGAATCTGCTACCTAAGTTTCTAAAAAATGAATGTTCTTTTTTATCATAATAACTATAAACAACATCGTTCTGGGTTATTATGGCATGCTCTATAAGTTTAATGACCTCGCTTACCGGATTTTGAAAATCGTCATCCATAATTACGACATAATTTCCTGTAATATGGTTTAACCCCGCCATAACAGCATTGTGCTCTCCTACATTTTTTGAGAGGCTCAAGAATTTAACAACGTCTGTATGTTTTTGATAAACAGAAACACAAACAGCCTCTGAATTATCTTTAGAACAATCATTCACCAACACAATTTCTAATCTGTAGGACGGGGATAATTTAGCTATAAGATGTGCTACTAAATTTGTGATAGACTTTTCTCCGTTGTAAACAGGTATTACAATAGATACTGCTTCTTTATGACTCATAATTATTTATTACGGTAACAATTTTTTGAAGGTCTTTTTCTGATAATTCGGGATATATAGGTAAGCTTAAAATATGACCTGTAAAACCCTCCGATTCTTTTAACATTTCATCTTTTTGATATAAAAAAGCGTTTTGCTTATGTATAGGAATTGGGTAATGTATTAATGCAGACACACCATTGTCTTTTAAATATTCTAAGAAGTGAACTCTATTTTCTACTTTAATTACGAATAGATGGTAAACAGATTTGCCGTACTTGTTTTCTCTTATAAACTCAACGCGTTTAAGATGTGATTTATAATAGAAAGCGATTTGTTCTCGCTTTTTGTTCCAATGATCTAAAAAAGGAAGCTTTGCTCTTAAAATAGCAGCTTGTAGTTCATCTAATCGACTGTTTATACCATTAAAATCGTGATGATACCGTTCTGTTTGCCCATAGTTTCTTAGCGCGAGTAACTTATTATAAATCGCTTCGCTATTAGTTGTTATAGCACCTCCATCGCCATATGCTCCCAAATTTTTTGTTGGGTAAAAGGAAAAAGTACCGCAGTCGCCTATGGTGCCACACTTTTTATTTTTATATGTAGCTCCTGTTGCCTGAGCACAATCTTCTATAACGTACAAATTATGCTGCCTTGCGATTTTTAAAATCTGATCCATATCGCAACTCTGTCCGTATAGATGTACCGGAACCATAGCCTTGGTATTCTCATTGATCTTTGAAGCTATTTTTGTAAAATCAATAAGGCCATCTTCCTTAAAAACATCCACAACTACAGGTTTTGCACCAGCTTGTACAATACCAGTAATTGTTGGAAATGCCGTAACATTAGTGGTTATTACTTCATCGCCCTGCCCTATATCGTTTGCCATTAAAGCCAAGGTTATCGCTTCGGTACCCGAAGCTACTCCTATACAGTATTTAGCATTAAGATATTGTGCAAATTCATTCTCGAATGCCTCAACCTCCTTGCCTAAAACATACCAACCACTGTCCATTACTCGGGCTATGGCATTATCTATATTAGGCTTAAGGTCTATGTAGTGGGATTTAAAATTATTGAAGGGAATCATATTAAATATAATCAGCCATGTTTTGTTTATAATAAGCTAAAGTTTCTCGAATGCCTTCTCTAAAAGACGTTTTGGGGTACCATCCTAAATCTTGACTAATCTTATCGAAATTGGCATAAAAATCACCTATATCAATGCTTTTCCTGTCTTCTGGAAATGGTATCATTTCATAAGTCCCCTTTCTATTTTCCTCAATGAGTATAGAAGCTGTTTCCTTAAGGTTTATAGGATTGGAATCTCCCAGGTTGTATATATGACCATTGGTTTTTTCTGAAAGTGCGCATAAAATAAAAGCATCTACAACATCGTCTACATAATTGTAATCCCTAACCTGTAATCCATCTCCAAAAATTAAAAAGGGCTTGTCTTCTATAACATTTCTAATCCAGATGCCTAAAAAGGTTTGCCGGGCATCTTTTATTCTTAACCGAGGGCCATACGTGTTGGTTAATCGTAAAACACTAGTCTTAATACCATAAACATTATTATAAAGTAAATGATAGTTTTCGCCAGACATTTTATTTATCCCGTTTACATCAACAGGGATTATGGGGTGGTTTTCATCTACAGGTAAATACTGGGGTTTACCGTATAACTGGCGTGTGCTTGCAAAAACAATCTTAATATCCGGATTATGCGCTCTGCAAGCTTCTAGAATTGACAATTGGGCTTTGGCATTTATTTCTAAATCCTGAAATGGATTTGTCATTGAATCCATATGGCTAGTCTGTCCTGCCAGATTGAACAAAAAATCCTGATTCTTAATTAAATATTTTATGGAGAACTTATCTCTAACATCAGAAAAATTGATTTTAATTTTGTCTTTTACAGTTTCTACATTTTGTAAAACGCCGCCATATTCGGGAATTAAACTATCAAGAACTGTAACATTGGCTCCTAATTCTACCAATTTTATGGCCAAATTAGAACCAATAAATCCTAATCCCCCGGTGATTAAGACATTCTTATTTTTTAATTTCATTCATTAAAACAGATAACCGTTAAGTAATAGAACAGTTATCGTAGAAAATACCCTCAAAAGTTTTTGAGTTTTTTTTGATTAATTTGAATGTTGCGTAAAAAGTTACTGTGAATCAAAAAATTAAAGGTTATAATTTTTTATTATTCAGAAGAAAAAAAGTAACTAAATATAGGGATGTTACTTTTAAGGCTAACCCTTTTTCCAAAACTTTAGTTTCTTTTTAAGGCGTCTTTTGCGGTGGTATCTATATTGAAATTCTTCAGTAAGATTCCACATTAAATTAAATATAGCATCATAATTTTCCCCAGAACATTTAGCATATTCATCACTCATAACTTCTACCATTGATTTATGAATGGTTAATTTGGAAAAATTCTTAACTCTGGTTTCAAAATCTAAATTTTTAAACTCCATTCGGTTCAAATCCACTAAGTAGAAACTATATCCCGTATCCGTTTTTTTTATCAAAGTGTTCCCTGGAGAATGGTCTAAAAAATGAATGCCCTTTTCGTGCAAATCAAAAGTGAATCGCGTAAAAGCCCTAAGTACATTATCGTAATCCGGATAATTAAAATCTGTTGTTAATTCCCTATAAGTTAAATCGCAATCTAATTGCTCACTTATGTAATAACTTTTTTTGAATAAAAAAGGCGTTTTGTATTCGTAATATGCAATAGGCTCTGGTGTACCAACATTTAAAGCCTTAAGCTTATTGGCATATTCGTAAGAGCGTTGCGCCTTACTCTTTCTAAAAAACTTATAAGCGATTTGGTTTACAATATTGGGAATTCTAAAAGACTTAACATTGAATACCTTATCCCCTGTTTTAAATAATTTTAATGAGTTTCTATCCTGATTGCCGAAATCCTCACCTTTAGTCTCAAAATTTGTAATAATATCATCTAAAAAAAGAGACGATTCTTTAAAACTATCATGTATTCTTTTAGTAACCTTCATTCAAAATATAGTTGTGGTGCAAAAGTAATGTTTATCCTTGTTGAAATTTTAAAATTAAAACAAAAAGACAAAAAAATCATGTAGCTTACCTATCAACATAACTCAGAAAAGAGACCATACCTCTTAATATACATAGCAGAAACAAACAAAGCAAAATACTCGTAAAAATCAAGAACATACCATATAACGAATATCGAAAAAGTATATCATTCTAAATGATAAATAATCCTTTTGAATTAATTACATTTACATCCCTCATAATCGTCATTTAAAAAGTAATAAAACAGGCTTAATTGTAAAAAACTAGCCTAGAAATTTCGCATGAATTATCTGCCTATCTGTCAAATTAACCAACTATGCAGAATATTTTTTTAGAATCCCATAACATTAAAAACCAGCACTTTGGTTTTGGTCAATTCAATTACCATTTAATAAAAGGGCTTTATAACGCTAATGTAACAGATTTTAAAATGACGCTTCATGCAAAAAACACACAACCCTTAAAATCTGAATACGGCTCCTATTTTAACTATAAAAAGTATTATTCTTTTAGAAGAAATGCGCCCTTTCTAATTAGAAAAAAATACGATTTATGGCATTGCCTTAATCAAAATATCAAGATAGAACCGTACCACGATATCCCATATCTTTTAACGGTACATGATGTTAATTTTGTTGAAGAAGTATCCAGCGATATGTCTCACAAACATAATGTTCGCTTTCAGGAAAAATTAGATAGAAGTCATGCCATTACCTATATATCGAATTACGCAAAAGCATCCACGCACGAACACTTTAATATTCCGGATGTTCCCGAATACGTTATTCATAACGGTAACCCCATTCTAGATATTGAAATCCCACAGAATTACAAACCCGAACAACTCACTACTGCGCCATTTTTATTCAGTATCGGGGAATTTTCCGAACGTAAAAACTTCCATGCTTTGGTAAAAATGTTGGAGTTTTTGCCCGAATACCATCTTATTCTTTCTGGTAAAAATAATACCGACTATGCTAACGGTACATTACAAAAAACAATAGCTCAATTAGGACTGCAAGACCGCGTATTAATTACGGGTAAGATTTCGGAATTAGACAAACAGTATTATCTACAAAACTGCGAAGCTTTTGTTTTCCCTTCTTTAAGAGAAGGCTTTGGTATTCCACCAATCGAAGCCATGCGCTTTGGAAAACCTGTATTTTTATCCAATAACACCTCGCTTCCCGAAATTGGCGGTGAGCATGCTTTTTACTGGGATAATTACGATCCGGATTATATGGCCAAAGTAATGCAAGACGGATTAAATACCTTTAATAACAATAAAGACACCTTATCGCAAAACTATATTAACCACGCCAAAAGTTTTAACTGGGACAACGCCGCAGAAAAATACATTAAGGCTTATAGAGATTTACTTGGTAAATAATATATTATCAGATTTTCCAGCTGCTTTTAAAGCGTTTACGTAAGACAAAAACTCCTCCTTATCATTGCTAATATCAAAAGTTTTAGAAGTATCATTCATAAACTTAGCCGTATTATAATGTGGTATTATTAAGCTAAAAAAGTCTTCGTTATTGGTTTTCGATACATTTTCCAAGTGATGAGGCACATATTCAATATATAAAAACTTGCTTGCTTTTAACGTATTGGTCATCCCCTGTAAAGCATAGTATTCAGCACCTTCAATATCCATAATAATCCCCTGAGCTTCATCTAAATTATTAGCCTTGGCATGCGCATCAATAGCCACCATATCTACCTCAATAGTATCCGGGTTATCGTATTTATACATGTACTTGTCAATCTTGGGCTTTATTTTACTACCTCCAGAGTTAATAGTACTGGTATAAAACTTTACTTTTTTAGAGGCATCTCCAGCCGCATTATTAAATAAAGAAACATTACTAATTCTATTAATCAATAAATTGGTTTCTAAAAAGTAAAACGTTCTGGGGTTGGCTTCGTAGCCTACAATCTTATTGCAATATTTAGAAAGCGGTATAAGTAAGGTTCCCCAATGCACACCAACAATATAAATAGTATCTGTAGGTTTTATAAACCCCTTAATAGTATTTACCTCTGCCATATCATACTCGCCCTTATTACCTAGCTTTTTACCTACCATGAGGTCATTTATAGGCGCAGCAATATGACCATTTTTAGTTTCGTATATAACGCCAATGGCATATTTTCCCAGAATTTTATTCCTTAATGAAGATTTTAACTTTAAAAACGAATACTTTAATTTTTTACTCATCTATATAATTGAAATAATTCTGGTAAAAATATAAAAATGAACTTTATTAAATACATTATAAAGCATTTAAAAAGTAAATCCTAAATTTGCGCCCTAACCTATTTTAAAATATAGTTACAAATGATATTTAAAATATTACTAATCGTACTGCTTTTAGCTGTTGCCGCACCTTTTTTAATAAAATTTATAAAGCACAAATCCCTATACCCATTCATGCCTTTTAAATATAATTTTAAAAGAAGAAGAGTAACATTTGCCAAAACGTTAAAACTACTTGACGAAAGAAAAGCCAAAATGATTATTGAAACAGGTACTTCCAGGCTAGGTTTGCAAAACACCAAGGGAGATGGAGCAGCAACCATAGTCTTTGGTAAATGGGCGCAGCAAAACAATGCTAAAATGCACTCCGTTGATATTAGCGAAGACTCTGTAAATGGGGCTCAAAACGAAGTTAACATTCAAGGGTTAAACGACACAGTAACTGTACACTTAAATGATTCTTTAGAATTTCTTAGAACGTTTGAAGAACCTGTAGATTTCTTATACTTAGATAGCTACGATTATTCTAAAACAGATACAGAAATTCAGGTAAAAAGCCAAGAACATCACTTAAAAGAATTTCAACTTATAGAAAACAAATTACACGATAATTCTATTGTACTCATAGACGATTGTGGATTACCGGGAGGCGGAAAAGGAAAAACAGTTGTAGAATACATGCAAAAAAAGGACTGGAAAGTTTTAATTGATGCATACCAAATTCTACTTGTTAAAAATTAAGCATCCCTCTATATGCAAACTGAAATAAACAACGCGCTAAACGTGCTTAAAAACGGTGGACTCATACTCTACCCTACAGATACGGTTTGGGGTATTGGTTGCGATGCAACAAACGAAGTTGCTGTTAAAAAAATTTACGAACTAAAACAACGGGAAGATAGTAAGGCCTTGATATGCCTGGTTGCAGATGATAGAATGCTAAAAAAGTATGTAAAAAGCATTCCAAATGCGGCTTTAAATATTATCGATATTTCTGAAAAGCCAACAACCATTATTTACGACGAAGCACAAAATTTAGCACCCAACTTAATTGCTGATGATGGTACCATAGCCATTAGAATTCCAGATGACGATTTTTGCTATCAACTCGCTAGAAAACTTAATACAGCCATAGTTTCTACATCGGCGAATATAAGTGGATTTCCAACTCCGAAATCATTTAAAGAAATATCCCAAGAGGTTATAAAAGGTGTAGACTATGTTGTAAATTTGCATCGCGAAAAAATCTGTGATAAACCGTCATCAATTATTAAATTGAGCAACAGTGGTATCGTAAAGGTTATAAGAGCATAAAACTCAAATTTCAAATACAAAATTCCAATCGAAAATAATTCATCACTTGGAACTTTGAACTTTGAACTTTGAACTTTGAACTTTGAACTTTGAACTTTGAACTTTGAACTTTGAACTTTGAACTTAATTGATGAATTACAAAAAGGCATTACAACATAATATATTCAAAATCATATCGCTATCTGCTAAACAACTAAACGTAGAGAGTTATGTTATTGGTGGATTTGTACGCGATTTTATATTAAAGCGCGGCGATGCAAAAGATATTGATGTAGTTGCCGTAGGCAGTGGTATTAAACTAGCCAAACAAGTTGCCAAAAACCTTCCAAATAATCCAAAGGTTCAGGTTTTTAAAACCTATGGTACTGCCATGCTTCGATACAACGATATTGAAATCGAGTTTGTGGGAGCGCGTAAGGAATCTTATAATGAAGACAGTAGAAATCCGAAAGTAGAAAATGGTACTTTAGAGGATGATCAAAACCGTCGTGATTTTACTATAAATGCATTAGCCTTAAATTTAAGTGAAGAGCATTTTGGCGATTTGCTCGATCCTTTTAATGGTATCGGAGATTTAGAAAAGCAAATCATTCGCACGCCATTAAACCCAGATATAACATACAGTGACGATCCATTACGAATGATGCGTGCCATACGTTTTGCTACACAATTAGATTTTACCATAGAAAGCGAATCACTAAATGCTATTACAAAAAATAGCCATCGCATTAAGATTATTACCAAAGAGCGCATAGTAACAGAATTAAATAAGATTCTTGAAAGTAAAAAGCCTTCTATCGGATTCCTGTTACTGGAAAAAACAGGACTATTAAAAGATATCATGCCAGAGCTTATGGCTTTAAAAGGCATTGATGAAATTGAAGGTCAACGTCATAAAGACAATTTTTATCACACTTTGGAGGTTGTAGATAATATTGCAGAAAACACAGACAATCTTTGGTTACGATGGGCGGCCTTGTTACACGATATTGGAAAAGCACCAACAAAAAAGTTTAGTAAAAAAGTAGGTTGGACATTCCATGGTCATGAATTTGAAGGTTCCAAAATGGTATATCGTCTATTTAAAAGACTAAAAATGCCACTTAATGACAAAATGAAATTTGTACAGAAAATGGTGTTTATGAGTTCACGCCCTATAGTTTTGGCTCAAGATATCGTAACAGATTCTGCCGTACGTCGTTTGGTTTTTGATGCCGGGGATTACGTAGAAGATTTAATGACGCTTTGCGAAGCAGATATAACCACCAAAAACCCGAAACGATTCGCTAAATATCATAACAACTTTAAAATTGTTAGAGAAAAAATCGTTGAAGTTGAAGAACGAGACCATGTTAGAAACTTTCAACCTCCTATTACCGGAGAAGAAATTATGGTAGTTTTCAACTTAAAACCATCACGCGAAATCGGTTTAATAAAAGATACAATAAAAGAGGCCATATTAGAAGGAGACATTCCGAACGAATATGATGCTGCCTATAAATTAATGCTAAAAGAAGGCAAACGCTTAGGGCTAAAAGCAATACATAAAAATGATGAAACTCGTTAGGACAGATTCTAATAATAACGACTTTATCCATCTGGTAAATTTGTTAAACGACTATTTAAAAATAGTCGATGGAGACGATCATGATTTTTACCATCAATACAACAATATAGATGTATTAAAACATATAGTAGTTGCTTATATAGATAATAAACCTGTAGGGTGCGGTGCTTTTAAGAAGTTTACTGAAAAGGAAACAGAAGTTAAACGCATGTTCACACTTCCAGAAACCAGAGGAAAAGGCGTAGCTACTAAGATTTTGAAAGAACTGGAAAATTGGTCTAGAGAGCTAAACTTTGAAGCATGTATACTAGAAACCGGAAAGCGACAAGTAGAGGCTGTTCAATTTTATAAAAAAAACGATTATACAGTTATACCAAATTACGGACAGTATAAGGATGTAACCAATAGTATTTGCTTTAAAAAAGTTATAAAATAATTGATGATTAAATAGAGCCTCAACCTAATAAAACATAAGATGAATACAAACGATAAAAAGGTTATATATTGGCTGCTTACAGGATGTCTGCTTATTTTTATCATGGTAGTTGTTGGTGGTATAACAAGACTCACACATTCCGGATTATCCATTTCCAACTATAAACTTATTTCTGGCACCATTCCGCCAATGAATGATGTTGAATGGGAAAAAGCCTTTGATCTATACAAGCAATATCCCGAATATCAAAAACTAAACAACCAGTTTACACTTCAAGATTTTAAAGACATATACTTTTGGGAATGGCTACATCGTGTTATCGGTCGATTTATAGGGCTCGTATTCCTTATTCCCTTTTTATACTTTGTAATAACCAAAAAGCTATCGAAAGCCACAGTAAAAAAAGCTGTCGTTTTACTAGCTCTTGGAGCATTTCAAGGCTTTTTAGGATGGTATATGGTTAAAAGTGGTTTGGTAGATCGCCCAGATGTTAGCCACTATAGGTTGGCTGCACATTTAACAACCGCTTTTATAACCTTTGCTTATACCTTCTGGGTTGCTCTGGATTTAATGTTTCCACATAAAAAGGAAGTACATATTGCTTTTAGAAATCTCATACGGTTTACCCTTGCTATAGTATTACTACAAATTATCTATGGGGCGTTTGTTGCCGGACTCGATGCCGGTTTTATACATAACCATTGGCCCATGATGAGTGAAGGGAAATTTATGCACCAAACCGTTTACATAGAGCAAACACCATTGTACAAAAACTTTATCGAAGGAAAAAGCGGCGTACAATTTGTTCACAGGATTTTGGCATATGTAGTAGTGATCTTGATTCTATTAATTTGGAAAAAGTCAAAAAAACTAAACCTAACCATGTATCAGTCAAAAGGAATAAACATAGTATTAATCGTATTGGCCGTTCAGATTTTATTAGGCATATTTACCATATTGTTACAAGTACCCGTTTGGTTAGGTGTAGCACATCAAGTAGGCGCATTTTTCCTATTAAGTGCCATGACTTTTTTAATGCACCGTTTTTCCAAATAATCCAAAAAAGCATACCTTTGCAGTAAATAATTTCATCATGATTTATAGATTTAGAGTTATTTTAGATAACGATACCGAAGATGATATTTTTCGCGATTTAGAAATTCGCGAATCAGACTCTCTTGAAGATTTGCATAATATCATTACACAATCTTTTGGGTTTGATGGTACAGAAATGGCATCTTTTTATTTAAGTGACGATGCATGGAATCAAGGTGAAGAAATTTCGTTGTTCGATTTAAGCGAAGACAACTCTGCCCGCTTAATGAATGAGACCGAGATTAGCAGTGTGGTACATGAAGCACAAACAAAGCTAATTTACATTTACGACTTTTTAAGCATGTGGACATTCTATGTGGAATTGGCTGAAATTGTAGAAGAAGCCGAAGGTACCGACTACCCAAATTTAATGTTTGTTCAAGGTCAAGTACCAGACGAAGCTCCAGATAAACTATTTGAAGTGGATATGACTAAAAGTTCTATCGAATTTGACGACGGCATTGATGTTGATGATTACAACAATTTAGATTTTGATGAAAACTGGAATTAAGTAAAAAGAGACACTAGTTTTCACAAATTCTTCAAAACACCAATTATTTACAAATAAGCAAACACAGTTTACTAATTTAACGAATCTTGGATAAGAGAATTTATGTCGTTGTGTGTCCCAGACTTGTTTCAGAACTATCTTTTTACTGTCACAGTGCTCTCCTCTTTAAATTAAAGCCGAGAAATGAATTTCGATTTTGATAAAAATTGGAAGAAAGAGGAGTTTTATTAAAAATAACAAACAAATGTAACCCTCCGAATCCCGATCTCATCGGGGTCCACTTCCCTTTTTAAAAGGGAGGAACACCTTGAATTCTTAAGCAAGATTCACGTTAATTTATAAACACTCATCTAAAGATATAATAAACTTAAATCTATCCAAATGTAATTCGTGATAACGATTTTTGCAGAAAGTTAGCCTCGTTATTAACACGTTATTCGTGTATTAAATCAGTCATCATCATACGACCTTAAATTCTCTAATTTTACATTCTGATAATTACGCGTTATAAACTCTAAAGAATACTTAAGTATTTCCCCCATATTTTTACTGCGCTTAAAATTCACATCGTGCGTATAATTAAAGATTGTGGTCTTTAACTGCGTTATATTTTCCTCGCTGGAAATAACATCGTTCTCCATACAATCTAACAACTTGTCTATCCTTTCAGAAAAACTCTTTAGACGTTTAACCAAAATAGACCGCTCCTCGGTTTTGTATTGATCGATAGATAGCTTCTGTATGTTGTTAGAAACCAATTCCACCATTTTAAAGTTTTCCTTAAAAAACTGAGGTCTGTAAATATTAAACTTCCCTTCATAGCACTGCTGATCGAAATCGATAGCCCGTATCTTATACACCACGTGGTCGAAATCGTGAGTAGGTACAATAACATAATTATACGATCGCATATCACCCAAAAGCCTGATCATACAACGCTCATTAAACTTTACAAACTCCTTTGCAATTTGCGCCTTTTCAGATCTAGTACAATTCGGCAACATGTTTTTTATAAACTCATCGCCAGGAATCCCCGATATGTGCTCTTCAATAAGTGTATTTTTATAAACTAAAAAGTTAAGGTTATACGGAGATAACATATGCTCCAGTTCCAAACCATAAATACGAGACGCATCGGTAGTTTTTACATAAAAATAAGTAAAGTTGTCGTTTAAAATATTTCTAATCTTTACCCTAAAAGGTTTAGAATTTCCAAAAGTACAGAAATCAATAGCATCAACATTTAAAAAAGGAAGCACATCCTCGTTACCATCAGAATGTAAAATCGTGTACACTTTTTTTAACGACGAATCAATTTCTTCCCTTTCAAACTCATTATAATAAACCCGTATCCACAATGTATCATTATCATCCCTATCATAAACCACAACCGATCCCTGAAAACGTAATAAGTCATCATAAAAAATAGGGATTTTTGTATTCCTGTCATACTTCGCTAAATACTCATGTAATTTAGGGGTTACGGGATACGATGGTTTTCTCTTGGATATCTTTAAATCTTGCATAATTCAATAATTATTCAAATTTAAAACTTTTATTTAACACAACTGTAACAAAACAAACAGACTGTCGTCGTACTTTAATAAATAACCAGTGCTATTTTTCTATATGGCATAAAAAAGTAAAAACTTGGAATCTATACTAACAATAAACAACCTCACTAAAAAATTCGGGTATTTAACAGCAGTTAAAGATTTATCATTTACCATAAACAAAGGCAATGTCTATGGTATTTTAGGTCCAAACGGAAGCGGAAAATCCACAACATTAGGTATCGTTTTAAATGTTGTAAACAAAACACAAGGTGATTTTCACTGGTTTGATGGAAACATATCAACCCACAATGCCCTTAAAAAAGTTGGCGCCATTATTGAGCGACCAAACTTTTATCCGTACATGACAGCCGCCCAAAACCTGAAATTGGTTTGTAAAATTAAAGGTGTAGATTATAACAAGATTGACGAAAAACTAGAAATCGTTGGGCTTTTAGATCGTAAAAACAGTAAGTTTAGAACCTATTCGTTGGGAATGAAGCAACGTTTGGCCATAGCATCTGCCCTTTTAAATGATCCTGAAATTCTCATTCTGGACGAACCCACCAACGGCTTAGACCCACAAGGCATACACCAAATTAGAGAAATTATAAAACAAATAGCAGCCAAAGGAACAACCATTCTTTTAGCATCACATTTATTGGACGAAGTTGAAAAAGTATGCTCTCATGTCGTTGTACTTCGTAAAGGTGTTAAGCTATACTCTGGTCGTGTAGACGAAATGATTTCCAGTCATGGATTCTTCGAATTAAAAGCCACCAAGCATAAAGAATTAATAAACTTACTGGAAAATAATACAGCATTTAAAAATATTAAAGTTGAAGACGATTTAATAACCGCTTTTTTAAACGAACCGATGAAATCTGAAGACTTTAACAAATACCTATTCGAAAACGATATTATTCTCACACATCTGGTACAACGTAAAGAAAGCTTAGAAGAACAATTTTTACAATTAACAGACAAGAACTAAATCAACCAAAATACATCTCATGTTACGACTTTTAAATTTAGAATTGCAAAAATTATTCCTTAACAGAACGAGTATAATACTCATATTTGTTTCGTTTATTTTACCATTTTTCGTTATTCTGTTATCATCATTAAAAATTAATGTATTTGGTTTTTTCACTTTAGAACTGGGTGAATTAGGTATTTTTAATTTTCCGATAATCTGGCATTTAACCACTTTTTTCGCCTCTCAATTTAAGTTCTTTTTTGCCATCGTAGTAGTAAGTATGATCGGTAACGAATACAGCAACAAAACCATAAAACAAAACCTTATAGACGGATTGAGCAAGAAAGAATTCATTCTTTCAAAGTTTTATACCATAATATTCTTTTCTTTGGTTTCAACCGTACTTATAAGCTTAATATCCCTTTGCATTGGTCTTTATTACTCAAGCTATACCGAAGCTTCGATTATTTTTAGGGAAACCGAATTCCTATTGGCCTATTTTATAAAACTCATTGGCTTTTTTAGTTTGTGTTTGTTCTTCGGTATGCTCATAAAGCGTTCGGCATTTGCCTTGGCATTCCTATTTATTCTTTACATATTAGAATGGATTATTTTTGGACTAATGGCTTGGAAACTGGATACCGACATGGCAGAAAGAATACAAAACTTCTTTCCCTTAAAATCCATGTACAAACTTATAGATCAACCTTTTCAGAGAATTGCCATGACAAAATTCCCAGATAAAGCCAACCTAGCTTACGATTATGGCGCTCATTGGTACGAGTTTGCTATTGTTATAGGTTGGACTGCTCTATTTATCTTTTTATCGTATAGATTATTAAAAAAGCGGGATTTATAATATATTTGGGAGTATAGCTTCCAAATATGAAAAAAACCACTCTTTTAATACTAAGCTTAATTATTAGCTGCAATGCTTTTTGTCAAAAGGAAGCTTCAAATTGGTACTTTGGAGAAAATGCAGGGATTCGCTTTAATGTAGATGGCTCTATTTCTGAATTAACAGATGGCAGATTGAACACCTTGGAAGGTTGTACAACCATTTCTGATGCCAATGGTAATTTACTGTTTTATACAGATGGTATCACGGTTTGGGACAAATCGCACACCCCAATGTCTAATGCCAATCAAGCAATAGGCAATGGTTTATTTGGTAATCCCTCAAGCACACAATCTGCTATAGTAATACCCAAACCAAAAGATCCTAACATCTATTATATCTTTACAGTAGATACATTCTTTGGTGACAATATCGATAATGGTTTTAACTACTCTATAGTAGACATGACTTTAAACGGAGGATTTGGAGATGTAACATCAAAAAACATCAACTTACTTGCTAAAAGTTCAGAAAAAATAAGTGCAGTTGTAAAAGATTGCAAAACACAATCGCTCTGGGTTATTACCTTAGCCCCGCCAACTGGTCTACTTACAGACCCCATTGTCTACAACACCTTTTATGCTTACGAGATAACAGAAAATGGAATAAACACAACACCCTATGTCTCTCCGTTTAATGGGCTTGACGTAACAGATGCCAGAGGCTATTTAAAGCTTTCGCCAGATGGTACAAAACTGGTCTGTGCTAATAGTGTCTCAGGTCTGTTTCTTTACGATTTTGATGTAACCACAGGGATGGTTAGCAATCAAAATGAAATTACCATTAATTTTTCACCAGTTAATAGGCCACAATCGCCCTATGGGGTTGAATTCTCTCAAAACGGTCAAATCTTATATGTTTCTGCCTTTTTTAATCCCGATCAAGAACAATTCAATAACCCCGACGTACAATACAGTTCCCTACTACAATACGATTTAACCGCTACAGATATAAGTGGCAGTGAAGTTGTTTTAGACGAGAGACAAATGTTTAGAGGAGGTTTGCAATTAGGGCTCGACGGAAGGATTTATCGGGCTATGAGTGTAACTTACAATATTGGCTCCCCTTATTTATCTGTAATAAACGATCCTAATAATCTGGGACCTTCCTGTAATTATGAACATAACGCAATACGTCTCAGCAGGAATTCCAACCAAGGACTACCGCCGTTTATATCCTCCTTTTTTGCCGAAAAAATAGATATTATAGGCAATAACGCAACATCTACAAGGTTACAATTATGCGAAGGGGATAATTATAGGTTAAAAGCCGACAATATTCCCGGAGCCATTTATTCATGGTCTTATAACGATATTCCGTTATCTGATTCTAATTATTATTTAGATATTCCAACATCAGATGGCCATACCTCTGGATTATATAGGGTTTTTGTCGATTTAAATACAGGAGATTGTAGCGAAACGCTCGAAGGTATTGCCACAGTTACATTTAACCCAAATCCTATAGCCCATGATGCAGAAATTATACAATGCGACGAAGATGGTATAATTGGAGGAAAAACAAGATTTGACTTAACCCAAGCTAATGACGACCTAACAGGTGGCAATCCAGATTTAGCTACCAGATTTTTCAGCGATAATGGTAGAAATGCAAAAATTGCAAATAGCGATAATTATGAATATGATGCCGATAATCCAGGTCCGATATATGTAGAAGTTTACAATACCAATTCAAACTGCTATAACATTTCCACATTAACCTTAAATTTAAGTACGGTAAGCATCCCGCCCTTCATCCATAATATTTGCGACGAATTAGGATCTGAAGATGGTATAAATACGTTCAATTTAAACGACATAACCGCCAATATTCAAACCACGAATAACTTTACCCATCCAATAACCTATTACGAAACCCGAAGCGACGCCCTTTTAGAAAAAAACAGTTTAAACACACCCTATAAAAATGAAAACAATGCCTACGATCATACCATTTATGCTCGGGCAGAAAACAATAATGCCTGTTTTAGTATCATTGAAGTCGTACTAAAGATTAATAAATTACCAAATCTAGATACCGACGATTTAACTTATTATTATTGCCTAAACAAGTACCCTAAAACAATTTCAATTAATGCTGGCATTCCTAATGGCTTAGAAGGCGATTATACCTACGTTTGGTCTACGGGAGAAAGCTCGTATAACATCCCAATAAACGAAGCAGGCAGCTATCATGTAACCATTACCAATACAAACGGGTTTGGCTGTTCTAAAGAAAGAACGATTATTGTTGAACCTTCCAATGTGGCTACGTTTAACCCAAACAAACCTTTTGAGGTACGTGATGCCTCCCAAAATAATACCATTACCGTTTTTGTTTCTGGAGAAGGTACTTACCAATACCGATTATTGAATGAAAACAATATAGTATACGTGCCATATCAAGACAGCAACGTA
The DNA here is from genome assembly GCF_002886045.1 of Flavivirga eckloniae. NCBI lineage: Bacteria > Pseudomonadati > Bacteroidota > Flavobacteriia > Flavobacteriales > Flavobacteriaceae > Flavivirga > Flavivirga eckloniae. The sequence continues at coordinate 5,087,643 of NZ_CP025791.1, read as the reverse complement.
TTCGAAAATATAGCCCCGGGTATTTATACCGTTACCGTTAAAGACGTTAAAAACAACTGTGGTATTACACCTCCAAAAAAAGTATCGGTTATTGGCTTTCCAAAATTCTTTACCCCAAATAATGACGGTAAGCATGATACATGGCAAATATATGGGGTTTCCAACATGTTTCAGCCAAACACCAAAATCCATATTTTTAACAGATATGGTAGACTAATAAAACAAATAAACCCTATTGGTGAAGGCTGGGATGGTACAGTTAACGGGAATAGACTTCCTGTAGACGATTATTGGTTTTCCGTTCAACTAGAAGATGGTAGAGTTTTTAAGAATCATTTTACTCTGAAATATTAAAAAAACACCTTAAAACTAATTAAAATGCATTTCATTGTTTTTTTTTGTGTTTCACTTAAAAAACATCTACTTTCCGCCCGTAATCCGCCCCGATTTACATAAATATTTTGCCTAGTAAAATCAAAAAAAAAGCCTACAAGCTATGAGGTTTATTTGCTATGTCTTGTTTATACTGGTTTGCGGTAACAATTTTATGTTTTCGCAGAAAATATCTGTGGATTCCAGTGTCAATCTACAACAACTTATAGAAGACAATCTCGTAGATGGCTGTGTAAATATTTCCAATATAACATCATCGGTTAATGGTAACTCCCATGGGTTAACGAGTTATGGCTATTTTGAACGTGCAGGCTCAAATTTCCCTTTCCAGAATGGTATTATGCTTTCAACCGGTAGTGCGGCATCAGGTGGAAATGGGACTATTACCCCACCTCTTAGCGAAACTTCAACAACCTGGGGAACAGACCCAGACATAGAAACCGCTTTAGGTATTACCAATACGCTTAACGCTACCTCTATCGAATTCGATATTGTATCCATATCAAATCAATTTCAGTTTAACTATTTGTTTGCTTCAGAAGATTACGATGGTATAAACCCATGCTTAATTTCCGATGGATTCGTTTTTTTAATTAGAGAAGCCTCCAGTACAGGACCTTATCAAAATATTGCCTTAGTTCCAGGTACTTCAGACCCTGTTAACACAAATAATATCCGCCCTAACCTATTACCGGCATGTGGTCCTCAAAACGAACAATACTTTGACGGTTACAATTTAGGCGATACAAACTATCTGGGGCGTACCAACGTATTAACAGCCTCTACAACAATTACCCCAAATATTCAATATCACATTAAAATTATTATTGCCGATCAAAATGACGGTACTTTAGACTCCGCAGTATTTATAGAAGGAGACAGTTTCAAAATTTTAGATCTGGGAGAAGATATCGAAACTTGTGCCAGCGCAACCCTTTTAGATGCAGATATAAATAACCCGTTAGCCTCTTACGCCTGGTATAGGAATAATATTTTAATAGGTGGAGCTACGAATCCAACATATAATGCCATACAAAATGGCACCTATAAAGTAGAAGTAAGTGTATCTATAAATGGTTCTATTTGTGTTGAAGAAGATGAAATAAGCGTAACACTTAATACAGAAGAGCCCATTACTCCAATTGCCGACTATGAATTGTGTGATGACATATCTGGAGATGAAAGTGAATTATTCGATCTTACGACCAGAGATGCAGACCTCGATATAAACGTTCCCTTTTCAAATTATACCCATTCCTATCACTATTCTGAAGCAGATGCTAGAGCAGATATATCTGAAATTACTACGCCCATTCTTAATACTTCCAACCCACAGGAAATTTTTGTGAGAATAGAAGATACAGATACGAACTGTTTTGCCTATACTTCCTTTAATTTAGTGGTAAACCCTATTCCAAATATAGTTACACCACAGCCATTGCAGGTTTGCGACAGTGATGATGTACCCAATGGTTTCACCATTATAGACCTAACTGAAAAGGATGATGAAATAACCAATGGTTCAAGCGATTTAATAGTATCCTATCATACCAGTCCAGCAGATGCTGCTAATGGTAATAACCCAATAGCATCACCATACCTTAATAGCGTTACACCTACATACGATGTTTATGTTCGTGTAATAAACGTGTTAACAGGCTGTGTTAATGCTTCGGAAGTGTTAACAGTTAATTTAGATATTAGTCCAGATGTAAAAAGAGACGCTCAATATTTAGATGCTTGCGATAGCGACATGAACGGAACCGCTGATTTCGATTTAACCGAAGTTCTTGGTGATGTCATAGGAACAGTTACCAATGTTACCACAACGTTTCACGAAAGTAGCGATGATGCCGAAAACGGTGCAAATCCTATCCCAAATCCTACAAACTACCAAAACTTAAACTTAGAAGAGCGGACTATTTATATAAGAGTAGAAGACAACACAACAGGCTGTGCCACTATTGTAGAATTAAACCTTCACAACAATTTACTTTTAACAGGTACAGACTTGGGCGATTTTGCACAATGCGATAATAATGAAGATAGCACCGATTCGTTTGAATTCAATCTAACCACTTTAGAAGGCAAAATAATTAATGATTTACCGTTTCCCCTAAACATTACATTTTTTGAAACAGAAGAAGAAAGAGATAAAGTTAACGGCACTCCAATATCAGGATCTACATTTAATGCCGAAAGCCCTAAGGTAATATATGTAAAACTAGAAAACCCTCTTACTGGCTGTACTGCTGTAGATGATATTACATTACTGGTTAACCCGATTATCTATTTCCCAAATCAAAGTGTTCCTTATTGCGATACTGACGATGACGGTACCATGAGTGTAGAACTTGCTACACTTAGTGATCTGGTAACCAGTAGTAACCCTAACTTTACAGCTAGTTATTTTCCAACCCAAGCCGACGCAGATAACAGAACAAATGAGCTTCCGGATTTTCATGACATAACAAACGAAGATATTATTTTTGCGCGTATCGATCATAACATAACATCATGTTACACTGTAAATGAATTTAAAATAATAATTAATACGGCACCTCCTGCTACAACACCATCACCAGAAATGATTTGCGATACCAGCGATGGCAATCCAGATGGTTTTTCCGTAGTAAACCTAAGAAACAAAATATCGGAAATAGTCGCAGACGAAACCCTTGTAAATGTTAACTTCTTTACGTCCCGTGCAGATGCCGAAGGTGGCGATGTTAGCAACGCTATCCCTAACAACCAACTCGATGCATATAATGCGAACACTCAAACTATTTATGTACGAATAGAAAATAAGGTGACTACCACTGGTTGTTTTAATATCGTTGAACTGGAAATTATAGTAAATACCGAACCCAGCATACCAACAATCGATCCCTTTATAGTGTGCCAAACAGGTAGCAATACAGCCAATTTTATACTGGAAGAAAAGGATCGTGAAATTTTAGATGGACAAACCAATAAAATCGTTTACTATTTTAGTGATGAAATGGATGCCTTAAATGGTATTATTGCCAACCAGATTCCTAAAGATCTGGACTATCCGGTATCTGGAGAGGAAACTATTTATGTAAGAGTTGAAAATATTGACGATCCCAATTGTTATGCAACAGATTCGTTTTTATTAAAAATATCGGCAGATCCCGTATATAACCTCCCCGATCCTATTTTTATTTGTGATGACGCTAGTAACGACGAAATTGAAATTTTTGATTTAACTGAAAAAATCACAGAAATTGAAGGTCCTTCCCCGCCTGAAGCTTTAATTATTACATTCCATAGAACAGAAGAAGATGCTGAAGATGGCATAAACGCTGTACCAACAAGCTATACCAACACAGACAAGCAAGAAACCCTGCATGTTCGTATTGAAAGTGTAGCAACCTCCTGTTATATCGTTGAAAAACTAATTATAGGTGTATTAACCCCTCCAAATATAGGGAACGCCATGTCTATAACCGAGTGTGATGAAAATAACGATTCAAACGTAACATATACCCTAAATAATATTAATTCTGAGATTTTTGAAATTTATGATCGTATAAAGATCAATCTTGAAACCCATTATTTTGAAGATTTTAATGATATTGATCCGGATGCACCGTTAGATAACTCGAAAGGCATACCAGACGGCACTGATTATACTACAAGTTTCGCTTCAAATGAAAATACTAAAACCATTTACATTAAAGTAACCAATACAGATACACAATGCTATAGTGTTATTCCTCTGGATTTACATATAAACAGACCACCGCCAATTAATAATCTTGGCACAGTTCCTACTTGTGATAATGATACCAATACTTACGATTTATCGCAAATTGACAATATACTAGTAAACGATACCAGTAACGTAACTATTACTTATCATAATTCACAGCTAGACATAGACAATAATGTACCGCCACTCGGAAATATCTATAATTACACATCAAGCAATCATACTATTTTTGTTAAAGTAGCCGATAATACTACTGGTTGTGCCATAATAACGTCGTTCGTTCTGCAAATTAATCCAAACCCAATTGCGAATACTACACCCAGTTTAGTTGCCTGCGATGATAAATCCAATGATGGTTTCCATCAATTTGATTTACCAACATTAACTGCCAGTAATATTTTAGGCACTCAAAACCCATCAGATTTTACCATTTCGTATTATAACGATCCCGATAATGCCGAAACAGGAACCAATGCTATAGATAACTTTACCTACCCGGCTTCACATGGTGAAACCATTTATGCCCGTATAGAAAACAATAATACTGGTTGCCACGCTGTCACACAATTCACAATACGTATAAACCCAATACCAGAAATCCCTATTGGAGATATCGTTCCATTGTGTACAGACAATTTACCTTTGGTGATTAGTGCAGAAACAGGAAATCCCGATGATACCTATTTATGGTCTACAGGTGCAACAACATCTGAAATATTATTAGAAAATGCTAGCGATGTAGGGAACTATTGGGTTACGGTTACCAGAGCATATACCATCTCTGGAGACTGCCCGAATACCCACAATTTTTCTGTTATAGAATCGGAATCGGCTACTATAGAATTTACATCATCTATTGATTTTAGAGACCCTAACAGTATTACGGTCGAAATTGACCTAAGCAGAATTGGGGATTATGTATTTGTCCTAGATGATGGCGAAGCACAAACATCCAATGTTTTTGAAAATGTATCATACGGCATGCATACCGTTACCGTAAGAGACTTAAACGGTTGTATGGATGTTTCCAAAAACGTTATGGTTTTCGATGTGCCTAAATTTTTCACACCAAACAACGATACCATACACGATACCTGGCATATTGTTGGTGTCGAACTACTACCCGGTACCATGGTACATATTTACAATAGGCATGGTAAACTTCTTAAAACATTACCACACACATCAATGGGCTGGGATGGCACATATAACGGAGAAAATATGCCAACAGATGATTATTGGTTTACTGCCGACGTCATTCAAGAAGGAAATACTTTTAATCTAAAAGGGCATTTTACATTAAAACGATAATTTCATAAAAATTAAGTAAGTATCCGTCTAAAGTAGGATTACTTACTCAACCTCTGTATGAAACTATAGCCTATTTTGTTCATTTTATCTAAAAAACTAAACCTTCTTAGATTAAAGAGGTCTAAATGAGTTAAAATAATATATTTTAGTAATCATCTCATATTTAAACTATTAACAATTACCCTATGCATTCTTATGTTTTTTACAAAAAAGTATTGTTAATACTCTTCATTACCATCACGACACAAAATTATGCTCAATTGAGCAAAGTACACTATATACCACCATTAACCAGTGCAGAATTCGGGAACGCAAATCCAGAAGTTCAATATATCTATTTATCTACCCCTAATACTACAGATATACCTTTCACTATAAAGCCTGTAGGGCAACCCCCGTCCAATTATATAACCGGTATTGTTTCTAATACGAACCCGCAACGTATCTTTTTAGACTCAGGAAATGGGCAACTATTTATCCCCTCATCGCAAACGAGTACCGTTGTAAACAATAGAGGCTATATTATTGAAGCCGAAAGTACTATTTATGTATCTGTAAGAATGAATGCTGGTGGAGGTGCGCAAGCAGGAGCTTTAGTAAGTAAAGGGCTTTCTGCTCTTGGAACCACTTTTAGAGTCGGTAGTTACACCAATGAAAACCCTCAGGATAATTACTTGAACTTTGTTTCTGTTATGGCTACCGAAGATAATACACAAGTCACTTTTAGTAACCTGCCTGCAGGCATCATTATAAAAAACTACTCAGGAACAACACCAATAAATACCACTTTAAACAAAGGAGAAAGCTATACTGTAGCAACAAATAGTAGCAGTTCTGTGATTAATCGCGACGGATTAATAGGCTGTTTAGTAAATTCCGATAAACCTATTGTAGTTAACTGCGGGTCTGCCAACGGAAGTTTCCATAACGGTGGATCGCGAGATTATGGCTTAGACCAAATAGTAGGCCTGGACAAAGTAGGTACCGAATATATTTTTGTAAAAGGAGATGGCGATAATAATTGGGAGAATATTTTAATTGTAGCCCATACAGATAACACCACGATAAGTATAAATGGCAACGCACCCATAGCGACAATAAATGCAGGCGATTATTATTTAATAGAAGGAAATAATTACACCAATGGCAATATGTATGTAGAAACCTCCTTACCCGTCTTTGCCTATCAAGGTGTAGGAGCTACCAGTAGCGAAGCCAATCAAGGCATGTTTTTTGTTCCTCCGCTAAGCTGCGAAGCACGAGGTAATTTAGACAACATAGCCAACATTGAAGACATTGGAAATACCACGTACGTAGGAGGTATAACTATTGTCACAAAACTCGGAGCTACCGTAACCATTAACAATACACCCATAACCAATTTCTCTACAATTGGCCCCAACCCGGTTAGCGGTAAAACAGATTATATAACCTATAAAGTTACTGGTCTTTCGGGAAATATATCTGTAGAAAGTAGCGACGAACTCTACTGTGCCTATTTCAATTTTAATGGCGCAGCCACATCGGGAAGTTTCTATTCCGGATTTCCATCTGCACCAGAAATTAATTTTAACGCACAATTTGCCACATTAGGAAATTGCATACCAAATATTACATTAGAAGCTGCCAACACTCAAAACTTCGATAGTTTCGAATGGTGGTTTGACGATGGAACAGGATTTGTAAACCTGTCTGTAACCACACCTACTTTAACACCAACCGTACCAGGAAAATACAAACTAATAGGTGTTATTACTTGTACTTTAGAAAGATTAGAATCTGCAGAAGTACCAGTAAGCATCTGTCCAGATGATATAGACAATGATGGTATAATTGACAATATTGATATTGATAACGACAACGACGGAATACTTAATTGTACAGAATCAAGAGGTCATGTTACAGTAAATATCGCTAATACAAATCAACCCCAACTTATTTTTTCAGATAACACGGTTAATACATCAATAGTTTCATCCTCATTCAATCAAAATAATAGTTCAGGTAATATAACTAATACAGTAGCAGGCACAAATGCCGGCAATCTCACAAGTATTGTTCAACCTGCTGCAGATGCAGAAAGTACATTTTCATTGGCTTTTACAGAATCGGTAAATGTGAAATTCATGGAAGATACAGCTATTACTCATATACAAACCAACGGCGAATACTTTATCGCAAAAATTTCTCCCGTTAATAAAAACATTACCCTAATTGATCCCAATAATCGCTTGCTGGTTGATTCTAACTTTGATGGTATTTTTGAAACCGGTGTCACCCAAATTTCAGGATCAGAAATTCACTTTAAAATTAATCCTTCTCCATTTGGAAATACACCATATCAATTTTTCGCCAATCAAGTAGACGGTTTTTCCTTTATTCACAAACTAAAAAACACAACCACAGCTTCTACTTTTAATAATGGCATCATATCCCTTACTTGTTATAAAAAAGACACCGATCTGGACGGTGTTAAAGATGAACTGGATTTAGACAGTGATAATGACGGTCTTCCGGATATTGTTGAAAATAGTGGTAGTTTAGTAACCTTATCAAACATTGATATTGATACAAATGGATTAGACGACATTTTTAATATCAACACATTACCTTTAGATACTGATAATGATGGTGTTTTCGATTTTTATGATTTAGATAGTGATAATGATGGTATTTATGATTTAATAGAATCCGGACAATTAGGCACATTGTCTGATACAAATTTAGATGGTATTGAAGATGGTCCTAATTACGGTACAAATGGTTGGGCAGATGCAGCTGAAACCGCTCCAGACAGTAATCTAATTGGTTATACGCCTAATGATTTAGATAATGACTCCATATTGACATATCGCGATTTAGATAGTGATGGAGATACCTGCAGTGATGTTATAGAAGCAGGCTTTTCTGATGCCAATGGAGATAATTTGTTAGGAAATAATCTTGTTACAACTAATGCTGTCGGGCTAGTTACAAATGCTACTGATGGCTATACCATTCCGATTAGCAACTATTTAAATTTTGCCCCCATATCTGTTACAACACAACCTGTAGACACAACGGTTTGCGAAGCTTCAAATACAACAATATCCATAACCATATCAAGTATTGATACCATTCAATGGGAAGTGAGTACCGACGGCGTTACCTGGAACACCATTACAGATAATGCTTTATATAGCGGTTCTCAAACCAATAATTTAAACATAACATCCACACCACTTTCTTTAAACACTTACAGATATCGGGCATTCTTAAATAGAGCTGGTAATAGCTGTGGTTTATATTCTAACGACATCGAATTAACCGTTAACCCATTACCCATCGTAAACTCTCCTGTAACACTAATACAATGTGATGATAACGATCCTACAACACTCGGTTATAGTCCTTTTAATCTAACAGAAGCTAATAATGAGATTTCTTCGAATGCGGCTAATGAAACATTTACCTATTTTTTAACACAGGCAGCAGCAATTTTAGGAGATACCACCAGCCCTGACTACATTAGTGATCCAACAACATTTATTAATAGATTTGTGAGTTCAGATACCATTTGGGCTCGTGTAGAATCATCTTTTGGATGCGCACAAATTTCAGAAATTCAACTAAATGTATCAACTACAGTAATTCCATCTACGTTTTTAGTTACATTCAATCAATGTGATGATTTTCTGGATATAAATGGTCTCGATAATGCAAATAATGATAATAGAGATGGCATTGCAACATTCGATTTTAGTAATATAACATTTGCTGTTCCATCTGGTCAAAACCCTTTACCTCCAAAGTATTATAGAAATGAAGCCGATGCATTAGCAGAAATTAATGAAATTACAAATATTTCAAATTACAGAAATATAGGATATCCGGGATCTCAGTTTATATATGTGAGAATTGATAGCGATATAGCTAACGATTGTTTAGCCTTAGGTGCCCACATCCTGTTAAATGTTGAAGCTTTACCTGTAGCTAACACATTAGCGCCTTTTATTGAATGTGATAATGATACCGACTCGAGTAACGGATTTCTTTTTAATACGGCTAATTTAGAAGCAGATGTTTTAAACGGCCAAAGCCCAACCGATGTTTCTGTATCTTACTTTGATGCCTTAGGAAATCAATTAACAGATTATAATAGCACTCCAATTTCAAGTCCATTTCCAAACACATTCCTATCAAGTTCTCAAACCATTACAGTTCGAGTTACTAATAACAATACTTCGGCTCCTGATGGGCCATGCTATGATGAAACAACCATAGAGTTTAAAATAGATGAACAACCAATCGCAAACCCAATACCGCCACTAACAGTATGCGATGGCGATGCGGGCGATATTGACGATGATGGCACATATCCATTCATCACAACAACATTTAGCAGTACGATTCTGGGAACTCAATCGGGCATGGAAATTTATTTCGATTACATTGACGAAAACGGAAACTTGGTTACAAACAGTACATCGTTACCAAACCCATTAATTTCAGAAAGTCAGACCATAACAGTAGAGGTGGTAAACCCTGCCAATACATCTTGTACAGCAACTACAAATATTGAACTCATAGTAAACCCTTTACCAGAATTCACCATTGCTCCAGAAGAAATAGTATGTACTTCCGATCCAAACTTTACTGTAATTTTAGATCCTATTGAAGCATATATTACAGAAACATTTACCTATGAGTGGGTGTATCAAGACGGTACAATACTTTCTAACGACCCCACCTTGACGACTTCCAATCCGGGTATTTACTCGGTTACCTTAACTAAAACAGATGGTACCGGCTGTTCCAGAACGTTGCATGTTGATGTTAAAGCTTCAGAAAAAGCAACCATAACCCAAGACGATGTCACTATTGCAGACCTATCTGATAACAATACGATTACTATAGATACAACAAACCTTGGCCTAGGTAATTACGAATACGCTTTAAGAGAAGAAGGTTCATCTTTTATAGTATATCAAGATGATCCTGTTTTCAATAATGTAAAACCAGGGTTTTATACCATTTATGTAAACGACGCCATTTGTGGGTTTGCTACACTACCAATTTCTGTTATAGGACATGCTAAATATTTCACACCTAACGGAGATAGCATTAATGATTACTGGAAAATTAAAGGTCTCAATAACTCATTTCAACCCAACAGCGTTATTATAATTTACGATAGATATGGCAAGCTATTAAAGCAACTTACTGTTCAATCTGATGGATGGGACGGAACTTTTAACGGCCAACCATTACCTACAGATGATTATTGGTTTAAAGTTTTCCTACAAGATGGCAGACAATTTTCAGGACATTTTACATTAAAGCGATAGCATCGTTATTTTGCTTAATTTTGTAAAATGCAGTTTAAAATTGAATCCGAATTTAGTCCTACAGGAGACCAGCCACAAGCCATAAAGCAACTAGTAGAAGGTGTTGACTCTAACGAAAAATACCAAACATTACTTGGTGTAACAGGTTCTGGTAAAACCTTTACAGTAGCCAATGTTATTCAAGAAGTACAACGTCCAACACTCGTTTTGGCACATAACAAAACATTGGCAGCTCAGTTATACTCCGAGTTTAAGCAGTTTTTCCCAAACAATGCTGTGGAGTATTTCGTGTCTTATTACGATTACTACCAACCAGAAGCCTACATTCCAGTTTCTGGCGTATACATAGAAAAAGATCTCTCTATTAATGATGAAATTGAAAAAATGCGTTTAAGCGCCACGTCTTCCTTACTTTCCGGTCGTCGTGATGTTTTGGTAATCGCATCGGTTTCATGCATTTATGGTATAGGAAACCCTATTGAATTTCAAAAGAATGTGGTTTCGATAAAGCGGGATCAAGTGATTTCAAGGACCAAACTATTGCATCAATTAGTACAAAGCTTGTACTCTAGAACGGAGGACGAGTTTAAACATGGAAACTTTAGAATAAAAGGTGATACAGTAGATATTTTTCCAAGTTATGCAGATGATGCCTTTAGAATCCATTTTTTTGGAGATGAAATTGAGGATATAGAATCTTTTAACGTCCAGACCAATGAGGTCATCGAGAAATACGATCAACTTAATATCTATCCAGCAAACATGTTTGTTACCTCACCAGACGTTCTACAAAATGCTATTAAGAGTATTCAGGACGACTTAGTCAAGCAACATGATTACTTTAAAGAAATAGGCAAACATTTAGAAGCAAAACGTCTTAAAGAACGTACGGAATTCGATTTAGAGATGATTCGGGAATTGGGGTATTGCTCTGGTATAGAAAACTATTCGCGTTATCTGGATGGCAGACAGCCCGGCACCCGTCCATTCTGTTTATTGGATTACTTCCCAGATGATTATTTAATGGTAGTAGACGAAAGTCATGTTACCATCTCCCAAGTACATGCTATGTATGGCGGTGATAGAAGCAGAAAGGAAAATCTGGTTGAATATGGTTTTAGACTTCCTGCTGCTATGGATAACCGTCCATTAAAATTTGAAGAATTTGAAGCCATTCAAAATCAGGTAATCTATGTAAGTGCCACACCTGCCGATTATGAACTTCAAAAAACAGACGGCGTTTATATCGAACAGGTCATACGTCCAACAGGATTATTAGATCCTATTATAGAAATACGACCTAGCTTAAATCAAATTGATGATTTAATAGAAGAAATACAGTTAAGAATTGAAAAAGACGAACGTACATTGGTTACCACGCTCACAAAGCGTATGGCTGAAGAGCTGACTAAATATTTAGACCGAATACAGGTACGTTGCCGTTATATCCATAGCGATGTAGATACCTTGGAACGTGTTGAAATTATGCAGGATTTACGAAAAGGCTTGTTTGATGTTTTAGTGGGTGTGAATCTTTTAAGAGAAGGGTTGGATTTACCGGAAGTATCCCTGGTGGCCATTTTAGATGCCGATAAAGAAGGCTTCTTGCGTTCTACACGTTCACTCACACAAACTGTAGGTAGAGCAGCAAGAAATTTAAATGGTAAGGCCATTATGTATGCAGACAAAGTTACCAATAGTATGCAAAAAACTATTGATGAAACAAATTACAGACGTGAAAAACAAATTGCATATAACACCAAAAATAATGTAACGCCAAAAGCGCTTAATAAAAGTTTAGATAATGCTTTATCTAAAAACTCGGTAAGCACATACAGTTATGAACTGGAAGCTTTAAAAGCGGCAGAACCAGAAAGTGAGTATTTAACAAAACCAGAATTAGAAAAGAAAATTCGGGAAAAGCGCAAATTAATGGAAGAAGCTGCTAAAGCTTTAGACTTTATTGTGGCAGCAAAACTTCGTGACGAAATTAAAAGCTACCAAGGTAAATTAGAAAAGCTAAAAGTTTAAACTTTTAGCTTTCCCACAACCACTTATAAAGAGGTTGCAAATAAAAAACACATTTTAATAAAAAACTTAGCAGATTATTTATTAATTATACTGTGTTTTAAAGATATCAATCAACACATCTGGTGGTACTATTTTATTTGGAAAACTTTCCATTAAATATAGTACTTTAGTAATGGACTCATGGCTTAGTCCCATACGTAAACCGAAATTATATAACTTTATAGCACCTGATGGTTTATTATCACTTTCCTGATCTATATTCATTAATAAGACCAATCTATGAAACTGTACAATACGCTCGCTATGCGATTTTAAATGCGTATAAGTAACAGGATGCTCTATTAAATAGTCAAAATCTTCTCGCGCTATATCAAGTTGCTTGGCAACGCCTAATAAAAAATTATACTCAATACTTTTTATCTCTTTATCATACTTTGCGAATGCTATCATTTCAGACAAAAGACTTAATTTTTCTACTCTATTAACCATGTCTTCGGGATTAATTAATTATAGTATAAAGGTAAGCACAACAGTCATTTAATAATCGAGCATATAATGTCACTTATCGAAAAACAGAGGGTATTTGGTCGTAACTTTTATTTATTTCATCAATAGGGGCCATTTATTCGTCTAATAAAATTGCATTTCATCATTTTAGCATTTCAAGTTTTATTTAAAAAACACAACGTAAAACACTGTTTTACAGATTATTACAACAAAACAATAAAGAATCAGTAAAAACCGATATTTAAAGTATCTTTGCAAAAGCCTAAAAACGCTAGAAAGCCACATACCTCCTAACTAATTGAAACATTTTATGTAATATGACAAACAATGATATTCTAAAAAAATTACGTGTTGCTTTAAAACTTCGTGATGATGATATTGTAAAAATTTTGAGTCTGGTAGACTTCAGAATATCCAAAAGTGAACTGGGAGCATTTTTTAGAAGAGAAGACCATCCTAAATATATGGAATGTGGGGATCAAATTTTACGCAATTTTTTAAATGGACTTGTAATTCACTTACGAGGGCCTATGCCTAAAAAAGGAGAAAAAAAGGAAACCCCAAAAAAACATAACAATTAGATTCAAATCCAACTATTTGAGAACTTTTAGTTCTTTGCAGACTATTTGTATTTAAAAATGGATAATAAGACATATAACAAAAAAGGCACCCAAAAAGGGTGCCTCTCCTTAAACAAACTTAAAAATTACTACTTTGTTCTATACAATAGAACGGTGCAGTTACTATCTGCGTAAAAATTCATAGAACCATTTGGGGAAATAGCACTACAAATCTCCTCTCCTTCCAGTTGACAATCTGGCGCATAAGGAATTTTATAACAGGTACCTTCCACATGTAACCATGATACTGGTTCTTGATCCATGCTTTTTTCAGCAGGACTAAAAGCAAACGACACTGTGATCGCTAAAATTAAAACCAAAACTGGTAATGTGGTTTTTAAAAAATTTGATTTCATAACATAAGTATTTAAAATTAATGACCTACTCTTTTACAGGTTTTCAGTCTTATCCCTGACTATAGTACGGTTTACTGGTGCACCAGTATTTTGTATTTTTAGATTTTGGTTAAGTCTTGGGTTTGGGTGTTATAGTAATTAATAAAATAATGCGTTTAAGATTTAGGTTAGCGTCCAATATATTATACCTGAATAAGAGACAGCAAAAACAAAAAAATGTTTTATACTGGTCTTAAATTCATTGAAAACTGACAGGGCATTAATTACAGTTTGAGAATCTATTTTTATGTACATACATATGAACATAATAAATAATAGTTGTTTACTATCGATACAAAGATGTGCCATAAAAATTATCTTAAATGGATAAATAATTACATCAAAAGGATTTAATAAATTCCGTAAGAAATAACATCAACATAAGTTAATATCGTAAGAATCAATTTTATGAAACATTAATTATCAAGCATTTAAAATTTAACAAACATCAAGTTCGACCTATTAAAAACTGATAATCAAGGTCTGTATGTTTGAATAAAGGAATTGGGTTTACCAAACTTTTCCATAAATAGAAAATTTATGTATTCACGACAAGCTCCTTAAAACTTATAGTACACAATGCTCTATATTTGATATAAAGTGTAATGAATAAACAAAAACCTTCTCATGAGATTCCTCCCCTTTAGGCTAAACAGAAACCACCTTGTCATTCAGAGGCCTGCCTGCCGGCAGGCAGGTACGACCGAAGAATCTAAATAATATAAAATTAAAAGATGTCCTAAGGTAAGAGTCTATAAACTATTATTAGTGAATTTGTGGCCTATTATTACTTTGCTTCCAAATGTTCTTGTTCGGAGCTTTGAGTCGCAGTAGTATCTGGAGTAATATATTTAAAACGATCCCCTAATTGATAAACAACAATATGATTACCTATTAACCCAAAAAACTTATCATTAAGTACTCTAATGGCTTTTAACTTCTTTCCCTCGATATCATCAACATAAAAACTAAATTGATAACTGTTTTTTTCCATATCATAAACATCAATAACAGAAGATTTTTTCCATACTACTTCAGACTCTTTACTTCCCAATCGTTCAGAATTAATAAAAAGGTACTTTCCGAAAGTAGTACTTAACTTGTTAACGCTAACAGCCGGTGCCGACAACTTTTGCTGATTTTTGGACGCAATGGTTCCAACTTCAATCTGCGCTTGGCTAATCGTGTCTATGGTCTTTCCGAGCAACTCCAGCTGCAAACTGTCGTTAGCAACAATATATTGATTACGGTATCGATAAGTATAAATCAATTGCTCTTGCTGTTTATTATATTGCAACATACCATCAACATCAAAAACACCATCAACCTGTTTTTTCAAAAGGTTATGAGACAGGGTCATTTTAGACGAATCTGAAAGCTTTATAGTACCCAAAGCAAACTCGTTCGTTTTACTGCTTATGGATCGTATAGCTAAAGTTACCGAATCTATCGGTTCAGCATTAGTAAAATAAAGGGGCTCTTCCATTACGGCATGTGCTTTCCAATCCTTAGTATTTCCTCTAAGCACATAAGGAATGGTTCCATCCATTAAAAAGAAATAAGGCGGTATTACCCGTACCTGTGGCGAACGCATAGGTAAGCTATCCTTATCCATTTTTAAATGAAGGTCCTGTACATTTTGAAGTGTAGTGTCCAAAACCTTAAGATATAATGGTGATCTTGGATATCCTAAATAGATCTGTCCGTCTGCAGCTCCAGCAAAATAATGACCGTTATACTCCAAATCCAACTCGTGTATTTTCTTAGGAGGATAATAAAGAAAACCCCGTTTAAAACTCGTATCCCGCTCTAGTTCTGTTTTTGTAAAAACGAACAAGAGTATTATAAAACCAGCACTACTTATAGTATATATTAAGAGTGACCTATAAAGTTTCTTTTTGGTATGCTTAGGTGTATTTATCCTTTTCTTCTGGTCGTATAGTATAATGATTCCAATAAAGGCCAAAATAACAAAAACGGCATTAAAGATTAAATGCTCTGTCCAGCCAAGTTTTTCAATTACACCACCACAAGAGCATGGTATATCATCGCTAAAATTTAAAATAACAGCAATATAGGTGGTAAACATAACCATAAGACAAAAGGATGCATACATCCCTAATAATCTAAATCGTGGAATAATAAGTAATAAAGCAATTAGGATTTCCAAAAATGGTATGCCCCAGGCAACAACGTCAGTAAAAAGCGTTAACATATGGGATTGCCCTATCTGGATTTTAAATTCATCAAAAACCAATAGTTTACTCGTTGCCGCATAGACAAACAAGAAGACATACAGATAACAAATAACCTCTAATAAAACACCTTTACGTTTATTATAAATCTTTGTAGCCATATAATCTATTGTTCATTAACTTGATACAAAGATGTATGATTAAAATTATCTATAATGGAAATGAATTTGCCTCAGAGGGATTTTTGTTAAACTAAAACATGTTAAACTCTGATAATAAGATATTTAATATTCAAACAAAATAGTTCCTTAAAAAAGCTCTTTGACGAACAACTAAAATGAAACCTTATAAAACAAAAAATCTCCAAGAGCAAAACTCTTGGAGATTTAAATTTATCTTGTAAAACCTGTTACTGTTATAAAAGGTACTAAGCTAAAACTTGCTGTACTTTATCCGCAGCTTCCTGGAACTCGGTAGCACTCAAAACATCTAAACCAGAATTATCAATTAAATCCTTAGCGATGTCTGCATTGGTTCCTTGTAAACGTACAATAATAGGTACATTTATAGTTCCCATATTTTTATAGGCATCAATAACACCTTGTGCTACACGGTCGCAACGTACTATACCTCCAAATATGTTTATTAAAATGGCTTTCACTGCAGGATCTTTTAATATAATCTTAAAAGCAGCTTCTACTCTAGCAGCATCAGCAGTACCACCAACATCTAAGAAGTTAGCTGGCTCTCCTCCTGCTTGTTTTATTAAATCCATAGTAGCCATAGCCAATCCAGCTCCATTTACCATACATCCAACATTACCATCTAAGTCTACATAATTTAAACCAAGTTCTCCGGCTTCAACTTCAATAGCACTTTCTTCACGAACATCACGTAAATCGATATAGTTCTTGTGTCTGTAAAGTGCATTATCATCTATCGTTACTTTGGCATCAACAGCCATGATCTTATTATCACTAGTCTTTAAAACTGGATTGATCTCAAATAAAGAAGAATCAGATTCTACATAAGCCTTATATAGTGCCGAAACAAATTTTGTCATCTCTTTAAATGCCAATCCCGATAATCCAAGATTAAACGCTACGCGTCTGGCTTGAAATGGTAATAAACCTACAGCAGGATCAATCTCTTCCGTAAATATTAAATGTGGTGTTTCTTCTGCCACAGTTTCTATATCCATACCACCTTCGGTAGAATACATAATCATATTACGTCCAGTTCCTCTATTTAATAATACAGACATGTAAAACTCATCCGTTTCACTTTCGCCAGGATAATAAACATCCTCGGCAACTAAAACCTGATGTACGCGTTTACCAGCAGCAGATGTTTGAGGTGTAACCAAATCCATTCCAATAATTTGTCCTGCAATTTCTTCAACCTCTTGCAAGTTTTTTGCCAGCTTTACACCACCGCCTTTACCACGCCCTCCGGCATGAACTTGTGCCTTAATAACGTGCCAACTTGTTCCGGTTTCGCTTGTTAATTGTTTAGCAGCTGCTACTGCTTCATTAGCATTTTGAGCTACTATACCTCGTTGTATGCGTACCCCAAAACTACTTAATATTTCTTTGCCTTGATATTCGTGTAAGTTCATAATTCGCTTTATCGTTTAAGAAAAGCAAAAGTAAATAATAGCAATTACTTACGCTAATATTTAATTATGAAAACTTTTTCACATTACATTACAACAAAATTAAAAGTTAAATAATTAACAATTTGTTTAATTTGTACAATTTTTTAATTATTTCTTATTTTATTTATGCGAATAAAATATCTTTGAAAAAAATTATAGAATTATGTTAGAAAATCAATTGCTTAAAATAGCACAAGATTTCGGGAGCCCCCTTTATGTATACGATGCAGAGAAAATTGAAAGTCAGTACAAAAGACTTACGAATGCTTTTAAAAATGTTAAAAAGCTTAAAATTAACTATGCGGTTAAGGCACTATCGAACATATCTATATTAAAGTTTTTAAATACATTAGGATCTGGGATAGATACCGTATCTATACAAGAAGTGCAACTCGGTTTAGCTGCTGGTTTTTTACCAGAGCAAATTATTTTCACACCTAATGGCGTAGCTTTAGAAGAGATTGAGGAAGCAGCTAAACTAGGCGTTAAAATTAATATTGATAACCTTTCAATATTAGAGCAGTTTGGAACAAAACATCCAAAAACACCGGTATGCATCCGTATTAATCCGCATGTAATGGCTGGTGGTAACAGCAATATTTCGGTTGGACACATCGATTCTAAATTTGGAATTTCAATCCATCAAATACCACATATATTACGTATTGTAGAAAATACTAAAATGACTATCAACGGTATTCACATGCATACAGGTAGTGATATTTTAGATATTGAGGTGTTTCTATATGCTAGTGAAATACTGTTTGAAACCGCAAAACAATTCAAGAATTTAGATTTTATTGATTTCGGTTCTGGATTCAAAGTACCTTACAAACAAGGTGATATTGAAACTAATATTGAAGAATTTGGTAAAAAGCTTACGGCTAGATTTAATGAATTCTGCAAAAACTACGGTAAAGATTTAACCCTGGCTTTCGAACCTGGTAAGTTTTTAGTGAGCGAATCGGGATACTTTTTAGCTAAAGTAAATGCAGTAAAGCAAACAACATCAACAGTTTTTGCTCAGGTAGATTCTGGTTTTAATCACCTTGTCAGACCGATGTTTTATGGGTCTCACCACGATATTGTAAATATATCTAACCCTAAAGGACGTGAACGTTTTTACACTGTTGTAGGGTATATTTGCGAAACAGACACCTTTGGAAACAACAGACGTATTAATGAAATTAATGACGGCGATATATTGTGCTTTAAAAATGCGGGAGCTTATTGCTTCTCCATGGCAAGTAACTATAATTCAAGGTATAGACCGGCTGAGGTGTTATGGTACAAGAAAAAAGCCCATTTAATTAGAAAAAGGGAAACCTTTGATGACATTATTAAAAACCAGGTTGAAGTAGATTTTGCTGACAAAAAGGAAACTGCCTTAGCAAAATAAATACTACATAAAATTAATTTTAAGAAAAAGCAGAAGCGACTTCTCTAGACCTATCAGGTTTTTAAAACCTGACAGGTCTTATCTTAATAAAAGAAATAAGCATTATACATTAAAAATAGTGTTAAAATAGCCAGCATTTTTGTTGGCTATTTTTTTATGTAATAAATTTACTAGCATGACATGCTTTAATTTCCCCTACTTTAACAGCATTTAATCCTAAAATGTAAAGATTGACTCAGGTAAAATCAACTCGAATTGAATCCATAGATATCTTAAGAGGTCTCGTTATGGTGATTATGGCGTTAGATCATGTTAGAGATTACTTCCATTATGGGGCTTTTTTTAGTGATCCTACAAATCTGGAAACAACAACACCTTTCTTATTCTTTACACGTTTTATAACACATTATTGCGCTCCAGTTTTTATTTTTTTAGCAGGCACTTCTGCATTTTTATATGGAAGTAAAAAAACAAAACATCAACTCTTCAAATTTCTAATTACCAGAGGTTTTTGGCTCATTTTTCTGGCATTTGTAGTTAACAATTTTGTTTGGAAGTTTGATATTACTTATAGTGTTATTATCCTGCAAGTTATTTGGGCCATTGGTTTGTGTATGATACTGCTATCATTTATCATCTTTTTCCCCATAAGAATACTATTAGTAATTGGGTTCATACTGGTTGCTGGTCATAACATGCTGGATGGCATTGTGATGCAGGGTACAAGCTTTAAATCTATTGTTTGGTATATATTGCATCAATCCCAATTTTTTATTCCAATAGGGGATAAAATGTATGCGTTTGCCTATCCTATTATTCCTTGGTTCGGGTTAATAACATTGGGGTACTGCCTGGGTACACTTTTTAAAAACGGATTCGATATTACCATTAGAAAAAAATGGCTCCTACGCTTGGGATTAGCGTCTACAGCACTATTCTTTATCATTAGAGGCATCAATGTATACGGTGATTTGGTTCCATGGAGCGTACAAAATACAACAACAAAAACAATACTATCATTTTTTAGTGTTACTAAATATCCTCCATCATTAGCCTACCTGTTAATAACCATAGGGCCTTCGTTATTATTCCTATATGGAATCGAAAAAATTAAAAATAAAATAACCGATTTCTTTTTAATTTTCGGACGAGTTCCACTGTTTTACTACTTCCTGCATATTATTGTTATTCATGCATCGGCTATTATTGGAATTTTAATTTTTGGAGGTAATTGGAAACATATGATTCTTGATACAGATGTTTTTATGAATGCAAAACTTATTAATTACGGCTATTCTTTATTTATAGTTTATCTCGTATGGGTTGGTGTTATGGCACTACTCTACTACCCTTGTAAAAAATACATGGTGTACAAAGCTAACAATAAAGACAAATGGTGGTTAAGCTACTTATAGTATGAATAAAAAAGATGAAGGTTTAAAAAGAAGTGTTGGTGTTTTAGGTTTATCCGCCAATATTGTGAACATAATTATAGGTGCAGGTATTTTTGCCTTGCCTGCTGTTATAGCCTCTAAAATGGGAGCTTCCAGTATTTTGGCTTATGTTTTTTGTGGTATTTTAATAGCTCTGGTTATGCTGTGCTTTGCCGAAGCAGGCAGTAAAGTAACAAATACCGGAGGACCTTACACCTATATCAAAACCGCCTTTGGTAATTATGCCGGTTTTGTAGGTGGCATTTTTGCTATAAGCGGTACGTTGTTTGCAGATGCAGCCGTATCAAATGCATTAGTAAACATTTTAGCATCGGCTTATCCTTTCTTTGAAAATGAATGGGTGCGATTATCTTTTCTGTTCATCATCTTCTTCGGTTTGGCCTTCATTAATATTATTGGATTAAAACAAGGGATAGGCTTAGTAAAATTTAATACCCTTGCTAAACTAATCCCTTTACTCGTGCTTATAATTGTTGGGTGGCAAGGTGTATCGTTTAGCAATCTACATATCGATTCCATGCCAAGTATAAAAAAACTGGGAGAAACCTCGTTAATTCTGTTTTTTGCCTTTCAAGGAGCAGAAACCGGACTTGTTGTTGGTGGCGAAGTTATAAACCCAAGACGCACCGTACCTAGAGCTATTTTTATTAGTATTCTAATCGTGGTGTGCGTTTATGTTTTAATTCAAACCGTATCTCAAGGAATTTTAGGTAGCGAGTTACCTAACTTTAAAGCTGCACCACTAGCCGAAGCTGCAAAAGCTGCTTTTGGTCCTGTTGGGTATACCTTGTTATTTTTTGGAGCTGTAGTTTCTATGTTCGGTTTTTTAAGCGGTGCTATACTTAATAATCCAAGAGTCGTGTATGCGCTATCTAGAGATAGGGTTATTCCATTAAAAGCCTTATCCAAAATTCATAAATCTTTTAAAACGCCGCATATAGCTATTATCGTTTATGCTATCATTGGTTTTATTCTCTCTGCAACAAGTAGTTTTGAAAAATTGGCCATCATTGCCAGTAGTGCTATGCTAATTATTTATTTAGGTGTAGCCTTATCTGTTATGAAATTGCGTAAATCGCAAAAACCCAAAGAAGGCGAATTTAAAATTCCGGGCGGCCCTATAGTTCCTATACTTTCAATTATAATTATTTTATACTTTCTATCTAATTTATCTATTACAGAAATCGTTGTGACGGGGTCTTTTATAGTAGTTTTGACTATTATTTATAGTATATTTAGAAGACTAAATAAGGACCTTAAATAGGTTTTTATACTAAATTAACTTAAATATTAAATTAATTTCAACACTAGACCAACTCAAATATTATGAAATCAATATTTTTAACATTATTATTACTGATTACCTTTCAGATCAGTGCACAAAATTTCACGTCTCAAGTCAAAAATTTCATCGTTGTAGACACAAATATCGTTGCTATTACTAATGTAAAAATAATTGATGGTACAGGAAACAGTATAAAAAATGATCAGACTATTATCATTGAAAATAATAAAATAAAAAGTATCGGAGATACTAAGAAAATAAAAGTACCGTCGAATGCTGTAACCATTGATGGTTCCGGAAAAACAGTTATTCCAGGTCTGGTCATGTTACACGAACATCTATTTTATACTAAATTCTTTGAAAACTGGTTTAGCGTGGGGCAAATGACGTTTACTTTCCCAAGACTTTATTTAGCCGGTGGTGTTACTACCATGCGTACAGCAGGGAGCATTCAACCTCAGGCCGATTTAAATGTAAAAAGATGGATTCTGGAAGGCAAAATGACTGGTCCAAAAATGGACGTAACAAGTCCTTTTATAGAAAGAGAAGGGCCTCCAATTGCCGAATTGGGTTTTATTAAAAGCTCTAAGGAAGTATCAGAAATTGTAAACTTTTGGGCAGATAGAGGTATAACATCATTTAAACTATACAATAACATTACTAAAGAAGACATGAAGGTTTGTATAGAAGAAGCTCATAAACGCGGACTAAAAGTAACAGGGCATTTGTGTTCTGTAACATACGAGGAAGCTTCAAACTTAGGCATAGATAACTTAGAGCATGGTTTTATGACTGCTTCAGATTTTGATGAAAACAAAGAATCTGACATATGCGACCCTTTCCAATCCAGAGAGTCTTTAACAAACGAGCCTGTGGATAGTCCTAAAATAAACGCTCTTATAGATTTATTAATTAAAAACGGTACAACCATAACAACAACTCCAAATGTTTTTGAACCATGGACAGACCGCGAATTAATCCCTGGAGGTGGCGAAGATGCTGTAGCACCTCAAGTTCTTAAAGATGTTAAGGGGATTTATGACAGATCGATTAATAGAGATTCATTGCATTTACACAGGTTTAACAAAAACCTAATTTGGTTAAAACGTTTTTACGAAAAGGGCGGTAAACTTGTTGCGGGAACAGATCCTACAGGTGCCGGACGAACAGTTGCAGGTTATGCAAACCAACGTACTATTGAAATTTTAGTTGAAGGAGGTTTTTCTATCACAGAGGCCATAAAAATCTGTACCCTTAATGGTGCAAAATTTCTTGAACAAGAGGATAGTATAGGTACTGTTGAAGCTGGTAAAATTGCAGATCTTATTCTAATAAATGCAGATTTAGAATCTGATATAAAAAATATTAGACATATGGAAACGGTCTTTAAAGATGGGGTTGGTTTCGATTCCAAAAAACTATTCGAATCAGTAAAAGGTAAAGTAGGTTTATATTAATATCCTAATAAAATATTTATTAATACAATTATTAAAACACTCAAACACAATGAAATCATCAATCAAAATCTCATCAATTCTACACCTAATATTATGCATAACCTTGTTTTCACCCATAAGTGGTTATGCTCAAGGCACCCGTTTATTATCTCAACCGGCTATAAGTGATACACACATTGCTTTTATTTATGCCGAAGATTTATGGGTAGCCAATAAAGATGGTTCAAACCCTAAACGACTTACTATTGATGAAGGTATTGAATCTACCCCTATATTTTCACCAGACGGTACTAAAATCGCATTTAATGCTCAGTATGATGGTAATACCGATGTTTTCATCGTACCCGTTTCCGGAGGAATTCCCAAACGACTTACATGGCATCCTTATGTTGACTTGGTTCGTGATTTCTCTGCCGATGGTTCCAAAGTATTATTTGCATCGCAACGACATAGTCATACCAACAGACACTTTAAGCTTTTTAACATATCTACTAATGGTGGTGCTGTAACGCAATTAGAAATTCCTAATGGATTTTGGGCTACATATTCCGATAACGAAAACCATATAGCCTATACCCCGCTTTACGACGCTTTTAACCAATGGAAACACTACCGTGGTGGAATGATTTCCCGCATATGGGTTTATGACACTAAATCTCATAAAGTAGACGAAATTTCTAAACCAACTGGAGGTTGTAATGATTCTAAACCACAATGGTCTGGAGATCATGTGTATTTTAGAAGTGATAGAGATGGCGAGTTTAATCTGTATAGTTATAATGTAAATACAAAATCAATCACGCAATTAACCCAATTTAAGGATTTCCCTGTTAATAATTTATCTGCCAGTAAAAATGATGTCATATTTGAACAAGCAGGTTACTTACATGCTTATAATATAGCATCTGGGCAAGTAACTAAACTCACTGTTAATATTTCTACCGATTTATTAGAATTAAGACCACGCTACGTATCTGGGAATTATTACATAAGAAGTGGTTCTATTTCACCATCCGGTGTGCGTGTTGTTTCAGATTTTAGAGGTGATATCATTACCATTCCAGCAAAAAAAGGCGACCCAAGAAATATTACCAACACACCGGGCGTACATGAAAAATTCCCGGCATGGTCTCCAAATGGAAAACATATCGCTTATTTTTCAGATGCTTCTGGCGAGTATGCGTTACATATTCAAAATGTTACCGACGGAAATACGAAAAAAATAGCACTAACAGGTCATGGCTTTTATGCTTTTATGCATTGGTCGCCAGACAACAATAAAATAGCGTTTGTCGATAATTCCAGAACCTTGTATATGCTTGATGTCGCCTCTGGTAGTATTAATAAAATTGCTACGGATGCCTTATACACGCCTGGAGTTTTTAGAGAACTTTTTGGTGACTGGTCTGCAGATTCCAATTGGATAGCTTACACCACGATTACAGAAACCAATTTTGAGCAAGTACACTTATATTCACTTCCAGAAAATAAGTCCTACACGCTTTCTGATGGTTTATCGAATGTAACTAACCCTGTTTTTGATCCTAGCGGAAAATATCTTTATATGATTGCTTCTACTGATGCTGGTCCTGTGGTGAACTGGTTCGATCAATCTAATCAAGACATGGAATTAAGCAATTCTATTTATTTGGTAACCCTTCAAAAAGAAACATTATCTCCTTTTGCTAAGGAAAATGATGTTGAAGAAATCAAAGAAGATACATCTGAAGACGATAAGGAGAAAGAAAAGGAGAAGGACAAAGGGAAAAAGAAAGATAAAAAAGAAAAGAAAGCACCTCTTAAAATCGACTGGGACGGTATTCAAAATAGAATTGTAGATCTTCCTATTTCCTCTGGTATTTATCGAGATTTAGGTATTGCAAAAGAAGGACAGTTATTCTACTTATCAAGAACACCAAATGCCAATAAGACAACCTTGCATAAATACGATTTAAAAGAAAGAGAAGACAAAAATATCATGCCAGCAGATTATTATGAAATCGCTGCCAAAGGAGACAAAATGTTGTATGTTGTTAATGGTAAATCAGGAATAACCGATACTGGTAAAAAACCTAAAGATGGATTAATCAACATCTCTAACGTACAAGTAAAGATCGATCCTGTTGCAGAATGGAAAAATATCTTTAATGAAGCCTGGAGAGTTAATCGCGATTATTTCTACGATCCGGGAATGCACGGTGTAGATTGGAATGCCATGAAAACTAAATATGAAGTTTTTTTACCTCATGTTGCATGTAGAAGCGATTTATATAGAATGATGGGCTGGATGTTTAGCGAATTAGCTGTCGGTCATCATCGTTTTCAAGGTAGAGGGGATCGCTTAAATAATCCAAAAAGGATTAATGGTGGTTTGTTAGGTGCCGATTACGAAACAAGCAACAACCGTTATCGTATTAAAAAAATATATGGTGGTTTAAATTGGAATCCAAACATGCGCTCACCGTTAACAGAGCCTGGAGTTAATGTAAATGTTGGTGATTATATTATCGAGGTGAATGGTAAAAATGTAAGCGCTGAGGATAATTTTTATAGCTTTTTTGAAAATACAGCTGGTAAAATTACCACACTTAAAGTGAGTTCAAATGCCAACGGTTCAAATGCCCGTACTGTAAAAGTAACTCCTGTAAGGGATGAACGCTCTTTAAGAAACAGAGAGTGGATTGAAACTAATATTAAAAAAGTAGACAAAGCGACTAACGGACAAGTAGCCTATGTTTATGTACCTAATACTGCTAGTGCTGGACATGAATACTTTAAACGTTATTTCTTCCCGCAGGCCAATAAAAAAGCGATTATTGTAGACGAACGTTACAATGGTGGCGGACAGTTGGCTGATTATTACATAGACATGTTGAAAAAACCTGAGCAAGCTTATTGGGCTTTCCGATATGGTAAAGATTTAAAATCGCCAAGCGCATCTATACAAGGGCCTAAAGTGATGATAACCGATGAAACTGCTGGTTCTGGCGGTGACTACCTGCCATGGATGTTTAGAAAATTTAAACTAGGAACCATTGTTGGTAAGCGTACTTGGGGTGGTTTAGTAGGTGTGTTAGGCTATCCAGAATTTATTGATGGTGGTAGTGTAACCGCACCTAATGTAGCCTTTTATACAAAGGATGGTTTTAGGGTTGAAAATGAAGGTGTAGCGCCAGACATTGAAATTGAACAATGGCCAGAACAAGTTATTAGCGGTAAAGATCCGCAACTGGAGAAAGCCATAGAAATTGCCTTAAAAGAGCTAAAGGCAAATCCTCCTAAAACGATGGATCGCCCAGCTTACCCAGTAAAAACTAAGAATTAATTGAACGAAAAGGTCTGAAAAGCTATAAATGTACTGTCATTGCGAAGGAGGCACGACTGCGGCAATCTGTTTATTGTAAACCAAAAACTTAAATAGAAGTAATGGATAAACAGATTCTCACGTCGCACTTTGGTGCTCCTCTGAATGACAAAAGTTAGCCTTTCAGACCTTTTTTATATTTTAAAGGTGAGTTCGACGTAACCATAATATTATTTTACTGAATGCCAGTGATTTAATTTAAGTGTCGGGTTGAGCCTTTCGACTCCGCTCAAGACAGGCTAAAGTCGAAACCTATTTAAAATTATAGGTTTTAATGACCTTTCGACTGCGCTCAAGGTGACAAGTAACATTTTTAGTGTATTTATCGTTAAAATTAGACTGCTTTTAAATCGAACTCACGTTATTTTACAAATAAATTACTCCCTTAACTTCCCTGTAAAAACACTTACCTTGGAATTAAAAGGGTTTCCTGAAGCACGACGCAGCATAACAACTTGACCACAATGCCATAAAGCATCTGCTATTGGGCCGTTAATAATATTCCAAAACGGGAATCTGTCATTATCAAACTGAGACACATCATCCATTATTCTTAAAATATCAGACACCTTTTTTAAATTTAATAACGTCTGTTTTCTTTTCTCTTTAAAAGAACGCTTTGTTTCAGCTTCCTTCTTCCCCTCTTTCGATACCGAATTAAGAATGAAATTCGAAAGCCCTAAAATATGATCTATGGTTTCTTCACTAGTACGCCCGGTTTCACTAGGTTTATAAGCAAGATCTTCGCTGCGTAACCCTTCCGTGGCCCAATAATAACGGAACCCTAAGCCATCTATCATCCTGGCAGCTACTGTTCCGGCAGTATAGCTTTCTGGAGAATCTGGTATCTCATAATATTGCAATGTACCTTCCTTAGGTTGCGCCATTGCAAAAGTTGATAATAATAGTGTAAAAATTAAAGTAAACTTATTCATTCTATTTATTTTGGTTCTAGTGACATTACATAATCGTAACTTTCATTTAGATAACGAGCTACATCATCCAAATCTTCAAGCATGTGCTCTGGGATTAATACATAACCTTTCATTACTGCACCGTAAGATTTGTATATAGACGAATTAAATTCCTGTATATACTTTTCTTGTACTTCTTTCGAAAACCGAATGCCTATTTCGCAATCTTTATTAAAAAGAGAAAACATATGGCCATTAGCAGAAGTATAAGGCATTGTTTTCCCCTTTCGTTCAAACCTAGGACATTTATCAATAAGTTGGTCGTAAATCTTTAGTTTTTCGTCCCACATATGCTGAGTAATTTATTCCTTTATTTTATTTTCACTTGCGATAGGATTAACACCATATTTATCAAACAGGTAAACTAACGCCGTCATCGTAGCAGCTCCTAGTTCCAGTTCGCGCTTGTTAACCGCATCAAATGTATCGTTGCTAGCATGATGATGATCGAAATAACGTTGCGAATCTGGTCTTAATCCGGCCAATACATTAGTTTTAGTTTTTAAAGGACCAACATCTGCACCGCTCCCTCCTTTTTCAAAATAATGAATTAAATAGGGTTTAAAAAGTGGTTTCCAACTTAACACCTGATCAAAACTGGCATCATTACAATCAAAAGAAAATCCACGAGGTGTAAAACCGCCTGCATCGCTTTCTAAAGCAAACACATGATTTTCCCCTTTCTGTTTTGCCTCTTCTGCATATTTTCTTCCGCCTCGCAATCCATTCTCTTCATTCATAAATAGCACAACTCTAATACTTCTTTTTGGTTTTATTCCACATTCCTTTAGCAATCGTAATACATCCATAGATTGTACAACACCTGCCCCATCATCATGAGAGCCATCACCTAAATCCCAGGAATCTAAATGACCGCCAACTATCATATATTCATCCGGGAACTCACTTCCTGTTATTTGACCAATGACATTATAAGACAAAACATCCTTTAATTGCTTACAGTTTTGCTTAAAATAAAATTTTATTGATTTATCCAGCTTTAACATGGTGCTTAACAAATCGGCATCATTCGTACTAATAGCTGCAGATGGTATGCGTTTAGAAACCGGCATATCGCCATAAGTCATGCTTCCTGTATGTGGAAAATCATCTAATCTCAAATTCATAGACCTCACTATAACACCTAGAGCACCATACTTAGCAGCTTCAACAGCGCCTTTATAACGCTGATTAACACACCCTCCATAAGCTTCAAAAGTATTAATTAAATCAGGTTGCATTGGTCTGTTATAGAATACTATTTTGCCTTCTATATTTTCTTTTCCAAGTGTTTTTAACTCTTCAAAATTTTGAACTTCTACCACATGTGCCTTTAAACCAAGTGCGGGAGTAGCTACCGAGCCTCCCAATGCACAAATGTTGACTGCTGTAGTACTTGTTTTTCCTTTTTTAGACTCAATGAATGCATATTCTTTAAAACCACGCACCCATTTTGGAACCATAACCGGCTGTAACCAAACTTTATCTAATCCTAACTTATCCAATTCTTCTTTTGTATAAGCGACCGCCTTTTCGGCATTTAAAGATCCTGACAAACGCCCTCCTATTTGATTCGATAAATAATTAAGCCATTCGTAACTCTTTCCGTTAGTTAAAGATTGTTTATAAATTTCTTTAAGGACCTTTTCGTCTGTTTGGGAACTAACATTAAAAAACAGTAAAAGTGCTAAGGCAAGAATTATGGGTTTTAAAATTCTCATAGGTTAATTTTTTAAAGCTAAAGATAGTATTTCTGCTAAACTAAAAGTTTTGCAGATATATAAAATTACGTTAAATGTTTAGTGGCTTAGGTTTAACCATATGGTACTGCTTCAGAAGCGAAAAGTATAATTAGTATATCATTATTATTAAAGAGATCCAATTTGAAAGATTCTCACGTCGTGCTATCGCCCTCCTCAGAATGACAAACTCTTTTTAATGTTCGATTCCTCACTTAGCAAGATTACCTACTCATTATTAAGCTCCTTAATATACTGCTCCAGATTAGCTTTTACATCGTCATCCAATTCTGGTTCTTGTATATCGGTATATTCCTTAAGCGTATCGTATATTGTTTTTGCCACTATATAACGTGCTGTTGGCTTATCGTCTGCCGGAATAATATACCATGGTGCATGCGATTTAGAAGTTCTGTTTATGGCGTCTTCGTAACATTCTTGATACTTATCCCACAGCTTGCGTTCTTTTAAGTCGCCAGGAGAAAACTTCCAGTTTTTTTCTTCTTTTTCTAAACGACGCAACAATCTATTTTTCTGTTCTTCTTTGGAAAGGTTTAAGAAAAATTTAAAAACAATGGTACCATTTTCGGCAATATGCTTCTCAAAATTATTGATCTGCTCAAAACGCTTATCCCAAAATGCAGGGTTAACATCTTCAACAGTATTTACTGTTGGAATATTTTCTCCTAAAATATAACCGGGGTGTACTCTGGTTACCAGTACATTTTCATAATGTGTTCTGTTAAAAACACCAAATTTTCCCCGAGCTGGAAGTGCAATATAATGTCTCCATAAATAATCATGTTTTAACTCCAATTCCGTTGGTACTTTAAAACTATGTACCTCTACCCCTCTGGCATTGAAATCTTTAAAAACTTCCCGAATTAAACTATCTTTTCCAGAAGTATCCATACCCTGTAAACAAACCAAAACAGCATATTTACCATGTGCATAAAGTGTGTCCTGTAATTTTCCTAGCTTTTTCCTTATCGCTTTAAGTTCTTTTTCGGCATCTTCTATTACAACCTTAGTTTCAGAATCTTTTAGTGTTATGCTTGTGGTTACCTTGTAATTGTCCATTCGTAAAGTTTTATTTGGATTAAATATATAAAAATGCCATCGATTATATAAAATTAACCATTAATTGTTTCTATTGAGATTTATCAAATAACCCCTCTTTATGTTGTTACTTTAATTTTATTTTTAATTATGGAAAGAAGTGTAATAATTCAAGGAAGCTCAAGGAGCCAAGGTGACACCAATAAAATAGTAAACTACTTAGCCACAAAAACCAATAGCGACGTTATTGATTTATATACCAAAAATATTGGTCATTACGATTATGATTATAAAAATGAAGGTGATGACTTTTTAGGCTTAATAACTCATATTATAGAAAATTATGACACCATAATTTTTGCTACTCCGGTTTATTGGTATAGTATGAGTGGTATTTTAAAAGTATTTTTCGATAGAATTTCAGATTTAATACGAATACACAAAACTACAGGTAGAAAACTACGTGGTAAGAAGATGGCCATGATAAGTTGCAGCAATCATGACGATTTAAAAAATGGCTTTTCTATGCCATTTAAAGCATCTGCAAATTACTTAGGGATGCACTACCTTGGGGATATTCATACTTATGTTGAAAGTAATACCGTAAACCGTGAAGTAAAAATCAGAATTGATGATTTTGTGAAAACTTTAAATCAGTATAAGTAATTATATATTTTTATTTTGAAATATTAATCCTACAAACAATATCGACGAACGGTAATTCGTCATATAAAATGCATATTATTTCGACGAAATACATGGTCTTTTGTAATCTTTTTAATAAATTGCCGTCCCTAATTATGTTATAAAACCAAATTTATCATGAAAAAATATTGCTTTATATTATTTTTAATCGCGTCGTTTGCCGTAAATGGACAAGGAGATTGTGATTATGCCAATTCCTACCTTGTGAGTGCTTACTCACATGTTAAAGACTCCTACGATTCTAATAATATAAATCACCTACAATATTATGCTAACAGGTCTTTAGAGTCTTTTAAAAACGCAAAAAAGGAATTTACAGATTGTAATTGTAAGGAAGCATTAGATCTTACAGATAAATGCATCGACCTATTATCAAAAGTTGACGATGCTGATACTTACGAAAAAGGTCGTTTTTACGTAAAACGTGCCAGAGACTATAGTAAAAATAGTGTTATAGAAATTGACAAGTGCTCTGCTGCTACACCTGTTAAAGAAGATAGTGCAGACCTAGCCGTGGCTCAAGGTGGAGGCGGAGACGATGACCTTACAGATTTACAAAACGAACAGCTAAAATTAAAACAGCAGCAGGAAGCTCTTAAACTTAAAGAGCAGCAAATTAAAATGAAGTTAGCTGAACAGAAACAAAAAGAAATATTAATTAAAAAGAAAAAATTAATCCTTTCTTACGAAAGTGCTATAACTGCAAATATTAACACTTACAACGAAACGTTAAACATTTGTGGATGCATTAACTATAAGCCTTTTAGAGACAGTAAATCACTGGAAGACATGACGGAAAAAAGTATTGAAGATGTAAAATCACATTACTTAACCCGTATTAAAACTATGGCGTCTGAGTATGCAGCGTTAATAAATGGTTGCCAAGAATAGATTTAAAAGACAAAAGCCTAACATAAAAAACGAGGTTGACTAAAAATAGTCAACCTCGTTTTATTTAAAAGTATATCTAATGTTAGATTTGCCTCTATTTACTTAGAAGCAAACAACTTAACATCTTCCTCGCTCACTTCGTTACCGCCCAGAATAATTAAGCGTTCTACAACATTACGTAACTCTCTAATATTTCCCGTCCAATCGTAATCTTGAAGTAATTTAATCGCTTCATCTGAAAACGATTTTTTTGCAGTTCCTTGTTCGCTCGCAATCTTATCTGTAAAATGATTTACCAATAAAGGAATGTCATCACGTCTGTCGTTTAAAGCCGGTACCTTAATTAATATAACCGCTAATCTGTGATATAAATCTTCACGGAATCTTCCTTCTGCAATTTCCTTTTTTAAATCTTTATTTGTAGCCGCTACTACACGAACATCTACTTTAATGTCTTTGTCACTACCTACACGTTGAATACGGCTTTCTTGTAAAGCTCTAAGCACTTTGGCCTGGGCAGGCAAACTCATATCTCCTATCTCATCTAAAAAAATGGTGCCTTTATTAGCCGCTTCAAATTTACCAGCTCTGTCTTTAACCGCACTTGTAAAAGCCCCTTTAACATGGCCAAACAATTCACTTTCAATAAGCTCACTAGGTATTGCAGCACAGTTAACCTCAATCATGGGACCTTTGGACCTTTCACTTTTTTGATGTAACCAGTGCGCCACCAATTCCTTTCCTGTACCGTTTGGTCCCGTAATAAGCACACGAGCATCTGTTAGAGCTACCTTTTCAATAATATCCTTTATATGGGAAATAGCGTCGCTTTCTCCAACCATCTCAAAATTCTTGCTTACTTTCTTTTTAAGCAATTTATTTTCAACAACCAGTTCCTTTTTATCTAAAGCATTGCGAACTGTATTTAAAAGTCTATTTAAATCTGGTGGTTTCGAAATATAATCGAAAGCTCCTAAACGCATAGTATTTACAGCCGTATCCAAATCACCATGACCAGAAATCATGACTATTGGTATTTCTGGTTTTATCTTTTTCATTGCTTCTAAAACTTCAACACCGTCCATTTTCGGCATTTTAATATCGCAAAGCACTAAATCGTAATCTTCATCTTTAATTTTATCAATCCCTACTAAACCATCATCTGCTTCTTCTACTTCATAGGTATCATTTTCTTCTGAAAGAATTTTAACTAGCACCCTTCTAATTGCTGCTTCGTCTTCTATTACTAATATTTTCGGCATTTTATTTTAGATTAATGAATACGGATAATAACATATAAACATCTGTATTCAAATTATAATTTTAAATGTTTTTCTTTTCTCTATAGTTCTTTATCCTGGGAAATAATATGCATATCTCTTTGAGGGAATGGAATGCTTATATTATGCTCTCTAAATATTTTATCTATAGCAAATCTTAAATCGCTTTTGGGCATTAGGGCTTGAAAACTATCATTAATAGTAACAATCAGTTTAAAATTGAGGGAACTATCTGCAAAATCTGTAAAAACAACCAAAGGTTCCGGGTATTTTAAAACATCTTTATTCTCTGAAGCTACTTGTAACAATAGGTTTCTTACAAGTTCAACATCACTACCATAAGCAACACCTACCTCTACACTTTCTCTGGTTTTAGTACCATTTTGCGTCCAGTTATATAAACTATTAGTTAGGTATAAGTGATTAGGGATTACCAATACTTTATTGTCGATAGTTACCGCTCGTGTTGTACGCAGTTTAATTTCTTCCACCCGACCAACTTTTCCTTCTAACTCA
Source organism: Flavivirga eckloniae (assembly GCF_002886045.1). Lineage (NCBI taxonomy): Bacteria > Pseudomonadati > Bacteroidota > Flavobacteriia > Flavobacteriales > Flavobacteriaceae > Flavivirga > Flavivirga eckloniae. Next base: position 5,053,348 of record NZ_CP025791.1, on the reverse strand, counting down.
ATGATATCACCAACATGAACGGATTGATCTATCAAAATAAAAATACCAGAAATAATATCTTGAAATAAGGTCTGTAATGCAAGACCAACACCAATTAATAAACCTGCAGAAGCAGCCAAAATGGCATTTATATTAATACCAGCCGTACTAAAAGCTATTAATAATACAATGAGATAGATAAACCAGCGTGAAAACGAAAAAACCGTATTAAACTTGGCTTTATCTTCTGTTGGTAATTTACGTGTTATTAATCGTTTAGCGAAAGAAAGAATAACATTGGTTAATATATAAACAACAGTAACAGCAAGTAAAAAACCTACCGTTATTTTAATAGTCCCGGCTTCGTTTTCGATAAGCTCAATTCCGATAAAATCAACAAAGTTTTCCCAAATAGTACTTTCGGTTATAGTCTCTTTTACTGTTTTTGCCTCTTCTTCTATTTCTAAATTTTGAATCATTAATACTTAATCCATTTAATTAATTCCTTGTAACTTGGTTTTTTCCCGTACATTAAAATACCGACGCGATAAATTTTTGCAGCAAACCAAACTGTAAACATAAATGTACCGATTAATATCAATAATGATACCAATTGTTGCCACAACGGTACACCAAAAGGTATTCGCATTAACATCACTACCGGTGATGTTAATGGTATAAACGAAAACACGGTTGATACGGTTCCGTGAGGGTCTTCAATTACTGTAAAAATACCAATATAAACTGCTAAAATTAAAGGCATCATTATCGGAAACAAAAATTGTTGGGTATCTGTTTCGTTATCTACTGCTGCTCCTATTGCCGCATATAGCGAACTGTACAATAAATAACCACTAATAAAGAATAGTATAAATGCAAAAAGAAGATTCATTAATGGTAAATTTTGTAAAGCTGCTTTAAAAGATTCAAAATAAAAACCGAAATCTGAACCACCTGAAGCCATTTGCATCAATTCTTGTTGCGGCGGTGTTGTATCAAATAATTCAATACCCAATACTAGAGAAACAACCGTCATTAAAAACCCTCCAAAAATCATCCAAATAATAAACTGCGTTACGCCTGCTAAAGAGGTTCCAATAATTTTGCCTAACATTAATTGTACGGGCTTTACCGACGAAATAATAACCTCGATAATCCTGCTTGTTTTTTCCTCAATAACGCTACGCATAATCATATTACCGTAAATGATTATGAACATAAACAACAGGTATCCCATAGCAATACCAAAACCGAGTTTTACAAAACTATCTAGTTTTGATGTTTTTTCACCCTCAAAACTTTCCTGGGCTATATCTATTTTTATTCTGGAAGCATTAATTAAATCGACATCTATACCCTGTTGTTCTAATTTAAGGTTTGTAAATGTCTTCTCTAATTTTCCTTCTAAACTGGAAATTAGTGTTAGTGACGGTGATTCTTCCGAATAGAATTTTATATGATCGGATACCGCTTCTATAGAATCCAACTTACTAATATGTAACAAACCATAAGAAGCTGATTCATTTGAGAATATTTTAGCTTCTTCTAAAGACATACCTTCCAGAATATTGTAAGTTGTATTGTCTGAGTTTTTAAAAACTTCATGTACCAATCCTGATTCATCTAAAACAGAAATAGTACGTACTTTATTATTATTTAGTTGTGATAAATAAGCCACCACAGCTACAAGCACTATCATGATAATAGGGCTTAAAATAGTCATGATTATAAACGATTTATTTTTAACCTTGGTTAAATATTCACGTTTTATTATGAGAGGTAAATGGTTCATGAAAATTAATTATTCTTTACTGTTTGAATAAAAATATCGTTTACACTAGGGATTAACTCAACAAAATGGGATACTTCTCCTCTTGAGGTTAAATAATTTAATAAATCGTTAGATGTTTCCGTATTAGAAAGCTTTATGTTTAATTTTAGTTCGTCTTCTAAAGTTTTAAAATTTGCTGACGACACCTCAAATTTATTTGCCAATTCCTGCTCTAAGCTTTCTTTGTTATTAGCTCGAATGCCAACTTCGAACGTATTTATTTTATACTGCCGTTTTACGTCAATTAGCTTACCATCCAGAATTTTATTCGATTTATGTATTAGTGCTATATCATCGCAAAGCTCCTCAACAGATTCCATTCTGTGCGTAGAAAAAATAACTGTAGCTCCTTCTTCTCGTAGACGTAAAATTTCATCTTTAATTAAATTGGCATTTATGGGATCGAACCCCGAGAATGGTTCGTCAAAAATTAAAAGTTTGGGCTTGTGCAGCACGGTAACCACAAACTGGATTTTTTGGGCCATTCCTTTGGATAACTCTTGAATTTTCTTGTTCCACCAGTCTCCTATCTCTAAACGCTCAAACCAATATTTTAAACGTTTTTTAGCTTCAGCCTTACTTAGACCTTTTAATTGAGCTAAGTATAACGCCTGTTCGCCTACTTTCATAGATTTGTATAGCCCGCGTTCTTCTGGCAAATAACCAATATCTTTTATATGATCGGCTTTAAGTAATTCTCCATCCAAATGTACCTTACCTTGATCTGGCATAGTTATTTGATTAATAACTCTTATGAGTGTTGTTTTACCGGCACCGTTAGGTCCCAACAAACCAAATATACTACCTTTAGGAACTGTAATTGACACATTATTAAGTGCTTTAAAGTTTCCAAAGTTTTTAGAAACTTCATTAACTTCCAGTAAGTTGATCATTACTTATTTTTAAATTTACTTGTTATCTGTAAATATATTAAATGTTATATAACATCATAGGATAATCCGGTAAAAGGCTCTAAATAATTAAGGGTGTATTTTTTTATAAAAACAAAACCCACCCTTAATAAATTAAGGATGGGAAAAAAATTGCTATGAAAAAGAAAAATTACCACTAATATTAATTAGTGATGATTCAAATATAGTTATTTTTTACATATTATTAACAAAACAGTAGGAGAACTTCATTTTTAACAAATAATTTCACCTTTAAACTTGCTCGCTATTATTGGTATTTTTGTTCTTAAGAGAACATGTCTTTTACCTTCTCAAAGAATGATTTATCTGAACTTTCCGGCTTAGGCATGAAATGTTCATCGTCTCTCATCGATTCAAAAAATTCCCTTTGTTGTTTATTTAAAGTTTTTGGTGTCCAAACATTTACATGTACCAACAAATCCCCTTTACCATAACCATTTATGCTAGGGATTCCTTTTCCGCGTAATCGCAAAATTTTACCAGATTGTACGCCAGCTTCAACTTTTATACGCACTTTACCGTTTACTGTTTCAATTTCTTTTGAGGTTCCTAAAACAGCGTCTGGATAACTTACATATAAATCGTAATGTAAATTATCGCCTTCACGTTGTAATTTGTCATGTACTTCCTCTTCAATAACAACAATAAGGTCTCCAGAAATTCCGTTACCCGGAGCTTCATTACCCTTACCGGACACCTTTAATTGCATACCATCTACAACACCTGCAGGTATTTTAATAGCAACTGTTTCTTCTCCAATTTTTAATCCTTGAGAATCTGCGTCACTTGGTTTTTTATCTATAATTTGTCCTGCACCGCCACACACGTTACATGGTGCAGATGTTTGCATTCTTCCTAAAATAGTGTTGGTTATTCGCGTTACTTGTCCACTACCATTACATGTTGAACATGTTTTATAGGTTGTTCCTGGGGCTTGAATTTTACGCTTAACTTTTACTTTTTTCTCTACTCCATTGGCTATTTCTTCTAAAGTAAGCTTTACTCGAATACGAAGATTACTTCCTTTTACACGACGTTGGCCTCCGCCACCTCCAAAACCGGAGAAACCGCCACCAAAGCCGCCGCCAAAAATATCTCCAAACTGACTAAAAATATCGTCCATATTCATGCCACCGCCGCCGAAGCCGCCACCTCCATTTTCAAAGGCTTGGTGACCAAACTGATCGTAACGCGCCTTTTTATCGGCATCACTCAATACCTCATAAGCCTCGGCTGCTTCTTTAAATTTGGCTTCAGCACTTTTATCATCTGGATTTTTATCAGGATGGTATTCAATTGCCTTTTTACGATAAGCCTTTTTTATTTCTGATGCAGTCGCTCCTTTGCTAACTCCTAATACTTCGTAATAATCTCTTTTAGCCATGTTTTTATTTTATTGACCTATAACAACTTTTGGAAAACGAATTACTTTCTCGCCAAGTTTGTAACCTTTTTCTATAATATCGATAATTTTTCCTTTTAAATCATCGCTAGGTGCCGGTATTTGTGTAACGGCCTCATGATCGTCTGCATTAAAAGCCTCTCCTTTTTCAACTTTGATAGCTGTTAATCCTTTTTGCTCTAATGTTTTTACCAATTTTTGATAAATTAGTAAAACACCTTTACGTAGCTCTTCTGCTTCTTTATCTTCTTCAATATGGGTTAATGCACGCTCAAAATCATCCAAAACCGGCAATAATGTTTTCATAACATCCTCACTGGCAGTAGAAAATAACTCTATACGTTCCTTAGCAGTACGTCGTTTATAATTTTCAAACTCGGCAAATAAACGTAAAAACTTGTCTTTTTCCTGCTTTAATTCAGCTTCAAGTTTTTCTTCAACAGACTGCTCTTCTGCCTCCTGTTCTTCTGCTACTTGCTCTTCAACTTCAACGGTTTCATTTTGTACACCGTCTATTTGATCGTTTTCTATATCTTTAGTTTTTTCTTTCTTACTCATTGCCACATTTAAATTTTACAAATACAAAAATTAGTTGGCAAAAGTACTGCCAATATTATAAAAATGTCATAATGTCATTAAATAATTTTAATTTTTTTTGAACTGCCGGTAGTAAAGAAGGTTTCTTCGAAAATTCTAATCTTAAAGCAACTGTTAAATCATTAAAGCAAACGTTACACTCTATTATTTAACATAAAAATTCCAACACTAAAAAACAGATATTTAGTTTAAACATTACCATGCTTCACCTCCAAACAGCACTTCACAACCAAACTACACACTTTCAACCCCTTATAAAGAAAATCGTTTATATAAATGTGTTTTTGAATTATTTGTCACTATACTTAGGCGTATTAATGCTATTAATAAAAAATGGTAGTTTTTTATTTTTGTAATGTATTAAACACTAGTAATTCTTATAAAGTAAGACACCAATGATACTATTTGGAGTTATTGTATTATTGATTTAAAAATCGATAGCAGGTAATAAATACTTTTCTAGCATATCATAATAATCCGATTCATTATTATAATTAGCTGCTGTAATTACAACTATCATATTCAAATCAGGGTATATAGCTACTGTTTGCCCTCCGTGACCTAGAGCTACATAATAATTTATTTGCTTGCTATTTACAGTTATTGGTGGCTCCAAATACCACATATACCCATAATCTACAAAGTCAAATAATTTACCATATGAAGTTAAACTCTCTTCAATCCAAGCTTCAGAAATAACCTGTTTACCTTTCCAATTTCCCCTATTTAAATATAATAAACCAAACCTAGCCATGTCTCTTGGGGTCATATCTGCCCCCATTCCCATAGCAGGTTTTCCTTTAGGGCTTTTTTCCCATTTAAAGCTTTTTATCCCAATAGGATCAAACAAAAACTTTGATGCAAAATCTTCAACCGAATAACCTGTACTATTTTGCAAAACAGGCTCTAATAATTGCGTACTTCCTGTGCAATAAGCATTAACCTTATCTGGTTCATGAATCATCTTTACATCAAGCATATAATTTATATAATCATCAGAACGTAAGAAGGCATCAAAATCTCCTGATGTATTATTATTAAAATCATCACAATCCAAACCGTGACGCATGGTTAACAAATCTTTAATTCTAATTTTTTTCTTTATACTATCCCATTTGTCTTCATAAACCGATCCTTTATAGAACTCTGATACGGAAGCAGATGTGCTTTTTATATAGTTCTTGTCAATAGCAATCCCAACTAATGCAGAAGTAATACTTTTAGTTACAGATGCTACATCATGTCTTTTGTCTTTATGATAACCATGATAATATTCTTCAAAAACTATTTTTTCATCTTTAACAATCAAAAAGCTATGTATGTCTTTATACTTGTTACCATTTATTTGTTCTTTCAATAAATTAATTTTATCTAAGCTAATTTTTACATTTTCAACATGATCGGTCTCCCAATCATTTTCAATTTTTACAGGAATGCTATATTTTTCTTGAGAGTTACAAGAAATTATTAAAAGGCAAAATAACCCACCGTAGATAAACTTCATATATATTATTATTTAGAAAACAACAAATAAGTCTAAATTAAGATTGTTTTGTTACAGCCTATTTTAAAAAAAAGCAGCTATTGTAAAATATTTAATAAAGCAGGCTTTAAATGATGATATTTAAAAATAAAACCTTTGTTTTCTATTCTTTTGGAACTGACGCGTTGGCTTTCAAACAATAATATATGCATCTCACCTAATACCAGCTTTAAAAAGAACTTAGGAATATTTGGTAAAAACAATGGTTTGCGCATCACACTAGCTATAGTTTTTGTTAGCTCCTTATTTGTGACTGGATTCGGAGCGACGCCATTGTAAATACCCGTTAAATTATTTTCCAAAACATATAAAAACAGGTTTGCCAAATCCTGAACATGTATCCAGGACTGCCATTGTTTTCCACTACCAAAAGCAGCGCCCAAACCTAGCTTAATAGGTCTAACCATTTCTTGCAACGCTCCACCATTCTCCGCTAAAACCAGCCCTATTCTTATTTTTGAAACCTGAATACCTAATTGAGTAAATGCGTTTACTTCTTGCTCCCAAACCTGCACCACTTCACTTAAAAAAGAGTCGCTAAAATCTTTAGAATCTTCTTCATAATAATTGGTTAAGGAATTTGAATAGACCCCGATAGCACTTGCCGAAATCACCTGTTTTATAGTATGGGTTTCACCTTTTAAGGCGTTAATAAGCAATCGGGTAGTTGCTTTTCTACTAGATAAAATATCCTTTTTATAAGATGGTGTCCAGCGCTTAGAAACTGTAGCCCCAGCCAGATGTATAATAGCATCTATATTTTTAAAACAATCCGTATCGATATCCTGAGTTTTAGGGTTCCAATAAAACCCTCGATAATTTTCGGTTTGGGATATTTTAGAGTTACTCGTAGTTAGGTAGTTAACAGCAATTCCTCTCTCATGGCAAACTTTTACGATCTCCTGTCCTATTAAGCCTGTCGCACCTGTTATTAAAACTCGCATTTTCTTTTTTTATAAAGTTACAAAAAGACCTACCCGTTTACTAACCATTTATATTAGGTTTAACAGTATCTAAATATTAAAAATTCAATGCTTTGGGGTTTCTGGCAATAAATCTATTGAATATCACACTTCCTTACAGGCGCGTAACATTTGGAAAATTCCTAATGCTTAGACCTTTTTAACAGCTCTAAGCATTTCACGCTTGCCGGGAGGTCCTGGTAAACGTTCGACCTTAAAACCAACCGATTCCATAGCACGACGCACACTTCCTTTTGCTGAATAGGTTACTAAAAGACCTCCAATTTTTAATGCTTTGTACATTTTTAAAAATATAGATTCCGTCCATAATTCGGGCTGTACTCTAGCTCCAAAAGCATCGAAGTATACAATATGGTACATATCTGTTTCCTTAATTTCAGAAAAGAACCGATTTTGCTTCTCTAATGAAAAGTTTTTAGCAATAGCATACTTTTCATTCCAGGAAACTTCGTGTAATTGTTTAAAATAAACCTCTTTTTCTCTGGCTTGTAATTCTGCTGGATAATTTAATTGGTTAATTTCATCCATTAAAACAGGATACCCTTCTACTCCAAAATAATCAATAGCAATATTTAATTTTTCTGCTTCTAATAACGTAATAAAGGCATTTAAACCTGTTCCAAATCCAATTTCTAGAACAGCTATCGTTTTGTGTGATCCAGAAACGTACTTCGACTCTGCTCCGTGCAAGAGTTCAGGATTACAGAAGTGATGCAAACCATGTTTAATAAACACATGATAAGCCTCTTGTATAGCTCCATGCTTGGAGTGATACTGCTCATTCCAATCTGGTAAATGAATGGTCGAGGAACCATCGGCCGTGATAACAACTTCTCTTTTCATGCGGGCACTTTATTCGTGTTTTTTAGACACATGTAACATCCATAATAAGTGTATTTAAAACACATTATTGTTTTAATAAAACACCATCAGCTTCAAAAGAAAATGTTCGTTTGGGCTCTGTAATAGTTGCTATGTCTTCTTCCGATTTTCCGGCATCTGCTGCGTAATGCTTTAACTCATCAATAGGCACTTCTTTTACATAGGCTCTTCCATTAACAATAACTTCTTTTCCCGCTATGTCTTTAGGCACAAAAAAACCGTAGTCCTTAAACTTTACCATAACTTCGTTGCCATCTTCCAAACTTAATCGCATCCAACATCCTTTTGTTTGGCAAACACTATTAACTTTGGCTAACATTTTAGAATTAATAGAGTCTCCAACACTCATTGTTTTATAATGAGCAGCCATTGAAGTCGCAGCTATAGCATCGTCTGCAATAATGGCTTTTCCAAAAGACGCATACTTTACTTCTTCTGTTTCAGGCATATCCTTGGAGGGTTCTTCATTTTTATTCTTGCAAGAATTTAACAGTATCACACAGATAATTGCTAAGATAATCGACTTCATTTTGTAAATATTTTAATTATAACTGATTTATATAAATATACCGTTTTTTTAAAAACGTTTTTACTTAAATTTGTATTATAAAATAACTAGAGGTATGAACACTATAATCAATAACATTGAGATTATAAAAGCCAAAACTACTAAAATTAACGATGTAGATTTTGACAATTTAAAATTTGGTCATGTATTTTCAGACCACATGCTGGAATGTAAATTTAAAGATGGTAAATGGGAAACTCCTAAGGTTGTTCCTTATCAAGCGCTTAGCTTAGATCCATCTGCCAAGATTTTTCATTACGGCCAATCTGTCTTTGAAGGTATGAAAGCTTACAAAGATGAGAACGAAAATGTCTGGTTATTTCGTCCTTTAGATAATTTTAAACGTTTAAATATTTCATCAAAGCGTTTAGCCATTCCGGAATTACCAGAAAACTATTTTATGGATGGTCTTAAAACCTTATTACAGGTTGACAATGAATGGATTCCTCAAAAAGGCGGAAGCTCATTATACATAAGACCTTTTGTATTTGCTTCTGGAAATGGTTTCCACGCATCGCCAGCCGATGAATATACCTTTATTATAGCTACGGCACCTTCTGGAGCTTATTTTTCCGGAAAAGTAAAGGTTTTAATTGAAGAAAAATATTCCCGTTCTGCAAACGGAGGTGTTGGTTATGCTAAAGCTGGAGGAAATTACGCCGGTCAGTTTTACCCAACACAATTAGCTATAGATAAAGGATACCAACAAGTTATCTGGACAGATGATAATACCCACGAGTATATCGAAGAGGCAGGTGCTATGAATATTTTTGTTCGTATAAACGATACACTTGTTACAGGGCCAACCAGCGATAGAATTCTAGATGGTATTACCCGTAAAAGTATTATTGAGTTAGCTGAAGCCGAAGGTATTCCTGTAGAAGTTAGAAAACTAACAGTACATGAAGTAGTTTCTGCTGCTAAAGATGGTTCATTAAAAGAAATGTTTGGTGCGGGTACCGCTGCCGTTATTTCGCCAATTGCCGGTTTTGGGTATAAGGGAACTGATTATGATTTACCGGAATTAGAAAACACATATGCAAGTTCATTAAAGAAACGCATTACAGATATACAAACCAATAAGGCAGAAGACCCTTTTGGTTGGAGATATAAAGTTGAATAGACTAGATATCAATCACTATAAAAAAGAGAAGCCATGCTTCTCTTTTTTTATTTATTATTTTACCTGATTTTCACATAAAAAAGTACTTCATCTAGCTTTTTAAAGGTCATAATTCAATTATTTGACTTTTTTTATGTAATCCGCTTATTATGTTTGGACATTTAAACATTTATTTCTAGTTATGCATATTCTAAATCTATTATTAATCTATTTACAATCTATCTTATGAAAATTTTTAAAACATTATTTGTATTAACTGTATTTTCGATTTTAGCATATTCATGCTCGTCGGATGATGATAACAATGGCGGGAGCGAACAATTAGCAAATGAACAAAATCAATTGGAAGAGATTCCTGTACCGCTTGACAATTTAAATTCTGACATTTCTATTGAAGGTGCAGCAAAAAAATCAGGAACTCCAGGGCAACCTAATAGTACTATGAATCTTGAAATAGATTCTAATAAAGCGGAGGCATTTCAAAGTACTGGTTTTAACTTAAAATTCTCTTCAACAGAAACAAATATTGCTGGTGCATACTTAGTATTTAAAGATACCGATAATAATAATGCTTCTGGTTATTTTGATATCCCTGTTTCCAGTTTTAACACAGGCAAATCTGATGACACTAAAACAGAGAAGTCTTTAAAAAAGAATCTTTTCTCTAAAAATAGCACCGCTCTCGTTGATGGCGAATATGAAATTGATGTAGATTTTGGAAGTGCTTTCCCTCCTGGTAAATTTTGTGCAGACTTATGCATCTATGATGCCCAAGAAAACATTAGCCAAATTGTTACTGTTTGTATAGAAGTAGAAGCATGGGGTGGTAATGCATCTATTGTAGGGGAATGGATGGAAGAAGTTATTATCGAGAAAAGAACGATATCTTGTGATAATAATGAATCCATTCAAGTTAATTATGACAAGCAGATTATTGATGAAGAAACCATTATAGTTTTTGAAAGTAATGGCGATTTTTATGCGACTTACAAAGATGAATATCAATCATTGGATTACTTAAAATCAAAAGAAAGCTGTGCTGCTGTTTATGAAGATGAAATTGAGAAAGCGGATGAAAAAGCAACAGGAAAATGGGCTTATAACGAAACCAATAAAACTTTAACAATAGTACAGTTTAAATTTGAAGACTTCATCACACCAGAAGAAAGCGAGAATTTCCCTAATGGAGATCTAGCATTTGATTCTGATAACGTTAAAGTAGAAATTACTAATGGAAAACTAGTACTTACAGAAACCTACGATGGTGGCAGTGAGTTCGATGTTGTTACTTACGTAAGAAGATAGCTTTTATAAGCTGTAATAAGTTGTTGTTTTACTTCAATTTATTTTTACAGCATGTAAATAAAAAAAAGAGAAGCTTGGCTTCTCTTTTTTTTATTTATCAAGTATAGATTCAATATTAGGTTTAAAATAATTAGGCCCTTTAAGTACCTTACCATCTTCTCGGTAAATGGGTTGTCCATCTTCACCCAATTTGCTCATGTTACTGCGTTGTATTTCATCAAATACCTCTTCAATTTTATATTGCATGCCGTGTTCTATAATAGTGCCACATAAAATGTAAAGCATGTCTCCAAGAGCATCTGCTACTTCAACTAAATCGTTATTATTTGCAGCATCAAGATATTCCTCGTTCTCTTCACGCATTAACTTATAACGCAACATGTTCTTTGCCAATCCTAAATCTGCCTTGGGAGTTTCCCTATGCCCTATTTTAAAAGCTGTATGAAACGCTTTTACTGCCTCTATTTTGTTTTTCATAAATGAAATATTTTTTCATTTCCTTGAACAAGGAAATCTTTAGTGTTTTCTTAAATTTGCATAAAAATAACTATATGTTTAGTAAAGGTCAAATCATTTTCGGGGTTTTATTTTTTATCGTCTTCGCTATTATAATAGGTTTTACCTACAGAAAAGATTTAAAACTACATAAACGCTTTTACTCAGGTAGCATATGGATATTATTAGCATTTATATCCTTCATTTTGTTCATTGTAGCTATAAAGTTTTTATTCAAATAAACACTTTATCGGTGTTTATAGCTTTTTGTCGATTATTTTGTTTTTTTTTGCGTAATCTATTTCAGATACTTTGTAAAACCAAACTAAAGTTATAGATATGCAAAACTTAAATTATTACTAATCAATTTTTTAAAAACTTTATGAGAACTTTAAAATCTTTATTTACTTTATTCGTTTTTTCAATATTAGTGTACTCCTGTTCGTCGGATGACAATAATGGCGGAGGTGAATTAGCTAATCAGCAAAACCAACTGGAAGATGTTCCTGTACCATTGTCAAATTTAAACTCTGATATTTCTATTGAAGGAGCTACAAAAAATCAAGGAACCCCTCCAGCACCTAATAGTACAATAAATCTTGAATTAAGTTCAGATCAAGCCGAGGCATATCAAAATGCTGGTTTCAATGTAAGATTCTCTACAACAGAAACAAACATTGCTGGTGCTTATTTATTATTTAAAGATTCAGATGACAATACAGCTTCTGAATATTTCGATATTCCGGTATCCAGTTTCGAAACTGGTAAATCTAATAATACTAAAAATACTCCTTCTTCAAAAGGAAGTTCTTTGTTTAAGAGCAACAGCCTTGTAGATGGTGAGTATGAAATTGATGTAGACTTTGGAAGCGATTTCCCTCCAGGAAAATTTTGTGGAGACTTATGTATTTATGATTCAGAGAACAACATTAGTCAAATTGTTACCATTTGTGTAGAAGTTGAAGCATGGGGTGGTAATGCAGATATTATTGGTGAGTGGATTTTAGAAAGCTCAACCGAGGATGATGACAAATACACCGTTGATTGTAATAATGATCAATCTATCGAAGCTGATTATTATAAAGTCATTAAAGAAGATCTTGCACTTAGTATTAGCAGTAATGGCGATTTTTCTGTAACTGAAAACACAGAAGAAAAAGTCTTAGATATTGAAGCTTCAAAAGTAGATTGTAGTGCTGTTTACTCAGACGAAATCGAAAAAGATGAAAGTAAAGAAACTGGTAAATGGGCATATAATGAAACCGATAAAACGTTAACATTGGTTTCGTTTAAATATGAAGATTTTATTAATTCTGAATATAACGAGGAATATCCTAACGGAGACTTAATACTAGAATCTGGTAAAGTACAAATCGTAGATGGAAAATTAGTGGTTACTGATACTTACACAGAAAATGGTACAACTTACACAGATACTTATACATTTGTAAGAAAGTAAACTTACCTTAAGTAATAGGTTACATTTAACTTATTACTAGCATATTATAAAAAAAAGAGAAGCAATTGCTTCTCTTTTTTTATTTCTGTATATCGTGCTTATAAAAAACTGGCTCTAACTACTTATGTATGATTTCTTTATAAGAAGAACCGATTCTGAATTTACAACATAATAATACGAAATTTCTTTAAACTAAAATATTTTGATATCTTAACTAACTGATATACCCAAGATTGGGTATTTTTTTGTATGAAATCTCGTTACACCTTTGCAGTATTAATTAATCAACTAATCAAAACTCTCATGGAAAAATTATCCTCTCCTACTACGCCCTCTCCTTTGGCAAAAGGAACATCTAAGTTTAAAAACATGAAATATATGAGTCAAAAGGAAGCTAATGAAGTATTAGAGTTTTATGAAAATAGGCTAATGTCAATAGACGATGTCACCTATGCTGCTGTTGTAGAAAATACTGTTAAGACCAGTTCTGGGGAAGAAAATTTTGGTTACAAGCTAGAAATAGGAACTAGCTCTAAGGAAATAGTCATAATAGATTCAAGTATAAAACCTTTTAACGCATATATAGGAAATTGGGGGGAAAATAAAATACCAGAATACCTTCCGGTGCCATCAGAATACAGACAATACCTTAATTACTCATATAAAATTAAAAGCAAAAAAAATTCTAATTATAATTTAAAAATAAAAAACAATAGATTTAGTTCTCAAGTTTATGTAAAAAAGATAGAATTTCGTGACTATGAATACAAAAAACAATCAAATTTAAATAACCGAGTAAATGATCCTTTGTTACATACTACGAATGGCACAAATGAAAGTGATATAAATACAGATAAAAAGTGGATTGATTACGCCTTAGGAGGCCAACCAATTAAAACAGAAAGTGGTAATCCTGGAACATTAGGCGGTGTTTTTCAGTTATTAGAATTCCCAAATAAACTCTTTGGGATTTCTAACTGGCATGTTATTGCAGGCAAAACAGCTCTTCTAGGTCAAGATACATATTCGTACGGTGATAATGTGGTAAGAGGTGAACTATTCTGGCACAATATGGATATTGAAAGAGAAGTAGGTTTTATCTCTTTTAATAATGAAACTGTAAAAGAGTATCGGCTTAAATATGGAGAAAACAATCTAATGTGGACTGTTGAAGCCCCAAAAATTGGAATGCCTGTATTTCAAAATGGCTACGGTCGAGGTAAAAATAAAAGTGTTGAAAATGAAGGCAAAATAATCTCAATAAATGCTACAATAAAAAATAGGGATCCTTTATTTCCTAATAAAATTAAAATATTTAGACATCAACTTCTCATCGAAAGAATTCACAATGGAGGAGATTCTGGCGCTCTGGTTTTCAAAAAAAAGAATGATGATATGCCACCAGTTGCTATTGGGTTACTTTTTGCGGAGGAGGCTCAATGGATAGCAGTTGATCCTGATTCTCAATCCACAACTCGATGTTTTTCAGTTGCAAACAATTTATCTCGAATCTTTAATTATTCTTTTCCTCTAAAGCAAGAAGTATATAAGCGAACTGAGACAGGTCCTACTTTTAATGGCGATATACATACTAGCTTAATCGATAGGTTCACACTATCAGAAAACTTAAACTTAGATTTTATCAATAACCATAATCAATAAAACAAAAAGCATGAATAATTTAAATTTACAAACTAGATCTTGGAGAGTTGAAGACCAAAATAGACATCTACTATTTAATGACGACGAAATTAATCTTTACTCCAATTTAACTTGGGACGCAAATGACAATGTAACCAAAATAGATTTTGACCTTCAAAATATAGGAGCAAACGAATACAAAATATGTAAAGTCATGGAATGTAAAGTAGACAATGCTGAATTTGGAGACTATATAGCCATACACCTTTCCAAAAAAGGAGGTCTAACAAATGGCCAATCAAACCCTTTTCTTGCTAGTAATTCGGATTTTGGGCATCTAAACCTTTCAAAAAATAAATTTGCCACTCTACTTTTTATAGTGAACCAAGAAAGCTGTGGCAATTCTTACTCCTGTGAGCTTAGAAGTCTAACACCAGAATCCAAAGACGGCGCAATAATCGTAAGTATTTGATTAACAAAGAACAACATATAAAATCTTTGATTTTACCAGTAATATTTTTCATTACTGGTTTTTGCGTTTCTCAAAATATTGATTTTAATAATATAGATCGATACCTTAATAATGCAGAACTAGATTCTGCAGAAATTGAACTCAAAAAAATCAAACCTCTAGAAAAAACAGTATTTGAAAAAGGTTTATACACCTATTACAATGGAATTTATTTGAAACGAAAAGATCAACATCATCTATCTTATAAAGAGCTATTAAAATCAATTACTTTTTTTGAACAAATAGATAGCCTAAAGTTTGTCGCAGATACTAACTACGAAATTTACGATTTATTGACGCATCAAAGTAATCTTGATATAGATTCACACCCCTATTTAGATGAATACTTTAATTATGCTAAGTCCACTAAAGAGCCATTAAGAATGGCACGGGCATATTCTAAAATTGCTGGAATTCATTCTAATAAAAATGATTTTAAAAACACCTTTCTTTATTATCGTAGAACCATTGATGAACTAAATAAAATAAAAGACACATTAAGAGTTGCCTTAATTGAAATGAACATTGGTACATCTTATTATTCAATAAAAAAAGATTCAGATTCTGCCTTATTATTTTATAAAAAATCAATGAAGGTTTTTCAAAAACTAAATTTAGATCAGTTTATATCTATAAACTATAATAATCAGGCTAAGGCATACGAATTGGCAGAAAATCATGAAAAAGCTATCGAACTTTACAAGAAAACCAGCAATTACGATCTGAACGATTTCGACTTAAAAACCAGAGCAATATATTACAATAACCAACTTAACGCATATAAAGAAATTGATGACTTCAAAAACGCGTTTTTATCTGCTGAAAGATTATTAGCTATTAACGATTCTATAAACGACACCAGACAAAACATTGAAATATCAAAAATCAAAGAACAGTACGACAATGAAAAGCTCCGTGCAGATAACCTGGAAATAGAATCTAAACGAAAACAAAATCGAAATTTATTAATTGGATCTTTGGCTTTTATACTTTTTGGAGGTATAACAGTATTCTTGCTATACAAAAACACACGAAAAAAACAAAAACTAGCCGAGCAAGAAAAAGCATTAGAAACTCAAAAACTTGCAACTGTTTTAAAAGAACAGGAACTTATGAGCATTGATGCTATGATCGAGGGGCAAGAAAAAGAACGTCAACGCATTGCAAACGACCTACACGATGATTTGGGCGGACTTATGGCTACTGTGAAGCTTCATTTTGATGCTCTCAAAGACAAGCAAACCCCTGAGTTATACGATAAAACCACCAACCTATTGGACGAAGCTTATCTAAAAATACGTTCTATAGCTCATGCTAAAAATTCTGGCATGATTGCCAAACAAGGTTTGTTAAAAGCCATTAAAAATATGGCAGATAAAATTTCTGTTTCCAACAAAATCTCTATCAATGTTTTAGATCACGGATTAGAAGACCGGCTAGAAAATAGTTTAGAGCTTACTATTTTCAGAATCATCCAAGAATTGATCGCTAATATTATTAAACATGCAGAGGCAACCGAGGCTATGATCCATTTAACCAACCATAAAGACACTTTAAATATCATGGTAGAAGACAATGGTAAAGGTCTTAATACCAATCAAATAACAACCAGAAATAAAGGTATGGGAATTAGTAGTATAGATAAACGTGTTGAACATTTAGAAGGCACCATGACTATAGAGTCTGAACTAGATAAGGGCACTACCATAATAATAGATATTCCAATATGATACGACTAGCTATAGCTGAAGATCATCAATCGTTAATTGATGGCGTACGGTTACTTCTGGAGTACGAAGAGAACATTTCTATTGTAGGTACTGCAAACAACGGCGAAGAGCTATTAGCTCTGGTTCGTTTAAAGCGCCCCGGTATTGTTGTTACAGATATTAGAATGCCAAAAATGGACGGTATTACGGCAACCAAATACATTAAAAAAGAATTCCCCGAAATAAAAGTATTGGCTTTTACCATGTTTGATCAGGTAGACGCCATCGAACAAATGATCGCTGCCGGTGCTTCAGGGTATATCTTAAAAAACTCATCCCTAAAAGAGGTTCATGAAGCCATTATTAAAGTACACCAAGGAGAAACTTACTTTGATGGCAATATCAATATCAACGCCTTAACTTCGAAAGCTTCATCGAAAAACAAAGGTGTATTGACTAAGCGTCAAATAGAAATCTTAGAGCTCATAGGGCAAGGCAAAACATCTCGCGAAATTGCTGAATTGCTTTTTATAGGAGTTCATACCGTAGATACCCATCGAAAAAACATGGTTCGTATTCTTGGTCTAAAAGGCAAGGGTGAATTACTACGCTATGCCATAGAAAAAAAGTATAAATTTTAGTTATATCTCTAAAAAATACCCCCAATCGGGTATTTCCTTACGCCCTTTTGTAATCTACTTTTGAATAATATCAATTTAAATTCAAAAAAAGTATGATACAGAAAAACATAGAAGTAAAAAGTTTTGCTGATTTTAGAAAAAAGGTAGCAAGCTCAGAAACGATAAAAAGGGAATTTACAAAAGATCCTATTAAGTTCATGAACGAGGTATCGGATAAATCGCCAATGGAAGATAAATTTGTCTTTCTAAAAATCGTTTACATTGTTGGCGCAGCATTACTATTATGTATTATAGTAAGTACGGTTATTTCAATATGGTCACCCATTATTGAATATACAAACCTGGAGGGCAAAATTATTCGAGAGAAAAGAGAAATCGATTCCTTTTTTATCATGATAGCCTCCGCATCTATAGGTGCTTTAGCTGGTCTTTTGGTTCCTACTCCAAACAACAAATAACCCAATCATCTAAAAGATCTTAAGGGTATTTGCATAACAAAAAAGGAAATCTAGTTATATTTTAAAATTTAACTACCAATAAAGCTTATTTAAAGAATTACAACACAAACTAAAAACTATTAAAACTTATTAATTATGAAAAAAATAACCGTAGTGTTCTTTACCTTATTACTTACTTCTACTGCATTAAGCCAACAAAAAGTATTTAAAAAGTATAATCCGAATGAAACCCAAAAAACAGTCAAAACAGACTCTGTACCTACCCCATTAGGCCCCTTGTCTGTTAACAATACCTCTAAAGCTTTAACTCAACTAGAGCAAGATGAAAAGGAATTTGGCTCACTTAGTGAAAATATTTCGTTCGGTTTAAGCTTAGGCTTTAACAACGCATTAGAAAATTTAAAGGTAGCCCAAATATCACCAATAGATAACACACTATTAATATCTAACGCCCAAAAAACAAGCTTTGTTTTATCCACAGCCGTCTCTGTACCAATATCCTATAACAAAAGAAGAGCATACAGAATTACCGATAAAGATGGCGCTGAAATAGGACAAGTTCACAGAATATCTGAATGGAGTATTATAGGTGTTGTAAATCTGGTAACATTAAAAGGTGCAGAGTCGGGAGACGTTTTTAACCAAAAAATAAGCGGTGGTCTTGGTATTTCGTATAGTTTCAGCAGAGATTTTTCATTAGGGCTTAGCTATGAATTAATTTCATATAGAAAACCAAAAGACTTCTTATTAAATCTTGAAGGTCAAGAAATTCAAGTTAATGGAGAAACTGTAAATGCCATTGAAATATCCGATAACAATTATTACTACGATAGATATGCTGGCACTTTGGCATTTAAAATTATATATAAACTAACCAAAACCTAAGACATACTTGGCTAACTATAACTAACATAGATAATACAAAAATTCCCTTTATCGGGAATTTTTTAGTTACAGTAAATACGCCTACGCACTCCAATGCATAGCTAAAACTAAGTGTAATTATAAGACAGAAAACCAAATATCAAAACATTATTTAGTTAGCGTCAGTTTGGCATATTAAACCTGATAATCAGATATTTGTATATTTGAATAAAGGGATTCTGTCATCCCGAACGCTACGGAGAGTAAAATACATTTTACTCGAACGTATATAGCGAAGCTATCGAGGAAGAATCTCATCATTATGAGATATCTCGAAAATTTATCCTGAGCTCAGTCGAAGGGCTCATACTTCGCTCCCTGCCTACCGGCAGGCAGGTGTTGACATCACAAAACATTGTTTACCTGTTTTTTTAATATATTAAACTAATGTGAACAAAAAATATTAAAATTCCTACTTTAACTGTAAGTTTTAAACTGTTTTTAGATGATTTATATGGTTTTAACCACCCAATAATGTATTTTAAGTGTAATTATAGTAGCTCCATGGTAGGAAAAATAATAACTCACTTGTTATATAAATAGTTGCAAGATTTTTACGCAACCTTTTTAAAACTTTTGCATCTAATGTTTAACAAACAAACTCAAAAAATGAAAATTTTAATTATAATTAGCATCCTTATTGTTGTTAATTTGATTCTTTTGACTTTTAGTGTAAATAAAAGAACAGACCCTTAATTAAGGGTCTGTTCTTTTATTTTATGTTTTTGAAAGAATAAAAACCTAGTTTACCTCGGGCAAATAATTATAGTTTTTACTATAATCTAACATTTGACTGGCAAAGGATTCTGGTTGTGTCACTTTTACCCCTATTATTTCACCTGTTTCATTCTTATCTGCTACTAATACAGGATTTACAAAACCATTGTATGGTGCCGATGAAAACTGCTTATTACGCTCTAAAACCTCTTCATGTATGGCTTTATCTACTTTAACACCATAACCTTCAACTAAAGCTTCCACGGCTGCAAAATCACCTTCAGATTTTATACGTTGCGTTTCTCTCAATAACTGCCCGAAAAGATCATGCAACTTTTCATAATCGTTAATATTGAAATACGTTTTGCCATCACGCTTAACTTTTTCAATGACATTATCTTTCTTACCCTTTTCAAATACCCAAGCACTTACCCATTGTCTGTTTCTCATATGGGCTTCCTCAACATCATCGCCTAAGTTTAATCGGATTAATTGCGTCATAAGACCATTTCTAATGTAACCATCGTAAGCTGTTTTACCAACAAGCTTCCAATCATCAACCAGACCAAGTTCCTGCAATTTGGCATTATACAAATAATACAACCCAACTAAATCCGCTCTACCCTCTTCTAAAGTTGATGCATAATTTTTTAGTGTTTCTTTCGTAACCCCTACGCCTGGGTTTAATTGCCCAGAGGCATGACCTATTACCTCATGTAAAGCTGTGTGTAACTTATCGGCTAATTGTCCGTATGTCTCTTCTAACCTTAGCTCTTCTTCATCATGCACAAATTCCTTTAAGCGACTTTTGCCACCAGCATTACTATAAGCATGTATAATGTTTCCTAAAGAAACAGATTTACTTCCCACATCTTTTCTTATCCAGCTCGAATTAGGTAAATTCACACCTATTGGTGTACTTGGAGAGGCATCGCCCGCTTCACCTGCTACTGTAACAACTTTATAACTAACCCCAACAACATTATCCTTTTTATGTGCATCCATTAACGGCGAGTTATCTTCAAACCACTGGGCGTTATCCGACAATACCTTCATTTTTTGAGACATATCAAAATCATTTATTTGAATAATTGACTCATAAGAACCTCTGTAGCCCAACGGATCGTTATATACTTCAATAAAACTATTTATATAATCAATATTGCCTTTAGTAGCAGAAGTCCAGGCAACATTGTAATCATCCCATATCTGTAAATCACCCGTTTTATAATACTCAATTAATAAACCTAAAGCATCACCCTGAGCTTTATTTTCTGCTACACCTTGAGCCAATTCTAACCATTTAACAATTTCGTCGATGGCCGTACCATATAAACCACCAGATTTATAAACACGCTCTTTTAATTCTCCATTCTCTTTTACTAACTGAGAGTTTAAACCTAATGATAATGGCTTTTCCGGATTCGGAGACTTTTTTGCAGCATAAAAACGCTGTACATCACTATTAGTAACATTTGGGCCATAAAAATTAACCGCAGAAAGTCCTACGTTGTCCACTCCTTTTGCCTGATTTACTTTTTTTGCATCGGCATCATTAAAAATAACGTCAAAAGCTTCACCTTCTAAAGTGGTATTGGTATCTGCTAATAATTGCTTTAAGTAATCTGAGGAAAACTCAGGTTTTAATTTATCATTCGAGTAATGATGGTGAATCCCATTACTAAACCAAACCCGCTTTAAATAAACTTCAAAATTAGTCCAGTCCTCAGAAGTTTTATCTCCACTATAGTTCGAATACACATTTTCAAGCGCCTTTCTTATTTTAAGATTATGCCTATAATTTTGATCCCACATAATATCTCTTCCAGCCAAACCAGCTTGAGATAGGTAATACACTAGTGTTTGTTCTTTAAGTGTTAAATTTTCCCATCCAGGAATTTGATAACGAAGAATTTGAATATCTGCAAACTGCTCTACTTTATAATCAAAAGTAGTACTTTCTTCTACCACCTCTTCTTTTTTGGTGTCTTTAGATTTATCATTACCACATGATAAACATAACGTGGCAATTAATACCAAATTTAATATTGATTTTAGTTTCATTTTATTAAAAAAATTTTAATTATTATGCAAAAAACTGATTGTTAAACGCTTATAAATTATTGATTAATTTAAAAATCAATAATTTAATTAAGAAAAATTCATTTTCGATGTAACAAATATAATAATTTATTAAACGAGGTTTAAAAATGATTATATTTGGTTTAAATAATTCCACAAAAAACCAAAATGAAAGCTATCAAATACATTTTATTCTTATTACTTATAGCAATTATAGGAACCGCTATTTATATTGCTGTACAACCTAATTCATTTGAAGTTAGTAGAACTAGAACGATAAAAGCACCATCTGCTGTTATATACGATAATGTTATTGATTTTAAAAACTGGGAAGCCTGGTCGTCTTGGGTCGAAGCAGATCCAGATATGCTAATTACAATTCCCGAACAAACCAAAGGTGTTGGTGGTTCGTACTCCTGGCAAGATAAACACGGTATTGGTACGATGAAAACCTTAAAAGTGGCTCCTAATGCGTCTATTGAACAAATCATGCAATTTGAAAATTTTCCTTCTTCGGACGTAAATTGGAAGTTTACTCCAAACGACGATGGCTCAACAGATGTTACCTGGACTATTTCTGGAAAAGATCTGCCTTTCGATTTTAAAGCTTTTGCAACTTTTACCGGAGGTATGGAAAAACAAATAGGACCTCATTACGAACGCAGCTTAGAAAAATTAGATAGTATTGTTTCTGCTAGCATGAAAGTATACAGTATAAAAATTGATGATAGTATAGCGGATCACAGTGGTGGCTATTATTTATACAACACGGCTTCTTGTAAAATAACAGAATTAAAAGCTAAAATGACCGAAATGCTCCCTAAAGTGGGTAACTATGCAATGGCTAACAATATTACTATGGCAGGAGCTCCTTTTACATATTATCACAAATGGGATGAAAAAAACAATGCTGTTATGTTCTCGTCTTGTGTACCTACTACAACTAAGGTGATAAGTACCGATAGTGAGATTTTAACTGGTCAAATAAAACCTTTTAAAGCAGTTAAAACAACACTTAATGGCAATTACGATAATTTAAAAGAAGCCTGGGAATCTGCTATGAAATATATACCAGAAAATGGTTTTGAATTTACAGCCGATGGTCCTATGTTAGAAACGTATTTAACAGACCCTATGAGCACACCCAATCCAGCCGACTGGGTTACGGAAATATATATTGCTGTAAAGTAAATTAATGAAGAATCTTTTACTCGTTTTTTTAGGTGGTGGCTTTGGTAGTGTACTGCGTTATATTATTGGTAAATATTTAAATAGTGCAGATACAAGCTTTCCCTACGGTACCTTTACGGCTAATATTTTAGGAAGTTTACTTATTGGTATCATATTAGGTTTAGCAGCAAAAAATGATTCGCTTTCACAGAACCAAACCTTATTATTAGCTACTGGATTTTGTGGTGGCTTTACCACCTTTTCAACCTTTGCATATGAAAACCATATGTTTTTAAAATCGGGGGACTTTACAAGTTTTGCCATTTACACTATAGCCAGTTTTGTTATTGGGTTTTTGGCTGTATTTTTTGGGATGTTTTTGGTGAGGTGAAAACTTGAATTTGTAAAAATTTTCTTCTAGTTTTGTTTTGCTTTAGATTTAAAACATTAAAATGATTTTATATCAGGTCGTTAGCAGTAATTACTAGAGCTATAATATGAAATACTTTACTCATCCAAAGGGTATTTTCGAAATTAGAATTCCATTAGATTGGTATTATAAAAATGAAGTAGCTGGATATGAAAACAAATCACCTTTTAGTTTTGAATTATTTGAAAACACTCAAGGCTGTTTCCAATTGAGTTGTTATCATAAGAACGAAAATAAGTTAAACTCGAATTTACCTAAAGGTCAATATAACCAAGACAAATTAAAATTTATTCAATCTGAACTTCCAGATTCAGAATTTAAAATGATATTATGGGCTACAGTAGTTGAAGATTATTTCTTTATGGCCAAATATATATGTCAACCAACAAAGAAAAATTTAAAAGTAATAAATAAGCAAATTGAAAAAGTTGAAAAATGTCTTTCTACTTTAATGTGCTTAAGTGAAGATAGAAGAGATTTTGTTATTAGTTGTGATAGATTCGAAAAATTTAACGCCTCTTTAGCAGCATCATTCGACTTGAAAAATAAAGCATTAGGTAATCGCTCTTTTATAGAACTGATCATAATAAACGCAAACCAAATTGATGCATATTTAAGATTATGTATTGCATTAAAATTTCAAATCATAGAAAAATCAAGCCTATTTAAATTGGAATATTTACTTCAAAGCGAAAATGATAGGCCAATAATGGAGAAGAAAATATATGACAAAGCCAAGTTAATGGATATTCTCTCTGACGAACAACATGATAAATTATATACACTTTACGGCTTAAGAAACAAAGTTGTGCATCGCTATATTATTACAGATATAAAAACAAGGGAGTTGATGGACATTGGATATCAATATGAAGTGCTTTGTGAAGAAATAAGATTAGTTTTAGCCAATATTGAAACTGAACAGTTTGAAAAGAAATTAGGCTATCATGGTTTAAAAGATCCGCACAGAGATAGAGACCAAGATCATGTAAATGAACTCTATTCAATGGTTAATGCTAAACATTTTTATGAAGAATTCTATCGAGAAATTTAAAAAACTACTGTTAATAATTGCTTGGTCTTTGTGTACTCGGAAAATCCTACGGGTTTTCTTCTGGTTCGGTTTCTTTTTACCAATTTAGTCCTAGCCAACGCAACTAACCATACACGAACACATTAAACTAACATAGATTTAATTTGGTCAATGCTCCCCAAAAACCTTAACCCCTGCCTCTATTCTAATCTTTAAATAATTCTTTCTAGGCACCAAAGGGCAGGAATACTTATCATTATAAGCACAATAAGGGTTATAGGCTGTATTAAAATCAATTACCATACTATCACCTTTCGGAATTCTGGCATCAATATAACGTCCACCACCATAACTTTCAAGACCGTTGGTTTCATCTAAAAAAGGGAGAAACAAATAATCTTCAAACCCCTCTTTTTTAATAAGCCCTTGATTCTGATAGATATTTAATTTAAAAGCCTCTCCTTTTAAATTAAAAGCCAGTTCTCCATATTTCACATAAACAGGCAATCTATCTGTGGTTGTTTTCATTTTAAAAGGCGTCTCATTTGGTGTCCTTTTAAATTGCGCTTTTACAACATATGCAGAATCGAACTTAAAGAAATCTAATCCTTCAAAATGTTTTCTATCCTTATCTTTTAAAGGCGATGTCGTTACATCTTTATATTCTGCATTTATCTTTTTTTGAAATTCCGTTTCACCTAAAAGGGGTCTTTTATCTTGTGCACAACTAAAAATAGTTGTCAATAACAGCACCGCTAAAACGTATTTATTTTTCATGGTTATAACTTGTAGGTTTTTTTATAATATAAGAAGCTGAAACAAGTTCAGCATGACAAGCCAAAATTACTTCATTAATCAATAACTACTACTATTAATTTTTATTTAATCTACTACAGGTGTAAAGGTCACTTTCAAATTTCCCGGATACATGGTAAACTCAAATTTTTCCCTAACATCTTCTGGAGCTACCTCTAATTCAAAATTAAAATGCTTACACAAGGTTGAAATTAAAACAACCATTTCTGTTTTTGCTAAATGCATCCCAGGGCAGTATCTTGCCCCTCCTCCAAAAGCTCTCATAACATTGGGCGCATGATTTTCATGCATCGGACACCCTCCAGACAACCACCTTTCGGGAACAAAATCATCTGGACTGGAAAAATAATCGTCTTGCGTTTGTGCTACCTTATTCTGCAAAATAATACTAGTGCCTTTAGGTATAACAACATGCTCCACAATAATATCGTCATTAGATTCCAAATACAATTGAGGGGTTGTCGGTTTTAAACGCATAGTTTCCTGAGCTACTGCATTTGCGTATTTTAAATCCTCAACGTTTTCATAATTATTTGGCGCATCCTCAGTATAAACACGCTTAGCCTCTTCTCGCACTTTTTCTACGGTTTCGGGATGCTGTGCCAAATAAAACATAGCCCAGGACAATGAGTTCGATGTCGTGTCCTCTCCTGCCAATAACATGGTAAACACATTTCCATAAATCTCTTTATCTGTAAAATTTACATCGCCATTTTCTACCAATAATGCCTCTAAAAAGTTTGAAGGGTGTTCTTTTAATTTCGGATTTTCTGCTATACGCTTTTTAGCACCATCAATAAACTCGTAAATTACTTTTTCAATAGCTTTTAAAGAATCATCCAGTGTTTTATCCTTTTTCCTTTTAAAATAGCGCCATATAGGAATTGGTGCTGTAACACGAGTATTAATCATAGGAAAAATAACTTCCAAATGTTTTTGAAAACTATCTGCTCTGTTATTTATAGTATCCAATTTATGTCCAAAAGCTATTTCCGTAGTAATATCGATAGTAAATGCCATAAACTCTTTTTGTACATCTACTATAGTTTTTTGTTGCGAATAGTTTTTAAACTTTTCAAGAATTCTGTTTGTTTTATCTAGAATTATAGGATAATATGCCTTAACGTTCTTTACACTCAATGCTTCTGCTATGGGCTTTCTATGGCGTTTCCACGTATCACCTTCTGCATTAAAAACCCCATCGACCCCCATTTCTTTTAAAATCTCGTCGATCTTCGAAAAACGTTTAAACCCTTCCGGTCTTAATCTCAACATTTTATTGTTGATATCTGGGTTTGCAGACACCACAAATTCCTTCCCAACAAAATGTATTTTAAACAGATCGCCACACTCTTCAACCCAACGTTCTAAAACTTGATGTTTGTTATACGTATTAAACTGAGGCAAGTGCCCTAATAAAAATGCCCCCTTTGGTGATTTTAACTCACGGACTTCAACTAACTGATTATCAGTCATAAATTTTATATTTTTTAAATCTATAAGGCTTTTGACTCACTTGATTTTTTAAAATTGAAAAAAAAAAAATCTTATTTCAAAAATACAACTTAAGAATATTTTATATAGCTTTGATGATTCAAAATAAATAAAATGCGCTGCATCGTCACAATTTATAGAAAGCAATGGACCTCTTTAAAGAGAAAGGGTTGGGCTTATCATATATTGTGGTGATATAAATATAAAATATTACAATATAAAAAAGTCCGACTTCACAGTCGGACTTTTTATTTTTAGTAAAACTTGAAATTTAATTGTTGCACGGCAAATAAATTTAATAGTTGAGCTAACCCTGACGGAGGTCAGAATTTAATAAACAAAACTATATGTAGAAACACAAACCTGAACAATTAGAACTAATGAAAACTTTATTCAACAATTACGTAAACACTTTTAAAGGCTTATCAACAGAAGTATGGTGGCTCTCTTTAATTACACTTATTAATAGAGCAGGTACCATGGTCATTCCATTTTTATCGTTATACCTGACCAAGAGCCTTAACTTTACTCCCAGCGATGTCGGATGGATAATGAGTGCTTTCGGTTTGGGTTCGGTTGTTGGTTCATGGTTAGGCGGTAAATTAACCGATAAGATTGGCTTTTACAAAGTCATGGTATTTAGCTTACTTGCAACAGGAGGCCTATTTATAGTCTTGCAATTCCTAAACACATTCATATTGTTCTGCCTTGGTATCTTTTTAGTTATGCTTGTTGCAGATATGTTTCGTCCAGCTATATTTGTAGCTTTAAGCGCTTATAGCAAACCTGAAAACAAAATACGATCTGTTACGTTAATCCGTCTGGCTATAAACCTTGGTTTTTCTGCTGGTCCGGCTATTGGGGGTATTATTATTACCTCGCTTAGCTATGGCGGTTTATTTTGGGTAGATGGTATTACCTGTATACTAGCAACTTTAGTTTTAGTAAATGTTTTAAACCCTAAAAAGGTAAAAACTTTGGACGATGTAAAAACAGAAAACCCAAAATCGGTATACGGAGATAAAGCATTTTTAATATTTTTTATGGCTATGGTACTTTTTGGAGTTGTCTTTTTACAATACTTTTCAACGATGCCATTATACTATAAAGATGCACATTTTTTAAGTGAATTTGAGATTGGTTTACTATTAGGACTCAATGGGTTCCTCATTTTCGTATTTGAAATGCCTTTAATAAAATGGCTAGAAAATACCAGATTTACTAAAACCGGATTAATGCTTTTTGGAGCCATTTTAACCGGGCTAAGTTTCGTTATACTAAACTTTACAAATTGGGCTGGTGTTTTGGTAATTGGAATGCTGTTAATGTCATTTGGAGAAATGATTGCTTTTCCTTTCTCGAACGCATTTGCCTTAGACAGAGCTAAAAAAGGAAATCAAGGCGAATACATGGCTTTATACAGTATTTCGTTTTCCATAGCACATATTTTTGGGCACAACACAGGGTTACAGTTAATAGATAAAGTAGGTTTTGATAATACCTGGTATATTATTACATTACTAGCTGCACTTTGTGTATTCTTATTATTTTTATTAAGCCAATATTTGAATGCCCTAAAACGACGAAAAGAAAAAATTAAAAACGAAGAAGAAAAAGAAATTTTATGGATTTAAACCAAATTACCATTCCTTCATTGGATGTAGAAAAAGCAACAGAATTCTATAAAACCTTGGGATTGCATCTTATTGTAGATGCAGCCCCAAGGTATGTACGATTTGAATGCCCAGATGGCAATAGTACCTTTTCAATTCATAAAGTAGATGCTATGCCTCAAGGTAACGGCATTACTATTTATTTTGAAGATGACAACCTTGATGATTTAGTTACCAACCTTCAAAAAAAAGGAATACGTTTTACCCAATTGCCAGAAGACCAAACATATTTATGGCGTGAAGCACGCTTACAGGATTTGGACGGAAATAATATTATTTTATTTCATGCTGGAGAAAACAGAAAGAACCCACCATGGCGTGTAAATTCATAACGCCATGGAAATAACTCAAATTGAAAAATAACAAAGCCAATACATGAAATATATATTTTATACGCTCTATATACTTGTTTTTATAAGTTGTAACTCTTCAAGTAAAAAGAAAGAAGAAACTACTAGTAACGAACTACCAAAACATGCTTCGACTTCGCTCCGCACAAATGCTGATTATAAGAAGTCATTTCCTAAACTTGAACCCAATAGATATAATGTTGCGTTCTTAATCATGGATGGCACTTACAATACAGAATTAACGGCGCCTTTTGATATTTTTCAGCACACTATTTTTAGAGATAGCATAAAAGCCATGAATGTGTTTACTGTTGCGAATACAGATAATGCTATTACAACCTTTGAAGGTATGCGGATTCTTCCAGATTTTAATTATTTAAAAGATGCGCTCCCAAAAATTGATATTCTTGTGGTACCAAGTGCGGAACATCATTTAGATTCTGATTTGGAAGATACAGCTATGATTAATTTCGTAAAACAGGTAGACCAAGACGCTCAGTTTGTTACATCACATTGCGATGGTGCTTTTGTTCTGGCTAAAGCAGGACTGCTTAATAATGCCATTTCCACTACATTTCCAGGGGATATTGATAAAATGAAAACCATGTTTCCTAAACTGGATATTAGAGAAGAAGTGTTGTTTGTTCACGACGGCAAATATATAACCTCGGCAGGTGGCGCCAAAAGCTTTGAAGCAGCTTTATATTTATGTGAGTTTCTTTATGGTAAAGAAATTGCCCAATCTTTAGCAGGAGGCTTGGTTATTGACTGGAATTTAAACAAAGTACCCCATATTGTTGTACCCCATTAAATTCTGTCCAGTAATTTTTTAAAAGCTTCTTTTTCTATGTATTTTGACAATTCCGGTGATTTTAATACATAGCCTTTATTATTAAACCCATTATCAATGGCCTTTTTTAAATTAACGATTACCTTTTCCTCATTATCTAACAAAGCATAATCTAAAGCCAATCTCAAAAAAACATAGGGTTTGTCTGGATATAGAACAGTGTTTAGCTTATGGCAATACAAAGCTTTTTTAATATTATTTTTCCGTAATTCTTTCTGACCAGTTTCGTAGGCTAAGGCAAATATAGAATAGTTAATGCGCTCACCCATTTTTTTTAAATCATCGTCTTCATTTAAAAGATATTTATCTCTAAAATTACTAAACTCTTTTTCCCACCATTTGTAGTTGTTCTTATTATTTTCAAACTCAAATTTAAATTTACTTCTAAAAGCTTTAGTAATCTTAAGTTCCAGGTTTTTAATAGTTTCTCGCTTTTTAGCATCTATTCTATATTTCTTACTTTTTTTTAAAGCCTTTATTTTTAAAATTAAACTGTCCAATTTAAAATACCTTGAATAATTTCTAACTATTCTTTCATATTCCCATACTGCATGTTCAATTTTATTGTTCTTTTCTAATAATTCGGCAGAAGTATAATTACTATCAAAACTTTCCTTAATAAAAGATTCATCTGCAGATTTAATCCCTTTTTTATACGCTTGAAGCTCTAACCAATCAAAAGCCTTTAGAATTTGATTAGAAGGAGGCCAACTATGGTTTCCGTTGTAAATAAAAAGTTCATTATCAATGTTAAACTTAGAGTACCACTCTTTTACAGTAAACATTTCCTTGTAATTCATATCTTCATCGCCAACCAGCCCTACATACGAAAAAGTCTCTATACCTGGCATACGCATTCTGTTAGATGGAAATCCAGCTCCACAACCAATTATACCTTGAATTTGCTTTGTAAGAACAGCTACCGATGTGGCTAATCTGGAGCCACCTGAAAAACCTGCGGTGTATATTCGGTCTCGGTTAATATTAAAAATAGCAAATACCGTTTCGAACAAATTATTAATTCTTTTATAATTATCTTTAAAAGGTCCATTTCTACAATTATTGGAACAAATTAATATGTAATTATGCTTTTCTGCCGCTTCAATAAAGGGCTGAATTCCTATCTTTCCTCTTGCTACAGGATCAAAAATAAAAACAATTGCAGACGGTTCTTGTTTATTAAAGTTGGCAGGAAGATATAAGGCAAAAGTCTCTTCTGTATTTTTAACCGTTATTGAGTCAACAACTTTTTCGGTTTCAAAATCATTATTTTGACCAATTACATAGCCAAAACTGGAGATGAAAATAAGAACAAAAAACCTACTCATAAAGTTTTACTTTATTCTAAAATAAAAAAACTGGGGATACAGACTACATCATCCTATACTTTTAACATTAATTTTTTATATTAATTTTAATCCCGTTTTACTACAGATCCATTTTTTACAACCTGAGATAGAACTATTTGTGTTTTACTCTCGCCATAAACTATAAGCTCATCAATAAACGATTCCAAGTGTTTTTGATTTCTAAGAACCACTTCCATAACAATATTTTCATTACCGGTAATACGGTAACAGTTTACAACTTCATCGTAAGTTTTCACCTTATCTAAAAACGGTTTTAACTTCCCCATAAAAGCGCGTAGCGTAATTATAGCTTTAAGTTGATAACCTACTTCAAATGGAGAGATTATGGCTTTATAACCTTCTATAACACCTAAGTCTTCCATCTTTTTTATACGTTCAGAAACAGCTGGAGAACTAACACCAACACGTCTCCCAATTTCGGCATTAGAGAGTCGCGCATTTTCTTGTAAACATCTTAAAATCTTCCAATTAAGACCATCAATATCCATTTAACGAAATTTAACTATAAAAAATTAAAATTTAAAGCAAATATACGATTTTACTTTAAAATCTAAAGTTGTATATAATTTCTTGTCATTAATTTTGATAAAAATGCTAAGAAAAAAGAAATATGTCTACGAATATCCCATTAAACCTATCGGAATTACCGATATATAAAAAAGCTGTTGAGATTATCAGGCTTTCTCAAAGCATTTCTACATACCTTAATCACGATCTATCTGTTTTAAAAAGTGATGGTACTGAAGATACTAATATCTATTTTTCGGGTGATATTGTACAACAATCCGTATCATTAGCTCCGGAAATTTTAAATGCAGAATTAGAGCGTGGGTCTGAAAAGAAATATAAACATATTGCTTCACTTAAACGTCTAACGAATTTGCTTTATAAGAATTCATATCGGTTAGAACGTTCAAACAGTAATGGCAAAGACTTTTTGCCTATTTTACGAAGTGAATTAAAAAAGTTTAAAAAATTGCAACGCTCGTGGATGCTAACCCTTTAATCGGTTAACTTCTTAAATTTTTGTCCGCAGGGTTCAATGCAGAAATACCAAAGTATTAAATTTCCATCTTCTAACTTAAAGAGGATTTTTGTTTCTGCTTCACTGTTACTAGATAAACAGCCTTTAAACACAATTTCTCCGTCCCTAAATTCATTTCCTATAACCTCAGAATAAGTACCAGAACTTGAGATTCCAACATCTGAGCTCATATAACACAATATTCCATTTACCGTTACCGTACCATCATTAAAAAACTCAATAACCCTATCGCTAGTTACTGGTGTAAACGTACCACTTCCATCCCCTGGATCTAACAACTCTTCTATCAATTTCCATTTACCTAATAACTTTGAGTTTTCTTCTTTTGGCTTCCCATCGTCAGATGAGCAACCTATTGACAATATTAGAAGAAAAAGTACTAGTACATTTCTCATTTCATAGATTTTAAGAATATATCCTTTAGATGCTAAATACCAAAAAAAGTTGCGTTGCTACTCGCCTTATTTTAAAAGATATAGGGAATGATATAATCGAAACCAATTTGAAGATGTCTAAAAAGTAAAAAAGTGGTGTCTAATTTATAGATTCTATTAATGAGATCCCTCGACTTCGGGATAAGCGATTCACTCACTTTTTGCTAAGGCTAAAAGTGGTGGTTAACTTTTAGATTTTGTTAATTAGATCCTTCGGCTTCGCTCAGGATAAGCGATTCACACACTTTTTGCTAAGGCAAAAAGTGGTTCTCTGCTTACATATTTCGGCGATACTGACCGCCTACTTCAAATAACGCATTTGTTATTTCTCCTAAAGAACATACTTTACATACTTCCATTAAAACCTCAAAAATATTCTCGTTGTGAACCGCTTTAGTTTGCAGTTCTTTCAATAAAGCTGTTGTGTCATTTGCCTTATGAAGATTTTCTAAGATTTTTATTTGAAATTGTTTCTCCTCTTCGGTAGCTCGAATAACCTCCTTTGGTAGTACCGTCGGTGACCCTTTAGAACTCAAAAAGGTATTTACTCCCACTATTGGAAAATCACCGTTGTGTTTTAAGGTTTCATAGTACAAACTTTCTTCTTGGATTTTACTACGTTGGTACATCGTTTCCATTGCTCCAAGAACACCGCCACGCTCTGTAATTCTATCGAATTCCAGTAACACAGCTTCTTCTACCAAATCGGTAAGCTCTTCAATAATAAACGACCCTTGAATAGGATTTTCATTCTTCGCTAATCCTAATTCTTTATTTATTATAAGCTGAATAGCCATGGCTCTACGCACCGACTCTTCTGTTGGTGTTGTAATAGCTTCGTCATAAGCATTAGTATGCAATGAGTTACAATTATCATAAATAGCATATAATGCTTGTAGTGTGGTACGAATGTCGTTAAAGTCTATTTCCTGAGCATGCAAACTACGCCCGGAAGTCTGAATATGATATTTAAGCATTTGCGCTCTGGCATTTGCTCCATATTTGTGTTTCATGGCCTTAGCCCAAATTTTTCGGGCTACACGACCTATCACTGCATATTCCGGATCGATGCCATTAGAGAAAAAGAACGATAAGTTTGGTCCGAACTTATTAATATCCATCCCCCTACTTAAATAATACTCTACATAAGTAAACCCATTGGAAAGTGTTAAGGCCAACTGTGTAATGGGGTTAGCTCCTGCTTCTGCAATATGGTACCCAGAAATAGACACGGAATAAAAATTACGAACATTATTTTCAATAAAATATTCCTGAACGTCGCCCATTAACCTCAAAGCAAATTCGGTAGAGAAAATACAAGTGTTTTGAGCCTGATCTTCCTTTAAAATATCTGCTTGCACTGTACCTCTAACCTGAGCAATCGTTTTTGTTTTAATATCGTTATAAACGTCTAATGGTAAAACCCGATCTCCAGTAACACCAAGCAACATAAGCCCTAAGCCATTATTACCCTCTGGTAATTCCCCATTATATTTTGGACGTTCCTTTCCTTTGTAAATTTTAGCAATCTTGGCTTCAACTTCTTTTTCTAATCCTTTTTCTTTAATATAAAGTTCGCACTGCTGGTCTATAGCTGCATTCATAAAAAAGCCTAACAACATAGGTGCCGGACCATTAATTGTCATACTCACAGAAGTCAATACATCTGCTAAATTAAACCCAGAATAAAGCTTTTTAGCATCGTCTAAACAACACACCGAAACACCCGCATTACCTATTTTTCCGTAAATATCTGGTCGAGGGTCCGGATCGTTACCATAAAGCGTCACACTATCGAAAGCAGTTGATAAACGTTTTGCCGGTAACCCCATACTCACATAATGAAAACGACGGTTAGTTCGTTCTGGACCGCCTTCTCCTGCAAACATTCGTGCAGGATCTTCTCCTGTCCTTTTAAATGGATATAAACCGGAAGCATAAGGAAATTCCCCTGGAACATTTTCCTGTAAACACCAACGTAAAATATCGCCCCATGCCTGATATTTAGGCAATGCTACTTTCGGAATTTGAGTATGCGATAAGGATTCTGTATGTGTTTTAATATTAATTTCCTTATCTCGAACCTTAAATGAATATATTGGATTTTTGTATTTATCTACTTTTTCGTCCCAACCTACAATAACTTCCCAATTATATGGATCTAAATCTAGTTTTACTCTATCAAACTCTTTCAATAATAGCTCTAAAAAGTTTTTGTCATTGTCGTTCTGGGCAAAGCGAAGAACCTCTTCTTGATCTAAACCAGATTTTTTAATTAAAGACCTTTCAGTCGAAGTGCCTGAAGTGACATTCGCAACCGAACAAATCGTTTTATATATACCATAAAGTTTCTGAGCCACTTCAACTTGAGTGTTAGCCTTTTGATCGTAAGCTCGATTTGTTTCAGCTATTTCAGAAAGGTAACGGGTTCTTGCTGGCGGAATTACAAAAATCTTTTCGCTCATAGCGCCCGAAATCGTAAATGTAGATTTTAAATCTGCATCAGCCTTTTCAACCAACAAATCTATTACCGCTTTATAAAGCGTATTCATTCCCGGGTCGTTAAATTGAGACGCTATCGTTCCGAAAACCGGTAACTCTTCTTGCGGTACTTCCCAAAGATTGTTATTACGCATGTACTGTTTTTTAACATCGCGTAAAGCATCTAAAGCGCCGCGTTTATCAAACTTATTAATAGCGACCAAGTCTGCAAAATCAAGCATATCGATTTTTTCCAACTGCGTGGCGGCTCCAAACTCTGGCGTCATAACATATAACGATACATCGGAATGCTCTATAATTTCCGTATCAGACTGCCCGATACCAGAGGTTTCCAAAATTATTAAATCGTATTCAGCTGCTTTTAAAACTTCAACCGCTTCGTTTACATATTTAGAGAGCGCCAAGTTAGATTGACGTGTTGCTAAACTACGCATATATACTCGAGGAGAGTTAATAGCATTCATACGAATTCTATCGCCTAATAACGCCCCGCCTGTTTTTCGTTTTGAAGGATCTACCGAGATAATTCCAACTGTTTTCTCTGGAAAATCGCTTAAAAACCGTCTTACCAATTCGTCAACCAAACTGGACTTTCCAGCACCTCCTGTACCCGTAATTCCTAAAACTGGTGCTTTAGATGTTTTATTTTTTTCATGTATTTTATTTAAAACATCTTTAGCTACTTCCGGAAAATTTTCTGCTGAAGAAATGATACGAGCAATTGATTTTGGTTGCTTTTTTGTTAAACTGTCGGCTTCTCCATTTAAAGCATCTCCTATGGCAAAATCCGACTGCTCTACCAAATCATTAATCATGCCTTGTAGCCCCATTTCGCGACCATCGTCGGGAGAATAAATACGAGTAATGCCATGATCCATCAAATCTTTAATCTCTGAGGGCAGGATAACGCCACCACCGCCACCAAAAATCTTGATATGACCAGCTCCTTTTTCTTTTAATAAATCGTACATATACTTGAAATACTCATTATGTCCGCCCTGGTAAGAGGTTAAACAAATGGCATTTACATCTTCCTGAATTGCAGTATTTACAACTTCTTCTACACTTCTATCATGTCCCAAATGAATCACTTCAACTCCTGTAGCCTGTATGATTCGGCGCATAATGTTTATAGAGGCATCATGACCATCAAATAATGATGCTGCTGTTACTATTCGAACTTTATGCTTTGGCTTATATGCTTCTTGTTGTTTCATTCGTAAAGAATCTTAATTTTAGGTGCTGCAATTTACGAAATATTCAAAAAAATAAACCATTTACACAATATTATCTAAAATAATAATCACTATTACCTCTTGTTTATTTTTTACACTAATTTTGAGACCAATTGATTTCTACATACATGAATAAAATTACCCTTTTAATCCATTGTAAAGACCGCCCCAATATCATTGCTTCGGTAACAAATTTTATTGCTAAAGAAGGTGGCAACATTGTTTATATAGATCAACATGTAGATAGAGAGCAAGATATCTTTTTTATGCGCTTAGAGAGTGAATTCACAGCACAATCTTTTTCAACAGACGCTTTTAAAGAATCTTTTAAAAACAATTTGGTTAATGGGTTTGATATGAAATGGCGCATTTATTCTTCTGAAGTTAAACCAAAAATGGCTTTGTTTATTTCTAAGTACGATCACTGTTTATATGATTTATTAGGCCGCTATAATTCTGGCGAACTTAATTTGGAAATTCCTTTTATTGTTAGTAATCATTTGGACTTAAAACCTATTGCAGATAATTTTAAAATTCCATTTCATCATATTCCTGTTACTAAGGATACCAAAGCTGAAGCTGAAGACAAGCAATTGAAACTATTGGAAGAACACCATATAGATTTTATTGTGTTAGCCAGATACATGCAAATAGTTTCGGAAAAACTCATTACAAAATACCCGAACAAAATAATAAACATCCACCATTCCTTTCTTCCAGCATTTGTTGGTGCTAAACCTTATCATTCTGCATATAAACGAGGGGTAAAAATTATTGGAGCAACGAGTCACTACGTTACCGAAGAATTGGATGCCGGACCAATAATTGAACAGGATGTCGCTCATGTATCCCATACCCATTCCATTAAGGATCTAATTGCCAAAGGTCGTGATTTAGAAAAAATTGTTTTGGCAAATGCCGTGAAACTACATGCCGACAGAAAAGTAATGGTATACAATAATAAGACTGTTATTTTTTCTTAAGCGTTTTTTAAATTCTACAGGAACCCCGAAGGACTTTTTGTATTTACACAAAGCTTTAAAATCATAGTGTTTTAGAGGGTTTTCATATATTTCATTATCTAAAACAAGCTTGTTTTCTTAAAGCGAAATGTGACGCTTGATTTTTTCTTGTGTCAAAATTCCGTGAGAGATATTACTCACTAACTTAATTTAATCCTATGAAAACAAATTTATTTTTATCATTATTTCTTTTATTAAGCTTAGGCTTTTCTCAAGCCCAAAATTTACCAGAAAATCCAGAACCTGGTAAATGTTACGTTAAGTGTATCACTAAAGATGAATTCAAAGACATTGAAGAAACTATAGAAGTTTATCCCTCCTACACTAAGCTTGAAATTGTACCCGCAACTTATAAAACTGTAGAAGAACGTGTTTTAGTAAAAGAAGCTACTAAAAAATTCGTTTATGTTCCTGCTACTTACGAAACTGTAGAAGTTTCTTATGTAAAAAAAGAAGGTAGAACTGATTTAAAAGTTATACCAGCTTCTTTTGGGTCAGACTCTCGAACATTCGAAATATACCCTAAAACCTCAGGTTGGGAGTACAAAGAAACAGCTTGCAACTCTCCAAGTAAAGATGATTGTGTTGTAGCTTGTTTTGTTGAATATCCTGCACGGTTTAAAGATGTAGGCTTTACCACATTGGCGAACGACGCTTCTACTAACAATATACCTATTTCTGAGGTAAATACCGTCTACAAAAAACGTGTTATAAAAACACCAGCCAGAATGAATGAAATTGATATTCCTGCTGAATACGCTACAATTAAAAGACAAGTTGTGGCAACTCCTGCTACAACAAGAAGTGTAACTGTGGCTGCCAGAAACAAAACAGTAACTAAAACTGTTTTAGCTAAAAAGGGAGGCATTACGACTTGGGAAGAAGTAGATTGCGGACTATTGGATGCTAATGTATTACCTATTTTTTACGAATTAGCCAGTGCACGTATTACTCCTGCTTCTAAAAGGGTTATAGATGAAACGTTATTGCCTTTACTTAAAAACAAACCTGTAAGCATAGAGCTTATGTCTCATACAGACTCTAGAGGTAATGACGATTATAACATGTCTTTATCTCAACAACGTGCAAATTCAGTTGTTAACTATTTAGTATCTAAAGGTATTTCCAGAAGCAGATTATCTGCCAAAGGATATGGAGAAACAAGATTAGTAAATCGCTGTTCTAATGGTGTAGATTGTGCTGAGTCTGAACACAAAAAGAATAGAAGAACAGAATTTAGAGTTTTGAGCAATTAAACTTGGGGGACGAATACTTTGCTTGAAAATTGAAAGCTCCTTTTTAAGGAGCTTTTTTTGTTATTACATATTGTGTATAATCGGTAATTTTCTTTTCTATTTTAATACCATAATTATCATTCATATTAGCTACCATTAAATCAAAATATTTATAGTGTATTTGCCAATCGTGTAATTTACTATCATCTACATAATCCTCTAACAGTACTGGAGTTTCTAATAGGTTTGACAATTGGTATTTTACCCGACTAAGAGACACATTGTCTGCTTGTATATCTGCCTCTCCTATTAAAAAATGCGGACTATCATTACCCCATTCTATTTGCCTAGTGTCCCAAAAAGTTGGTTTTACAATATTAAAAACCAATACTTCTCCTTTATCCTTTACAAGTTGCTTATTAATTGATAAAGCTTTCATAATCGTTTCCGTTTGGTTAAAAAACGCATTTGAGTCCAACTTAAACTGCATTTGGTAGGATTCATTTAAATCTTCAGAAAGATTAATTTGCTTTTTATAAACATGCAATGTATATGCTAAAATATCTTTTAAGTTTCCTTTTAATTCTAAAACTCCATTAAGCTTCTTTATTTGTAATGAATTGAAATTTAGATCTTCTTTTAGTCTAAAAAACTCAAAGTCTTTGTTAAGTACAAAAGCTTCTTTTGATGTTTCTTCTTTATATATACTTGTTTGAAACATCTCATTAACAGCAATTCGTTTGCTGTTTCTTTTTAAATACCTTTTAATATGGTACTGCTTAAATTCGGCAGGATGACCTTCCCACAACTTGGTTCCCTCGGCATTGTACAAAACACCATATGGCAAGCTCAAAACCTTATGTTTTCTATAGGTTTCTCCTTTAAAATCTATGGCAATTGCTAATCCTGTTTTATGTTTCCTTATAAATTGCTTAACTGCTTCTGGATTTTCCTTGGTTAGCGATATAATATAAAAGTTATTAGGATTTTGTTTTTGAAGAGTTTCTAGATATTTAGATGCATGAATACACGGCCCACACCATGTAGCCCAAAAATCAATAAAATAAAGTGCATTGTTATCTGTTTCTGAAAGTTTTGATGTTTGAATAAATTCTGAAACTTTAATTTGTCCAAAAATTACTAAAGAACTAAAAAAAACAAATAAAAATATAAGTAGCTTTCTTAATTTCATTTTTAGAATCATCTCGTGCTATGCATTCTTGTTACACAAAAATAATATTTTAACAGCATTATAGTTTCATATTAAAATTGAAAAAAATTATAATAAATTGTTATAAACTATGCCGTTAAGCTACATAAAATAACGGAATTAAATACCCTCTAAAGATTTTTTTAATTAAGTTGTGACTTTTATTTTTTCTCTGTGTCTAATAAATAAGGTTTAAGAGAAGATTCTATCACGTTTAGCATTTTAAGGATATATCGTGTGGGATATTTGGTTTGCACAATAAGACACCTTTCTTTAGGTGTCTTATTTTTTTAATAACCACATTATAACATGCTTAAATGAATTCTTTTCTATTAAACATCTAAAAACATATATTTGTTAAATATATAAATCCCGAAAAATATGATTCGCAAATTTTTAGTATTCGCCTTAGTATATAATCTTACTGCATGTGCAGAACTACAACAAGTTGTTAATCAGCTACCTCAAGATGGCGGCAGTATTATTGGTAATACAGAAATTGCTTCTGGACTAAGACAGGCTTTAGATTTTGGTATTAATAAACAGGTAACTAAGCTAACTCAAACCGATGGCTTTTTTAAAAATGAATTGGTTAAAATAGTATTGCCACAGGAATTACAAAAGGTTGATAAAACACTTCGAGATATTGGCTTAAGCAAGTTA
Source organism: Flavivirga eckloniae (assembly GCF_002886045.1). Lineage (NCBI taxonomy): Bacteria > Pseudomonadati > Bacteroidota > Flavobacteriia > Flavobacteriales > Flavobacteriaceae > Flavivirga > Flavivirga eckloniae. The sequence goes on along the minus strand of NZ_CP025791.1, from coordinate 5,013,034 downwards.
GCAGACGAAGGATTAAAAGTGCTTAACAGAGCGGCAGAAGACGCTGTTAAAGAGGCTACTCCTATTTTTGTAGATGCTGTTAAAGGCATTACGTTTGCAGATGCTAAAAATATTTTATTAGGTAAAAATGATGCTGCAACCAGATATTTAAGTGCTAAAACACGAACTGCCTTGTATAGTAAATTTAACCCTGTTATAAAAAACTCGTTTAGTAAAGTTGGTGCCGATCAAATATGGGCTAATTTAATAACCAAATACAACAACATTCCTTTTACAAATAATGTGAATCCGGACTTAACAGACTACGTTACTGGAGAGGCTTTAGATGGCGTATTCACTATGATAGCTGCTGAAGAAACCGAAATACGAACTAAATTATCTTCTAGAACAACAGATTTATTGAAAAAGGTGTTTGCTTTACAAGACAAATATTAACGATTGGCGATTTTTGAGTTTAGAACTCGAAACCGAGAACTTTGAATTTAAACTTTAAAACTACTCCTTCTTATACAATCCATCAAAAGCGACTGTAATATCTTTGTCATCTGTAATGGTTTCCCAGTATTGGCGTACTGTGCCATCATCATTCAGTGTCCAGGTAACACGATGATAAAAGGGCTTACCTTCTTTATTATTGGCAACGTCGGTTAATAAAATCATTTGGTTTCTAACCCGATTCCCTTTTAGGTGTAAATTCCCTCCTTGGTTATCAATCCAAATTTGCTCCCATTGCTTAGTATCATAGTTATAAAAATTATTACTTGTGCCAGTAAGGTTGCCTTTCTCACTAGTCCAATTTTCTCTTAAAATACAATTATCCTGAATTTTATCAATAACATTTTTTCCTACTACTTTTCCATCAGTATTGTAAACCGTCCAAGTACCTATCCAAAAGTCAAATTCGTTATGCTTTTCCTTACAACATTTACAATTAGTTTCTTGAGCATAATTTGTAAGCGAAAACAACAAGATGAATAAAGTGTTTAAAAAGAACTTCATTTTTAACATTTTTGGTTAATTTTTAAAGCTATGGTTTTTTTAGTTACCAACAATGATAAATTAACATTTGTTCACATGAATTCATAAATAGATGCATTTCAACCAAATAGTTCGTGGTTTTCTTTTAATTTTTGAATAAAAAGTGTATATTTAAATACTTGCTATTTCGGGGGGGATACCATGAATAAATTAGACAACATAGAAACTCATAAAAAAAGACTTTGTAAACGTTACAAAGAACTCATCGAGCAAGCTTATAACTTTCGACAAACAGATTCTGCCTTAAGTGACATTTCTGAATATCGAGCGATTAAACTTCTTGACAAGCTAAATAGGCTCAAATATTTAGCCAGGGAAAACTCGCATGTTCACCTAAATAAAATTTAGTAATTCCTTAACTTTCTTATTACATCCAAAATACAGAAATCCTCGTACTTTATAATAAAAACAAGTCATGAGTACACATTTTTGTAGAGTTGGTAAAATAAAACCAAATTTAAATAAGCTAATTAGCTTGAAAGAATTAGAAACTAAGATCGCAAACTTTGTAGAAGATACTACTAAAGTTGATTATTCTAAAGACTTAGGCGCAAGTTTTTAAAGTATTTAAACGCTTTAATTAACCTAGAGCCATACCAGGAAAACATCTCACCATCTGCTAATAAAATAGTGGCGTTGGGATAAAACTCCTGAATGTCTTTTATATGCTTTTCTTTAAACGGGTAAGGCTCGCTAGATAAAAGCACTGTATCCACATCTTCATTTACAGTAGATTTACCAAGTTCTACTACAGGATAGCGACTCTCATTTTTAAATGTATTTTCAAACTTATTAAGTTCTAGCAAATAATTAATAAAAGTATTGTTTGCGGCTGCCATCCACGGATCCTTCCATATAAAGTAAACCGTTTTTAATACGGGTTTATTTTTAATAAATGTTTTGAAATCTTTTAATTCTCTTTGAATACTGTTGACAATAATCAGCGCTTCTTTCGCTTTATTAAATATATCGCCGTACTGGGAAATTAATTCCAAACTATCGTTAATTGTAAAAATATCTGAAACATGCACATTACAAATAGACTCACAAGACTCAACAATTGCTTTGGTGTTTTCTTCTTTATTGCAAAGAATAATATCAGGCTGTAATGCTTTTATTTTATCTAAATGAATTTGTTTTGTCCCACCAATAACAGCTACATCTTTTCTAATATGATGCGGATGCACACAAAACTTGGTTACCCCAACAAGAAAATCCTCCAAACCTAAATCGCACAACAATTCTGTTTGACTTGGCACTAGTGAAATAATACGTTGTGGGGTTTCTTTTAAATGTATGATTCGATCTAGTTGATCTTTTATAGTTCTAATAGATTTCATTCTATGTACATCGGTGGTTTGGTATCAATACTAAAATGGAATTTTGTTTTTTTCAATCCGCAAGATACCATATTAATTGGCAGCGTACTTACTCAACCATAGTCCTAAATGTAAGATTTACTCGTGGTGCCGTAATACGTTTTGTTGGAGGAAGCCTATGCAACCAGTGCGTTTGCGTAATATCTTTCATAACCAAAAGGCTTCCGTGTTTTAAAACCAGTTCAACTTTCTCATTAGTTTGTTTATGCTTAAACGAAAACTTTCTTTCTGCTCCAAAACTCAACGACCCTATGGCGCCATCTTTTTTTAAATCGGTTTCACCATCACTATGCCAAGCCATTCCTTCTTCTCCACTGTGATAAAGATTGAGCAAGCAGGAATTAAATGTCTCCCCCGTTTCCTTTTCTATTATAGCTTTTAACTCCAACAATGCTGCTGTCCAATTTAAAGCATGTTTTGTCGTGTTCGAGTACGTGTATTCATAAGGTTTATCGCCATACCAAGCTACTTTTCTTTTGGTTATAATTTTTTTTCCAAAAATAATGGCTTCATCATTTCGCCACGCAATCGTATTGAGCAGGGTATTGAAATAATGATCTGCTTCTTCCATTGAAAAAATTTTGCCATAATAGTTTACCTCCCCGTCTTTGGGTAGCCAATTTCTAGTTTTATCCACCAATTCATCAAACAATTCCATGTTTCCAATTTTTATATTGCAATCGCATACAATGTCCACAAGGACGATAGCCATGTTTTACAGCTTCTTTTTCCGAGCTAAAGAAAACACGATTCTCGGTTTTCATTCTTTTTCCTGATGAACAGGACAGGGTTCCGTAAATTTTTAAATTGCGATTCCCACCAAGCTGAATTTTACGACGTTTAATTCTACGTCTTAAATCTATATCTGAGATATCGTTATGTCGTACCATATTCTCGCAACTCAAAGCATCAAAATATACATAAATAAGCAGCTTATTCTATTTTAACGCTATCTATTTTTGCACCTTCCCAACCAATAATAGCTGTTTTTCTTGTTTCTCCCCACATATACCCGCCTATACCTCCTGTAGATTGAATAACACGGTGGCACGGAATAAGAAATGCTACAGGATTGTTCCCTATGGCTGTACCTACAGCTCTGGAAGCATTTTTATTTCCTATTTGTTCTGCAATACCACCATAAGTCGTGAGGCCTCCCATTGGAATTTTTAGCAATGTTTCCCATACTTTTAATTGAAAACTTGTGCCTTTTAAGTGCAATTTGATTTCTGCTAATTTACTCCAATCATTTTGAAAAATAAACAATGCATGCTGTTGCATCAAATCCAGTTTTTGTTGAAATGTTGCATTCGGAAATTTTGTTTTCAAGTCGCTCAATGCACTAGCTTCTTCTGCAATAAAAGCCATATGACAAATTCCTTTTTGAGTGCTAGCTACCATTAAACTCCCAAAAGGGCTCTCTGCAAAACTGTAATTTATAAAAAGATTTTTACCGCCGTTTTTATATTCGGCTGGTGTCATGCCTTCCACATTAATAAAAAGATCATGTAGTCTACCTGTTCCAGACAATCCTGTTTCAATTGCAGCATCAAATAAAGTGGCTTGTTGTTCTTTTAAAAGCTTTTTGGCATACTCCAAACTAATATACTGCAAAAACTTCTTGGGAGTAGTTCCTGCCCATTCATTAAATAAACGTTGAAAATGAAAAGAACTCAAATGTACCTTAGAGGCTACCTCATCAAGATTGGGTTGTTCCTTAAAGTTATTCCTTATATAGGCTATGGCTTCTGCAATACGGTCGTAATTCAATTTTTGTTGTTCGTTCATCATGTCTGAATTATATATTACAAATATCGAAACTATACCGTTGCCTTAAAACCCGAAACTTGCTAGATGTATTTATTGATAACAGAAAAGAAAAAGCACTTCTATATCGAGTACGATTTTAATGTCCCTTCAACTTTAAACCCTAGTTTGGAGTAAACCCGATGTCCCAATTCCGAAGCTCCCAGTACCGCCTGTTTACTTGAGTTTTCGTAAGCTTCAAACAGCAATTTACCTGTCATAACTTTCCCTAAACCATACCCTCTATATTCGGGAAGAGTCCCTATCATATGCAAACCAGAAATTCCGTTTCTATCTAATAACAGCATCCCGCTACTCGCATAAGTTTCTTTGTACTTCCCTATATATATTTTTAACTTGGGATTGTTTATTAAAGAGGCTATAGTTTCAGGACGGACTTCGTAACTAAAAGCCACCGAAGCTATTTTTGCAAATATTGCTGCTGCTTTTTCTGTATCAACCCTATCAATAGAAGTAAAACTATTTGCGGATTTTGTTTGTTCAGATAAGTTTGCATACATGCTCAAAATTGTAGATTTCATTTTAAATCCATGCTTTACAAGCTGCGATTCAGCCACCTCATCTTCATTCAGAAAAACTGAATCAGGAATTTCTCCAAATTCCATTTTTTGATACAAATCCCCGTAATCTATTTGTAATTCGTTTAGTCTAAAAACTTTAGTAGGCCAGGAATTGTTAGCCGACATAACATAGCTACACCCTTTCGAGGTCTTTAAGGATTGATTACTTGCACCTATAAGCTCGTATAATTCAAACATATTATTGGCTATTTCCTCTTTCATATGGGTTTATTTATTAATTCCAAAACGTTCTTCTTGATTTTCATGATACAAAAGTCAAAGCTTTTTAAAACAAATTTCTTAATCTAGATTAAGAAATTATTTTCTGGACAATTTGTTTCTGATTTTACTTAAATGTCCAAGAGTAATATTGAGGTAAGAGACCATCATATACTATGGTACACGAGGCTCTATACGTCCATACTTATTCTTGAATTACAGGTAATGTTCTTATGCCGGTTTGTTTATTTGATAATCTCTATAGTTCGCTTTATATCTGCTATAAGGTTTTGCATTTTCGTTAAGACATGAATTAGTCCTTACTATTCTCTATCTTCCTTATCATGAAATTTTAATTTCCTCTCCAGTCTATTCATCATTTTTAAAATTCTGTTCGCTTTGGTTTCATCTGTTTTAGCCCCATAAATCCAATCTAAATATGCTTTTTGCTCGCCTTCTGTAAAATTCAGGAACGTCTCATGTGTCTTTTTAGGTTCGTTTGCAAAACAGTCTAAAATTTCTTGCGGAATTTCAAGTAGCGAATCATCAGAATAAAGAATGACATTGACATAATCGCCATGGTTCTTTTTAATCTTTTTTCGAATTTCAGCTTTAACAGGTAAAAACAATTTGCCATTACCCATGGGCATTAATTTATATTGCTTCAATTCAAAGTCATCAATAAAACCTTTTACTTTTACCCAACCAAATGGGTTATTTTTATTTTGAAGTACTTCTGGTATCGCCGCGTAAGTCCAACCACCCTTTCCAGGGAATTTTTGCAGCAAATACTCTGAGTTTACCAAAGGCGTTTCTTTACTCATTCTTTATCTATTTTCTAATGTATTCGAAAATTAAAATTAGTAAAAAAGTAGTTATCTAATAGCCTATAAAAAGTATAAAGTAGGTTATTACAAACAATGTGCTTCCCTTTTTAAAATAATTAATTGCTAGAAGAAGTTAATGACCTTCGGAGCAAGCGCACGAGGCATTCAATTGAAAATATTATTTATAAATTCTGAAGCTAGCTTCGAGGTATTAAACCTAAGATCCCACTGGATACTGAAACGAGTTCAGCACAAGAAGCGGGATTAGTTCTACTTACTATTTTGAATGCTTTGCTTCGCAACTTTTTAAAATAGAGTTTCACTAATAAAACTAATATTGAAACAATAATGCTCCTATTGAAAAGCCTGCCGACGTACCTATAAGCAAACAGGTTTGTCCTCTTTTCAATTTTTTCTTGGTGATAGCATCGTGCAAGGTTAATGGAATTGATGCTGCAATACAGTTACCATTCTCAGCTAAAGTATCTATAACTTGGGATTCATTAAAAGCATACATATTTTTAAAAATCTCAAGCCCTGTTGATGAGGCTTGATGCGGTATAATTAAGTCTATATCTTCAATTTTAATTGGGAGGTCTTTAAAAAAATCTTTTACAAAAACCGGAATTTTTTTCTTTGCCAAGCGCAATAGCTTTTTTCCCTGCATTTTAAAAAAACGTCCTTTAGGATTAATAGTATCATCATTAAAATAATCAACAGCTCCTCCACCTTCAATTATGGCATGATACACCCCTTCTGTATATGTTTTCTGTTGACTTTTAACCACCACTGACTCTCCAGAAGGGTCGTGAGTTATTATAGCTGCAGCTGCACCATCACCAAACAACGTAGCTGTTTCCCAATTTGATGGGTCTAACCCTCTTGATGCGACTTCGGAAGACACAAGCAGTATGCATTTATAGTTTTCCCCATCTAACATACTCGCTGCCATTTCCAAACCGGTTACAAAACTTAAACAAGTACTATCGACATCAATAGCCGGAAAATCGAACGAAGCTCCTTTTAATTCATGCTTGATGATGCTCGCTTGATTGGGTAAAGGATAATCATATGAACTACCAGCAAAAATAAGCATATCAATAGCTTCCAAGGTCAAACCTGTATTTTGCAAAGCCTGTTCGGCTGCTCTGGCCCCCATAAAGCCATTAGTTTCATGCGTTACATGATGCCTGTTTTTTACTCCAGAATATTTCTCACTCCAGCCCAGTGGAATACCATGCATTTTTTCGATAGCTTCAGAGGATTTTGCTTCTGGCAAATAAATTCCTGTTCCTTCTATTTTAATTGATTTTCCAATCATTCCGTATTCTTCTTAATTTATTCCCTTTGACATGATTCCTTACAAGGGACTTCTTTATTATAATATCTTTTACTCCTAAGGTCTCTAAATAATCTTTCAGAGCTTTAGCCGCCAATTCATATACATTAGTATTACTTACATATAATTCCAATGTATTTTCATTCTTTTGTACCAGCGTATAATCATTAATTGACGGATCGGCCAATATAATTGCTCGCCTTAAAAAATCGGGATATACTTTTATGTCCTTTCCTTTTAGGGATGTAAACCTAAGCACATCATCCGACCTGCCTTCAATCTTCTCTATGGCTGTAAAATGACTTCCACATGCACAGTTCGTTTTTTCATGAATAATATCGTTTAACTCGTATCTTACTATAGGCTGTGTTGTTCTTAATAAATCTGTGATAATGGGATGAAAACGTGTTTTCTCCTTATCGAGATATTTTTTCTCAATGATTAAAAAATCGTCATTAAAATGTAATGTTCCGTGTCCGCAAGTCGTTGCCAACATCCCTTCTGTACATTGGTATACTTGATGAATGGTTTGCTTAAAAACTTGTTCCAGAAAAGTGGCATCTTCATGATACAGCACTTCTGCCACCGAAATTATTTTGGTCGGTTTTATTAATAGCTCTCCTGTTTCTACACAAGCAGCCAATTCCAATAAAACGCTAGGTTGGGCTACTAAAATTGTAGGCTGCAACTTGTTTAGTTTAGGGATATAGGTCTTAATACTTTCAAGAATATCGAAAAACTCAAATTTTAGGGATTTTGATGTTACAGAATCATAAAGATTACTATTCGCTCTTAAAAAGAAAGCGACACTACGTTTTTTTAAGGAAAAGCCAATAACACGATCTAATACACAAGCTACCCATTTTGCCCTTTCTGCCTCTGTTGCTAAAAACACACCCCTATTGCCACTTGTTCCTGTTGATAAGCCTACGGTTACACCATCTATTAAAGGTGAAAAATCTCGCGACTCTTCTGCTTTAACAGCTACTTTAAAAGCCTGCTCGAGTGATACTCCCTTAGTATTGATTTTATCGAAGTTTGCCATAAAAATGGCTTTATTAATTATCGGATACTTTTCTAAAGACATATGCTCTTTTGCTTTCTCCCAATAATAAGGCGACTTTAATAAGGTTTTATTTAATTTTTTCCACCGCTTATCCTGTAGCCGATTTAGCTTGTTTTTATAGCGCCTCTTGTTTATACGAAGTGACAATAGATTGAACAGTATTTGAATTTTAAAGTACATCCAAGTCTATTTTTTTATGCACCAAAGCGTCTGTAGTTTCAGAGCAATGAGTCGGCACAATAATGGTTTCGGGGTTTTCCTTGTGATATGCTCTTAAGCGTGTCAGGCTATTTTTAAAGTCTTTCCATGAATGGAAAAATATACGAACTATAGGATGTGGCAGTGTTCCTTTTTTATAGGTTTCTTTTAACCAACAAGCATCGGCTACCAAAAAATAAGTTTGTTTTTTTGTTGAAATCAGTAACCCCATTTGGCCTGCTGCATGACCGGGCAAAGGAACAGCTATTATATGGCCATCTCCAAATAAATCGTAAACCTCGCCCAATGCAGATATGTTTCTTTTCACACTAGTTTCAATCACCGAGATTCTTTCCATGTAATTCTCGGGAAGTAGTTCTTTTAGTATGCCTTTGGTAAAGCCCAAAGCTTTTGGAATGCTGTTTAATTGTTTTAACGCGTCCTTTGAAGCGTGAAGTGTGGCATTCGGAAAGTCCCGCAACCCTGCAATATGATCGGCATGAAAGTGCGAAATAAAAATATGCTTGATCGCTTCGGGCTGGATGCCATGAGCAATTAATTGTGCTTTCACCTCACTTTCTGGAGTTATGGTCACCTTCGTGATTTTTGCATATATTTTATTGGGAAAAGATGACGTTGCTTTATAAAACCGCTTGGTATACCCGGTATCGAAAAGCATTAAGCCTTGGGTTGGATGTTCGATTAACCCCCAAAGTGCTTTAAATTCGATAAGCTGTTTCCTCCCTCCTCGAATGGCTTCGTTTTCTTTTGCCAAACAATGTCCGGCATAACCTAAATAGAGTTTACTGCTTTCCATTTGATCGATACCAATTTACAAATTCGTTTATAGCCTCTTGCGTTGTCACTTTAGGATTATAACCCAATAATTGTTTTGCCTTAGAAATGTCCATAGTAAGCGATTTTGCCAATGTGCCAACGCCATACTTTGTTAAAGGCGGTTCTTTCTTATTAGTTAGACTAGCCTTTAATTCGAGCAATGTTGCTATGGTTTTAACCAGTTTATATGGGAGTTTTTTTTCTGGAGCCTTTTTGCCTAATTGGGTTAAAACATTTGTAATGGCATCCCATAGGACAACTGGTTCGTCATTTGTTATATTATAGGTTTCATTAAGGGCTTTATCTTTTGCCACTAGGGCTAACAGTATGGCGTTTGCTACATTTTCTACCGAGGTGAGATCGGCAATATTCTTTCCGTTTCCAATAATTTTTAAACGCCCTTCATCAAACGCCCGGATTAATCGAGGCATTATAACCGTATCTCCACGACCTATAATAGCTCTGGGTCTTAGTATAACATGTGTTAATCCAGAGTTAGCCAAAACTATTTCTGCCTTTCTTTTTGTTTCGGCATATGCATTAATTAGTGTTTTTGGCAATGTATCATCTTCTTTTACATTGAACTTATCCTTAAATTCAAAATAAATACTGGGGGTAGAAATGAACACAAAATTTTTAATCTTGTTTTCTTGGGCTACTTTTATTAGGTTTTGTTGGGTCTGTATATTGGCTTTTTCAAACCACTCCCTTTTACCCCAAGGTGAGGACAATGCTGCTGCATGTATAATATAATCTACGTCTTTTACTAGTTCTTTTACAAAGGATATATTCTCTAAATCTCCTAAAATATAGGTTACTTTTTCGTGCTTTACTTGGTGTGTGTTCTTTAGAGTTCTACCGGTTGCAACTATTGTACTTATACGCGGATCGTCTGCGAGAACTTCTAATGTTCGCCATCCTAAAAACCCTGTTGCTCCTGTAAGTAGTACTTTCATTTGTTTAATTATAAGTAAAGTTCGATATCTTTCTCTGTTACATTAAATGCTTCTCCGTTTAACATTCTGTCTATATACCGTCGCATGATATCCAAATATGTACTTTGAAGCGGGTCGAGTTCTACTTGTTTTTTGTTAGCGCTTAAAAGCTCTACAGCTTTTTTATCTTGTTGCAAAGCCATATAAAAAAATGGAGTCAACATGCCTATTTTTAACCAAGATGGCACCCATCTATTATTAGCGGTAATTTGCGAGAAAAAGTAATTCTCTCCTGGTTTAGTTGGTACTATTATAAATCGATTTGTCATTTCTAATCCTTTTTTGGAATAAAACTCCAAATCGATAATATTTCCTTTGGATAAAATACCGTAACTATGCGTTATAAACCTACCGAAAACCGATCCTATTATACCAGATTGGTGTGACTCTTCGGTATATTTTACTTGTACACCATTTTTAATTGCTCTTATTTCTGCAATGGTTTTATTTACTTTGGTAGACTTTCTAATAAGGCCATCGTGTAAAAAGGATGTGTGCATTGGATCTAAAAAATTCTCTAAAATATCGGCTGTATCTCCTTTAATGGTTGTTCGATACGAATAAATTTTACGATCGGGCAATGGTTTTGCTGCAAGCTGAAAAGGTGTACCGGGTTTAAGACATACCCATAACAATCCATTATGTTCATGCGAGCTATAAGTGGTAAGTACAGCACATTTTCCTTTATAGTGTGATTTTAATCCGGGGATTTCTGTAGTAAACCCTTTGTCATCAAAACGCCAACCGTGATATTTACAGCGTAATTCATTGTTAATTACTTTTCCGGCAGATAAGGGATAATTTCTATGCGGGCAGCTATCTTTTTGTACAACCCAGCCCGATTTCCCCTTATACACCACAATTGGACACCCCTGCAAAATCAACCTTTGAGGTGATTTTTTTAATTTACCGATAAGTGAGATCGGGTACCAATTATTCTGATTATCCATGTGTGCTTTACTAATGAGAGTTAGAGTTTGTATTTCTTAATAATAGGTACACCTATTTTATTGGATAAAACTTTTAGGGCTTGCCAACGCAGGCGTCTTTTACGTGGTAAGTGTTTCAAATATAATAAAGAATATTCAATAGATGGCTGCCCGCCACGCATACGCTTAAATCCTGATGCTCCAGAACTTAAATTAAGCAACAGTCCTGTTTCGAATTTTTCAAGAATTGCTAATTGTGCAGCATGAATGTAAAGTCCATCTTTTTGAGGCATATCGGTATCGTACCCAACTAATGGAGACGTTATGGTATTTTCTATGGTAAACACGCCCGAAAAGGCTTTTAAACTATCGTGTTCATCTATATAACCTTGAAATTTCACCAACTCTTTTTCGTGACATTCTTGAATATATTTAAGTGTAAACTGGGGATTGAATTTTGAATATTTTACCAAATATAGTTTTCGATACAATTCCAATGCCTGCGGAAGGTATTCTTTCATTTTATCATGGTCTATCAATCGAAGTCCTGATTTCCTAATTAATCTATTGTCGTGCTTGTTGTTACGATGTTTTAACCAGGCTTCTTTTGAAAGATCGAATATATACACCTGTCTACTTCCAATAGCATCATAGCTACTTGCTTTTAACACATCAATTAGTTTGCTGTGTTGGTATATATTGAGTGACCTGAAAATAATGGCATGTTCTGGATATTCCGATACTATAAATGCAGTAATCGCTTCAATTTCCCTTCCGTCCCATTCTGGAAACGGATTGGTTGAAAGCAAAAAATTATTAACATGAATGTTTTTATTGAGCGCTCCTTTTCTAAGCCATTTTGCTATAACATTTAACAGAATTAGCAATAGTTTTTTTACTATTCTGTTTTTTATTTTCCACTTTATTTCATCCTTGGAATAATTGGCATAAGCTGTGTACGGAGAACAAACAAACGAATTATCCCATTCTTCATCATTAATCGTTACCGGGAAAAATAAGTTGTCATTTACCCGCAAAACTCGATATGTCGTTTTTACATTTTCTATTAACAGCTCCGAATCGCTTTGAAACATCTTGCTGAAATCTCTAACCTTTTCGGTTAGCTCTTCTTGTTTAGCCCATCTAACTTTCATCTCCGTTCCATTCAATATCATAGGTTGTAGCTTGTAACCAGCTTACTCCTTTCGATAGTTTAATATATGCTATTTCGATTAAACTCAGCCACTGTAGCATGGCTGGAAGCGGATCGTAAAAACGAAATACGGCATCTTTGGCTTGCCTCACTTCTTTTTTTAAAAGTTTAAAAGGGTGTCCTAATAGCATAAGAGTTAAAAGCATATGGTTTCGTTTATCTAAACGAGGTTGTAGTCCGTTTTCCAAAAAACATGCCGCTAATTGATTATCTAACAAATGAGCTCCACTGATACCGCGAGGATTACATTCTATAAACCACGCCCCAACTTTGTCTATTATAACGTCAAAGCTTAATTGCCCGGTGTAATTTAAATGCTCTCCCAATTTTTGAACTTGTGCTTCTACTGTTTTGTTTTCAATGCATTTAAAAAATATTCCAGCACCTTTACCTGCCCTATAAATTGGTTCGTAACAAACTATACCTCTTATTTGTCCTTTATCCCAAATAGAATACACACAAACTTCCTTTCCATGTATCTTTTTTTGTGCAATCCATTTTTTTGGATCGGTAAGCCTATCTTTAGTAATTAAAACGCCATTAAAAATGTTCCCGGCAAATCTTGAATACTTTTGCTTGAACACATAATGATTGCTATCGTCCCAATCCTTGAATTTGTCTGCCGATATTGTTTTTGGTACAGATAGCAAATCTTTAAAAGCTTCTGTAAAAGTTTCTTTATTATGTAAAAGATTTAAACTTTGGATATCATCTGTCCAAACCTTACAAGCTAGTTTATGTTTGTATTTAGCTATATAAAAAGCTTCTTCACAACAAGGAATAAGATCGGTAATGTTATGTTCTGAAATTAATCGAGCAATAGCATCAATATACGCTTGTGTGTTAAATCGAGCTGAAGGCAATCGTTTATATTTTGCTATCGCATTTGTCCATCGTCCTATGGGCAAAACCAAAGAATCTGCTAAAATTACCCGAATACCATGTTTTTTGAAACTTCGGGCAAGTACAAGGGTCATTGGAGCTCGGGCACCTAATATAAGTATGCTTTTGTTTTTCAAATAAATTATCGTTTACAGACCTACTATTAGGTCAGGACATTCAAAGTAATATAGTGCAAAAATGCCTATTATATCCTGTGTCATTCTTATATTTTAAACTTATAAAAATTCAACGCCTTTTCAAAACGGAGAACAACTTTCGAGAAGTTATTGAATTGCCCTGATTTTATGCATTACGACAAGTGATTATTTCTCTCGAAGTAAAACTATTGAATTCTTGATATTGAATTCGGTGGGTCTGGAATTTAAACCAAAATTAGATGCAAATTTCATGGTATCGTCAGACATAAATTCTGCAATGCAAAGCATTTTATTTTCCTTAACAGGCTCATTTGTAGAGATAATTAAGTCTAGTTGAATTGGTTTTGTGTTTGGGATGACTTTGTATTTTAATTCAGCTTTTTTCTCTTTATAAACAAAATCTTTTCCTCCAAGAACTTCTCCTCCTATTCTTAATATGGCGTAACCTTCATGGTCAAAAGTGATGTATGCTACTTCCCCCCTGTCTTCTCCTTTCCATGTTCCTATAAAGGGTGCTTCACTTTTTGTGGTTACAAATGATAATGAAGATAAAGCTAGTAATAAAATAATAAAATGTCTCATGATGTTAATGTTTAAACGCTTTTAGTTAATTGTCTTTTTAAGTTAGCAAGTCAATTATCCCCACATAATTAACATATGTTAATTCATATACGCAAACTTCTTTAAAACAGATTTTATTGACTAAAAGTGACATCAAACTCATCACCTCCATCGTGTTCCGACTGCATCAATTCTACTTCTTCTTTTTTAGATAGGTTTTTAAAAGAATCTATACTAGTTTATCAACATAATAGCGACAGACCATCTTTCATGTCTAGTCATAGTAACCCAAAACGGTCCTCTACTTTTTAATTTTACTACGACACTACTTTCTCTTAACTGTTCGCAAGCTTCGTAACCAACTTTATAGTTCCAAATTTGAAAATAATCGGTTATAACGCTTTCGACATCTCCTAGCAAGTCTCCAAACCATTCTTCTTGTTCAAAAACAGGGCTAATCTTTTCAACCATGGCATTAATAGCATAATTAACAGGTATTTCTGCAAAATACTCATCGATTAAATCTCCATGTTCTAGATCTAACTCAATGCCTGGCAACTCTTTTGGACCAAGATCGGTTTTGGATAACTTTCCTTTAGTTTTACAACCATCTAACCCATAAGCCAGGGCACCTCCAATTTCACTACCTCCGTAATACCATTGAAAATCGAGAGCCTTTATTTCTTCGTTTTCCACACAATACTCCAATGCTTTTTTAATTGCATCTTGATATTCTTTTTTAATATCTTTTCTTGGTAAATCATCAAGTATTTGATCTACTTTTTTTAATAATGAATCAATCTTTTTTTCCTTTAACCAATCTCTAATGCCTTCTTCCCTTTTTATTAATCTCTTTATAAACTTGTCCATATTGTTTTCATAAAATTAAAGTCAAAAATAGGCCTAAAGCATTAACTACAATACCCCATTTTCAGTGAAAATTGTTTATTGAAGTATTGCGATTTTGAGTCATTTATGATATTTATTGATACACAACCACGTGTTTGTACCCAAGGGTTTCCTAAAAGAAGACAAGTAAAGTAATACGGCGTATTTCTGGCACAATTAGTTGTGTATGCAAACTGGTAATTAAATCACAAAAAAGCTACTATTTATGTGCAAATTTGAAATTTAGAAATCACCCTGTTACAACGAAGATTTAAAGAGGTTTAAACTATGGTAATGAGCTCAGTTATTCGAAATAGTTTAGCGAACCGCAAACATGGTATATCTCGAAATTATTAACAAAGCCATTAATACAACTAAAAGAAGTGAAATAAAAATACTGTCTTTATGTGCTATATGAGCAATTAATGCGGTAATTAAAAATAAACCGATACCGGCATAGCCCCATTCTTTTACATTATTAGGAACAGAAGGTACCAGTATAACAAAAATTGCCACCAACTTTAAAACAGCAAGTTCGATTCTGAAAAAATCGGGAAATCCTAATGCCCGAACTCCTTCGATAGTACTTTTACTAAAAAAGTATGTGTACGAACTTAGTGCTAAAAAGCAAGAAATTAATACGGTTGAAATCCAATAAATTATATGCATATTATAAAGACATTTTTACTACATGTTTCTTTTTTTAAGCAATACTAAAACATGCATAGAAAAAAGAAAACTAAACCAATAGACTATGCAACTCTACTTCCATTTCCTGTTGAAGCTCTTTTGCTTTCGCAGCGGCTGCTTGAGCAAAGTCATCTTCTTTTGATGCGTAAATAATACCACGGGAAGAGTTAATAAGTAAACCTACTTGGTTGTTCATACCATATTTACAAACATCTTGTAAATTGCCTCCTTGTGCGCCAACACCTGGAACTAATAAAAAGCTGTCAGGAATAATTTGTCTAATGTCTGCTAAAAATTCAGCTTTGGTAGCACCAACAACATACATTAAGTTCTCTGAATGCTCCCAGGTTTTAGAAGTTTCCAAAACTTGTTTGTACACTTCTTTACCATCAACTGTTTTTGTTTGAAAATCAAACGCCCCCTTATTGGAGGTTAATGCCAAGAGTATAGTATGTTTATTTTTGAACGCTAAAAAAGGTTCTACGGAATCCTTACCCATGTAAGGCGCTACGGTAACAGAATCGAAAGCTAAATCTTCAAAAAAGGCTTTGGCATACATCGTACTTGTATTACCGATATCACCTCGTTTTGCATCAGCAATAGTGAAAATATCCGGATGGTTTTCATTTAAATAATTGATGGTTTTCTCCAGAGCTTTCCAACCTTTTAAACCATAGGCTTCATAAAATGCTGTATTTGGTTTATAAGCCACACATAAATGATGTGTAGCATCTATAATTGCTTTATTGAAAGCAAAAATCGGGTCTTCTTCTTCTAAAAGATGTTGCGGTATTTTATTTAAATCAACATCTAATCCTATGCATAAAAAGGATTTCTTTTTTTTGATTTGCTGAACGAGTTGGTTTGTAGTCATGCCTCCTTAATCCTCCAAAGGAGGAAACTGTTGTGTATTACTGTTATATCTTTATTGTTCTAATGTAAAACTCTTGCTTTCAGCAGAGTGTCTTTCCCTTTGGGAAAGAGTCAGAAAGGGCTTTATATCACATCATCACTAGCCTTTAACTTCTCGGTATTTTCGGCTAACATTAATTCGTCTATTATCTTTTGAATATCCCCATTTACAATATTACTTAAATCGTAAAGTGTTAAGCCTATTCTATGATCGGTTACACGCCCTTGTGGATAGTTATAGGTCCTAATTTTTGCACTTCTATCTCCCGACGATACCATACTACCACGTTTTGCAGCATCTTCTTCCTGCTTTTTTGCTAGTTCTAGATCGTATAAACGGGAACGTAATACCTTAAAGGCTTTCTCTTTATTTTTATGCTGCGATTTCTGGTCTTGACATTGTGCCACCAAGCCGGTTGGAATGTGTGTTAAACGCACTGCCGAATAAGTGGTATTTACAGATTGCCCTCCTGGTCCTGACGAACAGAAAAAATCTATTCTTACATCTTTTGGGTCTATCTCTACATCAAACTCTTCTGCTTCTGGAAATACCATAACGGTAGCTGCACTGGTATGTACACGTCCTTGAGTTTCGGTTTGTGGCACACGCTGTACACGGTGTACACCTGCTTCAAATTTTAAGGTGCCATAAACATCTTCACCGCTAACTTCAAACTGAATTTCTTTAAAACCGCCATTGGTTCCTTCACTAAAATCTACGGTATCTACACGCCAACCTCTGCTTTCGCAGTACTTCGTGTACATTCTAAATAAATCTCCTGCAAAAATACTCGCCTCATCACCACCAGTTCCTGCACGTAGCTCTACTACAGCATTTTTAGCATCTTCTGGATCTTTTGGTATAAGTAGTACTCTTATTTCTTCTTCTAATTTAGGAATTCCTTCTTTAGATTCTTCATACTGCATTTTAGCCATTTCAACCATTTCGGCATCACTACCGTCTGCAATAATAGATTCGGCTTCTTTTAAATTATCTGTAAGTTCTATATACGAGTCTCGCTTATCCATAAGAATTCGCAAGTCCTTATATTCTCTATTAAGCTCTACATAACGCTTTTGATCTGAAATAATATCGGGTTGAATAATTAAATCGCTAACCTCGTCAAAACGCTGTTTTACTATTTGTAATTTCTCTAACATCTACCTTTTTAATTGGGAATCAAAAATACGATAATTTATGAATTTTCGGCAGGAATATATTTATCTATTAGTCATTAGGTTAGAATAATATTCAACTTTCAGCGTTTCTAATCATATATTCATGAATCAATTGTTTTCCATATTCGTTTTTTACAGACCTTTTGTTTTTTGGTCTTTTGGTTTTAATATTGTTTTTTCATTTTTAAAATACAATATCATTCCTATTCTTATCGCTAAACTTTTTTTAGTTGTTTTTATATGGACGTGGTTCTTTATGGATGTAGCTAATTCCAAGCAAAAATTAATATTTCATAAAAACCTGGGAATCTCCTCTTTTAAATTATTTGCATTATCGTTTATTATTGATTTATTTTTAAGCATTCCGTTTCTATTAATTCTTAAGGAATTTATATGATTCTGGAAATTGATAATATTGAACTTTATTTCGACAACAAAACCATTTTAAATGGGGTTTACCTAAAAGCTGAAACAGGAAAGATTACTGGTATTTTGGGAAGCAATGGCTGCGGAAAAAGCTGCTTACTAAATATTGCTTTTGGTAATTTAAGCGCTAAATATAAATTGATACGAATTAATAGCACCCCCATTTTAAAGCCTCTATATAAAACCAAATTGGCTAGCTATTTGCCTCAACACCACTTTATTCCGAACAGGATGAAAATCAAGACTGCTTTTAATCTTTTCGGGGTAGATTGGGATATGTTTATTAAAAAGTTTGAAACTTTTGCCCTTTACAAAAACTTTTATTTCAACAGGCTATCTGGTGGAGAACGTAGAATTATAGAAATCTACTTAATTCTAAAATGCCAAAGGGGCATCGTATTTTTAGATGAACCTTTTTCCCATGTCGCTCCTTTATATATTGAAAAAATAAAAGCTCTTATCGAGGAAGAAAAACAGAAAAAAGCCATCATCATTACAGATCATATGTACGAGCATATTATCTCGTCTTCGGACTCTATTTATCTTCTAAAAAATGGTTGCACAAAACTAATTGACAACTTAACAGATCTTGAAGATTACAAATACTTAAGTATGGGTACTTTAGGTTAATTAACGAATTCGACGTAACTGCAACATTATCACATTGAATATCAGAAATTTAATTCAGGTATCAAGAACACAGCCGTAACCTATTTAAATTTATAGATTTTAATGACCTTTCGACTTTAGTTTATGCTGAGCATAGCCGAAGTACTCAAGGCAACAAGTAACATTTTTTAGTGTATTTATCGTTAAAATTAGACTGTTTTTAAATCGAATTCGTTAATTATTGAATTAAAATGTCACATCGAGTGCAGTCGAGATGTCTTATTTAAAAAGTTCCCGATTACACTCGATGCGATAATTTTAGTTACGTATTTTTAATATTAACCACATTTCGAAGACCCGCAATCCTTACAAGTCAAGCAGCCTTCTTGGTATATTAATTTATCCGATTTACAGGAATCGCAGGTTTGCCCTTTAGCTTGAGTGCCATCTGCCACGTAACGCTTTAAGGCACGCCCCACACCGTTTTTCCACGTGTTAATCGATTCGCTATCTAACTGTAAACTATTAATTAAATCTACAATATTATCGATAGGCATACCGTGTCTTAGTGTACTGGAAATAAGTTTGGCATAGTTCCAATATTCAGGATTAAACTTATGAGAAAGTCCTTCTATAGTCGTTTTATAGCCTCTTTTATTTTCATACTGAAAATCGTAACGAGACGCTCCTTTATCTGTTCTACTTTTAATTATCAATCCGCTATTTACCCAACGAGGAATTAAAATACCGTCTTCATCATCTGTTAAACCTGTAAAAATCTCATAAGGCTTATCGTCTATAATACCAATAAAGGCAATCCATTTTTCTTTATTATTCTGAAAACGCACTACATCTGCTTGTAATACTTGCGGACGTTTTACCGGGAACGAGGTTAACGAGTCTTTACATTTTTCCTCTTTTTTATCGTCGTTGGAAATCAATACACCAGAACGGGAACCATCTCTATAAACCGTAACACCTTTACATCCTGCTTCCCAAGCTTTTAAGTATAAGTCTCCAACTAAATCTTCAGAAACGTCGTTAGGTAAATTAATCGTTACGCTTATGGAGTGATCTACCCACTTCTGAATAGCACCCTGCATGCTCACTTTGCTTAACCAATCTACATCATTCGAAGTTGCTTTATAATATGGTGATTGTTTTACCAAATCGTCTAGCTCTTCCTGTGAGAAATTTTTAGAACTATCTATACCATTTACTTCCATCCATTGTTTAAATCTGTGATGGAAAACTACGTATTCTTCCCATGAATCACCAACTTCATCAACAAAATCCACACGCACATCTTTATCATTAGGATTTACTTTTCTTCTACGCTTATAAACAGGTAAAAACACTGGTTCGATCCCAGATGTAGTTTGGGTCATTAAACTTGTTGTACCCGTTGGGGCTATAGTAAGCAAAGCGATGTTTCGTCTACCGTATTCCAACATTTCATAGTACAATTTGCTATCTGCTTCTTTTAAACGCTGTATAAACGGGTTGTTCTTTTCAAGCTCAGCATCAAAAATAGCAAAAGGCCCGCGTTCTTTTGCCAAATGCACAGACGCTCTATATGTTTCAATTGCAATGGTTTTATGTACTTCCAACGAAAAAGCATTCCCTTCTTCACTACCATACTGGATACCTAATGCAGCCAACATATCACCTTCTGCTGTAATTCCAATACCAGTCCTACGTCCTTCTTCTGCTTTTCGCTTTATGTTAATCCATAAAGTGCGTTCTGTAGCTTTAACTTCATCTATCTCAGGGTCTTCATCAATCTTCTGTAAAATAACATCTATTTTTTCCAGCTCTAAATCAATAATATCGTCCATGATACGTTGCGCCGCTACAATATGCTTTTTAAACAACGGGAAGTTGAACGAAGCTTCTTTAGTAAATGGCTTATCTACATAAGAAAATAAATTAATTGCCAACAATCTACAAGAATCGTAAGGACATAACGGAATCTCCCCGCATGGGTTTGTCGAAACTGTTTTATATCCTAAATCGGCATAACAATCTGGAACAGATTCATTTATAATGGTATCCCAAAACAAGATTCCGGGTTCTGCCGATTTCCAGGCATTATGTACAATTTTTTTCCATAAATCGTTAGCCTTTACTGTTTTCGATACTTTAGGGTTATCACTAAATATTGGATATTTCTGGGTATAATCTGTATCTCCTTTAACCGCTCGCATAAAATCATCGTCAATTCTAACCGATACATTAGCCCCGGTAACTTTACCCTGCTCTAATTTAGCATCGATAAAGTCTTCTGAGTCCGGATGGTTAATCGATACCGATAACATTAACGCACCGCGCCTACCATCTTGTGCGACTTCTCTGGTTGAGTTTGAGTAACGCTCCATAAAAGGAACAATACCCGTAGAGGTTAACGCTGAATTTTTAACCATGGAACCTTTTGGGCGAATATGTGACAAATCATGACCAACACCTCCCCTACGTTTCATGAGCTGTACTTGCTCTTGATCGATTTTCATGATGCCTCCGTAAGAATCTGAATTCCCGTCATTACCTATTACAAAACAGTTGGAAAGCGACGCTATTTGAAACGGATTTCCTATTCCTGCCATTGGGCTTCCTTGAGGAACGATATATTTAAAATCCTTAATTAAATTAAAAATATCGTCTGCCGATAACGGATTCGCATACTTTTTCTCTACTCTTGCCAGCTCGTTAGCAATTCGTAGATGCATGTCGTTGGGGGTTAATTCATAAATATTTCCTTGAGAGTCTTTTAGCGCATATTTATTGAGCCATACGCGAGCTGCTAAATCGTCATTTTTAAAATACTTTAATGTTGCATTAAAGGCTTGGTCTTGGGTGTAAGTTTTTGGTGAAGCTTTTGTCACATTGTGATTCATTAGTAAGTTGCGGTTTTGGATTATTAATTAGCTGTAAATATAGCTAAAAATGAGCAACCAAAAACATGACAAAAATCATAAAGTTCACAACTAAAAACAGTTAAATATCTGATTTTTAATTATTTATAATTTTATTAACAATAAAAAGTTAACAAATTTTTCAAGGATGAACGGTGCAGGTATTTTAAAAATCTACAGCAAATCCAACCCCAAAAATCTGCTTCCATTGCACCTTAGCCCCGGCTTCTTCAAGCTCTCCTTCGACCTCTGTTGGTCTGGTTGTTTTTACATCGTCGTCGTACTTTAAGTGAGATCCTAAAGTTGCACTTATAAAATTATTTACTTTGAAGTTAAAATCGATTTGCCAATCTAAGTCCACATTGCCAAAATTATTTACATAATCTGTATATAAACTTACTTTGTGTTTCATATTAACATTACTAGCTACTTCCATTTCGTAACTATTGGTCATTAGAATCCCGACCTCTTTTCTTACTCTTTCACCTGGCTCAATAATATTGCCGTCTACATCTAATACAGCTGGAGCAACCCCAAAAGAACCAGCATTAGCCAAGTCTTCGTCCAAAACAAAAGTCGCTTTTAAAGTTAGTGGCGAAAAATAAAACGACAATTCTTCAATGTCTTTCCCATATTCCATTCCTCCACCAAAGAACAAATAACCTGGTGCTAATAACCTAGAAATTGGCACTTCTTTATCTGGGTATTTATAACCGTTGGTAAGCTGTGTTCTAAAATTAAGCTTGGCAGAATAAAACCAGTTGGACGACTCATCAGGCTTATATCCTATATCTGAGTTGATTTCGAACAAATCATCGGTTTTTCTTAATTCTCTGGATTCTTGCTTATTTATCCCATAACGTACCGACACTCCATTTCTCCAAGAAAAATATTTATCTCTATAATTCGCAGAAGATGTAAACCCTAAAAGCCCCGATATAGAATTACTACCCCCAGAATTCCAGTTGGTGAATGAAACTTGACTTAAATCTACTTTAGCTTTATTTTTTTGAACCCATTCCGGTCCTATTCTTTTCTCAACTTTTTTTTTGAAAAAAAGCGAATCTGGTTGTGCGGTAATAAGTTGAAAACAAAAACATAGAAAGATGACTAGAACTCTTTTCATGGTGCTTAATTACAGTTAATTATACAAACAAAATTCCTTTATCAACAATCGTTCCATTTTTTTTGTAAAGATAGAATTTAGTAACTAAACTCCCCAAACTCAGATTTTATTGTAAGTTTTTTTGTTTTTGAAGGTTCTACCCTACCTATAATTTTAGCATTAACATTAAAAGATTTAGAAATGGCTATAATGTTTTCGGCAACTTCCGGACTTACATACAGTTCCATTCTGTGACCGCAATTAAACACCTGATACATTTCTTTCCAATCTGTTTTGGATTGCTCTTGAATAAGTTTAAACAATGGCGGAATTGGAAACATATTATCTTTTACGATATGAAACTCATCTACAAAATGTAAAATTTTGGTCTGAGCTCCTCCGCTACAGTGAACCATACCATGAATATCTTCGCTACTAAATTCTGATAATATTTTTTTAATAATCGGCGCATAAGTTCTTGTTGGAGATAACACCAATTTACCTGCATCTATAGGAGATTCTTTAACATCATCTGTCAATTTAACGCCTCCTGAATACACTAATTCTTCTGGTACCGATGCATCAAAACTTTCTGGATATTTTTCTGCCAGATATTTACTAAAAACATCGTGTCGAGCTGATGTTAAACCATTACTTCCCATACCGCCGTTATACGACTTTTCGTAAGTTGCTTGTCCAAAAGACTCTAAGCCAACTATAACATCTCCAGCTTTTATATTCGCATTGTCTATAACATCCTCTCGCTTCATTCTTGCCGTTACCGTAGAATCTACAATAATCGTTCTTACTAAATCTCCAACATCTGCAGTTTCACCTCCCGTTGAATGAATGGTTACCCCAAACGATTTTAAATCTTCGAGTAATTCTTCCGTACCATTAATGATTGCAGAAAGTACTTCGCCCGGAATTAAATTTTTATTTCTACCAATGGTTGAAGACAACATAATATTATCGGTTGCACCAACACATAATAAATCATCAATGTTCATTATTAAAGCATCTTGGGCAATACCTTTCCAAACCGAAAGATCTCCGGTTTCTTTCCAATACATATAAGCTAAAGATGATTTTGTTCCAGCTCCATCTGCATGCATAATCAAACAATAATCATTATCGTTTGTTAAATAATCTGGTACTATTTTACAAAATGCTTTTGGAAATAATCCTTTATCTATATTCTTTATAGCGTTGTGTACATCCTCCTTTGACGCGGAAACCCCGCGTTGTGCGTAGCGTTTAGAAACTTCTTGACCCATAATATTTTATTGTGGTGCAAAGTAAAGGAATATTTTAAAATTAATCACATTTAATATCTGTATGAGATGTGTTTCTTTTTAATTCCATGCTGAAAACTTGTTAAGATAAAAATCTCTTATTTTATATCCCTTTTTTTAACTGAAATGAGTTCTGAGCGGAACAGGATGAACATATTATGGATTTTACTAAAGAAGCGGCATAGAATAGCAAATCTTTAATGACATTATACACTATAAGCTACAGATGATGTTTTTAACCTTTTTCAGGTATCATATTCTCCATTCCAAGGTTCTCCAAATGCAATTGTGGAGCTTGGTTGCAATTCAATCATCTCACATTTTTCATTAGGTATCAGTCCAAATTCAATTCCGTCAATAATTGATTTAAAAGGCTTTACTTTAATATCCTTAAATTGAAGTCTACCAAGATCAACCAATAATTCATTTAATAATTTACTCGTTTTCCCTATCGATATTTCACTCGTTTTCCCTGCCAGTTTATGCTTTGTCTCAAGGTGATTTCCGTTTTTATCAAAAAGATAAACTAAAGCATATTCAAATCTATTATTTTCCCAATCTGCGCCAGGAACCCCATTAGAAAACACAAAAGTTTCGTAACCAAAAAATAGATTTCCATTTTCCGTTTCTCCTAAATAATGCGTGTGATAGTCTTCTTCTCTCATTATAGGAATTAGTTCAGGATGCCAATTATTCATTTGTAAAACTTTAATTGTTTGTAGTTATCGTGTAAATAATAATTCTCGATATTTTGTTAACGGCCAAATTTCATCATCTACCAACAATTCCAATTTATCACAATGGTAACGAATATCATCAAATATAGGTTTTACATTATTGCAATAGGCATTTGCTTTCTTTTCTATATCGTCAAGAGCATTCGCTTTTTTGCGTTCATTTATCATTTTTATAACATTCACATTAATACCCTCAATATGTCCAGAAATTTCTTCAATTAAATTGATTTGTTCTTTTGAAACGGAACTAAACTTTTTATCAAATATTTCTTTTAGACCTTTTACATTTTCAATTAAAATATTTTGATACTTCACTGCCGTTGGCACAATATGATTACGAGCAATATCTCCTAAAACGCGACTTTCAATTTGAATATGCATAATATAAGCTTCTACCTCGATCTCGTAACGTGCTTCGGTCTCAATCCTGCTCATTACTTCCATTTCTTCAAATAATGCAATAGTTTCTTTCGATACTTTTGCTTTTAAAGCCTCTGGTGTAGCCTTATTATTGCTTAAACCTCTTTTCTTTGCTTCTTCTTCCCATTCTTTTCCATACCCATTGCCTTCAAATAAAATATGTTTGGTAGATTTAATATACTCTCTTAGTACATTGAATATGGCTTCATCTTTCTTTAAATCTTTCTTATCGATTAACTTATCAACTTCAACTTTAAAATCTTTTAACTGCTTGGCTACTATCGTATTTAAAATAGTCATAGGGTTTCCACAATTTGCTGTGGAACCTACTGCCCTAAACTCAAATTTATTACCTGTGAATGCAAAAGGCGATGTTCTGTTTCTATCGGTATTATCCAATAAAACATCTGGTATTTTACCAACTACATTTAGCTTAAGTTCTGTTTTTTCCTGTGGGGACAACTTCCCTTTGGTAACCCCTTCCAACTCTTCTAAAACTTTAGTTAACTGCTCTCCTATAAATACAGACATTATGGCCGGTGGTGCCTCATTAGCCCCCAATCGATGATCGTTACTGGCAGAAGCCACCGTAGCTCTTAATAAGGCTTCGTTTTTATGAACTGCTTTAATGGTATTTATAAAAAATGTTAAGAATTGCAGGTTGCTCATAGGTGTTTTTCCGGGACTCAACAGATTGACGCCTGTATCTGTAGATAGAGACCAGTTATTGTGTTTACCGGAACCATTAATACCTTTAAATGGTTTTTCGTGAAATAATACTTTAAAATTATGACGTGATGCCACACGCCCCATAATATCCATTAAAAGCGAGTTATGATCTACAGCTAGATTCGCTTCTTCGTAAATTGGAGCAAGCTCAAACTGGTTAGGTGCTACTTCGTTATGTCTGGTTTTTACAGGAATCCCTAAAAGCATACATTCTTTTTCTAATTCTCGCATAAAGTTAAGCGCCCTGTTAGGAATGGATCCAAAGTAATGATCGTCCAACTGTTGTCCTTTTGCCGGAGAATGCCCTAACAGCGTTCTTCCGGTTAAGGATATATCCGGACGACTGGCCGCCAACATTTTATCTACCAAAAAGTATTCTTGTTCCCAACCTAATGAGGATGATACCTTCTTTACATTTTTATCAAAATATTTGCAAATGGCCGTAGCGGCATCATCTACGGCGTGCAATGCCCTTAACAAAGGGGTTTTATAATCCAATGCTTCACCTGTGTATGCCACGAAAATGGTTGGAATACACAAGGTCGTACCATATATAAAAGCCGGCGATGTAGGATCCCAGGCTGTATATCCTCTTGCTTCAAAAGTATTTCTAATGCCTCCACTAGGAAAACTGGATGCATCTGGTTCTTGTTGTACTAACTGACCTCCTCCAAATTTTTCAATCCCAATACCATCACCGATAGTTTCGAAAAAGGCATCATGCTTTTCTGCCGTAGCTCCAGTTAATGGCTGAAACCAGTGTGTATAATGCGTTACTCCTTTAGATAGTGCCCAATCTTTCATAGAGGATGCTACTTGATCTGCTATACTTCTATCGATTTTCTTTCCGTATTGTATTGCATTTGTAACCCCCTTAAAAGCATCCTTTGTTAAATACTGGCGCATGGTATTCTCATTAAATACATGTCTACCAAACAGTTCTGACCTACGCTCCTTTTCTTCTACGGTAACTGCTTTGTAATTAAGGGACTCTTTTATGGCATGAAATCTTAATGTTGACATTTTCAGATAATTAATTAAGGTTCGTAATATTTATACTTAAATACAAAAATAAGTAGCTGTAGCAATAAAAACATGAAAACATGAAAATTTATTGTTAACATTTTTTCAATTTTTATATAAAAAAATATTCTTTTTCTAAAATAAACCTTGAAATTATGGGGTATGAATAAAAATAACTATTGCTTTTATTAAAATACCCCCTATAAATTTAAAGTATTTGTATAATAATTTATATTTGTGGTTATTATTAAAATTTCATTCATAAAATATTCATTATGGCAAAAATTAAATTAGAGTACCTTTGGTTAGATGGTTACAAGCCAACTCAAAATTTGAGAAGTAAAACAAAGGTAGAAGAGCATGAGAACTTTAAAGGAACATTAGAAGAATTAGGTAACTGGTCTTTTGACGGTTCATCTACACAACAAGCAGAAGGAGGATCTTCAGACTGTTTACTAAAACCTGTTGCAATTTACCCAGACCCTGCTCGTATTAATGGATATTTAGTAATGACGGAAGTTTTAAATGCTGATGGAACTCCGCACGAATCTAATGCAAGAGCGACTATTGATGATAATGATAATGATTTCTGGTTTGGATTTGAGCAAGAATATTTTATCATGGATACGCATACGCAATTACCTTTAGGATTCCCAATTGGAGGATATCCTGGACCTCAAGGTATGTACTACTGCTCTGTTGGTGGAAAAAACACTCACGGTAGAGATTTCGTAGAAGAGCATGCGAATTTATGTATTGATGCTGGTTTAAACTTCGAAGGTATTAACCAAGAGGTTGCTAGTGGTCAGTGGGAATTCCAATTGTTTGCTAAGGGTGCTAAAAAAGCCGGTGATGAAATTTGGGTTGCTAGATATTTACTAGATAGATTAACTGAAAAATACGGATACTACATTGAGTACCACCCAAAACCTGTAAAAGGAGACTGGAATGGTTCTGGTATGCACGCAAACTTCTCTAACACGACTTTAAGAACTTGTGGTTCTCAAGAAGTTTACGAGAAAATATGTGAAGCGTTTAGACCTGTTACTAAAGAGCATATTGAAGTTTACGGTGAGTTTAACGACCAACGTTTAACTGGTTTACACGAAACTGCTTCTATTAACGATTTCTCTTATGGAATCTCTGATAGAGGGGCATCAATCCGTATTCCTATTATTACTGTAGAAAAAGGATGGAAAGGATGGTTAGAAGACAGAAGACCTGCTTCAAACGGAGATCCTTACAAAATTGCTGGTAGAATTGTTACAACAGTTAAATCTGCCAACATATAACAATATTTATTTTGTTCATAATAAAAGGGGCTTACAATTAAATTGTAAGCCCTTTTTATGTTTTTAGAAATAGGTTTAACCTATCACTCATATTCTTTCTAACTGTTTTTAAACTCACGTTAATAAATACTATAAAATCAAGGATACAAATTTTTCAAATTATCCCAACTACAAATTATTTACAATAAAGTAAATATGGTTTAACAAATGATAAATATGGTCTGTGCAGTTGTGATGAAGTAAATCTGTCCAGATGTAAGGACTTAACCTCACAACTTTAAACTTTAAACTTTAAACCTTGAACTTTGAACTAACCTCTAGTAAATATTAAAAACATAAAAATACCGTAAGCAAAAACCAAGAAAAAACCTTTTGCCCTACTTATTTGCAACTTCTTTGGTAAGAATATTATTGGTACTAAAACAAAACTAAAACCTAGCATCCAAAAAATATCATTAGACAGTATTTGAGGTTCTGTAACCGGAATGGGTTTTATTATAGAGGTTAACCCCAATACAGATGCTATATTAAAAATGTTGGAGCCTATTAAATTCCCTAAAGAAATAGCTTTTTCCTGTTTTGCTGCTGCAATAACCGATGCTGCTAATTCTGGAACACTTGTCCCGATAGCAATTAACGACAGCCCTATTACAGCTTCGCTAACGCCTACCGAACGTGCAATTTCTTTCGAGCCTTCTACCAGCCATTCACTTCCAAAATATAAAGCTAATGCTCCAATAGCCAGCCAAAGTATTATTTTAAAATTTGAGACTACAGCCAAAGCGTCGTCTACCTCTTCTATTTTTGTATCCTTCTTTCCTTTTTTAATTAAAGCATATAAAAAAACACTAAGGGCTATAAATAAAATACCGCCTTCCAGTGCTGAAAGTACATTATCGTTTTTAAGAAAATAATATAACACGATAGAAAAGATCATCATAACCGGCCAATTAAGCTTATAAAATGATTTGTCTACCGAAATGGTTCCTACCATGGCTGTAACCCCCAATACCAAACCGATATTGGCGATATTAGACCCCACTACATTATTAATTGCTATAGCCGGCGATCCCGATAATGCTGCTTGCAGACTTACCAAAAGTTCTGGAGCAGAGGTTGCAAAAGAAACCACCGTCATACCAATCACCATTTTGGATATACTGAATTTAAAAGATAATGCTACAGATGAGCGCACAAGAAACTCACCTCCTATTACCAATAACGTAAAACCAAGGATTACCCAAAGTATACTCATAGAAATATTTTTTGCGAATATATTACAAAGTTAGAAGTTAGAAGCTCGAAGACCCAAGTTTATTCATTCCCCTCTTATCAAACTCCTATTTTAACACCATCCGGTTCATAAAACAAGAACCAGATTTTTATTTTCCGACACAAAAAAACTATAAATATCGTTAAATAACTATTAAAATAGTTTTGTAACTATAAAAATAGTTATATATTTGTTCTCGTATTGAAAGCTAAACTTAAAAAGTAACGCTGTAATAAATTAAAATCCTTCTTTTGGGGAAATGAAAAAATATTAATCAATGGAAAAACTAACAAACAAAGAAGAGGAAATCATGCACATTCTATGGAAGCTAGAAAAAGCTTTTGTTAAAGATGTGCTTGCAGAAATAAAAAACGATAAACCGCACTATAATACGTTGTCTACTATAATAAGAAATCTGGAAGAAAAAGGTTATGTAGCATATAACGCCTATGGTAAAACCCACCAATACTACCCTATTGTTAGCAAAGAGGATTACAGGAAAAAGTTTATGAATTTGGCCATAAATAATTATTTCAACAACTCTTATAAAAATATGGTGTCGTTTTTTGCTAAGGAAGAAAAGATTAGTATTGAAGAACTCAAAGAAATCATCGAATTAATCGAAAAAAATAAATAGTTATGGAATACTTATTAAAAGTCAGTGCCGTAATCACTATTTTTTATATTATTTATAAAGTTTTTTTACAACGCGATACCTTTTTTGAATCTAATAGAGGGTTTCTCTTATTAGGTTTATTAGTTTCATTTTCCGTTCCATTTTTAATAATACCAATTTATACCGAATACACGCCTGTTTCTGCCCCTATTTCGATTACAAGTTATGATAATAGCTTAGATAGTATGGTTGTTGAGAGCAAAGCCATAGCAGAACCATTTAATATTTTAGACTATCTCCCATTGGTCTATGTTATAGGTGTTATATTCTTTTTTATACGTTTTGCGATACAACTTATCTCACTATCAAAATTGATTTTTAAAAATAAAAGTGAAAGACAAAGTCGTTTAAAGTTTATAAAAACGAGCAGTACAATTTCTCCATTTTCATTTTTTAACTGGGTCGTTTATAATCCAGATCAATTTAACGACACAGAACTGAATCAAATCATTACGCACGAAAAAGTACACGCACAGCAATACCATTCTATCGATATTTTGCTAGCACAAATCTCTTGCATAATACTTTGGTTCAACCCCTTTATTTGGCTCTATAACAAAAGCATAAAACAAAATCTGGAATTTATAGCAGACCATATCACGCAATGTAAACTTAGTTGTAAAAAAAGCTATCAAACTACATTATTAAAAACCAGTATGCCATCTCATCAAATGGCTTTAAGCAATAATTTTTATAATTCATTAATCAAAAAACGAATCATTATGTTACACAAATCAAAATCGAAAAAAATTAATTTAATCAAGTATGCCTTTGTAATTCCTTTGCTTACGATATTTTTAATGAGTTTTAATACTAGTGAAGTTTATGTTGAAAACCCGAATTTGACCTCAGACACTAACACATCATTAGCACAAGGGGTTACGAGCAAAAATGATATTGAACGGTTTTTTATACACAATAATTTTACAGATGATAAGTTAGAAGCTTTTAAAACAGAGCTGAAAAGTAAAGGTTTCGATTTTAGCTTTAAAGAATTATCGCGAGATCACGGTAATATAATCACTTCCATATTTTTAAAAGTTAGTAAGCATGGTGTTCATGGTGAATATAGGGTATCTAGCCATAATCCCTTAGAAACTGTAGTTATTGAGTATCATAAAACCGAAAAAAAGTTTATTATTAATACATTAAACTTTATTGAAGCTCAAAAAAGAAATTCAAACAACCGGGATTTAATAGAAATTATAATTGATAACAATACAACTATTTCTGAACTGGTGAATAAAAAAAAGCTTCTAAAAGAAAAGCATGGTATTATTTTTAATTTTAAAGTATCGGAGGAAAAATCTGCACAAAACAATGATATACCTATATTTTCCTATCAAATAGGTAAAAAAGGAGCTATGCATGGTCTAGAAACGACTCCTGATAATTCTTTAGCCATTCAGTACGACCCAAAAACCAATTCCATATTCCGTCATGGGATTAATAAAAATGGTGATCCTACATATGGTAACGTTCTCTATCTTGATAAACAAATGATTCATTTGATTACTCGAGATTACAATGCCAAAAGCTTAAAAAACATTTCAGAAAGATTAAAAGAAAAAGATATTACGGCTACGTTTACTAATGTAAAACGCAATGACAAAGGTGATATTATTTCTGTTCAAATTGATGCTAAATCAAAATACGGCCATGTTGAATACAATCCAGATTCCGGTAAACCAATAACCCCAATAGCAGTTTCATACTTCGGTAAAGGAAAAGGTCTTAAAATTGGCCCTGCACCACTTTCTAAAGATTTTAATAGAAAACTTTCAAAAGCATCATCAAAAAAGAATAAGATCGTTCTTTCATCTAATGACACATTTATAGCCAATAGTAAACCAGGATCTGGTATCATAGACGAATTAATAAAGACATTTAAAGGTAAAGCGATATATATTCTAGATGGAAATGAAATTACCGAAAAAGAATTAAGATCAATAGATGAGAATGCAATAAATAGCATTAACCTTTTAAAAGATAAGTCTGCAACAAAAAAATATGGTGATAAAGGTAAAAATGGCGTAATAGAAATTACTACCAAAAAACAAAAAAACAAAAAAATTATATTTAGTGGAATAAGCAACAACGCTCATCCTCTTTATATTATAGATGGAAAAGAGATTAAAAAAGAGGAGGTTGAAGACATTATAGATCATGATGATATTGAAACCATAAGGGTCATAAAAAATAAATCTGATATTAAAAAATACGGCGATAAAGGCAAAAATGGTGTCGTAGAAATTACTACTAAGAAAGAAAAAAACAAAAAAATTATATTTAGTGAGATAAATGGCAACGCTCATCCTCTTTATATTTTAGATGGAAAAGAGGTTAAAAAAGAAGACTTAGAAAATACTATAGATCACGATGATATTGAAGCCATAAAGATCATAAAAAATAAATCTGATCTTAAAAAATACGGTGATAAAGGCAAAAACGGAGTTGTAGAAATTACTACCAAGAAAGAATAAACCAGCTATAAAAAACCAAACTATTTTAAGGCACTCTGTACAGAGTGCCTTTTTTATGTTTTATTATTTGAGAAAGACAAAACAGTAAAAAAACACCTTTTTTAAAACAAATCTTGCCTTGTCAATTAAAAATTGGCTCAAAACAGCCCTACATTTATTATAAATTACAACAAAAAACCTTATTTTATATTACAAAACAAAACTTCATTGAAGAAGGTCACATTAATTCAGTAAGCGTTTTCATTTTTTTACTTACAAATCCATATTCAATTTCATTGATTTTAGTCAAAATGTTTGGTGAACATATTGGTAAATATATATCTTCAAAAAACATTGATATAAATAACTTATTTGTTAACCTTAAAACCTTAAAATCATGATCACTCTTGCCAAACTAATAATCGAAGCAATACTAATTATTGTCTCCATTATTTAAATTTCACAAAAAGTAAAACTTAGTCTAGAATAAGTTTTACTATTTTTATAAAATGCAAAAGCAAGTATTTAAATTTTTAGCGAAGGTTAATAAAATGATTTTACCCAGTTATTCTAAACGACGATTAGATCTAGCCAAAGCAAATAAACTTCAAATGGCTATTATTGGTTGGAGGTGGTTTGTTACTAAAAACGCCTTAGATTAATTTAAAACCGGTCTATTTTACGGTAAGCTTGTTTTAAATAGGTAAAAATATTTTATACTCAACATTGTTCAACAAATACCTGCTCCAATTCATGAAACAGGTATCATGGTTGTTAATCTCCAAAAAACTGATAAAACTGACTCTATTCCCTGATATTTTCATTTGTTAATCTTAGATTCTCTCTAAGACTAATTACTGGAATCCATTGGAAATTTACTGGATACCATTCATCATCATTAGAACCAGAAGAATTAGTAACTTCTTTTCTAATAAAAACCATATTATTTTTAGAAAACACACGCTTTGTTCCTGGCTTTTTTCCTTTGTTGTTTAAGTTATTCATAATTTCTATATTTTAATTTGGGGACTAATAAGTTTTTACAAATTTGGTTGTATTCTGAACTCCAAAAAAACCAAGTGCTCTGGTATTGGTAGTCATGTTCATAATATTCCCAATCAGGTTTGGTGGCGGCGGTAAAAACAAAAGACCTATATCATTTGTTCCTTCTTCTACTCCAATCCCTATTTGAGCTTCATATTGGTCTAATTGATTGAGGTAATACTGGTAGGTATTAAAATTGAGATTTGAAATACTAACATGTACATCTAAATTTCGTGGGGTACCATAAAGATGATAGCTATCATCAAAAGTAGCTTTGTCACTTCCATTAAAAAGCACATCATTGGTAAGCCCAAGAGTTTTTGAGAATTTTTCTGGGTCTGGATCTTGATGATCAATAACCTTTAAACTTATTAAATAAAAATTAGCATCATCAACAGGATCTGCAAAAGTTACTCTATTATAATCATATGTTAGCTCAACATCGCTAATAATTATTTTTTCTTTTAGAACTTCTTCATCAGATTTAAAAAAAGTGCCATCAGCTAATTGTATTTCTATCCAATATGTGTTTCCTACTATAGAAGTTATCATTTCAGAACTTTTGTATATTCCTTCTGCACTATTAAAAGAGCTAGTAACCAACTCTCTATCCCCAGATACATTTTTTGTGTATAATGAAATTTGAGCATTATTTATTGGGTCATTACCTAGATTATTAACCGGAACGGTTCGCTGTATTTTAATGGTAACATACTCTTTTTCATCGGTAATGGCTCCAGAGATAAATACTTGAGGTTCAAAATTAATATCATTTGGAATTTCGGTTGTACAACTAGCTAACATTAAAGACACTAATATGTATATTGATATTTGATTTATTGGTTTCATTTCTTGATGTTTAAAATTTAAAGTTATAGGTTACAAAAGGCACTGGAGCTGCAAATACCGAGAATTCAAACGTTTGTAAACGATAGTTCCTTATTTCGTAATCATTTGTAAATGAAGCATGTTGAGAAAAGACGTTTTTACGACCATATACATTGTAAACCCCAAAGCTCCAACTACTTTGCCATTTAGTATCTGGATTACCTTTTGGTTTATATGTAAAAGAAATATCCATTCTGTGCGTATCCCGAACTCGAAAAGCATTCCTATCTGAATAGGTTAAATAAGGCTCATCATCAAGATTCAACCTTCCAGTAACTACTGTTATGGGTCTACCTGTTTGATAGGTAAAAAACGTACCTAAATCCCATTTTTTCCCAAGTTTATACTTCGCAGTAAAATTGAGCAAATGCGGCCTGTCGTGGTTAGATGGATAATACCTTCCATTATTTATATTTTCTGTATTAAACTCACTAATTGTTCTTCGTTTAGTCACAGAATAGGTATAATTTAAATTACCTGTTAGCTTACCTCGGTTTTTATAAAAACCAAATTCCAAACCATAAGCATAACCTTTTGCAGGGAGTAATTGCGTTTCTATATTTTTATTTAAAAATAAATCGGCTCCATTTTTATATTCCACAAAGTTTTTAAACGTTTTATAATACGCTTCTATAGACATATTATACCTTTTGTTAGGCGTATCATAATTATAGCCACCGGATATCTGATTTACTTCTAACGGTTTTATATAAGTTCCTGATGGTTTCCATATATCAAAAGGCAAGACTGCAGCTGTGTTAGATATAAGGTGGATATATTGGAAGTTCCTATTGTATCCTATTTTAAATGATTTTCGATTATTTAAATTATACTTCAACGAAAAACGAGGCTCAAAACCGGAATAACTTTTAATAATGTCTCCTCCTTTATATTCCTTTGTATCTTCAATAGTATCGACAGCTAATGGGAAATCCGGGTTATAAAATGCAACTTCATTCGGTCCCATATTTCCAAACCAAGAATAACGCAAACCTAAATTAAATGACCATTTAGTCCAGTTTTTTTCTATCTCATAATAAGGTGCAATTTCCAAACCTCTTTCCGGATTAAAACCTGCTGGATTAAAACCTTCTTCTACGCTGGATAATTCTGCTGGATTAAATTTGTAAAATGTACTATTAATACCAAACCTCATTTTCGTGTTTGGATTAGTATAAAAAGTAAAATCTGGTTTTAAAATCCAATTTTCTACTCCCGAACTCCATTTAAAAGATCGAGGTGTCTTAACTTCAACAATACCATCACTATTCTTAGTAATTAAACCATACGTATAGCTACTATATATAGCAGATAGATTCATGAATAATTTACTTGAGAAAAGATGATTCCAGCGTATGGTTGCAGTAGTGTTTTTCCATCTAAAATCTGTAGTTGACTTTGGTTCCTGAGAGTTTCCTGTAAAATCAACTTCATCAATCTTCATAACATCTGCTCCAAAATATCCAGAAATGTATAACTTATTGTTCGTATTAATATTCCAAGATACTTTAGTGTTTAAATCATAAAAAAATGCTTTTGATCCTTTAAAACCATCTCCTAAAAGAGGAAAAAACAAATCGAAATATGATCTACGCCCAGACACCAAAAAATTCAATTTTTCATCTACTAACGGTCCTTCCACTGTTAACCTTGAAAACAAAGTCCCCAACCCACCTTCTCCTTTAAATTCTTTAGTATTACCTTCTTTTAATCGAATATCCATTACCGAAGACCCTCGACCTCCATATCTCGCAGGAATGCTTCCTTTATAAAGTGTCATATCTTTAATACCATCGGCGTTTACAACCGAAAAGAGTCCCCACATATGGGATGATATATATAATGGAGCTTCGTCAAGCAAAACAAGATTTTGGTCAATATTTCCTCCCCTTACATTAAAGCCAGCTGTCCCCTCTCCTACCGAAGATACTCCTGACAGTGTTAAAACGGCCCTGTTTATATCCGGTTCTCCGAAAAAAGCGGGTAATTGTTTAATGCCCTCTACCTTTAAATTGCTTACTCCAGACAGCACATTATGTACCTGGCTTTTACTTTTATTATCTGACGTTACAACCACTTCATCCAACTCATTGGATGCAGGTTGGAGCTCGAAAATCCGTTTTAAATTACCATTCAATTCAATAACTTCTTCTATGGAGGTATAACCTAAATAGGAAACCTGTATGGTATAATCACCCTGTGGTAAGGTTAAGGAGTAAAACCCATATTCGTTGGTGGTAGCACCTATATTATTTCCTTTTATAATAATATTTGCACCAAGCAAAGTTTCTCCTGTAGCAGCATCCTTTACGGTGCCACTTATGGTATGGTTTTCTTTTTTACTTTTTTTACTTGTAAGAATTACGAGTTCATCTTTAAGCTTATAGACTATTTGTGTTTTACGTAACAACAAATCGATAGTAGAAGTAATATCTTTTTCCAGAACATCTATGCTAAACTTTTGTAGTACATCAATATCATCATTATTAAATACAAAACTATAATTGGTTTGCGATTCTATATCATTAAGGATAGATTGTAAAGAAACATGGTTTCGTTTTAGGGTGATTTTATTTTGGGAAAAGCTATTTAGGGCTATAAGTTGTAAACAGCATACCAAATATATAGTACATGTTAATTTCATTAAAAAAATACTTCGTTTTGAAATGCGCTCCATTTTTAATGAAACAGCAAGTTGTTTTATTTTCATAAATTTGAATATTGTTAATTAATACTAATCTTAGGCGATTGGTTTCTATTGACATGTTTAGATGGGAAAGCGGCAATTTTCCCATCTTTTTTTTATTTTATTATCCACTCATTTGTTTGTTTGTTTAGGTTGTAATTAAAGTTTTTTGAGGTTTTTAAAATTTCCAAAATATCTTCTATTGGCATTGATTTTTTAAATATTGCTGTAAACTTCGATGCTTCAATTTTTTTATTTTTAAATACCAGTTTTACATTTAATTGGTTACTCAACTCGTTTGCGATGTCTTTAAACGACATATTATTAAACCGCATCTTACCTGTTCTCCAGGCTAAAACATTTTGCTTGTTTTTTATGACGGATTTTATAGGTTTTCCATTTGCTTTAACAATTTTAATATGATCATTGGGGAGCATGATTATGCGGTCTTTAAAGTAATCTTTAGAAGTTACTTCTACTTTTCCAGTTAACAATGTGGTTTCCATATAGCTGTTTTTTGGATAAGCTTTAACATTAAAACTGGTTCCTAAAGCTCTCACAATAACATGGTCTGGTGTTTCAACTGTAAAGGGACGCGTTTTGTCTTTTGCTACCTCAAAAAAGGCTTCCCCGTCTAATTGAATTGTTCTGGGTGATTCTTTTTCATAAGAAATTTTGCTCGCTGCATTTAACCAAACTACCGAACCATCAGCCAACGTTATTTGCTTTTCTTCTCCGTAGGTAGTTGCTACAGTAACCATATTAGTGGTTAAACTTTGATAAACGATTCCCCCTATAGCTACAAAAAGTACGATTACAGAAGCATATTTTAAATACCTCCTTATACCAACATGCTTTTTATCCTTCGATTCTACAGAGGCGAAAAATTCAGTTTTGGCTGCCTCAACATCAACCATAGTATCGTATGGACTTTCTGCTGTAATTTCATAAAGCTTAACTATTGAATTATATAAGTCTTCATCAAAATCTGTTGAATGTTTCCAGTCTTCTATTTTTAATCTTGTAGCCTCGTCTGCGCTTTTGGAGACATAAGCCCAAATATCTTCTTCCTTTATTATACTATCTTTCATAATCGGGTAGTTTACTATAGGACGTTTACCAGGTAGTTGTACCCTATTTTTATTTTAAAACCTTATGAAAGAGGAAAATTTAAGCACAAAAAAAAGACCTTTACTTATATTTTAAGTAAAGGCCTTTAAAGAAATAATAGGCTATTAATCTGAACTTGTTAACTCAAACTCTAAAAACTTAATCTAGTTCAAATCTATCATCCATTAGTTACTGTTACATTGCAATCTTCTGTGCAATAAACATCTGTTAAACTACACGAGTCTTTTATTGTAAAGTATATTTCTTTTAAGGTATTCTTGTCAATGTCTTTTATTGTTTTTTCTAAATCTATTATTAAAATATCAAGCTCTTTTTCTTTTAAATCATTGCAATTTTCAGCTATTGCGTGAACATATAAATATGCTTGACTTGGGTGAGACTCCATAATAGCTCCATCCCAAATAATCTCATATTTTACATTACAGTTTTTTGGTCTATAAATCTCAATGGTAAGTATATTGTTTACTCGTTTAACTTTATGAATTTCTGTTTTAACCTGACAGAAATCTGCTTGACCTCTTTTATCATTTGCCTCAATAAACTTCTCATTATCAGCATATAATGTGTAAATGTTTTCGGTTATCTTGTAAATACCCTTAACCCCCATTTTTCCTTGTGGATCATCTTCCTCTTTATCACAACTAATTAAGGAAGCAAAGAAGGTTAGGGTAAATACAAATAAAGTAATCATGGAGATTTTAGTCAAATAGTGGTCATTTTTAATTTTCATATGGTATTCTTTTTTTAATTTTTAGCTAATACGTAGTTTTTGTTATAAACGCTACATTAAAATCTAAGTTTTAGTATTTTTCGAAATGATTTAAGAAGACGTTTACTTAATTACGTTAAACCTACAGTGCTTAACTACTCCTTTATTAATATTTGTATATAGAACATTTTTAAGCAATTATACCCTACAAATAATCTTGAAGTTGTTTTCTAAAAGCCTGCAACGCTTTTGATATATGAGACTCTACAGTTTTTACAGATATGTTTTTTAAAGAAGCAATTTCTTGATAAGTGAGTCCTTTAAACCGGGATAGTTTAAAAATTTCTGAAGTTTTTGGTTGCAAGGACGCGTAGATAGTATCTATCGTTTTTTGTAGTTCCCATTTATCATCAATATCTGTAATAAACTCCGTGTTTAGTTTATACAAATTAATGTGTTTTTCTTTGGTTTGGCTTTTTCTGTAATTATCTATAATTTTATTTTTCAAGACCTTAATAAGGTATGATTCTATAGAGCGTTTATCATTACTGATGCTTTCAATATGCTCCCAAAGTTTAATAAATGTTTCCTGTACAAGTTCTTCCGCAACATCCTTTTGCCCAACTACTTTAAAGGAATAGTTAAAAAGTCTTTTGTAGTGCCTGTCAAATAGTACTGAAAATATTTTCTTTTTTTCCCCTTTTGACATTATTTGTTTGTGAAAGAGTTCATTTTTTACAGATTTTACAACTGGTAAATGTAAAAAATATTGTCTCTTTAAAGGTTAAACAAACTCTAAACCACAATAAAAATATTACAACTATTTTAATCTTTCCGTTTAATATATCACTAAACCAACTGTGTATCTGCAAAATACGTCATTGCTTTTAAAAGAAATTTTGCGAATTCGGGTTGTGGTTTTTCATCCATCATAGTAAATCGTTCATCTTTTTCATAAAGTACGCCTAGCCCTTTATATGCATTTGCTTGGGATGTAGATGAACCTTCTGTACCCCAAAATTTTCTAGTAAACGAGTAATGTCTTGCTATTTCCAATTGAACAGTTTCACTTTCTGGTTGGTTTTTAGAAAGATTAAATAAGTTTTTAAAAACCTGCTTATAATCTTCCTTTAATTGTTCAAACTGTTCTTTTGACAGTTTTTTCAAGTACGTTTCACTTATTTCTATAGTATCTTTACCAAACTTATCTATTGCTTCATTACGCATTTTCTTTGCTTCGTTCTTTGAAAAACCTTGGTACAATTCGTTATCTGTAATCATTTTTTTCTTTTTTAAATTTAACATCGTTTTCTCGATAGTATCCAACATAGTAGTAATTCTCTTTTGCTTAACCAGTAGGGATTTTTTGTGACTATCGAGTGCCTCGATTAAGTCAAAATCAGGATCGCTAAAAACATCAACGATATACTTTAGGGAAAAGTCAAGCTCCTTGTAAAAAAGAATCTGTTGTAGTTTTAGCAATTCATATTCTCCGTACAATCTGTACTTGGCCTCGGTACGGATCGCTGGTTTTAGCAGACCTATTTTATCGTAGTAATGCAATGTGCGTATACTCACTCCTGCTAACTTCGATAATTCCTTTACTGAATACTTTTTCATTTAATAAATAATTAAATATGCCACAAAGAAAAGCTATAACGTAAGGTAAGAGTCAAGCCTTTTTTTAATTATTTTTTTAAAATAACGTGAGTCGATTTAACTTCATTGTAAAGTACTGATTGTTAAACTTATAAAATATTTTGTATTTAAACACCCCTTCCTTAATCCTCCCTAGAGGGTAATGTCATTTAGTTAAGAGTTTTTAAGTTCTCAATGTCAGGTTGGGCCTTTCGTCTACGCTCAAGACAGGCTAAAGTCGAAACCTCTTTATTCATTGATGCTAAAAAGTTCTCGACTGCGCTCGAACAGACATAAATTTCCTTAACTAAACGTCATTGCCCTTGAGGGGACTTTAGGGATGTTTTTTATGCAACTAACTGAAAATCAAAAACTAAAAAATCACGTTAAAATAATTACTTAATGTGAATTTATTGTGATAAAAAACAAAAACCCGATTAACCTATATTGGGTTAATCGGGTTTTTTAGCTGCTTTTAACTACAAAAAATTCAAGACTACCTTAATGAAATTTAAGTTCTTCCCAAAACCATCTAGAATCGGTTTTTCATTAAGGTATATATCTTGAATATATTATGGGCTGAACGCTTGCTTGTTCTTATGCAATGCCCTACATTCAAACAATTTTGCAAACCCTCAACCCTTTTACTTTTATTTATTTTTTATACACTTTTATTGTTTTTGTTTTTCCTTCTTCTTCAAAAGAAAGCATATAGAATCCACTAGATAAATTACCAGTGCTTATAGTAAGTATGTTATTACTTTTTGTAGAAGTTTTTATCTTTTCTACTTTACCATCTATTCCAATCAATCTTACCGAACGGATAGCTTTTTTAGAAGTAACTCCTGCAATGTTTATTTCGTTGGTAAACGGAACAGGAAAGACTCTCATACCACTAAAATCATTTAGATCTACCTCTGGGGTTATTTCTTCAATGGCAGCAGGTTCTTCTAGCGATGGCGCATTTTCTTCCGGAATGTATCGTACTACTAATTCTGCTACAGAAGCCCATTTTTTCCCGTCTACTTCAGACAAGGCACGGAATTTAACATAGCGACAACGGAATTTATCAAACTCAACAGTTTGTTTAAGGGTTGATTTTTGGAATGTTCCTGCCGATAATTGCTTCCAGTTATTACCATCCCATCCCATAAACTCATAATCTTTTATCATACCTGTTGTGCCTTCCTGTCTTCCTGTATATGAAAACCCTACTAGGTCCTTCATCTTACCAAAATCTATATTGATATAGTGGGGATGACTCGGGCTACCATCATACCATTGTGTATGCCAATAGGTATTTAAATCGCCGTCCGCTGCGTTTTCTTTGCCTTGTTTTTCATTTTTCAATTCTTCACTATTTGTTCGGTATACCTTACATCCTATACAATCTTCGGAAACATCTGGAGGCGTAACAATATCTCCTATTTTTACTTCTACGATATTGGAAAAATCTGAATATTCTGAATCATCATATGCTCTCACACGGTATGAATGGGTTCCGTTTGCCAGGTTTTCATCTGTGTAAGTAGTCTCAGAATCCACATAACCAATACGCTCGTATGCACCTCCAGAACTTCTTTGAATAGCAAATCCTTTTTCATTATCAGAATTGTCTTTCCAGGTAAGTGTTACATTTTTACCATCTACTGTTGCTACTAAATCACTCGGTGGTGTAATTGTAGTACCCGTACCATCTTCTTCATATAAATCAGATTCCCAAATACCTCTACCGTAAGTGGCTACACGTAACTTTCTAGTAGCATAATGAATTTCAAGATCGGTAGTTTGTACTCCTGGAAGGTTCTTAGAAAAAGATACCCATTTATCTAGATTGTTATTGGTATAATATACCCCAGATTGCATCCCCAGGTATAATCCGTTAGCCTCGGTATCATCATAAACTAAACATTGCGCCGATATATTAGGTAATTCGCCTCTTATGTTCGTCCATGTATTACCCGCATTGGTAGATTCGTATACTCTCGAACCTGAAGTTGCAATAGCTACACGTTCTGGATCATTAGGGTCTACGGTAATAAAATTAACACGTCCTCTAAAATTGCTAACTTCTGTCCACTGTGGACTATCAGCCTGACCATTTTTAGTACGCCATACACGATCATCTTCAGCTATATAGATATAATTGTTATTTGAAGCAGCTACTGCCATTTCATCTAATCTACCTCCAACATTAATTCTGGAAGTAATATTACTCCAACTACTTCCTCCATTTCTGCTACGATATAGGTTACTATACCCTACATAGATCGTTCTATTATTAACTGGGTCTCCCATAAAAGGAGTTACCCATTCTCCACTAAAGTTACCTGGCTTGTTAATACTACCTATACTATTTCCGCCATCGTTGCTTTTGTAAAGTTTTCCGTTTTGTGTTGTGCCATAAACCACATTTTTGTTTTTATGATCTATAAAACACTCCATACCATCGGCACCCAACCATTCTTTAAACTGACGACTTGTACCATTCATAATGTTGGTACCATTATCTTGTGCGCCTCCTACAATCATATTAGCATCTGTGGCTGCACCTCCTATACGATAGTACTGTCTTACCGCCAGACCATTTTGAGTAAGGTCGGTAACATTGTTCCCTCTGTTAGTACTTCTAAAAATACCGCCATCAGATCCTACATAAATGCTTCCGTTAATGTACTGTAACACTTCTATATCTGCATGAACATAAGAACGATCGTTAGGGGTGTTCCATCCTGCCAATGTGGTAAAGCTTACACCGCCATCTAAGGAACGGGAATAATTCATACCTCCTACATGCACTTCATCAGCATTGGTATCTGATACTGCAATAGCCATATCTCTAGAGGCTTGAGTAAAATATACCTCGTTAGTAGATACAGTACTATAGTCCGCTCTTACAGTAAAGCTTTGCCCTCCGTTGAGCGAGCGGTACAAATAACCAAAACTACTCTCGTATTTTTGCACCAGATAAACGGCATCTGGATTTGCTGGTGTAACAGCCATTTTCATACGTTCGGTTCTAGCTATACCTCTAGTAATTCTATTAAAAGAACTACCTCCGTTGGTTGAACGGTAAAAACTATCACCACAAGCATAAACTGTATTTGTACTACCAGGCTTAAATGCTACATCTTCTGCTCCATCATTTAATACTCGACTAAAACTACCACCTCCGTTTTGGGATCTGTAAAGCGCTCTTGTGGTTCCTACAAATATCGTTTCACTGTTAGGGCTTATTAAAATGCTTCTTGGCGTACCATTAACACTGCGTATTACAGACCAGGA
Organism: Flavivirga eckloniae; assembly: GCF_002886045.1. Classification (NCBI taxonomy): domain Bacteria; kingdom Pseudomonadati; phylum Bacteroidota; class Flavobacteriia; order Flavobacteriales; family Flavobacteriaceae; genus Flavivirga; species Flavivirga eckloniae. The sequence continues at coordinate 4,968,997 of NZ_CP025791.1, read as the reverse complement.
ATCACCACCATTTGTCGATTTCATAATTTGACCTGCCGAATTCCCTAAGAATACTGTATTTGTGTTATTAGGGTCTATAGCAATAGCCCAAATAGACATATTAGTCATAGAATCTCCTAAAGGTTGCCAGTTTTTACCAGCATCGGTTGATTTCCAAATACCACCACCTGGCGATCCTGCATATATTATATCCTGTTGAGTAGGCTCTACGGCAATGGATACAATTCTTCCCAAACCAGGATTCCAGCTTCTGGTACGTGTCCAACTAAATGGTCCCAGTTCTTTCCAGCCACTACTGCTTTTTTCAATATTTTTTGCTGTAGGACTCGAATTGGCTTTATTTAACTTTTTAAAGCTTTCACATTCTTTTACTACCTGAGCATCGCTTATTACACGCCCTTTTACATCGGCATTTCGCTTTGCCCAATATAGGTTACGCCTGTAGAGTTTATAGCCGCTTCCTTTACCTTTTTCTCTGTTTTTGTAGTACCTATTTCCTTGGCGTTCAATTTTTTTTACTTTAACGTTCTCTTCTTGCATGAGTTCGTAAAGCTCTTGACCGTGTGATTGGTAATAACAAACACTTACCAATAGTACGGTTATTAAAGTTAACCTTGTTTTCTTTGCAAGGTTTAATTTTAGGTTAATCATCATTTATCTCTTTAAATTGGTTATAGTTAAGTAAACTTCTGTGATGGTTTATTTTCACGAAAGCTATATAAAAGAGGCTGAATTAGTTATGGTTGGTGTTAGGGCAATTCAACCTCTGTTTATATTTCATAAAATAACAGGGTTATTCTACGAAAACTACTTACTCGATTATTATCTTTTTAACCATTGGTTCATTACTACCTTTTATTTTTATGAAGTAAATTCCAGAAGATAATTTACCAACATTAATAGATTGTTTAATACTGCCTCCTTTTTCTGATGCTCCTTTAACTTCTACAGACTGAAGTGTTCTTCCTTTAACATCTTTTAATAAGATTGCAGATGGTTCACCTGTTAAATTATATGCTTCTATGTACAACACATCTTTTGCTGGTATAGGATATGCTCGGAAATTAGAAACTTCTTCAACATTTTCGCCTGGTAATAATGCCAGTGACGAACTTGTACAAGTAGCTAATTTTTTCCAGTCTCCGTTTACTCGTTCAAAAAGGCTTCCTTTGTATATTACTATGTCACCAGTATCGTAAGAAACATTATTCACCCATGCATCATATCCGTCACAAGGGTTGTTACTGGTTGTACCACAATCACCAAGGTTAATCCAATCACTATTATCGGAGTTTCTTTGGAATAAGCGTCCGTTGTAGATTACCTTGTCTCCTGCCGAATAACTTGTGTTTTCTCTCCATGGATCTACTCCTGCACAAATGTCTGTAGAATCACCATCTTTACAAGCACCCAAGTCGTTCCAATCGGTATTATTGGTATTTCTTTCAAATAAACGTCCTCTGTACACTACTTTGTCCCCTGCCGAATAACTTGCATTTTCGTTCCATGGGTCTACATCTGCACAACTTACTTCATCTCCGCCGCCGTTGCCGCCACCGCTACAAGTACCAACACAACTAGCTCGGTTAATGTTATTCCTTATTAAACTAGCAGGCTGAGAGCCAAATCCTTTGTTTAAGTTCGTTCCTGCACTTGTTAAGTGACAGTAACTCATAATTGTACCTCCACCAGACGGTATACTAGGGCGTCTACACCCTCCTTCTGTGGAATAGCAGCCATCTATAGCTGTATTGTTTCCGTTCCATGAACATGAATGTGTATGTGGTGAGCCAAAGTTATGTCCCAACTCATGTGCAATAGTTGAAATGTTCCAAGAATATCTAGGGACATTCTGATAGCTACGGTGTATTCCTGATAAACCATACTTATGAGAACTACAAAGCGCATCTACCCAAGCAACTCCACCCGAATAGTTATAGGTTACGAAATGCCCAAGATCGCCATTAAAACCATTACGGTTTCTATAAGCACGGTAACTATCCAGATTATTAAATGGAGTTGTTGATGTCCAGGTTCTTATGCCAGAAAGCTTTATTTTCATACCATCATTGGCATACAAAATGGCAACTTGATTAAACATAGCTTCTACAAAATTTGAAGCTGCTTGCGCGCCACCTTTATCTCTTACAACATCGTTGGCAACATCAAAAAAGATCTCCGGGCATTTTTGTTTATTAGCACTCGGTTCTCCTTTTGATGTTTTTTGGGTTGGTCTATCTATATAATTTGCGTCTGTTGTTTTACAAACAAATTCATTAAGATGGCTTATATCGTCATCTCTATAAAGAATGTGCTTGCTACTATTATCCAGTTTTCCGAGAACTAAATTGCTATCATCTCCTTCTACACATATAAGTCCTGATACTTCATTATTAACAAAACTTATCGCTGCTATTGAGTTTGGTTGTCCTTTAATAATTCCACGGTAATGAGCCATCTTCTTCTTTGAAGAAATAGATTTTCCCGAAGGCATCTCTAAAGCCTCGAAATCATCTGAAACGACATCAACTTTTACTAATTCCAGTTGTAAGGGTGCTTTTTTTCCTGGAATTAGAAAAGACATCGCTTCTGGTGTTGAAGACGAAGACTTGGTTAGCGACTTCATTGAAGGTGCGTCTAATGATAATATGGTGTAGTCGTTTAATTCTTCTGGAATAACGACATCCGATTTGCCTGTTACGGCTTTTAAAAGGTTTACTTTTTTAAATACTTTTCCGGTAGATTTGGCTTGTGCTACCTGTTGTTTTGGTTTATAATTTTGTGCATTCACACAAAACATTGCCGCCATAAAAATGACGCAACATATAAAAACTCGTTTCATATTAATATATTTTAGGGTATTTCAGGTCAGCTAACCTCTTAATTCACTGCTATTTAAATGGCACACGCTAAAGACAAGACTATGTTATACTATTACATAGCTTAAATAGATTGTTTAAATACAAGTAAAACAGCAAATAATTAAGAAACTAGCTAATTATGAATCATAGTTTTGGGATTTTTCATTAGCTTAAAATGTATGCAACTTCTTGAAAAGCTTATAAAAACTGTTAGTTGTTTATAGAATTTACAAACTGGTCAGATATGCCATATTATTTTAACTGATAATGACTTTTGATGTAATGTTACTTATAGAAATAATTTTTAGTTATTAATTCTGGTGCTAAATAAATCGTAAATAGTACTGCCGGCTAGCACACAGATAAATGTGCGCATATTTAAAATTCCGTACTATAAACAAAATAAACCAGGGGGGATTTATTTTCCTCTTTTATATTAATATTTGGTTGGTAATAGAGGTTTTTATTTCCATTTGTTTTAAAGAAAGGGGTCCTTCTCTTAGTAAAGATAAAAATGCTATTAAAAAATTCTTCATGATAGTGGGGGTTAAAAATTATGGGGTAAAAGTAATGATAACAAAAAAAGTATAGAAGTGCTTATTTTGTGTTTTCGATGAACAACATGCTAATGTGATTTTTTTGTTGCGGGAAACCAGTAAAAGTTAATTTTTTATGGATTTATTAAATACAATTTTAATTTTTGCTTCATTTTTTATCGCTTATCCACATCCTTTAAAGCATTATAAACACTCAACTTATCACCACTTATTAAACTGAAAAACAACAAAATAAAAACACTTTATGTATTAATACAGACAATACTTTCCTTGCCAAAGGTTCTTTTCTTTTAAACTTTTGTCAATTTTAGCCACTATTTCAAAATTTTTAAGCCCTCCCCATTTTGGAGCTATTAGTAAGTCTGCTGGCGATTCGCTTATAAAGCGCTCAATAATAATATCTGATCGTAATAATGACAGAAACTCACCTATGATATCTACATAATCCTCTACATTAAATAAATTAAAAAGTTCTGGATAGTTTTTATATTGAAAAGCCATCATGGTATGTTTAACTATTTGTAAATGGTGGAGCTTTAATGAATTTATTGGGAGTTTTGATAGTGTTTTTGCATGGTTTAATATATTCTCTTTCGATTCTCCCGGTAAACCAATAATTAAATGCCCTCCTAGATGCAAGCCTTTATTTTTGGCAATGTTGTATGCATTCTGGGTGTCTTCGAATGTATGGCAACGGTTTACTACTTCTAATGTGCTATTTAATGTACTTTCTATTCCAAACTCTAGTGATATGAAATAGCTTTTGCATAATTCAGACAGAAAATCAATTAACTGGGTACTTATACAATCTGGTCGGGTACCTATTACCAGCCCCAATACTTTGGGATGGCTTAATGCTTCTAAATACAACTTTTTAAGCGATTCAATATCTGAGTAGGTATTGGTATACGCTTGAAAATACGCCAGGTATTTTTGGTTTTTTCGTTTTCTGGAAAAAAAGGCAGTCCCTTCATTTAACTGTTCGGTAATACTCTTTTTAGGTTTGCAATAGTCTGGGTTAAAAGAGTTGTTATTGCAATAGGTACACCCACCTGTTCCCTTACTACCATCTCTATTGGGGCATGTAAAGCCAATATCGATGGATATTTTTTGTACTGGTTCTACAAAATGTGATTTTAAAAAAGAGCCAAAATCATTATACTGCTTACTTCCATTAAACTTCATGCAACAAATCAGAATTAAGTATTAATTTGATTTTGCAAAAATACCTTAGACAATAAGCAGATTATATGATTTTTGTAAGGTAATATTAATTAACGTAAATCTTGTTTAATCCATGTATAGTTCTTAAAGAACTAATGATAGCCCATTTCGAATATTAATAATGTGATCGTATTTTCCTTGTCAAAAATTTATCTACTAAAACTGCATGGAATAGGCACGTTCCCAACATTGTTGTATTATTTCTTTATAAAGTAAGGCTTGTTGCCATCTATCTCCTTCTTCTCTATAGCTTCCGTTCGATTCAAACATGCGGGCATAAAAAATTTCTGACTGAAGTAATTCAACAGCAAAACAGATATAGTCTCCGGGAACAGCAGTTTTTAAAAACCCCTGAAAAGATTGAGTCCACATGTCCTTAAAATGGTCTACAAAACTTTCATTATCATTAGGATTCACAGAGACCTGGATACTGCCTGGATTTCCAATTCGGCCATGAAGAAACCGTACGCGTTCTAAAACTGGTGCAATAAATTCGAGCTTATTTTCAAAACCACCGTATACCATTTCTTGACCGGTATACCAATGAGAAAAATCACCATTAAATCGTATTTCAGGAAATCGTTTAACCATCTCCACCGTTCTATACATATCTTGAGTAACTGTGGCTCGGTGGGTTTCAATGTAAATGGGGAAATCGAACTTTTGAGCGCTTTTTAAAATATATGCTACCAAAATATCGATTTGGCTATCCGACTCCATTCCCCAACCCAGATGTATGGTTGCACAATTATACCCCATATCTTTCCAATACGGCAACAATTCATCTAAATCACCTACCTCGTTTACTCGGGCATGTGCTGTTAATTCTAGCCCCAGTTCCTTACAAAGTCCTGGATTTCCATCTTGAACCCCCTTAAAACCGGCATCGAATATGGCTTCGTGCTTTTTACGATCGTCCCCTTTAGGCCCAGCTGAAAAACCAGGTAGTCCGTCACAATTACCGTAATTAATATCTATTCGTAATGATGGCTCGTTTGCCGAACCATCGTTTGTGTTTTTTATCATTTTTTCAATCGTTGCACAAGTTCCTACTTACTTATTTAAATGTTAGTCTATGCCATGGTAACTTCACCAGGAATCATTATTTTATTCTCGTCTGCGCTTTTTAATGCCGCAAAGCACAATTCCAGGCTCTTAAGATTATTTTCCGCACTATGTGAAGGTTCTCTATCTTCTTCGATAGCACAGAGTAATTCTGCCATAGTACCTTGGAACCCATTTTCAAACCAACATCCTTCTAACGGAATTTTTACGTGGCCTTCCTCTGTAAACAATTCCATTACAGGTTGATCGTTTAGACCAGGACCTCTACTTCTTAGCGTTCCTTTTGTCCCTACAATTACGGTAACATCCTCTTCTCCCAAAGTAGTATGCGCATTAAACGCCATTCGTACTTGTGACTCTCCATAGTTTATAATACTTGAAGCAAGTGCCGGGGGTTGGTATTTTTGTTCTTTATAACGTACAGCAGAGGCGTAAACACTATCTGCCTTTTCTCCTCCCATAAAGGCATTTGCAATATCGAACCAATGAATGGCAAAATCGAAAAGTACCATATGGTGAATGTTTTCAAAAGACGGATTTCCTTGTATCCAAGTCTGATCCCATTGTAGTGAAAAATCTATCGAAATTGGTCTACCGATAATTCCCGAGCGTATCGCATTTAACATATAACCGAAATGAGGCGCCCATCTTCCGTTTTGATTAACCGCCAATTTCACGCCATTTTCCTTTGCTATTTTGACCAGCTCCTTACCCACTTGTAGATCTAAAACGAAAGGTTTTTGACTAAGTACATGCTTTTTGCTCCTTAATGCTTCCTTTATTATAGGCACTCTATCTTCGGGGTGTGGTGTAATATCTACTACTTCTATTTCTTTTCGCTCCAGAATCTTTTTGTAGTCATCATATATTTCTGCCTCAGGGTAAAATTCATCTCTTCTTGCCTTGGCCTTAGAAAGTGTTATATCGGCTATAGCTACTACATCAAAACCAAGGATACGATAATTTTTTAAATGATATTCACTGATTCCTCCACAGCCTATAATGCCTATTTTGGGATGGTATGTTTTAGGCTTTCGAGGTAAATAGTCAACTTTTGGGGCATTGATTTCTTTACTCGCTTTTTCGGCGCTTAAACCATAGCCTTCATTTTCATTACTCATGTATATCCTGTTTAATTTTTAACTTCTTAAACCTACTAGTTGCATTAGTTTATTCGTTGCGTCATAAGCCTCTTCTACCCATTCTACTATTTTTGAAGGATCGGGAGAATATTCCAGTTCTAAGGAAATAGAACCATCGAAGTCCAGCTCCTTTATAGCTTGTAGGTACGGTGCAAATTTCACTACGCCTCGACCTGGAGGAAGGTCGCCGTGAATCATACCATTACAATCACTAATATGTACATGAGTAGCTTTACCTTTTAAAAGTGCTAGTTCTGAAGGGCTTGAATCGGCAAGTACCAAATGACTTATATCTATATTGGCCTTAACATTTGGAAGCCCACAGTCGTCAATAAATTGCGCCATTTTTGGTACAGTATTCAGCAAACTCAATCTAAAGGGTTCTAATTCGAGTGCTATTTCAATACCAAATTCATTCGCATATGCTCCAATGTCCTTTACATGCTCTACAGCCCATGCCCATTGTTGTTCTGGAGGGATTACTTCCTTTTGCCATACATATTCACCTAAAACGAGCAATACATTTTTGGCATTGAATTTTTTGGCAAGATCTACAGTTTTTTTAATTCTTTCTACATGAAAATGGCGAACGGGGTCATTAAAATCGACTATTCCCAGTGCAACTACTACTACCGAAGTAATAGGCAGTCCATGTTTACTACAGGTATCGATAATGAGGTTAGTTTCTTGATCGTCAATGGTCATTGGCTCAGGAAAGATATCGACGGTGTCAAAACCGATTCTTGCGATATGTTCTAATCCTGTTTTTGTATCCATGCCGGCTTGACCGAAAGCACTATTAATAATTCCTAGTTTCATACATTAAGTTTTAATTGATTCTTTTTTAAACACCAGACTCAAGACTTGTAGCACTTTTATCGTCTGAACGAAGGTCTGAAAAATCGACCTTCTGGTTATCGTTATTACCGATATCTACCTTTAATATCATTTCATCATTTACTTTATTTAACTTGACATAAGAGGGATGATGCGATTCTTTGTACGGATTGTTACTTGCCTTGTTATAACAGCATATCATGGACCATCTGGAGTTTTCAGATTTGTTTTGATCTGAAGCATGTAGGAGGTTTGAATGAAAGAACAATGCGTCTCCGGGTTCCATCTCGCAGTAAACTTTTTCTCTAACTTTAAGTACCTCGTTAACCCTTTCCATGTCTGCTCCTGCCTGATCGCCACTCAACACATGGTTTACACGTCCCATTTTATGAGAACCACGTATTACCTGAAGACAACCATTTTCTTTCGTTGCTTTATCTACGGCAATCATAACGCTACAGAGATCGGGGAAAAGAAGCCCATTTTGGTACCAATAACCATAATCTTGATGCCATGCCCAGGCCCCACCAACCTTTGCATCCTTCAAAACCATTTTTGAGTGGTAATGGTATACTTCACCTTCCAAAAACTCCTCGACCTTATTCACGAGTTTATTACATCTCGCAAACATTCCATAAATACTATCGCCAGGGTGATTCCATAATGATAAACGCACAGCATTTCCCTTACCATCGTCCATTGTAGATGACGCTTTGTCCAGTTGATTATCATTGTGCGCTTTGTTGCTTAGTCTTTGAATTTCTTCTTTTGAGAAAAAATTTCGTATCACTACAAACCCATGTTCGTCGAAATATTCTTTTTCTTTACTAATAACCTTCATATTGTAGAAATGATTAAAATTTAAGAATATCATTGATATATTGATATTCTTCTGTGTTCCAAATTTAGAATTTACGAAACGGAAACACTTCTTCTAATCTGCTTATTAGTGGTTACAAATTGTTCAAATAAAGGAAATTCTTAATGTAAGAAAGGTCACCTAGGCTTTATGTTTACTTATAAGGCTAGTTTTGGAAGTTATTCTGAGTTTTACAAAACGTTTAACAGGTATTTGGAATTCGGAGCATACTTTAATAAAATAAAAGACTAGAAGAAACACTTTTTAAGTATTTCCCAAAAATTCTTTAAACCACTTACCTGAATACTTAACAATACGTTCCTGTGTTGTAAAATCGGTATATACTAAGCCAAATCTTGGGCGATAGCCTTCTGCCCACTCAAAATTATCTGTAAATGTCCAAATAAAATAACCGCCAACATTATAGCCATCCTCTTTGGCTTTATGTACCTGTTTAATATACGATTGTAAATATTGCAGCCTTTCCAAATCGTTAACTTTTCCGTCCATTACCAAATCGGTAAAGGCTGCTCCATTTTCTGTAATAAGAATCTTTTTAACACCTTCGTACTTACTAAATTGTGCAATCATATTATAAATACTTGGTGGATAAACCTCCCAATCCATAAGTGTATTTTTAACGTCACGCTGAGACGCTTTTACAATTTTAGCTTGTATATATGGTACAAAATAACTGTGTTTTACAACCTCTCGGGTATAATTCTGTACGCCGATAAAATCAAAATCGAAAATAGCTTTTGTTTCATCTCCGGGTTTCTGATAGTTCTCTAAACGTTTAAGTACAGGAACAGCATCTACAGGATACCCTAGGCCCAATGCAGGCTCAATAAAAAGGCGGTTGAGTAGTGCGTCTGCCTTTTTTGCTGCTTCTATATCTTTAGGCGTGTTTTTATATGGTGTAATTTGCGAACAAGAAAACGTAGTACCAATGGAAGCATTAGGTACTATATTTCGTAATACTCTCCCGCCTACTGCCTGACATAATACGGCATGATGCACCGCTGGTAAAAAGTTTTTTAACCCCGTACTGCCTGGGGCATGTACGCCTAGAAAGTAGCCAGCTCCTGTAAATACCATAGGCTCATTTAATACCATCCAGTGCTTAACCCGATCTCCGAATTCCTTAGCGCAAACAGTTGCGTATTCTTCAAACCAATTAATAATATCCCTGTTAACCCATCCTCCTTTTTGTTGTAAAGCCAGAGGTAAATCCCAATGATACAATGTTACCCATGGCGTAACACCACATTCTAAACAAAAATCTATAACCCGATTGTAAAATGCGATACCTTCCCGACTTACTGTACCACATCCGTTAGGTAGTATTCTAGACCATGCCAATGAAAGCCTAAAATGCTTTATATTCATAGTCTTCATGAGTAAGATGTCGGTTTCGAAATTATTGTAAAAATCGCAGGTCTTTTGAGCGTGTTGGCCTTGAAAAACAGTGCCTTTTTTGGTCGTGAATTCATCCCATATTGAAGGGCCTTTATCATGAACATTATATGCGCCTTCTATTTGATAGGCAGCTGTGGAAACACCCCACACGAAATCATTTTCAAAATCCTGGGAGTTTAAATTAAAATCTTTATTCATTCTTACATTCTAAACAAGAGATTCTTCAATCAATTGATCAATTATACGTTCTGTTATATCTGGATAATCCACTTCAACAAAGTCATCGGTTTCAATCCAATTCATTAATTTTTCGAAATGCTTTTTTTTAAGCGATTTTATAATCGGAACACCCAATTCCTTTAGAGAAGCTGCATTACATTGTTGCTCGTATTGCCCTTTCATAGGAATAGCCATAAGTTTCTTTTTCATGTAAAGTACTTCTGCTGGTGTTTCAAAACCTGCTCCGCAAAGCACCCCTTTACTATTTGCCATACTTTGCACAAAGGCTTCATTGGTTATAGGTTGTATTTTTATGTTTTTATCTACAATCACTTTTTTATTGTGTTTAGAAAAAATATCCCATTTAACGTTTTTAGCCATAGAAAGCATTTTTAATATTTTATCATCGCTATAAGATGGTAAATACACTGTATAGTGGTCTAATTTTTTGCATGATGCATTTCTAATATCCTGCCTTATAACCGGTGTGAAAATATTATCCTGATAAGCTTTAAAATGAAATCCATATTGCCTGGTGGTTGGGGCATAACTTTTAAGAATAAACTTCCCTAAAGGATCTTGCTTTTTTGGCTTTGGAGCATTTGGGGATAATACCGCAGCCTGATGGCTTAAACTCACACAGGGTTTGTTTTTAAGTTTGCACGCCCAAGCCGAAACAGGCTCAAAATCATTAATTATAACATCATACTTTTCAATGGGAAGGCTACTTATTTCCTTTTGAAGGCGTCTTGTATTGGCCTTTACGTAGGTTCTCCACATATCAACCCCACCTTTTTTACCAAAAATAAAACTAAGCCCTTTAAACTGATAGCTTATGGGGTAAGGGATATCAACATCGGCTTGTGTACCACTTAATAGAATATCTATTTCTATATTCTTTTTTTGAAGTATCGGAATAATATCCCTAGCTCTACTTAAGTGGCCGTTGCCTGTACCTTGAATGGCGTAAAGTACTTTCATTTTTGAGGTCTTATTAATTTGACTTGAAACAGGTTTTTATTTTTTAATCGATTGAAATTCCTTGATTAAATTCTGAAAAAGCTCCTTATTTTCCAGGACTTGCGATTCCTCCTCTTCCTGCTCTGCATCTTTTTTAGATTCTTTTTGAATGGTTTCATCGGCTTCGTAACTATAAAGACGCCATGTTTTATCGTTATATTCTAGGGCTGTTAAGTTTTCAATCCAATCTCCCGAGTTTAAATACATAACCGAACCATGGGAATTTTCGATAGTTCTTATTTCTGGTTGGTGTATATGACCGCAGATTACATAGTCGTAATTATTTTCTATAGCAATATCGGCAGCCGTTTGCTCAAAATTATTAATAAACTTTACGGCAGATTTTACACTATTTTTAATTTTTTTAGACATGGATATGGGGCCTTTTCCCATTTTTAATGCAAAGAAATTTATGGCACTGTTTAATAGTATTAAAGAGTCGTAACCCACAGCGCCCAACTTAGCAATCCATTTGGAGTGCTGCATGGTTACGTCAAATACGTCTCCGTGAAATATCCAGGCTTTTTTACCATCAATATCCAACATGACTTTATTAACTATACTAAAGGCACTCAATTCGAAGCCAACAAATTTCCTAAGCATTTCATCATGATTTCCTGTAACGTAGTACACTTCTACGCCTTTGGAAATCCAGGTCATAAATTGCTTAACCACTTTCATATGGGATTTTGGCCAATAGCGCTTGCTAAATTGCCAGATATCTATAATATCGCCATTTAATATAACCGTATTAGGATTGATCGACTTTAGATATTTTAATAACTCTTTTGCTCGACATCCGTAGGTTCCCAAATGAATATCGGAAAGTACCACGACATCAATAGGTCTTTTTTTCATATGTATGTGACGCTATTTTTATTTTTAAACGTTTTAAATTTGAGGGAGGCGTAGTTACTGCTAAAGCGAATAATTAAAAAATTTACTATCGAGGCAGATAGATAAATCAATGCTATTTTCATATATCAAAATTGATAATGCAAATATTACAAATGCAAAAACGTTTTGGTGTAATGGCAGTTTTAAACTTAGATTAAATGATTGTTAACGGGTGACATTATGTTCGATTAGAAACTGTATTTTAGAGAAATTTAGGTTCGGAAGAAAAAATTGCTAGTAATATCTTAACAAACACATCTATATAGATTTATAGTAAGTGATACTAATTAATTTAAATTATTTAACTTCATTTTAAAGTACTAATTGTTAAACTTATAAAGTGTTTTGTATTTAAACACACCCTCCTTGATCCTCCTTCGAGGGCAATGTCATTTAGTTAATAAACTACAAATCAATACATTAAAGAAAAAGAGGTTATTTTTACTAATTTTTTTTGCCCCTATTTCACTTAAGTTATTTTTTCGTCTCATCCATTAATGCAAATAAGTTGCAATAAATTTAATGCGATTTAGTTGCGTTAATAAGTTTTTTTATAACTTTGCAAAAAATAAATGGTATTCTAGATTTATTAAGTCAAGCCATAAAACTACTAGAATAATAAATATATTTAGTGAAGAACAGTCATCTTAAAAATAGCCTTGCTTATTTCTTCCTTGTCTTTTTTATATCATTAAAAATGGCAGGGTTGCATGGGCTTTCCCATTCAGATGACAAAGAGCACGCAGACCCCTGTGTTATCTGCGACCATATTATAACAAATAATTTAATTCCCACAATTACATCAGACTCACCATATACTCCAATTGAGAGCGTAGAGCTTGTAGTAAGCAGGGACTTAATTACATCTTACTCTTTTCTTGGAGAAACTATTCTTTCAAAAGCCCAGCTATTTTCCAGACCTCCTCCTTCTTTAATATAAGTCCTCCTATACATTTTATATCCTTTATATAAGATTTTTCACTTAAGAATTGGTGTTTTTAATAACACCTAACGCTTATTTAATTGTCTTGAATTTAGTCAGACTTAATCTTTAGGCTAAATGCTACAATACAATTTGCGATGCTCTTTTTATAAATGTATGGGGTTTACTATAGTTCCATTTTTCTGGAACGCATATTCAATTTAAACAGTAATTACAAACGATGGTATACAAAATACTGGGTATCTGGCTATATTTTAGCCTTTGCTCAATAGCCCATGCTCAAGATTCCTTTAAAATAAAAGGGATCGTGATAAATGCCAATAGCTTAAAACCAATTGAAGGTGCCAACATCGTTGGCGAAAATCTAAATACTATTTCTAATGCTAATGGAGAATTTCATGTTGAAAATCTTTCCAAAGGTGCTTATACCCTTAAAGTTACTCATTTAGGCTATATCCCTGAAATGTTTACCATTCAAGCAGATTCAAAAAAAACAGAGGTTATAATAGCTATGAAAATAGCTGCCACGATTCTTAAAGAGGTAGAAATTCGCGGTAAAACAAAAAAAAGAGAAATAAGCGAGCTTCCAACGGTTTCGTATACCATCTCTGAAGAATTCTTGAAGAAAAACAGGGAAAACAGCTTGATGCAAACCTTAGAAAAAGTTCCAGGGGTAAGTACTATAAATATTGGTTCTGGGCAATCTAAACCTGTTATAAGAGGACTGGGATTTAATAGGGTCGTTGTGGTTCAGAACGGTATCAAACATGAAGCACAACAATGGGGTAACGACCATGGGTTGGAGATTGATCAATATGGTATAGAAAATATCCAGGTTATAAAAGGTCCGGCATCCTTACTTTACGGTTCTGATGCCATTGCTGGTGTTGTGGACATACAACCATCTAAAGTTCCTCTTCAAAATTCTTTTACCGGTGAAGTAAATCTTTTGGGAGAAAGCAACAACAATTTATTAGGGGTATCCTCGGGCATTCAAGCAAGAACAGAAAAGTGGTTTTACCGCAGTCGATTAACATTTCGGGATTATGGAGATTACAAGGTACCTGCAGATAAAATACGATATGAAAATTACATTTTTAAATTGCATGATAACAACTTAAGGAATACAGCGGGAAGGGAAGTAAACGGAAGTATTGGAATAGGATATATTTCAGAAAATGTAAAGTCGGAAACTACATTTAGTAATGTTTTTGCAAAGAACGGTTTTTTTGCAAATGCTCATGGATTGGAGGTTAGAACCTCAAGTATAGACTATGATGGTTCTAACAGAGATATTGATCTCCCATATCATAAAGTCAATCATTTAAAAATAACCAATAATACGTCCATAGCAGGTAATAAACATACGTTTCATTTTGATTTAGGATACCAAAATAATCATAGAGAGGAACATTCTGAACCAGTACCGCATGGTTATATGCCAAAACCATCTGACACTAAGGAACGTGAATTTAATAAAAACACTTATGCGCTTAATTCCAGGGGTGTTTTTAAATCGAACCATAAACAAAAAATTGTGGCAGGTTTAAATCTGGAACTACAAGAGAATACCATAGATGGATGGGGGTTTTTAATTCCAGAATATAATCGACTAACCATTGGTTTATTTGCATATGACCACTTTGAAATTCGTCCCGATTTACACATGCAAGCGGGATTACGCTACGACCACGGATTCATAGAAACCAAATCTTATTATGATTGGTACACATCTCCTATAAAAAACAATGATGGTACAACATCTTATATAAACCAACAAAGGGCACAAAATAAAAACCTAGACTTTGGAAATGTAAGCGCTTCCTTAGGGCTAAGTCATGTAAGACAAAATACAACCTATAAAATAAACGTTGGGAAAAGCTTCAGGATGCCTTTGGCTAATGAGCTCACCTCCGATGGAGTCAATTATCATATGTATCGTTTCGAAAAAGGGAATCTTGATTTAGATGCAGAGGAATCCTATCAATTAGATATCGAAATAAACCATACAGCCAAAAAGTTTAATGTATCGATAAGCCCCTTTGTCAATTTTTTTGAGAACTATATCTATTTGAACCCAACCCCAAATTACCATGAAACTTTACAGATTTATGAGTATACGCAAAGCAAGGTTTTTAGATTTGGTGGAGAAATTACAGTCAGCACAAAACTGTTTGAAAACCTAAAGCTAGATGTTTTGGGCGAGTATGTATATTCAAAACAAACAAATGGTCCTAAAAAAGGGTTTACGCTCCCCTTTTCACCTCCCTTAACGGCACTTTTTTCGGCTAATTACCAATTTAAAAATCTACTCTTTTTAAAAAAACCTCAATTAATAGCAGATTATAGATTGATAGCTTCCCAAAATCAAATTGTGCCTCCAGAAGAAATAACCAAAGGCGCTCAAGTCCTAAATATGTCCCTGCTAACAGAAATGGCCATTTTTAAAAGCAACCCACCTATTGAATTGCGTTTGAAACTCAACAATGTATTCAATTCCAAATACTTTAACCATACTAGTTTCTATAGACTGATAGATGTACCGGAAGCTGGTAGAAACATATCCTTATCATTAACAATACCATTTAATAAATCTTAATAATTAATACAAACATTATGAAATCAATTTTAAAATTTTCAGCAATTATTACTTTTCTAATCATCTCTTTAAGCTCATGTAGTAGCGATGACGACAATCTCAATTTGGAAGGCGATATTAACCCCGAAAGGTTTGAAAACATGGAAATAGGAAGTTCCAGTTTTCAAGTGCCTCAATTTAGCCCAGACCTGCATGTAGACTTTGACTATACCGGAAAAACCAAGGTTAAAAAAATATATTTTGATATCAATCCAATAAATGCAAGCGAGCCAAATGCTGGAGAAATGGAATGGAACGTGTCTAAACACTTGGTTCCAGAAAAGTATTACAAAGACCAATTGAATCCAAATATACATTATCATATGGCTTTCGATCCTGCAAACGAAAACAAGGATTTTATAAACAAAATACGTCCTGCTGAAGGCACTTATAACCTAAAAATAACTGTTATAGAAGAAGACAACTCTGAAAGCTTAATAACAAAGGAATTTGAAGTAGTTAAAAAGTTCTTAGAGATTGAAATTGGTCATGATTACCATACCGATTTTGGAAGTGATAAACTGCACACCGATTTTATGTATGATGCAGGAAACAATACGGTTAGCGAAGTAAAGTATGTGCTATGGTTTAAAGAATGGAGAGATGGGGAAAACAAACCTATTGGTAAATGGGACAGTGTGGAAACCATAGTTCCAAACAGTCTTTATCAAAATCAAAAAAAACCAGAAGTTCATTATGACCTACCAATAAACCCAGACTACCCTAAAGGAACATACTGGTTAAATATTTATGTTAAGGAATCTGGAGAAGATGAAGCAGTAAAACTATCTGTACCATTCGATATTGAGTAGCGAAATACTAATAAAATAAATCATAATGGCATCTAGAAAGTGTCATTCAAAGCACTGTCAAAAAATCTCAATGTTATGTTAAACAAATGTTTGATTTTAAAGAGATTCCCTGCCTGCCGGCAGGCAGATTCACTACCTGCCCGTCCGGCAGGCGGGTGTTGTGAATGATACTTTCTAGACCTTTAAACTTTAAAAAAATGAAACTAAAAACAACATATTATCTGCTTCTACTTGTAATGCTTCCAACCGTATCTTGCTCAAGCGGTGACAGTATTGATAAAGACGAACAAAAACCAACCATAACAATTAACTATGCAGAAGGGTTTCCTCAAGCCTGTGCAGAACTAACAAAAGGGCAAACCTATATTTTTCGTGCAAAAGTAGCAGATAATAAAGCCCTCGCATCTTATAGCCTAGATATTCACAATAATTTTGACCATCATACTCATGACGACCAAGGTATAGATTGCAATTTAGAGTCTACAAAACAAGCCATTAACCCTTTAATTTTTATGGAAAATTTTTCTATAGAAAATAACCCAACTTCATACGAAATCAAAATAACTTTGGCTATCCCCGACGATGTAGACCCTGGAGATTATCATTGTCAATACTCGGTAACAGATCAGACAGGTTGGCATTCAAGAACATCTGTGGATATAAAAATTGTGGAATAAATAAAACGAGATAACACGATTTTTTAATCTTTTAAAAGGTAAATCTTTTGCTAGCTTATGAATAGTTTATAAAAAAAAGGTTCAAGAAATTGAAACTTTTTTTTTAATATCTATGCCACCACCCAGTGATGGCTCAAACGTTGCTATAAATAATTTTAATCTGTAGTTCTTTCAGAAAGCAAAGAAGTAACTTCCGCTCTAGTTGGTCTTTACAAATCCTGTACAGCCAGCTTAGCATTACAAATGCTATATAAATATTGGTCACGCGTTTTCGTTTCTCTCAAACACGTTTTCTCTCATTTTTACCCCCCACTTGCTTCTACTTGTCAAAAACTTTTTTTTTGGTGTTAAAGTCTAAAAAACACGTTTTTTGACAAACAACATTAAGCCCCCTCATTCTTTCTTTGTAAAAAAAATATGATACCCAAACTAAAAAGTGCAGTTGCTTTTTCTAATACACTGCTATTAATAAAATATAGAATCATAAACAGGGTAAGTAACCTATCATAAAACAATAATAAAGTTATAAGACATGAAACAAAAAACAATAATTTTTATTAGCCTATTTATTACAAATATGGTTTTATCTCAAAATATAGAGAAAGGGACTTATTATAGAACGAATAAATCTAGTACAGCAGAAGTTGTTTTTAACGACTCAAGAATTTTAAAAATGAAATTTTATGAATCTGGAGGAAAAATAAACGAAAGAGAGTTGAAAGCTGTGGCTGGAACTAAAAACATGTATATATATTCTGGAGATTCTTTTTATTATTTTGTAATAAAAAAGGACAATTATTTAGAACGGTTTTCATTTTCAGGAATTCCTATGCGAGGTAATTGTTCGCCTGCCAATGCTTATGAAATCCTATCAAAAGATCAAAGTTTAATAGCTAGTAAAGCATCAGAAGCAAAAACTAAGGATACTGCATTAGAGAAAAAAAGAGAAGATATATTTTTCTATAATTTAATTACCGAAAACAATCATACGCCTTCAACTATAAATTTTAAGTTTAATCAAAAATACAAGATTAGAAAATATAACACCGGGAATCACGGTAATAGCATAACTGCTGGTGCGAATTTTTTAGGAGGCTCAAAAAAATCTATCGGAATTTTGTCAAAAAGCCCAGATAATAAAACGATTGTTATTAAAGGAGCGCCCGTTAACGAATTAGGATTTGAGGAGGTAAAAAACGGTAATGAAATGACAATGGTAAGAAGTTATGTAGACCCCAATGTTTATGTCGCAGATTTTAATAATTCTCCTATTAGTTATTTTGTTTTAAACGAAGAAGGTAATCACTTTTGGTATTATCCTAACAGTAATAGTGCTGAATATTGGATTTTTGGTGATAAGAAAATATCTAATGATGAATCGGTTGCTTTTTACGATTTTATTGCAGACGATTTCCATCCAAAGCTTCAAAAGAAGATAGATTTGTACGAACAGGCAATGATTAGTAAATCAAAAATTCCTGAAGCTGGAATGAATGATGCCGCTCTTAAAAACCAAGCACTACAAACATTACAAAAAACAGCTAAGCTTAAAAAGTGGAATGAAAAAATTACTGATGTCGTAATAACGTCGTATACATGGACAATAAATAGATCCCTTGTTGGTGTTATTACCGGAAGAACTATAGAAGTTGCTGCAGTTGCAAAGTGGCCTGACGGGAGTTGCACATTTCAATTATTTAATCTTAAACAAGGATATGATGGTTCTAATTATACAAGTTTCTCAGAATATTTTGCGAAATCCCAATTCGATATAGATTGTCCATAAATATTTTCCCTAATCTCTCCTCCAAAGTAATTAGCAAATACTATCTATTTTTTAGATGGTTTCTTTTATAAAAAAACACGCAAGAAAATAGTGTATTAAACAAACAGCAATAAAAATCATTATAACCCCACTAATCTTAAAAAAAATGAAAAAAATGACACAAAAATTATGCGTGCTATGTTTTACACTTATAGCAAGTTGCTATACCCTAAGCGCACAATTTATTACTACTTGGAAAACAACAACAGCTAACGAGAGAATTACCATACCTACAGCTCCAGATGAAACATATAATTATACCATAAACTGGGGGATGGTCATACCTCCACCAACCAAAAAGGTAATGCCAAGCATAGTTATGCTAAAGCGGGGACATATACAGTATCTATTACAGGTGATTTCCCTAGAATTTATTTTTTAAATAGTCGTGACAATCTAAAAATACAAAGTATAGAACAATGGGGAAACCAAATATGGGCCTCTATGAGAGAGGCTTTTTCTCAATGTTCTAATTTAAAAGGACATGCGACAGACACCCCAAATTTATCTAAGGTGACTAATATGGAGGGTATGTTCCGCAATGCTGAAAATTTTAATCAAGATCTTGGTGCTTGGAACGTGTCTAATGTGACTAATATGAGTTACATGTTTGATGGTGCTAGTAGTTTTAATCAAGATCTTAGTGCTTGGGATGTCTCAAAGGTGACTGATATGTCTTGGATGTTTAGTCGTGCTAAAAGTTTTAATCAACCTCTAAATTGGGAGGAAAAGGTAGCTAAGGTGACTAATATGAGTTACATGTTTTCTCAAGCTACAAATTTTGATCAAAATATTAGTGCTTGGAATGTTTCTAAAGTAACTGATATGACACTTATGTTTGCTGATGCTGAAAGTTTTAATCAAGATATTAGTACTTGGAACGTGTCTAACGTGACTTTTATGGGAGGGATGTTTAGTCGTGCTACAAGTTTTAATCAAAATATTAGCGCTTGGAACGTTTCTAACGTAACTAATACTGATGGTATGTTTCTTGAAGCTACAAGTTTTAATCAAGATATTAGTACTTGGAACGTGTCTAATGTAATTTCTATGCAAAGTATGTTTCTTCGTGCTGAAAGTTTTAATCAAGATATTAGTGCTTGGAACGTATCTAACGTTATTTATATGGATTTTATCTTTCAGGGTGTTACACTTTCTACAAAGAACTATGATGCTTTACTAAAAGAATGGAGCTCACTTGCATTACAAAACGGCGTAAAATTTCATGGAGGTAACAGCTCCTTTTGTAAGGCAAGTGATGACAGAGCAAAAATTATAGCAGATTTTAATTGGACAATTATAGATAATGGCGAAAATTGTCATCTTAACGACGATTTTAATAGCGCTATTCTTGTTGATGAATTTCCATATACAAACACTCAAAATGCTCAATTTGCTACTGGTGACTTTTTAGCATGCGGCAACTCTCCTAATCTGTTAACTGATGGTTTATGGTATGCTTTTAAAGGTACAAATAGCGATATAAAGGTAACCGTTAGCGCTAATTGGGCAATGCAAACTGGCATTTATACACTAGATGCCAATAATAAGTTACAGTGCGAAACCACTATGGATAATAAAACAAATCCTAAAGCTATTTTAAACATTGCCCAATCTGATCCTAACAAAACCTATTACTTAAATATTGGTAATGATAGTCATAGTTCTGTACCTGATGTTTTTAATGTGTTGATAGAATCTAAAGATCACCCCTTTAATGATGATTTTAATACTGCTATACTTGTCGATGATTTTCCATATACAAACGCTCAAAATGCTCAATTTGCTACTGGTGACTTTTTTGCATGTGGCGATTCTCCTAACCTATTAACTGATGGCTTATGGTATGCTTTTAAAGGTACAAGTAATAACATAAAAGTAACCGTTAGCGCTAATTGGGCAATGCAAGCAGGCATTTTTACACTAGATGCTAATAATGAGTTACAGTGTGAAACTACTATGGATAATAAAACAAACCCTAAAGCTATTTTAAACATTGCCCAATCTGATCCTAATAAAACCTATTACTTAAACATTGGTAATGACAGTCACAGTTCCGTACCCGATGTTTTTAATGTGCTTATAGAATCTAGTATAGGGCCTGGTATAGGGCCTAGTATACAATCTAGAAATCTTTTTAGTTCCCCTAATATTAACAGCAATGAAATATCTGTTTACCCCAACCCTACTAATAACAAACTTTTTGTGACTTCTAAACAACCCATAGACCATATAACTATTTACTCTATTCATGGAGCTTTAATTGGTGAGGTTAATAACGATGTTATAGATGTGTCGTTGCTTGCTAATGGAATGTATTTATTAAAAATAAAGACGAATACGGGTACCACTACAAAACGGTTTATTAAGAAATAATAAATTGTTTTGGTCTGATACTCCAGACCTTTTTATTTTTAAAAGAACACTCTAAATAGTATCTAAATAAACATTCGGTTACACTTGTTAACCGAGTGTTTATTTGATATTGAGAAACCGGAATAAAAATCATATAACCCCATTAATCTTAAAAAAAATGAAAAAAATAACACAAAAATTATGCATGCTATGTTTTACACTTATAGCAAGTTGCTATACCCTAAACGCACAATTTATTACTACCTGGAAAACAACAACAGCTAACGAAAGTATTGACATATATGCACATAAAAGCGAAATATACAATTATAGCGTAGACTGGGGCGATGGCAATACCACAAATAACCATACAAGTAGTACCACACATAGTTATGCTTTACCAGGTATATATACGGTATCTATTACTGGCGATTTTCCCAGAATTAATTTTAGTAATAAACTCCAATTACAAAGCGTAGAGCAATGGGGCGATCAAATATGGACAACTATGGAGTTTTCCTTTTTTGGATGTAAAAATTTAAAAGTAAATGCCACGGATAATCCAAATCTATCTAAAGTAACTAATATGAGCCACATGTTTAGTAAGGCTTCAAGTTTTAATCAAGATATTAGTGATTGGGATGTCTCAAACGTGACCAATATGGATTTAATGTTTTTTCAAGCTACAAGTTTTAATCAAAATATTGGTGAGTGGAACGTTTCTAACGTAACTGATATGCGTAGCATGTTTGTTAACGCTACAAGTTTTAATCAAGATATTAGTGCTTGGAACGTGTCTAAAGTAACTAATATGAAAAGCATGTTTGGTGGCGCTGCAAGTTTTAATCAAAATATCAGTGATTGGGATGTGTCTAACGTGACTGATATGGATAGCATGTTTTATGGCGCTACAAGTTTTGATCAAGATATTAGTGGTTGGAACGTGTCTAAAGTAACTGATATGAAAGCCATGTTTTATGGTGCTACAAGTTTTGATCAAAATCTTAGTAATTGGAATGTATCTAAGGTTACAACTATGAGTTACATGTTTTATGATAATACACTTTCTACAAAAAACTATGATGCTTTACTGCAAGGATGGAGCAAGCTTACGTTACAAAACGGCATAAAATTTCATGGAGGCAACAGCTCATTTTGTAGTGCAAGGGATGCTAGAGCAAAAATTATAAAAGATTTTGGTTGGATTATTACAGACAGTGGTGAAGATTGTTCTCAAGTACCATTTATTACTACATGGAAAACCACAAGTGCTAACGAAAGTATTACCATACCTACAGCTCTAGGTGAAACATATAATTATACCGTAAACTGGGGGGATGGTGAAACCACCACAAACCATAAAGGTAATACCACACATAGTTATACTACAGCGGGAACGTATACGGTATCTATTACTGGTGATTTTCCCAGGATTTATTTTAATAATACAGGCGATAGACTAAAAATACAAAGTATAGAACAGTGGGGTAACCAAATATGGACTTCTATGCATAGTGCTTTTTACGGATGTAACAATTTAAAAGGACATGCGATAGACACTCCAAACCTATCTAGGGTGAATAATATGGGAAATATGTTCCGTAATGCTACAAGTTTTAATCAAGATATTAGTGATTGGGATGTGTCTAACGTGACTAATATGAGTAGCTTGTTTAAAAACGCTACAAATTTTAATCAAGATATTAATAGTTGGAATGTGTCTAATGTGACTAGTATGAATAGTATGTTCAATGAAGCTAGTTCCTTTAATCAGCCTATAGGCAGTTGGGATACCTCTAAGGTTACTAGTATGAGCTATATGTTTTATTATAACACTGTTTTTAATCAAGATATTAGTGATTGGGATGTGTCTAACGTGACTAATATGTCTAATATATTTGATAGAGCTTCTAGTTTTAATCAACCCATAGGTAATTGGAATGTCTCTAATGTGACTAATATGGAAGGTGTGTTCCGGTATGCTACAAATTTTAGTCAAGATATTAGTAGTTGGAATGTGTCTAAAACCACTAATATGATAAATTTATTTGCTGGAGCTCTTTACTTTAATCACCCCATAAGCGAATGGAATGTATCTAAGGTTACTACTATGGATGGCATGTTTTATACTGCTAAAAGTTTTAATCAAGATATTAGTAGTTGGGATGTGTCTAATGTAACAGATATGGCAGAAATGTTCTCTGGAGCTCTAGCCTTTGATCACCCCATAAGCAAATGGAATGTATCTAAGGTTACAAATATGAGTTACATGTTTTATGGTGCTAGAAGTTTTAATCAAGATATTAGTGCTTGGAATGTGTCTAACGTGACTAATATGTCTAATATATTTGATAGAGCTTCTAGTTTTAATCACCCCATAGGTAATTGGAATGTCTCTAAGGTGACTAATATGTCTTGGATGTTTAGTGGTGCTACAAGTTTTAATCAAAATATCAGTGCTTGGAACGTGTCTAACGTGACTGATATGGATTCTATCTTTCAGGGTGCTACACTTTCTACAAAGAACTATGATGCTTTACTAAAAGGATGGAGCTCACTTGCATTACAAAACGGCGTAAAATTTCATGGAGGTAACAGCTCCTTTTGTAAGGCAAGTGATGACAGAGCAAAAATTATAGCAGATTTTAATTGGACAATTATAGATAATGGCGAAAATTGTCGTCTTAACGCCAGTTTTAACAGAGCTAATCATGTAGATGATAAAAAATCTAGCAATCTTTTAAGCATCCAAGGTATTAATAGCAATGAAATATCTGTTTACCCCAATCCTACTACTAGTAACAAACTTTTTGTGACTTCTAAACAACCCATAGACCATATAACTATTTACTCTATTCATGGAGCTTTAATTGGTGAGGTTAATAACGATGTTATAGATGTGTCGTTGCTTGCTAATGGAATGTATTTATTAAAAATAAAGACGAATACGGGTACCACTACAAAACGGTTTATTAAGAAATAATAAATTGTTTTGGTCTGATACTCCAGACCTTTTTATTTTTAAAAGAACACTCTAAATAGTATTTAAATAAACATTCGGTTACACTTGTTAACCGAGTGTTTATTTGATATAGATTGCCACAACTATTTTCCAAATCTCTCCTCTAAAGTAATTAACAAGTACTATCTGTACTTTTAGATACTTTATTAATTTCTAAAACAAGCTTTGGAAAATCCAAAGTTACTTTTTCCAAAGCTTGTTTTTTAAGACTTTATCCATGACTGCGTTTTTGTAATTGCGACTTAACGGAATCTGAACGTCGCCCATACCAATTTTCCCATTGTTGATGGTATCTATCTTTGTAACCGAAACGAGAAACGATTTATGTACTTTAAGAAAAAGGTGATTATCTAATCTTTTTTCCACACTTTTTAGGGGCATAAGTGTTAAGTGTTTTTTACCATCCGTCGTATGAAACGTTACATAGTTCTGCATTGACTCTATAAAAAGGATATTTTCTAGTTCTATCTTTTTATAGACATTATCACACTTGATAAAAATATGTTCTTTAGTATCATTAAGCAAAGTCGAATCTTCTTGTGTTTTTTGGTTTCTTAGCAGATACTGCTCTTTTACTTTATTTACAGCTTTAAAAAAACGGTTGAATGTAACGGGTTTCAATAAATAGTCTAGTACATCCAGTTCAAAACCTTCTAAAGCATAGTTTGGGAAAGCGGTGGTGAGAATGACCATAGGCATATTGGTAGATGATTTTAGAAATTCTATTCCGTTCATCCGCGGCATTTGAATATCTAAAAAAAGTAAATCTACTTCTTGTTCTTCTTGAATTTTTGAAAGTTCTAAAGGATTATTAACCGACCCGACTAATTCCAAAAAACCTACTTCTCGTACATAGTTTGCAATGCATTCTCGTGCTAAAGGTTCATCATCTATCGTTACACATTTTAATACCATATGTTTATTTTCAAGATTGTAAGGATATTATAGGTTTTTCTATAGCTTCTGGTATAAGTTTATCAATAGGGTACCGAAGTTTCAGTAGTACACTGTAAGCCATATCTGTTTTCTCTATTTTTAACTCATATTGATTCGGATAAACCAAGTCCAATCGTCGTTTTACATTTTTTAAACCAATTCCACTATTTTCTATTATGTCATTAGATTTCGGATAATTTATGGATGGAATACTATTGACTACTTCAAAAGCAATCTCTGTTTCGGAAAAACTCAAATTGATTTTTAACCAATTTTCTTGTTCCTTTTCTTGAGAAACATGCTTAAAAGCATTTTCTACAAAAGGCATTAAAATAAAAGGAGCGATGGATTTATTCGAATATCCAGTGATATCTATTTCTATATGTACCTTCACGGTATCTTCCAAACGCAATTTTCCTAGCTCGATAAAATTCCGAAGGTAATCTAGCTCCCGCTCTACCGGTATTTTGGGTTCGTTACATTCATACAATTGATAGCGCATCAAATCCGAAAACTTGGCAAGCGATTCAGAGGCCATATCTGGATTCTTATGAATCAATACAAAAATAGAATTAATGGTATTGAATAAAAAATGTGGATTAAATTGTGATTTCAAGAACTTCAACTCGGTTTCCAATTTTTCTTTTTCCAAAATTTGCTGCTGTTTTTGTGAAGCTACCCAATTTTTGGTCAGTTTTATGCTCATTCCCAAAGTTGTACTTGCCATGCAAGATGGTAAAGCATTATACTTGAAAATAGCAAAAGGTGTTGGCGACGAAATATAGAATAGTTCATATACATTGGCATTCACTACTGATGCTGCAACAAAATAATTAAATGTTATTAATGTTGCCATTAATAAAATTGTACAAAGGCTGAAAAGAAAGAAAATAAAATATTTTCTTTTCTGAAGAAATTTTGGAATTAGAACGTACAAACAGAAATATACGCCCAAAGCTTGATACGTAACATATCCTAAAAATTTTACGATTCCGTGAGGTTCTGTAATCGATTGGAATACTTCCGTTATACTCCCCGAGAACAATGTCCACCATGCAAAATGATACCCTGCCCAAAAAAGGATATGATGTATTTTATAGCGTTCTAAAAAGGTTAAAACGGGCAAAAGTGTGTTTGCGGACATGATTTCTAAAGAAATTTAACGGCATAGAATAAGTATAACAAGATAAGATGGATATCTTTCTTTTCCAAATGCTCCTTTTGATAACTTGACATTGAGTAGGTTTTAATTGACCAAATACATTTTTGACCAATATTTATTAAAATCTATGCGAAAATTCCATATTTCTTCGTGTAGTAAAGAAAAATGCCCCCTTAGTCATTCACTTTTTCATTACTGTTTTTATTGGTGGTACTTGTGCCGAAATTCGTAGCAATGAAATTATATGTCCTTTTTCTTGTATGTTGTGTAGGATGCATACAAACGCTTATTGGCCAAGTATCAGGCTTGGTAATTGATACTGATGGCAATCCCGTTCCTTATGCCAACGCGATGCTTTATAGTGTTCCAGATTCCACTCTGCAAACTGGAAGTATATCTAATGAAGCAGGTGTTTTTGAAATCGATTATTCTAAAGCAGGCACATACATACTCCGTATCGACCTACTATCTTTTAAAACTTGGGATTCTGAACCTTTTTCGATAACCACAACGGATCTGCAAAAACATTTCCCCTCAATTACATTAACAGAGGAGGTAACTAGCTTGCAAGGGGTTGAAATCATAGCCAAACGTAAACTAATACAGCGTACTCAGGAAGGCAGTGTTATCAATGTGCAAGAGAGTATTTTAACAAAGGGAAGCACTGTTTTGCAATTGTTGGAGCGTTCTCCTGGAGTAATTTTGGATCAACGCAATAATAGTTTTTCAATGAATGGAAAAAGCGGAACCCTAATTATGATAAATGGGAAGGTACAACGAATTCCAACTGCAGACTTAATCGCTATTCTTAATGGGATGAGTGCTGATAATATTAAAAAAATAGAATTGCTAACCAATCCCTCCGCTAGATACGATGTAGATGGGAATGCGGGAATCATCAATATAGTAACGACCAAAAATGAGAGTTTGGGTATCCGGGGTTCTATTAATTTAAGTGCTGGCTTTGGAGAAGGGCCTAAACAGACCACTGGGTTCTCTTTAAACTATGGAAGCGCACGTTCCAACTTATTTAGCTCTTATACGTTCTCTTATGATGACACTTATAGCGGATTCAGAGGAATGGGTACTACAGAGATACCTTCCTTAGGAGGAAATACAACCATTGATTTTACAAGTAGGACACAACATATAAATAGAAACCATAACATCAATCTAGGTTATGACTATAAACTTTCGGACGCATCCTTATTTGGAGCAAGTTTATTGTACAATAACTCTAAACCGATGGTACATACTCAAAACAGGGGGTTATATGACTTTACAAACACTCCCTTTTTGGAAGCTCAAATTAGATTGAATGGTGATGGAAACCTGAAAAATATGAATGCCTCCACTTATTTTGAAAAGAAAAACGAACAAAATGAATTGAGTGTAACTGTAGATTATATCAATTACAATAATCAGACACCAAATCGCGTAAGCAGTTCCTATTTCGATGAAAGTGGAAATGCTTTTCAGCCAGATAACGAAATCTACAATAGGGGAAACCGTGGATTTAATGAAACCGATATCAATCTAGGTGTTCTCAAATTAGATTATCGGTATAAAGTGAATGAAACCCTATCGATAGAAGCTGGAATGAAAGGATCACTATCCAAAACTATCAATAATGCCCGTATCGAAATTCTTCAAGGCGAAGAATTTGTGTCCGATAATCGCTTTATAAGTGCAATTGAGAATCAAGAAAAAATAGGCGCTGTTTATTCTCTAGCCGATTATAAATTTAATAAAAAGTTAAAAGGACAATTAGGTTTCCGATATGAATATTGGGATCAAGCATTTGACGATGCCAGTTTGAACCGTAGCTTTGGGAAACTTTTCCCCTCACTGTTCATTACCCATTCTTTTTCTGATGTTACAGCACTAAACTTTGCTTATAACAAACGTATAACACGACCTAATTACTCCGATTTAGCATCGTTTCTAATTTATAACAGTCCCACTTCCGTATTCAGCGGAAACCCACAATTACTTCCAGCATTAAGCGATAATATCAGCATTAGCTACAGCAATAAATCATTCAGCATTTCTTTACTAGCTTCTAATGAGAAAAACCCCATTGCCCGTTTTCAGGTTACTCGAAATTCACAAAGTAACGTTGCCGTAATAGCACCTGTAAATTTAGAGTATCAGCGCAATATAGATATTCAGGCCAATATCCCCATTCGCTTTACTCATTGGTGGAGTATGAACTTTAACGGGACTTTTGGGGTTCGAGAGTTCAAATTATTGCATACTGATGAAAAAATTACCCATGACTATTTTCACTACAATTTCAATGGAAGTCAGACCATAAAATTGCCGGAGAATTTCTCTTTAGAATTGTCGGGTTGGTATACCTCCCGCCACTTTAACGGAAGTACTAAAGCAAATGGTTTTGGTGTATTAAATATGGGGATCAAAAAAGAGTTTAAAAATAGAAGTAGTTTGCAATTTTCTATAACCGACATTTTTGAGACTTTTGATATCCACTCTACCGTAGGTTCGCTTACTAGAGAAGCATTTGGAGACAAATTTAAGGTAAAATATAGTCCCGAATCTGGATTTTCTAGTATTTTCCGAATTAGTTATTCCTATCCTTTTGGTAATACTAAAGTGAAAAAAGTCAGCACCAGAACGGGAGCAGATGTCGAGAAATCAAGAATGTAGATATGATAAATACTAAAATTTTAGTGATCTTATTTAATTTTCGATAACTTATCAGATTGTCATATTTATTGCTTTTGAAAATATGGTGATTCTAGAACCCTATTTTATGATGATAGCTATTACCATTTTTGGTATGAGTAAGTATCGATAGTATAAAAAAATTAAGCCCATCTTAAAAGGATAAAAAAAGTCGAACGAACATAAAAAAAAACTTAACTCCTTTATTTTAAAGGCTGTTAAGGTTTTTCATTTATTCTATAAACCTAGTTTCATCAATCTCTAATATTGTATTATCTTCTTGATAATTCCTTGCACTTGAATATTTCCAAGTGAGTACTCAAAAAAACGGAATACCCACAAGAAAAATTAGCTATTAAAATAGTGCAATAGAATTTTAGCCTTTGAGTATTTGCATAAAGGTTACTTGTTACTATTTAAAAATTTAATGATATGGTTTTCTTTGACACTAAAGTGCCTTAGAATATTTGAGAATTACCTATATAGGGCTTATTCTATAGGTGCTATAAAAGGTGGTAATTGATATACAGACCTTTTTTGATCATTGTTCATTCGGTTATAGATATCTAGCAATTTGTCATATTCTTCTTTGCCTGATATTCCTTTAATAACACCGTCTTTTAAATCGTCTTCATTTATTCTGCCAGTTTGCAATATTTCTTCCATAGCTGCAGTATAACGCCAATAATGTAGCATTTCTTTACCACTTACTCCTCCATTATCACTACAAGACCAGAAGGCAAGCAGAAATAAAGGTATTACTAATAATTGTTTAAAGCGTTGATTTTTACTCTTTTGTTTTTTCATCATAAATAATCGTTTTTTTGTTAATGTAAAATTGAAACCGCTTGTTACTCTAATAGGCCTATCCATTTGTAAATAGCGAAGTAATATATTTTGATACTCTTCTGTATCTTCTTTTTGTGTGATAACATTTCTATCAGCTAAAAATTCATGATTTAGCTGCATTGCAGTTTTGTATGATTTTAATAATGGATTAATCCAAAAGATGGTTTTGAGGAGCTCAACAAAAAAAATATCAATAGTATGACGTTGATTTACATGCGCCAATTCGTGATTTATTAATTCTGGTTCCAGACTAGTGTATTCACTTTTATTTATATAAATGTAATTTAGGAATGTATATGGGCTTATTGGTTCATTTGTAAATACCAATTTTGCACGACCTAATGATTTAACTTCATGTCTTTTAACTTTTCTGGATAGCTTATAAATATCAATCATAAATCGGACTAACAGAGAGAAAGTGATTAGTACGTATGTACTTACAATAATCAGTTCCCATCTAATTAAATTATGATTTAAATTTTGCTGAGTTTTAACTAATACCGTTTGAATTTGTTCAGCACCTCCAATTGAAATCAATGGAAATACTAATGATACAAACAAACCACCTAATAGATAGAATCGGTTGAACGTGTGAATTTTTTCCTTTTCAAGAATAAATTTATAAAAGCAGTAAAAAATACAAACTGCAAGACTAAATCGTAGAATATAAAGTATCATTTTTCAAGATTATCTATTTTTTCATCTATTATATTTCTTAATTCGGTTAATTCTTCTTTGGTAAGTTTCATATTGTTTGCAAAGAAAGAAGCGAACCTACTAGATGAACCCTGAAAAAAGGTTCCTATCATATTTTTTAGATTGAATGAGGAATATTCAGTTTTATTAATGAGTCCATAGTACTGACGAGAATTCCCGTGTATTCTATATGAAATCACTCCTTTATTTATTAAGCGTTTTAAAAGCGTAGAAACAGTCGTTGAAGCTGGTTTCGGCTCTGGATAAGCGTTTAATAAATCCTTCATATAAGCATCTCCCAAACGCCAAATTATATTGATTAACTCTTCTTCTTTGCGTGATAATTTCATTTAAACTCTATTTTTGTAGATTCATATCTACAAATGTAGACAATAAATTTTATTATGCAAATAAAAATTACTTATTTGAAGATATGTGATTTTCCAGTTTCTTTTTAGAATACATCAGATACATAACTATTGACATGAATACCAATAAGATTCCTATTATTAAAAACTGGCTGTGTCGAAACGAATTACAGTTTTCAGATTCACACCATAGGTACTTGGTATATATGTAAAAACTCAAATGCCTATCCCTACTGATACAAGTAAGATTAAATCAGGTTATACTGTATTAAGGTACCGTTTCAGAAGAATTAAAAATACTTATCAGTCTTATTTCGAGTCAAGCTAATGGCTGTCATTATTACCAAGCACATATGGCAAACCTTTCTAGGATTTATAAAGCCTCCAAGGAGAAGATTGAATCTGTTTTGGGAGTTTCAAACATCTCCTTTATTTTCTGAAGCAGAAAGGGCTGCATTGAATGTGGCTTATAAGGGTGCCTTAATACCAAATATAACAGTTGAAGAAGATTTTGATGAATTAAAAAAACATTTTAACGAAAGTGAAATAGTAGAAATTGTTGCATCACTCGCCCTCTTTGGCTATTTAAATCGCTGAAATGATACCATGGCAACAGACCTTGAAGATTATCCTAAAGAAGTTGCTCAAGAATTAATTGGCTCTAAAGGTTGGGTGCCAAGAAAGCATGGTTGAAAATTGTTAACCCCCTTTGAAGTACTACAAAACCTATAAATAAATAAAAAAGCTTCACTATTTCTAGTGAAGCTTTTTGTGACCCCAAGAGGCAAAAGTTCAAACTTTATTGAAGATATTAAACTAATTTTGAAATCTGACTAATTCATTTATTTCTTGAGCGTATAGGAAAAATTACTTAATCTAAAGCTTACGAATATCGACAGCAAAAGAATGCTCATTAGAGTTAAGAATGCTAAAGGTAACAAGGACAGGTACACATTACTTTCCGAATCTGTATTAAAAGACCTTAGAACATACTATAAACAATATAGACCTAAAGCGTATCTATTTGAAGGACAATTCAAAGAACAATACAGTGCTAATAGTGTAGGTAAAATAGTTTCAAATGCGGCTATCAAAGCTGGCATAAAAGTTCGTGTATCATCCCATATGTTGAGACATAGTTTTGCAACTCATTTACTGGAATCAGGAATAAATATTAGGTACATTCAACTGTTGCTAGGTCATAATTCTACAAAAACAACAGAAATTTATACTCATGTGGCAAAAAACAGTTTTGATTTTATCAAAAACCCTTTAGACTTGTAAGTATTATTGTATATTTGAGTATATATGTATATTAAAAATAAACACACTAGTGTGTTTATTCAATTGTTGTATGCCATTTGCCCCGTCCTGAATAACGACTACATAATTTAATACCTCATTCTTCTCATTTCAGAAAAAAATTAATAGAAAAATTTCAATTGAATTCATTATTCACGTTTTACAGAACACGTGGTTTCGTATTTTTTAGTGAAAGGCTATAATTTCAGCCAATTCATACTATGTTATCAAACATTTTTTTCTAGTATAACTTAAATTAGCCCTTGCTGAATGGTATACTTTACCAATCCCACCATGTTTTTCGTTCCAATTTTATGCATTAGATTTTTACGATGCGTTTGGGCAGTATTTAATGATATTAAAGGGTTCTAAATGAAATTCCTCAATATGACATAGTTTAGTATCTAAATATTAGCCCGGAAACTGTTAGTAGAATTAGAAAAAAGCTTAATTCTCTTTCTTGACCTACATCAATGATTTTTTGGTATGCAAGTACGACATTTGCATAAAAATAGTATATCAGTTAAATATATTGATGAAACTCCGGAATCAGGAATGGATTTTCACTTAAATTTTCATCAAAAAGGACAAGTCGTAATGTTGAACTTACTTAAGTATGAGTCTAAAGCTGACTATTCTAATTTGGGAATTTTAATTAGAACATAAAAAATGAAAGCAAAGAACCAATATGGTAATCTGCCAGATTGGGAATGATTTCAACTTTTAACTATATCTATCAATAAAATATTATGAGAAAGAAAATAATTTTATGCGTAATTGCGATTTCATTTATTGATATTGCATTGGCTCAAGAATCAAATCCAAAGGCAAATAATCAATTTAGAATTGGTTTACAATTCGGAATAGGGTTAGGTTTTGATAATATTGATTTATTCATTGACGAAGACAATAAATCGTCATCAATTAGTGCTGGCGGAGGATTAAAGGTTGGATTCACTACAAGATATATCTTTAATAAAAAATATGAAATAGGTTCTAGTTTCATATTTAATTCTAGCACACTAAGACCAGAGCTTTCAAATGTATCTACATCTTTTAATAGAATTTCTATTCAACCTACATTCAAGTATTTAATAGGGCTTAACCCATCAAAGGACCAAACTTTAAACATTGGTATAGGTTATGGTTTTTATACAGGTGGAAAATTGAAAATTGATGCCGGTGATTTGGGGCTTGACGGAACATTAAAATACGATGGAACTTCGGGAGTTGTGCTCTTAACAGAATATGAATTTATAGGTGTAAAAAAGTTTGGCGCTCTTATTGGTATAAAGTACTATAGCTCAAAATATGATAATAAACAGCCTATAGGTGACTCTATTTTTGATAAATTAAACGGAGACGGTATCGATTTATACTTTGGGTTTACCTATACATTGTAAAATTTCAAAAGCAGAAAACCCGCTCCGCAAAGTCTCCCGACTTAGCGGAGAAATTTGCGATAAGCTATTTTATCGGATTAGCAGGTAAAAACAAATATGATAACCCTGATTTGGAAAAAGCATTAATAGACTTTCCTAATTCTTCAAGAATTCATTGGGTAAAACTCAACTGCGCAAAAATTGAAGGGAAAGTACATTGCAAACAATACGAATAAATCAAATTTCAAGAGAATAATAGTTGACAGAAATAAGATATCTAATTAATTCAAAGTATTAAAACAAACCTCATAAATGATAGACAAAATTAAGATTACAAATACAGAAATTTTATCTAACAATTGGTACACTTTAAGGAAAATAACTTACCAATATTTGAAAAAAGATGGTTCAATTCAATCACAGAGTAGAGAAGCTTATGACAGAGGAAACGGAGCAACAATACTACTTTACAATACAGAATCTAAAACAGTAATACTTACAAGACAATTTCGGCTTCCGACTTATGTAAATGGAAACGAAAGTGGAATGCTAATTGAGTCTTGTGCAGGACTTTTAGACAAAAAAAATGCGGAAGATTGTATTAAAAGAGAAACAGAAGAAGAAACTGGTTATAAAATTAAAGACGTTCAGAAAATTTTTGAGGCATATATGTCACCTGGTTCTGTAACCGAAATAGTATATTTTTTCATTGCTGAATATTCAAAAGAAATGAAAGTATCGGATGGTGGTGGTCTCGAAAAAGAAGAAGAAAATATTGAAGTTTTAGAGCTTTCAATTGATAAAGCAATGTCAATGATAGAATCCGGAGAAATAAAAGATGGAAAAACAATAATTTTACTTCAACATATTAAACTTAAAAAAATTCTTTAATGAAAAATAATAAATCACTCTTAATACTTGTTGCTGGACCTTATAGATCTGGAACAAATGATGACCCTGAATTAATTGAGAGAAATGTACAAGCAATGAGCAATATGGCTTTGGAATTATACAAAATGGGACATATGCCAGTTTTAGGAGAATGGTTTGCTTTGCCAATGATAGAAATCGCTGGTTCAAAGAAAATAGGAGATGAAATATTTAATGAAATTTTCCATCCAATTGCTGTTAAACTAATCAGCCATTGTGATGCAGTTTTGAGAATTGGAGGAGCTTCAACAGGTGCGGACGAAATGATAAACGTTGGAAAGAAAAAGAACAAAATAATTTTCTTGGACAAATCAGAAATACCAAAAATTGAGAAACAATAACTGCCACCAACAATATATAAAAAACATAGGGCATTTGTGCTAAGCCGAAAAGCCTGTGAATCATAATAAAGTCCGCTAAATATAAAATTTGGCGTTTATAATAGAAAAGATAAAAGCAAAATATTTATATTTAGCTAAGTAATAAATCGAAATGAAAGTGCTTATCACCTACCCTACATTTCTTATACGAGACGTTGCCATTCATTGTGACCAAACCAACGTAAATAATAAATTGAATCAAATAAAAAACATAAAATATCTATTAATTCTGACTTCGGTAATGCTTTTGTCCTCATTTACACAGCCGATTGTTGCACAAGAAAATGACTTCATCAAAGAATATTTGGAACGATTAGAAAAATCGAAAGAATATTTAATTCTTGTAGCGAAAACAATGCCAGAAGATAAGTATGAATTTAAAGCAACGCCTGAATCAATGAGTTTTGCGGAAAATTTAATGCATATTGGTTGGGCAATGGATTGGCACAGTCAATCATTAATGGGCGGACGTGAAGCGAGAGATTGGAATACCGACACGGAGCTCAAAGTTGACAACAAATCGAAAAAAGAAATGATTGCTAAAATCAATGAGACTTTTGACAAAACAATAGAGTTCATCGGAAATTTTGACCCAAATAGACTTAAAGAAAGATTGGACTATTTTGGAGCGGACAGAACAAAAAGACAGATTTTGTTGTTGCTTACCGACCACATAACTCACCACAGAGGACAAATGCTTGTTTATTTGCGACTGAATGGACTAAAACCACCAAGATATGTTTTGTATCAATAAATCAATATTCGAAATGAATTAATGGCTGAAAAAAACAACGAAATGGCAACAATGTATAACCGCAATTACGGCGGATTCGACTACGTCCGAATCCACTCGGAATTGCTAAGGTCTGTATCAAACCGAAAATAATGGCTAATTTAACCCGTAACTGACGGTTATACGAGACCGTTGTAAGTAATTTAAACAAACTGTGATAATACGAAAGGAAATAAAGGATGATAATGAACTCTATTTATATTTCAATGGGAAATTGATTTATAAAAGATGGTTGAATCTTGGCTATTCCAAAGTATTTGACAAATTCGCTTATGGAAAAGATACTTTTATCAGCATAACTGAGGACGAAAATGGAAAAGTTATGCGTCAAAGAAAAATATTTATAAACGGAGAGTTTTGTGATTCTAAACAAGATTTTTGGAATAAATATGTCGCGGAAATCGATTATGAATCGGGAAAACATTTCGGAAAGAATCTTGACGCTTTTAATGATGCAATAACAGCTGAAGGACCAGGTTTTCCAGGAGATTGCGTTATAGAAATAATCGGAACTGAAAAACTAGTAAAAATATTCGGTAAAGATGATTTTGATTTTATTATTGATTTATTGAGAAAAGCTGAATTTGTTGATTTGATAGTGGAAAAATTAGAGGTATGAAATACAAAAATATTCCTTCAGCGATTCACAATTTTGGACATAGTTTTTTAAGCTATGAAAATTATGTTGATTCTGATTTCGTAATTGATGAATTGAATAAAATAAATGGAAAGAATCATGACATAAAAATTGATTGGAAAACTAAAGAGTTCCAACCAAAGACAATGATTTCTGACCGAATTACTAAATCAATTGGCTATTGGCATAATAACATAAATGAGCATTTCAAATCACAAAACGTGGAATTTGACTCTCTAAAATCATTTGAACTAATTTGGGAAAATGGAAAAAGACCAAAAGTTATTGCGACAGACGATAGAGGAAAATTTTACGAAAAGGAAATAACAAATACACTACAAACTGAGTAAAAAACTACTTACAATAACATGTATAATTCATTGCTGCTGAATTTCCTCTCGGAAATTCAATCTTATTAATTACCTTTAGGTCTAGCGGAAAAATACTTACGTCTTTTCCCGCAACAAACCATACACGAACACGTTGTGCACAAGCTAAAAATGAGCTACTCAAGAGAACAAATAGAAGAAAAAATTAGACTTACAATTGACGAATTGTATGAAAAGGATTCTGAAATTATTTTCGAAACTTACAATTTACACGAAAGGTCTATTACTCACAGATTTGCTCTGTATTTAGAAAAGCATTTTGCAAACCAAGATTACGTTGTAGATGTTGAATATAACAGAATGCTAAATAATTATGGAGAAGACATAATCGGCAATGAAATTGGAAAAAGACTGGATTTTGAGAAATATGGAAAAAAAGCTAGTGCAGTATATCCTGATGTAATAGTTCATAAAAGAAATACAACAGACAATCTGTTAGAAATAGAAATGAAGATGCAGTGGAAAAACTCAAAAAAGGAATTTGACTTAATAAAAATCAACGAATACATAAGTCAACTTGACTACCAATTTGGAGTTTATTTAGAACTAGCAGAAAATAGAAACGAATGTCAAGTAAATTTTGGGCCATTTGAAATCAATTGAACAATTAGAAAACGATTATTGGAATGAACCTTCCGAGTTTCCGACAAGTTTAGTCGAAAAATGCCATCGTTATCGGAAAATAAATATTGGAGAATTGACCAACGAACAATTAAGACTTTTGATTTCTCAACATATCGGAACTAAACACATAATTGGAATTGCACTCGAGAAACTCGAACGGAATATATTGACTGAAGGCGACTTTTACGAAGGCGATTTACTTGTAGCGATTTCGGGTTTACCGACTGAATTTTGGAATAAAAAAGAAACTGAATTTCAGACATTTAAAAACTTGGTGGAACGGAATTCTGAACTAATAAAAACTGAACTCGGAGAAAAGAAATTTGACCGAATAAATGAAAAAATAAAAGCCAGTGCACAACAATGGCTATAAGTAATTGCTTGTTCTGGCATACTTCTGAAAATCCTCACGGATTTTCAGTTTGGTGTGTACTTGCAAAGTTAACCGCTAAACCACGCAACTACTCATAGCCGAGACCGTTGGCAGTAATTAAAAAAATGAGAGACTATTTAAAAGCATTTAATATATTAACTGATGAAGAAATTGATACATTTGAGAAAAAAGTAGTTCTTAAAAAAATAAATAAAGGTGATTTTTTTATCAAAGAAGGTCAAGTATCTAAGGAAGTTGGTTTTGTGATTTCTGGATTATTTAGGTCATTTTATCATTCATCATCATCGGAAGAAGTAACGTACTGCTTTATTTTTTCTAATTCTTTCGTTAGTGCCTATTCTTCTTTTTTATCACAAGAAAAAACTGCTGAAAACATCCAAGCTTTGACTAATATTGAGCTATTAACCATCTCAAAAGATGAGATTCTGAAATTAGAAAAATCAAGTGCTAATTGGTTAAGGCTTTTTAAGTTTATCGCTGAACAAGAATATATCAAAATGGAAAAAAGAATTTTTTTGTTACAAAGAGAAACCGCTGAACAACGTTATCGCGATTTATTGAATAACCAACCAAAACTTTTACAGCTAATCCCTCTTAACTTCCTTTCTTCGTATTTAGGTATTACCCAAAGACACTTGAGCCGAATAAGAAAGTTGATTTCGAATTAGACATATGTCCTTTTATAAAAATTTGATTGTTTAGTTCTTTGTGACAAACATAGAACAAAATGAAAAATGTATTAATAGTAAACGGACATCCTGATAAAGAAAGTTTTAATTATGCTTTATCTGATACTTATAAGAAAGGAGCAAATAAGACCAATGTAATATTAACTCAAATTAATATTTCAGAATTAGATTTTAATCCTAATCTAAGATTTGGATATAGAAAAAGAACCGAATTAGAACCTGATTTAATTGATGCAATAGAAAAAATAAAAAAGGCTGACCATATTGTATGGTTTTTTCCGATGTGGTGGTATGGATATCCAGCATTGATGAAAGGTTTTATTGATAGAGTGTTTCTTCCTGGAATAACATTTCAACCTATTCCTAGAAAAGCAATACCTGAAAAACTCTTAAAAGGAAAAACAGCAAGAATAATTATAACCGCTGATACACCTAAGTGGTATGATTACTTATTTATGAAAAGCCCAACTATCAATCAGTTCAAAAAAGGGACATTAGAGTTTTGCGGAATTAGACCTGTTAAAGTTACATACATCTCACCTATTAAGGACTCAACTATTGAGTTTAGAAAAAATTGGATAAAAAAAATAGCATTACTGGGTGAAAATCTAAAATAACTACTGACAACAAGGTATAAAGAACATAGGGCAGTTTAGGCTTACCCAAAGGCCTGTACTCTTTTATAAAGTCACCAAATATAAAATTTGGCATTTTAAACAAAAAAGATAAAAGCAAAATATTATATTTGGCTTAGTACCAACCCGAAACGTATCGCTTATCAACTGCCCTACGTTTCTTATACTGAACGTTAGCCATTATTTAGGTATGGTAAAGGCACATAGTTTACAAAGTTAAAGGGACATAGTTTACACTTTTTTAGGTTGTAATTTGAGATAAAAATCAAATTATCATGCCTTGGAAAGCAACTACAACTATGGAACAAAAAATTGAATTTATCTGTGAATGGAGAACTGGGAAATATACCATCACAGAATTATGCAAAAACTTTGAAATCTCAAGACCAACAGCCTACAAGCTGATTTCCAGATTCGAAAATCAAGGTTATGACGGTCTAAAAGAGCAGTCAAGAGCACCCAGGGAACATCCTAACGCTACGGGTGAGAATATTGTTAAAGCTATTATTAAATTAAAGGCTAAATATCCACGTTGGGGAGCTAAAAAAATCAGAATACTTTTGTTTAACGATTTCAATAAAGAAATAGTTCCTTCTGTGGTTACTGTCCACAACATACTCAAGAAAAATGGTCTGGTCTGTCCTCAAAAACGAATGAGAAGGGTCAAACCTGTGTTCCCTATTTTCGACCCCAAATCATGTAATGAAGTATGGAGTGCAGATTATAAAGGAAAGTTTTTAATGGGCAATAAGATCTATTGTCACCCGCTAACCATTGCAGATTCCAAAAGTCGTTTTTTGTTTACGGCTAAAGGGCATTATAAGGAAAACTTAAAGTCTGCTAAAACTGAGTTTACAAAGGTCTTTAGAAAGTATGGTATGCCTAAACAAATCCATACAGATAACGGTAGCCCCTTTGGTTCTGTAAGAGCCATCCAACGCTATACCCAACTCTCTTATTGGTTTATTGAACTTGGGATTACCCCTGTGTTTTCTGACCCTGCCCACCCTGAGCAAAACGGAAGGCACGAACGCATGCACCGTGACTTAAAGGCGGCATGTGCCAGACCTTCTGCTTATGATCTAAAAGCCCAACAACGCAGATTAAACCATTTTGTAAAGGAATATAATCACATAAGACCCCATGAGGCTTTAGGCATGAAAACACCCGCTTCTGTCCATAATTTTGAGACCAGACCTTTTCCCGAAAAAACACCTCTCTTTGATTATGATTTAGACCATAAAGTTCTTAAAGTAACTCAAAACGGAGCTATCAGATGGAGGTCCTATTATTGGGTATATTTAACAAGTGCTCTAAAAGGTAAATATGTAGGAATCCAAAATCTTGGTAACGGTATTTGGAAAGTGTTTTACAGAAACGTATTTTTAGGTTTCTTTAATGAAAATGAATTAAGAAATAAAAAAACTAACATAAGGTTAGAAACTAATTTAGTGTAAAGTCTAATCTTTAACTTGTGTAAACCATGTCTCTTAACGAACATTAACATACATATTTCTAAAATGAAAAAAATCCTAAATACTAAGTCAATTTTTATATCCTTGACTTTATTGGGACTCATTTCTTGTATAAGTGAAAAATTGGAATTGACTAAACTGAATTTTGAAAAAGATTTAATACCAGAAGGTATCGCCATCGACGGCAATTCAAAAAAAATGTATCTAAACAGTCTAAAAAGCAATAAAATTGTAAGCAGTTCGCTCGACGGTAATAATCATAAAACTTTTCTAGAGACTAACAAATATAACTATTTAGCTGGTTTTGGAATGACAATAAAAGGAGACACTTTATATGCTCTTGGCAATAGTCTTACAGCAGATAAAAATGAATCAATACTTTTACTTCTGCAGCTTTCCTCAGGGAGTCTTATCGACTCCTACTCAATTGAGGACTCGAGTTTTCACTATTTAAATGATTTAGCCGTTAGTTCAAATAATGAAATTTTCATAACCGATTCAGAAAGCAATAAAATCTATAAAATTCAAAGGCCAAGTAAAACCATGGAAGTCTATTTGGATTCTGAAAAGATTCCCAACTCAAACGGAATTACTATCTCCAATAATGATGAATATTTGTATTTAGCATCAGGCAACGGAATTTGTGTTGTCAACAGAAAATCGAAAAAAATAATAAATGAACCCAAAGAAAATTATTCAGGTATAGATGGTTTAAAATTTTACAAAAATAATCTATATGGAATCGTGAATGGCTGGAGAGATAAATCAAAAAATGGATTGTTTAGATTTGACCTTAACAAAGCTCGAACCGAAATTCTGAGAAGTGAAAAAATTGTTGAGTTCACGAATAGTTTTAAAACTCCAACCACTTTTGACATCTTCGACGGAAACATTTACTTCGTAATTAACACCCAAATGGGTAATTTTGATGGGAACACAAATAAGATTCTGGACTTAAAAAAGTTGGAATCTTATAAAATGATGAAAATCA
This sequence comes from Flavivirga eckloniae, assembly GCF_002886045.1. Classification (NCBI taxonomy): domain Bacteria; kingdom Pseudomonadati; phylum Bacteroidota; class Flavobacteriia; order Flavobacteriales; family Flavobacteriaceae; genus Flavivirga; species Flavivirga eckloniae. Next base: position 4,927,305 of record NZ_CP025791.1, on the reverse strand, counting down.
AGGCGGAATAAAACAATGGCTAACAACGCCTATAATTCATTGTGGCGGAATTTTTATCCGAAAATCCCTATCTTTCAACCAACGCTTAGTTCTCCCGGAATGGTCCTTGCGGACAATTCCACAACGATACCATAGCCTAACTGTTAGCGAATATTCAAATGGAACAAGACATTCTGACATACAGCAAGCTTCAAGAAAAATTAGATCTAAATGAAGATCTACAAAGATCGGATTTTGATAAAATAATTTCAATGTTAACAATTGAAAAAGATGACACTTGGATTTACAATGGTGAAATTTATTCTGAAGAAGTCGAGCTCAAGAATTTGAAATTTAGAAATTTAAAATTGAATTTTCTGAACCTTTCTGGGTTTGATTTTAGTGGATCTGAATTTCAAAATGTTGAATTTAGTGATTGTATACTTGTTAGATCTATATTTGACAAAGTGAAAATGGTAGATTGCAAATTCGAGCGATGTAATTTTACCTTTACATATTTGACCAATTCCAATTTTGTTAACACTTTGTTCAAGAATTTAGATTGTTATTGCAGTTATTTTAAATGGTTAGATCTAAAAAATTGTGAATGGCACTATTTGAATTTTCGTTCTCATATGCTAGGTAATACTGATTTTTCAGATTGCTCTTGGAGAGATGTTAGATTTTTAGGTAATGGAGAATTCACAGGTTTAACTTTTCCTAAAGGTTATGAAAATTCGGATGACCATGAAAGTGATTTTGTATATAAAAAATGAATAACATTCGCTAACAAAAGCTAAAAAATCATAGCTTCCCAAAAGGGAAAGCAACGCTTTTTAGCCGACACGTTGGCAAACATTTGAGAAAAACGATGATTGAGGTTAAAAAAGCTGATAATTCGACCGAATTTAAAATCATAGAAAAATTGGCGATTGAAATTTTACACGAAGTTTATGACCCAATAATTCCATCTGAACATACAGATTATTTCTTAACAGAATTTCAATCCGAAAGTGCAATCGGAAAGCAAATTAAGAATGAAGATTTCAGCTATTTTCTCTTAAATTTTGATACAAAAAATGTTGGATATTTAGGAATTCAAAAACTGAATAAAATATTGATTTTGAGCAAACTCTATATTTTGGAATCATTTCGTGGACTGAAAATCGGAAAGACAGCGTTGGAATATGTTAACGGATTTGCAACGGATAACGGAATTGAGAAAATTGAACTAATTGTAAACCAACAAAATCAGAATACAATTGACATTTATATAAAAAACGGATTTAAAATAGTGGAATCGATTATAAACTCATTCCCGAATGGACATTCTGTTGAGGATTATAAAATGGAAAAAATATTGATTTCGAAATAAAAACGATTTGCCAACACCGTGTATAATTAATTGTTGGGTTCTCGCCTACTCGGAAAATCCTACGGATTTCCCTCTGGTTCGTTTTCTTTTATTAATTTAGACCTAGCCAACACAACTAACCATACACGAACACGTTGTATGTCATTGAAAAAAGAATCACGAATTGAATGAAATAATTGATAAAATAGCTTTTAATTATAGTAACCTTGAAAAAGAAACAATTTCAAGTTGGGAAACTAACAGTAAAATAATTGAATACAAAAAAGGTGAACAGATTGTAAAAGAAGAGCAACAAAGACATAAATTATTTTATGTAATAAAAGGGTCTTTAAAAGCGTATTACATCAATGATGACAAGAAAATTATAGATTGGTTTGCTTTTAAAAATGAATTTATCACTTCAAGTACTAGCTTTCTAACAGACGAGCCAAGTCTTCATTATATTGAAACTATGGAAGATTGCGTTATTCTTGTAACCGAAAAGAATAAAGAATAAAGAATAATTTGATGTAGGTCAAAAATAATTTATTTGAAAACAATTAATTTTGTATCAAATAAAGAAAAAGATGAACATAACTAACGGAAAAATATTGTTATATACAGGAATTGTTCATTTTTTATTAGGCATTTCCCCATTTGCATTTGGCAAACAGTTTCTAGAATTTGCAAATAAACTATTTTTCAAAATTAGTGAAGGACTTTTTGAATTCCCTTTACTAAATGGGCAAATGAATTATGAAAATTTTGCCGCATTTTGGTTTGTTTATTTTGGACTATTATTAATCCCAATTGGTTTTTTAATTGACTACATTGAAAAAACTACTCAAAATATATCAAGTAAATTTATTTGGTCATATTTAATTGTGGTCTTGATTGGAGTATATATGATACCATTTTCTGGAATGACATTTATTATGTTACCTCACGCAATTTATATGACAATTCAAAAACGAACACACAACAATGTATATGAAAAATAGGCAAAATAGTAATAAAAACAGGGCTTCTGGCTCGTGCTAAAGTTCTTTTTTAATCCAAAGTGGTGCTTCGAAATCACCTACTTTTCATATACTAAACGTTAGCAAATATTAAATTCACAATAGTCTATACAAAGAATAATGAAAAATAAACATCTTGCTCAATATAATATCATCAGATTAAAAGACGAATTAGACTCTCCAATTATAAAAGAATTTAAAGATTTTCTTGCGCCAGTTAACTTATTAGCTGAAGAAAGTGATGGATTTATTTGGAGACTTAAAGATGAAAGTGGTACAAGTGCAACAGATTTAGAGACACCTTATGAAGATAAATTGATTTTTGTGAATATGTCTGTTTGGAAAAATTATGAATCCTTAAGTGAATATACTTATAAAACTGTTCATAGTTATTTTCTTAAAAGCAGAAAAAAATGGTCAAATGAAATAGAAGGACATAAAGCGGTAATGTGGTATATAAATAAAGATCATATTCCAACTATATTTGAGGCCAAAGAAAAGTTGGATTTACTTAATAAAAATGGATCAAGTCCAATCGCTTTCAATATGTCAGAAATATATGATGAATTTGGTGAGCGATATAAAAAATAACATTTGCTAACAATGCCTATAATTAATGCGGTCTTAGGTACGAGCCGAAATGTTAGCTGATTTGCATTGTCGCAAAAGCTTTTTTCTTATTTTTAAACTTAAACTAAAAAACGCTAAAAGCTTTTACTTGCGCTAGGCTTGAAATTCTCTGAATTTCCTCGCCGCACTAATCATAGCCGGAACGTAGTAACCAATTTGAAAATCGGAACGATTTTTGAAGATAATTCTTCATATAATATAAACTTAATAAAATGAAGAAAACATTACTACTAATTACATTTTTATCCGCAATTTTAAACGGATTTTCTCAAGTTAAAGATAGCAAGTGTTTGATTTTGCGTGAAGGAACATTCTCTTATGGGAAAAAAGGAAGCATGATTGTCATTAATGGTAATACTCTAACTGAATATAAAGGAAATTATATTATAAAAAAGAATCTAGTTTGGGTAAATGAGTGTGAATATAATACTATTGTAACAAAAATTATACGTCCGAAACGTAACAAAAGAAAAGTAAATGGATATCATAGAGGAACAATTATCTGGGATAGAGCAAGAAATGCCGGTTATGATTATATTCCAAAACCAAAAAAAATGGGATATCAGAAGCACACAAATAATTATAGAAATATTGAAAGTGTTGGAGATGTTTTGAATGTTAAAATTAACGACGTATTAGAAAATAAAATATTTTACACCGCATCAAGAAATGGTAAGAGTTGGAAAGGAAAAATGATAAAGAAAAAGGAAAGAAAAAAATGAATAAAACTGGTTACAACAACGTATAAAATTAATTGCTATTTCTAGCTTACTTACGAAAATCCTCGCGGATTTTCAATTCAGTTTGTATTTGCTAAATTCATTGCTAAACCACGCAACTAATCTTATACAAAACCGTTATGCGTCATATAAGAAAACCGAACTAAAATTAAATTGAATGGGAATCTTTGATAAATTATTTGGAGGTCAAAAAGAAAAATCATCAGACTCTTCTTCTAATCAAAAACTTCGAATGGAATATAATATTATGAAAAATATCTCATTGGAAAAGTGTCAGAAATATGAAAACACTAACCTATACGAAGTAGTTGAAAACGGAATTTATAAAGACTTGACGGATGAAGATGACGCAAAATATAGAATGACTATTTCTTACGAATTAGAATCTGATGAGAACAATAATCAATATCCCTTAGAAGATGTTTTGGATAAATACTATTTGCACGTTTCTGACTTTTTAGAATCGGAAAATAATAGTGAATCTAATGAATTCAAACTTGAATTAGGTGGAGATTTAGATGATATAAAAAAGTCTAAAGAAATAATTGGAAAAAGGATTTTTAATCGTGACTTTTTAGACGAAGGTCAAGTTAGAGTTAAATTAATGGTTGAATAAAAAACGAACGCACAACACGGTGTATAAAACATAGCTAATAAGTGCTAAATCGAAAGGTCTGTGCTTATTTACAAAGACCGCCAAATTTTTAAATTTGGCTTTTAAAAAGAGAAAAGTTAAAAACAAAATATAAAAATTCGGCTCTGTGTTAACCCTAAAAGGTAGTGTCTTTTTACACGCTACGTTCCATACACAAGTCCGTTGTGCGTAAGTTGAGAATGGCGAAATCTGAAACAAAATTATTAATCGGAATTGGAATTCTGATTTTATTAATTGATATTTTCCTAATGAAATATTGGGTTAGTACAATTAAACCTGACCCATTTATGTCAATCGGACTGAAATCCTACAGACCTCGTATAATCGGGTTAAACGTTCTGATTGGAATTATTGTTTTCTTTTTCAAAAAAAGGCTTTCGATTTTATTCTTTGTAAACTCAATAGTTTGCTATTGGATTTTTTCATTTTTCTGGAATAACTGGATGGAAAATCATCCTTACTCACAGACGAACTATCATTTTAAAATTGAGAACAGAAATTTGAGATTAGATATTTCCGAAAATCCAAATACTTATGGAATTTATGAATTAAACCCAAATCCAACTGATTCTCTGAAAATAATAGAAATGGGTATGAATGAAAAAAAGGGAGATAGTATTTTATTAATCGGCTGGGAAAACGGAGAAACTTATGAAATGTTCTTTTACAATAACAAACTTATCGGATTTCCAGAAAACCCTAATGAAATTGAATTAAATAAAGTGGAATAAAAACCTATGCACAACAAAGTGTAAAATAATTGCTTGGTTCTTGCCTATTCGGAAAATCCGCAGGATTTTCCCCTGGTTTGTTCTATTTTTGTAAAGTTAGTTACTTAATCACGCAACTATCTTTACACAAACCGTTACCTGTAAGCGAATGAAGAAACTTTACATAATCATAATTCCGCTTTTATTGTTGTTTCAGACTATGTTTTCTCAAACGAAAGAAATAAAAGGAGACACCACATATTGGTATAAAAGAAATATTGAATTTCAAAAAACTTTGGACTTAAAAGATTTTGAAAAATCAGAAGGCGAATTCAATTTTAGATTTTGGAATCACGGACAAGTAATTGAAATTTCAAAAGACAGCTCTAAAATAAATGGTTCAATTGTCAATTATATTTATCATACTAAAAAGGCTAATAGAAGTCAAGCCGAAACCTTAACAAATAAAATACTTTTATCATCAAAACAATCAGAAGACATCTATAATATTGTCCAAAACTCTAAAATTTTAGAATTACCATCAGATAAGGATATCGAAAACTGGAATCAAGGAATGGACGGAATAACTTATATCATAGAACATTCCGATAAGAAAAACTACTGGCTAAAAAACTATTGGACACCATCTACACAAGACTCAATTCCAGAAGCAATAATTGTTTTAGATTTAGTTAAAAAGCTATCTGACACATTAAAACTACGAGAGGTTTATACTTCTTTTAAAAATACATTACCTAAGAAAGGTTGTTACAATTCTGGAGGAATGGTAAATATGTGTTATGTGTCAAATTCTTTGGAATTAGGCTATAGTGGAGCTACAAAATTACCTTTAGGATTTTACTCGTCTTATTCTGCAACTTATATTGGAAAAACAAAAATAAACGGAAGTACTTCTTTACAGTATAACTTTGACAATGATGGATTTCATCATCTGAATTTACAAATAGCCAAATGGAATATATTTCACAAAAATTCAAATTTTTCAGATTTTATAGCATATTATTATCAGAATAGAATTCTTAATATTAATGACACAAAAAATAAATTTGAAAATCATCAAATCAAATACGGTTTAAATCTCAAAAAAAACTTAGGTATAGGAATTGGATTAGACTATTTAAGCAGAAATTATGATAAATTTGGAAGTCATTTTTACGCTTCTAAATGGTTTTCAAAAACTAATATAAGTACGACTGTTTCGGCTTCAATATTTGACACTCGAATTAATTACAAAGCCGAAATTTTCAAATCAATTAATTTTAATAATCGATTTCCTGTGAATAGAATTTCTTTCGGAATAGCATATGAGGATTTTATGAGATATAAAGATTTGTACTTTAGTTTTCGAGTACTACTCTAAAAAAAGCCAGCAGGTAACAATGTATATAAAAAATAGAGCAAAAAGTACTAAAACAAAGGCTTGTTGTGCTTATTTGCAAAGTCCGCCATATTTTTAATTTGTATTTTAGAAAAAATAAAAATAAAATGAAAAATATGGCTAAGTGTAAAACCGAAAGTAAACACCTTATCAACTGCCCTACTTTTCATACACTAAACGTTAGCCATTATTTAGGTATGGTAAAGGCACATAGTTTACAAAGTTAAAGGGACATAGTTTACACTTTTTTAGGTTGTAATTTGAGATAAAAATCAAATTATCATGCCTTGGAAAGCAACTACAACTATGGAACAAAAAATTGAATTTATCTGTGAATGGAGAACTGGGAAATATACCATCACAGAATTATGCAAAAACTTTGGAATCTCAAGACCAACAGCCTACAAGCTGATTTCCAGATTCGAAAATCAAGGTTATGACGGTCTAAAAGAGCAGTCAAGAGCACCCAGAGAACATCCTAACGCTACGGGTGAGAATATTGTTAAAGCTATTATTAAATTAAAGGCTAAATATCCACGTTGGGGAGCTAAAAAAATCAGAATACTTTTGTTTAACGATTTCAATAAAGAAATAGTTCCTTCTGTGGTTACTGTCCACAACATACTCAAGAAAAATGGTCTGGTCTGTCCTCAAAAACGAATGAGAAGGGTCAAACCTGTGTTCCCTATTTTCGACCCCAAATCATGTAATGAAGTATGGAGTGCAGATTATAAAGGAAAGTTTTTAATGGGCAATAAGATCTATTGTCACCCGCTAACCATTGCAGATTCCAAAAGTCGTTTTTTGTTTACGGCTAAAGGGCATTATAAGGAAAACTTAAAGTCTGCTAAAACTGAGTTTACAAAGGTCTTTAGAAAGTATGGTATGCCTAAACAAATCCATACAGATAACGGTAGCCCCTTTGGTTCTGTAAGAGCCATCCAACGCTATACCCAACTCTCTTATTGGTTTATTGAACTTGGGATTACCCCTGTGTTTTCTGACCCTGCCCACCCTGAGCAAAACGGAAGGCACGAACGCATGCACCGTGACTTAAAGGCGGCATGTGCCAGACCTTCTGCTTATGATCTAAAAGCCCAACAACGCAGATTAAACCATTTTGTAAAGGAATATAATCACATAAGACCCCATGAGGCTTTAGGCATGAAAACACCCGCTTCTGTCCATAATTTTGAGACCAGACCTTTTCCCGAAAAAACACCTCTCTTTGATTATGATTTAGACCATAAAGTTCTTAAAGTAACTCAAAACGGAGCTATCAGATGGAGGTCCTATTATTGGGTATATTTAACAAGTGCTCTAAAAGGTAAATATGTAGGAATCCAAAATCTTGGTAACGGTATTTGGAAAGTGTTTTACAGAAACGTATTTTTAGGTTTCTTTAATGAAAATGAATTAAGAAATAAAAAAACTAACATAAGGTTAGAAACTAATTTAGTGTAAAGTCTAATCTTTAACTTGTGTAAACCATGTCTCTTAACGAACATTTACATACATATTTCTAAAATGAAAAAAATCCTAAATACTAAGTCAATTTTTATATCCTTGACTTTATTGGGACTCATTTCTTGTATAAGTGAAAAATTGGAATTGACTAAACTGAATTTTGAAAAAGATTTAATACCAGAAGGTATCGCCATCGACGGCAATTCAAAAAAAATATATCTAAACAGTCTAAAAAGCAATAAAATTGTAAGCAGTTCGCTCGACGGTAATAATCATAAAACTTTTCTAGAGACTAACAAATATAACTATTTAGCTGGTTTTGGAATGACAATAAAAGGAGACACTTTATATGCTCTTGGCAATAGTCTTACAGCAGATAAAAATGAATCAATACTTTTACTTCTGCAGCTTTCCTCAGGGAGTCTTATCGACTCCTACTCAATTGAGGACTCGAGTTTTCACTATTTAAATGATTTAGCCGTTAGTTTAAATAATGAAATTTTCATAACCGATTCAGAAAGCAATAAAATCTATAAAATTCAAAGGCCAAGTAAAACCATGGAAGTCTATTTGGATTCTGAAAAGATTCCCAACTCAAACGGAATTACTATCTCCAATAATGATGAATATTTGTATTTAGCATCAGGCAACGGAATTTGTGTTGTCAACAGAAAATCGAAAAAAATAATAAATGAACCTAAAGAAAATTATTCAGGTATAGATGGTTTAAAATTTTACAAAAATAATCTATATGGAATCGTGAATGGCTGGAGAGATAAATCAAAAAATGGATTGTTTAGATTTGACCTTAACAAAGCTCGAACCGAAATTCTGAGAAGTGAAAAAATTGTTGAGTTCACGAATAGTTTTAAAACTCCAACCACTTTTGACATCTTCGACGGAAACATTTACTTCGTAATTAACACCCAAATGGGCAATTTTGATGGGAACACAAATAAGATTCTGGACTTAAAAAAGTTGGAATCTTATAAAATGATGAAAATCAAGGCGGAATAAAACAATGGCTAACAACGCCTATAATTCATTGTGGCGGAATTTTTATCCGAAAATCCCTATCTTTCAACCAACGCATGGTTCTCCCGGAATGGTCCTAGCGGACAATTCCACAACGACACCATAGCCCAACCGTTACCCACAATTAAAAAATGAAACTAGCAGACCTGACAATTGAAAGTATCAAAGAGTTTATCTCTGGAGATAATGGATTAACGCCAAGTCTTAGCGGTCCAAATATTTTGAAACTTTTCAATCAAGTAGGCTTTAAAGATGTCTACAAGTATCAGGATGGTGGAATGCCTAAATCGTTAAGCAGAAATGCTTACGTTTTAGAAAAGCTATATGAAATAAATGGAACGAAAGAAATGATCAGGTTAATAGAAATAGTTTTTGACCCTAGATATTTTGCGAAGGACAATTCTAAAGACATTAGTACTGCAGTTGAAAAAATTAATCCACTAATCATTCAAGACGGATATCGATTAGAGGAATTGGATGGAAAGTTCAAAATCATTGGAGCTGACCTTCCAGAAGAAATAGAAGTAGAAATACATTTTGAAGAAATACAAGCACAAATAATTGAGCAAATTAGAAACGCTAAGTTTTCTATCTGGGTAGCTGTTGCGTGGTTTACAGATAAGATTTTGGCAAAGGAGCTTTACTTGAAACAAAAGGAAGGGTTAAACGTCCGAATTGTCGTCTTAGACGATGATATTAATAAGAAATATGGCTTCAATTATGAAAAACATTTTGATGCCAAACGAGTACCTAAAAAAGGGATTTATGAAAATATAATGCATCATAAATTTTGCGTAATTGATCTAAAAACAGTGATTCACGGATCATATAATTGGACAAACAAGGCAAGATGGAATAAGGAGACCATCTCAATTGACCAAAGTCGAGAGTTAGCAGACAAATTTGTTTCAGAATTTATTAAGTTAACAAAATGAGAACCAAGAAGGCAAAAAAATATGATCAGCAAATTGACCGAGAAATTGAAAAATCAGTAGCTAATTTTACGGAACACCTAATGTCAAACTCTAAATGGGTTCGCCTGATTGACAAATTTGTAGAGGAATCAAGTGAAGTTCAAAAAATCGAATTCAAAAAAGTTCAGAATGAGCAAATTGGAGAGATTTATTTAGAAGAAGATACTACGTACGGGTTTGATTATTGGCAAAATGGATTTGAGGGACATAATTCTCTTGGAGGTTGGTTAACTTTTAAAGAAATTGAGTATCTGATTTTCCCAAAAGTGATTAAGACTGAACCTTTAAAGAGTCAAAGCTTGGTAAAGATTAAAGAATTAATAGAAAGTGTAGGTAAATTTGCTCTTGACATTAACGAAGAAAGAATAAAATTAATTTGTTATCGATAATAAAAAAGTGGGTAACAATGTATAACAAATCATAGCCACCTATCGGCAGGCTACGATTGTTATACGAAACGTTGTAAGTAATACCGAAAAACCAATGAGAGAAACTTTTTTACTGATTTTATTCCTTTCTATTTTGTCGTGTAAATCAGATAATAAAGAAAATTCTTTAACGGAAACCAAAGACAGAATTGGAATAAAGAAATTCCAAATTATGGATGAAAATATCAAGGACAGTATAGTCGAATATATTAAAATTGATGGAAAAGAATACACTAATCAAATTTGGATAGTAGACAAGAATAATGATACGGTTGGAGGAAATTATTACGAAACCTATATTATGGATACAACAAAACTAGGAGAAGTAACTAAATTACAATTTACTTTAACCAAACCTACAATAAAATGGGAATCTGATATGTTTGTTGTACTTCCTTTAGAAGAGGATAAATTGGCAAAAGATTTTTCTAATCTATCTGAAATAAAACTTGATACGTTTCATAGCCTTAAAAATGACGGAATATCTAATGACAAATTATTGGATTTAGGTTTACCTTTAAATCACATTGCAGAATTTGGAATTGAATATTCTACATCTGGGAAAAAGAGAATTCGGGGTTTAATTGTTGAAAGAGGTAAATTAAATGGAAAAGGTTATGAGAGAAGATTATTTTTTGACAAATCTGTTTATGTTAAAGAATGAAAACATAAAGTACTACTTACAACATTGTATAAAAATAATGCTTAAGTTTAATCCTAAATCATAACGTTAGTGCGTATTTGGTCACTCTGATTTTCCTGCGGAAAATCCTCGGACACAAAACCGCACTATTCTTATACGTAACCGTTGTAGGTAATTTAAAGAACTATGAAACAAAAATTAGTATTGACATTTTTATTGGTTTTTTCAATAAAATCATTTTCACAAGATTCAAAATTTAGTGTTGTGGCTAATTATCCGATTGCAATAGGCGACAATTTTTTAGGACAGAATTACAATGGATTAGTTGACCTTGGAGCCAAATATATATTTTCGGAAAATGAAATAGTGAATATAGGAGCTTCTATAAACTTTGGTTTTTTTCAAAATTCAAAATCTGGCGCTACCGACTTAAATCAACTTTTTGACGTAAAAATTTTCCCGATACAACCTCGAATCTTTGCTGAACTCAATATTCCGAATTTAGAAAAATTTCACCCTCAAATTGGATTAGGATATTCAATAGTAATCTTTAATGCAAATTGGGCGGAAAATAGAAATGCAGATTTGCCTGCTGACATTGACGATAATGAGAATGGTTTTAATATTAATATTGGACTATCCTATGATTTGACTAACAAATTATTCCTGCAAGCACAATATGACTTTATAAAAATTGGAGTTGAGGATGGAGTTCCCGACACAAGTTACAATACGAATATTAATATTTTGAAATTTGGAATTGGATTGAAAATATAAAAAACCACCTACAACAATGTATAAAAATAATTGTGGTATAGTGCTTAATCAAAGGGCGTTAACTGATTTTCCTGCGGAAAACCCTCGCACGCAAACCCGCAACTATTCTTATACGTAACCGTTGTATGCATGTCATGGAAGGTTTGGAATGGATACAAAAACGAAGATTTTCCGGAAAAATATTGCCATAAAACCGGAAAAGAATCCAAGGGAAAGACTTCCATGAAAAATCCAATTTTAGAATAATCAAAATAATGAAAAAATTATATTAAAAAAATTTTAATACTCACGAAGCTATAGGGTATATACAACAATAGCCAGTCGATTGCCAAAGGAAAAAGTGATTTTATTTAAAGGGAGTGACTTTAGTTTTTTAACTTTTGAATCCGATTTTTTGAAAATTTCAAATCATCGACGAGCCACCAAGTTACCTCTGAAGTAATCTTTAGTATTATATAGTGTAACTTATATATCCATATAGCTTTTATCTATTTCCTACTATGCTATATGATTGCTTTAATTCAATTTTCTTGACTTAATTAAATTAAAATCATCATTGTCTTAGAAGATTATTCTATTTTTTCCTTCTAAATTAGGTATAAACCTCCACTCCCTCTCTTGATATGTTACTATTTCAGCTCCTTTATACTTTGTTTTCCAGTATTTAAAAAATTGCAGGGCAGGAACTATTATACTTTCAATTCGCTATCTATTGGTCTCAAAACTTCCTACGTTTATTTGACGATTAAAATCAAAGTTCTCCTTACTAGGGCTAAAAAGATTATCCTCAGAAAATCTCTTAAACTCATCAAATTATGGACTAAACATTAGTTTAAAAAAAACAAAACCCTATCATTCAATCAGATAGGGTTTTTTCTTGTGACCTCGACAGGATTCAAACCTGTAACCTCTTGAGCCGTAATCAAGTGCGCTATTCAGTTGCGCCACGAGGCCTTTTTTGTGGGTGCAAATATAGTATTTTTATTAAAACATCACCAAATTTTTATTCCAAATTTGTAATTCATTATTTTTGACTATGGAAAAGGAGTTACTATATCAAAAGTTCGGACATATTTTCGATGATGCCTTAATAAATGAAATCGAAAAAGTTGGTTCTATAAAAACATTTTCGAAAGATGATATTATTATAGATATCAACCAACCACTACAATATATACCTCTTTTATTGAGTGGGAACATAAAAATACTTCGAGAAGATAATGAAGGTAACGAATTACTTATCTATTTCTTAGAAGCTGGAGAAACCTGTACCATGTCGCTTACCTGTTGTATGGGTACTTTTAAAAGTAAAATTAGAGCTGTAGCTGAAAAAGATTCCAGCCTTATTATGGTACCTGTTCAAAAAATGCAAAAATGGTTTCATAATAATGAAAGTTGGCGCAATTTTATATTGGAAAGCTATCAAACACGGTTTGATGAAATGTTGGAAGCCATAGATAATCTTGCTTTCATGAAAATGGATGAACGCCTCTACAAATATTTAATTAATAAGGTTAAACTTCACACGTCTAATACCATTATTGTAAAGCATCAAGATATTGCTGAAGATTTACATACCTCGCGTGTTGTTATTTCTCGACTTTTAAAGCAATTTGAAAACGAAAAGAAAATAAAACTCAGCAGAAATAAGATTGAAGTTTTATAATATAAAATCAATTATTATCGGCTTGCCTTAGTTAGCAGGTTTTGGATATTAATAATCTCACCAAACTCAAAATATCATTAACACATTACTTACGTAACATTTATTACATAATAACCTTACCCTTAATCTTACATTTGCAATTAATAAAACAAGTATGGAATACATTTTAAACCCCTGGCCGTGGTATATTACTGGACCACTCATTGCCTTAGTTATGGCATTACTACTCTATTTTGGTAAAACATTTGGTATGTCTTCTAATTTAAGGACTATGTGCTCCATTATGGGAGCAGGAAAAGCTGCCACTTTTTTTAACTTTAATTGGAAAGAACAAAAATGGAACCTAATGGTTGTTCTAGGCGCCATAATTGGTGGTTTTATAGCAACAGAATATTTATCAAACGATAGTGCAACTGATTTAAATCCAACAACCATTGTAGAACTTCAAAATATGGGGTTTGAAGATTCAGGCACTACGCTAGTCCCTAATGAAATGTATAGTATAGAAGCTTTAACCTCTACAAAAGGGTTACTTCTTTTAATTTTAGGAGGTTTACTAGTTGGCTTTGGTACACGTTATGCTGGTGGTTGCACATCCGGACATGCTATAACAGGGCTTAGTAGTTTGCAAAAGCCATCCTTAATTGCTGTTATTGGCTTTTTTATTGGCGGACTAATTATGACTAATTTTATTTTACCTCTAATTTTTTAAGATATGAAATATTTAAAATTTTTATTAGTAGGGATTTTCTTTGGCATTGTTCTGGTAAAATCTGAAGCCGTTTCGTGGTACAGAATATATGAGATGTTTCGTTTTCAATCGTTTCATATGTATGGCATTATAGGAACAGCCATCGCTACTGGAGTCTTATTTCTTCAAATTTCAAAAAAAGGTATTATAAAAAGTATTAAAGGCGCCGATATTTTTGTTCCTAAAAAAGAAAAAGGAATTACAAGATACATTATTGGAGGTACTATTTTTGGGCTGGGCTGGGCGCTTATTGGTGCTTGTCCTGGACCTATGTACATATTACTAGGTACTGGTGTATATAGTATGATTATAGTTATTGTAGCGGCCCTTTTAGGTACATTTATTTACGGTGTTTTAAAAGATAAACTTCCTCATTAATGGATACCACATTACTCTTAGGATATATTGGCGCATTAATTGTCGGGCTCGTTTTAGGTCTAATTGGCGGCGGTGGCTCTATACTCACTGTGCCTTTATTAGTATATCTTCTGGGTTATAATCCCGTTGTTGCAACGGCATACTCGCTTTTTGTAGTAGGCACGTCCTCTATGGTAGGCACGTATCAAAAACATAAAAAAGGATTAGTAGATTTTAAAACAGGGTTGGCATTTTCGTTCCCATCATTTATTGCTGTTTATTTATCCAGACGCTATCTAGTACCAGGCATTCCTGATACCCTTTTTAGTTTTGGTGAATATACGCTTACCAAAGAAATGGGGATTATGATATTTTTTGCCATAATTATGGTACTCGCCTCCTTTTCCATGATAAAAAAGGAAAAAAAGAACGGTACAACATTACCTTCTCAACCATATTATAAAACATTTATTCAAGGTTTAATTATTGGAACAGTAACCGGTATTATTGGTGCTGGCGGCGGATTTTTATATGTGCCCGCGCTGGTAGTTTGGGCAAATATTCCAATGAAAAAAGCCGTAGGAACTTCATTAATTATTGTAACCATTAATTCTCTAATTGGCTTTATTGGAGATGTTCAAACATTAGAAATTGAATGGCCATTTCTCCTTTTCTTTACACTTATTTCCATAATAGGAATTATTATAGGTGTATTTCTATCAAAATTTATAAGTGGAAAGAAACTTAAAAAAAGCTTTGGCATTTTTGTTTTAATAATGGCTGTTTATATTATTTATAAAGAAAGTGCTATGTGACTTTAGTCACAAAACGAATCGTTTAGGTTTCGTAATTTTGGAATGTCTTAATTTAAAAGAGATTCTGTCTAATTAGAAATACAAAAAATAGATTGATGAAAATAGAACAAATTTATACAGGGTGCTTAGCTCAAGGAGCTTATTATATTGAATCTAATGGAGAAGTAGCCATTATTGATCCTTTACGTGAAACGCAACAATATGTTGATAAGGCCGAGAAAGAAAATGCCAAAATCAAGTATATTTTTGAAACCCATTTTCATGCCGATTTTGTTTCTGGTCATGTTGATTTAGCTAAAAAAACAGGAGCAACTATTGTTTTTGGTCCTGGAGCAGAAACCGCTTACGACGCCCATATAGCAACAGATAATGAAACCTTTAAAATAGGAAATATTACCATTAAAGTATTACACACACCAGGACATACTTTGGAATCATCTACATTTCTTTTAATTGACGAAAACGGAAACAATCATGCCATTTTTAGTGGAGACACTTTGTTTTTAGGAGATGTAGGACGCCCGGATTTGGCAATTAAATCCGATTTAACGAAAGAAGATTTGGCTGGTATGTTATATGATTCTTTACGAAACAAAATTATGCCATTAGCCGATAATATTATTGTATATCCAGCACATGGTGCGGGCTCTGCTTGTGGTAAAAATTTAAGCAAAGAAACGGTTGGTCTTTTGGGAGATCAGAAAAAAACAAATTATGCTTTAAGAGCAGATATGACCAAAGAAGAGTTTATAGAAGACGTTTTAGATGGTATTCCACCTCCGCCTCAATATTTTGCAAAAAATGCCATGATGAACAAATCTGGCTATGATAATTTTGAAGCGGTTCTACAAAAAGGCGATACCGAATTAACACCTGAAGACTTTGAAGCGATTGCAAACCAAGAGGATGCTTTGGTACTAGATGTTAGAAACGAAAAGGAATTTGTAAAAGAACATATTCCGAACTCTGTTTTTATTGGAATTAATGGTGGATTTGCGCCGTGGGTAGGTGCTTTAATTACTGATTTAAAACAACCTATTCTATTAATAACACCAGAAGGAAAAGAAAAAGAAACTGTTACCAGATTATCTCGTGTTGGCTACGATAATACTCTTGGCTATTTAAAAGGAGGTATTCAAGCATGGAAAGATGCCGGTAAGGATATTGAAACCATAGAATCTATTTCAGTAGATGAGTTTAGTAACCGCTTTAAAAGTGGCGATATAACCACCCTTGACGTTAGAAAAGACGGTGAATATAAATCAGAGCACTTGGAAGGCGATTCTGTGCAGCATTTTGCCTTAGATTATATTAATGACAACATGAATGCTATAGATAAAACCAAAACGTATCATCTGCATTGTGCTGGCGGATATCGTTCAGTTATCGCAGCATCTATTTTAAAAGCAAGAGGGTTTGATGTTATAGATATTGCCGGAGGCTTTGCAGCTATTAAAAAAACAGATTTACCAACAACTGCGTTTGTTTGTCCATCAACGTTATAAAATGAAAACAACTTTAGAAATACAAAACCTTAAATGTGGTGGCTGTGCCAATACAATTATCAGTAAATTATCGGAACTAGAAAACATAAGTGATGTCTCAATTAGCAATGAAGACCATACCGTTTCTTTTTCTTATGAAAACGACAACGTGTTTACTGAGGCTAAACAATTATTGCATAAAATTGGTTACCCGACTGTTGGAGAAAAAAATGCATTAACAACAAAAGCAAAATCTTTTGTTAGTTGCGCAATCGGTAGAATGAATGGTTAATGCTTAAACGATTTCGGCGCTTAACCCTGCATCAAGAAGCATAGAACAGCGAGGTTTTAAATCTTCGTAAGGTCCTGTTTTAACAGTACACTTTCCTTTGTAATGAACTATTAACGAGCATTGTTCTGCCTGCTCTGAAGTATGTTCACAAGCATAAATAAGTGTTTCTATAACATGATCGAACGTATTAACATCGTCATTAAATAGTACTATTTCACGTTGAGTGACTATTTCTTCCTCAAGTAATAATTCTTCTGATGCTTTTTCTTTAGTGCTCATTTTTTAATTTTTAACTAAAATAATTTATTTTTTTAAAACAAAAACAAAAGGACACCAAAAAAGGTGTCCTTTTTAAATATAAAGCTATTTTTATCGAGAATACTAGTACATATACTGTAGTCCAATAATGTCATCGGCATCAAATTCTCCATCTACAGAAGAATTGAAACAAGCCAACATAATTGAATTCGGATTATAACCTGCTGATGTTCCAGGAATTGCATTTGCGCCTACTCCAGCCAGTCCTTCATTTATATTTTGGCCACAACTTTGTCTTGTTTGCCAATCTGTATGTCTAAACCCAACCGAATGTCCTATTTCATGCGTAATTACATGTTCTATAACATCAACATTAAAACTGTTTAAACCGAATATTTGAACAAACTTATAGGGGTTTCCACTAGCAGATGGAAAACCGGCAGATCCTCCAGAGCCAAATTGAAATGGGTTATTGTAAACAACCATGTCCTTAGGTCCGTAGTTTGTACCAAAAGTTAACGTAAAAGAAATTGAAACGCCACTTAATGAGTTATAATTATTTACAGCCATCTGTAATGCATTTTGTTCTTTTGGACTCAAGCCATATCCGCCACCACCGGTGAAACCAATGATGCTTATATTTTTCCCTTGAGACACCAAATTATTGGTATGGTAGTTACGTTCTGTTTCACTACTACCTTTACTTCGTACTCTATTAAAATCTAACTGCATAATTTGTTCCTCCGTAAACATAAGATCTTCTTCTACCTGAATCATAGGTGTGGTTGTACCATCTGGTAATAAAAAATCGACAACCTTTACACCGTCTGTATTCAGATAAAAATCAGATAGTTTTTGTAACATCTCATCTGTTACTTTTAATTTATCTGTGGTAGCTTCTTCTTCTATTTGAGAATTATTATCGGTAGTGACATCCTCTTTTTGACATGATTGAAATAAAAAAGGGGACAATAAAATAGCGACTAAAAATATTTTAAATTTTTCCATGATTTTTAAGTTTTTAATTAATAAATAAAAGCTTCCGGAAACTGGTGCATAAGTTTTTCAGTCTCAGCATTCGATAAGGGTACTGAAAAAAATGTGCTTTAAAATAAATTTATTTCTATATAAATATAATCATTTAAAACAGAATAATTATGTGGTTTCCCCGCATAATAACAGGTTATTACTATGAAAATCAATGTTTTACTAAAAACACTTCAAAAAAACTATTCTTTTTTAAACTCTAAAGCTACCCAATTATTTCGCTCTAATTGAGATTGAAGTTCAAGATTGTTTGTATTGCATATTTTTTTTATAACAGGAATATCGTCGTTATAAAAACCGCTTAAAAACAAAGTCCCTTTTTTGTTTAAACAAGATGCGTAAGTCTCCATATCTTGTATTAAAATATTTCGGTTAATATTGGCAATAATTATATCGTATGTTTTGTTTTTTAAAACCGAAGCATCGCCTTCTATAACCGTTATGTGTTTACAATTATTACGATTTACGTTCTCTATACTGTTTAAATAACACCAGTTGTCATAATCTACGGCATCAATAGATCTTGCCCCTTTCATCTCTGTTAAAATAGCTAGCACTCCTGTACCACAGCCCATATCTAAAACAGATTTATCTGTAAAATCGTTGTTTAGTATGTGTTGAATCATCATATGCGTAGTTTCATGATGTCCGGTACCAAAGCTCATTTTTGGTTCGATAATAATATCGAACTTTGTATTAGGTTGTTCATGAAATGGTGCACGAACCGTACATATATTATCAACTACGATAGGATTAAAATTCTTTTCCCATTCCTGGTTCCAATTGGTCTGTTCGATCTCGCTAAAAGTAAAATTGATTTCAAATTCTTCTGAATCTAAAATTTGAATATCATCCAGTATTGTTGGGTTCCAATCTTCTTTTTGAATGTATGCAGTTACACCTTCCTGAGTTTCTACAAAACTCTCAAACCCCGAATATCCCAGTTCTGCAACGAGTATTTCTACTCCAGGTTCAATGGGATTTACTTTAAACTCGTAACCTAAATAAATAATGTTTGCCATAGTCGACTTTTTCGACTGCAAAGATAGAAGTAAATACCAAAACTTGTTCTTTTACACAAAAAAGTAAGGGTATTCCATGATCAATTAAAAATCACGGAATACCCTTACTAAAAAATGTATCTATTAAAAGGCTGTTTAAAAAGCGTTTACAATAGCAAAAAAGTCGTCTGCATTAAGCGAAGCTCCTCCTATTAAACCGCCATCTACGTCTGGTTTAGAGAAAATCTCTTGTGCATTGCCTGGCTTAACACTTCCTCCATAAAGTATAGAAACAGCGTCAGCTACTTCACTACCATATTTATCTGTTAACGTTTTTCTTATAAATGCATGCATATCTTGTGCTTGCTCAGGACTAGCTGTTTCTCCTGTACCAATTGCCCAAACTGGCTCGTAAGCCAATACAATATTTTTAAAAGCTGAAGCTTTTAAGTGAAATAAAGCATTTTTTATCTGACCTTCTACTATAACTTCTTGGTTGCCCGATTTTCTATCTTCTAACACCTCTCCAAAACAAAAAATAACGCGTAAGTTATTTGCTAGAACAGCATCTACTTTTTTAGCTAACATCTCGTCTGTTTCGTTAAAATATTCACGACGTTCGCTATGTCCTAAAATTACCGTTTCTACACCTACACTCTTAAGCATACTTGCGCTAATCTCACCTGTGTAAGCTCCATTTTCTGCAAAGTGTACGTTTTGCGCTATCACTTCAATACCTTCTCCTTTTAACGCTTCAGAAGCTTGGTACAAATTAGTAAATGTTGGTGCAACCATAACCTCGGCATTCGATGTTTTAGTTTTACCCTTTAACGCTTCAATTAATGATCCTGTTTGCGATAAATCATTATTCATCTTCCAGTTTCCTGCTACAATATTTTTTCTCATAAGCTTAGTTTAAATTTTCCTTTACAGGAGAAAAACGTAAATTAAATTTTGTTCAATATTTTGAAAATTACGCCGCTAAAATACTTAATTTTTAATAGCTTCTATAAGATTTTCGTCATCAGATTCAATAACATCAAATACAACGATTTCGCTGGCTTTATTTATGACCATATATCTGGGAATCCAACTAATATCTACAAAATCTGCAAAAGGACAATCCTCTCCATTTTGCATATAATAATGATCGCCTGCAACATCATACTTTTCAATCCCTTTCTTCCAAGATGCTTCCCCTCTATCCATTGATAAAAACACATACGACACGTCTTTATATTCCGTTTGTAATGCTTTTAACTTAGGCATTCCTTCAATACAATCTTTACACCAGGATGCCCATATATCAATAACTATGGTTTTTCCTTTATGCTTTTCTAAAATACTTTGAAAAGTTACTTCATTGCCTTGCAATGATATAAAGGTGTCGTTCAATGCTTCGGTTGAAAATTGTACAGGATCATTACTATTACAGCTAAAAAAGCCGATCAATAATAGTACTAAGAGGTAATTCGTCTTCATTATAAATGCGTTATTGCAGCTTCACTTTTGGATCTAACCATACATAAATTAAGTCTACCAAAATATTTATGATTATAAAAAGCAGGGCTATAATTAGTACCGATCCCATAATTACAGGCAGATCTAATGTGTTTAGTGCGTTTACAATTTCTTTTCCCAAACCATTCCAGCCAAAAATATACTCTACAAAAACAGCTCCTGCCAACATAGATGCAAACCAACCAGATATTGCTGTAACTACAGGGTTTAATGCATTCTTAACAGCATGCTTTCTTATAATTTGAAATTCACTTAGTCCCTTAGCACGGGCGGTGCGAATATAATCCTGATTAAACACTTCTAACAAGGAATTCCGCATAAGCTGAATAACTACTGCTAATGGACGAATACCCAGTACTGTAGCTGGCAGTATTAAGTTTTTCCATTTTATGTGCATAGCTTCCCCAAAATCGTCCAATTCGTATAAACTGCCTGTCATTTCTAAATTTGTGTACTCATGCAGTATATACCCAAAAAACCAGGCAAATAAAATGGCACTAAAAAATGAGGGGATGCTCATACCTAAAGTACTGAATATCTGAATGAATTTATCTAACCATCGATCTTTAAAAAGTGCAGAAACTATTCCCAATAAAACACCTAAAATCATGGCTATTATAATGGCTGTTACTGCTAATACAAAGGTGTTTGGTAACGTTTCCCCCAACACCTCACTTACTTTTTTACCTTGTTTTGTAAATGATTCCCGCAAATATGGAAACTTTAAAACCACTGTTGTGTTTCCTATAGAAAACAGTCTTGTGGCTTGATACTTTCCTTTGCTCAGAAAGGTATAATCGTCTTGATTTTTTGAATGAAATGAAATGGGCAACAAATCGTTTAAATAATACAAATACTGAGTACTTACAGGTTTATCGAAACCATATTTTTGTTTTACAATTGCCAATTGTTCACTGTCTTCATTCTGTCCCAACATCATTTGCGCCGGGTCACCGGGAAGAACATTAAATAAAAAGAAAATAACAGTCACCACTCCAAATAATGTGAGTAAGGCGTATGAGGTTTTATTTAGTAAGTAGCTTATCAAATATGTTTATTCTACTTTTAGTTTAACGTCGATAATACTGGTATAAAGAATACTGTCTCTGGCATATAGTTCGCTCAACCGTAAAGAATCCTTCACCACATTGACACTTTCTATGTTTTCTTCATTCAAAGCATCAACATCATCTTCAGTGGCAGCTTGATCGTTTATAAAATAGGCCACAGTTTCTTCTTCAACTTCTGGCTCTGGCCTTCTTTCTACCTTTGGCAACTCTAATTTGTGAATATCGTTCCAATGTACTTTCTGTTTTACGGTACCGTTATCCAGTTCTAAAACTCCCGGATTGGAACGTACAACCGTTTTAAGGGCTTTTTCATCACACAGATAAAACTCAAAATCAATATTGTAAGCTTCTTTTATACGTTGCTTGGCTTCCTCGCCAGAAGCAGTTAAACCAATTAACCTATAGCCTTGCTTAATAGCATCGTCTTGTAAAGCTTTTAATTTTAAAGCACCTCCTCTTTCAATTTTTTCCAAACTATAAGATACAATTACAATAAGGTTTTCTTCTGCTAAAAAGTGTTGTGTTAAATCTTCTTCGGCGCTTTCTATTGAAAAGTCATAGATTGGAGGTTGATAACCTTCTTTAATCACTTTAGTCTCCACACTTACAAAATCACCTTCTACAGTTGGGTATGAGCCATTTGTAGTAATTATTTTCTCTTCGCCACCAATATTAAACTTCCATGCGTAATCTATAATTGGTTTTGCGGCATCTTCTGGAATGCTCATGTTTTCCTGAATGTTTGCTCCAATTTTATAGCCTCTAAAATCTTTAACCGGTAAATGCTCCAACACGTGATAACCCAACCAAAGACTAAATATAAAGCCTAATAAAGCAATAACTGTTGTGACCAACTTATTAAATATTGGTTTTATATGCTTTATTCCAAAAAATAGAATCAGTATAAAGAATAACAAAATCAGATCCTTATAAAAACTTTCCCAGGGGGTTAGTTTTAAAGCATCTCCAAAACAACCACAGTCTTTTACTTTTTCAAAATAAGCCGAATAAAATGTTAAAAATGTAAAAAACACGATCATTAACAGCAAACTCCAAATGGTAAACTTAGGCTTATAGCCTATAAGCAAAAACACACCTAAAACAACTTCAAAAACAACGACTAAAACCGAAATCATTAATGCATACGGCTCTAAAAAAGTGATATTTAAAACATCGGCGCTAAAATACTCTTGTAATTTATACGAAAACCCTAAAGGGTCGTTAAGTTTTATTAATCCAGATATGATAAATAAAACACCAACGAATACTCTTGATATGCTAACAAAAATTTTCATAATTTTCTTTTAATTCCTGCGCAGGCAGAAATACACATATAAGTTTTAATTAATAAGATTCCTGCCTGCGCAGGAATTAAAAGTTATTGTTCATTTAAATGAATTAACGCAAAAATGGCATAATTAATCATATCCTGATAATTAGCATCTATACCTTCACTCACCAATGTTTTGCCTGCATTATCTTCAATTTGCTTTACTCGTAATAGTTTTTGCAAAATCAAATCGGTTAAACTACTTACTCGCATATCACGCCATGCCTCACCATAATCATGGTTTTTATCCTGCATAAGCTTCTTGGTCGTGTCTACTTGTTTTTCATATAATTCGGTAGCAGCTTCTGTAGTTAAATCCGGCTGCTCCACAACCCCTTTTTCCAACTGAATCAAAGCCATGATGCAGTAGTTTATAATACCTATAAATTCACTTACTTCGCCTTCGTCTACCTTTCTAACATCATTTTCCTGAAGTCCTCTAATACGCTGTGCTTTAATAAAAATCTGGTCGGTTAGTGAGGGTAAACGCAATATGCGCCAAGCACTTCCATAATCCGACATTTTTTTAATAAATAAACTTTTACACGTATCGATTACCGCGTCATATTGTTTTGAAGTATCTTGCATGAATTAAAATGTATTTTGCGTAAATTTCGCATAAAAAAGTTTAACCGTCAAAGTTTCAGGTTTAAAGTTTTAAAGTTAGTATAAACACCATAGAAAAAGGTATAAATGACAATTAATTGTAAAGGAAAACTTATCGATTTAACATCACCCAAAGTAATGGGAATCCTTAACATAACACCAGATTCTTTTTATGATGGTGGACAACACAAAAGCAACCTTGATATTTTAAAGCATGTGGAATTAATGCTCCAAGAGGGCGCTACTTTTATTGATGTTGGTGCTTACAGCTCGCGCCCTAATGCCGATCATGTAAGCGAGACCGATGAGCTAAAAAGAATCTTACCTATTGTTGATTTAATTTTAAAAGAATTTCCGGACACTTTACTTTCTATCGATACGTTTAGAAGTCATGTTGCCAAGCAATGCATTGATGCTGGTGCGACCTTAATTAACGATATTTCGGCGGGAAAATTAGACCATAATATGCTTCAAACTATTGCAGACTTGCGGGTGCCTTATATTATGATGCACATGAAAGGAACACCGCAAACCATGCAGCAACAAACCGATTACGACGATATGCTTAAAGAAATACTCTATTACTTTTCTGAACGTATTGCTGCTGCAAGGCAATTGGGTATTGTTGATGTTATTGTTGACCCGGGATTCGGTTTTGCCAAAACCTTGGAACAGAATTATGAATTGCTAAATAAACTTGAACACTTTAAAATGATAGAAAAACCTGTATTAGTTGGCATTTCCAGAAAATCCATGATTTATAAAGCACTGGAAACTTCTGCTAAAGCATCTCTTAATGGCACAAGTGTTTTAAACACTGTAGCGCTGCAGAAGAACGCTTCTATTTTAAGGGTTCATGATGTAAAAGAGGCTATGGAATGTATTAAACTGGTTGAATCTGTAGTTAGAAGTTAGAAGTTATGAAACATATTATTTTCTTGTTTATTATTAGTTTGTTTTTTTCCTGTGGAAAAGAAAAAGTGGTGCAGCTTCCTGAAATAAGTCATTCTGAAATAACCGAAATAAATGATGTATCTGCTGCCTATTTGTTCTATGATGAAACGCAAAAAAATAGTGTGGAACTAAACAGAAAAAACCTAATTAGCACAACAAACTGGTTAGTTAATGTTGACAAGCGTTTGACTCTTGAACAGGCTATTCCGCATATAAAATATCTTCAGGACAAAAAACGGAATTCAAGTCATAAAAATAAAAATGCTAAAAATTACTTCACCTGTAACGATGTTAGTAGAAAGAATTTAGGATTTATTGAATTTACAGATGTTGTATACCATGATAGCGATAGTGCTAGCATTGATGAAAGTAATGAAGCCAACATTGTTAATTTGGTCGTTTTTGATATAGATGATATAAGTGTTATTACTATTGATGATGGCGTATTTAATACCGATAAATCTTCTTTATTAAACACTATCAAAGATTCATTGGTTTCAAAATCAAAAGATTATGAAATATTTCTAGCACTTGAAAAGGATTTAACTTTTCAAGATTATATTTCAATTAAATCTATTTTATCTGAAATAAAAAGTAAGCATATTAAAATATCAAATCACGAAGGTATTTCTTATTAATCATATTTTCTTAATTTTACCAAAACCCATATCACTTGGAAATATTTAAAGATCTTTTAAAATTTACTGTAGTTGATGTTATAGATGTCATCTTGGTGGCACTCCTACTCTACTATGTTTACAAACTTGTAAAGGGTACGGTAGCCATCAATATATTTCTTGGAATTATCATTATATACTTGGTTTGGAGGTTAACCGACTTCTTAAACATGGAACTTCTTACCGGGATTTTTGGTGGTTTTATGAAGGTTGGGATTATCGCTTTGATTGTTGTATTCCAGCCAGAAATTCGTAAGTTTTTATTAATGGTAGGCTCGACCAACTTTAGTAGGCGACGTAAGTTTATAAAGCAGCTTAAATTTTTAAAAACTGAAACAACCGATGAAACCGATATCAATGCCATCGTTTCGGCTTGTCACAAAATGTCTATGTCTAAAACCGGTGCCTTAATCGTTTTTGAACGTAATAATAGTCTGGATTTTTTATCCTCGTCGGGAGATGAAATGAATATCAAGGTAACCCAACCCATAATTGAAAGTATTTTTTTTAAAAATAGCCCGTTACACGATGGTGCGATTATAGTTAGCAATAACATTGTAAAAGCAACGCGTGTTATTTTACCTGTAAATAACGAAAAAACTATTCCGCAGCGTTTTGGGCTTCGTCATAGAGCTGCTATTGGAGTTACCGAAAAAACAGATGCACTAGCTCTTGTTGTAAGTGAAGAAACTGGGCATATTTCCTATTTTAAAGATGGAGAGTTTGTTGTTTTTAAAGATACAAACCAACTTAATTCCTTGATTAAAGAAGATTTATCGTAATGCTTTGTAAGAACTGCAATAACGATTTACCTGTTGACATTAATTTTTGTGGAGCTTGTGGAGCCAGAGTAATAAAGAACAGGCTTACTTTAAAAAATCTGCTCAAGCATTTTGCCAAAACATATTTTGACTACGACAACAGGTTTTTGCAAACGTTTATAAAGCTTTTTACAGAACCAGAAACCGTTATAGAAAGCTATATTGGTGGTACTCGAAAAAAGTATGTTAATGTTATTAACTATTTTGCCATTGCGCTTACACTATCTGGTTTTCAAATGTTTGTTTTGAATAAGTTTTTTCCTGAATTATTGGATATGGGTTTTCTTGTTCGTGAAGGTGCTGAAGAATTTCAAAAAAAGAATATGAGTTTTACTCAGGAATACCAATCGATCTTATATATGCTTATAGTTCCAGGTTATGCCCTGATTTCAAAAATTATTTTTTTCAATTATAAGAAATACAATTACACCGAGCATTTGGTAACAAACATGTATTTGTCCGCTCACATTTCAATGGTAAGCTCTATACTAATTATAACTGCTGCTTTTTTTGGAATTAATTTTGGTGTAATGGGACTTGCATTTATAGGGATACAAATTTTATACTATGCTTATGGTTTTAAGCGCCTCTTCAAATTAAGTTTTAAAAGTATTGTACTAAAAACCATTTTATTTTTATTAATTCTTGTTGTTTTATTTTTAATATTTAGTGTTTTAGCTGGTATTGTAATGTACCTTAATGGTACTTTAGATGCCATTAATGCCGCTCATAAAGCGGCGTAATGTGTCATAATTATTATTTAATGTAACGTCAATTAATTTCCTTCATAGAAAACCAATCAAAGTTTGAGGTTCGTTTACTTTCTTCACCAGAAGAAGTCGCATACACCCCAATATAAACCCCGTTAAATCGTTGTGCAATTTCATCGGAAAGTATGGCATAATCTTGAATGTCTCCAATTTGTTTTAAATCAGATAAAGAAGTTCCATAACTAAATTGTGCCTTTACACCTTCTACTTTTACATGAAATATTACGGAATCACCTTTGTAAGGAACCCTTGCCATTTCTTTTGGGGTAATATCTCCTACATTATCTTTTTGATAGACTTTTATTAAAACCAGCTGATCCTTTTGTTTTAACAATTGAAAACTATTTCCGTTTCGACGATAAATAGCCAATCCTGCACTTTCGTTAGCTTTTTTAGTCTTAAAATGAACTTTAGTAGCAGCCTCATAATTATGGTACAACGTTCGTCTACCTATAAATGAAGGATTTTTTAGTTCTTCTAAAGTTTGAGGTCGTAGTTTTAAACCTAGATATCCTTTTTTAATGGTGTACCAATTTGTTTTGGGAGTTCTTAAAAAATTCCAGTCGAGTGGTAATTCTTCATTATTAAAATCTTCTTGTGTTGGTTTTTTAGCTACAGGAGTCCATGGCAAATCCGGACGCTTTTGTTCAAATTGCAACAAGCCTTTACCTGGATTAAAAATTGGTGTTATCCCCGATTCTTGTTCGGTCATTTTAACCTTTGCCAAAAACGTTTCACGAGCCAATGTTATATATCCATCTACTTTTCGTTTGGCTAGCATAACGCTCCACCAATCTCCATTTTGGGTTTGTACCAAATCGGCATGACCTGTTTGTCCTATAGCATATGTATCGCTCAAATGGCGGTGTGTCATAACAGGATTAGCATGATTAGGAATATAAGGACCCCAAAGATTTTTACTATTAAAAACGGTTACCGAGTGGTATTCTCCAGTCCCACCTTCTCCAATTAATAACAAGTATTCACCATTAATTTTAAATAAATGTGGTCCTTCCGCCCAACGCGCATTGGAAGCGTGCCCAAAAGTAAGCTGCTTTTTCTCCCCTATAAGTTCACCCTTATCCGGGTTAATCTCCTGCATCCAAATACCATTCTTTCCTGGCCAATCTCCACTGGTTCCGTCAATCACACCTGCTCCGGTGTAATAGCATCTACCGTCATCATCCCAAAAAAGAGAAGGATCAATTCCGGGAGCATCTTTAATCCATATCGGGTCAGACCATGATTCGGCAGGATGTTCGGCTGTAATAATAAAATTCCCCTTACCTCCTACCATGGTACAGATAATGTAAAACTTTCCTTCACGATAGCGAATGGTTGGTGCAAAAATTCCATTAGAATTTCTTAAACCATCTTTATAATCTATTTGAGTTGGTCGAGATAAACCATGTCCAATAAGTTTCCAATTAACCAAATCTTTACTTTCATGAATCGGCAATCCGGGAAACCATTCGAAGCTGGAATTAACCATGTAATAGGTATCACCTACACGACATATAGAGGGGTCTGGGTAAAAACCGGATAAAATAGGATTCTTAAAATTATCGGGTGCATTTTGTCCGTAAATAGAAAAACTAATAACAAATGCCAGGAGTAACTTAATTGTTCTTAAATACATGATATAATTTGGTCTTTAAAAATTTTTAGTGATGCCTTACTACAAAATAAGCACAATAGAGCTAATTAAACACACTGCTTGCGGTATTTTTTTCTATAATCAATAGGTTTTTATCACCATTTAGTCTGAAAAAAGTTTTAGAGAAATATGACAGGTTCTCAAAATCACATTGATAGTCGATTGTGTAAGCTTCAAAGCATATAATGTGCTAAAAATGTATTATGTATTTTTATTAATACTGGACTGGTAATTATCACTAATTAAGCTAAACTATATAACTTCTTCCTCCTGTAAAAATTGAACTTCATACAAGTTTTTATAATACCCGTTTTCTTTTTTAAGTAACTCTTTATGTGTTCCTTGTTCTACAATATTACCAGCATCCATGACAATAATTTTATCGGCCTTTTTAACGGTTGCCAATCGGTGAGCAATAACTATTGATGTTCTACCTTTAGTTATTTTATCTGTAGCATTTTGAATGAGTTGTTCTGAATATGAATCGACAGAGGATGTGGCTTCATCTAAAACCAATATACTTGGATTGGTTACATAGGCTCTTAAAAATGATATAAGCTGGCGCTGACCTGAGGATAACATGACTCCTCTTTCTTTTACATTGTAATGATAACCATTTGGCAAGCTCATTATAAAGTCGTGAATACCAATTTCTTTTGCTGCCTGGTGTACTTGAGCTTCGGTAATCTCTGGATGGTTTAAGGTTATATTGTTTAAAATAGTGTCTGCAAATAAAAACACATCTTGTAATACTACTGCTATTTGGGTACGCAGAGATGCCAAGGTTACTTCCCTAATATCGATGTCGTCTACACAAATAACACCATCCTTGATTTCATAAAAACGATTTAATAAGTTAATGATAGTCGATTTTCCGGCTCCTGTTGCTCCAACAATAGCCACGGTTTCCCCTGCATTGACATCAAAAGAAACTCCTTTTAATACTTCTTCATCTTCTACGTAGCTAAAAAATACATTATCGAATTTTAAATGGCCTTTAAAATGCTCTGCAACATGAGTTCCCGTATCGTCAATTTGTGAAGTTGTATCAATAACTTTAAATACTCTATTAGCAGCCACCATTCCCATTTGTAGTGTATTAAACTTATCTGCTATTTGACGCAATGGTCTAAACAACATAGGAACGTACATAATGAATGCTACTAAAACTCCTTCTGTAACCTTACCCTCCAGCACTACATTTAATCCACCATACCAAGCAACCAAACCTATGGTTACCGACGATGATAAATCTGCCAATGGAAAGAAAATGGAGTTATACCAAACGGTTTTAAGCCAGCCTTTTTTATGTCTAGCATTAATTTTTTTGAAGTTCTCATATTCTACAGTTTCTCGGGTAAATAATTGTAGAATCTTCATACCGGTTAATCGTTCTTGTACAAAGGAATTCAAATTGGAAACCTCGGTTCTAACTTCTTCAAAAGCCTTTTTCATATACTTTTGAAAAACACGGGTTGCGTATAACAGAACAGGCAACATAATAAATACGATTAAGCTTAATCTCCAATTGGTATACACCATAACTCCAAAAACTACAGCCATGGTTAATAAATCCCTAAAGATCATGAATAAACCCTGCCCGAAAATATCGGCGATACGCTCCATATCCGTTACAGCTCTTGTAATGAGCACGCCTACAGAAGAGTTATCGTAATATTTCATTTTAAAACGCAGTAAGTGATCGAACAACTTTATACGTACATCTACTACCAAAGTTTGCCCCAACCATGCAGCGTAATAAATAAATGCTAGCTGAAATATGGTTTGCAAAATTAAAATTGCAAACATGATCGTAATGTAAAAGAGAAACTCTTTTGGGTTATCTCCCGCAATACTATCATCTATTGCCAGTCGCGTTACATGAGGTGTTGCCGCACTAAAAACTGCCAATAAAATTACCAAAAGCACCAACACCGAAAAAACAAATTTATAGGGTTTTATATATTGAAAAAGGCGCTTAAATAAGGCAATATCAAATATTTTATCTTGTTTTTTACTCATGTATTTTTATATCGTTAGGATATTCTACTTGTTTTAAATATAATCCATGTGCAGGCACCGAAAATCCAGCTTCACTCCTATTTTTAGACTTTATTATAGTGTGCAAATCTTCTACATCTATTTTACCTAAGCCTATATTAATCATAGTACCTACAATTGCACGAACCATATTACGTAAAAACCGATCTGCTTTTATGACAAAATGAAGCTCATTATTTTCAAGTGTCCATACAGCCTTCATTATATCACAATAATACGTTTTTACATCGGTATTACTTTTTGAAAAGCATTGAAAATCTTTATACTTCAATAGAATTTCTGAAGCCTCATTCATCTTGTCAACATCCAAATTTTGCTTCACAAAAAAAGTATTGTTAAACGAAAACACATCTTTTTTTAACGCTATTCTATATAAATAAGTCCTGCTTATGGCATCGAATCTGGCATGGGCTTCGTCCTTTACTTTAAAAATATCGCGAATAGCAATATCTTTTGGTAGAAAAGAATTCAATTTAAAAACCAAATCCGTTTCATTAAAAGCAACTTGGGTATTAAAATGGGCAAACATTTGAGAAGCATGAACACCTGTATCTGTACGCCCTGCTCCCATAATAGCAATCGCATCTTTTAAAAGCATAGACAGTGCTTTTTCTATAACTTCTTGTACCGATATATCTTTTGGCTGGTTTTGCCATCCATGATACGCGCCACCGTTATAGGAAAGTTCTATAAAATACCTCAATCTGATTTAATACTTTTGTTATATGAATACCATACATTATTTAAATCAACAGTTATAAAAACGCTGTTTTCTTATATTAATTTTACACAACATATGGTATGCAAAGATAGATAGTTTTGTTATTCCTGCGAATACACGAATCTTAATTATATATTAAAAGATTTTTAAACCAATTATGATTAAAATATTATTACTCTCTGATACACATAGTTACATAGACAACGACATTTTAAAATATGTTAAACAAGTAGATGAAGTTTGGCATGCAGGCGATATTGGCGACTTAATGGTAACTGATGCCATAAAAAGGTTAAAACCCTTACGTGCTGTTTATGGAAATATCGATGACAGTAAAGCAAGAGCGGAATTCCCGGAAAATAATCGGTTTATGTGCGAAGACGTTGATGTTTGGATAACACACATTGGTGGATACCCTAATGCTTACAATATGAGAGTTCGTGACGAAATACGACAAAATCCACCCAAACTTTTTATTTGTGGGCATTCGCATATATTAAAAGTAATGGCAGATAAAAAACTGGGGGTATTGCACATGAATCCTGGAGCTGTTGGTAAACACGGTTTCCATAAAATACGTACCATGCTTCGTTTTACTATAGATGGTAGTAAGATTGACAATTTAGAGGTTATTGAATTTAATAAACGTTAAGCCCTTCCTAAATCCTTCCCAAAGGGAAGGACTACCCCACTGCTTCGATATATCATGTTTCACTTATATTTTATAGGGTTGAATGTTTCCCTCCTTTGTAGGGATTAGGGGAGGCTTATAAAAAAACCCAAAGCTTTCACTTTGGGTTTTTAACGCACTAATACTACTAAGATGTTAGGTTTATCGCAATCGATCTACAGATTTTACAAGATCTTCATCCTTTTTGATGGCTTTATTGGCTAATGCCAAAAACACGATAGAAACAATAGGAAGAAACATCCCAATACCTTTCTCAGAAACCGCCGTTTCTCCAGATAAATTTAGAGATAGATATACAAAAAATCCTAGTAAAATAAAGTTTAATATGATGTTAAGTCGTCCCAATACAAACTGAGACTTCCTGTTTTTGTACATAAAAATAGCTATTATCGATAATATTGCTGAACCTAAGAACAATCCTAAGTATAGCATATTATCTTTAGCAAATACACTAACACCTTCATTTGTTTTCCATAAATGAAAAACAAAAACCAATCCAGCAGAGGCTCCTGCTGCCATTAATAGATATATTGTTTGAATACGTTGTAGCATATCATTTTATAAACTTGAAAGCAAAAATAACAGTTTCTTTTAAAAAAATACCTCTAAAAATTAAAATAAAGTTGTATAATTGCACTAATAATTCTCAACGACCGCTATTACAAGTCGTTAATTCTTCAGAAATAAGAGATCGTTTTTCAGAATTACTCAAAATTTGTATTATACATATATTCAATTAAACAATAAATGTTTGAAATTTCGCAATTAAAAGAAAAGAAGCTCTCTGACTTACAAGAGATCGCCAAAAAATTGAACGTTCCCAAATACCGTTCATTAAAAAAATTAGATTTAGTTTATCAGATACTAGATCAACAAGCTGCCGATCCAAAGGCAGTAAAAGCTGCTGTTTCGCCCAC
The DNA here is from genome assembly GCF_002886045.1 of Flavivirga eckloniae. Taxonomy (NCBI): domain Bacteria; kingdom Pseudomonadati; phylum Bacteroidota; class Flavobacteriia; order Flavobacteriales; family Flavobacteriaceae; genus Flavivirga; species Flavivirga eckloniae. The sequence goes on along the minus strand of NZ_CP025791.1, from coordinate 4,894,028 downwards.
CGAAGAAACTACGGAAAAGAAAACAGAAAATAAACCAGCGAGAAAACCAAGACAGCGTGTTCAAAAACCTACTAAAAACACGCCAGCAAAAAACACACCTAAACAGAACGAAGCAAAAGCTTCGACAGAACAAAAAGCTGAAATCCCGGAAAAGGCTAATACTCCTAAACCTGATACTCCTACTAAACAAAATAAGGAAGAGCAAAAACAGGACAATAACCAGAAACAGGATAATAACCAAAAACCAAAAAACCAAAACGATAACCAGCAAAAATCTCATCAAAGACGAGATAATCAACAAAAAAACCAACATCGTAACCAAAACCAAAAAAATGGTAATGTTGAGACTGGAAACAAAGATGGAAGAAACCGTTACAGAGAACCTGATTTCGAATTTGATGCCATTATAGAAAGTGAAGGCGTTTTAGATATCATGCAAGATGGTTATGGTTTTTTACGTTCTTCTGATTATAACTATCTGTCATCACCAGATGATATTTATGTTTCTCAATCACAAATTAGATTGTTTGGTTTAAAAACAGGAGATACCGTTCTTGGTCATGTAAGACCTCCTAAAGAAGGTGAAAAATATTTTCCATTAATTAAAGTCAGTAAAATTAATGGACAAAATCCTAATGTGGTTAGAGACAGAGTCTCTTTTGAACATTTAACACCATTGTTTCCGCAACAGAAATTTGACATTGCCGAAAAGCAAAGCACAATTTCTACCAGAATAATGGATTTGTTCTCTCCTATAGGAAAAGGGCAACGTGGTATGATCGTATCGCAGCCAAAAACAGGAAAAACCATGTTATTAAAGGATGTTGCAAATGCTATTGCAGCAAACCATCCTGAAGTATATCAAATGATTTTACTAATTGATGAGCGTCCTGAGGAGGTAACAGATATGCAGCGTAATGTACGTGGTGAAGTTATTGCCTCTACCTTCGATAAAGAAGCTCATGAGCATGTAAAAATCGCGAACATCGTGTTAGAAAAAGCTAAGAGATTAGTTGAATGTGGTCATGATGTCGTTATTCTTTTAGATTCTATTACACGTTTAGCAAGAGCTTACAATACAGTTCAACCAGCATCGGGTAAAATACTAAGTGGTGGTGTAGATGCTAATGCGCTACACAAACCAAAACGATTCTTTGGTGCTGCGAGAAATATCGAAAATGGAGGATCTTTAACTATTATTGCTACGGCATTAACAGAAACTGGTTCTAAAATGGACGAAGTGATCTTCGAAGAATTTAAAGGAACTGGTAATATGGAGTTACAATTAGATAGAAAAATATCTAACCGTAGAATTTTCCCTGCTATCGATCTTACATCATCCAGTACACGTCGTGATGATATTTTATTGGATGAAAATACCATTCAACGTATGTGGGTAATGCGTAAGTACCTTGCAGATATGAACCCAGTTGAAGCTATGGAATTTATTAACGAGCGTTTTAAACAAACAAGAAATAACGAAGAGTTTTTAATCTCTATGAATGGCTAGCATTCATACTTAACTAAACTAGACTTAAACTTAAAAAAAAGCCTTAACAGAAATATGTTAAGGCTTTTTTGATATCGTTTCTCGAAAACTATCTTCTTATTTCTATATTAATACGTCATTAAAAGGTTTCTATATTCTTTTAAGTCCGATATGTTTATTTTGTTATTCAAGTTTTTCATAAGAGATAGTAAATACTTAAGACTATCTACAGGAGAGTCTTCTTCTCTTTCTTCAATAAGCTCCTCTTCGCCTGTAGGCTCATCGTCCAAAATAGGAATCATGAATGAATTGTACTTTTCTATATGCTCGTAAGTAAACCTAAGAACCTTTACGACTAATGGTATTTGCTCCTCTAAAGCATACGTTCTTAATTCTTTAATATCGTCGATTAAAGTATCCGTATTGATACCTGTTTCGTCAAGATTATCTAGAATTTTATCGATTAATTTAATTGCTTTTTTATTTTCCAAAGGATTTGATTTTTGACTTGTTAGATTTGCAAATTTATATTTTTACAAATCAAATACTAATACTTTTGCAAGATTTTGTGTAATTATACCAATCAGTTTTGAACATTTTCTTTTACAAGAAAAAAACAATATGAAAAACCACAAAATGATCCCTCATTTTTATGATGTTTTCAAGAAATTCAGTTTATATCTAACTCTATAAAACTCTAAATTATTTAAAGCAATTACAACTTAAAAAAGTTGTACCATAAAAAAAGCCTCTCATTTCTGAGAAGCTTTTAAATATTTTAAACTTTAATTTTAATTAAAGTGCAGCAACATGTTTAGCTAAACCAGATTTAAGGTTTGCAGCTTTGTTAGCGTGAATAACATTTTTCTTAGCTAGTTTATCTAACATAGATACTACTGAAGGAAATAAAGTCTCAGCTTCTTTCTTGTCAGTTAACTCACGTAACTTTTTAATAGCGTTACGAGTCGTTTTGTGCTGGTACTTATTTAATAAACGCTTAGATTCGTTACTTCTAATTCTTTTTAACGCTGACTTATGATTTGCCATTTGTTCTTTTTATTATTAAAATATTGTAGCCCGTAGGGGAATCGAACCCCTCTTACCAGGATGAAAACCTGGCGTCCTAGCCGATAGACGAACGGGCCATTTGTTTTTTGAGAGCGCAAATATAAACATTATATTTAAACTTGCAACACTTTTAAAAATTCTTTCAAATAACCTGCAATGTTCCCATTGCGGATGCAAAAATACAACTATTTTTAAATGTCACAATAGCTAAACAATTTTTTTTGAAAAAAATTTCAATTAATATGCTTTTGCAAATAACACCCTACCCTTAGAAGGTTTTCCAGAGTACACACATACCCCTTCTACTTCATTCATATCTAAAGGAATACAACGAATGGTAGCTTTTGTTAGTTCTTTTATTTTTTCTTCAGTCTCATTTGTTCCATCCCAATGCGCAGAAATAAATCCTGTTTTTGTTTCTAAAACATCCTTAAATTCATCGAAAGTATCTACTTCAGTAATATGTAAATTTCTAAAATCTAAAGCTTTTTTAAATAATGTTTCTTGAATTTCTTTTAATAAACCTTCAATGGTGTCTGTTAAATCATTTAGATTAACCGTTTGCTTAGTCAAGGTATCTCTACGAGCTATCTCTGCAGTACCATTCTCCAAATCCTTAGGTCCGATAGCTATACGTAATGGTACACCTTGTAATTCATGCTGTGCAAATTTAGCCCCCGGTCTGTGGGTTGTCCTATTATCAAATTTTACCGATATATTTTTCCCTCTTAAATCGCTTGAAATACTATTAGCAACTTCTGTAATTGCATTTAAATCTTCTTCACTCTTATATATTGGCACTATAACAACTTGATTTGGTGCTAAGTTTGGAGGTAAAACCAATCCGTTATCATCACTGTGGGTCATAATTAAAGCCCCCATTAAACGTGTAGAAACACCCCAGGATGTAGCCCAAACATAATCTTGCTTGCCTTCTTTATTAGCATATTTAACATCGAAAGCTTTTGCAAAGTTCTGACCAAGAAAATGAGATGTTCCTGCCTGCAATGCTTTTCCATCCTGCATTAAAGCTTCAATACAGTAAGTTTCCTCTGCCCCGGCAAAACGCTCACTCTCTGTTTTTACACCTTGTATTACAGGTATAGCCATAAAGTTTTCAACAAACGTTGCATAAACATTGTTCATCAGCTTAGCTTCTGTTAAAGCCTCTTCCTTCGTTTCGTGTGCCGTATGGCCTTCTTGCCATAAAAACTCTGCTGTACGTAAAAATAAACGTGTTCGCATTTCCCAACGTACCACATTGGCCCATTGGTTTATTAAAAGAGGTAAATCCCTATACGATTGAATCCATCCTCTATATGTATTCCATATGATAGCTTCACTTGTAGGTCGAACTATTAATTCTTCTTCTAGTTTTGCTTCAGGATCAACTCGTAATTTTCCTTTCTTATCCGGATCGTTCTGTAATCTATAATGGGTTACAATTGCACACTCTTTAGCAAATCCTTCTGCATTTTTTTCTTCTGCTTCAAATAAACTTTTAGGTACAAATAATGGAAAATAAGCGTTCTGGTGCCCTGTTTCCTTAAACATCCTGTCTAACTCTGCCTGCATTTTTTCCCAAATAGCATAACCATAGGGTTTTATCACCATGCAACCTCTAACTGCCGAGTTCTCAGCAAGATCTGCTTTTACAACTAATTCGTTATACCATTTCGAATAATCTTCCGCTCTACTAGTAAGTTTTTTACTCATATCATTTTTTTGGCACAAATATTGTGACTTTGTTAAATAAAAAAATAGTTCAACAAAACTAACTATTTTTGTTATGTTCAACAATAAAATTCTAGAGATATGCAATATATAAACTACTTAAAAGGGAAAGTATCATTTGTTGCCATTTTAGGTTTGCTATTTGGTTTAGCCTCTTGTGGCTCTTACCAATACGTAGGTGCAGATGATGACGGTATTTATGGCAGTACAAAGAGACAAGTAGGTGTTGAAACCGCTCCGCCTCAAAGTCAAACGGTTGTTGAAGTTCCAAACAATTCTAATAGTAAATTCTATCAAAATCACTTTAAAAATAAGTCTTTAGAAGCCGAAAATCTTTTTTCTGATGATGCTATTTTTACCGATATAGATTCATACGAAGGAAATAATTATGTTGAAAATGACACCATACCCAACAATTACCAAGGCCATGCCGGTTGGGGACAGGATAGCAATACAGTTACCATAAACTATGTAGACAACGGTTGGAACAATTGGGGATGGAATAATGGCTGGAATGTAGGATTTGGCTGGGGATGGAACAACTGGGGATGGAACAACAGATGGAACAACTGGGGCTTTTACGATCCTTTCTGGTGCCCTCCTTTTTATGGTGGTGGATTTTATAACAATTGGGGGTATCCTTATTACAATACAGGCTATCGATATGGTAATCGCTACTATGCCAATAACAGATATAGCAGAAGAGGTTTTTCATATAATACCGGTAGAAGGGGTAGTTATTATGCATCTAATAGAACAACAAGAGGTATAAGTAGAAATAACTTAAGTACATCCAGACGTAGTACTGCTACACGTAATTCAGGTAGAGGTACTGCTACTTCAAGATATAACACTGCAAGAAGAAGCAGTACGGGCGCATCAGCCAGAGTTAACAATTCCAGAAATTATAGCTCCAGAAATTACAATTCTAGCGAAACCCGCAGATATCCAACTACACAAAGAAGAACAGTAACTTCCAGAACACCTTCAGCTAATTCTGTTAGAAGGTCATCTACTCCAACTGCAAGACGAAGTTCGAGTACTGTTTACAGACAACAACCTTCAAGTACAAACAGAAGTTCTAGTAGCAATACTTACAGAAGATCATCTTCTTCGTCTAGAAGCTCAGGTTATACACCAAGCAGAAGCTCTAGATCGAGTTCTGCATCTAGATCATCCGGTGGCAGAAGCTATAGTGGAAGTAGCAGAAGCTCTCGTTCATCAAGTGGAGGAAGACGTCGTTAAAATTATAAAAGAAAAAAAATACTAGTCTATATGAAAAAGTTACATTTACTGTTCATAGGTGTGCTATCTATGTCTACAATTTATGCTCAAGATATTACAGATGCCTTAAGATTCTCCCAGGATAATATACAGGGAACAGCTCGTTTTAGGGCATTAAGCGGAGCTTTTGGAGCACTGGGTGGAGATTTGAGCGGATTAAGTTTAAATCCTGCTGGCTCTGCTGTTTTTAGCAGAAGTCATGCCTCTTTCACTTTATCGAATTCAGAATCTAATAGCGATACGCAATACTATAATGGGTTAAATAGCACCAACGATTCTAATTTCAATATAGACCAAGGTGGGTTTGCTTTTGTATTTGCCAGCAATACCAATTCTCCATGGAGAAAGTTTTCAATTGGTATTTCTTACGAAAAAACCAGCGACCATGACATAAATTGGATAGCCAGAGGCACAAACACAGATAATGACCCTAATTTTAACAATTCGATAGCTAGTTACTTTTACGATCATGCAAATGGTAAACGATTAGATCAAATATCTGCTTTACCAGAAGAGTCTCTAAGTGATGCTTATCAAGACATAGGTTTTTTTAACGGTTTTTCCCATCAACAAGCATTTTTAGGTTATGAGTCATTCATTCTTGAACCAGAAAACGATGATAATGCAAATACAGTATACACTTCTAATATAAGCCCTGGAAATTTTGATCATGATTATACCTATGCTTCAACAGGATATAATGGTAAAATCACATTTAATTTAGCAACCCAATATAAAGACAATTTATATTTAGGAGTAAACTTAAATTCTCATTTTATCAACTACGAACGCTCTACTTTGCTATTTGAAGATAATAACAACGCAGGATCTATTGTCAACAGCGTGGAATTTAGAAATAATTTATCTACTACCGGTAATGGGTTTTCTTTCCAATTAGGAGGCATTTTAAAACTAACTAGTGCAGTTAGACTTGGACTTACATACAACTCCCCTATCTGGTACACTATTGAAGAAGAAACCACACAATTCCTAGCTACTGTAAGAGACGAGGGAGGATCTAATGAAGTACAGGTTATCAATCCAGACGTTGTAAATGTTCTTCCGCAATACAAACTACAAACCCCGGCTAAAATCACAGGAAGTTTTGCTTATGTTTTTGGAAAGCGTGGTCTTATTAGTTTCGATTATTCTCGTAAAGATTACAGCAAAACAAAGTTTAGACCTACAACAGACACCTATTTTGCCGAACAGAATAACATTATAAGCAATAGACTAACAGATGCTGCTACTTATAGAATTGGTGGTGAATATAAACATGAACAATTTAGTTTTAGAGGCGGATACCGTCTTGAAGAAAGCCCGTATAAAGATGGCTTTACTATTGGCGATTTAAATGGCTACTCTTTTGGAGTTGGTTATAACTTTGGAAATACCAAATTGGATATTACATACGATCATTCAGAAAGGTCGTTTAGAAATGAACTATACCGTTTAGAATTTGATAATGCTCCTGAAGCCAGTATAGACAATTCAAACTCAAATATAACTTTGTCCTTAAGCTTTAATATTTAGAATCACATATAGCTCAAGAAATTTCGTAAAGAGGTTGTCTCAAAAGTAAGTTCAACGTCATATCGAGTTTGTCGAAATATTTTTAAATTACCAGATAATCAATATCGGTTTCGACAAATTCCATCTGACAATATTGAATTACAATAACTTTTAAGACAACCTTTTTTTTTGATTTTTAATGTAATTAATTGCCCAAAACAAAGACCAACTATTTGATTTTTTGCTGAAAACTCCTCATGTTTAGGTAAAAATTGAACATAAAACTTAAAGGCAACCTTGATTTATATTATCATAGAATTCCCAATAATTAATTGTTTGTTAAGACAAAACATAACAAAAGTGTTTTACTTATCTTTGCAGATCAAAAACATCACTTTTTAGCTAAATGAAAATTGAAAATAACATCGAACAATTCGATTCTTTAGGAGATGACCATATAGGAACTTCTTCAAATACACCATTACGAAATGATGCCTTTAAACTTTCTAACGAAGAAAAAATAGACATTATTAAGGATGATGTGCGTCATATTATGGAAACGTTAGGTCTTGACTTAACCGATGATAGTTTGAATGGTACACCAAACCGTGTTGCCAAAATGTTTGTTAATGAAATTTTTGGTGGACTGGATCCGAAAAGAAAACCAAGCGCTTCCACATTTGAAAATAAATATAAGTATGGTGAAATGCTTGTTGAGAAAAACATTACTGTTTATTCAACCTGTGAGCACCATTTATTGCCTATAGTTGGAAAAGCGCATATCGCCTATATCTCTAACGGAACTGTTGTCGGGCTATCTAAAATGAATCGTATAGTCGATTATTTTGCTAAACGTCCGCAAGTTCAAGAACGATTAACCATACAAGTAGTAAAAGAACTTCAGGAGGTTTTAGGAACTCAAGATGTTGCTTGTGTGGTAGATGCAAAACATTTGTGTGTTAATTCCAGAGGCATAAGAGATATTGAAAGTAGTACGGTAACTTCAGAATTTGGGGGTAAATTTAAAGAAGAAGCAACTCGTAGAGAATTTTTAGACTATATAAAATTAGATACAAAATTCTAGTTCTTTGCTTGTTGTTAAACTGCCAATTAACCCTATTCATGCATATTTACTCATTTGAAAAACTAGAAGTTTGGAAAGAGGCCATTCAGCTAGCTGTTAACACTTATAAAATAACAGATTTATACCCAAATGAAGAAAAATTTGGATTAGTCTCCCAAATGAGAAGAAGCTCTGTTTCGGTTTCCTCAAATATTGCTGAGGGAACGGTGAGGCTTGCAAATAAAAATAAGGCACACTTCATGACAATAGCATATAGTTCTACCTTAGAACTATTAAATCAATCAATAATTTCAAAAGAATTTAATTTTATTTCTGAAGAAAGCTATAAAAATATTAGATTAGAGGTGGAATCAATAACCAATAAGATTAATGCTCTAAAAAATCATTTTTTGAAAGCTTAACGCCAAGCAACTTAACAAAATACAATATTAGCTTATGCACCTTTTTCAGCATCAACAAATTAAAATATACAATTCACTTACTGGAGAAAAAGAAACATTCAAACCAATTAACGAAGGTTATGTAGGTATGTATGTGTGTGGTCCAACCGTTTACAGTAATGTACACTTAGGTAACGTAAGAACTTTTATGTCTTTCGATATGATATTTAGATATCTAAAACATTTAGGTTATAAAGTACGCTACGTTAGAAATATTACAGACGCTGGTCATTTAGAAAATGATGCCGATGCCGGTGAAGATAAAATCACTAAAAAAGCGCGTTTAGAGCAAATTGAACCTATGGAAGTTGTGCAGCGCTATACCGTTGATTTTCACAACATTCTAAATACCTTCAATTTTTTACCGCCTAGTATAGAGCCTACAGCCACAGGTCATATTATAGAGCAAATCGAGCTTATAAAAAGTATTATTGATAATGGTTTCGCTTACGAAGTAAATGGTTCTGTTTACTTTGATGTGCATAAATTCAATGAAACAAACGACTACGGAAAATTAAGCAAGCGTAAACTTGACGATTTAATTCATAATACCCGAGAGCTAGACGGACAAAGCGATAAAAAGAATCCTCAGGATTTTGCACTTTGGAAAAAAGCTGAACCACAACATATTATGCGTTGGCCATCTCCCTGGAGCGATGGTTTCCCGGGTTGGCACTTAGAGTGTACAGCTATGAGTACTAAGTACTTAGGCGAACAATTTGATATTCACGGTGGCGGTATGGATTTAAAATTCCCGCACCACGAATGTGAAATTGCTCAAAATGAAGCTGCTAAAGGAAAATCGCCTGTAAACTATTGGATGCATGCCAATATGTTAGAGCTTAACGGACAGCGTATGTCTAAAACAACTGGAAACACAGTGAATCCAGACGAATTATTATCTGGGAATAATAAATTCTTTAGTAAAGCTTACGGCCCTAGTGTGATTAGGTTTTTTAATGCACAATCGTCTTATCGAAGTGTTTTAGATTTAACTGATGATGGTTTATTAGCTAGCGAAAAAGGCTTTTACAGATTAATGGATGCTGTTAATTTGTTAGATGGCTTAAAAGCTTCTGAAACGTCTACAATAGATGTAAACACCTGGAAACAGAAGTGCTATGATGCTATGAATGATGATTTTAATTCACCTATTTTAATTTCGCATTTATTTGAAGCTTCTAAATACATCAATCAAATTAAGGAAGGCTCAGAAACATTGTCTGCCGAAGATTTAAATCTTTTTAAGACTACCATCAATATTTTTGTTTTTGATGTATTAGGTCTTGAAAATGCTTCTAAAAGTGATTCAGGAACGGATAAACTATCCGGAGCCGTTGATATATTAATTAAACTAAGACAAGAAGCCAGAGCGAATAAAGACTTTGCTTTATCTGATAAAATCCGAGACGAATTAGCCGAAGTTGGTATTCAGCTTAAGGATGGTAAAGATGGTACTACGTTTTCGGTTAATTAAAAGTTCCTGCGACATGTGCTGAACTTGTTTCAGTAAGGCAGGAATCTCATTGTTTGAAGTTCGATTAAAAAAGATTACTCAAAGTCTATATTAAACTTGGTAAAAGAAATATCGAAGTTTGATTGATGAAAGGAATCGAAGTGATACATTGGAACTATAATTAATAAGATTCCCTCCTTCGAGGGAATAAGAATAATGCTAAAAAAACTACTAACAGCACCGTTTTTGTTTTTGATAAAAGTATATCAAATACTTATATCACCATTAACGCCTGCAACCTGTAGATATCAACCAACATGCTCCCACTATTCTAAAGAAGCTTTACAAAGACACGGTTTATTTAAAGGTGGCTGGTTAGCTATAAAACGTATTTTTAGTTGCCATCCCTGGGGAGGTTCAGGACATGACCCCGTGCCTTAAGTATTATTTTATCTTGTTGATTTTGTAAAAGATTTCACCTAACTTCGTTTAACAATCTATAAAGTTCGCTTGTGCTGAAATCGTTTCAGCATTAAAACGGTATTTTATCTTTACATTATCAGCAATTAAAGCAAAATGAAAAAAACATTATTTATTCTCGTTTTTTCCTTGACCGGTCTAAGTGTATCTGCACAAAACATACATAGAACAGTTTGCCAAGGTAATTTGGTGAGATTGGATAGTATGTTAATAAATAACGCAATAGATGTAAAGGATAATCGCGGTAGGTCTTTATTACATTGGGCCGTTGCCTGTAAGCAAAAAGAAGTCTTTGATTTCCTGGTTCAAAAAGAAATAAACATCAATGGGGAAGATTTCCAGAAAAAAATCCCAATGCATATCGCAGTTCATTTTGGTAACGAAGAATATTTTGACTTGTTACTTGAATTACAACCCAATAATGACTGGATAGACAAATACGGAGGGTCGCTTATGGAAAAGGCAGTGACAAGGAAAGACAGTACATTTATTAAAAAATTAGTTAGTAGTGGTATTGATATCAATTGCACAAATGAAAGGGGAAGTACAGCCTTGGAAATTTCACAAAGATTGAATGCAAAAGAAATCTCTAAGTTTTTACTTTTATTGGGAGCAGATCAGAATAAGGTTCGCTCTATTGAAATGAAAGGAAAATATATGGGGCAACCCGATCCTGGGTTAACACCAAAACTATTCGCACCGAACTTTATTTCTACCGAAGAACAGGAATTTGGTTCATATTTTAATTCAAATGGCACAGAATTTTATTTTGGTGTGGATACGGACGGGAAAAGTGAAATCCGATATTCAAAACTTATAGGAGATAAATGGTCTAAGCCAAAAACAATACTCTCTCATGATCGCTATGGTTTCAATGACCCATTTTTATCTAACGATGAAAACAGATTATACTTCATCTCGAAAAGAGCCTTGGATGGTTTGGGAGAACCTAAAGATGTTGACATTTGGTATGTCCAAAAGGATAAGAACGGATGGTCTGAACCCATTAATACTGGGACAAATATTAACACGAATGGAGATGAATATTATATTTCGTTTACACATGATGGAACCATGTATTTTTCATCAGATGGGCATGCTACTGAAAAAGGTAAAGAAACCAACCACGATATCTACTACTCAAAATTTATTGATGGTGAATTTCAAAAGCCTGTGGCTCTTGACAATTCAATAAATACAGAAGCTTATGAAGCGGATGTTTTTATATCTCCAGATGAATCTTATATCATTTTTTGTTCTACAAGAGAAGATGATAGTTATGGACGTGGAGATTTATACATAAGTTTTAAGGACTCGAATGGTTCATGGACAAAAGCAGTCAATATGGGGAAGGAAATAAATACACAATATTATGAATATTGTCCTGTTGTGACTAAAGATGGAAAATATTTGTTTTATACAAGGAATCAGGATATTTATTGGGTGAGTACAGAAATAATTAATGAAATAAAAGAAAGAAACAGATAACTGCGCACATAATTAACAGTGGTTTAAATCATAGAGAAAAAGCATAAATATAAACCAAAGGTCAGTGCAAAACCAAAAGGTTTTTGAGCAAAACACTGCTTCTACTCATACACGATACCGTTAAACGAAACATTCCGTTTCAACCAATTTTACTTAACAGGAATCTCCAATACAAACTTCCAATATTTTTGAGTATATACATATGTTTTATACTCACCCTAAGGTTCTTGATATAATCCTGTATTCTAAATATAATTCTCCTACTTGATTTTATAAAAGATTTCACCTAACTTCGTTCAACAGTTGATAAAGCCCGCTTGTGCTGGACTCGTTTCAGTATTGAAACGGAACTTTATCTTTGCATTGTCTTTAATGCCTAAAAAAACGAGTTACACTTCAAATTTGAAAAATAAAATCACACATTTTCTATTACAACCTTATCCTTTTTATTATAAAGGAAAAAGCCTTAAGATAATAGTTGCTCTGTTTTTTTTTATGACTTTCTTTTTCAATTTTGCATTTAAGCCTTTCAATGTTGAATATTCAGAACATAAAATGAATTATTTCTGGATATCAATAATTCATGCATTAACTCCTCCCATTGTTATTTATAGTATAGCATTCATTTTAGGAAAATTAAAAAAAGAAGACAATTGGAATATTTTAAAAGAAATACTTTTTATTTTCTTTATTTTCTTTATTATAGGTTTAGTTCAATTTTTGATTAGAGATATTATTTACGACAACCTTAATAATTGGTCTTGGCAATATTTGTTTGAAGAAATAACAAATACATTTTTAGTGGGCACATTATTTGTTGTTATTCTAATTCCTATAAATTTTAATTTATTAAATAGTAAACATATCAATAATGCAACGATATTAAATAACTTTATTAATGAGAAAATAACTTTAGTTAAACTAAAAACAGATATTGTAAACATAGAAGGTTTTGAATTTGATATTAATCAATTTATATATGCTAAATCAGAAGGTAATTACATAGAAATATATTTTGATAAAGAAAAACCAAAGAAAAAACTAATAAGAACTACATTAAAAAGTTTAGATGCTCTTTTAAAAACATATCCAAACATTATTAAAACCCATCGTTCTTATTTAATTAATTGTAATTACGTAAATAAAATCAATGGAAACGCACAAGGTTACCAACTTCAAATTAATGAATCTGTTGTGCCCGTTTCAAGAAATATGATTAAGATTTTTAACAAGACAATGAAAAATATTTCATAGTCTTGTTTATAGTCACAAAACCTTGTCTTTCATCACAAAAAACAAATTATGTATTGTTGTAAATCTATTTTTGTTGAAAAAACAAGAAATGAAAACAGCACGATATTATTACATTGATTTTTTAAGAGTTATAGCCATTATAATGATGTTTATTTATCACGTTTTTATGGTTTTTGTGGCTGAATGGGGTTGGCATATCAAAAATAAAGAAACAAGTAATGTGCTTTTAGAAATTAACTATTGGATGGCATCTTTTAGAATGCCTTTGCTATTCTTTGTTTCGGGATACATCTCTTATATTCTTATGCTACGATTAAATTGGAAAGCATTCACTATTCAACGATTTATACGTTTAATAATCCCTACAATTATTTGGACTTTTATCCTTGTAGCTCCCCAAATATATTTTGAACGAAAATTAGAAGGGATTGACCAAAGCTACTTTGAATTTTATCAATCTTTTTTAGAGTTTAAATGGTGGCCAAATGGAAATTTTCACTGGTTACATTTATGGTTTATCCCCTATTTATTTTGTTATAATATCCTATCAATTCCATTATTCTTATTATTAAAGAAAAACAATCGAATAACTAAAGCTTTAAGTTCTTTTTTCAAAGAACCCGTTTCCATATTTGTGTTCATTTTAATAGCAATTCTTCCTTGCACATTTCTATCTTTTTATTATAAAACTACATATGATTTAATAAATGATTGGGGAAGGCATTCATTTTTTATATTTTTCATTATTGCAGGATTACTACTTTTTAGATTTCAACAAATAATGACAATTATTGAAACAAAAAGACATTTATTCTTAAGTTTTGCTTTTTTGTCAATCTTAATAATTAATATCTTAAGATGGAATAGTTGGGAACCATTTGACGTTTGGGATAACTGGATTGAAAAACCCCAAACCTATCTTTTTATTGGTATTATAAATTTTAATTCTTGGATGTGGGTATTCACCTTTTTAGGTTATGGTAAAAAATATTTAAATAAAAGTAGTAAACTCTTAAATTATATGAATACTGCTGTGTACCCCTTTTATATTTTACATCAAACAGTAATTGTAATTGTAGGTTTTTATGTAGTAAGAACTAAAGACAATATTTCTTTAAAGCTTTTGTTTTTATTAATTATATGTTTCGCCATTACTTTTCTCGTTTATCATTTATTTATTCGTCCAAATAATACAATAAGGTTTCTTTTTGGAATGAAGAGAAAAAATATAAAATAGGCCTTAGAAAAGTACTAAAAGACATGTTTATATGGTTTATGCTCACCCGAAGGTTCTTGGTATAATCCTGTATTCTAAATATAATTCCCCTACTTGATTTTGCAAAAAATTTCGCCTACCTTCGTTTAACAACCGATAAAGCTCACTTGTGCTGAACTCGTTTCAGTATTGAAACGGAACTTTATCTTTGCATTCTCAGCAATTGAACATGATGTCAAAGTGAATAAATAATCGATTATGAAAGTGAAAATAATTTTATACATTTTGTTGAGTCAAACAATTATGGCCTATAGCCAAAGTAGCAGTTGCAATTCGGATGCTCATAAAGTGGTCTATCCATTCTTGGGGGAATGGGAGGAATACACCATTAAAGATAGTGTTGAAGTTTATATTGGACGGCTCATAACTAAGCTTGATATCGAAGGATGTGTACTTACACAAACTTTTGTGATGTCAGACACAACATTTTCTTATCGGTCTCATGGATATGTTAATCCTGCCTCCAATATTTGGGAAGAAACATATGTATTTAATTCAGGCGGATATTCTAAATATTTATGGATAGCTGAAGGAAAATCGCTTTACACTCTTAGAATTGGGGGGTCTCGTAAAACTGATTATCTTCAACGATTAAAGTACATTGATATAAAAAAAGATGAATATACAGTTGTACAACAGGAATCGTACAATGGAGGGATTTCTTGGAAATCCAAAGATTCGACAAAAATTAAAAGAATAGAATAATGAAAACTGCTGAGAACAATGTTCACTTGTGCTGAACTCGTTTCTGTATTGAAACGGAACTTTATCTTTTGCATTAGGTGTAACCGAAAATCACCTATGAAGAGCATAAAAATCGTAATTGCATTATCCCTTTTAATGTCAATTTCAAGTTGTAAAAACCAAATAGAAGATGAAGTGAATGGCATATATATGGATATGAAGCCTACAAAAACTCCAATTCTATTGTCCCCTGAGCTTATTTCTAGCTCCCTTGATGAATACAATGGAACATTTTCACCTGACGGGAAAGAATTTTTCTTTACAACTAATACTCCCGAGAAAGGAATTATATGTCATACAAAGCTGGATGATAATGGTAAATGGACAAAAGCTAGAATAACAAAATTTTCAGGGGAATTTTCAGAATACGACCCTTTGTTTTCTCCAAAAGGAGACAAATTATATTTCACCTCGGAACGCCCTTTAAATAAAACAGACTCATCGGGAAAAACCAATATTTGGTATGTTGAGAAACAAAACTCTACTTGGAGCGAGCCAAAATATCTTGATTTAGGAATGCAAGGTGCATATTACAGCTCAATAACAAAAAAAGGAGATATTTACTTTAACATTTGGGACACAGGTGATATGTATAGAGCCGTTAACACCGAGGGCAACTATAAAGCGGAAAAACTTTCGAATACATTAAACAGTAAAAATGGAGAGGGAGATCCTTTTGTTTCACCTAAGGAGGATTATATTATATTCCGAGGTTATAACAATAGTCTTGGACAGGGAGATTTGTACATAAGTTATAAAATTGGAGAAGATTGGACAAAACCTGAGAATTTAGGCGAACCTATAAATTCAGAAGCTCACGAAATGTGCCCATATGTGACTTTAGACGGGAAGTTTTTTATTTTTTCTAGTAACCGTATTAACAGTGAATATCCATCTCAAGCAAACGAGAACTTAGAGAAAATTAGAAAAAAGCATCAAACTTCAGACAACGGTGAATTAAACATTTATTACATTTCCGCAGATTTTATCGATGAGAAAAGAAAGAAATATGAATAAGGCTGCACCTAAAATTGTGTATAAGTAACAGCGGTTTAGGTTATAAAACGAAAGTATAAATATAAACCAAAGGTCAGTGCAAAACCGAAAGGTTTTTGAGTAGAACACCGCTACTCATACACGATACCGTTAAATGAAACATTCCGTTTCAACCAATTTTACTTAAAAGAAATCTCCTTCAAAATCTCCTATACAAGCTTCCAATATTCTTGAGCGTATTCATACGATTTATGCTCACCCGAAAGTTATTGGTATAATCTGTATTCTAAATATAATTCTCCTACTTAGTTTTGTGAAAAATTTCGTCTACCTTCGTTTAACAACTCATAAAGCTCACTTGTGCTGAACTCGTTTCAGTATTGAAAAGGAACTTTATCTTTGCATTACCCAACATTTGAAAAAAATTGAACGTTAGAACAAAATACATACTTCTGATTTTAGGAATTTCAGCATTTGGATTGTCTATTTATAACAAGTACAATGCTTATAATGAGACAAGCTTTAATCCTGGCGAATTGGAATACGCTAAAGTATTTTTTGGAATTGGAATTTTATGCGTTGGACTATACTATTTCAATAAAAATTGGCGGAATTTAATGACCAAAATAATGATTGGAGCATTTGGAATTTGTTTAGTTCTAAATCTATACTTAATTGCTCAAATCTACGAAAGTGAACAAATCCAAAACCGACTTTCTGAATATCACGAATTGGATTGCGAAAAAATAACAAACCGATTTAAAGCTGATTTAAAAAATAAGGAGATTAAGTATTTTTCTGGTGGACTTGTTGGTTCAGGAAATTTATCGAAAAATGTTAAGAAATACGGAATAGAAAACTTCGAACTTGGTTGTCAGGTTTATGACAATCTAGAATGCTATAATAATCTTGTAAGAAATTATCTGAAAGACGAAAAGAATATTAATATTAACGAACTGTATGAATAATAAAAAAAACGTTGGGTAACACCGTATACAATTTATTGTTAGTCTAGATTACTTACAAAAGAAAATACTTACAGGTTTTCTATTCGGTTTGTATTTCTAAATTAGGTGCTTAAACACGCAACTAATCTTATACAAACACGTTAAACGAAACATTCCGTTTCAACTAATTTTACTTAACAGGAACCTCCTTCAAAAATCGCCAATACAAACTTCCAATATTTTTGAGTATATTCATATGGTTTATGCTCACTCGAAAGTTCTGGGTATAATCCTGTATTCTAAATATAATTCTCCTATTTGATTTTGTAAAAAATTTCGTATATATTAGTTTAACAAAAGATAAAGTTCATTGAAACGGAACCTTATCTTTGCATTGCCAGTAATTTAAACGACAAAAATTATAACACAATTAAAGCAATAAATAACATGAAAAAGAATCAATTTATTTTTACAGCTTTTTATCAGGGTAAAGACTTTGAAGGAGAACGTGAAGGTAACTGTGCTTCAATTGCCATTATTAAAGCAGCAATGTACACTTATGGTGAAGAAGCTATTAGTTATACCTCTAATGACGGTATTTATGAAGTAACCTTAAAAAATAGCGCCCAAATTTCGTTCACTAATAATGAACTGGCACTTGTAAAAAAAGATGCGAGTTTTATTCTTGGAGACTATGAAGAAGATGGTGCTTCAATAGAACTTTATAATAAGTATAGAGAGTTTGCACATATATGTTATGCTTCAATGTGTAAAATGATTGCGAAAGAAGGAGATTATAATTCTAGATTAGGAAGAACGATTTATCCAGAAGATTTTGAACTAGCTTTGGAGACCCTAAACGATGGCACCCATACACCTAGTGTCTATGAACTTTTAGGGTTAGAAAATCATGTTACACCTTCTTTTGGCGGGAAATTCAGAAAAAGAGCTAAAGAAGATATTGGTATGATTCTTTGGACTAAAAGCCATGCTATGTTTGCAGCAAAAGGATATTTAGATTTATATGGAAATAAAATAAAAGTAAGAGGAAGGCTTATGAGAGCAATTCCATATAAATTCCTTTTAGGAGGTTTTAAATTGAAAGTATAAATATAAACCAAAGGTCAGTGCAAAACCGAAAGGTTTTTGAGTAGAACACCGCTACTACTCATACACGAGACCGTTAAACAAAATATTCCGTTTCAACCAACCTTATTTAACAGGAATCTCCTTCAATATCTCCAATACAAATTTCCAATATTTTTGAGCTGATGAAATTTGAGCGCGCTCGTCTGGTGAGTGTGCTCCTTTAATATTAGGACCAAAACTTATCATATCCATTTCTGGATAATTAGTGCCAAGAATACCACATTCCAAACCAGCATGACAAGCCGCCACATGAGGTTTTTCGCCATTTAAATCTTCGTAAAGTTTTGTCATCACCTTTAAAATGGCCGAGTCCATATTTGGTGTCCATCCCGGGTAATCTCCCGAAAGTTCCACTTCACAACCCGTTAACTCGAAAGTAGCTCGAAGTGTATTCGCTAAGTCCATTTTAGAACTCTCTACCGACGAACGTGTTAAACACATTATTTTAATAGCACCGTCTTTTATTATAACACGTGCTATATTATTGGAGGTTTCCACCAAATCTGGAATATCCGCACTCATACGATACACACCATTAATTGCTGCATATATTGCTCTTGTCACCCCTTCTTGCACACCCAGGTCCATAATAAGCTTTGGTGTATCTACTTTAGAAATACTAATTTCTAAATCTGGCTCCATGGTTTTAAGTTCCTTTTTAATGGTGTTGGAAACCAGAGCCATTTCTAATAAAAAAGCATCTTCATGTACAGCATCAATAGCAACAACGGTCTTACTTTCCCTTGGAATCGCATTACGTAAACCACCACCGTTTATTTCAGAGATTCTTAGTCCGTAGTTTTCAAAACCATCAAACAGCACACGGTTCATTATTTTATTGGCATTGCCTAAACCTTCGTGAATTTGCATTCCCGAATGTCCACCCTGTAAACCTTTAACTTCAATACTATACCCAATTTTAAATTCTGGAGTTTCTTCTTCGTTGTAACTTCTAGTTGCTGTAATGTCCACACCACCGGCACAGCCTACACCTATTTCATCGTCTTCTTCGGTATCTAAATTTAAAAGAATACCTCCTGTGAGCAAACCACCTTTTAAGCCCATAGCTCCAGTCATCCCAGTTTCTTCATCAATAGTAAATAAAGCTTCAATAGCTGGGTGCTCAATATCAGTACTTTCCAATATAGCCATAATAGTAGCAACACCTAAGCCATTATCTGCTCCAAGGGTTGTACCTTTTGCACGTACCCAATCACCATCTATAAACATATCGATGCCTTGAGTATCGAAATCGAACTCGGTATCGCTGTTTTTCTGGTGCACCATATCTAAATGCGACTGCATAACTACGGTCGTTCTATTTTCCATACCCGGTGTTGCTGGCTTCTTTATAATAACATTTCCAACTTCATCCTCAATGGTTTCCAGACCCAGATTTTTACCAAATTCTTTCATGAATGCGATAATACGGGCCTCTTTTTTAGAACCGCGAGGTATAACATTAATATCTGCAAATTTATTCCAAAGTTGTTGGGGTTGAAGTTGTCTTATCTCTGTACTCATAGTATTATTTATAAAGTTGTGCAAAGGTAGCAAAATTGCTCTGACATTGGCAGCTACTCCTGATTGAAACGGCATCCTTTTTAAAATAAAAGCAAAACCGTTAGTATTTTTTTAGCAGATTGCCACATCTTGCCCTAAAGTTGCTTTGGTAGTTATAGATATTTTAAAAAGATATAGTGTAAAGCAGGAACAGACCTTTATAAAAAAACAACTACCAATGGGTACTAATTTTTACTATTTTTGGTATATGTTGAAAAAGAAAAAGACCTTACTGGCGTTATCGCTAATTCCACAATATTTATTGATTACATGGCTATCTTACTACCCTGAGTTCACAGAACGTTTTTACAGCAATGGAATGTATCCTTTTATTTCGAAAATGTTTAGATATATGCTGGGTTGGATGCCTTTTTCGTTTGGCGATTTAATCTATACGCTTTCTGCTATTTATATTATTCGATGGTTTTATAAAAATAGAAAAAGACTAAGAAAGGACACCAAACAATGGTTTATTGATGTGCTGTCTGCTATCGCAGTAATGTACTTTGCTTTTCATTTGTTTTGGGGTTTTAATTACTACCGTCTGCCATTACATAAAAGTTTGGGTATTGCGAATGATTATACTACAGAACAATTGGTTGCTGTTACTGAAAAGTTACTTGAAAAATCGAATGCACTTCATTTAAAAATTACTAAAAATGATACGATTAAAGCTGATTTACCTTTTAGAAAAAGTGAAGTACTAAGTATGGCTCCTGCGGGTTATGAAAATTTAAAACAGATTTTTCCGCATTTGGAATACAACCCGAAGAGCATAAAAAAATCCTTATACAGTTATCCCTTGACTTATATGGGTTTTAGTGGTTATTTAAATCCGTTTACCAACGAAGCTCAGGTTGACGGATTAATTCCTATTTATAAGTTTCCAACCACAGCATCTCATGAAATAGCGCACCAATTGGGCTATGCTGCCGAAAATGAAGCTAACTTTATTGGATGCATGGCTGCTATAAATCATGATGATATCTATTTTAGATATACAGGGTATACTTTTGGGCTGCGTTTTTGCTTAAATGAAATCTTTAGACGAGATCCATGTTTATACGAAGACATGGTAGTAGATGTTAACAAGGGTATTTTGAAAAACTACGTAGAGGTTCGTAAGTTTTGGGAAGCTCATGAAAACCCCGCCGAGCCTTTATTTAAATTGTTTTATAGTAACTTTTTAAAAGCCAACAATCAAAATAAAGGCTTGGAGAGTTATAGCTATGTCGTAGCTTTATTGGTTAATTATTTTGAAACCAAAAGCTTATAAGGTTACTCTATAAGCGTTGCATTTTCTGGAACTTTAAAAAGATCGTCGCTTGGTTTTTCGGTTGAAAGCTTAATGTTTGTAAACTTTACGCCCTCGTCGTGAGGTGTAGTTGGCAAGTTGTTTTCGTATTTATACCAAGTTAACGTTTCCGGTAATAACAGCCCCTCAACAGTTTGCCAATTACTATACTTTATAAATTTAAATGTTTTACTCTTTTCTTTTGAAAAGAATGTAACGGTATAACTCAACCAGGTCATTTTATAAGTTTCGGGATCGTAGTACAACACATATTCATCGTCTGGAGACTCCCCTACACCACTTTCATACGCAATTTTAATACCTGGGTATGTTTTACCTTCAAACTCTAATGGCTTGGCTTCGTTATAAATAATCCCATCATCTGCCAAAATAAAAGGCATCGCATAAAAGTAGAACATTAAATTATAGTAAAACCTGGCATTATAACCTTTATAAGTTGTAGTGTCTTTAGAATGTAACCAAACATCTTTTCCGTTAAAACCAAGAGTGTGCTTTGGCATTTCAATAAGGGATCTTCTATCCTTTAAGTCGGTTGTGGTAATTTCGTCTCCACTCGATTTAGGCATTGTAAACACCAGAGATTGCATCTTATTCCACGCATCTATACCGCCATGGGCATTAAATACTTTTGATATATTTTCCGGATAAACACTAGTTGTTACATCTAATTGTTCTTCGGAATAGTTAACGGTTTCCTTAGTATTCTTTTTACAGGAAACTAACAAAACTAAGCTTGCTACTAGAAATAAATTTTTCATTTTATATTATTTTGAATTAAGTCGGGCGCGAAGATAGTACATTACAATAAAAGAAGGTCTTATTTTTATGTGTCATTCAGAAGCCCTGCCTGCTGCAGCTACGGTGTACCCACATCTTTTTAATCAAGCCACGAATGACACAAATTTACACGAATAAAACCTCAATATGATGGATGGATCTCCATACTATTCATAATCACGAATCAGACTTTCAGTCTGTTTAACAAATCCAAACCCGATTTAATTCTATTGTATTTCTGTATATTTATTTACAAATAAGCAAACTCTAATTACTTATTTGTAAACAATCTATATTTAGAACCATTTGTGATAATTCGTGAAATTAGTGTCTATCTGTGTAAAACTATTATTTAATATGCAGCCATATTTGTGAATACTCCGTAGCCGCCGCAGGCAGGTTCTAGTTTATCTTGGAACGTAGCCGAAAGGCTCAGCATAAGCCACTCTGAATGAAAATAGCCCAGTTTTTAAGGGTGTTTTTATGTTTACCTATTTTATAACTAATTTTTGGGTAACTTCATTTTTCCCATCACCAATCTTTAAAAAATACATACCACTTTCTAAAGAAGCAACATTTATGTGTATGGCATTATTTTGTAAAGTATCGTTGGTGTTTAATATCAGCTTTCCTTGAATGTTGTAAACATTTACATGTACTTCATTAGTAGCAATTTTATTAAACTTTAGTTCAACCATTTCTGTTGCAGGATTAGGTGAGATTGAAAAATCAGCCTTATTAAACCTTTTACTGCTAAGAGTTGTAGTAAACTCTGTGTTGAATGTATTGGTTACAACAGCTGGATTAAAATCAAAGTAAATTTCTGCTGTATTTGGAATAATATCACCAATACTGTAGCCTGCCAAAGGTTTTAT
The DNA here is from genome assembly GCF_002886045.1 of Flavivirga eckloniae. Lineage (NCBI taxonomy): Bacteria > Pseudomonadati > Bacteroidota > Flavobacteriia > Flavobacteriales > Flavobacteriaceae > Flavivirga > Flavivirga eckloniae. The sequence goes on along the minus strand of NZ_CP025791.1, from coordinate 4,871,097 downwards.
TTTGTAATATACGTAACCATGACTATTGGGCTCGTCCATATCTTCACTTGGCAAATGAATATTATCAAATTTCCAGTTTAGTTGATTATCTGTTCTTGTAAAAACATGATAATGGCTTGCGGTTAGCATTTGAATGGTAGACTTATCTAATTTAGCATTTAATATATTATTAATAGATACATTTATAGCATCTGCAGTTCCAACATTTTGAAATCTGACCCTATAATACAAATAATCATCATTACTAAAATCACTGTAAAGAATATCTGGACCATGAGACTCTGTAATATCGTTTGGATCGTATGAACCTACTACTGTTTGAGTCGATCTAGAATAATTGTTATTCAAATTATAGTCTGTTCCTAAATATACAGCCTCGCTAACCAAAACTGTTCCTAATGGTACAGAGATTGGTGTTTTTATATTTATAGAGACATACGTGGAGTTATTGGGGCTTAAATTATCTATATCCAGAAAAAAACCATTAGAAATATTAGTTATAGTTTTTCCTGCCCCTACTTCTGTAACACTTATTAATTCTAAAAAAGAGTCATAGTTAAATTGAATTCTACCCGATATGCTGGAATCGTCTCTTAGATTATTTACATACAAGCGATATTCATTTATAAATCCAGGTCTTGGTGGTAATAAAGGCAATAAAAAGACTTCCAAATCCTGACAAATACCTTGAACTTTCAAATCTAACTCAACAATACTATAGCAAGTTTCATCAAACCTATTTAAAACTCTAACATAAACCTTTTGAGGGTTAGTACTATTATTATAAGAAGTTACATTAGTAATCCTATTAACTTCATTTTCGGCATCAACTAATGTTTCGTAATAATTTAAATTATAAATACCTGAATCAAGTCCTGCTAAAATCTCTTCTCTGCTTTTTGATAGATTAAAAGTATTAAAACCATTACCATTATCGTCACATAAAATCAATGTGTTTTTCAAGTTTGGTGAAGGAATTTGTGAAGCATGAATAAACTCACCTCCTTCAAGGTAAACATAAGCACCTGGGTTTATAGCATATGTTCTGAAATAAATTTTTTGTGGATTAGATATATTCACATAATTTGAAGGATCAGCTATCGGGTTAACGCCATTATTTCTATCTTCTTCTGTTAGATAAAAAGTTAAAGGATTATAATTAGAAGCCTCTTCTCCAGAGACATTAAATGGAAATAAAAAATGACTCGCTAAATCAAATACTTCGACACCATCACCTTCCGGATCACATTTATAATAATCAAGAATGCCCGGTGGCGGCCCTTGAATCTGAGAGTAAACAGAAAAAGATGAAAAAATGAAAAGAAAGAATAGTAATCGTTGTACCATTTTTATAGTAAATTTGTCTAAACAAAATTAGCTAAATAATTGTCCACAACATTAATAACCAGTACGCAAAATCCTTTTATTCGACAACTCGCACAATTAAAAGACAAATCACGCGAGCGTAAAAAAAGCGACACATTTTTAATTGAAGGAAAACGTGAAATCTCATTAGCCTTAAAAGGCGAATATGAATTAGAAACGCTTTTAATATATCCCGAATTATTTTCTTTGAAACAACTAAACGACTTAACGAATAAACGCATTAACGTTATTGAAATTTCCAAAGAGGTATACCAAAAATTAGCTTATCGTGATACTACTGAAGGTGTTCTGGCTGTAGCCAAAAGTAAAAACCATAGCATCTCCAATTTAAAATTTAATACTGAAACCCCTTTAGTTTTAGTTGCTGAGGCACCCGAAAAACCTGGAAATATCGGTGCTATTTTAAGAACTGCCGATGCGGCTCATGTGGATGCTGTTATAATCGCTAATCCAAAAACGGATTTATACAACCCCAATATTATAAGGTCTAGTGTAGGTTGTCTGTTTACAAATCAAATTACTACAGGCACGACTTCTGATATTATTGCCTTTTTAAAAGAAAAAAACATTAATATTTACTGCGCCGCCTTACAAGCGTCTGTTAATTACCATACCCAAGACTTTACAAAATCTGCTGCTATTGTTGTTGGCACAGAAGCTACCGGATTGAGTCATGACTGGCTCAAAAACTCAACACAAAACATTATTATTCCCATGCAAGGTGAAATAGACTCCATGAACGTGTCTGTTGCAGCAGGAATCCTTATTTTTGAAGCCAAAAGACAACGAAATTTTCTTTGAAAATTTTGCAATAATCAAAATACAAATAACAAAATCCAATTGAGTAATTTTGGGGTTTTGAAATTTAAATAATAATGTCATCAAGAATGTAAAGCAATAGCGCGTAGTAATTTGTAAAATTGAAGTTACAATAAACAGATTCTCACGTCGCTTTGCTCCTCAGAATGACAGCAAAAATATAATATGACATCAACAACATTATTCTACATCATCATTGCCATATTGATTATCAACTTTATAATCGATAAAATTTTGGACGCTTTAAATGCAAAACACTTTAAAGATAAACTTCCTGAAGATTTACAAGATGTGTATGATGAAACCGAATATGAAAAATCACAGAATTACAAAGCAACAAATTATAAATTTGGTATTGTAACGTCTGTATTTTCTATGCTTTTAACTTTAGGATTTTTACTTTTTGATGGGTTTGAATTTGTAGATAATATTGCCAGAAGCTACAGCGACAATGCCATTATTATTGCGCTTATTTTCTTCGGAATTATAATGATCGGCAGTGATGTTGTTTCTATTCCTTTTTCCTATTACAGTACTTTTGTTATTGAAGAAAAATTCGGATTTAATAAAACGACCCGTAAAACATTCATACTCGACAAAATAAAGGGCTGGCTCATGATGGCTATTGTTGGTGGTGGTATTTTAGCGCTTATTATTTGGTTTTATCAGGTTACAGGAACGCATTTTTGGCTATACGCCTGGGGACTTGTTGCCTTATTTACTTTGTTTATGAATATGTTTTACTCTAAACTTATTGTACCGCTATTCAATAAACAAACACCTTTAGAAGCTGGTAGTTTACGAGACAAAATATCTGAATACGCACAAACAGTTGGTTTTAAACTAGACAAAATTTTTGTAATCGATGGCTCAAAACGCAGTACAAAAGCCAATGCTTATTTTTCCGGGTTTGGTAGCGAAAAGCGTGTAACATTATACGATACTTTAATTAATGACCTAGACGATGAAGAAATTGTTGCTGTACTGGCGCACGAAGTAGGCCATTATAAAAAGAAACATATTATTTTCAATTTGTTTGCTTCAATTTTATTAACCGGTTTAACACTTTTTATCTTATCGCTTTTTATATCCAATCCTTTATTATCAAATGCTTTGGGGGTTGAGATCCCTAGTTTCCATATTGGGCTAATTGCCTTTGGTTTGCTGTACTCCCCTATTTCTGAAATTACAGGTTTAATCATGAACGTATTTTCCAGAAAGTTTGAATATCAGGCAGACGACTATGCTAAAAATACCTACAAAGGTGAACCTTTAATTACATCGCTTAAAAAATTATCTAAAAACAGTTTGAGTAATTTAACACCGCATCCCGCTTATGTTTTTATGCACTATTCGCACCCTACGTTGTTGGAGCGAATTAAAAATTTAAGAGCCTAAACAAGCTCCCCTTTAAAAGCAACGATTTACAATAAATGATCCTCGGGGCAAGCGCACAAGGCATTCAATTGAAAATATTATTTATAAATTCCGAAGCTAGCTTCGATATCTTAGGCCTAAGATCCCGCCAGATACTGAAACAAGTTCAGCACAGGAAGCGGGATTAGTTCTACTTGCTATTTTGAATGCTTTGCTTGGCAACTTTTCAAAATAGAGTTTCACTAATAAAAATTCAAAAAAAATATTTTTTTGCCCAAAATGGGTAACATTCTCATGACCTTATTGATATAAGCGTGTAAATCATTAATTAATCCAGTCATGAGAACACAAATTAAACAAACTTTAATAGTATTATCGGTAATCCTTTTTGCTAATTGCTCCAAAAACGATGATGCTCCAATAGATCCAGGCATAACATTATTCGAAACCACAGACACATGGAATTGCGATTTGTCTGAAACCTGCGAAGATATTTATCAATTCGAATTTAAAGAAGGGAGCAGAATATCTATAAGTGTTGAAAATATTACGGGTAAATCTGTTGTTTCATTAGATCTGTCTGCCGATTTTGGTGAGTTTGGTGGTCCAAACTTACTCACTCAAGGTAAACTTACTTATTACGGGTGTACCACCCAAAATGAAAACGTATCTATTGCTAACATTAATATTTCTGAAACCGGTATTTACAATCTTGCTGTTGCCAGAGATTGGGGTTTAAGTGCTGGTTTTGATGGCGACTATAAATTAACGATTATATCAGACACGTCTTTCACCAAAGGTGAAACACCAACAAATGATACAGAAGCTACAAACTATGAAAGAGAATGTATTTAGTTTTTAATTCTTCTGATGAAAATCCCGAATCTTCGGGATTTTTTTATGTCGGTTACTCAGTCACTCTATTCTACTCGGAGCAATTTAATACTCTAAAATGATCGTTAAGAACTGTCCACAGGGTAATAATACCGTTTAATAGTACAGCACACCTTCAATTTAAAAGATTCCCTCCTTAGAGGGAATGACAAGTCAAATAAAATTGTATCTTTGCCGCTTTATATTCCTCAGGGAGAGGATGTGTTGCTAGAAGTTTTAGGTTTAAGTATGTCGATTCGCTTCTTTATGTAACACTACATAACATAATCGCATACATTTTACAAGAATGAGCACATTCCAAGATTTAGGTCTTAATGACGACCTATTACAAGCTATTACGGACTTAGGTTTCGTAAAACCCAGTGAAGTACAAGACAAAGCTATTCCAATTTTATTAAATTCAGAAGGCGATTTAGTAGCCTTAGCGCAAACCGGAACCGGTAAAACGGCAGCTTTCGGTTTCCCTATGCTACAAAAAATTGATATCAATAGCCAAACAACCCAAGGTTTAATTTTATCGCCTACTCGCGAGCTTTGCTTGCAAATAGCCAACGAAATGAGCCAATATGGCAAGTACTGTAAAGGTCTTAACGTCGTAGCCATTTATGGCGGATCCAGCATTACAGATCAAGCCAGATCTGTTAAAAGAGGAGCACAAATTATTGTAGCCACGCCTGGTCGTATGAAAGATATGATTAGCAGACGTATGGTTGATATTTCTAAAATTCAATATGCTGTTTTAGATGAAGCCGACGAAATGCTAAACATGGGCTTTAAAGAAGATATAACAGATATACTTTCGCATACACCAGAAGATAAAAGTACGTGGTTGTTTTCTGCAACCATGCCAAGAGAAGTTGCGGCTATTGCCAAAAACTTTATGCACAACCCACAGGAAATAACTGTTGGAAACAAAAACGAAAGTACTACAAATGTATCCCACGAATACTTTTTAGTAAATGCCAGAGATCGTTACCAGGCTTTAAAACGCTTGTCTGATGCCAATCCGGATATTTTCTCGGTAGTCTTTTGCAGGACCAAACGCGATACTCAAAAAGTAGCCGAACAACTTATTGAAGATGGATATAGTGCTGGTGCCTTACATGGTGATTTAAGTCAGAATCAACGTGATTTGGTCATGAAATCGTTTAGAAACAAACAAATACAAATGTTAGTAGCTACCGATGTTGCTGCACGTGGTATTGATGTTGATGATATAACTCACGTAATAAACTACCAATTACCAGACGAAATCGAAACTTACACACACCGTTCGGGACGTACGGGGCGTGCTGGAAAAACAGGGGTTTCTATGGTGATTGTTTCTAAAAGCGAAGTACGTAAAATAAAAAGTATTGAGCGTATTATTAAACGTAAGTTCGAGAAAAAAGATATTCCGGACGGATCGGAAATTTGTCAGGTACAATTAATGTCGCTTGCCAATAAAATACATAATACAGAGATCAATCATGAAATTGATAGACATTTATCAAGCATCAACGAATTGTTTGAGGATACCGATAAAGATGAATTGATCAAGAAGTTTTTCTCTGTTGAATTTACGCGTTTCTACAATTATTATCAAAAATCCAGAAACTTAAATGTTTCTGAAAGCTCTAGCGATAGTAAGGATAGCGGACGTGATTTTGGTGGTAAATCTACACGTTACTTTATAAATGTTGGTGGCAAAGATGGTTATGATTGGATGAAACTAAAAGACTTCCTAAAAGAACAGTTGCAACTTGGTAGAGACGACGTTTTTAAAGTTGAAGTAAAAGATAGTTTCTCTTTCTTTAATACCGAAAATGAATTAAAAGATAAAGTACTGGAATTCTTTACCGACTTTAAACATAATGGACGTTTTGTTAACGTTGAAGTTTCTGAAAATCGAGGAGGAGGCAGAAGGCGTAACGACAGAAACCGAGGCAGTAAAAGACGTGATGACAGAAAAGGAGGCGGAAAACGTGATGGAAGAAGATCTGATTCTGGAAATAGAGGTGACAGACGTCGTTCCGACAGCTCTTCGAAACCAAGACGTTCAGACTCTGGCAATTCTAATTCATTTAGCCCTAGACGTTCTAGACGTTAGTAGTAATGCTACAGCATATACATTTTATGTTTAAAATGTATATGCTGCAATGCTAAAACAACAGAAAGATAGCTTTAATAGGATTTATACTTCTTCTTAATGATAGCTTGTTCTGTATTTTTTTATCCGGTTTCCATATAATGCTTGTAAGAGATTAATGCCGTTCTTGCTTGAGATCTCATTTCACCCTTCATGATCCAGGTTAAAAAACGTGGTTTTAGTCTGTATTCTGTAATTTGGTAAATTGTTGTTTTGCCTTGGGCATTAACTTTTACTCCAAATGTATTGTTCATCTTTTTTAAAGGAAAATCTTCCCAATCGTAAACATCATAGATATAATATTCACCATCTTTAATATTAATAATTTTCTCTTTTACCAAGACCTTTCTTTTTCCATCTACTAAATGACATATTCTGTCACTGCCCAATGTTGCTTCGTTTTGAGAACCATTTATGGCTTATCATTTCAAATATAAATATAAGAAGCTATTCTTAGCGTATAAATAATATCTTCTTTGCAATATAATTCTGCTGTCAACTCTATTAATTATTCTCATTCGACCCCAAGTAAACTTTTATCCCTATTGGTTTTACAATTTTGCACTAAACAGAACTGTTCGCCTAATTTTGATTTAATTATAGCACCATTTAGAACAATTTAAGGAGGCATAATACCAATTAAGGTGTTAATATTACTCACAAAAACTATTCTAAATATGAAAAAAAGAGTTTCATTAAAAAATAATTCAATTATAAAAAGAATACATATTCTAATACTCGTCCTGTTTTTTTGTCAACTCGGGGCAGCTCAAAAAAAAGCAACTAACGAAATTGTATTAAACAGAAATGGCATTTTTTATAACATTGAAGTTATTAATGATGAGCTTATTCATGTTGTAAAAAGTAAACACAAAGATTACAAACCATTATTAGATAATCTCTCGATTATCAAGAATGCCGAGAACATCCAATTCGATGTAAGCGAAGACAATGGTACTACCATCGTTAAAACCAAAAAAGTTGTTTTATATATAGACAAATCGGGAGTAATTCGATTTGTTGATACTAACGGTAAAGCCTTGCTATCTGAACTAAAAGGAGGGCATAAATTAACAGAAGCCCCTTCATCAAATGCTATTTATCAGGGGTTCTCTTCTGGAGATGAGGCTTTTTACGGATTAGGTCAGTTTCAAAGTGGGATATTAAATTGGAAAAATACTCCAATTCAACTACGACAATACAATCAAGAGATAGCCATTCCTTTTCTAGTATCAACAAATCACTACGGTATTTTATGGAACAATAACAGTATTACAGACTTTAATCATCCCGAGCAGGAAATATCATTTTCTAAAACTATAGATGAAGAAAACAACATTCGTGAAGCTGAGTTTACAGCAAATACAACAGGGGAATATGCTTTCTATGTAGAAAGCCCAAACCCTGAAAAAAACCGTAGAGATGGTCCTGTTTTATTAACTATAAACGACAAACCTATTATTAATTATACTACCATTTGGGTTCCAGATTGCCATGTAGGGAAAATCAATTTGGAAAAAGGAAAAACCTATAAGGTGGTCTTACAAAATTCTAATTCACAAACAAAAGGACGATTATTTGTTAACGGGCCAGACTTTAACAAAACGACTTTTGCAAGTAAAAAAGGAAAAGCTATTGATTACTATTTTGTATATGGAGAAACCCCTACAGATATTCTCGATGGTTACAGAGAGTTAACAGGAAAAGCACCAATGTTTCCAAAATGGGCTTTTGGTTTTTGGCAATGTCGCGAAAGATATCACAATCAAGAGGAATTGCTTGAAAACGCAAGAGAGTATCGTAAGAGAAATATTCCGTTAGACAATATTGTACAGGATTGGCACTATTGGCGAGAAGGCACCAAAGGACCATCATGGAATCCTGAAACCTACCCAAACCCTAAAGCCATGTGTGATGAGCTTGAAAGTTTAAACTTAAATTTAATGGTATCTGTATGGCCAGAAGCCAAAGACAAAGAACTACTTACCAGATATGGTTTAGAAGAACATAAACTCGTTCATAAACGAAGCACACGCGACATATATTATCTCGATTTTTACAATCCAAAAGTAGCAGAGGGCTTTGCTAACGTGCTAAGAGACTCCATGTACAATATAGGCGTTGACGCTATTTGGCTAGACGGTACAGAACCCCAAGATCCTCCGCATGATTGGACACAAACTCATGCTGGAAGCTGGGATGAAGTAACCAATTCATACTCGTTAGTGGTAAATAAAGCCGCATATGAAGGAAAAATGAAACACTTTCCCAATCAAAGAGTATTCAACTTAACACGTTCTGCCTTTACGGGTCAGCAACGATACAGCGCTGCGTCATGGTCTGGAGATGTAGCTGCTACATGGGAGCAATTTGCAGAACAAATACCTGCTGGTCTTAATTTTTGTATGGCGGGGATCCCGTATTGGACAACAGATATAGGTGGTTTTTTCCGAGATGGCAAGTCCTTAAATGGAAGCACTTTTAAAGACCAATATAAAAGTGAGGAATATAAAGAACTATTAACCCGATGGTTTCAGTATGGCACGTTTTGTCCTTTATTCCGTATTCATGGTTATGTATCAGACACCGAGATATGGCGCTATGGCAAAGCATTTGAAACAACTGCAAGGGATTTTATAAACCTTAGATATCAACTTATGCCCTATATTTATTCCACCGCCTGGAACGTTACAAAAAACAATGGTTCTATGATGACGCCCTTGGCTTATTCATTCCCAAATGATAAAAATGCATGGGATATTGGTAATCAATTTTTATTTGGTGATAATATCATGGTTTGCCCTGTTACCGAATACAAAGCTAGAAACAGAACAGTTTATTTACCAGAAGGAACATGGTTTGATTTCTGGACAAATAAAGTTATTTCCGGAGGAAAGGAAATCAGTGCTGATGCACCATTAAATAAGCTTCCATTATATGTAAAAGCAGGTACCATTTTGCCTTTAGGCCCTAAGGTTCAATATTCGACCCAGAAGCTTGACAAGCCTATTGAAATCGTGATATATGAAGGTGCTAATGCAGAATTCGTATTATATCAAGACGATAACCTTTCTAATGACTATCTTAAAGGAGCGTATGCTGAATTTATTTTCTCATACAATGACAACACTTCAAAATTAACAATAAGAAAAAAAGAAGGCAACTACATTGACCTAAAGAAAACACCGCAAAGCTTTATCGTAAAAAAGGCAGGAGAATCGAAAGGACAAAAAGTAACCTTTAAAGGTAAAACCAAAGTTGTAAAATTATAAAGTAGGGTATAATAATTAAGACTTTGATATATAAAGCAAGAGTTAGCTAACGATTAAAAACCATTAGCTAACTCTTTATTAAACATCTATCTAAATTATTTGTACTATTTAATCTCTATTAACTTTACTGGTTTAGGTTTTGCTTCTTCTTTTTTAGGAATACTAACAGATAAGATACCATTCTCATACTTAGCCGAGATTTTTTCATCATCAACTAACTCTGGTAGCGTAAATGAACGCTTGAACGACTGATAACTAAACTCCTGTCTAGAAACACGCTCGTTATCTTTAGGAGTATTCGTTGTTTTCTTCTCAGAAGAAATGGTTAGCAAATCATTGTTAACTTCAATATTGAAATCCGATTTTTCGAATCCAGGAGCAGCCACTTCAACAAAAAATGAATCTACATCTTCTTTAATGTTTACCGATGGTAGTGTTGTATTTGTATTAGAAAAATTGCTTCTGTTAAAGCTGTCAAAATCAGAATTAAACAATCTGTCCAACAAGCCCGGAAATTGGTTTTGATATCTTACAAGTGTCATATTTTTAATATTTAAATTAATTTTTATTTACACTAATTCAATAAGCAAAACAAATACCAATACAAAAAACAAGACATTATGTCACCTAAACCATGTTTAACAGTGACATTTTATCATGTTTTATTATTATTACCGCCAATTAAAAGGGTAATACCTGTTTTTAATACTCAAATACATCCATAAAGAATAGAAAGGTATAATAGTTAGGCTTGGCAGATTGAGCTTAACAAACAAAACCGATAACAATTATAAATTATTATCGGTTTCGATAAGCTTAAAATATGCTTTGAATATGCTTTTTTAAAGACTTTATTTGGTTTACATTTAATCTAGCGGAGCCAGCTCCAATTGCCAAAAAGCCTGAATTCCAGGGAAGTCATTTAAATCTTCTAATCTTAACTCCACCTTTTGAATACCAGTTTTACTAAAATTAATCACGCCATAATCTTTCAAAAAACCTTCTCCATAATTTTGACTTGGTATGGTGCTAAATTTCAAAGTATCTTCACCGTTATCTAAAACCATACGAGCTGCCCTAAAGCGTGTAGCCAATTCTCCTCTAACAATATATTTACCAGGTACTTTTACATTTACTAGCCAAAAAGCCTTATCCCGTGCGTTATCCCATTTATATAAGCGGTTACGCTCATAACTTCCATCTTTTTTCTTGTTACCTTTTCGAACTATAATTCGCCCCGTAGTTGTAGCATTATTAGCGTTTAAGTGTAAAACTTCAAGCTTAGAAAAAGGCTCGGCCTCTAAATCAAAACCTTCAAGTTTTAATACATAAGCATGTTTAAACGGCATATCTTTCTCTTTAATAGAAGAAAATGGGTTTATAGTTAAATCTTCTCCATCTACTGTATAATCAACATTTCCATGTCCTAAAAGCGTAACCTTTGATTTCTCAGAATGTTTTTTAACCTGAATTTTATCAAAAGTAAAACCTTCACCTGGCCAATTTAAACAGATAGCGTATAAATTCCCATCCTTTTGTGTAAAGTGAACATTCATTTTACTTTTCTGCCTAGCTGTTGCATGAAACATATAGTAGCCATATCTACCAAACAAATCAGGTCCTTCCCCGCGTACTCTCCATGGCCTAGTTCCATATATAGCTTCTCCATTAACTTTTAACCAGTCTCCTATTTCATAGAGCATTTCCTTTTGACCTCCAGGAATAGAACCATCTGCAGCTGGACATATATTCAATAACAAAACACCATTTTTACTAACAACTGTAATGAGCTCATGTAACACAGAACGGGCTGAACGGATATGAATGCCATCACGCCATGACCAAATATGCCCTCCTGTTGATTGATCGGTTTGCCATAAATAAGGGGTTAAATCTCTAGCGCTTCCTCCTTCGTAGTCTAATACACCTACACCATCTGGAAGTTGGTCTAATTTTCGAGTAATGATTAATTCCTTATCCCACTCTTTTTCTTTTGAATAATAATAGGAAGCAAATTTTCGACGATATTCTAAGGGTACAACTCTCAATCCCCAATCAAACCATATTTGGTCTGGCTTGTATTTATCTATCACTTCCTCCAATTTTGCTAACCAACGATCATAGCCTTCTTCTTCATTCTCAAACTTGCCATATAAATCTCCGTATTCGGGGTTAGCTGTATGAGTCCCTTCTACGGTTGCATAATAACTTTCTAAATTGAACCCGTGGTGAAAAGAAGTAATCACCTTCATACCTTCCTTTCGAATAGCTTTTGTTAGTTCTCCCACAACATCTCGTTTGGGCCCCATATCTTTGGCATTCCAACGGTTAACTTTACTGTCCCACATTGAAAAACCATCATGATGTTCGGCAACCGGCCCCGCAAATTTTGCGCCTGCTCGCTTATATAACTTAGCCCATTCTTTTGCATTAAAGTTTTCTAACTTAAACATGGGAATAAAATCATGATAACCAAATTCTGATAATTTTCCGTATTTTTCTTCATGATATTTCTGAACCTTGTGTCCTTTTGTATACATATATCTTGGATACCATTCACTCTCGTATGCCGGAACACAATACACACCTAAATGTGCATAAATACCAAACTTAGCATCGCGAAACCAATCAGGAATTTTATGTTGAGTTAACTCGTCCCAATCTTTACCGTATGGGTCATTCTTTTTTTGAGAATTTCCATTAAAAATTAAAAGCAAAAAAATAGCTGTAATAAATAGTCTTCTAAACTTCATGTAAAATGTTTATTTTATTAACCTTTGGCATTTGAACTTAAATCCAAATAATACTATTATTAATAGTTTTTATTGATTTTTAAAATCATCACCAATCAAAGTATAAATATGCAATAAACTCAATAAAATAAAGGGTGTAAAAGAAGTCACAAAAGTGTATATACTGATCAAATTGTATATACCCTCAAAATTCTGAATAATAATTATGATTTATCATTGCAAGCTAACTTCACAACATGACGTTTCTTGCAAGCAAAACTGTGCCTAGTAGATTTATACTTTGCCATTAACTATGTTATACTTTGTGTCTGGAATTGAATTCCTCCTTTAGTTTCTCCGTAAGCTTATGACGACCGAAGATAGAGATCGTATATAAACTGCTTTGTTAAAGATTATCTAATTTATCTTCAACCAGCTTTTCCAATGCTCTGGTTTTGTCTGAAGGCTTACCTCGTTCACCTATTCTTATAATGATAAATAACAGCTTTACTAAAATACCGGGATATATTATTTTTTCAGATAGTTTTGATACTTCATTGTCCTTTAGCTCAATCAGCTTCTCCTTTTCCACTTCTTTACTCTTAACCAATTCGTTTGCGAATTCCCAAGCTTTGTTCCTTGCGAATTTCATACTAAAATCTATTAAAAAGTCATCTACTCTTTTTGAGAACTTTAAGATTTTAAGTAAAGTAGGCCAGATTTCTGCTAAATCTTTTTGAACCTCGTCTACCAATGTAGCCAACAATTCATTTATCCTATTAAAATCCGGTTCAAGGGATGCTATAGTTTTATCGTCTGTTACTTGAGAAGCTGCTATACCTAAGTCTAAATTTATATGGGCATTCATTCCCAATAATAAATGCTGCAACACGATTAACATACTATTTGTTGAAGATTTAAAGGCTATTTCCCATGACTTGGTTATCTCTTTTTCTACTTTATAGTTTGAATAGGCATCTAAATATCTGTTGGCAAAAATAACATCCAATTGTTCCATTCTTTTATCATCATCAAAATAACCTTTACCAAGCTTTTCTTTTATATTTATGGTTACGTTTTGGTATAAGGCTGCGAAATACCCAAAAGTGCTTTCTTCACTTATGGACTGTTGGATTATTTGTTCTAGGTTTTCTATAACTTCGTCTATGGTTGTTGCTGTCATTGGTTTTGGGGTTTCTTTTTTTTAGGCTTTCTTTTTTTAACTAACCATGACCAATGAAGAATTCGATTTTCACCTACACTAAGGATAGACAAGACCACGAAAGCAAGCAATAAATAACCAGCAATTCTCATGTTATTTAAATTATGCGGTTCTATTGTTTTTAGAACGTTAAAAAGCGGACTTTTTTCTCCTTTGTAAAATACTAAAGGATTTTCTTCAACATAAATTCTAATTTCTTCATGAAGAGCACTATGAATTTTCATTGATTCTAAAAATGACATTACCATCGCAAAATGTAATCCGGTGTAGAAAAGAAGAATTAAAAGTCTAGCACTTTTTTCTATCCTTTGAGCAGTTCCCAAATACCCAATTATTCCAATGATAACAGTAAATAGAATTGTTAAATAGGTCAATTCTTCAATCCCTTCTTGTTTATGGTAAGAGATTAGAGTTTCAATTGATATTTGTGAAATTGATTCCATACATTCATTGATGTATTGCAAAGATGTATATAGATACAATATGATAATTTTCATCAATTCAAATATAAATAAAATTCTTACACCGTAAGATTACTACTATTGAAATAGAAACGCCGATAACAATATACACTAGATTCCTATCTGTTTTTTTGAAGAATTAACTAATACAATACTAAAATCAATAAAGCTTAAGCTTTTATTACATTTTCATTCCTAATAATAAATCCTAAGAATTTACATTTGTTTTAAACTTTTTTGTTAATTTTTAGTCAAATTGCGACTAAACTGTAGCTTTTGCGATTTTGTTTAGTATTTTAGCTATTGAATTAATGACGATATATACAGATGAAAAATTACCTACTTTTTATTACTTTTATTTTGACTTCCGCTATTTGCATGAGCCAAGAAGCCAATAAAGTTATAGGTGTGGTCATTAATTCATCCAATGATATGCCTTTGGAAAACGTTAATATCGTTAACCTTAATAAGGTCATCGGTACTACAACAAACAAAAAAGGGGAATTTGAAATCTCTGCTAAGACAAACGATACTCTGCATTTTTCCTATTTGGGTTTTAAGTCCATAAAAGTTAGGGTTACCAACGACTGGTTAAAATTTGGAAGCTCTAAGATTGAATTAACCGAATTAGCCTTAGCCCTGGAAGAAGTGGTTGTAAACCAATTAAAACTTACGGGATATTTAGAAGTAGATATAGCACAACTACCTGCTCCAAATAATAATTACCGTTACAGTATTTCCGGATTACCTAGCACAGGATACGAAGCTGGATCTAAAGGAGCTATAACCAAGGTATTGGGTTCTATTTTTAATCCTGCCGACTTTTTACATCGTATGTTTGGTAAAAAACCAAACGAACTACGAAAGTTAAAAAAGATGAAAGAGGACGACGAAATTAGAAATCTATTGGCTTCACGGTTCGACAGGGAAATGCTAACCGTTTTATTACAGGTTGATCGTGTTGATTTAGATGAAATTGTAAGCCAATGTAATTACTCCAAAGGGTTTATACAAACTGCTAACGATCTACAGATTCTCGATGCTATTAGCGAATGCTACGAGGAATACAAATTACTAAGCCGAGGTAGAAGTAAACGAATTTAAGCTTAGGTGTCATTCAGAGCAAAGCGAAGAATCTCACCACCCCCCCCAACTCGAGCGAGAAAAACACCATTCAAAGCGACTTATACCTAGCCACGAATACACAAATAAAACGTCTTAAGATTATTTGCTGTTATTCTCTGTATGAGTACAAATTAAACTTTCAACATATCAAAGCTCTCCATAGAATCACAAACAAAGTTTACTAATACATAAAACATGTTTTACAAATAAATAAACATAGTTTAACGTGAGTTCGACGTAACCATAATATTATTATACTGAATGCCAGTGATTTAATTCAAGTGTCGGGTTGAGCCTTTCAACTCCGCTCAAGACAGGCTAAAGTCGAAACCTATTTAAAATTATAGGTTTTAATGACCTTTCGACTTTAGTTTATGCTGAGCATAGCCGAAGTACTCAAAGTGACAAGTAACATTTTTAGTGTATTTATCGTTAAAATTAGACTGCTTTTAAATCGAACTCACGTTAGTTTACAAAGATTAAGATTCGTTTGAATTAAGATAGACTAAAAGCCTGATTTGTATTTATGTGCAATAAAAATTCGATAGAAATATGTTAAGAGATTCCCTGCCAGCAGGCTGGTTCGTTTGCTTCGGCTTTAGTTTATTAAGCGAAGTCGAAAGGCTCAGCTCAAGTCGCTCTGAATGACAAATTTTTATGATCTGGAATGCAATGCTATTCTATTACCTTCACTATCAACAAAAACCCCCATATAGCCGACCTCTGGTGAAATCTGCGTTTTAGCCTGTACCACTTTCCCTCCGGCATCTTCTACGTTATTTAATTCGCTTTCAATATCTTCAGAATTAAAATATATCAATACGCCTTTTGTATCACTAGGCTCGTAAGCCTTGTTTAAAATTAGAGACCCCATAGCCCCCGGTTTATCTTCAGCAAAAGGAAACCATGCCATTAAAGTGCCTCCAAAATCCTGTACTTGTACTTCTATTTTAAATACTGTATTGTAAAATGCTGCGGCTCTATCCATATTCGTTACAGGAATTTCGAACCAGCCTACCATGTTATTTTTCATAAATCTATAAATTAATGTTCCAATATCTTTTTTAAACTGGCCAACCCTTCCTCAAAATCCTTTCCAACATGCTTATCTACATCATAAAGCATCATAAAAATATTGACCGGTACTTTATTAACTCCAGAGAACCCCCAAGTCACTTTTGTAGCGTTTACACCTACATCCTCAACTTTTATAACTGCATCCGATTCTGATTTCCACGGTTTAAAAAACCGTAATCTGGATTCTACGCACTCATTCTCAACAATATTGGTAATTTCCTGTTCGCCCAAACCTACATCTTTATTGCCATCCCATTTAGTTATAAATCCAACTTCACCATCTGTACCAATAAATTCCTGCTTCATATCTGGGTCTTTCTTTTTCCATGGAGACCATTCATCCTGATTCTTTATATGCTTTAAGTATTGAAACACTTTGGGAAGTGATTTGTTAATGACTATGCTTCTATTTACTTGATACTTTTTAGGTGCGATAAGCGCCAAAAGAATAAATATTGCAACAATAGCAATAATTACATAAAGAATTATATATATCATTATTAGTTGGTTTGTTAGTTATTAATCTAAAATTACAAAAATTATTTTTTACTATAAAAGCGCTCAACAATCTCATCGTAACTTTTTATTGTTTTTTTAACCCAGTCCAAACGCTTTTCTAACATCTCATTTTCCGTTAGTTTCCAATCGATATTAGTTTGTCTTAATTTGGTAGTAACATGCTGTAAAATAATTGCTGCAGATACCGATATGTTTAAACTTTCTGTAAATCCAACCATGGGTATTTTTAAATAACAATCGGCAGCATCTAATACCTCTTGAGAGAGCCCTTCGGTTTCTCTTCCGAAGAAGAAGCATGATTTTTTAGTAATATCAAAGTCATGTAATTCACAATCATCTACATGAGGCGTAGTGGCTACTATTTGATATCCTTTTTGCTTTAAACCTGTAATACAATCCTTTACCGTATGGTATCGATTTAGATCCACCCATTTTTGAGCGCCCATAGCTATTTCCCTATCAATACGTTTGGAATTGCGTTCTTCTACAATATTAACTTCTTGTATGCCAAACACATCACAACTGCGTATTACAGCGCTTGTGTTGTGTAATTGATACACATCTTCTGTGGCTACAGTATAATATTTAGTACGTTGGGACAAAACAGCATCAAAACGTGCTTGTCTATTTTCCGTTAGATAAGTTTCTAAATATTCTAAAAGTTTTATGTCTATCATGTTTTGGTAAAATATCGAATTTAAGAAAAAACTGTGGATTCCTGTCTTCACAGAAATGCAAATAATGACTATTTTTATAAAATGAAAAAACACATTGTTGTACTTACGGGAGCTGGTATGAGTGCCGAGAGCGGTATTAAAACCTTTAGAGATGCAGATGGTTTATGGGAAGGTCATGATGTTATGGAAGTGGCTACTCCCGAAGGTTTTAGGGCAAATCCGGAATTGGTATTGGATTTTTATAATCAACGACGCAGACAACTTTTTGAAGTGGCCCCCAATGCTGCTCATTATGATTTAGCTAAGCTTGAAAACAATTTTAAAGTGACCATCGTTACGCAAAATGTAGATGATCTGCACGAACGTGCCGGAAGCAGCAACGTGGTGCATTTACATGGTGAATTGTTAAAAGTAAGAAGCACTGTTGATGAAAGCGACATTCAAGACTGGAAAACCGATTTGGTTTTAGGCGATACATGCAAAAAAGGACACCAATTACGCCCACATATTGTTTGGTTTGGTGAAGATGTACCTATGATTGAAAAAGCGATTTCTATTTGCGAAACTGCCGATATTTTACTCATTATCGGCACGTCTATGCAGGTATATCCTGCTGCCGGTTTAATGCACTATGTACCCCAAAATACACCCTCTTATTTTATCGATCCGAAACCCGCTATAAATAGCAAAGACAACTTAACCGTTATTGCCGAAACTGCTACATCTGGAGTTTTTAAAGTCTCAAATATTTTACTTAAATAACACATTTACAATACCATACAATTTTTTAAACTTTAGTATTTGAAAATATTTTACTACATTTGAATCATATTATTCCTTCATTTGAAGGTTAATTGTTTTGCCCCACTCTAACAGTAAATCTTTTTTGCTATGAAAATATTATACTGTTTAGCACTTGTGCTTTTGCCTACGATCTCCTTTTCTCAGGTGGGTATTAATACAACAAATCCATTAGATACATTACATGTAAATGGAACGGTTAGGATAGTTGATACGAATTCTTCTACCTCTACCAAATTAATGGGAGCGGATGCTAATGGAACTATAAACGAAGTTATCGTTGGTACGAACCTCGGGTTAACAGCAGGTACACTTAACGCTTATGGATCTGCAACTTACGGCATTATTTCATTAGCCGTTACCGATGGACCAGTTAATGAAGAATTTAACGACTATGATCTAGGAGTTAGTGGAGTAAATCAAGATAAGACCGTATTTAGGTTAACCGGAAGAACCAATAGCTATCGGTTTACAGGTATAGCAGGTGGTACAGACGGAAGACATATAGTACTACTTAACATTCCTTCTGTAAACTTTAGATTAGAAAATGAACATACATCTTCACTTGCCCAAAATAGAATTATAACATTAAGTGGTGGTTTCGAAGCTACTTCAGGTCAAGGATCGGCAGAACTGGTTTACGATGGTACGCTACAACGATGGTTTTTAATAAATCTTAGAAATTAACCAAACTATACTGGTTTTGCTTATCACTACTAGTCTTTTTCAACAACAGTAATGGGCAAATCTTCAGTTCCTGAATAAAACACCACTATAACTGCCGGTTTATTGGTTTTATTAATGCCGTAATGTATTTTATTTACAAGTTCTACAATAACATCGCCTTCTTTAAGCTCTAAAATGTTATCATCTATATCAACAACTGTTAATTCTCCTTTTAATAAAATACCCGAATTAATAACTGGGTGGTAATGCTTATGCAATTTCGTTTTTGGCGGAATCGTTATTTTTAAAACCGTAATTTTTGGGTTCCCCGTTGGATAATTAGGTAATGTATCGCCATTCCAGCTTTTAGTGGTTTCTGCTAACTTTTCTACTTGTATCTCTGTTATTTTTCCAGTTTTACAAGATAAGACCATTATAAAACTTAAAAAAACGATTATTTTATTCATATGCTAATCAATTGCTTTATTCTTTTCTTCAATCCACTTGCTCATAAACTTAGTGCTTTGCATACTGTGATATTGCAACATTTGCCCTGTAAAATTATTGAACCTGTTATTATGAAGTGCTTCCATGGCTTCTTCTATACGATGCTGTAGTGCTTCCTGAAAAGCCTTTTTATTAAAACGTTTCTTTATAATTTGAAATCCGTTTTGTTGCTTTTCCCTCCAAAGGTGATCATTTACGTATAACTCAACCGCCTTATTAGCAAAATGCTTCGGCTCGTCTTCTATAAATCCGTTTGCCTTTAAATTACCATACATGCCTTCCGCTCCCATACTAGTCGTTATACTTGGCGTACCGTTAAGCATGGCATCTACCAACTTCCCTTTTAAACCAGCTCCAAACCTTATAGGCGCTAAACACACCTTGGCTTGTTGCATAACTTCGTTTACATCTTCTGTAAATCCTTTTATTAAAAAACCTTCTTTTTTATTGTGCAACTGATTTACTTTTTGAGAAGCATAAGCACCATAAATATGTAATTCCGCTTTAGGCAATTGCTTTTTTATTAATGGCCAAATGGTTTCTTTTAAATACAATACCGCATTATAATTGGGTGCATGTAAAAAATTACCAATGGTTATAAAATGTTGCCGGGTTTCAAAGCTTGGAAATTTTTCAATTGTTTCTTCTAAAACGCCATCTAACATAAAAGGTAAATAGTGCAATAAACTTTCGTCTACCCCAAAGTCATTTTTAAGAATATCCATTTCGGCTTCAGAAATCATCAAACTTAAATCACTTCTATAAATACTTGCTATTTCCCGTTTTGCAGTATCGTTGAACAAATAAGATCTGTCAAACGCTTTTTTATCTTTAAAGGCTTGCTGTCTACCTTTTCTCAAACAGTGCAAATCTTCAGTATCAATAACCCTTAAGGCATTCGGACATTGTTCTGCAACCCGCCAACCAAATTGTTCTTCCATCATAAAACGGTCAAATAAGACTATATCGGGTTTCAACTCCTTAATAAAAGTATCGAAACTGGAATTATTTAATTCAATTGAAATTTGACCAATTCCTATAGTGCTTAAATCAAAAGCATTATCGCTTTTAGCACAGGGACTGGCAAATGTTATTTGGTAGTTTTGAGCTTGAAAGAACACTATCAGCTGCATCATTCTGCTTCCTGCCGCAGAACTTTTAGGCTCTGGCCATACAAAACCAATTATTAAAAGTTTTCTTGACACTAATTCACAACTGTTTTTTTGTTAAAAATCTACAATATCATAATTCATTTAAAAAACTTCACACCAACAACCCCATACTAATCACGACAAACTAACCACTGAACACTGTCAACCATCAACTATCAACCATCAACCATCAACCATCAACCATCAACCATCAAAACTACTCCGGCTTAGGCTCTAAACTATACTTGAAACGCACCTGTTTAGCCCAATCGGTTACAGCATTTATTTGTTCATCTGTAAGTTTGGCTTCGGTATGTGTCCAGGTATACGAATTAAGCGGCATACTTTTTTCTTCAACCATTTCTATAAGTTCTTCAAATTTATGGTCTTTTCGCTTTACAGAATTCCCTTCCCAGTTAGATACGTTAAAATGCTTTTTTCCATGTTTTATATGGTCTGCCAGCCAATAATTAACTGGTGTAATAGCATTATACCAAGGGTACCTCGTAACATCACTATGGCAATCGAAACAGCTTTCTTTCAAAATAATTTTAACGTCCTCGGACGGATTCGTTTCATTAAGAAAACCCTCTATTGACGCTATGTTGCCTGCATTTTTATCAGGACCGAAAAATTGAGCAACAACAAATACGATCAATAACAACAAGAATATCTTTTTTATTGTTTTCATTATGGGTATTTTTAGGTTTCTAAAAATAGATAAAATTATCTTATGACTTTAGAAGAATTCCACAAAGAATTAAGCTACTTAAATGCCTCCCGAGAAAACCGAATGAAATACGCCAATATGGTTTTAAACGATATGAGCTTATTTCCAAAACTTATAGATATTCTTTTTATGGTAGACGATAAAGTATCTTGTCGTGCGGCATGGGTTTTCGAATTTGTTTGTGCTAATTATATTTATGCCGTTGTTCCTTATCTTGAAATTTTCACAAAAAACATTAAAAATGTTCATTTCGATTCGGCAGTACGCCCTATATCCAAAGTCTGTGAATTTATTACCAAAGCATACTATTCCAAAACCCCAAATACGATAAAACAAACCTTAAATCCAGAGCATAGAGAACGTATTATCGAAGCTTGTTTCGATTGGATGATTAGCGACCAAAAAGTTGCTCCCAAAGTTTATGCCATGGAATCTTTATTTCTTTACGGAACCGATTATGATTGGATTCACACAGAATTAGCGCAGATTTTAGATCGCGATTTCCCAATGCAAAGTGCCGGTTTTAAAGTGCGGGCAAAACGCACATTGTCAAAAATTAAGAAATGTAAAACTTCTTAAAAAATCGCAAACCAAATACTTAAAACGTAAATCAAAAACGTATCTTTGCAACTTCTTAAAAAAACACACAACAATGTCATTATCACCATTAAATGCCATCTCTCCTATTGATGGACGCTATAGAAGTAAAGTTAACGAATTAGCCCCTTATTTTTCTGAAGAAGCACTTATAAAATATCGTGTTTTAGTAGAAATTGAATACTTTATTGCGCTTTGCGAAATTCCATTGCCCCAGCTTAAAGATATTGATACTGCTATTTTTGATGATTTAAGAAACATCTACAAAGATTTCTCTGAAGCGGACGCTTTAGCTATTAAGAAAATAGAAAGTGTTACCAACCACGATGTTAAGGCGGTTGAATATTTTATAAAAGAAAAATTTGATGCTTTAAACTTGTCGCAATACAAAGAGTTTATCCACTTCGGATTAACTTCTCAAGATATTAACAATACAGCTATTCCTTTAAGTATTAAGGAAGCTACAAACGATGTTTATATTCCTGAATATTTAAATGTTTTAAACAAGTTAAAAACATTAACCAAAGATTGGGCTGCTATTTCCATGCTTGCCAGAACGCACGGTCAACCGGCTTCTCCTACACGCTTAGGTAAAGAAATTCAAGTTTTTGTAACACGTTTGGAAGAACAGTTCAATTTATTAAACGATATACCTAGCGCTGCTAAATTTGGTGGTGCTACTGGTAATTTTAATGCACATCATGTGGCTTATCCAAACATAGACTGGAAAGCATTTGGTTCTAAATTTGTACAGGAAAAACTAGGGTTACACCATTCATTTCCAACAACTCAAATAGAACATTACGACCACATGGCTGCCTTATTCGATACGTTAAAGCGCATCAACACGATTATAATTGATTTGGACAGAGACGTTTGGACTTACGTTTCCATGGATTATTTTAAACAAAAAATTAAAGCTGGCGAAGTTGGTAGTTCTGCCATGCCACATAAAGTGAATCCTATCGATTTTGAAAATAGTGAAGGTAATTTAGGTATTGCGAATGCTATTTTCGAACACTTATCTGCAAAACTTCCTGTGTCCAGATTACAGCGCGATTTAACCGATAGTACTGTTTTACGTAATGTAGGCGTGCCTTTCGGCCATACCCTTATTGGTTTTAAATCTACTTTAAAAGGTCTGGATAAATTACTTCTAAACGAATCTAAATTTGCAGAAGATTTAGAAAATAACTGGGCAGTTGTTGCAGAAGCCATTCAAACTATTCTTCGTCGTGAAGCATATCCTAACCCATATGAAGCTTTAAAAGGTTTAACCAGAACTAACGCTACTATAAATCAAGACTCTATTTCAAATTTTATTGACACTTTAGATGTATCGGATACAATAAAAGAAGAATTAAAACGTATTACTCCTAGCAATTATACAGGAATTTGAAAATATGTTAAACGATAAACAGTCTTTATTACTTTGTGGTCTTATGGCTGGCGGTGTATTTGCTGCCGGTATTTTAGATATCTTAAAGAATTTTATTGTTTTAACAATTCTCACACTTATATTTTCTGCTATTGTTGCAAACCTACTTTATGTAAACCTAAACCCGAAGGAAAAGACAGAAAAAGATATAGAAAACCAAAATGATTTAACATAAAAAGAGGCTGTTTGAAAATTCAAATTTAGTGTCATTGCGAAGGAGGTACGACTGTGGCAATCTATCACCTAAGTAAGAGATTCTTCGCTACGCTCTGAATGACAATTTTCAAACAGCCTCTTTAGTTTCCTACATTTGTAGTAGGGATGAAAATCTTTAAAAGAACAAAGTACTTAAAAGTATTTGTGTGTTATACACTGTGTTTTAACAACCTTATTCCTTTTTTTATATTAACATTACTATAAATTATTTAAAGAAATTCATAATATCTTGTACTTGACTTTCGTCTACATTGGCACCTTGTAATGCCGTAAATAGTGTCGCCATTTTATCTGGGCTCATATCATCCCCCAAAACACGAACGATACCGAAACCTAATTCTTTAGCACTTCCAAAAACAACGACTTCGTCGGCTTCATCATCTGTACCTATATACTTAACAATAATTTTTCTTCCTTTATCGCTAAATTCCATAAGATCGGTGTACTTGCTATCATTTAAAATAGTTTTAACCGTAGCTAATTCTTCTTTATATATTATGTCTGTATCTGTTTCGGATGTTTTATAGGCTAAAAAGTTTAGTCGTTTTACCGAATTATAGGCATCGTTTTGCTCTTCCGTAAAATTAGATTTGTCCAGCTTTATCATAGATATAGGTATATCCTGCGATATAAAATTACTTGACTCCTGATTATCTACAAAATAACGCTGCAAGCTTGCACTATCTCCACAACTCACTAAAATGGTGGTAATAAATAAAAGGCAAAGCACACTTTGGATTGTTCGTTTCATTTGATTTTTTGATTTGTTCGTTTTTTGATGTAAGACCTGTCCGTTAGGGCAAGTGTAATTAATATAAGGCTGTGTAAAAATGAAATAAACCTGCCTGTTTAATACAGGCAGGGAATCATCTTTTGATTTATGTATTAGATTCTTCGCTTGCTTCGACTACGCTCAGCACAGGTTGCTCTGAATGACAAAATACATTAATTTTCACACAGCCTCATATTTGTTTCTTGATTGATGATTATCTTTTACTTCTTTTTTTCTAAATGCTTTCCTCCTGGAATATTCATTTTATCGGTAAGCTTAGAAATTTCATTTAAATCTATATCACCTGTTAGTGATACCACTACTGTTTCTATTTTTCTATTCTCACCATTAATATCAATACCTTGTCCTTTCATGGCTTTATCGATACCATTTACAAAGATTAAAAGTTCTTTTACATGATCTGCATCTTTACCTTCTTTTACATAAAACTTCACTTCGGTACCATCATCTTTTACTTCCATTAATTCTTCTAGAGAACTAGAGCGTGATTTCACCCATTTCTGAATATCTAACGATATTTCTTTTTTATCTGTTACTATAGTTTTAAAGCTGGTAATACTTTTTACCATATCCATAAACGCTCTTGCTTCTGGGTCGCTCGTATCAATGCCAGCTTTAGCAATCATTTGAAACATTTTAGGTTTAATAGACACATAAGTAACATCTGAGTTATCGTTATATTTATCAAAAATATTTTGTGCTATTCCTGTTAATGGTACTAACATTAGTGCCAGAATAAATACAATTACTTTCTTATTCATCTTTCCTTTATTAAAATTTATTATTGTTTTCATTTTCTTATTTTTTTTTAATTCTTAAAAATTATACTTGTTGTGTTTTCGATTTCATTAAGGTAACCTATTGTAGAAGTTCCTGCATCCATTTCATCAAGGTAGCTAATAGCCTGTGTACCTTTGTTAAAATGACTTGAAATCATGGCCAACGATTTTGATACTTCGTTAAACGCTTCTTCGGGTTCACAAAATGTTCCCATTACATCTTCTTGACACGTGTCAATAGGACCAGTTTGATTTAAATAAAACCCTAACATAAGAACAGCTACCGCAGCAACAGAAACCCATTTGTAATTAAATTTACGTCTAGTTTTTAATGGTATGTCTTTAGTAAATTGTTCTTGTTGGTTTACCAAAAAATATGCAAACATGGGTTTATACATTTCTAAATGTGGCGCTACAGTCTCTTGTGAAAAATAGTGTTTTAACTGCTGCTCTTCCTTTAGTGTTGTTTCACCGTTCTCATACTTTTCCAGTAAGTCTTCTATATTATTTAATACCATAATTATGTGTATTAGTTAATTTTTCTCTTATTGTTTTTCTTGCTCTCGATAAGTTTACACGGACTGCCGTATTATTCATATCCAGCATTTTTGCAATCTCATCATAATCGTATTCTTCTATATCTCGTAGTTGAATAATCATGCGTTGTTGTTCGGGCAGTTCTTCTATAATTTTCGAAACCCAATCTACGCTATCATTTAATTCAACCTGTTTTTGCAACGATGTATTACCATCTTCATAATTACTATGCACAATTTTTAAATTCTGTGCTTGTTTCGATTTTAACTTATCAAAACAAAAATTCTTGGTCATTGTCATAGAAAAAGCCTCCACATTTTTATACTCCTGCATCTTCTTTTTATTGTTCCACAACTTTAACAAAACCTCCTGTGTTGCATCCTCAGCTTCCTCTGTAGATACAAGTAATCGCTTTGCTAAACGAAAAACTTTATCTTTAAAAGGCATTACAATATTTAAAAACTCTACTTGAGTCATTATTGGTTTAGTTTAGTTAAAAACAGCTTATTACTGCTATTTGATATTACGACGAACCACTTCCAGATTTGTTACAATATTTTTTTTATTATACAATAATGTAAGTAAATTTAGGGTTTTAAAGACTAAACGCTTATAAAAAACAGCTATGAAAAATTTAAAAGCCCTAACCCTATTACTCATACTAACTCTTTTAATAACGGGTTGTTATGATGATGGTGACGATATCACTACGGTTACGACGAGCGAAATAAACGATTTTGTTTGGAAAGGAATGAATGCTCTTTACCTCTATAAGCAAAATGTACCTAATCTTGCTAATAATAGGTTTTCATCTGATGAAGATTACACCAATTACCTAGAGGATTTTACCAAACCTCAAGACTTATTTGAAAGTTTAATATATGAAAGAAAAACAGTAGACAGGTTTAGCTGGATCGTTGATGATTATTTTGAATTAGAACGTCAATTCCAAGGCATCACAGGTACTAACGGTATGGAGTTCGGTTTTTTTGCGACACCAAACAGTAGTACAGAAGGGTTTTGTGCTATTCGTCTGGTTTTACCCAATAGCCCTGCCGATAATAATAACCTAAAACGTGGTGACATTTTTTATGGTATTGACGGTAACAGACTTACCAATGATAATATAAACGCTTTGCTAAATCAAGAAACGTATACTATAAATCTAGGGTTTTATAATGACAAAGGCACACCTGAAACTACCGACGATTCTATAGATCCGCTTAACAAAGATATTACCCTTACTAAAGTTCAATACACCGAAAACCCTATTCATAAAACAGATGTAATAACTGTAGGCGGCGAAAAAGTTGGCTATTTAATGTACAATGGCTTTACTTCTGGTTCTGAAAATGCATTGAATACTGTTTTTGCCGATTTTAAATCCAATAATATACAACACCTAATTGTAGATTTAAGATATAATCCGGGTGGTTCTGTTAGCACAGAAACTTATTTAGCTAGTATGATTACGGGGCAATTTACCGGAGAAGTTTTTCAAAAACTTGTTTATAATGAAGATTTACAGGCAGAAAACAATACCTATAAATTCACTAATAAAATAGATGAAGGTTCAGCCATTAACAGTTTAGGTCTTACAAAATTATATATACTTACTACTGGTAGATCTGCTTCGGCCAGCGAAGGACTGATAAACGGTTTAAATCCATATATCGATGTTATACAGTTAGGAACGAATACTACCGGGAAAACCCAAGCATCTATAACCATTTATGATTCCCCAAACTTCGGAAAAAAAGGCGCAAACCCAGGACATACCTATGCTATGCAGCCTCTAGTTGCTAACGGTGTTAATAAAGATGATGTAACTGTACCATCTTCTGGTATAACTCCTAAAATAGAACTAGAAGAAAGCCCCTTAAATTATGGTATTTTAGGCAACATCGACGAACCTTTATTAGCAGCAGCTTTAGCAGATATTGAAGGTTCTACTGTTAAAATAGCAAACATAAAGGCTAAATCTGGCTTATCTTTTAAGTTATTAAAAGACAGTAACGACCTTAATCCTTTTGAAGGGGGCATGCGCATTAACCAATAAAATAATAAATCTAGTCAATTAAAATTTTACCAGAATTGGTTCTGTATATTCTTGTAATAAAATATTTAATACGATAACAATAAACGCTCTCAAAATATACAGAGAGCGTTTTTTAATTACTATCATTGTTTACTTATAAATAATGCCACCGTTTTAGTGGCATTTAAATAAAGTGTTTAAGTTACAGGTATTAACCTTTCTATAAGGTTAACTGAAAGCCTATTCTAACATTTCTTCCTTTAGTTACATAGCCTGGAACGTCTTGATAATCTTCATTCAAAACGTTGTCGATACCTCCAAAGAATTTTATTTTGTCTTTTAAAGCCTTATGGCTTAAGTATAGATTAACTAAACTAAAACTTTCCAAAGGAGGCACAAAACTGTTTTCAAATCTATCATGCACGTACTGGTACGACAAAGAAGCAAACGTCGTTTTGCAAAGATTGTAACCTATCTGTAAATTTCCTTTATGTTTAGGTATTCTACGAGCTAAACTTTCTTTATACTCTGTAAATGCATAGTTAGCCGAAATAGATAGTTTCTCTAATGGCGTGGCATTAACTTCAACCTCTACACCTCTAGCATTCAATTTATCGGTTGCATTTACATATCCGCCATCAATCCATAATACCGTGTTTTTTTCTTCCCTATTAAAGAAAAGCCCAGTAATTCTAAAATCGTTGTTCAATTTAAACTCTACTCCAGTTTCAATAGTTCTATTTTCTTCTGGTTCTAAATCTGGGTTTGGACCAAAAGAACCAAACAATTGAGATAAAGAAGGTGTGATAAATGATGTACTATAAGATCCAAAAACTTTTGTATAACCCTCGTCATTTGATTTTATGGTGAACGATGGGTTTAAATTATATGTAAAATGGGAACCATATTCGCTGTGATTATTTAACCTTCCACCAGCGTTAACATTTAATCCAAAATCTGATACAAAAACAAAATTTAAATAAGGGTCAATATTTGTAAATGATTCTTCTTCAACAAAATCAGCTTTACTATCTATAACATTTAGTCCAACAATGGTATAAAACATTTTATCAAACACATACTTATTATAGGCATCTATAACATAGTTTTTTGATTTGAATATTGACGGAAAAGCAGAAATAAATTCCCTATCATATTCACTAAAAGCCGCATTTAAATTAACACTACCATTTCTATACTTATACTTTGAAGACAATCCAGCTCTAAATTGCTTGTTTTTGAATTCATCATCAGTATCTACTAAATTAAAATCCGCATCAAATCCATCAAAACCAGATTTTAAATCTGAAAAATTCCCATAAACATTTAAAGATAACGCTTTGTTAAACCTATAGCCCAAGTTAACATCAACCCCATACTTTGAATATGCATCTTTTTCATTAGTATCACTAATTGCAGCAGAAAGCCCATCGGTATATTGATTGCTAAACGCTGCTCGGTAAGTAAACTTATTTAGAGTACCATTAAAAGCAACACTATTATTAAAATCTGCAATGTCATAATTTTGATCCGACTCAGACTGATTCGTTCCTAAACTTGAAGCAACAACAGCACTTATCTTTTTAGTTCCAGCTTTTTTAGTTGTTATATTAATAACCGCCGATGCAGCTCCACTACCATATAAAGTACTGGCCGCCCCTTTAATTATTTCGATAGATTCAATTTGACTTAAATTTAAAAGCCTAAAATCATAAGCCCCGCTAAGCTGCGACGGATCACTTACTTGTACACCATCAATTAAAACTAAAACCTGACGGTTACGTCCACCACGAATATAAACGTCTAAATTTTGTCCGGCGTTACTCCTACTCCCGTTAATTTCAATACCCGATTTCGTGTTGATTAATTCCGAAACCGTTCTTCCTTGGTTTCTTTCAATTTCTTGCTTAGAAATCTTAATAACTGTTTTTCCTGAATTTTCACGTTTCAATTTAAATCTTGAATCTGTGATTACAACTTCATCAAGTTGTTCTAAATTAGTTGAATCCTGCTCCTGTTGAGCAAAACCAATTAAAGATACACCAAAACACAGTGCCCCAAAAACATTTAATTTTTTGTTCATTACAATGAATAATTAATCGAGAGATCGCATGTATATCATACGCAAACTTTTGTCCCGAAAGTTTAACTTATTTGTTTTGAAAATGGCAGGTCTCCTGACTTGTTTTACGTTATTTTACCTTCCCAGCAAAAAGCCAGTGGTTTTGAAGTTAATAACATCCTCTATCGAGGTACCGAAACAGGTTCGGTTTAAACTTACAGTTGCGGGAACAGTTCAAGAATGAAGAAAATGATTTTAGATATTTAAAATCATAAATCTTTTCACTTGATTCCCTTTTAATCCGTTCAATTAAAATTGAATAGAACCAAAATTCGCTGCAAATATACTAATCCATTTTAGATTTAAAAGTACTCTTGTACTTTATTCATTTAAATATGTAATCTTTGCAAAACCATTAAAATAATTTTCTTCTTATGATTCTTTATATAACAGGAGGCGAACGTTCAGGAAAAAGTAGCTACGCACAAAACTTAGCATTATCGCTTTCAAATTCACCTAAGTATATAGCAACATCTCGTATTTGGGGAGACGACCATAAAAAACGAATTGAGAGACATATTGCAGATAGAGACGAAAGATGGACATCTGTTGAAGAAGAAAAAGCAATTTCTAAAGTAATAAACACAAAAGAGGTCGTTGTTATAGATTGTGTGACTTTATGGCTCACAAATTTTTATATGGACACAAAAAATAATGTTGAAGAAAGCTTAGAATTAGCAAAAGCCGAATTTAATAAATTGCTAGGTTTGGATGCTACCATTATTATTATTTCCAACGAAATAGGTATGGGCGTACATGCCCAGACCGAAATAGGCAGAAAATTCACAGAACTTCAGGGTTGGATGAATCAACACATTGCCAAAAATGCAGATAAAGCGACTTTTATGGTATCTGGAATACCCGTAAAACTAAAATAAAAAACCTACTATATGAATCCTGAATTAGAAACAAAACTTCAGCATAAAATAGATACAAAAACAAAGCCCATTGGCGCTTTAGGTGAACTAGAACGTATCGCTTTTCAAATTGGCTGTATTCAACAAACCGAAAGTCCGAAAATAGAAAAACCGTCGGTTGTGGTATTTGCAGGCGACCATGGCATTGCAACCAAAGGTGAAGTAAACCCTTTTCCACAAGAAGTAACCGCTCAAATGGTTTATAACTTTGTTAATGGAGGCGCAGCAATAAATGTTTTTAGCAATACCAACAACCTAAACTTAAAAATAGTTGATGCCGGAGTAAACCATAAATTTCCCGAAGAGCTCGATATTATTAATGCCAAAATTGACTTTGGTACAAAAAACTATCAAGAAGAACCGGCTATGACGTTAGCCCAATGCGAAAGAGCTTTTAAAGAAGGTGGAGCCATCATATCTCAACTTAAAAATGAAGGCACGAATACTGTTGGTTTTGGAGAAATGGGAATCAGCAATACCTCGTCGGCAGCTTTGCTTATGGCATATTTTACAAAAACACCAATAGCCGAATGTGTAGGTTCTGGCACAGGGCTAGACGGTGAAGGTATTAGTAAGAAACAGGATATATTAACCGAAGTTTTTCAAAAATACGATCCGCAAAATGCTCTGGAAGCTCTGTCAGTTTTTGGTGGTTTCGAAATAGCTATGATCTGTGGTGCTATTTTAAAAGCGGCAGAATTAAAAATGATCATCATTATAGACGGCTTTATTGTAACCGCTGCCTTATTAGCGGCACAGGCCATAAATAAAACAGTTTTAGATTATTGCATATTCGCTCATAATTCGAACGAAAAAGGACATTCAAAAATGTTGGCCTTTTTAAAAGCAAAACCTCTGCTGTCTTTAGGACTGCGATTAGGCGAAGGTACTGGTGCCGCATTAGCCATACCATTAGTGCAGGCTTCAGTAGATTTTTTAAACAACATGGCAAGTTTCGATACTGCTGGCGTAAGTGAAGAAACTAAAGAAAGTTTAGTTTAACGAATTGATGGTCTGCTAAGCAAAACAATTAACCACAAAACTAAATTCGTGAAATTAGCGCCAAAAGTTTTTAAAACCAACAGATGAAAAAAGAACTCCATATTTTCTTAACAGCCATCATGTTTTTCACAAGAATACCCTGTCCTAAATGGGTAGACCATAGTCCAGAATATCTTTCAAAAAGTGCAAAATACTTTTCGTTAGTCGGTATTATTGTTGGTAGTATAGGTGCTCTGGTTTTTTATGGTGTTTCTTTCTTGTTTTCCACCGAAATAGCACTCTTGCTAAGTATGGTTGCCACAATATATGTTACGGGAGCATTTCATGAAGATGGTTTCGCAGATGTTTGCGATGGATTAGGCGGCGGATGGACTAAAGAAAAAATCCTTCTCATTATGAAGGATTCCCGCTTGGGCACCTATGGTGCTGCGGGGTTAGTTTTAATTCTTGCTATCAAATTTTCGGCATTAAGAGAAGTGTCTCCACATGTTATTCCTATTACAATTATTGCCGGGCATAGTTTGAGCAGATTTATTGCTACCACATTAATTTATTCACATCCTTATGTTAGGGATACTGAGGATAGCAAAGCTAAACCAGCCGCCAAAAACATTACTGTAACCATGCTTTTTATTAGCGGTATTTTTGGAATATCACCATTGTTCTTTTTTAATAAGCCCCTAATTTTTATTGCTGTAATTCCATGCTATATGGCAAAAATGTATCTAGGCGCAAAATTTAAGAAATGGTTGGGAGGACAAACTGGTGACTGCGCCGGAGCCGTTCAGCAATTATGCGAAGTTGTATTTTATTTAAGTATTATCGCATTATGGAAGTATATCTAATAAGACATACAACACCTGACATAAAAAAAGGAATATGTTACGGTCAATCCGATTTAAACTTAGCAGACACTTTCTCTAAAGAGTTTAAAGCAATAGAAGAACAAATTCCTAACAATAAAAGTTACAGCATAAAAAGTAGTCCATTAAAACGGTGTGCTTTACTGGCCGAACACCTGGGAAATCCTGTTCTTTTTGACGATCGCTTAAAAGAGTTCGATTTTGGAAACTGGGAAATGAAATCTTGGGACAATATCCCAAAAGATGAATTAAATCTATGGATGAAAGATTTCGTCAACTTTAAAGTTCCAAATGGAGAATCTTATACCGATTTAGCTTCCAGAGTACTAAATTTCTTTGAAGACATCATAAATTCAAATAGCGAACAAGATCTTATAATCGTTACACACGCGGGACCAATGAGAGCTTTTCTGGCATCCATTTTAAATATACCGTTAGAAAAATCGTTTGATATTAAAATTCAATATGGAGATGTTTTTCATCTTAAAAAAGATGGGAATTCTTGGAAGCTTCTTTCTGAAATAGCGTTAGAGTAAATTCTATTTAAGCAAATAGTAAATTTTGTCATTCCTGCGGCATGTGCTGAACTAGTTTCAGTAAGGCAGGAATGACAAAAGCAAACCTTTAAATATAATTAGTCATCTACAAGCCCTAATTCAGCAAAATTGTAATTACTAGACACCGATTTTTTAATCACTTCTACATGAATTCTATTTTTAAAAAAAGGCGCATTAACAACCAAAGTGTGGTATTCGCCGTTTTCTCCACAGGCATCAACTCCCATAGATTCAAAAGTTTCAATAATGGATGCATCAATTGTTCTTCCTAAAAACTCTGCCCCTAAGTCCTGATTACAAGACACAATAATAGCTTCTAAACCAGTATCAATCATATCCAAAACCAATTGCTTTCTATCTCCTTGCCACAAAGGCAAAACGGCTTTCAGATTTGCAGATTTAGACACTTTTTCTTCCCAAGCCCTGTGAGATTCAATGTCTATATCTCCAAAAACGGCATGAGATAGCTCATAGCTTTCAACTAAAAGATTTAAGTTCTTGATATAGTTTTCTTCGTAATCTTTCCAGGTGCTACTAAAAAAATGAATTGGCAAGCTTAAAGCATTAGCCTGTGCTTCCAAAATAGGTTTTGTAATGCCATGAGAACGCGATCGGTCTCCAAACTCGTTCATAACATTCAATAAAACCGTAGGTTTGTACCCTAACTGTAAGGCTTTATAAAAAGCAAAACAACTATCTTTTCCTCCACTCCAGGAACACAAAAAATGCTTCATAATTTATTTTAAAGCATCAAAAATAGGTTTAATTGCCTTAAACCTATAGTTTTTCAAAAAAAAATAATGACCTTTGACCCTTAATTATTTTTCATGCGCTTTTTAACTTTTTTAATAATATGCTCCACACTTCTTTCATCCTGTAAAGAAGAAAAAAAGGAAGCAACAATTTCTATAAACAAACCCGAAGCGATTAAAGAAACCATAAGCTACGCAAAAGGTTTTTCTATAAGTAACCATAAAGGGTATAAAAAATTAGTAGTTAATTCCGCGTGGCCTAATAGCAATAAAACCTTCACCTATTTACTGGTAAACAAAGGTGAAAAACGACCAGAACATGATGCCAATGCCAAAATAATAGAAATCCCTATTAAAACACTTGTTGCCGTTTCTACAACCAATATTCCCACTTTAGAATATTTGGGAGTAGATAATAGTTTAATTGGTTTTCCTAACACAAAATACATTTGTGCTGAAAAAACAAGGGCTCGGGTAGACAACGGAGATATTAAAGAATTGGGTAACGATTTAGAGCTCAACATCGAACTACTATTAGAGTTAAAACCAGATTTAGTACTTGGTTTTTCGGTTAATGGTATAAATAAAAAGTTAGATCAAATAGAAAAATTAGGTATTCCTGTTGCTCTTGATGGTGCCTGGACAGAGCAACACCCTTTAGGGAGAGCCGAATGGATAAAATTTATAGCTGCCTTTTATAATAAAGAAGAAAAAGCAGATTCGATTTTTAAAGCTATAGAAACCAACTATCTAAAAGCAAAGGAAGTTGCAAAAACTACAGCCAAAAAGCCCATAGTAATGTCTGGTTCTTCTTTTAAGGATGTATGGAATGTTC
This sequence comes from Flavivirga eckloniae, assembly GCF_002886045.1. NCBI lineage: Bacteria > Pseudomonadati > Bacteroidota > Flavobacteriia > Flavobacteriales > Flavobacteriaceae > Flavivirga > Flavivirga eckloniae. Next base: position 4,836,107 of record NZ_CP025791.1, on the reverse strand, counting down.
CTGGAGGTAAAAGTTTTATTGCAAAATATTTCGAAGATGCCAATGCCGATTATCTTTGGAAGGATAACAACAACAACGGAAGTTTACAATTAAACTTCGAAAATGTATTGGAAAAAGCCCAAAACGCAGAATTTTGGGTAGGCTCGGGAAATTTTGACTCTAAGAAAGAAATGCTAAACGAGCATAAAGGTTATGCGTTTTTTAATGCCTATAAAAATAACCATGTGTATACCTATACAAAAAGAAAAGGTGCAAAAGGTGGTTTATTGTATTATGAATTAGGTACTTTACGACCTGATTTAATTTTAAAAGATCTTATAAAAATTGTACACCCCGAATTACTAAATGACTATGAAACCTTCTTTTTTAAACGTTTAGAATAGTTGCCACACACCAAAACATACAAACTACCTTATATAGCATTAACCTTAGTGCTGTTTCTATGCTTTTTTGCTAATATTAGCCTAGGTTCCGTATCTATTCCTTTTCAAGATATTTTTAATGGTTTAATAGGAAGTTCAACCGCCAATGAATCCTGGCAGCATATTATCCACGAGTACAGGTTGCCAAAAGCTTTTACTGCCATAATCGTTGGTTCTGGTTTGGGAGTCTCTGGTTTACTCATGCAAACCTTATTTAGAAATCCGTTGGCAGGCCCTTTTGTTTTAGGAATTACTTCCGGATCCAGCTTAGGCGTTGCTTTAGTTATTATGGGTGCTTCTTTTTTTGGTGGAGCGTTTGCTGGAATACTTGTTTCTAAATGGAGTATAGTAATTGCAGCCAGCTTAGGTAGTTTTACTGTGCTTCTATTCGTGCTAGTAATATCTAACAAGGTAAGAGACACCATGGCCATATTAATTATAGGCTTAATGTTTGGTAGTATTACTACCGCAACCGTTAGTGTGCTTTCCTATTTTAGTTCTGCGGAAGAACTACAACAGTACATATTTTGGGGGTTTGGTAGTATAGGAAACCTGACATGGGACGAATTATTCGTTTTCTTTATCATTTATTCAATAGGTATACTAATGAGTTTAACCTCTATAAAAGCTTTAAACACATTGTTGTTGGGTGAAAATTATGCAAAAAGCTTAGGCTTGAACATAAAAACAAGTCGTTTATTAATAATTATTGCTACCAGTCTATTGGCAGGAACTATTACTGCGTTTGCTGGCCCTATTGTATTTATCGGTTTAGCAATCCCACATATGACGCGACAAATTTTTAATACATCTAATCATAAAGTATTATTGCCCGCAGTATTTTTGTTTGGCGCCATAGTTATGCTTATTTGCGATAGTATTGCGCAGTTACCATCAAGCGACCTTACTTTGCCTATAAATGCCATAACATCGTTAATTGGTGCACCAGTTATTATTTGGTTATTAGTTAGAAAACGAAAAATGATATTTTAAAGTGACCAAAAGATGGCAAACATTAAACAAAAAAAGCATACTGTAACTAGTTGTAATTTGAAGTTTTCTTTTTAGAATTTATGAGCGAAAACAAATCACATACCATTTTAAAAACCAATGATTTATCTATTGGCTATACGACCAAAAAAGAAAAAAAGGTTATAGCCTCTAACATAAATATTGAATTACATAAAGGTGAACTTGTTGGGCTTATAGGCGCTAATGGTATTGGTAAATCCACCTTACTAAGAACACTTACTAATGTTCAGCATAAATTGGGAGGAAGTGTTACTATTAATAACATCCCTTTAGAAAACTATTCGAATATTAACTTGGCCAAAGCATTAAGTTTGGTGCTTACAGAATCTTTGGGATCAAAAAATCTGACTGTGTTCGAACTGGTAGCTTTGGGACGTCAGCCCTATACGAATTGGGTCGGGAATTTAACTGTCGAGGATTTTAAGATTATAAACCAATGTTTGCATCAAACAAACATCGATGATTTAAAACATAAAAAATGCTATGAGCTAAGCGATGGTCAGTTGCAAAAATCCATGATAACCCGTGCATTAGCTCAAGATACCGATTTAATTATTCTAGATGAACCCACCACCCATCTGGATATGTATCACAAAGCCTATATTTTAAAACTGCTTCAAAAACTGGCTAAAGAAACAAACAAAACGATCTTGTTTTCTTCTCACGAAATAGACTTAGCCATTCAATTATGTGATACTTTAATTGTTATGACCAAAGATTCGGTTATTACAGATCAACCTTCTAAACTCATAGAAAAAGGCACTTTTAACGATTTATTTCCCAAAGACTTAATTGTTTTTGATGATAAAACCGGTAGTTTCCGAGTGAAGAAATAGAGCTTCAAAAACAAGTTGTAAATTCCAAAATCTTTAGGCTTCCATTCGTTGTCTTCCATTCAAAAAAATTATCTTTGGTTATATTTTTAAGCGTTTGTCATTTCCACAGAGCGAAGCATAAGCGACGAGAAATTTCTGAAAGATGAGATTCCATGTCTGCCGACAAGCAGACTCCTTATACTTCGTTCGGAATGATAAAGTCTTTTTCCAAAACATGTAACTATTTAATTTACATTACAAATAAATTCAAACTCAGGTTATTTTAAATATATGAACGACAATCTCATTCTTATAATTTCCATACTCATTTCTGCTGCCATAGGCGGTTATTTAGGCATTTTGTTTACTAAACTTAAAGGTAAAAGTGAAAAAAGCACGCTGGAAGAACGCCAAAACCAAATGAGCGCAACTATTGATGAGTTAAAGCAAAACCTATCTAAAATTGAAAATGAGCGTGAAGAAATAAGACGAGAGAAAGAGTTCTTGAATTCTGAATTAACCAGAAAAAATACTGAATACGAAAACCTTCAGCAATTAAACTTAAAGCGAGATAAAGAGCTGGAAGAGCGTCAAGAACAGTTGCGCAAGGATTTCGAGTTATTGGCCACTAAAATATTAGATGAAAAGTCTGAAAAATTCACACTTCAGAATAAAGAAAACATTAAAAACATTTTAAATCCGTTACAAGAAAAAATACAGGGTTTTGAGAAAAAAGTAGAAGCATCACAAAAAGAAAGCATTAGTATGCATTCTGCTTTAAAAGAACAATTATTGGGCTTAAAGGACTTAAACCAGCAAATGACCAAGGAAGCGACCAACCTAACCAGAGCTTTAAAAGGCGACAGTAAAATGCAAGGAAATTGGGGCGAATTGGTTTTAGAACGCGTTCTTGAAAAATCTGGATTAGAAAAAGACCGAGAATATTTTGTGCAACAAAGTTTCACCTTAGAAGATGGTTCCAGAGTATTGCCAGATGTTGTGTTGCATCTTCCTGATAACAAAAAAATGGTTATCGATTCTAAAGTATCATTAACAGATTATGAACGTTTGGTTAATGCCGAAGAAGAAGATAGACTACCCTTTTTAAAAGCACATGTTAATTCCATTAAAAAACATGTCGACCAACTTTCAGAAAAAAACTATCAGGACCTTTACGATATAGAATCGCCGGATTTTGTACTCATGTTTATTCCTATAGAACCTGCTTTTGCTATTGTTGTAAACGAAGACAGTGCCATATACAATAAAGCTTTCGAAAAAAATATTGTTATTGTAACACCTTCTACGTTACTGGCCACACTTCGTACGGTCGATACCATGTGGAATAATGAAAAACAACAACGTAATGCTATAGAAATAGCCAGACAAGCAGGTGCGTTATACGATAAGTTTGAAGGTTTAGTAAAAGATTTAACCGGGGTCGGCAAAAAAATTGATGCTGCAAAAAGTGACTATTCGGCTGCCATGAACAAGCTTGTAGACGGTAAAGGCAACTTGGTTACCAGTGTAGAAAAACTTAAAAAAATGGGTGCTAAAGCTAAAAAAGCTTTACCTGAAGCTATTATTAAGCGTGCTGAAGAAGATAGTAACAATTAACGATATTTTTTTATCACGCAAAAGCGTGATATATTGAAATATCATGTTTTTATGCGATATTTATATTTATCACACAATTATGTGATATGTTAAATTATCACGTTTTTATGCGATATTTTTGTTTATCACGTAAAAACGTGATATATTTGCTTATCACTTAAAAACGTGATATATGATACCGAATATAATTACAAGCGTCATAACGGGCGATATCATTAAGTCTAGAACTCAGGTAAGCCCAGAAACATGGATAAATGTATTAAAGGAAGCCTTGTCCTTTTTAAGCACAGATAAGGCCTATTGGGAAATTTATCGTGGCGATAGCTTTCAAATAGAAATTAAAGATATTAGTTCCTGCTTTATAGCTGCACTATATATAAAAGCCTGTATAAAATCCATTCATGGTTTAGATGTTCGCTTAGCTATTGGCGTTGGGAATAAAACTTACGAAGGAGAGCAAGTAACAGAATCTAACGGAGAAGCCTTTATATTCTCTGGAGAAACCCTAGAAACTCTTAAAAAGGAAAAACAAAACCTACGTATTAAAACAAATCATTCTGATATAGATCATGAGCTTAATTTATATTTTAAGCTAGCATTAATAGCTATGGATAATTGGACTATTAATTCTGCTGAAATAGTTAAACTAAGTATTGAAAACCCCGATGCGCTACAAAGTGAATTAGGTAAACTTACAGGTATTAATCAAAATGCCGTGAGTACCAGACAAAAACGTGCACACTTAGACGAAGTCATGGAGTTGGATCTTATGTACAGAAAAAAAATAAACACCTTAACTTAACATGATACTACTTAAACTTTTATTGGCCCACTTAATTGGTGATTTTTTTCTACAACCCCAAAAATGGGTTGAAGAAAAAGAAGAAAAAAAATTAAAATCACCAAAACTATATTTGCATGTACTCATCCATGCTATACTATTAATAATCTTATTATGGGATGTATCATTATGGCCATATATATTAACCATAAGTGTTTCGCATCTTATAATTGATGGTTTTAAACTTATTCTACAAAATAAAAAAACAAAACGGTTATTGTTTTTTATAGATCAGCTGCTTCATATTTTAGTTATCATTGGCTGCTATTTTTTATATTCAGAAAACACACTTCAGTTAGGAACTCTTGTAACCGAAGACAATCTATTGTTGCTAACCTGTTTAGCATTTTTAACAATTCCGGTCTCTATAATTATGAAAACCATTTTTTTAAAGTGGAATATTTTAGAACTTACTAAAAATAACGAGTCGCTTAAGGATGCAGGTAAAATTATTGGTATTTTAGAACGTATTTTAGTGTTTATATTTATAATGGCAGACCACTGGGAAGCAGTCGGTTTTTTAATTACTGCCAAGTCGGTTTTTAGATTTGGAGACTTAAAAGAATCGAAATCCAGACAACTTACAGAATACATTTTAATAGGCACTTTAATTAGTTTTGGAATAGCAATAATCACAGGTATTACATATACTGCACTAAGTTAAAGCACATGTTTAAAAGGATAGAAGAATCTCAAATTACCATTTCGGAGTTAATGTTACCATCTCATTCAAATTTTAGCGGTAAAATTCATGGTGGTTACATTTTAAACTTAATGGATCAAATTGCGTTTGCCTGCGCTTCAAAACATTCCAGAAATTATTGTGTTACCGCATCTGTAAACAAAGTAGATTTTTTAAATCCTATCGATGTAGGTGAATTGGTAACACTAAAAGCATCCGTTAATTATACGGGTAAAACCTCTATGGTTATTGGTGTTCGTGTTGAAGCAGAAAACATTCAAACAGGCAACGTAAAACACTGCAACTCTTCTTATTTTACAATGGTTGCCAAAGATGAAAACGGGAAAAATGCACCCGTTCCAGGTATTATTTTAGATTCCGAACGAAGCATTCGTCGTTTTTCAAGAAGTATCGCCAGACAAGAGCAAGCAAAAAAGAGAACGAATAGTTTTAAAGCTTCAGAATTTAAAATGGATGCTTATATAGAAAATCTCCTAAAAAGCCACAATGCAAAAGTGGCGCTTTAAAAATAAGCTCTAAAAACAGCATTAGGTGTAAAACCTAAAGATTTTTGAACGGTCTCCATGATGGATTCGTCTTTTACACGATAAAAATTATTTATCTCATTTTCCTTATTTAAAATATTCCAAACCGAGATTCCTAAATTAGCTCTAGTCTTACGTCCTAGTTTAAAGTTATAAACCGCAGAAGCATCCAAACGCAAATAATCATTTAAATTTGAAGCATTAGTATCTTCATAATTGATCTTTCCATCAATAATTTCATTACCAAAAACAGGATGTGTTGTAGGCTTGCCAGAATGCCAATTTAAACCGCCAGAAAGTTGCAAATTATTTAATGCATAGGTTACTCCCATGGTTGCCGTATGTGAGATATTATAGTTACTAGGAAAATAATCTGCTTCCAAATCCTTAAAGCGATAACGATTATTCATATACGAATAGCTCAACCAGGCATTGAATTTTTTAATGTGCTTTCTAAATAGAATATCCAAACCAGTAACATCGTAGCTCCCCTTTTCCTTATCAAACTCATATTGATTTTGAAACCCTTGGCTCTGAGTAGTAATACCATTTACAATTTTATAAAACCCATCAATACCAATTAACCAATCATTATGGTTAAAATTTAACCCCATAGAGATTTGTTTACTTGTAATAACAGGAATGTCCTTATCGTTCGATAACTGCCACCTGCGTTTTTCAATTCCTAAGAAATCACTTTGAAAATTAATAACCTGGGAAGTGTTTTGATGTTTAAACTCTCCCAAAATCTCTAGTGTAAAATGGTTAAAAAACCGATGATTAAAACTTAATCGGGGCTCCCAAATAGATTTACCAAACTTTCCAATGTAATTATATCTTAAACCAAGATTTAAATTGGTTTGATTATTTAAGGTTTTATAGCCCAATTGAGAAAATACACCATGGGTTCTTACTACTTCTGAAACTAAAAATCTATACAACGGATTATCAACATCGTCCAAATTGGTTACTTCTGTTTCAACAAAATGATAACCATTTAATAACTGTAACCTGTCATTCAACTTATAACTTACCTTTAGTTTTGTACTGGTTTCCGATACGATATTCTCTTGCAAAAACCGTTGCGAATCTAGTATGTTAACATTTATGGCTTTAAGTTTATAATCGGTTTCATAAATTTCAAGATCTGTTTTAAATCGATCATTCCATACCCTTTTATAGTGTATTGCACCGGCTATACTATTTTGACTTAGTTTACTATCACGGGATTCTTCTTGTTGATTAACGACAGCATTTTCATTAAACAGGAGTTGATTATGAACATTGATAAAATTTACCCGCACCTCATCTTTATCACTAATATTATAAATCCATCTTAGTGACGTATCGTAAAAATCAAAAGTCTTATCAGCATTGGTAATGGTTGTTGTATTAGATGCCACTTCTGTATTTTGTGAAATTCTGTCGAAAAAAGCTGTGTATGTTGGTGTTTCAACAAAATCGCTAATCGACTTTCTTGCTGCTATTTGTATAGAAGACGATGCACTAATGGGAATATCTGCAAACCCATTAACATCCGTTAAATTTGCTCCAATGGAGCCTTTAAACACCTGGTTCACTTCAGGTTCTGTTTGCATGGCAATAGTCCCGGAAACACCATCGGTATAACTAACATCACTTCCGTTTTTTCTTAAAGAAACTGTTTGGGTAATATGCGGGTTATACATGGAAATTAGACCGAAAAAATGTCCAGACTGATACATTTTTATACCATCCCAAAGCATCAAATTTTGATCGTGCGTTCCTCCTCTTATATTAATATTCGAAACCGTTTCGTTTACACTTTGAATTCCAGGAAATGCTTGAACCGATTGTAGAACATCATTATCTATTAAACCTGGTAGAATCTTTAAATTGGAAAAATCTATCTGAAAGGATCCGTTATCTATTTTATTAATACCACTGGCTATATAATTAGATATAATAACCTGGGATAGCGGTTTAAAATCTGGTTGTAAATACACATCTATGCACCCTGTAGCTCCAAATTGATTATACGGCTTGCTAACAGTTTTGTATCCTAAAAAACGTATTGTAACTAAATCTGCCTCGTCTTTAATCTTTATTTGAAAAAAACCATTTTCATTGCTTGTTGTAAAACTGTTTGGTGTCTGTACCGTAGCGAAAGGCAGGGTCTGCAAATTGTCCTTACCTTTAAGATAACCGCATAGTACACGTTCTGTATTAGGTTTTACAAGAATAAAGTTATCGCCCATTAAAGTGAATGATAAGCCTGTATTGTTTTCGAGATACGATACAATGCCCTGCAACGACAGCTTTTTATTTGGTGGTTTTAAAGAAATGCCCTTAATAACATCCTCGGCATAATTAAATTGAATGTTATAAGCTTCCTGAATATTCGTAATTATTTGAGACAGGGTTTGTGAACCAGTATCCTGTGTGTGGATACTATGTGTGATAAAAAATAAGAGGCTAAAAAAAACAGCTATTTTTTTAATTCTCTTTCCCATGAATTATTACCAAATTAGAAGCTTGTAACTCAAAAGTCATCCCCATGGGCTGTGTAATGGAAATTAGCGCATCCTCCAGCTTATTATGCGCAAATCCGCCTGTGAATAAACGATTAGCATCTATACCCTTATGGGAAATTTTCACATTATATTGTCTTTCCATTTCTGCTAAAACTTCTTTAAACGGAATAGCTTCAAAGTGACTTATGTTACGTGTCCATTTTGGAGCCAATGCTCCTGTTCTACCTTCAGAGAACTTTCCGTCTATAACCTGAAAAATATCTCCGGCATGTAATTGCCTTGTAATGGTATCTGAGGTTACTTTAACAATACCCTCAAAACACTTAACCTCAAAATAATGCGCACGTTGTTTAACATTAAATTGCGTACCGACCACTGTTACCGTACCGCTCTCTGTTTTAACATCGAAAATCTTTCCTTTTGCTACTTTAAAAAATGCTTCGCCTTCAAGTTCAACCTCGCGTTTTTCATCCCAATCTTTAGCATTAAACACAACCTTGGTTAATGCGTTTAATTCTACTTTCGATTGGTCTGGAAGCTCAATCGTAGTTTTTTCGCTCGCCAAAGTTTCAACTTGTGTAAGGCTGTTGAAAAAAAATGCAAAATAGATGCCTAAACCTATAACAAAAACACTGGCTATCTTTAGCAAAGGGTTTAACCAATATAGTTTTTTAACAGGCGTTTTTGTAGCATTATAATGTTGTTTAAATGTCTCAAAATCATTTACCACAGAAGCATGAGACGCCTTAAAATGTTGTGCAGCATCAATTATATACTGATTAAATTGGGCATCATCCAACTTACTGAATGCCTCTTTTTCGGCATCAGTTAAATCTCCTCTTAACCATTTTTCTATTAAATAATCTTTATCCATTATATATATAACAACTTCACTGGTATTTCTCCTTATTTTATTTTAAATCCTTGCAATTCTTTTTTTAAAATATTGAAAGCACTATAAATTCTATACTCAACAACTTTTTGCGTTACACCTAGCATTTCGGCGATTTCGCTATGCTTCTTCCCTTCTGTTTTATTTAACAAAAAAGCGACGCGTTGTTCTTCATTTAAACTGGTTAACACCTGATTATAACGTTCTAAAAACTGTTCTTTTTCTAAAATAAATTCGGGCGTTTCGTATGTATAATGCTTAGGCTGTGTTTGTTGATGTTTTAAAACTACTTTTTGGTGTTTAATATCGTTTAACATCATATTATTGGCCACAGTGTATAAAAAAGATTTTGCTTTATTAAATGTTATCTTTTTACAATTATTCCATAATTTAACAAAAGCGTCTTGAACTTTGTCGTTCGGATTTAATTGTTCTCCGTACCTATAATACAAATAACTATGTAAATCTTTTGAATATGTATTATAAATACGTTCAAAAATTGCTTCTTCGCAAATCGAATGGTTAAGGTCTTTTTTCAAAATATTTTTTTGAGCCTCTAAAGGTATATAAAAAAATAATTTAAAAAGTTTCGGGAGTTTTTAAACTTAAGTTGTTATAGTAGTAATCAAAGACAAGTAAAAGAATTGATGAGCAAAATATTTAAGATCCTTTTCATTTTCCCAATAGCTGTAACCATGCTATTGATTTCGTGTAGAACGGAAGAAACAGAATTAATAGAAGCACCCGAAGATGAAATTTTGGTTGCAAACTCAAAAATTGCAAACCTGATGTTAAAAACATCTAGCAACGACGGTTCTTTTGATAATATTATAGATAAATCCAACTGTTTTAATATTAATTTTCCGCTTGCCGTTACTGCAAACAATCAACAAATCAATGTAAGTTCTAAAAGTGATTATAAAATTATTGAATACATTTTTGATGAAGACGACGACGACACAGATGCCCTAGATATTACGTTCCCTATAAAAATAAGTCTTAAAGACCACTCTGTTGTTACCGTAAATAATTATACCGAATTATCGAGCTATTCAAACAATTGTAATGGCGAAAACGAACAGGATGACGATATAGAATGTCTGGATTTTAAATACCCTATAACAGCATCTATTTTTAATACCAATAATGAACTCATTGACGTAAAGACCTTAAATTCCGATAGCAGCTTATACGAACTCGTAGATAACTTAAATGTAAGTGATTTTGTAACCATTAATTTCCCAATTACAGTTACGCTTCTTGATGGCACTGAATTAAACGTCAATAATTTAACAGAATTAGAAACTATTATTGAGAGATATAACAATGACTGTGACGAGGATGACGACTACGATTATAATGATGATGACTGTGATGATTGCGACCGCGAACAACTAACTGATGTGCTAACAAATTGTGCCGATTGGACGGTTGATAAGCTTGAACGCGACAATAACGACCTTGATAACATATACGACGGTTATACATTTAATTTCTTTACAGATGGCACTTTATCTGTGTACTGGCCTAGCAGAACCGTTTATGGTACCTGGGTAGCTAATGGTACAGGAAATAATATTACGGTTACCATAAATGTTCCCGATCTTCCATATTGTAATAACGATTGGATATTACATGAAATATCGAAATACACAGAAACCAAAGTTGATTTAAGAGTTGGTGGTATCGACAGATTACGGTACGACAACGGTTGCAATTAAATAATATAAATACTAAGAAAAGCTAGTAGAAATACTTCTATGAAAAAGAAAGGTTTCACATACAATTGTAGTTTTTTAAACTCTTTTGACTACTAGTCAAACTGCTTCAACCTTAGTGTTGAAGCAGTATTTAAACTGATAATATGAAAAAGTGGATAACTTTAATAATACTCATTGCTTTTGGCATTATTACTTACCAATATATATACCAAGACCATAGAGACATAGAAACCGAAAAACCTGATTTTGTAGTTACGGCTCATGCTATTGGTGAAGAATTTGCAAACGCATCGTTAGAATCGGAAAAAAAATATCTCAATAAAACGATAATCATCTCTGGGGTTATTTCTGAAGTGAATCAAAATAGCTTGACTTTGAACGACCTTGTTTTTTGTCAATTTAATAATGCTATAGATCGATCTTTAAAAATTACGTCAAAAATAGAAATCAAAGGACGTGTAATTGGCTACGACGACTTGTTAGAACAAATCAAATTAGACCAATGTGTAATAATTAAATAAATAATAATTAAAAAACTATTATGAAAAAAACCTTTACTTTTAAAACCCTTCTAATATTAGGTATTCTCTTTTGTTTACCATCGTTGACAAATGCTCAAATACGATTTGTTAGCATAGATCCTACAACCGACACAGTAACGATTAAAAACTTTGGAGCTAGTACGGTAGATATTTCCGATTACAAACTTTGCATTTTTCCTGCTTATCCCAAACTAAACACTTTAACAGTTAATAGCGGATCGCTAAATTTAGCAGCCAATGCAGAAGTTACTGTTGTTAGTTCTGCAAATCTTGTAGATGCCGGAGGAGAAATAGGTTTATATATTGATACATTCAGTTTTTCTGAACCAGCCAACATCCGGGATTATGTGCAATGGATAAGTTCAGGAGGAACCAGAGAGGTTGTTGCTGTTGGAGCTGGTATTTGGACTACAGGAACAACAATACCAAATACAACGTCTCCCCCATATCAATATAACGGAAACGGAACATCTGAAAATGGAGCCTCCTTTTGGGGAACTACATTAAGTGTTAACGACTTAACGGCAAACAATTTTTCAATGTCTCCAAATCCAGCATCGTCTTTTATCTCTTTAAAATTTCCTCAAGTTATTGATAGCGGATCGCTAGATATATATAATGTTTTGGGCGAACATATTTTTAACGAGAAGCTTTCTCTCAACAGTTCTTTAAAAATTGATGTTTCCAACTTTAATCAGGGTCTGTATTTTGTAAAAATAAATAATCAAACAAAACGCTTTATCAAACTTTAAAAAGAAAAATTACCCTGACACTTAAAATATAATCATGAAAAATATATTATTAACCTTTTTTTGCCTCCCCTTTCTTATGTTTTCCCAGGAGGACTTATTAAATGAAATAGACACTGGTGAAACTGGATCTCAACAGGCTACGGCTGCTTTTAAAGGCTTAAAAATCGTGAATTTTGAGTCTACTAAACTGGTTGCTGAAAAAGAGTTAACATTAGTAGTCTCACACCGCTTTGGCAGCTTAAAAGATGGTATTGATACCTTTTTTGGACTAGATGAAGCGGTTACACGGTTAAACTTTGTATATGGCATTTCTGATGCTATAAATATTGGGGTTTCCAGAAGTTCTTTTTTAAAAATTTATGAAGCCTCTTTAAAATACAGGCTACTTAGTCAAGAAGAAAATGGATTTCCATTTACCGTTGTAGGATTTAATAGTATTTTGGTTAACACTGCTCTTGATAAAGAAGATTTACCTCTGCTTGAATTTGTAGATCGATTGGGATATACTGCTCAATTATTAATATCCAGAAAAATTAACACCAATTTTTCGGTTGAATTAGCCCCAACCTTTTTTCATGACAATTATGTTTCGGTAAACGAGCAGGACAATAGTCAATTTGCATTAGGTTTTGGAGGGCGCTATAAACTTGGTAAACGATGGTCTGTAAATGCCGATTACGGATGGCACTTAAATAGAGCTGACAATTCACCATTTAAAAACCCGTTATCAATAGGCATTGATGTAGAAACAGGAGGCCATGTATTTCAAATGCATTTCTCCAATGCTCAAGCTATGAACGCCAATGGTTTTTTAAGCCAAGCAGGTGGCGATTGGGGCGATGGAGATATCTTTTTTGGGTTTAATCTAAGTAGGAGATTTTAATACAAATAATAAAAAACAATAAATAAAAATAAGAAGCTATGTATTTAAAAAGAATCATTTACACCTTAACATTTTCATTATTACTATTTAGTTGTTCAAGTAATAATAATGATGCACTGAATCCTGACCCGGATCCAGATCCGGATCCAAATACTAAAATTACCTATGAAGGAAATGTAAAAAACATTATAAATAGTAATTGTGTACAATGTCATGCCAGCACACCTGTGAACGGAGCGCCTTTTTCTTTAACAACCTTTACAGAAGTTAAGAATAGAGTTGATGGTATACTAAGCAGAATTAATAATGCATCTAGCCCTATGCCTCCTTCTGGGCTAATGCCGTCGAATAACAGAACCCTTATTCAACAATGGAAAGATGATGGGCTTTTAGAGAATTAATTTTTTATGATTTAAAAAAGAAATTATGTCATTCTGAACGCTTTCGAAAACAAAATAGATCAAACTAAGACCTGCCAGGTTTTAAAAACCTGACAGGTCTGAAGAAGTTTATGTTACTTAATTTTTTACATCAAAATGACATTAAAACAATAACAACCCATATTATAATGAAAAACTTAATTTATTTTTTCGTATTTATAAGTTTAAATTGCTTTGCTCAGGGTAAATTTTTAACAAAAACAGGAACAGTAGGTTTCGAAGCTTCTGTACCGTCTTTTGAAGAAGTAAAAGCTTCAAACAATACAGTAACTGCAATTGTGAATTCTGAAAATGGAGAATTTGCAGCGTTAGTATTAGTTAAAGGTTTTCGATTTAAAAATGCACTTATGGAAGAGCATTTTAACGAAAATTATGCAGAATCTGATACTTACCCTAAAATAACCTTTAAAGGCAACATTGCTAATTTTTCTTTGAACGAATTATCGGAAACACCTAAAACATTTAAAGTTAGTGGCTCATTAACGTTTCATGGAAAAACAAATGCATTGGAAAACATTCCTTTAAAAGTTTCTAAAAACAATGAAGGAGATATTATCATGTCTGGAATGTTTACTACAAAACCAGCGGACTATGATATTAAAATCCCAAAAATTGTAAAGAATAAAATTGCTGAAACTGTGGATGCTACGTTTAGTTTTAAATTGAAAAAGAAATAAAAAAAAGAAGTCTAAAAAGTGTTAATTGTGAAAGGCGTGTTCACTTGAGTGTGGCTGAAGACAAACAACTATAGAAATTTGGTTTACTTTGGGGTAAATTTAAACTGATTCTATAGAGAGATATTCATCTCTTGCTTCGGTTCCGCTCAGAACAGGTCGTTCTTAATAAGAACACTTTTTAGACTTCCTTTTTATAAAAGTTGAAACTACTTAAGCTTTTACTCTTTTATAAATTTACCGGTGAACTCTCTTCCTGTAATCGTCTTTATTTTAAGAAAATAAAAACCGTTTGAAAGGTTTAAAACTTCAATACCTTTTTGAGTCACTTTTGAATTAGACATGACTTTCTTACCACTAATATCGTAAACCTGATATCCTTTTATTTCATCAACATTATCTAAAGAAATATTTAAATAATCCTGTACAGGATTAGGAGCAATTCTAAGTCTAGAATCCGATTTAGTAAAATCGTTTGTACTTAAAACATCATCCATTACATAAATACCATAATCATCGGCACGTTGTCCTCTACCATTTCCACACAAAATGGGTGATTTATCATATTCTGAAACCACACGCATTCTTAATATGGTATTACGAACGGCAGTAGCTGGTGGAACAACGCTTACTAATGCTTGTCCTTTAGAGCTCTCAGCAATATCGTCCGCCAAAACTCTTTCATTAACACCATTTGTATTAGATGTATCGAAACTTCCGCTATTATCCCAATCAATCCAAGCTTCTAAAAATTGTCTTCCTCCTGGTCTAGCTCTATAATCAATCTTCAAATCATAAGACTTATTTGCTTCAAGCTTTGTGCCCTTAGAACAAACAAAGTCATGTAATGCGTTATTAGGAATAAAAGTAGATGTTCTGTTTTTCAACGTATTAAAAGAAATACGCGTAACTCCATTTCTAAAATTATTACCATTATTAGTACTGGAAATAACACATGTTCCCATACCTGTAACGGTATTGGGGCTCACAATTACATAATCTGTTTTGGTTGCTCTTGTTGTTCCATGGGTATTAGTTACAGAAAGTGTTACATCATATACCCCTGGATTATTAAAAGTAATTGACGGATTTTGGTCTGTAGACGTATATGGCGTATCAGTACCATTATCAAAAGTCCAAAGAAATGTTATATCATCATATTTTTCATTTGTATAAGAATTTGGTGTACCTGTAGAAGTTTCTGTAAATGTTAGTGCACTTCCAATACATACAGCAGTAGTTTCAGCAGTAAAATCAACTGTTGCTATTTCTGGAGGAGTCAATGCCTCGCTAGTAAGGAAAGAAGCTCTATCGTTATTTAACGCCGCTAAAGCTACTTGTCTTTGCCCGCCGGTAAACTCGGAAGCACATCCTGTATAGTCCATATAATTATGCATATGGTCTTGATGCGTTCCAGAATTTCTTCTAAACCCTGTATCTGGATTTATTATTTGATTAAACGAAAGATCGCAATCATTGGCATCAGTATTGCCACAATCCCGATAAATAGATGGTCTTATAGATGATGTTCTAATATGTTTTGGAGTATCTATAATATTATCATCTCCACAGGTTCCGGTATCAGGGTCGTCGTTATCAAAAGTATGAGGTAAATTAAATGCATGCCCCATCTCATGAGCCCAAATATAAGATGCATCATTTAAGTAAGTACAAATTAGAACAACTGTACCATCATAAAGTCTTCCATGAGCTGCAGAATAATTAGCATAACCCGCGGTAAAAGACTCGCCCGATGAGCAATTTTTGTTATCAATTTTATTAATTAGCCAAACATTATAATACTTTCTAGTATTCCAAATACTATATTCTTTAAGAGAATTTACCTCACCTCCTGGTAAATAATTAGCTATACCACCAGTTTCTCTTCTGTTAACACCATTGCTTACATAGGCTGGTACACCACTCATATCTACCCGATCAATGCCATTAGTAACATTTCCGTTTTCATCTTGTACGGCTAATGCAAATTCAATCTTCATATCTACACCTTCCCCAAATCCAATAGTCCCAGCGACCTTTCTCCAATAATTGTTTAAGTTTTTTATACCTCTTCTTACATCTTCATCCGAAATATTGGTTCCTGTACCTACCGCTTCTCCTACATGCATAATATGAACTACTACTGGTATTTGTACAACACCATTAACGGATGTTTTTTGTTGGCCATAAGTCTTTCTTAAAGATTTAAATGTTTGTACATGTTTAGCTTTATAGTTAATATCATCTTTCATTCTTTCCTTATGAAAGAAATCTGTTCCACAAAAATCGGGTGGTGTTGAATTACTTTTTTCTCCAGAATTTTTAGACCAACTTATAGGTTCTGTGGTTTGTCCGCTAGCGTTATTAAAATGAAAAAGAATAAAAACTACTAATAAGTAATGGTAGATTTTCATAGGTTAGAGGCTTTTTAGTACAATACGAATATACAATAGTTTTTTGTAGTTGATAATTGACATATATCAATAAAAATACAAAAAAGTGCTCTATCTATATATAGAAGTATTACAATACCAGAGCCTTAAAAAACATTTAATATGAATACCTTCCCATGAAAAGCATAAAAAATGCCGCTTAAAGCGGCATTTTTTTTATTATTTACTTAAATACATTTTTCGTCTTGAATACAGATCGTAAAACGCATCGTCCTTTAAACTATCTATAAATAAGATACTTTCACCAGTACTCTTCATTTCCGGTCCTAATCGCTTATCTACATTTGGAAACTTATTAAAAGAGAATACGGGTTGTTTAATGGCATAACCTTCTAACTGAGGGTTAAACTTAAAATCTGTTACTTTTTTCTCTCCTAACATCACTTTTGTAGCGTAGTTTACATAAGGTTCCTTATATGCTTTAGCTATAAAAGGTACGGTTCTGGAAGCTCTTGGATTTGCTTCAATGATATACACGATATCATCCTTAATCGCAAACTGAATATTAATCAACCCTACTGTATTTAATGCTCTCGCAATAGTATGCGTATGATCTATAATTTGCTGCATTACTAAATCCCCTAAATTAAATGCGGGTAGAGTGGCATTAGAGTCTCCTGAGTGTACTCCACATGGCTCTATGTGCTCCATGATTCCAATGATGTAAACATTCCCATCAGCATCACAAATGGCATCTGCCTCTGCTTCAATAGCACCATCTAGATAATGATCTAATAACAGTTTGTTATTTGGAATTTTTCTCAGTAAATCAACAACATGCTCAACTAATTCTTCTTTATTGATAACAATTTTCATCCCCTGCCCTCCTAAAACATAGCTAGGTCTTACTAAAATTGGGAAATCTAATTGCTCAGCTAATTCTAAAGCTTCATCAGCGTTTTCTGCAACTCCAAAGTCTGGATAAGGAATATTGTTGTCTTTTAATAAGCTAGAAAAGCTTCCTCTATCTTCTGCTAAGTCTAAAGATTCAAAACTAGTTCCAATAATTTTAATTCCGTATTTGGTTAACTTTTCTGCTAATTTTAATGCGGTTTGCCCTCCTAATTGAACAATAACTCCTTCTGGTTTTTCATGACGAATAATGTCATAAATATGTTCCCAGAAAACAGGTTCAAAATATAGCTTATCGGCAGTATCGAAGTCTGTAGAAACCGTTTCCGGGTTACAGTTAATCATAATCGTTTCATAACCACATTCTGCGGCAGCTAAAACACCATGAACACAACAGTAATCAAACTCAATACCTTGCCCTATTCTATTAGGTCCAGAACCCAGTACAACAATTTTCTTTTTATCGCTTACAACACTTTCGTTATGTGTGTACACTTCACCCGAAGGCGTCTCCACCACATTTTCGAATGTTGAATAGTAATATGGTGTTTTCGCAGTAAACTCGGCAGCACAAGTATCTACCAACTTAAATACACGCTGAATATTGAATTCATCTCTCTTATTGTATACTTGACTTTCCAAGCATCCTAACATATGAGCTATCTGGCGGTCTCCATATCCTTTTTGCTTCGCTTCTAATAATAAATCTTTATCAAGCGTATCAATAGTATATGTAGATATTTCTTTTTCTAATTGGAATAATTCCTCGTACTGCTTTAAGTACCACATGTCAATTTTTGTGATATCGTAAATCTGACTTAAAGGAATTCCCATGGCAATCGCATCATAAATCACAAAAACACGATCCCAAGAAGCATTGGTAAGTTTATCAATAATCTGGCTGTAATCTTTATAACCTTTTCCGTCTGCTCCTAATCCGTTTCTTTTAATCTCTAAAGATTGTGTGGCCTTATGTAAAGCTTCCTGAAAAGAACGTCCGATTCCCATCACTTCCCCAACAGCCTTCATTTGTAAACCTAAAGTTCTATCCGATCCTTCAAATTTATCAAAGTTCCAACGTGGTATTTTTACAATAACGTAATCTAACGTTGGTTCGAATAACGCTGAAGTCGATTTGGTTATCTGATTATCTAATTCATCTAAAGTATAACCAATAGCTAGTTTTGTTGCTATTTTAGCAATAGGATAACCTGTTGCTTTACTTGCTAATGCCGAAGAACGTGATACCCTTGGGTTTATTTCTATGGCAATGATATCTTCTTTTTCGTCTGGACTTACAGCAAACTGTACATTACATCCCCCTTCAAAATCGCCAATACTGCGCATCATCTTGATGGCCATATCTCGCATTTTCTGATAGGTCTTGTCACTTAAAGTCATTGCTGGTGCAACCGTAATGGAATCTCCTGTGTGAATTCCCATTGGGTCCATATTCTCGATAGAACATATAATTACAACATTATCGTTTCTATCGCGAAGTAATTCCAATTCATATTCCTTCCAGCCCATCATGGCTTTATCGATCATAACCTCATGAATAGGAGAGATTTCTAATCCGCGACGTAGTAATTTATCAAAGTCTTCTTCTTCATGAACAATTGCAGCACCTGCGCCACCGAGAGTAAATGAAGAACGAATACATAATGGAAAACCAAATTCTTGCGCAATTTCCTTTCCTTTTAAGAAAGATGTCGCCGTAGCTTGAGGTGCCATACCAACACCTATCTTCCCCATTAATTCTCTAAATTGTTCTCTATCTTCTGTTATATTAATAGCATTAATGTCTACTCCTATTAATTCAACTCCAAAATCTTTCCAAATACCTTTTTCGTCTGCCTCAATACATAAATTTAAAGCAGTTTGCCCACCCATAGTAGGCAATACAGCATCAATTTGTGGATGCTCTTTTAAAATTTTAATAATGGATTTTGTATTAAGAGGTAACAAATAAACATGATCCGCCATAGATGGGTCTGTCATGATAGTTGCTGGATTAGAATTGATAAGAATCGTTTCAATTCCGTCCTCTCTAAGTGACCTCAAAGATTGAGAACCTGAATAATCAAATTCGCAGGCTTGTCCAATAACGATAGGACCTGAGCCAATAATTAATATCGATTTTAGGTTTGAATTTTTTGGCATTTTTTACTGGTTATTAATGTCTAAATTTTATGTGCTTGCAAAAATAGTCTTCAATTAGATATAAAAAAAGGCGTTACGCTTAAGTAACACCTTTAAAATATCAACAATTGTTAATCATTATTTCTTATGTCTTGTTTCAGATGACACAGATATCTTTTTTCTTCCTTTAGCTCTTCTACGAGCTAATACCTTTCTACCGTTAGCAGAAGCCATTCTTTCTCTGAAACCGTGCTTGTTTCTTCTCTTTCTTTTAGAAGGCTGAAATGTTCTTTTACTCATTATCTTGTGTCTTTAAATCTGAATTGTATTTTTAATCGTTTGGACCTTCTCCAAAACCGAGGGCAAATATACAAAGCCTTTATTACTTTGCAAACCATTTTTGAAAAAAAAATTCTTAATTGTATTTTTAATTAGACAATTATCGTAAACCTCTATTTATTCGGGACATCCCTATACTTTTTTGTTAAATGCGCATGGGTTACTTTTAATAAAAATTTAGTTTCTTTGCAGTCTAAAAACAACTCAGGCTTTATTATTTAACGCCTATTCACATTACAAATTTATTAAAATGTACAATAAAATTATAAAACTAATTATAGCTGCTGGTATTATTGCCTATGCTGTATATCAATTTATAGAAGGATATATTGGCAATGGTATTATGTTTATACTGCTATCGTTAATTTTTGTTTTCCTTTATTTTAAAAACGAATTTATACTATTAGCTTTTTTAAGATTACGTAAACAAGATTTTGATGGGGCTAAAAAATGGCTTAACAAAATTAAAAATCCAGAATCTGCTCTGGTAAAAAAGCAGCAGGGTTATTATAACTACTTACATGGTATTATGGTATCTCAAAGTAATATGAACGACGCTGAAAAATACTTTAAAAAGGCTATTTCTTTGGGGTTATCGATGAATCATGATTTGGCCATGGCTAAATTAAATCTGGCTGGTATTGCTTTTTCTAAACGCAGAAAGCAGGAAGCTCAGAAATTATTAACCGAAGCTCAAAAGCTTGATAAGCAAGGTATGCTTACAGATCAAATAAAAATGATGAAACAAAATATGAAACGCTCACAAATGCCTAATCAGCACTACGGCAGTGGCGGTTCGATAAGAGCACAAAAAAGGAGAGGTTAAACCTCTCCTTTTTTATTACTGCATATTATTGTTAGCTTTGATTACTTTTTCTGTTCTGTTTAATTTCGGGTGCTTATCAATAAACTTCACTAAAACCGTATCTTTAATATTAACCTTATCAAAATCTTCTATTTTCATATGAAATGTAGATTTATATTTCATACCATTATGGTAAAATATAGACTCTAACCAACGAGTAGATTTTGAGCCATATTCTTTTTTTTGCACAATTCCTTTTGCAAAAATGCCATTTTTATCAATATCATTCTGATTACGTACCATATTATGATAAAACAGTAGAATTATCATTATTATAAAAAGAAATGCAGTAGTGTAGGTTATTCTTTTGCTTCTAGGAAAATACTCTTTTAAAACACCATAACAAGATACGGCAATCCCTAAATGACACAAAACTAATAAAACAAAGAATTGCATAGAATACAATTCTTTATACCAATACAGATACAAAGTTAGCTCTAATCCAATTAGGATAATCCCAAAAATTATAAGTGTGTTTCTCAATTAATTTATGGAGACTTTGCAAATTACATTCAACTCTTAACGTAAAGAGTATACAATATAATTTTACTGTACATCATAATACCCCTTTTTAGGAATATCAATTTTATATAGTTTTTTCGATTTATTATTTAAATGCGATTCGCGTAACCAAGGATTATGAAGTTTTAATATCTTGTAATTAATACCATGCTCCTGTGCAAATTGTGAAAAATCGGTTACTGGTGTATCTACATCAACTTTATAAGTTGGAATGTTGTTATATAAATCTTTTTCTCTAAAATTGAAACCATACTTACCAGGGTTCGATAAAATTTCTTTTAGTGCTACAATTCTAAAAATATAACGTCCAGTTTCTTCAATAAGTAACAAATCGTAATAATCACTTACATTTTGTTCTTTAAGCTTTCTGGAAATACCTGCAACTCCAGCATTGTAAGCCGCTGCAGCTAAAGTCCATGACCCTAGTTTCTCTTTAGAGCGTAATAAATATTTACAAGCTACTTCGGTGGCTTTTTCTAAATGATAACGCTCGTCTACATTGTCATTTATTTCCAAGCCATTTTCTCTACCAGTAGTTTTCATAATTTGCCAAACACCTCTGGCTCCTGCCGGAGATACAGCATTTGTTAAACCACTTTCTATTACTGCTAAATATTTAAAATCATCTGGAATACCGTGCTTTTTTAAAATAGGTTCTATTATTGGAAAATACTTTTTTGCACGTTTAAACATTAACAATCCATTAGATTGCCAATAGGTGTTAACCAATAATTCCCTGTCCATTCGCTCTAAAATATCAGGATTTTTAAGCGGCATAGGTTCACCGGAAAAACTTAAATCGTCCGGAACCTGTAATGCATAAACATTATAGTCGTTAATTAATTTTTTTTCAAAATTTTCATCTGTAGGGGCGTCTTGGAGCGCATAAATAAATAGAGCCGACAAACTTAATAATCCCACAAACGCTAATAGTTTCTGTACTGTCTTCATGTTTAATAAGTTTTGCTTAAAGGTAAAATTTTTATTTAATTTTCTAAAATTATACGTGGTAAATTCTCATTAAACCACTTATACTTATTAATTATCATAATGTGAGTACCATTTTTTATGGTAATACAATTTGTTATATTTTTTATAGGAAACACTAGATCTTTATCGCCATGAATATGTACAACACCCGGTAAGATGTCGTTTTGATTCCAGCATACTATTTGCTTAATGGCCCAGCTTAAATAACGACTATCGTTAACAGATAGATATTTTTTATATAAATCCAATCGTTTTTTCACACTACCTCCCAAAGCATATTTTGCAAGTAATTCAATATTCCCAGCTAATTGCGTTGGCACAAATGCATAAGCTTTGGTTTTTTTCGCCAAAATCATATGTGTGGGCAACTCGTGCATCGATTTAACACTGGATATTATAATGAGCTTTTTAACCTGTATATGTTTACTCATTTCTTGAACCAAAACCCCACCAAACGACACGCCTATTAGCACAACATTATCATGTTTTATGTTATTAACCATACGCAATGCATAATCGCTAAGAGATTCATCTTCTAAAGGTAACATCCACTCTAACCAATGTATTTCAAATTGGTTTTTAGGTAACTCTATATATTCAAAAATTGTAGGGTTTGCTGCCATTCCAGGCATTAAATAAACATGTATCGTTGCTTCGTTCATTTAATCTGTAGATGAAATTTGATAAATTAATTGCTCTAAAATTAAAAATAACTTATTCTAATGGTTTATTCCATAAGGCATTAACCTAGCTTTAAATTTAGAATGACAATTTTTTTTTGTACTTTTGCAAAACAAAGTTATATAAATAGTGCTCACTATTTAAGATTATTCCTTAGAAATAAAAAACAAAAATTACCATGGTTGAAGCTGCAGAACTAATTGATAACGATTTTTTACGTCAATTTGAAATAAAAATTGATGATCATCTAGCTAAAATTGAATACTCCTTACAAGAAAGGAAAATCTTTTTAACAAAACTCGTTATTCCAGAAGGTATTAAAGACCAAGACTTTAGCAAAGAGTTTTTAGTAGCTGTTTTCGAACAAATTGAAGAACGTAATTTAAGTGTTGTACCAACAAGCCCTGAAATTGCAAAATTTGTGAGAAGTAATAGAAAATACAAGCGTATGCTTCCTGTTGGTGTAAGAATTTAATTTTCGAAAAACTTATGATAAAATAATCCGGAGTTATATCGCTTCGGATTTTTTGTTTTATAATTATTTATTGTTTAGTGTAAACCATAGTTAAATCCTTAGTGGCTATAACTTCTGTAAAAGTTTCATTATATATTTTAATAGCTTCCTTTTTTACACGAAACAATTCTTTATCCCCCACAGTAAACTCAACATCATTAAAAACAACCTTATCGGTAGCTTGGGAATACGTTGTTGCAAAACCAATGACACCTTGCTCATCACATGTTACCATATAAGTATACTCATCTGTAGTGCCATCTAACAAAGCAATATCAATTTCTGGATTATAGGTTTCACTTGAAGATATTACACCATTAGTTTCAAAAATTAGAGTTTCATTGTTTTCGCATACAACTTCATCTAAAATGTTGGTACTAACAGTACCATCTTTATTAATATCGAAACCATCTGTAATATTCCATGCTGTTAACTTCCATGTACCAACTACGGACACATCATTGTCCTCTTTAGAACAACTTGCAAACAATAACGGTATAAAGCATAAAATGAAAAGTAATCTATTCATATTCGGGGCATGACTAACCGTCTCAAAAATATGGTAGGACACTTTATTAGCACAAAAAATAAGTTAAAGTGAGTAAAACTTGGGGTAATATGCAAGATATTTACTGTTCTCTAGTTTGAAAGTACGTCAGCAAACTCAAATCTTACCAGACCGTCTTCGTCTATTTTTGTAAGTTCAACATTATGCAAGGTATTAACCAACTCAGGATTCCATGGGGTTTTTACCTTAACATAATTTTCGGTAAATCCATGTATATAGCCTTCCTTGTTTTCACTTTCAAATAAAACAGTTCGCGTACTCCCTATTTGACTTTCGTAAAAAGCCCGGCGCTTTTTAACAGACAGGCCTCTTAACATTTTGCTACGCTTACTCCTTACGTTATTAGGTACTACCCCGTTCATATCTGCCGCCTCGGTATTATCACGCTCTGAATAGGTGAACACATGTAAATACGAAATATCTAATTCATTCAAGAAGTTATACGTTTCCAGAAACTGCTCATCGGTTTCGCCAGGAAATCCAACAATAACATCCACCCCAATACAAGCATGGGGCATGACTTCTTTTATTTTCGAAACACGATCTACATACAACTCACGCATGTAGCGACGCTTCATATTTTTAAGGATTTCATTACTCCCAGATTGCAATGGTATATGAAAATGAGGAACAAAAGCCCTTGACCTCGACACTAAATCGATCGTTTCATTTTTTAAAAGATTCGGCTCTATAGACGAAATTCTTAAACGTTCAATACCTTCAACCTTATCCAGTTCGGTTACCAGATCTAAAAAGGTATGTTCATGCTTTTTATTACCAAATTCACCTTTGCCGTAGTCACCAATATTAACACCAGTAAGAACAATTTCCTTTATGTTTTGTTTAGAAATTTCTTTGGCATTTTTTAAAACGTTTTCCATGGTATCACTTCTCGAAATACCACGGGCTAAAGGTATGGTACAATAGGTGCACTTGTAATCGCACCCATCCTGAACTTTTAAAAACGCCCGGGTTCTATCTCCTATAGAATAGCTCCCCACATAAAAATCGGCTTCCTCAATCTCGCACGAGTGCACCTCTCCTGTTTCACGACTACGCTCAGGATTATTAAGTAAATCATTAATAAAAGCTGTAATATTAAATTTTTCGGTAGCTCCTAAAACCAAATCTACACCATTAACATCTGCCAGTTCATGAGGTTTTAGTTGCGCATAACACCCTACTGCAGCTACAAAGGCATCGGCATTAGCCTTTTGAGCCTGTTTTACAATGGTTTTAAAGCGCTTGTCTGCATTATCGGTTACCGAACAGGTATTTATTACATAAATATCTGCTTTCTCTGAAAAGTCTACACGATCAAAGCCTTCTTCTTTAAAACTTCTGGCAATGGTTGATGTTTCCGAAAAATTCAGTTTACAACCTAACGTATAAAATGCGACTTTTTTATTCATTTCTTTATCCTTCATTTCCTTTGCTAGAGAAATGTATTTATATTTACTTGTTTTCTAACTTAAAAGCCTGCAAATTTACGTAATTGCTATAAGTAATACAATCTAAGTACGAAGACTTGAACTAAAAGTTAATAATCTACTACACCAAATGACAAAAGCCCAAGCCCGAATTAAAGAAGTCTTTTCTTTTTTTGAAAACAAAGACATCTACCTGGGGTATCGAAAACTTATGGATTGTGCCATCGATACTCAAAACCTAGACATTTACAATGAGGTAATATCACTCACCGATTGGAAAGAAACATATCCTGAAAAAGAGGATGAATTAATAGAAAAAAGTCTTCAAATTCTAGACAAAATCTCAAAAATTCCAATTGAAGAATATAATACCCAAACACCTGTTGTTTCAGGTACTAACCTCGTTAAAAGTTATGGACATGATCGTTTTACATTAGGGCCAATTTCTATTAATATACATAAAGGTGATGTTTATGGGCTTGTAGGCGAGAATGGAAATGGAAAAACAACGTTGCTTAGGGTTTTAGCAAAAGAACTTAAATACAATAAAGGGTCTTTAGATTTTAATTTTGACAAGATATATCATAGTGACTACGATTTACGATCAAATCTAGTTTATATTCCGCAACGCACCCAAAAATGGTATGGTAGCCTAAAGGACAATTTAAAATTTGTTTTATCGAATTACGGTATAAGTCCTCAAGAAAATGAAACCAGGGTTTTAATGATGATTGCTCGTTTTGGTCTGTGGAATTACAAACACTTAAAATGGAACGAGCTATCTTCTGGATATAAAATGCGCTTCGAATTGGCTCGAACTTTATTAAGACAACCCGAATTACTATTATTGGACGAACCGTTAGCCAACTTAGATGTATTGGCGCAACAGGTTATTTTAGAGGATTTAAAATCTATCTGCAACTCCATAAACAACCCTATAGCTTTAATATTAAGTTCTCAACAACTATATGAAGTCGAAAAAGTATCCGATAAAGTAATATACCTTAAAAACGGAGCTTACAAAGAGAATGAGAGCGAAGACAACGATACGATAACAGATGTCAAAAATTATTTAATTGTAGAAATTGATTGCAAATGCGAAAGAGATAAACTTAAACAAATCTTTACCGATTTACATCTTGAAAAACTAATTTTTAATGGTGGTATTTATGTTGCTTATTTCCCCATTAATACAACTTTCCCGTTGGTTCTTGAAACTTTAGGAAAGCACAAAATAGATGTTACCTATACACGTAACATAACAAAATCTACAAGACGTTTCTTTGTTTCCTAAAGCCCACAATCGATGAAAAATTTTATACATAAAACCAATCAATATTTACTTGAAAACCATCCCACAGTTTGGAATACAAAATTAGTTTGGGTTTTATCCGCTTCACTAATTCTACATATATTGTTCTTTATTTTTGGATTCTTAGCTATTACGAATCCTGAAATTTTACAAGAATATGGTGCTAAATCTATCTTTTTCGAAAATGGTACCATTTTTATAAGTATTATTTTATCTATTCTAATACTAGTTGTATGGCTTATTTTTCTATTTAAGAATAATGCCTTCAAAAATTTCTATCCAACATCTAAAACAAAATTGTTTAAACAATTTTTAATTTATTTAATTATAACTTTCTTTTCCACTACATTTTATATTTCATATAATTTTGGAATCAAAACTTATATCGCAACCAAATATGATGATGAGCGAGTAAAAAAAGAAATTGCAATCACCAATGCTGCTGCCCTATTTTTTTCAGAAACCATTGCTGATTATACAATAGATAAACGTAGACATCCGCATCCATTCAACACTTTATATTGTGAGACGCTTCAAGACACGCATGTTGATGACAGCTTATTTTTAAGTTTCTTAGATTTTAAATATCGATTTTATATACTAAAAACAAAGAAAGGCACATTAGATCAAGGGTACAACGATTCAATATATAAAGGGTTTGTATATCACAAAACAAAAGATTCTGTTAGAACCTACTTTTATAAAGATACCCTTTTTGATGTCTCAAGTTTGGTTAAAACATCCAGTCCAAGCTATTTTAATTATTCAAAAATATTCTATCAATATGAAGATGATGAATTGGGATATGAAAACGTTCAATATAATTATACCGATATTGATTATTATGAATACGATAATTATAATTATCAACGAAATTTTAATGATAATCGGGAATCATGGAACAAACAAGGTTACGATCTTTTAAAACGAAATAACCCTGATGAGATTAAGCAAATACTAACCGATTTTTTAATGATTAGTAATGCCTATGAAATTAAACACAATCTAACTGCCAATGCATGGTTTGAAATGATTTATCATCCAAATGATCATTTCGAATTAAAACACTTAATTAGAATTGAGCCCAAAGAAACACTACAATTTGCATCTTCCGAACCAAAAACAGCTATTGAAGCGTTTTACAAAAATCATATTACAGATTATTATTTAGACCATGATGCGCTTCATTATGTTTTTGATAACATTATAGATATCAAAGCAAGTAATCCGCTTATAGAAAGCATACATTTTTTTATATGGTTTTCGTTCTTTTTCTCCGTATTGATCTTTATATTTAGAATTACTGGATTAAAAGCGCTACTATTCACCATTATTAGTAGTGGTATACTAACAGTTTTTGTAGCCTTATTAACTGTTTTCTTCTCATACACAACCGGATTCAACGATAATAGTCCCGGATATTTTGCAGCGTATTTAACTTTAATACTAAGTACCATTATTTTATCTATTCCTATATTCTTTATAAAAAAATTTAAAAAACTTGTTGTGGCAATCTGTCTAAACATCTCCTTAGCTGGGTTTATACTTTATGTTTTTCTAATAATTGCAACCATTTCCTTGCATCAATCAGATGCATGTATTTGGCGCTATACCTCTATCCCTTATAAAAAAGAATGTTTTAATTTATTGGAAAGTTTAGGTATAAATTGGAGTTATGTATTATTTATTATGAATTTATTCTTTATCTATTTTTATTCTGGTGTAATAAAAAACTGGAAAGCTTTACCTGAAGGATAAATAATAATTTTTAAATTATCGGCTTTTAAATGAAACTATTAAAACTAATATGAAATATCTATCGCCGTATGTATTATTGCTAGGCTTTTTATTGTTAAACTCTTGCTTTAATAATACCTTATCTAGTAAAGATCATTTAGTTTTTAGGTACAACGAACATGCAAACATCAATACTTTAGATCCCGCCTTTTCCAGAACATTACAAGACACATGGGTTTGTAACCAACTGTTTAATGGTTTGGTGCAATTGGATGAAGATTTAAATATTTTACCAAGTATTGCTAAAAGTTGGGTTATTTCTGAAGACGGGCTTACCTACTCTTTTTCGCTACGTGATGATGTTTATTTCCATAAACATGAACTATTTGGAAAAGATTCTACCAGAATCGTAGTTGCCAATGATTTTAAATATAGTTTCAACCGATTAAGGGATGAAAAAATAGCGGCTCCGGGAAACTGGGTTTTAAAAAAGGTAGATGATTTTGAAGCGATAAACGACACACTCTTCAAAATAAAATTAAAACAGCCATTTCCTGCATTTATAGGGTTGCTATCCATGAAATACTGCTCGGTTATTCCTAAGGAAATAGCAGAACATTATGGTAGCGATTTCAGGTCTCATCCAATTGGTACTGGTCCGTTTAAGTTTAAACGTTGGGAAGAAAACATTAAACTTGTTTTTAGAAAAAACCATAGTTATTTTGAAAAAGACAGTACCGGTGCACCTTTACCTTATTTAGAAGCTGTATCTATTACCTTTTTACCAGATAAGCAAAGTGAATTTTTACAGTTTGCTCAAGGAAATACAGACTTCTTAAATAGCTTGGATGCATCTTATAAAGACGAGCTTTTAACGGCAGACGGCCGACTTCGTAATACATATAAGGAAACCGTAAATATGATTCAGGGGCCTTATCTAAACTCAGAGTACTTAGGTTTTTATTTAGATTCTAAAACACCCGAAATACAGTCCGAACTTATTAGAAAAGCTATAAATTATGGTTTCGACAGAAAAAAAATGATGGTTTATTTGCGCAACGACATTGGTAATCCTGCAAACGGTGGGTTTATTCCAATAGGTCTTGCCGGACATAATAAATCTATTGGTTTTTCATATCAACCAGAAAAGGCAAAACAATTGGTAGAACAATTCAAAAAAGAAAGCGGTATAAAAAACCCAGAAATTACATTAACTACCACCAGTAACTATTTAAGTTTTTGCGAATTTATTCAGCGAGAGCTCGAAAAAACCGGACTAATAATTAATGTAGACGTTATGCCGGAAGCTACATTAAGAACTGCCCGATCTAACGGAAAAGTAGATATGTTTAGAAGTTCCTGGATTGCAGATTATTTAGATGCCGAAAATTATTTATCTATTTTTTACAGTAAAAATTTCGCACCTAACGGCTCAAATTACTTTCACTTTAAAAATGCACAGTTTGATAGTTTGTACGACAAAGCTTTTACCGTTACCAATATTGAGGAAAGAAAACATTTATACACTACCATGGACTCTATAGCCATGCAAAATGCCATCATGGTACCTTTGTATTACGACGAAGTTGTACGCTTTACAAGAAAAAATATTTCTGGACTTGGAATAAACCCTATTAACTTATTAGATTTAAGACGGGTTAAAAAGAAATAAAATCGTCCTTCTTTTTAAATTCTTCTTTTACAATTCCAAAAAATATAAGGTAAACGGAAATACCATAAAGTAGCATAATTAAAATATCCTGCATTGGCAAGTCCATTTTAAACGTTTTAATTGCCATCATACCTTCGGAAAATTTATAAAAAATAATACCTATAAAAACAGATACATAACTAAACTTATCTACAACCTCCCTTCTTAAATAGGCAAATTGTATAAGTACCAACGATATAAAGAAGCTAATTAGAGCCGGCACAAAGAAATTCCCCAAACTATTAAAAAGCAAGCTTATTATAAAAACGGTATAGGCAAATAGTATTATAGAAAAAGGAATTAGCCTAACAACACTAAAATCTGACACATGGGATAGTCGTAAACTTAAAAAGACCTTAGCTATAGCGAAGAGCACTAAGCTAATGCTTAAAAACATAATATTAGTATGGTTTATAATAAATATGTCTCCTAATAAAAAACAACACAACGCCAGATACACCCATAGTTTTTTTCTTTTACGTTTTTCCTTATTATTATAATAGTAATACAAAAACAAAAGAATCACCAAAGGTGGTTTAGAAACATATCGGTAGGGAAAAGGATCGAGATTTAGTTTAACTAAAATATCTATAGTTAAAATAATAAAAAAAAGAACACTTACTTTCCTCTCATTTCTTAAAATATCTAACACAATTTTTCTTTTAAGGGCTATTTTTTTTCAATTCACATACTTACAGAATGATAAATCTTACGTAAAATAAGAAAAAAATTACATTTCAATTGATTAAAAAACGATTAAAGGCTATAAAGCAGGGTCGAATTATTAAAAAACATAAAAATACTGGGTCGTTATTTTTCATAAAGTAATTGCAAATATATTCACAAAAAAGGTATTCATCTACTGGAATACATCCTTTTTCCAAAATTAGTTTCTTTAACAAGACCTACAACGATAAAATATTGAGAAATCCCATAAAACAACATGGTTGTAACTAAACTATAAGCTATATCTTGATCATAAAAAGCTTCCAGCCCTGTAATGCTATCTGATAAAGCAGAAAACACAATACCTATTAAAACGCAACTATAACTCAACGGATTAACTTCATTTTTTCTTAAATAAGCAAATATAATAGTTGTAATTGCTACGAAAAAGTATAGCAAAATGATAAAAAAGTAATCATCTAAATTTTTATGGATTAAAACAAAGACCCAAACCATGTACAAAAAAAAGGGCGCTAAAAAAGGGAACAATTTAGATATGCTAAAATCTCTTTTATTGGAAAAACGAAAAATATAAAATGTTTTGCCTATTATATATGAAAAAAGACTAAAAATAAAGTAAGGTTCTTGAGTATACTTGATAATAAAGATATCACCTATCCAAAAAAACAATAAAGCACAAATAGTAAAAATCCTTTTTTGTTTAATATGTTCCTTATTATTAATTAAGTAATATATCAACAACAAAACAATAACAGAACTTTTAGAAATAAGCCTGTAGGCTAGTATTTCTGAATTTAGTTTTATTAAAATATCTGTAATTAGTGCTAAAAAAAAGAGCGTCGAAAACAAATAAATGTTTCTAAAAAAATCCCGCATGGTGTTAGAGTTGAGAGAATCAAAACACCGAATATAGTATTTTTAATCCATAGTAAAAAAATAGATATCGTCGTCCCCTTTGCCTTTCGGTCGTTTTGAAGAAAAATAACCTGACTTGTTTTCCGCATCAATAATTAAACAGAAATCGTCTTTATTGCTATTAATGGGCTTAGCTAATTTTTGAGCTTTTTCGAAAGCTCCATTACTGTTTAGTACACTTTTATAAATATCAAAACCACCAAACCCGCCGGCCCTGTTTGATGCAAAATATAAAGTATTATCAGCACTTATATAAGGAAACATCTCTCGACTATAAGAATTAACTTTACTTCCTAAATTTTTGGGCTTACTAAACGTATTATTACCCAAAATAGCCACCTTAAAAATATCCGATCCACCTCGCGTAGTTTCTTTTCCGCCTCTTTCATTAGCTGTAAAATAAAGCGTTTTACCATCATTACTAATTGCTGGATGTGCATAAGAATATTTAGGTTTACAAAATGGCAGTACTTTAA
This sequence comes from Flavivirga eckloniae, assembly GCF_002886045.1. Lineage (NCBI taxonomy): Bacteria > Pseudomonadati > Bacteroidota > Flavobacteriia > Flavobacteriales > Flavobacteriaceae > Flavivirga > Flavivirga eckloniae. The sequence continues at coordinate 4,803,542 of NZ_CP025791.1, read as the reverse complement.
AATTAGTCCACCCCACGCCTTCCTTATACTCTCCCACTTTAATATGAAAGTTTTCCATATTAAAATCGCCTTTAGGGCTATTTTTATAAGTATATCTTGTCGTTACGTACAACTGTTTACCATCTAAAGACATGGTCGCACTAGTTACATATGGTATATCCTGTTTAGAATCTATCTGTATCTTACTTATGTTTTTAATAGCGCCATCGTTAGATAAATTCCCTTGAAAAACAGCCACTATAGGATTTCCTTGAAATCGCTTTAGTCGTCCTTTTTTATCCAGTAAATAAGTAGTGAAAATAACTTTTTGGTCAGCTACACGCATGAGTCCAAAATGCGGATACTCATTATTAATACCTAAATTAGTAACTGTATATTTTTCTGTTTGGGAAAAGCTAAGCAAACTCAATAAAGAAAAGCAAATACAGATAAACCCCTTCATACCTTAGTTTTATATTTGAAATAAAGTTACTAAAAAGTTTTATTCCTTTCTATATTTCTTAGTTTCATCAAATACTTCTCGAAAACAGCTAGATTTTGATTTTGCTCTGCAAGTCCTTACTACACTTAGCAATAACAATATAAATCACCTTAATCGTTTCTTTAACTAGAACCTAATTTCCTCCTTAACAAAAACCCGGGATAAAATTTCTTTTTTTCAAATGAAAAATTAGTTTCTTTAACTATGCCAAGTATAATAAAATACTGAGACAAGCCATAAAATAACATGATAGTAATTGAATGGTAAGCAAAATTACTATCGTAAAAAAGCCTCAATGCCGTAATATTATCTGATAAAATAGAAAAAATAATACCAATTAAAACCCACTTATAGCTGATTAAACTAACTTCACCTTTTCGTAAATAAGCAAATGCTATAGTAGTCATTGCAGCAAACAAATACAGTAAAATAAGAAAAAAGTAGCTGTCTAAATTTTTATATATTAAAATTAAAAAGCCGGCCAAGTATATAAAGCAAAAAGCTAAAAAAGGAAATAGCTTAAGTAAACTAAAATCTCTTTTATTAGAAAAACGAAAAGCATAAAACACTTTTCCAAAAATGAAACAAAGCGTACCTATAACAAAACACGCTGCTTGAGTGTGTATAATTAAAAAGACATCACCTACTAAAAAAAACAACAAAGCACAAACTGTAAAAATTCGCTTTATCTTAAACTGCTCTTTATTATTAACCAGATAATATCCCAATAGCAGAATAGTAACTAAACTCTTAGATATAAACCTAAAAGCTAGCATATCTGGATTTAGTTTCATTAAAATATCTGTGAATAATACTAAGAAAAAAAGGGTCGAGAATAAATAAATGTTTTTAAATAAAGTCACCGTTAAATAGGTATAGGTTAGAGAGATTTAAAAATCGTCTGATTTGGTTTTTTATTTAACTAAATAAATATCATCAACTCCTTACCTCATTGGAGTTTTGATAAAAATATCCAGTCTTGTCCTTTCTATCAATAATCAGACCAACATTGTCTTGTGAAACACTTATTTGTTTTAATAATTTTTCAGCTTTTCTAAAGTACTGCCTGTACCCTATTATTAAAAAGTTACTCTCTTCTATACTTCTTAGTTTCTTCAAACACATGCTCGAAAATAGCTTGATCTTGTTCTGTAAATTTTTCATTACGTCTGGCCATAACAACATCGGCTACCTCAAATGCTTTTTTAGTTAAATAAGTTGTAAAACCACTATTTCCTCCCCAACTAAAACTTGGTATAAAATTTCTTGGAAATCCGCTGCCAAAAATATTGGCACTTACCCCTACAACTGTTCCCGTATTAAACATAGTATTAATGCCACATTTACTGTGATCTCCCATCATTAAACCACAAAATTGTAATCCGGTTTTTGCAAAACCTTCGGTTTCATAGTCCCACAAACGTACCTGAGCATAATTGTTTTTTAAATTAGAAGTGTTGGAATCGGCACCCAAATTACACCATTCGCCTAAAACAGAATTACCTAAATAACCGTCGTGGCCTTTATTAGAATTAGCGAATATAACAGAGTTTGTAATTTCGCCACCAGCCTTACTAGCAGGACCAATAGTGGTTGGACCATAAATCTTGGCAGCCATTTTAACAACAGCATTATCACACAAAGCAAAAGGGCCACGTATCATAGCACCTTCCATTATCTCAGTATTCTTTCCAATATAAATAGGGCCTTTACTAGCATTAAGTGTTACAAATTCCAGTTTAGCCCCTTCCTCTACAAAAATGTTTTCTGGAGCTATAATGTTGTTACTCGAAGGTATGGATTGCGATGTTCTATCTTTTGTAATTAAATTAAAATCCTCCTGAATAGCTTCACCGTTTTTAGAAAATATGTCCCAGGTATTTTGAACCTTTATAATATTGTCGTTAAACTCAAATATTTCAAAACGATCAAAGTCGATATCATCCTGCGTTTCCTTGGCAAAAAATGCAATAACATCCTCGTTTTTAAAAATCGCCTGATTTTCTTTCAATCCTTTTACCATTTCAACCAATTCCATATTTGGTAGATACGATGCATTAATCATCACATTTTCTTCCATCTCTACCATGGGGTATTTATCAGACAGATAATCTTCTGTTACAGTAGTAGTGGTCGATTTTAAAAAGGTTTCCCACTTGTCGCGAATGGTTAAAATTCCTATTCTAATATCGGCTACTGGTCTGGTGAATGTAAATGGTAACAAATTGTTACGGGAAGATCCATCAAAAAGAATATAATTCATAAAAATTAACGTTATCGGTTAGCAGCTATACTATAGGTTTTTACAATCTTATTTTACAAATCCAAAAGTAACTTAATTAGGTAAAATAAAAAAGCCTTTCGGTTTACGAAAGGCTTAATATTAATATATAACGGTTAAATTATTTCTTAAATTTAGCGTATTTAGTTTTGAACTTATCAATACGACCAGCCGTATCTACTAACTTAGATTTACCAGTATAATAAGGATGTGATGTTCTTGATATCTCCATTTTAACAAGTGGATACTCAACACCATCAACCTCAATAGTTTCATTAGTATCTGCAGTAGACTTAGTTAAAAACACATCGTCGTTAGACATATCTTTAAATGCTACTAATCTATAATTTTCTGGATGTATACCTTTTCTCATCGCTAAATGCTTTTTATTCTTTACAATTTTGGAGCTGCAAATTTAAGTATTTTTTATAAATGCGCAATACTTTTTATTATTTTTTATTTCAACCTCTAATGTAACATTTTATTATTTTTGAACACTAACAGAGCAACTAAATTAATCAAACATAATATTATGGAAAAATCTTTAAAGTCTATTGCTTCAAATTACGGACTATATCTAGGCGCTTTACTAGCCCTTTTAACTGTTATTGCCTATGCTGTAAGTCTGGATTTGCTAACAAATATGTGGTATGGGATTTTTATTTTAATAGCTATAATAGTCTTCGGAATTATTTCGGTTGCTAAAGTAAAACAGTCCCAAAACGGGTATGCATCGTTTAAAGAAGCTTTTACTTCATACTTCTTTACAGTTTTAATAGGCTTAGTAATAAGCACTTTTGTTTCTTATCTATTATTCAATTTTATTGATACAGAAGCTGCTGAAGTATTGAAACAAAAAACAATTGAAAAAACGGTTCAAATGCTTGAGGGTTTTAATACACCTAGCGACGCTATTGCCAAGTCTGTTGAACAAATTGAATCTCAAAATCAATATTCATTAGGAAACATTGCTAAGGGCTTAGCTGGATATTTAGTACTTTTTAGTATCATAGGGTTAATAGTTGCAGCTGCAATGAAAAAAAGTAATCCAGACACAGAATAAATTCATTATTTTTGAATATAATTTGAACATATTTAAATGAATATATCTGTAGTAATACCACTACTAAACGAACAAGAATCTTTAACAGAATTACATGATTGGATTGCAAAAGTTATGCAATCCAATCATTTTTCGTATGAAATTGTTTTTATTGACGATGGCAGTACTGACGGTTCTTGGAAAACCATTTCTCAATTAGCCTCACAAAACGAACATGTAAAAGGGATTCGTTTTTTTAGAAACTTTGGGAAATCGCAAGCGCTTCATGCGGGTTTCGAAAAAGCAAAAGGTGATGTAGTTATTACTATGGATGCAGACTTACAAGATAACCCAGACGAAATTCCAGAGCTTTACAACATGATTATAAATGATCGTTTCGATTTGGTTTCCGGATGGAAAAAGAAACGTTACGATTCGATTATTGCCAAAAACTTACCATCAAAACTATTCAACTGGGCTGCCAGAAAAACATCGGGCGTAAAACTACACGATTTTAATTGTGGGCTTAAAGCATACCGATTAGAAGTTGTTAAAAATATTGATGTAAATGGTGAAATGCACCGCTACATTCCAGTACTGTCTAAAAATGCCGGATTTGTAAAAATCGGTGAAAAGGTTGTACAACATCAAGCCAGAAAATATGGTGAGACTAAATTCGGAATGAATCGTTTTATTAATGGTTTTTTAGATTTAATTACCATTTGGTTCTTGTCTAGGTTTGGTAAACGCCCTATGCATTTGTTTGGAGCCCTAGGATTTATAATGTTTACCATCGGATTAGGGTTTTCGTTCTATTTGGGTATAGATAAATTGTTTTTAAACCCAGCAGGTAGGCTAATCACACAACGTCCTCAATTTTACATTGCACTTTCTACTATGATTATTGGTACTCAATTTTTCGTTGCCGGATTTTTGGGTGAAATTATTTTACGTACCAAACAAGGCAAAAAACGCTATGCCGTTAAAAATGAGCTTAATTTCGATTAGAACAATTACTTTTCCTCTAACAGTATAAGTTCTAAATCGATTGCGTTATTAAATATAAGTTCCTTAGAAAAAAAGAAATAGATTATCTGACTAATTGATTATTTTTGCATTTATTTAATTGAGATATGATTTATATAGAACCAAAGATTTTAGATAGAATAAATACGTGGTTAACACCAACTTTTGATGAAGAAACGCAAACTTTTATTAAAGATAGTATTGCCAACAATCCAAAAGACATTCAAGAAAGTTTTTATAAAGACTTAGAGTTCGGTACCGGTGGTATGCGAGGAGTTATGGGTGTTGGTACTAACCGCATAAATAAATATACACTTGGGAAAAGTACCCAGGGCTTAAGCGATTATTTACACCAATCGTTTCCAAATGAAAACATTAAAGTAGCAATCGCATACGATTGCAGACACAATAGTAAAACGTTAGCCAAAGTTGTAGCAGACGTATTTTCGGCAAATAATATAGAAGTTTATTTATTTGAAGATTTGCGCGCAACACCAGAGCTGTCGTTTGCCGTTAAACATTTAAACTGTCACTGTGGTATTGTTTTAACCGCATCGCACAACCCTCCAGAGTATAATGGATACAAAGTGTACTGGCAAGACGGAGGTCAATTAGTACCACCACACGACGATGCTTTAATTCAAGTTATAAATAATCTGGATTATGCTAATATAAAATTTGAAGCCAACGATAATCTTATAAACTATATAGGTAAAGATATTGATGATGTGTTTATTGATGCATCTGTAAAAAACGGTAGTGTTGGCGCTTCGCAAGAAGCAAAAGACGATTTAACAATTGTATTTACATCATTGCACGGTACATCTATAACAGCCGTTCCTGAAACTTTAAAACGTGCCGGATATAAAAATGTACATATCGTAAAAGAACAGGAAGTGCCAGATGGTGGTTTTCCAACGGTAGCATCACCAAATCCAGAAGAACCAGCCGCATTAAAAATGGCATTGGAGTTAGCCGATAAAGTAAACGCCGATATTGTTATTGGTACCGATCCCGATTGTGATAGATTAGGTGTAGCTGTACGTAATTCTGAAAATAAGTTGCAATTACTTAACGGAAATCAAACCATGGTGATGATGACCGATTTCCTATTAAAGCAATGGAAAGCAGAAGGGAAAATAAAAGGAAAAGAATTTATTGCATCGACCATAGTGTCTACTCCAATGTTAAACAAACTTGCCGAAGCTTATAGCGTAGACAGCAAAATTGTTTTAACTGGATTTAAATGGATCGCTAAATTGATAAAAGATTTTTCTGAGCTAGATTTTATTGGTGGTGGCGAAGAAAGTTTCGGATTCATGGTTGGTGATTTTGTTCGCGACAAAGATGCCGTTACCTCAACGCTTTTAGCATGCGAAATAGCAGCACAATGTAAAGCCATTGGCAGCTCTTTTTACAGCGAACTCATAAAATTATATGTAGACCATGGTTTCTATAAAGAGCGTTTAGTTTCTTTAACCAAGAAAGGTATTGAAGGCGCAGAAGAAATTAAACAAATGATGGTTGACGCCCGCGAAAATCCATTAACCGTAGTTAACGGATCGAAAGTAGTAAAGGTTGATGATTATCAATTATCTATTACTAAAAATATGGTTTCTGGAGAAGAAAGCCCTATTGACATTCCAAAATCGAACGTTTTAATTTATACCACAGAAGACGGTAGCCAAATAGCATTACGTCCTAGTGGTACTGAACCAAAAATAAAGTTCTACGTGAGTGTAAATGATACTCTGGAATCTGTTGATACCTTTAAAGATGCTGAAGCCAAAATAGAATCTAAAATAGATGCTATTTTAAAAGATATGAAGCTTAATTAATGAAGTACTTCATATTTTCAGTTCATTCTGGAAAAGCCTCAAAAAATAACTAACATCATCACTAGATGAATCATTTTGTAAATATTTTACGGTATGCAAAACCGTATAAAAAATTTGCCGTTGGGCATATAATCTGCAACATTTTTTTCGCTTTATTTGGCACTCTCTCATTCGTTGCTTTAAAGCCCATGTTAGATGTTATTTTTAAAAAAGATAAGGTCGATCCATGTAATGAAGAATCTGCTACTTTATTTGTAGAACCGGTAAAGCCAGTATTTTCCAGTATTGCGGAAATTGGAGAGTATGCTAAAAACGTTTTAGCATATTATATGCATCAATTTACTGGAGGAGATGATTCAAAAGCTTTAATTTTTGTTGTTGGGCTAATCATCGTAGTTTTTTTACTGAAAAATATTTCTGGTTACTTTGCAAACTATTTTTTAGTATTCTTACGTAATGGCGTTATTAGAGATCTTAGAAATAATGTTTACAGAAAAACTGTAGATTTACCGCTTTCTTATTTTTCAGAAAAAAGAAAAGGAGATATTTTGGCTAGAGTAACTAGCGATGTTCTGGATTTACAGTATTCATTCCTTTCGGTGTTGGAACTCTTAGTTAGAGAACCTCTAACCATTATTTTCACCATAGGGGTAATGCTTTATATAAGTCCGCAGCTTACCATATTCGTATTTATTTTTATTCCAATTATGGGATTCATTATTTCCAAAATTGGAAAAAGCTTAAAACGAAAGTCAGATCGCGTACAAAAAGAACAAGGCACCTTTCTTTCTACATTAGAAGAAACATTAACAGGTTTGCGTATTATAAAAGGGTTTAATGCCGAAGAGAAATTCAACGATAAATTTCAAGAATCAACATCACGTTTTTATCATTTTTCAAATAAGCTATTAAACCGTCAAAATCTGGCATCTCCAACTAGTGAGTTTTTAGGGATATGCATAATAGCTGTTATTTTATGGTATGGAGGAAACCTGGTACTAAGCGGAGGAGCCTCATCCAATTTAGATAGTAGTATGTTTCTCGTATATATGGGATTATCCTATAATGTGCTAACACCCGCAAAAGCCATTTCAAAAGGGCTATATAACATTAAAAAAGGTGGAGCAGCAGCAGAGAGAATACAAGAAATTATAGATACTGAAAACCCTCTAAAGGATAGAGATAATGCTATTGATAAAAAAGGATTTGATACAGACATCGTATTTGATAACATTTCGTTTAAATACGACGAAGATTATGTGTTAAAAGATTTTTCATTAACCATTCCTAAAGGAAAAACAGTAGCATTGGTAGGCCAATCCGGTAGTGGAAAATCGACTATTGCAAATTTAGTTACCCGTTTTTACGATGTAAATAAAGGTAAAGTTTTAATTGATGGTTTAGATATTCGCGATTTAACCACAGCTTCCTTACGTGCTCAATTAGGTATAGTAACGCAAGACGCTATTCTTTTTAACGACAGTATAAAGAATAATTTAAAATTGGGTAATGAAGAAGCCACAGACGAACAAATTATTGATGCGCTAAAAGTTGCTAATGCCTGGGAATTTGTTAAAAGTTTACCAGAAGGTATCAATACCAATATTGGCGATTCCGGAAATAAGCTTTCTGGTGGTCAAAAACAACGTTTAAGCATTGCTCGTGCTGTTCTTAAAAGTCCACCAATTATGGTTTTAGACGAAGCCACCTCTGCCCTAGATACAGAAAGTGAACGCTTGGTACAGGAAGCTCTGGAAAACATGATGAAAAATAGAACGTCTATCGTTATAGCGCATAGACTATCTACCATTCAAAATGCAGACGAGATTGTTGTTCTTAATAAAGGAGAAATAGTAGAACAAGGCAAACATAAAGAGCTAATTAGCAAGAAAGGCGTTTACTACAAGTTAGTAGAGATGCAAAGTTTCGGGTAATTACTTAACGCTTAAAAAGTAAAAAAGGATAGAGGTTTAAATTTCTATCCTTTTTTGTTCATTGATAGACTTGGGGACGACTAACAACATAAAGTAGGTTTTCTGATACAAACATAATATAAAAAACCAATTCAACCAAGAAAAAATGTATTTAATCGTTGTTTTAATACACTTAATCGATTAAAAATATTGTAAGAAATTGATTATCAATCAATTAATACATTTTTAAAATTTTAAGAATAGATTTTAAACTTTATGTATCTTTATTAGTCTAAGGACTAAACCATTTTTGTGACAGACGAAACGCAACTATTAGAACAATTAAGGTCAGACAATCAAAAAGATAAGGCTTTTAGAGTACTCATTACACTTTATAAAGAGCGTTTGTATTGGCATATTCGTAATATTGTAAAATCACATGACGATGCCGACGATGTACTCCAAAACACGTTTATTAAAGTTTACAAGAACATTCATAATTTTAAAGGAGACAGTAAATTGTTTTCATGGTTGTACAGAATTGCTACCAACGAATCCATTACATTAATTAATAAAAATGCCAAACGGTTACAAATTACAAGCGAAGAAGTTCAGCAATTGGCCATAAACAATTTAAAATCCGATGTTTATTTTGAAGGTGATACAATTCAATTAAAATTACAAAAAGCTATTGCTACTTTACCAGAAAAACAGCAACTTGTTTTTAATATGAAATATTTTGAAGACATAAAGTATAAAGATATGGCAGATATTCTTGAAACCAGCGAAGGTGCTTTAAAAGCATCATACCATATAGCCGTTAAAAAAATAGAAGCGTATTTAACTAAAGATTAAACCTTTATTAAAACCACAAGTCTTATTAATAAGATAATGAAACAGAAGAAATTACATAACATTAAAGAAACCGGATTTAAAGTCCCGGATGATTATTTTAGCGGTTTGGAGGATGCCATTTTAAGTGATATAAAACTTAAAGAGGTATCTGATGATTCCGGTTTTAAAACACCCGAAGGTTATTTTGATGCTTTAGAAGACACTATTGCAAACAAGGTTTCAGACAAGGCACCTACAAAAGTAATTCCTTTATATAGAAAAAGAACCATCATATATCTATCCGGTATAGCAGCAGCTGTATTACTTTTGTTTAATCTTTCAATTTTTGAAAACAAACCAACTTTTGATTCTTTAGATGTAGAAACAGTTGAAAACTATATTATGAATGAAAATATTGGTTCTTATGAAATTGCCGTATTACTCTCTGAAGATGACCTTTTAGAAGAACATTTTATAGAGTATAACGTTGAAGAAGAAACCGTAGAAACCTACATATTAGATAACCTCGACATAGAAGATATCATCATCGAATAAAACACAAGCCCATGAAAAAGATTGCACTATATATATTATTATTTTTATTATCATTTAATGTTTTTGCGCAGCATAATAGAGAACGCTTAAAAGCGCTTAAAGTGTCCTTTATTACAGAGAAACTAGATTTAACCGAAAAAGAAGCTCAAAAATTTTGGCCGGTTTATAATGACTATGAAAAAGTTACATCAAAAATAAGGCATCAGGATATTAGAAATATTCGTCGGGAAATTAGAAGTAGTATTGCTACACTAACTGACAAAAGAGCCAAAGAGTTAATTACCGAGTTAAATGAGGCTGAAAGTATATTGCATAAACAACGTATGGAGTTATCTGCTAAACTATTGGAAATCATTCCGCCAAAAAAGATCATTTTATTAAAAATAGCCGAAGACGATTTTAAAAGAAAAATGCTAGAACGCTTTAGAGGAGGCAAAGGTCATAAAAGAAAAAATTAGCACTTAAAAGATATTCGGCAGTTATACTGACACGAATTATACTAATTTTCACGAATTATGCTATCTATTGGCTATTTACAAATAAATAAACACTGTTTAACGATTAGTAAATATTATCTACAAAGACATGCTTAGCATTCAATTTTTTTTGGATTTATGATAACGTGAACTCGATTTAAAAGCAGTCTAATTTTAACGATAAATACACTAAAAATGTTACTTGTCACCTTGAGCGCAGTCGAAAGGTCATTAAAACCTATAATTTTAAATAGGTTTCGACTTTAGCCTGTCTTGAGCGGAGTCGAAAGGCTCAACCCGACACTTAAATTAAATCACTGGCATTCAGTATAATAATATTATGGTTACGTCGAACTACGTTATAATAGACTAAAAGTCTGATTCATAGAATTATGTTTAGTATATAATAAACCTATCGTATTGAGATGCTATGGGTGTAAATCCGTGTAATTAGTGTCTTTAAAAATACCCACAAACATCATATTTCTATTCCCGAAAAGTTAACTTAGCCACCCTTCCTGCTCCAGCAGCAAAAGCAACCGAATCATTTAAAAACCGAATGGTGTAAAACCCTTCATCGCTTAAATGCTTCCAGGAATTCCCAGAATCATTACTATAATCAATACCTTTAAACCCTATGGCAACTAGCTCCTTCCCGCCTCTATTTGGTATATATTGCACACAACTTCTATAACCGGGGTTTTCGTTTTTTGCCACTACTTTCCATGTTTTACCACCATCTGTAGTTTTTATTTTATTAGCCGTATTACCATCTGGTTTTGTATAATCACCCCCAATGGCAAAACCATTAAGCTCGTCGTAAAAATCGATAGAATACATTCCAGTTGTTTCCAAACCTTGTACTATGGGTGTTTTATAAACTTTCCATGTTTTTCCTTTGTCTGGCGAATATAAAACCCTACTCGACTTACCTCCTGTAGCAACCCAAGTATGATCACCCACAATCGCAATATTCGTATCGCTCGCTGCAAAAGCGGCCTCTCCTTTTTTAGCTTTTGGCAACTCATCACAAGATAATTTAGTCCAGGTTTTGCCTCCATCCCGAGTAATTATAATACTCATACAATCATCCGTAGGATCGCCAATAGCAATTCCTTCATCCTCATTCCAAAAATCCATAGCATCGTAAAAAACCTTAGGATGGGTTTCTTTATACACTAAAGAATCTTTTCCCATATCTAACTTAAACAATAAAGCAGGCGACCCTATACTTAACCCATACCCATGCTTACGGTTTCCGGCTAAAGCTCTAAAATTAGGCGTAATCGAATCGCTTTTAACCTTAACAGGGTACGTTACATTGTTTTCAGGATATTCACTTTCATTTATTAATCCAGTTCCCATATTTCCTTTAGAATCTAAAAAAACAAAAAAGTTAGTACCTTCTATAATTTCTAAAGCTCTTACATTTAATAGCGAGTCTTTAATAATTGTTTTGATTTCAACATTATTAATATTTCGAGATTCAAATAAACGACTTTCTTTAAACCCAAAAAGAACAATTACTACTATTAATAATACAAATGCTTTTTTCATAAAACCTAAATTTTCATAAAAATATAAAAGCTTCATGACGTACCATGAAGCTTTTCTATAAATATAGTACAACTAATGATTAGAAACTATTTTGTATACTTAGTAATTGCAAAATATGCTATCTAAATATTACTATAAATTATTAATTAACGTGAATCTTGCTTAAGAATTCAAGGTGTTCCTCCCTTTTAAAAAGGGGGGTGGATCCCGATGAGATCGGGATTCGGAGGGTTATATTTGTTTGCTATTTTTAATAAAACTCCTCTTTCTTTCTATTTTTATCAAAATCGAAATTCATTCTCTTCTTTAATTTAAAGAGGAGAGCACTGTGACAGTAAAAAAATAGTTCTGAAACATGTCTGGGACACACCGACATAAATTCTCTTATTCAAGATTCACGTTAATTAGATAGTATTTAATAAATAGGTATAGGATATAAAAGAGATTGAAATACAAATCTAGTATCAAACTTTATTAATGTCTCATTTCCAGAACCAGCTTCCCACTCAAAAGTGATCCGTTCATGATTTGTATCTTGATGTTTTACAACTTCAATGAGATTCTTATTAGCATCATAAATATATTCATTATAAATCGGTCCGCTCATTTTAGTTTTTATTAATAACCCATCATTGTTATAAGTATAATTAATAGTACCAAATTGTTCTTGAAACGTTGGATTATCTCCTTCATCTTGATACATATCTACTTTTGATATACGATCATTTTCATAACTATATACATATTTCTGATGTGAATAATTATTGTTTGCTAGTTTTAAAGTTTTAGTAAAGTTAATTACTTTTTCTTTTTCGTATTTAATATCTAAACCTTCTAAAAGTGTTTCTTTAGATTTCTTTTTAAACCCTAGCCATTGCCCATTATCATTGTATATCATTTCCATTGTATAATCATGCGCTCCTAAAGTGTTTTCAAACCCTTCTTCTTTTATAATTTTCCCTTGTTTTATGTAACGATATTTTACTGGCTGTAAACCTTTATCTTTTTTAGGTCCAAAATCATAATAACTCATATAAACAATTCTAGACACATCATTATCATATTCAAACTTTACATCTTTAGAACCTTTAGCAAAGTTTTTAGATAGATATGTTTGGTTTAAAACAGCTGTTAAAATACCACTCTTTGTATAATCATAATGCTTTCTTCTTGAATAGGCGTTGCGATCTCTCTTTTCATAAAAATAAACACCTTTTAACCTGTATTTTTGGTTTGATACAAGGAAATCGGTAGCATATGATTTTTTGTTAGGGTCGGTAGTCTCTAATTTTTCAATAACTAGTGCCCCTTTTTTACGTAACTCATCTTGTTCAATACCTGCTTTTTGAGTATATAATAATTTTTCAATTACAGGTTTCCATACAAATTGCCCTTTAGCTTTCTTGGCTTTATCAAAATACAAGCTAGCCTTATCAAAATCTTGTAGCCAAACATTAGCCATAACTAAATTAAGATAAAGTGCACCAACATTTTTCGTTGAGATTCGTGCTTTTTTGTTATTGGGATCATATTGCTTCACGGCATCCTCCCAAATTAATACAGACTTTTTTAATAAATCTTTAGCAGATTGAGGAGTTCCATCAGCACTTATTTGAACTACAGCTTGATTATAATTTGATGCAGCTTCATCAATTTTAGCGTAATCAAACTTTTTAGATTTAATACTCCAAATCGGGTAGTGCTCCTTTTTTAAACTATATCCGTGCTTTGTATTTAAATACATACTAATAAAGCTTAAAAATTGCTTTTTAACAGCCTCATTAAGAAGATTTAATTCCTTCTTCTTTGCTAGATTCAGCGCTTTTTTTGCCTCATCTTCTGTATTATAACTCTGCTTTGATCTGTTTTGTATGGTAAGTTCATCAATATTTTTCAATTCATCTAGATAATATGTACTGCCATCTCTAGAATCATATATGTAAGTTGAAGCTTGTAATATTCCTTCTATGATATAAACATAAGTTTGGGTAGCACTTGCTCCTAAACCTCCCGTTTTATTAGTTGTAACATAAGACTTACTTTCAAAACCAGATATGTCTATATGAACTGTAAAATCAGGGTCTACTAATTTTTTTTCAAACCCATCTATACTAATTTTCGACTCAGGGTTAAATACTCCAGAAAAGTCTATTGCGGATTGATTTTTGAATGCTAGTTTATAAGACTTTATGTCTTTCTCTAATGGATGTGTAGGTAATTGAGTATAAGCAATTTCTATTTTGTTACTCTTAGTGTTTTGAGCTGTTATCGAAATAAAGCATATGAAAAACACAAAAAATAGTATATTAATTTTCATAGTGTTAGAGTTATTTGGGTCTTTTTTTAAATAAAATTCCGATAAATATATGGATTTTTTATAAACTCCTATTTTAAAGACATTTAAGAGTACGAAATTCGCCTAGAATTAAACTTTTAATCATTTATTTTATACAACTACCCTTAAAACTCTTATTTTAAAATTTCTAAATATTTTTGGTTTTAAATATAATAATTGTTAAAAAATTTCCTTTTTTAAAATCTCAATATGTCGTTTTAAACGGTTTACGTCAATTTCTAAAGTACCATTGTAAACACCTCGTATATAACCGCGCTTATCTACTAAAACAAAATTCTCGGTATGAATAAAATCACTTTCATCTTGTGTTTTCACAAAATCCTCATCGGCAAAATAACCAGACCTGGCAATATGATAAAGCGCATCTTTGTCGCCCGTTACCAAATGCCATTTTGTACCATTAACATGATTTTTGTCGGCATAGTTCCTTAAAACAGGAATCGAATCTTTCCAGGGCATCACCGTATGCGATAGTAACATAATATCCTCATCGTTTATGTACATTTTCTGAAGGTCTCCCATATTTTTAGTCAGTTTTGGACAAATACCCGGACAACTGGTAAAAAAGAAATCGGCAATATAAATCTTGTCTTTATAGGTATTATTGGTAACTGTTTCCCCTTTTTGATTGGTAAACGAAAACTCCGGAATCTTATGTATGGCCTTGCCCCATTCTGGAGTGAAATCGCTACTATTAAAATAAGGTAATTGCGATATGACCTCATTATCTGCTTGCTTATTTTTACAAGCTATTATAATAAAAGCTAATACTATTAAAATGGCGTTTTTCATTTTATTTCGTCGCTGTTAGTTGTAACTGTATAACACTTTTTTAAACCAATTAAACCAAACCGTTCGCCATTAACGACCTCATAATTTGCTTTAATCGTACCATCTGCTTTCCAAAGACGTTGACGCCCAACCTCCTTGCCATTTACATAATTAAAAGACTTAAACAGTCGCCTGGTTTTATACCATTCTTTAACTATACCATGATAATAGCCCTTTTCATTAAAATGATATTCAAATTTAAGAATGGTATTATTCCACCAAGCTTTATGAACCCCAGATTTAAGTCCTTTTGTATAATAACGTTCTATTGATTTTGAACCATTTTCAAACCAATGTTTTTCGTAACCTTCTTTTTTACCATCTACATATTCAATATCAGATTTTAAATTTCTGCCAACATAATAGGTTTGCACATTCCCTGTAAATGGTAAACCTTTATATAGCAAAATACCATTATTAAGTTTTAAATTAGAGTTGGATGCCTCAATAATTATCTTCGATTTTATACTACTACAAGCAAACAACATGCAACTAAAAATGATAATATATTTTATATTACCTATCATTTAATTCGTAATATTTCCAGGTGTACCATAATAGCCATTACCATTAATATATGGGTCTTGGCTTGTTATATGATAATGATAAATACCTTCAGGAAAATCTGCTGTTGCCGTTGTATGTCCATGATAAGCATCCAAATCGTTATTTGTTATTATTTCTCCATTTTCAACAGGACCATAAACTGGAAACCCGTCAGACAATAGTCCTAAAAAGGCGTCCTCACCAAATTGTTGTGTTAAATAAGTGGGTTCTATATGGTAGTGATATTGCCCTGTTCGTTGTGGATGCCCTAACCATTGATCGAATGAATCAATTTCATTCGTTAACGGCTGGTCGGGACCTGCATATTGATTATAAAATACTACGCCATTTCTAGAAATGCCAATAGCTCCTAAACCTGTTGCTTGCTTATTGGACGCCTCGGCTGGGTTTAGCGAAATTGTAAATACTATGTTTTGCTCAGCAATCGTATTTGGATTTATATTCCAATTAGAATTTGTTCCGTTGTAAGCTTCATACAATGGGTTGTTTGTTGGCCAATAGGGACTGGTGTGATTTGGTAAATTTTGTGTTGTAAAAGTAACCGTGTTTCCATTTATAGCATAAGACAATCCTGTACCTTCAAATTTTGAAAGAATAGAGGTTATATCATAATTTGTATCAGCAGGAGCCTCTTCATCTTCTACCATTGTTACAGAATCGTCCCCGTTGGAACATGCTATAAAAATAATAGCGATCAATAATGGGATAAATAATAGGTTTTTTGAATGTTTCATAAATTAACTTTTTTAATAAGATATATAAATAACCAAAAGGTTTAATACCAATAAAGAAATTACTAAAAACGAAATACTAACTACTAAGGCGGCTCTTCTAATTTTCATTGATTTATTTAAGATTTACTCTTTTAGATGCAGTTCTTTTTAAAATCTTGTGCAGGAAGTTTATTTTTTTCAAAAAAAAAAGACTTTCAGTATCTGAAAGCCTTATAAATTATTTAAAATCAATGCCTGGGAGGCAGATGTGGTGGAGGCCCATGTTCGCCTTCTCTATTTCTTAAATGTGGTTTAATATTTTTACGCCCTTGTTTATGAAGTGCATCTTTAATAATCTTTTTAAATTTTTCTTTTTGCTCATCATTACACAATTCCTGTATACTTCTAAAATGATAAAAAGTTTCTATATCTCTTTCCTTTACGCTTTCGCCTATTAAAGTCGTAATAGAATCTATGTCGCTTTCATTAAACGAAACACTCGAAACTTCATTAAACAAAGCGTCTTTTAATTGCTTAATATCATCACCAATACGTCTCATTTGATGGTGATGCCCTCTACTATGCTCTTCAAACTGTAGCATTTGCTCATCATTAAAGTTTAATTCTTTAACAATAAAACCAGCAGGTCCTTTGGGTCTGTTTCTGTTTTCTGTTTCATCAGATTTTCCTAAATAATTAAATAGGAAGAAACCGTTAACCAGTATTAAAAACACTAATAATACATATAAAAGTAAATTCTTTTTCATAGTGCTTTATTTAATCAAATAATGATATTTCCTCCGAATCGGAAGACAATCCAAACACTTCTGCAAATTCACTAATATCACTCTCGTATTTATTAGAATTTAACTGTGTAAATGCTAATGCATTTAAAACGATAACACAAACCAAAGTTACCAATTGTAATTTTGGAGAAAACCAAGACCAAATTAATGACTCTTCCTCTTTCTCAACAAACAACCTTTGCATGGTTTTATCCTTAAAAAAAGGAGATACTTTCACAGCTCCAATGGCATCCATGGCCTCCAAAGTATCCTCTATTTTATGCTTTATGTTTTTATTTGTTTCCATTTTATATATTGTTAGATGCAAAAACTTTTAAAAACTTGCGTTAGTTTGCATTTTTATAAAAATTCTCTAATAATCCTTGTAAGTTTTTCTTCGCTCTAAACATTAAAGATTCTACCGAAGACACACTTTTTTTAATAATTTCTCCTATTTCTTTATTACTCATACCGTCTATCTTACTAAGCGTAAACACGGTTCTTTGCTCTTCAGACAATTGGTTTATAGCTAAAAATAACGTTTCGCTTTTTTCTTTGTTTTCCATAATAATTCCGGGATGGTTCATTTCTGTAAAATATTTGCTTTTATCTAAAGGAATTTCGTTACCCATTATAGACTGTAAAAAAGCAAAGCGCTTTTTAGCACTCTTCTTTCTTATAAATTCTAAACACTTATTTGTTGCTATGCGATAAATCCAAGTAGACAGTTTGGAATTTCCCTTAAATTTATAAATCGAATTAAATACCTCAACAAAAACTTCCTGAGCGATATCCTCTGCATCCTCTTTGTTCGGCACAAACGATATACAAGTAGCAAATACCTTATCCTGAAAATCATCAAGCAACTTACCATACGCATTAGCGTTATGGTTTCTCAGTCCATTAATAAATTCGTTTTCAGTCAAAAAACCCCAGTATTAAACTTGTACAACGTTCCAAAAGTTTTCCAAATTTATATAAAACAGAGAAACTCCGCCAATTAACTTATCAACCGTTAAACAAATACACATTTAAAACGTAACTTTGCAGCCTTATAAATCTAAATTGGTTCAGTTTTGGGTTAGCTACAATGCTCACAAAACACTGAACGCCAAGAATTAAAAAATGCGATTACATAGAAATCTTTGCTTTGCTGTTATAGACGGGCTTACCCTAATTTTTAATGAAGGTAATTATGCCGACAAAGTGATTCAACAATTACTAAAACGAGATAAACGCTGGGGTGCTAGAGATAGGGCTTTTGTTGCCGAAACAACTTACGATATTGTACGTTGGAAACGTTTGTATGCAGAAATTGCCGAAGTAAAACAACCTTTTGATAGGGATAACCTATGGCGCATGTTTGCCGTTTGGGCAACATTAAAAGGTATAAAGTTACCCGATTGGAAATATTTTGAAAACACGCCTTCCCGTAAAATAAAAGGACGTTTTGATGAGCTTTCAAAAATTAGAAAATTTAGAGAATCCATTCCCGATTGGATAGATAATGTAGGTTTAGAAGAATTAGGTGAGGCGAAATGGACTAAAGAAATAGCCATGCAGAACGAACAAGCAGAGGTTATTTTAAGAACCAATACGCTTAAAACCACTAAAGAAAAATTGCAAAACATCTTGCATGAACAAGGTATCGAAACCGAATTCATTAAAGGTTATAATGCTGCACTTAAGCTAACCGAACGTGCCAACGTATTTGTTACCGATGCTTTTAAAAATGGCCTTTTTGAAGTTCAGGATGCCTCATCGCAGCTCGTAGCAGATTTTCTAGATGTAAAACCTGGAATGAAAGTAATCGATACTTGTGCGGGTGCTGGCGGTAAAACGTTACATATAGCTTCTTTGATGGAAAATAAAGGTCAGATCGTGGCCATGGATATTTACGAAAGTAAACTCAAAAAATTAAAGGTTAGGGCTAGACGTAATGGTGTACACAACGTCGATTTAAAAGTAATCGACTCTACAAAACCCATAAAAAAACTGCACAATAAAGCAGACCGCGTTTTAATTGATGCGCCTTGTTCCGGCTTGGGCGTTTTACGTAGAAACCCAGATGCCAAATGGAAGTTAGAACCTGAGTTTTTAGATCGTATTAGAGTAACGCAACAAGAAGTATTACAACAATATTCCAAAATGGTGAAACCTGAGGGCAAACTGGTTTACGCTACCTGCTCTGTGTTACCATCAGAAAATCAAAATCAAGTAGAAGCTTTTTTAAAATCTGAAGCTGGAGTAAACTTTTCATTAGTAAAAGATAAAAAGGTATTAGCACATACCTCAGGATTCGATGGCTTCTATATGGCTCTTTTAGAAAGAAAAAGCTAATTACTTTTTAAGCGTCATCCTTAATTTATTTCAGAATCGCATAATTTCATGTTAACCGAAATTATGACTTAGATTCATTAAAGCCTTTCTTTAGGAAAGAAAAGGTTAATAACTTTTATATTTATAATACCATCACCATTACAGAATCTTCTATTTTTATATTCCTGTTTTTTAATTAAAATTAATACTGAATATGGCATATAAAAACATTGTCTTTCTTGGTAAAAGTATTGACAATTACATCGCTGGAAAAAACGGCGAATTGGATTGGTTGGACATGATCCCCAATCCGGAACAAAATGGTATGGGCTATTACGAATTAATGGATGAAATCGATGCTATTGTAATGGGAAAAACAACGTTTGAATCTGTTATTAGCTTTGATATTGATTGGCCCTATAAAAAACATGTATTTGTTTTAAGCTACACGTTAAAAGATATCCCCGAAAACCTCAAAGACAAAGTAACACTATTAAGTGGTACAGAAACTGATGTTCTGGATGCCATCCACAAAAAAGGCTTTAACAACCTGTACATTGATGGTGGCAAAACCGTACAAAACTTTTTAAAGCAGGATTTAATTGATGAACTGAGATTAACAACAATCCCAATCATATTAGGAGATGGAGTTCCTTTGTTTGATGTCCTTCCAAAATCAATGGTATTCAATCATGTTAAAACCGAAGTGTTTTTAAACCAGATTGTTCAAAGTCATTATCAACGAAAAAATAAAGTATAAGTCTTTACATTTTGAATAATGCACAATGATTTAAAATCACATTTATCAAACATTATTAAAGAATCAATTACAAAGGTTTCTGTCATTCATGGTGGCGATATCTCAGAAGCCTTTAAAATTGAAACTCCTGACAATTGTTATTTTTTAAAGCTTAATAAAGCATTAAACGCTTTAAAAATGTTTCAAGCAGAAACTTACGGGTTGCAGTTAATTGGAAAAACCAATACCATAAAAACACCAGAAGTTTTAGCCTGTGATTCCTTTCAAAACTCGGCTTTTCTACTCATGGAATTCATTGAAAGCAAAGCAGCTTCAACAGAAGATTTAGAAAATTTAGGAAAACAACTCGCTCATTTACACCATTGCACTTCTACGTACTTTGGTTTAGATCAAAACAATTTTATTGGTAGTTTACCCCAAAGCAACAAAACAAATATATCTTGGGTAAAGTTTTACACTACAGAACGTTTACTGGTACAACTAGAATTAGCCAAACAAAAAGGGTTACTTTCAAATAATGAATTCCCAACCGCACAAAAAATAGAAGAAGCCTTAGAACCTCTATTCGCAGATGTAAAACCAGCCTTGTTACATGGCGATTTATGGAGTGGTAATTATCTTATTTCAAGCGACGGGACGCCTTATCTCATAGACCCTGCTGTTTATTACGGACACAACGAAGTCGATATTGCCATGACTAAACTATTTGGAGGTTTTGGCAATTCATTTTACGATGCTTATCATGCTAATCTAAAAAAAGACGAGCATACTTCCTATAGAATAGACATTTATCAATTGTATTATCTTTTGGTGCACTTAAACCTATTTGGCAGCTCCTACTATGGTTCTGTGGTTTCTATTCTAAAAAAGTACTTTTAAAATTCTGTTATTTCCGCAACCTGTGCTGAATTTGTTTCAGTAAGGCAAACATTAATTTAAACAATAAAACTATTAGTCATTATGAAAGAGGAACGAATGTGACAACCTGTTAAATAAAACCATATTTATTTTGTATAATTCAACAGATTCCCTCGTCACGCTTTAGGCGCTCCTCAGAATGACAATTCAATTTACAAGATTCCTACCAAAGTTTATCTTGAGTGTAGACGAAAGGCAGGAATGGCAATACGTAAAAAAAGTATTACCTTTGAATATTAAAGCCTCCAAATATTGAACAATATACCTGCTTATAAAACAGAACTCCTAGATTCTAAAACGAGAAAAATTCAGTACTTATTTGAAAGTAAAGGGCACAAATCGATAATTAAAGCCATCGAATATACTCCCGTTTCTAAAAAAAATGGTAAAGTAGTCTATAATTTAGGCTTTGGAGACTACGATGAGGACAATGGCAATATTTTTGATTATTCAAATAGTAATAATGGCGATATGAGAAAAGTGTTTAGCACTGTTCTAAATACAATTCCCAGATTCTTTAAAGAAAACAAAGATGCCGCTATTTGGGTACAAGGTAGCGATAGTAAAGACGATTTTAAAAAACTTTGTGAAACTAATTGTAAAAAGAACTGCAATGACGTCTGTAAAAATTTTAACAGAAGAATTAAAACCTACAGATACTATTTAGACAGAAATTTAGTTAAATTAAGTAAAGAGTATACATTTTTTGGATTAACTAGCGAAAACACAAGTTCTTTAACAGAATACGCCCCTGAAAATGAATATATTGGCATTTTGGTTTTTAAGAAAAAATAAGCTAAATTTGTATAACGAGTTAATAAATTATGGAACGACAAAAACCTATATTAAAAGCATCAAAAGTGCTCTCTATGTCTAAAACGACAAAAGAGAGGATAAGTAGTATTGCCAAAGATATTAAAGGAAAAGAATTGTTCCCCGAAAAGATAGAATTAGCAAAAAAGACATTAAGTCAAATTAAATCACTTCCTATTTAAAAATAGTTGCTCATAATACGTAATACTTCCTTACGTTGCAACAACATCATTTTTGCAAAAGTTAAATAAAAACACCTAATAAGGCTATATACGTTAAGTTTTTAAGGGTTATAACTAGTAATCTAAACAATGACATATCATCTTAACTTTTCTTGAAAAGCATATAATTCAAATATGTTATGAATTAAAACCATCCATTTTAATTCAAAAAATACACATTCTTTTTTTAAAAAATTGTACTAAATTTAACGCAACCAAATGTGTATTTTTATATCTACTAATACAGTATCACTTTAGCAAGTAAACTCTAACTACAAACCCTAAAATGAAAAACAACCTACTTATAACCATTACTTTTTTATTTGGAATATTAACAGTTAAAGCAACAGATGTTAAATTAATAATCCCGAAAAATCAAGAAACCCATATACCTTATGACCAATTTAGGCTAGAATGGAGTACCTTGGATAATACTAACGGAGCAATTACTTACGATTTATATTTAGGAACCACGCCTACTCCAGTTCTATATAAAAGCGATTTAGACCCATCAATTAATGGTCCTATAAATGACCATGTATTTATTGCAGAAAGTGTTGTTAATATTAACGGGCAACCCCATCCCACAGCTATTCTTTTTGCTAATACAGCATTAATTAAAAACACAACATATTATTGGAAAATAATTGCCAAAAACGAACATGGTGATTTTTTTCCCAGTCAAACTTTTTCATTTACCACTATAAGAGAAAACACTTTACCAACTGTCCCTACCTTATTATCACCTGTCAATGGGGCTCAAGATTTAATAACTAAGCCAACAATTTCGTGGTCAGAAAGTATAGATGCAGATGGCGATGATGTATCTTATGCTATTAGCCTAAAAGAAGGAAATGGTAATTTTAAACCTATTACAATAGTTACTGATACATCATATACTTTTTCAATGCCATTAAATGATGATGCCACATATTATTGGAAAATATATGCCATAGATGGGTATACAGGAGAAAGGGTTAGCTCCAATACAGCTTCGTTTAGAATAGAAAATTACCAAAACGATACTCCAGAATTAGGTAATCTGTTAACTCCTGCTAACGGAATTAAGAATCTAGGATTCAAAATTGATTTTAAATGGAATGCAGCTATAGATAAAGATAACGATGCCGTTACCTATGATGTATATGCAGATACCAACAACAATCCACAAACGCTTATCGCATCCAATATTTCTAATACAAATGTTACACATATCTTTAATAATTACGGGGCAATTTATTGGAAAGTAGTTGCTAAAGACAGTTATGGCAATACGGACACTTCTGCTATTTACCAATTCTCTTGTTGGGAAAACGCTCCTAATATTTCTATTGACATGATTGAAGTAGAATCGGGTAGTTTCATGATGGGGCAATCTGATCACACTCAAATAGCTTTAGGTCAAAATATTGATGGATCTATTCTTTATAGTGATGTTACTGATGAAAACCCTGCTCACTTAATTTCGCTTCGAGACTATCAAATTAGCAAATACGAGATTACTAATACGCAATACGTCAGTTTTTTAAATTCGATAATAGATGATGTAGTTGTTGAATTTTCAGAAAATAATACCCACCGTAGACTTAGTTTTAAATATAAGCGAGCATCGCTTAAAGGAATACCACTTTGTCAGGTATTCGATCAGACTAGGGATTTGAACGAGAGAAAAAACATCCCATACGAACCCAATTTCGATGCCCCAATCATTTGGAACGGAACGTCTTTTGAACTTGATCCAAATTATGCCAATCATCCAGTACGCTGGATGTACTATACAGGAGTAAAGTATTTTGCTGAATGGGGTGGCAATTATCGTTTACCATCAGAAGCTGAATGGGAATTTGCTGCTTTAGGTGGCAACCATAGCAATGGTTATACTTATAGCGGAAGCAATAATTTAGACGATGTAGCTGTAAGAGGAGCTATTTCTACAGCACCTGTTGGCTCGCTTTCTGCTAATGAACTTGAAATCTATGATATGTCGGGCAATGTTGCAGAAATATGTGAAGATATATACAATGTGAATTACTACAAAAATAGTCCCAGCAATAATCCAATCTGTACTATCCCAAGTTATTTTGGGCGTGTTACGCGCGGTGAATATTATAAACTTGTATACGAAGCTCATTTTAGAATAAAAAAGAGATTCCGATTGGCATACGAACAATACATGGAAACTTCGGGTATTCGTCTAGCGAAGTCGAAAGATTATAAGGTAAGTGGTCGTGTATTAGACAGTCACGGAGATCCACTGGCTGGAGTTATCATTTCAGGATTACCAACTCAAGTAATTACAAATGCCAATGGAGAATACAATACAACCATAACTGGTGGCTGGTCTGGTAACATTACTGCTTATAAAATGGGTTACACTAGTACTAATCAAGCTATTAATTTGGTAAACCTATACGAAAATTCAGAAAATAACGATATTACTTTAGCCTTAAAACCAACGGAATATAACCTAAGTATCTATGTCACAGATGGCATCAAAGCATTGAGTAATTCAACAGTTACCATTGAGGGCATAGACTATATTACAGATGCCAACGGCAAGATCAATATTAATAATATCTCCACTGGACATTATAATTACACAGCTTCAACACAAGGCTTTGAAGGTGCTTCGGGAACTATTGTCGTAAACAACAATGATGTTTCTAAAACCATTACGTTGTTTAAAACTACTTTAGGCATAGATATAGTAGATTCCGATGCATCCGATGGAGTTAAAATATATCCAAATCCATTCAATAAAGCACTCTATGTTGAATATAATGGTACAGCTACCGTATCTGTTTATAATGTACTAGGCAAGTTGATCAAAACAGAAAAAATAGTACATAAATTAAATTTAACTATAAATCAAAAAGGAATGTTTTATTTGATAATTAGAGATAAGGACAATCGAGTAATTACTAAAAAGGCTATTTCAAAATAAAATAAGGTAATTTCCTATGTTTAAAACCTCGTGAATAACTCTCGTTTTCCCTTTCACATTTTTACAAGAAATTCAACTAAAAAGAAGTAAATTTGCACTTTCTTTAAATACACACAAATCAAGACATAATGATTCATTTCTTTGGAAACGTAACCGGTAAAGTATTTGCCGTTCAAACAACAAAAGAATTATCAACCGAAACCACTTCAAAATTAGTGTGGTTATTTGGCAACCAGCCAAAAATAGAACAAGCATCTCTTGATGCTTTTTTTGTTGGTCCGCGAGCCGCTATGATAACACCATGGAGTACAAATGCTGTAGAAATCACTCAAAATATGGGAATTTCCAACATCATTAGAATCGAGGAATTTGAAACAGTTACAGAAGATTTTAAAGATTATGATCCTATGATTTCGGAGAAATTTAATGGATTAGATCAAAATGCTTTCACCATAGATATTCAACCGGAACCAATTCTTGATATTGAAGATATTGCTGCTTACAACAAACAGGAAGGGTTATCTCTAAGTGATGAAGAAGTGGCATATTTAGAAGACGTTTCAAAAAAAATTGGACGTCCTCTTACAGACTCTGAGGTATTTGGTTTCTCTCAAGTAAATTCAGAACACTGTCGCCATAAAATTTTCAATGGAACTTTTATAATTGATGGTGAGGAAAAGTCAACATCACTTTTCAAGTTAATTAAAGAAACATCAAAACAACATCCAAACGATATAGTTTCTGCCTACAAAGACAATGTCGCTTTTATAAAAGGACCAAAAGTAGAACAATTCGCACCTAAACGTGCCGATGTTCCAGATTATTATACTACCGAAGATTTCGATTCTGTGATTTCGCTTAAAGCGGAAACTCATAACTTCCCTACCACAGTAGAGCCTTTCAATGGTGCTGCTACGGGTTCTGGAGGTGAGATTCGTGATAGATTAGCTGGTGGAAAAGGATCTATTCCTTTAGCGGGAACTGCGGTTTATATGACCTCGTATTCGCGGTTAGAAGAAAACAGACCATGGGAAAAAGCTGTTGAAGAACGCGATTGGTTATACCAAACGCCTATGGATATTTTAATAAAAGCTTCTAACGGAGCATCTGATTTTGGAAACAAATTTGGACAACCACTTATTTGTGGTTCCGTTTTAACCTTTGAGCATGATGAATCTAATGATTTGGCTTCGGCTACGCTCAGCCAACATGATTCTGAAAATACGGACACTGAGCGTAATCGAAGTGACCAAGATAATACCCCTAGAAAACTCGGTTTCGACAAAGTAATCATGCAAGCTGGGGGTATCGGGTATGGAAAAACAGAACAAGCTTTAAAAGACACACCTAAAACTGGTGATAAAATAGTTATTCTTGGTGGTGAAAACTACCGAATTGGTATGGGTGGTGCTGCTGTTTCCAGTGCCGATACTGGTGAATTTGCTTCGGGTATCGAATTAAATGCTGTACAACGTTCTAATCCAGAAATGCAAAAGCGAGCAGCCAATGCCGTTCGTGGTATGGTGGAAAGTGAAGAAAACTTTATTGTTTCCATTCACGATCATGGTGCCGGTGGTCATTTAAATTGCCTATCTGAACTTGTTGAGGATACTGGAGGTAAAATAGATTTGGATGCCTTACCTGTTGGAGACCCTACCCTTTCGGATAAAGAAATTATTGGTAACGAATCTCAGGAACGTATGGGATTAGTTATTGGAGAACAACATATAGAAACGCTTCATAAAATTGCAGATAGAGAACGTTCTCCAATGTATACCGTTGGTGATGTAACTGGTGATGATAGATTTACATTTCAATCTAAAACCAAAGGCAACAAGCCTATGGATTTAGCCATGGAAGATATGTTTGGAAGTTCTCCAAAAACAATCATGACTGATAAAACTGTTAACAGAAAATACAGTGATGTAAGTTATAATTCCGATAATTTTTATGAGTATTTAGATCAGGTTTTACAATTAGAGGCTGTTGCCTGTAAAGACTGGTTAACAAATAAAGTAGACCGTTGTGTTGGTGGAAAAGTTGCCAAGCAACAATGTGCAGGACCATTGCAGTTGCCTTTAAACAATGTTGGTGTCATGGCTTTAGATTATAAAGGAAAAGAAGGTATTGCAACATCTATTGGGCACTCCCCTGTTTCTGGCTTAATTAATCCGGTTGCAGGAAGTAGAAATTCCATTACCGAATCCTTAACCAATATTATTTGGGCGCCTTTAAAAGACGGATTACAATCCGTTTCATTATCAGCTAACTGGATGTGGCCATGTAAAAATGAAGGTGAAGATGCTCGTTTATATGAAGCAGTACAAGCCATTTCAGAATTTGCTATCGATTTGGGTATCAATGTGCCAACAGGAAAAGATTCTTTATCGATGAAACAAAAATACCCTAATGAAGATGTTATTTCTCCGGGTACTGTTATTATTTCTGCAGCCGCAAATTGTAACGATATCTCTAAAATCGTAGAGCCTGTTTTCAATAAAAATGGTGGAGACATTTACTATATTAACTTATCACAAGACAATTTTAAATTAGGAGGAAGTTCGTTTGCTCAAATTGTAAATAAAATTGGTAATGAAACCCCTAACGTAAAAGATGCCGGATATGTTAAAAATGTATTCAATACCATTCAAGATTTAATTAGAGACGAGAAAATCGTTGCGGGACATGATGTGGCTTCTGGTGGATTGATTACGACGCTTTTAGAGTTATGTTTTGCTGATGTAAATCTTGGTGCCGAATTAGATCTTTCTAGTTTAAACGAAAAGGATTCATTCAAAATATTATTTGCTGAAAATTCGGGTATAGTCATTCAGGCTAAAGACAATTCAATCGAATCTGTTTTAAACGCCGCCAATATTGAATTCCATAACATCGGAAAAGTTACAGAAAGTGATACTTTAAGTGTTATTAACGGTGCAGATGTATTCACAATGACCGTTTCAAGATTAAGAGACGTTTGGTATAAAACCTCTTTCTTACTAGATCAAAAGCAAACCGCTAATAATTTAGCTGAAGATAGATATAACAACTACAAAAATCAGCCTTTACAATACACGTTTCCTAAGCACTTTACAGGAAAGTTGGCTGATATGTCAGATCGAACGCAGTCGAGACCTATTGACACTTCGCTTGCGGAAACAAAACGTCCAAAAGCAGCCATCCTTCGTGAAAAAGGTAGTAACTCAGAACGTGAAATGGCAAATGCCATGTACTTAGCAGGGTTTGATGTAAAAGATGTACATATGACCGATTTAATCTCTGGTCGTGAAACCTTAGAAGACATTCAGTTTTTAGGTGCAGTTGGAGGTTTTAGTAACTCCGATGTATTAGGATCTGCAAAAGGTTGGGCTGGTGCTATTAAATATAACGAAAAGGCAAACAAAGCCATTCAAAATTTCTTCGATAGAGACGATACATTAACCGTTGGTATTTGTAATGGATGTCAATTATTCATGGAACTTGAGGAAATAAACCCCGATCATGAAATCCATGGTAAAATGCTCCATAACGATTCGCACAAACACGAGAGTTCTTTTACCTCTGTAAAAATTCAAGAAAATAATTCTGTGATGCTTTCTACTCTTGCAGGTAGTACACTAGGTGTCTGGATTTCTCATGGTGAAGGTAAATTTGATCTCCCCTATACAGAAGATCAATACCATATCGTTGCGAAATATGGTTATGCTGAATATCCGCATAATCCAAATGGTTCTAAATTCAATACAGCCATGATGTGCGATAAAACAGGTCGTCATTTAGTAACCATGCCACATATCGAACGTTCTACGTTCCAATGGAACTGGGCAAATTATCCAGATGGACGTAAAGATGAAGTATCGCCTTGGTTAGAAGCTTTCGTAAATGCGCGACTTTGGATTGAAAATAAATAGTTTTACTTCAAAAACATTTCATAATTGGGGCTGAATTTTAAGTTAAAAAACAACTAATTCAGTCCCTTTTTTATATTTATAATCTACTCCTTAAATAATTTTAAGCTTATTAAAAATACTTTAAATTTGTAGGTAAACGTATAATGGGTATATATTTAGCGGTACGCATACACAATTGTTGTGCTTAATTAATCAGAATGCGAATAATCGAGATAAACGGAAATAAATTTTCAAATATGAAAGGTTTTTATCGAGAAATAGAATCGAAAATGACTTTAGTTAGAACTGAATTGGAAAATTGGACGAAATCTTGATGCATTTAATGATATTCTTTACGGAGGATTCGGAGTTCACGATGTTGATGAAAAATATATTTTAAAATGGCATCAAAGTGAAAAAAGTAAATCTGAACTTAAATATTTCGACACAATAATTGAAATAATTAAAGAACACGAAAGTATAGAATTACAATTGACCTAAATGAAGAAAAATTAATTCGAATTTATCAATCTGATTTATTAAAAAATGATTTTAAATCATAAAAAAAGACCGTTATAAAAAACGGTCTTTAATATTTATATAACGTATCTCTTTATATGACACACATTATTTAGGTGCTTAATGTATAACCCTAACGTTAATAGCATTTAATCCTTTTTTTCCTTGTTCAGTATCATACTGTACTTTGTCATCTTCTCTAATATCATCTGTTAAACCAGAATTATGTACGAAAATATCTTCTCCTGTTTCTGATGATTTAATAAATCCGAATCCTTTTGAATTGTTGAAAAATTTTACTGTGCCTTCTTGCATCTTTACTTAATTTTAAATTAATAATTATTTTTTCACAATAAAAAATATCCTAATTAAGAAAAGCATACTAAAAATAATAATGAAATTGTAAAAACAATCTATTAACTTAAAACACTATTGAAAAAGTAATTGTAAAAATAAAATTGGAAAGAAGAGTAAAACTCTTAAAAACTAATTGTACTATATACTACCTTAAAACTCTATAGGTATTTTTTATTGTGGTGCGAACATACGACATTTATCTAGTGCCACCTAATAATTTGATATAAAAGTTATTATATATCAATCAATTGGACTAATCAGATTCCTGAATATTCAACGATAGAATTTCAGAAAAATTAAAGACTAACGAAAGGATAGCCAGTAGGTAACACCATATAAAATTAATTGCTAACCCTATCCTATTTACGAGAATTCTCGCAGATTTTCTATTCAGTTTTTGTTTGCTAAATTAAGTGCTTAAACAACGTAACTAAGCTTATACAAGTTCGTTAGCAACAAAGGTCATCATCAAAATTTAGTACAATACCAGTAACAAAAGTTTAAGGCTTTCGTCTTATTATAAATTACATTCGTTAAATACAATAAAACCTATGAGAATAAAATCAATAATGAATAATCGAATTCTTATGACTATAGGAGCATTTATTTTAACCTCTGTATTTATTCTTTGGGAATACCTTAATGGTGGAGTGGTTACTCATCATCTGCTTGCAAGAGAAGATTTAACAGGCATTTCCAACTGGTGGGGATTATTAACTATTCCTCTATTATCCTGGTTAATTACATCTTTAATATACAGACGTCGAGATAAAAAAATAAAGTCGAAATCAAATATAGAAGATTCTGAAATCAAAATTCTAAAAGGTTTTTTATCAGCTTTAGTATTTGGAATTATAGCATCATTACTATGGGAATTTAATCTTGAGAATATCCTGCAATATTTTATTCTTTTACCTATTATTATTTCTTTTTTTAAACCTGTCCATTTACCAGAATACTTATTAGGATTTGTAATCGGTATGTTATTTACATTTGGAGGCATACTGCCAATTATAATCGGAACAGTATTATTGGTTTTATCCTTTTTGGTAAATAAACTAATACGAACTCTGAAAAATTTATTTATCTCGAAAGCTGATTGAATGAAATATAGATAAAAGACTGGAGAGGTAAATAAAAATCCCCCCTGTTACTAACAAGGCAACTACCCTTATACACAAACGTTGTGTGACATTAAACAGAACGAAAAAATCCAATGGAAGATACCTAGAAGACCTAAGATAAGACATAGAAGAATCAACCGGAAATGTATACGAGTCTATTTTGGAACAATATAGTGATACAATTAAATTAGAATTAAGAGATTCTACGCAAAAAATGTTCTTACAAGTAGAATATGGAATTCAATTTCCTGAAAAATTAATTCGTTATAATTTTTATTGTGCGGACAAAAAAATATTCACGCGGCTGGAAGCAGATGCAGATCCAATGGTTGGAACTTTTGAATGGGCCAGTAATCCGAAAAACACATTCGAATTAAGCACAAAACAAATCGAATATTTACAAATAGCAGATAGAATTAGATCAATAGGGAATGATCGTGATGCCAGACAAAGTATCATTATTACTTCCACTTTCATCAAATTAAACCAATCAAATCACATGAATTCGCGTTCTCTAGATCATAAGGATAGTTATGTCTTACGAGATTTGTATATCATCATACCCCTAAAGGAGCGCAATAAAAAGGAGGATCCCAAAGTTGTAGGGAGCAATTATATAGGGGATATGGAAATTATTTTAAATGATCGCTCCGCTGAATCTCAAAGAACTACCGGAGATAAAATCAGAATTGCAATAGAAAATGAAATCATAAAATATAAACAAGATCTCGATAACAAAAAATAAACGTTATCTTAAATAAATAGCAATATAAAATTGTAACATCATATTGATAAAGTATGTCTAATTAAAACAACAAGAAAATTATGCTCAAAAACGCACTTTATCTATTTCTATTTACGACTTCAATAGCTTATAGTTAAACCACCAATTATTAGGCTAATTTTCTAATCAGTATAGATGAAAAAATAAAGACATGGTAATCGGAATATAATATCCCTTCAATCGCTATAGGAATTATCGAAAACGGAATCATTATACTAACAAAAGATAAAAAACATTAAGGATTTTTAAAATTGAAAATAATGAAAGACAAAATACAGAATCTGAGGAATAAAGTGTCGAAATATTTTGAGAACTTCGATGAACTTAATAATAGAAGAACTAAGTGGAATACGGAAACGAAAGAATTTATTCATTCCAAGTTAACCGAAATAAATGATTGTTTTCCCAAATTAGTATGGTTTGTTGGTAAAAATGAACACATTAAGAATTTGGAATCTGTTTATTGGGAAATGGGAAATGAAATGGCAGGATTTGCAATTAAAAACAAGTTTATTATCAGGAAACCTGGCTATTTAAATTACGCACAATTAGCTAACGGAAAGATTATAGTGATGATTGCTTATCCTACAATTGAAGAAAATATTAGAAATGAAATAGAACCTAAAATTATTGGGGATTATTTGCCTGATGAAATAAATGAAAAATTAATTATTAAACATGCTGAGGCCTTTATTGATGAGATAAATGATTGGACAATGAACCTAGACAAATAACTATTGTCAACATTTTGTATAAGTAATAGTAGGTGAAAGTGTTAAATTTTAAGGTTTATAGACTAATTAAATTCAGACAGATTTAATCGGACAAATAATCGAATAAAAAACGTTGACAATATTTAAACTGTCCCCTAAAAAAAAGGTGAGTTGTCTATACTATGAATTCAATAATTAATTAAAAATTTAGATAATGAAAAAATTTATGATTTTTATTAAAGATGATATGCAAAATGTTATCAACAAAACACCAGAGCAACAACAAGAATCTCTCAAAGAGTATATGGCTTGGATTGAGGATTATGCTAAAACAGGAAATTATATTGGGTCTGATCCTATTGAACCTAACGGAAAGTATATTACTACCCATGGCATCAAATCAGACGGTCCATTTATAGAATCTAAAGAAGCAATAAGCGGTTATGTTCTTATTCAAGCTAAAACGATAGAAGATGCTGTTAGTTTTGGAGGGAAATGCCCTGTCATTAAATCTGGAGGAGCAATTGAGGTTCGTCCGATAATGGGGATGTAATCTTGAATACATCTTCTCAAATACAAAATGAAGTTAATCAACTTTACAGAAACCATTTTGGAAAGTTGGTTGCTTCATTAACTTACCTTTTTAATTTGTCGAATCTTCAGGTTTCAGAAGATATTGTACAAGATACATTTATTGCAGCCCTTGAAAATTGGACTAAAAATGGCATTCCTAAAGAACCTGTAAATTGGCTATACAAGGTTTGTAAAAACAAAGCCCTAAATGTCATCAAATCAAAAAGATTCACACATCTCTCCCCTTTAACAGATGTGTCTTTATTTGAATCTAAAAACATGGACATTGGTTATAAGATGGATAAGTATTTTCAATACGAACAGCCTGAAGATATGCAATTACAGCTATTGTTTTCCATATGTCATCCCAAAATTCCACAAACCTCGCAAATCATTTTGGCTCTAAAAACTATTTGTGGTTTTAGTAGAAGTGAAATTGCAAAAGGATTGGGAATGAATGAAGAATCGGTCAAAAAAAATCTGTACAGAACAAAGAAAAAAATTGCTGATGAAAAATTGGTTTTTAAAATTCCTTATTCAACAAAATCAATAGAAAAAATTCATACTGTAGAATTCATTCTCTATTTAATGTTCAATGAAGGTTATAAAGCTTCTGCAGGAAATTCAATCGTAAAATATGAATTCTGTTTAGAGGCAATGAAACTTACAAAATCATTGCTTAAAGAAATTGATTTAAAACTAGATACAACTAAAGCACTATTTGCACTTATGCTTTTTAATGCTTCACGTATTGAGGAGCGAAACCGATTGAAGAACGAATTAAATAATTTGGAAACCCAAAACAGAAATAATTGGGATAAAGAGTTAATTCATTTAGGAATAGAATATTTAAATAACTCTAAACCTAGAAAAAATTTAACCTCAAGATTTCATCTTGAAGCCAGTATTGCATCAATACACTGCAAATCCAAATCTTTTAATGAAACCAATTGGTTAGGTATTTTAAGATTTTACGACAGCCTAGTACAAATCAATCCTTCTGCCTACACTCATCTGAACAGATGCATCGCAATGTTTTATGCTCATAGAGCAGAACAAGCATTAAAGGAAATTGAAAGGTTAAATCTTAATAAAGAATTAAATTCTTATTATCTATTTAACTGCACAATGGGGAAAATTTATAAATCAATAGAAAAGTACGAAATTGCGGCATCTTTTTATAAAAAAGCGCTAAATCAAACAAAGAATAACTTAGAAAGAGCATATATTCGAAAACAGATGAACTAAAACGTGTTACAACAGAGTATCCTATGAAAAGTACTAGCCTACTTATGAAAATCTTCGCAGATTTTTCTCTGGTTCATTCTATTTTTACTAAGTTAGTTCCCTAATCACATAACCACCCTTGCAACAACCGTTATGCCTAATTTTGATCTAACTAACAACAAAATTTTACCCCATGAAAACTAGATACGCTATAATACTTTTAGGAATTTTAGTCTCAATCGCTTCTTGCAAACAAAAAACCGACCCAAATAAACAAATTGACGAAGGACATGTTAAGAACGATGTTTATTCAAGTAAAGAAATAGGATGGACTATTACCATTCCTGATAATTGGAAAGTCATAACTAAAGAGCAAAACGAAACATTTCAAAAAAAGGGTCTAGATGCTATGGAGGATATGTTAGACGAAGAAGTGGATGCTTCTGAGGTAAGAAATTTAATTGGCTTTCAAAAAGACCAATTCAATATATTTCAATCAACTTCAGAACCTTTCGAAGTTGAATATGAAGGTGAATGGGAAGAAACCAATGCGGCATTAAAAGAACTGATTTATTACACATACATGGATCAAAACATTAAAGTTGATTCCACTGCGACAAAAATTGTAAAAGTTAATGGGCTTGATTTTCGCTCTTATGAATTCAAAATATATGGTCCTAATGGTGATGTTATTTTAAACCAAATCATGTACAGCCGATTAATAAACGGCTTTGACTTTGGTGTGAATATCAATTATAATAACGAATCGTATAAAAAAGAAATGCTTGATGCTTGGCTGAATTCCAAATTTAAAAAGCAAAAGCTTAAAGGTAAAAAGGCAAACTAAACCTTGAGTCAGAATAATAGTTAAGTGTAGGACATATTACTATTCAAATTCATTTTATAAATCTATAGCATATAGATCAATTTCTTCTACCTGTGGATGACCCTCTATTATTTTATAAAATGTATTCGGTTTTATTTCCTTAAATACTTGTCGTGTTCCACTTCCAGCCCAAATAACTTCTAACTGAACAATTTCAGAAGCCTTTCCTAAACCAATTTCCGCCCTTAAAGTTGAGCTTCCAAAACTCCCTCCAGAGCCTATAGTGTGGTAAATAGTACGCTCCTTCCCTTCCTCTATAGTGGTTACTATCAATTTACTACCAATAGCTGCACGATTAGCTTTAGTTCCTTCCAAAATAATAGTTACCCAGTTATTTTCGTTTTGATAAGGATTCTTATACAGCGAATTAAAAAAATTATCGCCTTCAAAGGCGCCTCCCAAAACAACATAAATGTCCTGGTCACCATCGTTATCAATATCGGAAAACGATACAGCATGCCCTTTTTGAATATGTCCGAACCCTCCAGATGTAGTAACATCCTGAAAGTTTTTCCCAAGTGCATTACGAAACACCCTATTAGGAATAATAGATTCAAAACTCACTTCGCCAGTACTAAGGTATATATCCAAGTAACCATCGTTATCCAAATCGCCATAATTAGCTCCCATGGCATATCCAATCCTATCCAATCCAACCTCTTTTGACACATCATGAAAAACGCCATCCCTATTTTCGTAAAGCCGCATGGTTTCTGCCTGATGGGGTTCGCCTAAATATTCACCAACAATATCTGATGTTATCGATCCATAACTACCTCCTCGCTTATAGCCAGCCACAAAAATATCCATCCAACCATCATTATTATAGTCAAAAGCCCAGGTAGGAAAACTGGAGATTTTTTCTCCCAAACCAAGACTATCTCCTGCATTCTTAAAACTAATTTCTCCTTTTTCATCTGTACCCTTGTTCATAAATAACAGATTTTTACTGGTACGCTTAAAATTGGACACGTATATATCCGTCCAACCATCGTTATTAAAATCGGCAGCCGTAACACCTTTTACATAATAAGGGTTTTGGGCATCGCTTACAGTAAGCCCAGCACTTAGAGCCTTATTAGAAAAAGTACCATCGGTATTATTAATATACAATTCACAAGGATGTACATAATTATCTTCAGATTCGTTTCCTATAAATAAATCTACCCACCCATCATTGTTAAAATCTGCCCAAGTCGCTGTCTGCGTAGGATAAAATGAAAGCAAGCCAGTTTCTATAGAGACATCTGTAAAGGTGTTATCTCCATTATTTCTCAGTAAAGAATTCGGATGTTTCCCTAAAGCCGGCATCCAGGCGCCTCTAAGAACAAATACATCCAAATAACCATCATTGTTATAATCTGCCTGTACCATATTCAATCCACCTTTAGATTCCAGTAACCCTGCCGTTTCGGTTTTTTCTGTAAAGCTACCATCACCATTGTTTATAAAATACCTCAAATGTTGTGTAGGAAGCCAACTGGAAACCAATACATCCAATAGATTGTCGTTGTTAAAATCATCTATTATACTACCACCAGACAACTCATTGACATTCAAACCCAATTTCGGCGCTACATCCTTGAATTTTTTTAATGGATATTCCGATTGAAAAGCACTATCTGGGATGGCCCATTCTTCCGGAACACCTTCCGGATATTCGCCAAGAGTCATATATGCAATATTCAATAACCACCGACTATTATAATCATGCGAATTGCTCTTCAAAAAATGCTCATAGAGCTTTATAGCCTTACTTGAGCCTTCCCGTGCATGATGATAACCGGCTGGGCTTATAGGAACTATGCAGGAAGCAGAAACAGCATGATGATGCAAGCAATTTTCCTGTTCACCCAATCGTAAATAAGAAATAGCTAGCAAAGGACCTATTTTTCTTTCTTCATAAGGTTCCAGATTATAATTTATAACCCCTTTCATTTTTCTTTGCCACATAGGTTCTAATATTTCAATCGCTTCTTTCGTCTTCCCTTCATACAAAAGAGATTCTGCCTTATTTATATTATAACTATCCTTTTTATTGGCTGGAGCTATGGCACAAATACTATCAAAGTATGCTGTTTTTGTAGAAGCTGCATAAATATTTTCCGGAACAAAAAATTGTTCTTTGGCTGCCTTGTTAAGCAACTCTGGCATGGTAGGTTCTTTTTTATTGCAAGCTGTGATTACAAAGAAAAAAATTAAAAATTTTGATGAATGTTTTAACGTATTTAAAACCTTTTTATGATTCATGCCTTAGTGTTCTTTGGAGCTAATTTTTTCTAACTTTAAAGATATGAAAATCAATACAGAGAATAAAGTGTAGCAATTCTATAAATTCCCTAGTCTTTGTTTATAACTAAAAAGCCCTAAATACTTATGAACCCTCCGAATCCCGATTCTCGGGATCCACCTCCCTTTATAAAGGGAGGAGCAAGTTTGGTTTGTGTTTTAACTATCTTAACATATTTCTTTCCTTTAACCTATTTGTTTAACTATAACTTCTCTCCTCTTAAAACTAAGAGGAGAATGAATTCCGATTTTAATAAAAATCGGGAGAAAGAGGAGTTTTGTTTTAGAACCCTCCGAATCCCAATTACATCGAGCCCCACCTGTCTTTTTAAAGGAGGAGCAAGTTCGGTTTTATTTCTAACAACCGTTCAATATATTGTTTCTCTTTACCTCCATGGGTTAAATAGTACCGCTCTCCTCTTAAACCTAAGAGGAGAATGAATTTCGGTTTTAGTAAAAACCGGAAGAAAGAGGAGTTTTTATTTTTAACTTTCTTAATTTTCTGTAACCCTCCGATCCCGATGTTATCGGGACCACCTCCCTTTTTAAAGGGAAGAGCAAGTTTGGTTTTATTTCTAACAATCTTTCAATATGCTGCTTCCCTTTAACCCTATCGTTTAAATAGTACCACTCTCCTCTTAAACCTAAGAGGAGAATGAATTCCGATTTTAATAAAAATCGGGAGAAAGAGGTGTTTTTATTTTTAACTTTCTTAATTTTCTGTAACCCTCCGATCCCGATGTTATCGGGACCACCTCCCTTTTTAAAAGGGAGGAGCAAGTTTAATTTATAGCTATAACAATAATTTAAAAACCCCTTTCCTTTAGCCACATTTTAATTACCCCTACTTAACTAATTGAAAATAGCAGTTCACTCATTCTGTGTTTCAAAATCTAATCTGAACTTATAGTTTTGAGTAATCCTTTAAAATTTTAATCATGAAATTAGCCTCATTGTTATTCGCCTCAATTATTATAATAACTTCTTGTAACTCCTGTAAACAAGACAAATCCATTGAATTTAATGACATTACATTTGAATTACCTATGTCGGAAGATGAAGCCATAAATAAGTTTAACTTAAACAAAGAAACAACCAGAAATGGTGATGTAGACAACAGAAATGTATTAGGACATATAAATACAAATGATAGTATTGTCGGCATTACATTCTATGAAAAACAAGATTCGTATAACAAACTAAAAGATTCGCATGCGGCATATTATTGTAGTTTAAAAAAATTATATAACGCTACTTTCGAACCGATTAAGTTCTCGTTTTTCACATCTCTTACAGGTAAGTATTATGTAATGGAACTTGACAACAATGGAATAATTGTTCTTGGAGATGTTATATACAACAGATCTAGCAACAACTATGTTACCGTTAGCTTTTTTAAAGGTGTTTCTGCTGACGAAATAACGGATTATTTACAAAATATATACTAAGAATCTGCTCATAACCCCAAAGTAAATACTAACAAAGAGGCCGCTTGAAAAGTCATCATATTTTTTGAAAAACCTCAACATACTAATACTATGGTATGTTTAATTTTTAAAAGATTCCTGCTAAGCAGGTTCACTTCGTTCTCAATGACACTTTTCAGACAGCCCCTTCAACTCAAATAAAAAAATAAATATTACGACGTTGCTTTTATAACGGCCTGAGCAGACACCACTCTAGCAATAGGCACTCTATAAGGTGAGCAACTAACATAATCCATACCTGTACGGTAACAGAATTCTACCGAACTTGGTTCACCACCATGTTCTCCGCAAATACCAACTTTTAAATTGGGTTTGACATCACGGCCTTTTTCCGTTCCCATTTTTACTAATTGACCAACGCCTTCCTGATCTAAGACTTCAAAAGGATCTACTTTCAATATGCCTTTTTCTATATAAATGGGCAAGAATTTACTAGAATCATCACGAGAATATCCAAAAGTCATTTGCGTTAAATCATTGGTTCCAAAAGAGAAGAAATCTGCACGTGCAGCAATAAGTTCGGCCATTAGGGCTGCTCTTGGTATTTCAATCATGGTTCCAACTAAATATTCAACCGTATCATTCCGTTCCTCAAAAATAGTATCTGCAGTACTTCTAATAATATTTTCCTGCATTTCAAACTCTTTAACGGTTCCTATTAACGGTACCATAATTTCTGGTTTACAAATAATACCACGTTCTTTTAAATTAAGAGCCGCTTCAATAATAGCACGTGTTTGCATTTCTGTTATTTCAGGATATGTATTCCCTAATCTACAGCCTCTATGGCCCAGCATTGGGTTAAATTCCTCCAGTTCGGATACCTTATTTTTTACAGCTTGTAATGTAATGTGCATATCTTCTGCCAACTCTTTTTGCGTTGCCAATTGATGTGGCACAAATTCATGTAATGGCGGATCAAGTAAACGAATGGTAACAGACAAACCTTCCATAGCTTCAAAAATACCCTCAAAATCAGAGCGTTGCATTGGAAGCAATTCTTCCAGAGCCTGTTTTCTCTCTTTAACGGTATCTGCCAAAATCATTTCCCGCATGGCTTTAATCCTGTCAACTTCAAAGAACATATGCTCTGTTCTTGTTAAACCAATACCTTGAGCTCCAAAATTACGTGCAATACGAGCATCTTTAGGGTTATCGGCATTAGTCCTTACCTTCATAGTAGCATATTTGTTAGAAAGC
The DNA here is from genome assembly GCF_002886045.1 of Flavivirga eckloniae. NCBI lineage: Bacteria > Pseudomonadati > Bacteroidota > Flavobacteriia > Flavobacteriales > Flavobacteriaceae > Flavivirga > Flavivirga eckloniae. The sequence goes on along the minus strand of NZ_CP025791.1, from coordinate 4,763,263 downwards.
TCCATAACTTCCGCAAATTCACCATTTAATTCTGGTTCTGCTGTAGCTACCTTACCTTCTATAATATTACCCGTTGAACCATTTAAAGAAATCCAATCCCCTTCATGATACTCATGGCCATCAACGATAAGCGTTCTTTTCTTATAATTAATTTTTAATGCGCCTGCGCCCGAAACACAACATTTACCCATACCACGAGCCACCACAGCCGCATGCGACGTCATACCTCCGCGAGCTGTTAAAATACCCTTGGCAATGTTCATCCCCTCTAAATCTTCCGGAGATGTTTCAATACGAACTAAAATACTGCTCTTATACTTACTGGCCTCATCGGCAAAGAATACAATCTTACCTGTAGCTGCTCCTGGCGATGCCGGTAATCCTTGAGCTATAACATTAGCTCGTTTAAGTGCTGAAGCATCGAAAACCGGATGTAAAAGCTCATCTAATTTGTTTGGCTCGATGAGTAATAGTGCTTCCTTTTCATCAATCATACCTTCTTTAACTAAGTCCATAGCTATTTTCACCATGGCAGCACCAGTACGTTTACCATTTCTGGTTTGTAAAATCCAAAGCTTACCATCTTGAATAGTAAACTCCATATCCTGCATATCTCTATAATGTTTTTCTAATATGTCCTGATACGTATTTAATTCATCAAAAATAACTGGCATTAATTCTTCTAACGACGGATAGTTTTCTGCTCTATCTTCTTCCTCTATTCTTGCCAATTCAGCCCACCTCTTGGAACCTAATTTGGTAATCTGTTGAGGCGTTCTTACCCCAGCCACAACATCTTCTCCTTGTGCATTAATTAAATACTCACCATTAAACACATTTTCCCCTGTACCAGCATCTCTCGTAAAACAGACCCCAGTACCAGAATTACTTCCCATGTTTCCATAAACCATGGCCTGAACGTTTACGGCTGTTCCCCAATCTGCCGGATAACCATTCATGTTTCTGTAGTAAACAGCTCTGTCTCCATTCCAACTATTAAAAACAGCTATAATGGCTCCCCAAAGTTGCTCCCAAGGATCTGTTGGAAAAATATGTCCTGTTCGTTTTTTTATGGCATTTTTAAAGTCGTAAACAAGATCCTTTAAGTCTTGAATTGTAAATTCTGTATCTAACTTGATTCCTCTTTTTTCCTTAAGGTGCTCCATGATTTCCTCAAAGGGATCAATATCTTCTTTTGATGCAGGTTTCATTCCTAAAACAACACCGCCATACATTTGAATAAAACGCCTATAAGAATCCCAGGCAAACGTCTCGTTATTGGTTTTTTCTGCTAGCCCGACTACGACCTCATCATTCATCCCCAGGTTTAAAACCGTATCCATCATTCCCGGCATAGAAACTCTAGCTCCAGAACGTACAGATACCAGTAGCGGATTTTCCTTATCTCCAAAAGAAGTTCCCATTTGAGATTCAATATTTGCAATTGATTCCTCAACCTCAGATTTAATCATTTCTATCACCTCATCTTTACCCAGCAAATTGTACTCTGTACAAACTTCTGTAGTAATTGTAAACCCAGGCGGAACTGGAATGCCTATTGAACTCATCTCTGCCAAATTCGCACCTTTACCACCCAATAGATTCCTCATCTTACTATTTCCATCTGCCTTTTTGTCCCCAAATTTATAAACCCGAGTTTTCACATTTTCAAGTATTTCCATAATATTAATTTTAAATTCTATTTTATAAAAAAGTACCCTTAAAAATAGGATGTATAAAGATGGTTTTCAATGACATAAATCATATAATATTTGGTATAAATTGGGTTATTATATAGTAAAGTGCATGCCCTATTTAAACTTGTGAATAACCTAATCTCTAACCCAAATAAAACTCCTTTAAATCAAGGTAGTAGACTAAAAAAAGAAGACTTTAATTCTATGTTGGTGAAAATAAAAAATGGCACTTGGGATGTTGGTAAAACTAAAACCAATAAAAATGCCTTAACAGGCTTATAAACTATAACCCAAACAAAATTTAACATTCGGTTTTTCCACATAAATCCTGCCTTATAATTGGACATCCCATTAAATTTACCGAACTTCATTAGTTTGACCTTATATTTGTATAAGCCTGAACTCGTAAATAACCTCATAGTATATTGCTGTTATTAAAAAAACCTAAATCTTAAAATAAACCTTAAAACTCTTGAAGACCTCAACCTCAAAAAACAATGAGGGTTCTAACTCTCATAGTTCGACACCTTTTTTCAATAAAGGACATTTTTTTTCTCAGAATCAAAATACGAAAACACCATTTTTTGCGCCTTCATCTAAGTCTGCTGAAGATATAGCAGACGAACATGGTACATCCGCTTCTTCAGAGCCATTGGATTATATTGAAAGTGGCTTTGATTTGACCAGACATAAGATGGAAACTCTAAAAAGAGAAGACATCATAAAAAGTTCATTGAAAACAAAGTCTGGTAGACTTTTGCGAGTTAGTTACGATGAAGAAACTTACAACAGAATGAAAAAAGATTTGGAGGAAGGGTTAGCTATTTATTATGAAGCATGGAGAATAGGGGATCAACTACCCAAAAGCTTTTTCTCGGAGCCACAAAAAGTTCATATAGAATATATAAATATCCCTTTAGAAGAAGAGCAAACAGCATCAAATTCAAGCGTTAATTACAAATTAACGTTTTACCCAGACAGTAGTATTTCGATTGACCTTGTTCAATCTCCCTATACTATGGAAAGTACAACACTGGACAAAAAAAGTAAGCGACGGGCCAAACATTTTAAGCGATTAGGAAGCTGGGAAGCATTTGGATTAGATCGAATTGAGCCTCTCTCCCCTTTGGAATATACTTTTCCTAATCAAAACCCCGACGAATACTTTAAGCAACATCCGGAGATAGAGTTGTTGTTATATAGTAAACTTAGAGAACTCTGGAAAGCAAACAAAAAAAGCACTGAAGACAGCAGCCATACATTTTTTATAGCTGCAAAAGAAAGCCCTAACCGAAAAGCTATTTTCGAAATGACCGTAAACCTAAGAGAAACAGGGCGTCATCGAGAAATAGACAGCACGGTGGAATATGCCATGGAAGATTTAACTAGAGAGGATTCTATTAACGACCCTATAGCTGGTTTTGATAAAGAAGAATTCTTGGAAACACACACTGAAAAAGAAATTAAGGATTTACAGCAAAATGACCATCCTAAAATTTCTGGAAGAAAATTAGGTAAGATTACAGGGATCGATTTAATTCCTGAAGCAGAAAAAGCCTTGGTACGACATACCATCATGAAATATTACAGGAGTTTTAATATTACGGCTACAGACCCTGAAACCATGAAAAAGGTAGAAAAAAACATGGACAATGCCGAGGTTGATGTTATCATTCCTATTCCCGATACTAAAACAGATGTTTACTATACGCTAAGATTCCGAACTTTTAGCCCCCAAAAAGGAGCTGAAGAAACCAATGTGGAAGTTGTTAGAATTGGTAAACCTGGCAAAGACTTTTTTGATCCTAATCTACCGGACATCCGTCGTGCCCCAGAATTCCCTAGAACTAAAGATATTAATGCCCTTAAAACCTGGATTGGAAAACGATATACTGAAGATGCTTTTCAGATAGATACGGAAATTGAAAATTTTGATGAGTTGGTTACTCAACTAAACGCTCAACTTCAAAATAATGTAACCGATCCAGAATGGTTTAAAAAGGCTTATGGCTTGAATATTATCAACGATTCTGATACTGCCCGCAAACTGCTTAAAAAGCTATTAAAGGACACTTTAAAAGGAATAGACGAAAAAGAAAAGGAAAAACACCTTGGTGGAACAAAACCTTTTACGCCCGGTGAGCTTATACTACTTGAACTTTCTCTTGAAACGATAAATACGGATTTTCTTAAAAAGATTCGATCTACCTCTTTAATTAGACAAGAAGTCGTATTTTCTGAGAATAAGGAATGGGGAGGTCTGGCTCATTCTCATCCTCAGAAAGCTATTCGCATGGCAGATGAATCATTCGAAAAAAGTGATTCTATTTTTTATGGAAGTAATCAGGGTGTACATAATTCCTTAGTTAAGCCATTAGTTCATGAGTTTGGACATGTAGTTGCCTATTCAAATGAACTTAAATGGCAAAAGGCTTTTGATAAATATGCAGAGAAACACAAACTAAAACCTATTACAGATTATGCTAATTGGGGAGACCATAAGAAAGAATTCAGATCCGAACTTTATGCAGAATCCCATACACTCTTCCTACTCGATCCGGAATGGCTCCTTAAAAACCATCCTAAAGTATTCTTTTGGTTTGACGAGCTTAACAAAAATGGGGAACCTCCAAAAATAGAATGAAATAACGGCCTATAAATAGTTAGCCATTTTTAAATGGACGCTTATAAATACAGGACAATTTAAAAGTTATTTCACACTAAAAACCCCGGAATAATAAATTACACCAGGGTTTTTTGACTTCAAAAAAAAATTATAAAAATGAAAGTTTACACTTTCAGGCAAACTCTAAACTTTTGTCTATTTTTTTATAGGCTTTTACTACAGACCGCTTCATTAACAGCGATATGATAAGCGCTATAACAAATAGCCCTGCAAACACTTCTAAAGTGTTATCTAACGATCCTGTTGCATTTTTAACAACATCGTAAATTGTTGGTCCTACGACTCCTGCTAATCCCCATGCTGCCAATACCATACCATGTATAGCGCCTAATTGTTTGGTTCCAAACAAGTCTCCGAGGAATGCAGGTAACGTTGCAAACCCACCGCCGTACATAGTAATTACAGTAAACAGAACCACAAGGAATACTAGTTCCATTGAAATTTTTGGCAATAAAAAGAATGCCAAAATTTGAAAAGCAAAGAATATGATATATGTATTTGCTCTTCCTAAATAATCTGAAAGACTGGACCACATAATTCTCCCCAGTCCATTAAACACACCTATTAAACCTACAATTGCTGCTGCTTCCATCGGGGTGTAATTTAATTTTTCCTGCATCATTGGGCTTGCTGCAGATATAATAGCAATACCGCAAGCAATATTTATAAACATCATAATCCAGATGTAATAAAAACGTGGTGTTCTTAATGACTCATTAGCACTAATGTTAGAAATATCTGCTTTAATCTTTTTACCTTCACCCGGTTTAAACCCTTCTGGTAAATAACCTTCTGGTGGTCTTTCAATATATCGTGCAGACGATAATATTAATATCATATATATGGCTCCTAAAATGTAAAAGGCATTTGATACACCAACGGCATCAAAAAGCGATTGCATAACAGGTCCAAAAATTAAGGCAGCAAAACCAAACCCCATAATGGCCATTCCTGTTGCCAGACCACGTCTGTCCGGAAACCACTTTACCAAGGTACTTACAGGTGTAATATACCCAAGTCCTAATCCAATACCTCCTATTACACCATAACAAAGGTAAAATAGCGTTAATGATTCCAATTGAACAGCGAGTCCAGAACCTAAAATACCAATACCGTAAAACAATCCTGCTGTAGTACCACTAACTCTTGGCCCTACTTTCTCTACCCAACGTCCTAAAAATGCTGCTGATAAACCTAATAGTAAAATAGCTATTTTAAAAGCCCATTTTATAACACTTCCATCAACATCAAAAATATCTTTAACCGGGTTCGTCATAACCGAATATGCATATACAGAACCAATAGAAATATGGATTCCAACTGCAGATGCTGCTATTAACCAACGGTTTTTAAGTTTTTGTGTTTTCATAATATATTCTTTAAGTGCTGCTCTTAACAACACTTTCTTCTTAATTAATTTTTACTTCTTTAAAGTATTTCTCTAATATCTTTACAGCTTCATCTATCTCCTCGTCTGTGTTTTCCCGTGCATCTTTTAATTGGTATTCCCAACCTAAAGATTCCCATTTATGTATACCTAGTTTATGATATGGCTGCAACTCAATTTTTTCAATGGTCTTATAATCTTTAAAATATTCGCCCATTTGATGTAAAAGCTCTGGTTTATTAGTAATTCCCGGTATTAATACATACCTCAACCACATTTTCTTTCCCGAGGCCTCTCTATGTTTTGCAAAATTGAAAGCTGTCTCTTTATTACGCATCCCCGTTATGGCTTCATACCCTTCTTCGGTCATATGTTTTATATCCAGCATAACTAAGTCTGCGTACTTGTCTAACAATTCTTCTGTGAAGTGATTCAGTATTCTGCCATTGGTATCAATGTTAGTATGAATCCCTTCTTCTTTAAGTCTTTTAAAAAACGACACCAATCCTTTAGATTGTAACAAAGGCTCCCCTCCAGATACCGTTACACCACCTTTGTTTCCAAAATATGGTTTCATTTTTAAAGCGATATCCACGAGCTCCTCTGTATGATATAGTGTACCACCTGAAGTACTAATTGTATCCGGGTTATGACAATACAAACATTTTAATTTGCAGCCTTGCAGGAAAACAATTAATCGAACTCCCGGACCATCGTGTGTTCCAAAGGATTCAATTGAGTGTACTCTTAATATGTTCTTTTCTGTTTTGATAGGATAGTCTTTTTAAAATTTAGCATCCGCAAAAGAAGCCATGACACTCCTTTTGCAGACGCTCAAAAATAAATATTAATAAAACTACATGGATTCGTGGAAAGATCGTGTAATAACCTCCAGTTGTTGCTCTTTTGTTAATCTTACAAAATTAACAGCATAACCGGACACACGAATTGTTAATTGTGGGTATTCCTCTGGATGCTCCATAGCATCAAGCAAGGTTTCTTTGTTCAATACATTCACATTAATATGTTGTGCATTTCTAGAGAAATATCCATCTAAAATTGTTGCTAAATTATCTATTCTATCAGTATCATCAGCTCCTAACGATTTTGGCACTATTGAGAAGGTATTTGAAATACCATCCTGAGAATCTTCATAATTAATTTTAGCTACCGAGTTTAATGAAGCAATAGCGCCTTGAGAATCTCTTCCGTGCATAGGATTAGCACCTGGTGCAAATGGAACGCCTTTTGCTCTACCATCTGGTGTTGCTCCGGTTTTCTTTCCGTAAGCTACATTCGATGTAATGGTTAACACAGACATTGTTGGATCTGCATCTTTATAAACTGGTAATTTCTTTAATTCATCGTTAAAATCTGCTACAGCATTTACTGCTAAAACATCCACTCTATCATCATCATTACCATAACATGGGAAATCGCCACTTACATCAAAATCAACGGCTAAACCTTCTTCATTTCTAATAGGCTTAACTTTAGCATATTTAATTGCAGAAAGTGAATCTGCTACTATTGATAAACCAGCTATACCGTAAGCAATATTAATACTTGGATTCGTATCAATTAACGCCATTTGAGCTTTTTCATAATAGTATTTATCGTGCATGTAGTGAATAATGTTCATAGAATCATTATAAACACGTGCCACTTCTTTCATAGCTATTTTAAAATTAGCCATGACTTTATCGAAATCTAAATATTCGCAATCACAAGGCTCAATACCATCAACCATTTGAGTTCCTGTTATTTCACAACGACCACCATTAATAGCTAATAATAATGTTTTAGCCAGATTTGTACGTGCTCCAAAGAACTGAATTGATTTTCCTAATGCCTGGTGAGATACACAACATGCAATTCCGTAATCATCAGACCCTCTGCTTTCTCTCATTAATTCATCATTCTCAAATTGAATTGATGATGTATCGATAGATACTTTAGCACAGAAATCTTTAAAGTTTTGTGGTAAATCCTTAGACCAAAGAATCGTCATATTCGGTTCTGGTGAAGGCCCTAAGTTGTATAAGGTATTTAAGAAACGGAAAGAGGTTTTAGTCACCTTAGTTCTTCCATCTTCAAATAAACCACCAATAGCTTCTGTTACCCAAGTAGGATCTCCTGCAAAAATTTCATCGTAAGCTCCCATTCTTAAGTGACGTACCATACGTAATTTCATTACGAACTGGTCGATGTATTCTTGAGCTTCTTCCTCTGTTATAAGACCTTCTTGTAAATCATTTTCAATAAAAATGTCTAAGAATGTAGATACATTACCTAACGACATAGCTGCACCATCCTGCTCTTTAACAGCAGCAAGGTAAGCCATGTAAGTCCATTGTACCGCTTCTCTTGCATTTTCCGCAGGTCTGCTTAAGTCTAAATCGTATTTAGCTCCTAATTCAAGCATTTCTTTTAATGCTTTTATTTGCTCAGAAACCTCTTCACGTAAACGAATAACAGCATCACTCATCGGACCTGTAATATTCTCTAAATCTTCTTGCTTAGACTTAATTAGGAAATCAATTCCGTATAACGCTATACGACGGTAATCACCAATAATTCTTCCTCTCGCATAGTTGTCTGGTAACCCAGTTAAGAAACCTAAAGAACGGAACTTCTTAATTTCTGAAGTATACGCATCAAAAACACCATCATTATGTGTTTTAACATATTTTGAAAATAATTCCGTTAAAGCATCATTAGGTTTTACACCTTGTTCCGATAATGCTTTTTGAACCACTTTAAAACCTCCAAAAGGTTTCATGGTTCTTTTTAATAGTTCGTCTGTTTGTAATCCTACAATTACTTCATTCTCTTTGTCTATGTACCCAGCACTAAAGGCACTAACAGTTGAAACGGTTTCAGTATCTACAGATCGTACACCGTTATTTTGTCGCTCTTCCTTGGTAGCTTCTTTACAGATGTCCCACAATTTTTGAGTTTTCGCACTAGGTCCAACTAAAAATTCTGATGTGCCATGATAAGGAGTAATGTTATTAATAACAAAATCTCTCACGTCGACTTTTTCAGCCCAAATTCCGTATTTAAATTGTTTTACTTCCATCTTTTTATTTATTAATATTTTGAAAAAAAATCATGTTTGTTTTACTCTTACAAAATTAAATACTGTCTCTATTTTGAAACCTGACAATTGTCAGTAAACAGATTAAAAGCGGAAGATTAAGCTCTAATATTTTTTACGAAAACGTTTGAGTTTAGAGTTTAAAAAAAGAATCTTTTATACTTTTCACTCCAGAACAAACAAAAACTAAAAGAAAATTTATTTTTTGTGGTATTTTATCATTCTTTAACACAATTCGATATATTTTTCATAATAATTCAAAAATTTTACCTTACTTGAAGTATTTAATAGAAATAAACGAAAATAGGTACGCTTTTAGAAATTCATTTTCCGAAAATGTTAAAAACAGTTACATATTTGATAATCCTATTTAATTTCCTATTTTGCAATACAAGAAACTTTAAAATAGCACATGGCAGAGATAACAAGAATTTTTGATTTCCCTTATTACCAGTTAGAAACTTACAGTTTAGATAAATCACTCACCTCTAAACAGAATGGGGAATGGTACTCAATATCAACTCAAGAATATATTGATCAAGTTAATGCTATTAGTAGAGGTTTATTGCGCATGGGGATTCAACCCGATGATAAAATAGCTGTTATTTCTTCAACAAATAGAACAGAATGGAATGTTATGGATATTGGCGTATTGCAAACTGGCGCGCAAAACGTTCCTATCTACCCAACTATTTCTGCCGAAGAATACGAATATATTTTAAATCACTCCGAATCTATTTATTGTTTAGTTTCAGATGTAGAGGTACTCGAAAAACTAAATACCATAAAAGACAAAACCAAACTTAAAGGTGTTTATACATTTAATGATATTGAAGGTGAAAGCAGTTGGAAAGAAATTTTAAAGTTAGGTGAAGATGCAAGCAATCAAAACGAAGTTGAAGCCAGAAAAGATGCTGTTAAGCCTAACGATCTTGCTACCTTAATATATACATCTGGAACTACGGGCAAACCAAAGGGTGTTATGCTGTCGCACAACAATCTAGTGTCGAATGTCTTAGATAGTTTACCTCGGGTGCCTATAGAATTGGGAGAATCTAAAGCATTAAGTTTCTTGCCCATATGCCATGTTTTTGAAAGAATGATATTATATCTGTATCAATATTGTGGTATTGAAATATATTTTGCTGAGAGTATTGAGCTTATAAGTGATAACCTTAAAGATGTTAAACCAACCATCATGACAGCGGTTCCAAGGTTATATGAAAAAATGTATGATAAAATCATCGCAAAAGGAGCTGAATTAAAAGGACTAAAAAAGATGCTGTTCTTTTGGGCTGTTAACTTAGGCTTAAAATATGAACCTTACGGCAAAAATGGTTGGTGGTACGAATTTCAATTAAAAATAGCCAATAAGCTTATTTTTAGTAAATGGCGAGAAGCTCTGGGTGGCAACATTAATACCCTCGTATCTGGAAGTGCAGCTTTACAACCACGATTAATTAGGGTGTTTTCTGCTGCAAGAATGCCTATACTGGAAGGCTATGGTTTAACCGAAACCTCTCCCGTTATTTCTGTAAACTGTCCTATTGACTATGGTATTAATATAGGAACTGTTGGACGTATGATAGATAATGTTGAAGTAAAAATAGCAGACGATGGAGAAATTTTAGTTAAAGGCCCAAATGTGATGCTCGGCTATTATAAAGACCCAGAAAAGACCAAGGAAGTTATGAGTGGAGATTTTTTCCACACGGGTGATATTGGAGAAATTGACGACGACAATTTCTTAAGAATTACAGATCGTAAAAAAGAAATGTTTAAAACCTCTGGTGGAAAATATGTAGCCCCTACGTTGTTAGAGAACCAATTCAAACAATCGAGGTTTATAGAGCAAATAATGATTATAGGTGAAGGAGAAAAAATGCCAGCAGCATTAATTCAGCTTAATTACGAATTTGTTGAAGAATGGGGAAGACGACACGATATAACATTTCAATCTAAAGAAGACATGAACACGAACCCTACTTTATTAGAACGTATTCAAGAAGAAATTGACGCGGCTAATAAAAATTTCGGGAAGTGGGAACAAATAAAAAAATTCGAAATTACCCCAGATATATGGTCTATAGATGCAGGCCATTTAACACCTACTTTAAAAATGAAAAGAAAAGTGATTAAAGGTATATACGCCGATTTGATAGAAAAAATTTACAGGCCGTAACCTAAAAATCACAAATACATTTTCAATACTCTCTCAATTAAAATGTGTTAATTTTTACACAATTTATTATGCATGCATAATAAATTTTTCATATCTTTGATCACCAACCAATTGATATGAAAGACAAAACTATTGACTATATACTAAGAACTACATGGCTTGCAGTGCAAAAAATGTATAATGAAGAAGCGGCAAAATTTGAAAGTACGATGGCAACGGGCTTTACTCTTTTAAGTATAGATCCGGAAAAGGGAACTCCTTCCACTGCTCTCGGACCTAAAATGGGAATGGAAGCGACCAGTTTATCCAGAATATTGAAAACTATGGAAGCTAAAGGACTCATAGAACGCAAACCCAATCCGGATGACGGTCGTGGGGTTATTATTTCTCTTACCGAATTTGGTCTTGAAAAAAGAACATATTCAAGAGAAAAAGTTTTAACATTTAATGACGCCATAAGAAAGAATATTTCTGAAGAAAAACTAAATAGTTTTTACGAAGTAGCAGAAGTTATAAATGATATGGTGACAAACAAAAAAATATATAATCAAAACGAGTAGTTGTATAACATGAGCAAACGTAGAATAAAAAAAGTGGCCATTATTGGTTCTGGTATTATGGGAAGCGGTATCGCATGTCATTTTGCTAACATTGGCGTAGAGGTTTTATTGCTAGACATCGTTCCAAGAGAATTAAACGATAAAGAAAAAGCCAAAGGTTTAACACTCGATGATAAAATGGTACGAAACAGATTGGTAAACGATGCCTTGTCTGTAGCTTTAAAATCTAAGCCCTCTCCTATTTATCATTCTAAATTTGCAAAACGTATTACAACTGGTAATCTGGAAGATGACATTGCTAAAGTTTCCGATGTCGATTGGATTATGGAAGTCGTTGTGGAACGATTAGACATAAAAAAACAGGTTTTTGAAACCCTCGAAAAACATAGAACTCCCGGTACTTTAATTACCAGTAATACATCTGGTATTCCCATTAAGTTTATGAGTGAAGGCAGAAGCGAAGACTTTCAAAAGCATTTCTGTGGGACACACTTTTTTAACCCGGCGCGTTACTTAAAATTATTCGAAATCATTCCTAGCCCTAAAACAGATGCATCTGTTTTAGAATTCCTTAATGGTTACGGTGAGCAATTTCTTGGTAAAACTTCGGTAGTAGCAAAAGATACCCCGGCTTTTATTGGAAACCGTATTGGGATCTTTAGTATTATGAGTTTATTTCATGTTGTTAAAGATATGGAGTTAACTATAGAAGAAGTGGATAAACTATCTGGTCCGGTTATCGGCAGACCTAAATCTGCGACCTTTAGAACCGTTGATGTGGTTGGCTTAGATACTTTGGTACATGTAGCAAACGGAATTGCAGAAAATTGCAAGGAAGATGAAAGCCTAGAGCTTTTTAAATTACCGGATTTCGTTAACACCATGATAGAAAACAAATGGTTAGGAAGTAAAACCAAACAAGGCTTTTATAAAAAAACCGTTTCGGCAGAAGGAAAAAAAGAAATCCTATCACTAGATTTAAACACTTTAGAATACCGCTCTGCGAAAAAAGCAAAATTTGCCACTCTAGAACTTACCAAAACTATCGATAAGGTTGTAGACCGATTTGAAGTATTGGTATCTGGCAAGGATAAAGCCGGTGAGTTTTACAGAAAAAACTTTGCCGCTTTATTTGCCTACGTTTCCAATCGTATTCCCGAAATAACCGACGACCTATACAAGATTGATGATGCTATGAAAGCTGGTTTTGGTTGGGAACATGGTCCCTTCCAAATTTGGGATGCTATAGGAGTAGAAAAAGGCATTGAAATAATGAAAGCCGAAGGTTTGGCACCTGCTTCTTGGGTAAGCGATATGTTAGCTTCTGGAAGCAAATCGTTTTACTCGGTTAAAAACGGTGCAACCTATGCTTACGATATTCCAAAAAAATCACAGGAAAAAGTACCAGGACAAGATGCATTTATCATTTTAGATAATATTAGAAAATCTAACGAAGTATTTAAAAATTCCGGAGTCGTTATCGAAGATTTAGGTGATGGTATATTAAACTGCGAATTTCAATCTAAAATGAATACCATAGGCGGTGATGTATTAGCTGGACTAAATAAAGCTATCGATTTAGCTGAAAAAGAATATCAGGGATTAATAGTTGGCAACCAAGGCGCCAATTTCTCAGTTGGCGCCAATATTGGTATGATATTCATGATGGCTGTAGAGCAGGAATATGACGAACTTAATGCTGCCATTAAGTATTTTCAGGATACCATGATGCGCATGCGCTATTCCTCAATTCCAACTATTTCGGCACCACACGGCATGTCTTTAGGAGGTGCCTGCGAATTATCGATGCACGCCGATAAAGTTGTGGCTGCAGCCGAAACTTATATTGGTCTGGTAGAATTTGGTGTTGGGGTAATTCCTGGCGGAGCAGGCTCTAAAGAAATGGCTTTAAGAGCATCCGATACCTTTAGAAAAGGTGATGTAGAACTAAATATTCTGCAAGAATACTTTTTAACTATAGGTATGGCAAAAGTCGCTACTTCTGCTTACGAAGCTTTCGATATGGGAGTACTTCAAAAAGGAAAAGATGTTGTTGTTATTAATAAGGACAGACAAATAGCCACAGCAAAAGCACACGCTAAATTAATGGCAGAAGCTGGTTACACAAAACCTATACAACGTAAGGATGTAAAAGTACTTGGTAAACAAGCTTTAGGAATGTTCTTAGTTGGAACAGACTCTATGGAAGCAGCCAATTACATAAGTGAACACGATCATAAAATAGCTAATAAACTAGCCTACGTTATGGCTGGTGGTGATTTATCAGAACCTACTCTGGTAAGCGAACAGTACTTACTAGACCTAGAGCGAGAAGCTTTCTTAAGTTTATGTACAGAGCGTAAAACGCTAGAACGCATACAACATATGTTGAAGACAGGGAAACCGCTTCGTAATTAACAGCCCCTAACCCCAAAGGGAACTATAAAAAGCGAATTGATACATATTCTGAATGAAAAAATTGAAATTAACACATAAATAAAACCCTATTGACCCCTAATAGGAATTCCCCCTTTGGGGGGTAGGGGGCTAATATGAAACAAGCATACATCGTAAAAGCATACAGAACCGCAGTTGGAAAAGCGCCAAGAGGAGTCTTTCGTTTTAAAAGAACTGATGAATTGGCTGCAGAAACCATACAATATATGATGAAGGAATTGCCGCAATTAGATAAAACTCGTATAGACGATGTTATTGTTGGTAATGCTATGCCAGAAGGATCTCAAGGTTTAAACATGGCACGCTTAATTTCCTTAATGGGATTAAATAGCGTTGATGTGCCCGGAGTTACCGTAAACCGTTTTTGTTCATCGGGTATCGAAACTATCGGCATTGCTACAGCAAAAATACAATCCGGAATGGCAGACTGCATCATTGCCGGAGGAGCAGAAAGTATGAGTTCTGTACCTATGACGGGGTTTAAACCAGAACTTAATTACGACATCGTAAAATCAGGACACGAAGATTATTACTGGGGTATGGGAAATACTGCTGAAGCTGTTGCAAATCAGTTTAAAGTATCGCGTGAAGATCAGGATGAATTTGCCTATAATTCACATATGAAAGCTTTAAAAGCACAAGCCGAAGATCGTTTTCAAGATCAAATTGTGCCTATAGAAGTAGAACAAACTTATATTGATGCTAACGGAAAGAAAGCAACTAAAACATATACCGTAACAAAAGACGAAGGACCTCGTGCAGGAACAAGCATAGAAGCTTTAGCTAAATTAAGACCTGTTTTTGCACAAGGCGGTAGTGTAACCGCAGGAAATGCATCTCAAACAAGTGATGGCGCTGCCTTTGTTATGGTTATGAGCGAAGACATGGTAAAAGAACTTAACCTAGAACCAATTGCGCGCTTGGTAAACTATGCTGCCGCTGGTGTAGAGCCACGCATTATGGGAATTGGTCCCGTTAAAGCAATTCCAAAAGCCTTAAAACGTGCCAATTTACAACAATCGGATCTAGAGCTCATCGAATTGAACGAAGCCTTTGCTTCACAATCATTAGCCGTAATAAGAGAACTTGACTTAAATCCAGATATAATAAACGTTAATGGTGGTGCTATTGCCTTAGGTCACCCACTTGGCTGTACCGGAGCAAAACTATCCGTACAACTATTTGATGAAATGCGTAAACGTAACATGCAAGGTAAATATGGTGCCGTAACTATGTGTGTAGGAACAGGTCAAGGTGCATGCGGTATTTTTGAGTTTTTGAATTAAGAAAAAAGAATAGAGAATAAATATTAAAAACACTGGAAGAAAAAATAGAGAATAGAGAACCTTAAAGGATAATCTATAGGATTTCAAAACGGTCTCAATTAAAATCTATTTTCTTTCTTCTCAAATCTAATAAAACATGGAAGCAACAGAAAAGGACATTTTACGTGGAGGACAATTTTTGGTAAAAGAAACCAATTGTGAAGATATATTTACTCCCGAAGATTTCAACGAGGATCAGTTGATGATGAAAGAGGCTGTTTCTGAATTTGTTGACAGGGAAATTTGGGCCAAAAAGCCCCAATTTGAGAAAAAGGATTTTGCATTAACGGAGTCGTGCATGCAAAAAGCTGCAGAACTTGGTTTTCTAAGTGTTTCTGTTCCCGAAGAGTACGGTGGTATGGGCATGGGTTTTGTAGATACTATGCTTGTTTGTGACTTTATTTCTGGAGCAACAGGTTCTTTTAGTACTGCATTTGGTGCACATACTGGTATTGGTACAATGCCAATTACCTTATACGGCACCGAAGAACAAAAGAAAAAGTATGTTCCTAAATTAGCTTCTGGAGAATGGTTTGGGTCCTATTGTTTAACAGAACCTAGTGCTGGTAGTGATGCCAATTCCGGGAAAACAAAAGCGGTATTGTCCGAAGATGGAAAAACATATAAAATCACTGGACAAAAAATGTGGATCTCCAATGCTGGCTTTTGTAGCTTAATGATTGTCTTCGCTCGTATTGAAGACGATAAAAATATTACCGGATTTATTATAGAATACGATCCGGAGAATCCAAATGGGATTACCATGGGCGAAGAAGAACATAAACTAGGTATTCGTTCATCATCAACCAGACAAGTATTTTTCAACGATACAGTGGTGCCTGTAGAAAATATGTTATCAACAAGAGGCAATGGCTTTAAAATTGCTATGAACGCTCTTAACGTAGGTCGTATTAAATTAGCAGCAGCATGTTTGGATGCACAAAGAAGAACCATAACAGAATCTGTTAAATATGC
Organism: Flavivirga eckloniae; assembly: GCF_002886045.1. Lineage (NCBI taxonomy): Bacteria > Pseudomonadati > Bacteroidota > Flavobacteriia > Flavobacteriales > Flavobacteriaceae > Flavivirga > Flavivirga eckloniae. The sequence continues at coordinate 4,746,894 of NZ_CP025791.1, read as the reverse complement.
TAACGATCGTATTCAATTTAACACCCCCATTTCCAGTTTTGGTGCTATTCGTCAAAAAATAGCAGAAATGGCAACCAACTGTTGGGTTGGTGAGGCTGCCAGTTACAGAGCAGCAAAGAATATTGAAGATCGCATAGAACTTAGAAGAAATAATGGAAAAGACACCCATCAGGAAGCAGAATTAAAGGGTGTTGAAGAGTACGCTATAGAATGTTCCATACTTAAGGTGGCCGTTTCAGAATTTATTCAACACTGTACAGACGAAGGCATCCAAATTTTTGGAGGTATGGGCTTTTCAGAAGAAACGCCAATCGAATCTGCATGGAGAGACGCCAGAATTTCACGAATTTATGAAGGCACCAACGAAATTAACAGAATGCTTTCTATAGGCATGCTTATTAAAAAAGCAATGAAAGGCCATGTAGACGTATTAACACCAGCTATGGCTGTAAAAGAAGAATTGGTAGGTATTCCATCATTTGAAGTTCCAGACTTTTCCGAGTTGTTTTCCGAAGAAAAAAACATTGTAAAGAACCTTAAAAAACTCTTTTTAATGGTTGCTGGAGCAGCATTACAGAAATATGGTGAAAAAATAGAAGAGCAACAACAACTCATGTTAGCTGCGTCTGATATTTTAATTCAAATTTATTTAGCAGAATCTGCCATTCTTCGTGCCGAAAAAATGGCGAAAAAAGAAGGTGAAGACCAGGTAAAAGAACAAATAGCTATGGCTAAGTTAAATTTATTCCATGCTATCGATGTTATTGAAACAGCTGGAAAACATTCTATCATTTCATTCTCAACAGGAGATGAACAACGTATGATGCTTATGGGCTTAAAACGCTATATTAAATACGTTAACATGCCTAACATTATTGAACTAAGACATATTATTGCAGAAAAAGTAATTAAAGAAAATAAATACTGTTTTTAGTATTGACAATATAAGTAGTGACTAACTCAATTTTTAAAAGCGCTCCGAATTTATTTTCGTAGCGCTTTTATATTTTTATAATCTTTAAAATAAAACAGCAATGTGTCCCTATTTAGCTCACTACAAACGTCTTAATACTATAAATCCATTAAAACACAATATTATGAAGGTCTTTTTTATGATTATACTAGTAACTACTTCTTTTTATAGCTTACCCTGCAAAGCACAAACCGAAAAAGAACTCGAGCCCAAATTAGAAAACATTTCGTGGATTTCTGGTAATTGGAAAGGCGAAGCTTTTGGTGGGCAGGTAGAAGAAAACTGGAGCAAACCATCTGGCGACTCTATGATGGCTACATTCAAACTGGTTAAAGACAATAAAACCTCTTTTTATGAAATTGAAATAATCCGCGAAGTAGAAAATACGCTTATACTGCAATTGAAACATTTTAATAATGACTTAAAAGGATGGGAAACCAAAGACGAAACAGTAGATTTTCCTCTTAAAAAAATAACCTCCAATAAAGTTGTATTCGACGGTATGTCTTTCGAAAAAATAAGTGACAACGAAATGAATGTCTATGTAGATTTACATGAAAAAGACGGCACCACCAAAACCATCAAATTCAATTACAAAAAATAAATCTCAAATAACATAATCAACAATAAAAAACCTCCGAATATTTTTAGGTGTTCCATGCAATTTATTTTTGAAGCATTCCTATTTTCGTTATCTTTAAAAACACTAGTTCAAAACGAAAATTACATTTATTCAAAAAAAACATGAAGCACCTAACTCTATTACTTTTACTACTCGTTCCATTAACTATTATTGCCCAAACCAATCAAAAACTGTATGATATTATTGAGACTGTTTCTGCCGACCGTCTAAAAAAAGATGTCCAAACCCTTGCCGATTTTGGAACAAGAAATACCTTTAGCGATACTATTTCAAACACAAGAGGTATTGGAGCAGCCCGACGATGGATAAAGTCGGAATTTGAAACTATTTCTAAAAATTGTAATAACTGTTTAGAAGTCTTCTATCAAAAAGATTTTGTTACTAAAAAAGGCAACAATCGTGTGCCACATGATGCTTGGGTGGTTAATGTTATAGCCATTCAAAAGGGAACAACTCACCCAAATCGTTATATCATTATGAGTGGTGATATTGATTCCCGTGCCAGCGATACTATGGATTTTACTACCGATGCGCCCGGTGCAAACGATAACGCTTCCGGTATGGCAGGCACTATTGAAGCCGCTAGGGTTTTATCTAAATACAAATTTGAAAGTAGCATTATTTACGTTGGGTTGTCTGGCGAAGAACAAGGCCTTTTTGGTGGTGCAGGATTGGCTAAATATGCTCAAGAAAAAGCATGGGACATCATAGGGGTTTTCAATAACGATATGATTGGAAATATAAAAGGCGTAGATGGTGTTATAGATAACAGAACCTTTAGAATATTCTCTGAGCCCGTACCTGCTAACGAAACAGAACGCCAAAGAAAACTACGTCGATTTTATGGCGGTGAAGTAGATGGTATCTCGCGTCAATTAGCGCGCTACGTATATAAAACCACGAAAACATATATGCCGGAAATGAACCCCATGATGGTATATAGATTGGATAGATTCGGCCGTGGCGGTCACCACCGTCCTTTTAACGATTTAGGTTACGCTGGAATCCGCATTATGGAAGCTCATGAAAACTACACCCAACAACATCAAGACATTCGCGAAGAAAACGGAATTAAATATGGTGATGTTATTGAACATGTAAATTTCGATTACGCAAAAAAGCTCACCACAGTAAATGCCATAAACATGGCTAGTTTAGCCTCTGCTCCACCCACTCCAAAAAATGTTTCAATTGGTGGTATTGTAGAGCCTTCCGTAAAATTCAAATGGGATAAAGTAGATGGTGCCAAAGGCTATAAGATTTACTGGAGAAGCACCACTTCCCCTACTTGGGATCACAGCAGATATGTTGGTGATGTTTCAGAATTCATATTGGATGGTATCGTTATTGATAATTACTTCTTCGGGATAGCTTCTGTTGACGACGATGGTTTTGAAAGTGTAGTTGTATTTCCTAACAAAGTCTTTAGAGACTAAGATACGAACCAAACATTAACAAATTCTTAAGAACCTTTTTATTTACATTTGGGTTAAGTTATAATTATAGACAACATATTAAGAATTGTTAGAAACTCGTTCCTTTCCTCTTAAATTAAAGAAGAGAGCCGTAATGGTTAAGTAATGATGTTAAAGGGAAAGATGCGTGTTGATGTATAAAAATAAAAACAGAACTTGTTCCTCCCTTTTTTAAAGGGAGGTGGTCCCGATAGAATCGGGATCGGAGGGTTACAGAATATTAGGAGGAATAAAATAAAAACACCTCTTTCTTCCGATTTTTTATTAAAATCGGAATTCATTCTCCTCTTAAATTTAAGAGGAGAGCAATAATAACTGAACGCTATAATTAATAAACATACAGTAAATAAAATATAAATAGAACTCGCACCTCCCTTTTTAAAAGGGAGGTGGTCCCGATGGAATCGGAATCGGAGGGTTACATAATATTAGGAGGAATAAAATAAAAACACCTCTTTCTTCCGATTTTAATAAAAAACCGGAATTCATTCTCCTCTTAAATTTAAGATGAGAGCCGTAATAATTGAACGTTATAACCAATAAAATACAGTACCTAAAATATAAACAGAACTCACTCCTCCCTTTTTAAAGAGAGGTGGTCCCGATAACATCAGGATCAGAAGGTTAAATCAAATCCATTTTCTAAACCCAATTCGCTAAATAAAAAAATGATCAATCGAATATATCTATTACTCTTATTATTAACAATCCCATTTTCAATCGAAGCTCAGGGGTTACTTTCCGAGAAAAGTAGTTTTACAAGACAAGACACATTAAGAGGTTCAATAACTCCAGAACGTTCGTGGTGGGATTTAACCTATTATCATTTAGATATTAAAGTAGATCCAGATAAAAAATTTATTTCGGGTAAAAACACTATTCAGTATAAGGTTTTAGAAGATCATTCCGTAATGCAAATTGATTTGCAAACACCTTTAAACCTTACTAAAGCCGTTCAGAATGGTAAAGAATTACAAATAAAACATGATGGTAATGCACATTTTATAAATCTTATCGAAAAGCAAAAAACTGGTGATTTAAATGCTATTGAAATTTATTATGAAGGAAACCCCAGAGAAGCAGTTAGAGCACCTTGGGATGGAGGAATTTCATGGAAAAAAGACCCAAAAGGCAACCATTTTGTAGCCTCCTCTTGCCAAGGATTAGGTGCAAGTGTTTGGTGGCCATGTAAAGACCATATGTACGATGAAGTAGACAGTATGCTTATTAGTGTAAACGTGCCTAAAAATTTGATGAACATTTCCAATGGTAGACTAAAAAATATAGAACAATATGGAGATACAAAAACATATCACTGGTTTGTAAATAACCCTATTAATAATTATGGTGTTAATATAAACATTGGCGACTACACTAATTTCTCTGATGTTTATTATGGAGAAGACGGTCGCTTAGATATGAATTATTACGTATTAAAAGATAGCCTTGAGAAAGCCAAAGAACATTTTAAAGATGCTCCCAAAATGATGAAAGCTTTCGAACATTGGTTTGGCAAATACCCTTTCTATGAAGACAGTTTTAAACTGGTTGAAGTTCCCTATTTGGGCATGGAACATCAAAGTTGTGTTACTTATGGTAATAAGTATAAAAAAGGATATTTGGGTAGCGATCTATCCGGTACTGGATGGGGCTTAAAATTCGACTTTATTATTGTACATGAGTCCGGGCACGAATGGTTTGCTAATAATATTACCAACATAGACATTGCAGACATGTGGATACATGAAAGCTTTACTACGTACTCCGAAAACCTGTTTTTAGATTATTATTATGGAAAAGAGGCTGCAGCAGAATATGTTATTGGTACTCGAGAAAGAATCCTTAACGACGTCCCTTTAATAGGAACTTATAATGTTAATAGCGAAGGATCCAGTGACATATATTTTAAAGGCGCCAATATGTTACATACACTAAGGCAACTTATTGAAGATGATGAAAAGTGGCGACAAATTTTACGTGGGCTTAATAAAGATTTTTATCATCAAACAGTTACGACACAGCAAATCGAAAGCTATTTAAGTGAAAAAACAGGCATCGATTTAACAGAGTTTTTCAATCAATATCTAAGAACAACAAAAATTCCGACATTAGAGTACACAATCGAAGAAAATACATTAAAATACCGTTGGACAAATATTGTTGATAAATTCGACATGCCCATTCAAATCAGCATTAACGAAAAAGAACAATGGTTATTTCCAAAATCTGATTGGAAAACTATAACCGCAGCATCAAAAATCACCTCTTTTAACGTTGATCCAGATTTTTATGTTGAAGTAAATAAACTCTAAAAGCAGTGGAAATTCCAGAACTATATTTTAAAACAGATACCGAATGGCGCGAATGGTTGCACGAAAACCATGATCTATCAAATGGGGTTTATCTCATCCTTTATAAAATAGAAACAAAAAAACCTTCTATGCGTTGGGAAGAAGCTGTAAAAGTGGCGCTTTGTTATGGTTGGATCGATTCTACAGTAAAAAGTTTAGGCAACGGCAAACGCCGACAACGCTTTTCTCCAAGAAACCCTAAAAGTGTATGGAGCGCCCTAAACAAAAGGTACATTAAAGAATTAACTGCTAATAATTTAATGCACGAAAGTGGGTTTAAAATTATTGAAATTGGAAAACAAAATGGTAGCTGGACGGCATTAGATGCTGTTGAAAAAGGCATCATTCCAGACGATCTTCAAATGGCCTTCAACAAAAACCCAAAAGCCTTTAATAACTATAATAGCTTTGCGCCTTCATATAGAAAGGGTTATTTATATTGGATAAATCAAGCAAAACGCCAAGCTACTAGAGAAAAGCGAATCGCAGAAATTATTAAACTGTGCGAAGCCAATGTAAAAGATAGAGGTGGTTGGTAAAAGACCTTTTGGCTTTTATTCTTAAAATAGTTTTTTGACAGAAGAGTACTAACCATCTTTATAGTAAAATTTTACATAAAATATTAGGTAAAAAAAATAAAACGATTATTTTTGCCAATAAGTTCATATGTATGAACATATGAACTATAAAATATATGTTAACCCAAATCATATAACTTAAATACCTTATATTATGAAGAAAATCAATTTATTATTTGTACTAGTTTTAACTATTTGTATATCCCTAACATCTTGCAAGGATGCAAATAAAGAAACATCTCAAAATGAAACAGCAGAAACAGAAGCTCCAAAAAAGGAAGCATCTCCTAGCGAAACTTTAACTGGAAAATGGATCTTAAAAGACATGAACATTAAGACTAAAGAAGAAATGGCAGGCATGGAGGAAATGTTTGAAGCTGTAAAAAAAGCTTTAGTTGGAAAACTTTCTTATGAATTTAAAGCAGATAACGCTGTTGTTGTTAATTCTCCTGCTTTCATGGGGAAAAAAGAAAAAACAGAGAAAGGAACATGGTCTTTATCTTCCGACAATAAAACATTAACAACAACTGAAGGTTCTGAAAAAAAGGATTTCTCAGTTACTAGCTTAGATCAAAAAAGCTTAGTTATTGTGTTAAGCGACGAAATGGGAGCGCAAACCATGACCTTTGCTAAGCAATAAAAACGAAATACTTTTTTTCTATATATTTCTATAGAAAAAAAATTTATAAAAGCGTAGTATGCTTACCTTTCATGGTTGCATACTACGCTTTCGCTTTATATGTAATGGGTTATACTATTTTACAGTTTAACAATCTTAAAGTTGTCCTCATCAATATTTAAAAGATAAACACCACTTTTTAAGTGTTTAATATCTAACCTTATTTCTGAGGTATTAATTGGTTCTCTTAATAATTCGACACCATTAATTGAATACAGCCTAATAAACTTTGGTCTTGAAGATCTAAAATTTACAAATAAATAATCTGAAGCAGGATTAGGGTATATTTCAAAGGAAAAGTCATCCAACTCGGTAACACTTAAAGGGGTTTCTTGTAACGGGTTATATGTATTACCAGAAAGCGTAAACATATAAATGGCTCTTAATGTTGCACTAAAATAATCACTTTTAGATTGATTCTTTAATTCTGTATAACCATTATTTACAAAACTTTGAGTACTTGAAGACATACCTGCTGTAGCATAAGCACCAGTAAATACCGGGTCTTTATAATCTGTTGAAATTGGAACACCATCTTGATTATAACCCGGGTATATTTGATTAAAGCCGCCTTTAGCAGTGACAAAATTATTACACAAAACTGAATAATCCAATGCTTTAGAATTACCATGCCACACATAATCAATTGCTATTCTCCATGGTGCCCTAGCTGAATCGTAATAATAAGACTTCCCTTGATTATGTGCTCCTCCAGGTAGTACAGTTGCATAATTACCATCCGCTTTACACCAATCTGATACTAAATTATAAGCCGCATTGTTTTTAAATAAATTAGCATTAATAATATCGTAGCACGTATCTGCAACAGTGTTCCAAAAAGTAGCATCTTTCATATACTCACCAAACACTCTAAAATAGCCAGTTGCAAAGTATGATGGACTTGTATTGGTGCTCCCTCCCCAGACATCACCAGGCTTTAAGACATTTGTACCGGCTTCTACTTCATGATTTTTTATAGCATTTATTAATGTTTTTGCATCTGTCTCATAATTTATAGCACCTGTATTTCCCCAACGTTTATCTGCCACAATTAAGGCTATAGCTGCATCTAATTCTGCATCAGTTGCACCATTAAAACCAATGGCATTGGAGCAACCATCTATTTTCCAGTTCATAACACCATTTGCATTAGCAAAGTCTTGATAGTAAAGCCATAGACCATCAAAAAGTTCTTTATCATTTGCATAAGCTGACAATAACATGCCGTATGCTACTCCCTCGGAAACTGTTTCGTTAGTCGGGTTAAATTTAATTCGATATCTTCCATTAGAACAGGGTGAGGCAAAAGTGTTTCGCCACGCCACGTAGACATCATACAAATCATCTGCTTGAATATTTGATGGTTGAATGCCGTAAGCATAATCTTTATTCAAAAAATTTATTTCTGAAATTTGAGCACTAGACAGGCTCACAAATAGTAGTAACAACCAAACGGTTGTAGGATAACATTTTAACATAATAAGTAGGTTTTTTCGTTATCCTATATACGTTATTAATCTAAATGTCAGATTTTATTTAGCACTATTTTTATATCCCATTTATAAAACTTCCATAAGGATCTTTAAACTGAATACCTTCGGTTAACCTTTGTTTACTTAATTGCTTAAATTCCACCAACGCCCAAAGCACAAACTCCTTTACAAAATAACTATCCTGTTTAGATAAATTAGGCTGGTATTCTCCTAATAAATCATTTAAAGGTTCAATAGAGTCTAGTAAACTTTTATACTCCTTATCGCGTAAGTCGTCCAAGAGTTCGAAACCTTCTTTTAGGTTAAAAAACCAAGACACAATATTATCATAAGGACTTTCTTCATCCTGTTTTTTTAATTTTTCAATCTTTGGAAAAAATTCACTAAACAAACTCTTAACCGCCTCGCCTATTAAATTATAAGCAACAACGGCGCTTCCCTCCTGCTCTCCTTCGTAAACCAATTCTACTTTTCCTGTAATAGACGGAATAACACCAATAAAATCACTTAAACGTACCATGGTGTTTTTATCGCCCGATATTAGCGCTCTACGTTCCGCGGTACTTAGTAAATTCTCTAAAGCAGTAATACTTAACCTGGCACTTACGCCGCTTTTAGCATCAATAAAATCATTTTCACGAGCTTCAAAGGATATTTGCTCCAGTAAATCCCTTGCTAATTCAGGAACTGTAACAGTTTCTTTTTGTCCTTCTACTAATTTGGCTTCTTGTTCTGTTATTAATCTGGCCGTATCTATATTTATTGGGTAATGGGTTAAAATTTGAGAACCAATTCTGTCTTTTAAAGGTGTTACAATACTTCCTCTATTGGTATAATCCTCAGGGTTTGCAGTAAATAAAAACTGAATATCTAAAGGTAAACGTAACTTGAATCCTCTAATTTGAATATCACCTTCTTGTAAAATATTAAATAAAGCTACTTGAATTCTGGCTTGTAAATCTGGTAATTCATTAATTACAAATATGCAACGATTAGCTCTTGGTATCATACCATAATGTATCACTCTGTCGTCTGCATAACTCAATTTTAAGTTGGCTGCCTTAATAGGGTCTACATCACCAATAATATCAGCTACTGTAACATCGGGTGTTGCCAGTTTTTCAGCAAAACGTTCACTTCTATGTAGCCATGAAATAGGTGTATCGTCTCCTTTTTCATTTATCAATTCAGTTGCAAATCTCGAAATTGGCTGAAACGGATCATCGTTAATCTCAGATCCTGTAACATAAGGAATATATTCATCTAACAGATTCAACATTAAACGAGCCAAACGTGTTTTAGCTTGTCCTCGTAACCCCAAAAGGTTGATATTATGACGAGATAAAATGGCACGCTCTAATTCGGGAATAACAGTATTCTCGTAACCATGCACACCTTCAAAGGTCGTTTCCTTATTCTTTATTTTTTTAATAAGATTATCTCTTAATTCATCTTTAATGGATTTAGGTTGATATTTTGCCTTCTTTAAATCCCCCAGTGTTTTTATGTTTTCTATGTTCATATACTTTTGTTTAGAAAAGAGATTATAAACTTGTATAATTATATCTTTTCTTTTGTTATCTTTTTTTAACCCTTCGAGTCTCGATTATACCGGAACGCATCTTTCCTTTAACCTTATTACTTTATTCGTTACGGCTCTCCTCTTAAATCTAAGAGGAGAATGAATTCCGATTTAATAAAAAATCGGAAGAAAGAGGTGTTTTTTACTTTACATACTCTAAATACTCTAACCCTCCGATCCCGATTCCATCGGGACCACCTCCCTTTTTAAAAGGGAGGAGCAAGTCTGTTCTTGCTTCTAGTTAGCCTCTAATCCGTTTCTTTCTATTCGTTTCGTAATCTTCAAAGATCATTTCCCCCAATCCTTTTAATCCCGTATAAAATGCTTTTCCTTGATTTGCATAAGTAAACTCCCTTACAAATTGCATCAAATAACTATCCTGAGCAATCATAAATGTTGTAATAGGAATATGTAAACGTCTAGCCTGTTGCGCCATGGCATAACACTTATTTACAATATGTTTGTCTAATCCATTACTGTTTTTATAGTACTGACCGTCCGGCAAACGCAAACAACTTGGTTTCCCATCGGTGATCATAAAAATCTGTTTATTAGTATTTCTTTTTCTTCTAAGCAAATCCATAGCCAACTGCAATCCCGCTACAGTATTGGTATGATAAGGTCCAACTTTTAAATAAGGCAAATCCTTAATTTCAATCTGCCATGCATCATTTCCAAACACCAAAATATCCAAAGTATCTTTTGGATACCGCGTAGTAATCAATTCTGCTAATGCCATAGCTACTCGCTTAGCTGGTGTAATTCGATCTTCCCCATAAAGAATCATACTATGGCTTACATCAATCATTAAGACAGTACTCATTTGCGATTTATGAAGCGTTTCTTCAACCACCAGATCATCCTCAGATAAATTAAAATCACCAATCCCATGGTTAATTTGAGCGTTCTTTAAACTCTCTGTCATAGACACCTTATCCAAAGCATCACCAAACTGATAATTTCTATAATCTCCCGTGTGTTCATCACCTATTCCAGGACTTTTACTTTTATGGTTTCCTTTCCCACTTCGTTTAATCTTCCCGAAAATATGATCTAAAGCTTGCTGACGAATGGCACGTTCTGTTTTTGCAGTAATAGCCATACCTCCGTTTCCATCAGGATCAAGTTCTTCTCTTATATACCCTTTCTTCTTTAAATCTTCAATAAAATCATCAATAGAATAATCGTCGGTAGTGAGCATATATTCTTTATCTAACTCCCGTAACCATTCTATAGCTTCATCAAAATCACCAGAAGTATGGGTAATGAGCTCTTTGAAAACTTCAAAAATTCTATCAAAAGGGGACTGAAAAGGAGCTTCATATTTTTTAAATACAAACCCTTTTCTTATGGCTTTTTTATCTATCATAGCTGTATAAAAATACCACATTTTTTTCATTACATAAAAGCATTAACATCTCATTAAGAATCTCGCGCTAAGTTTTTGTTATCTTTATTCCGACTAATCGAATAAATAAATGAAACGCACACTCTACCTATTGATGCTATTGGCATCAATTTCTGTATTTTCCCAAGAATTTTCAATGGACTTATTAAAGAACATGCAACCACGAAACATTGGTCCTGGCGGTATGTCTGGTCGTGTTACAGCCATAGATGTTGTACATTCTAATCCAGATATCATGTATGTTGGAACCGCTTCGGGGGGATTATGGAAATCGACTTCTGGGGGTATTAAATGGCACCCAATTTTTAACAAAGAAGTAACAGCCTCTATTGGTGCTGTCGCTATTCAACAATCAAACCCAAGTGTTATTTGGGCAGGAACCGGTGAAGGAAACCCGAGAAACAGCTTAAATGGCGGCTATGGCATATACAAGTCGTTAGATGGCGGTAGAAACTGGACATTAATGGGCTTGGAAAAAACACGGCACATACATCGTGTTATTATCGATCCAACGAATCCGAATATCATTTATGTTGCTGCTATAGGTTCGCCTTGGGGAGAACACCCAGAGCGCGGTGTATATAAAACCATCGATGGTGGAAAAAATTGGAAGAAAATTCTATTTGCCAATAACAAAACCGGAGCTGCCGATTTGGTTATGGATCCTACAAACCCCAATAAACTTATTGCTGCCATGTGGGAACACAAAAGAGAGCCTTGGTTTTTTAATTCTGGTGGTGAAGGCTCTGGATTACATATTACCCATGACGGAGGAGAAACATGGAAAAAGTTAACCGATGAAGATGGCTTACCAAAAGGAAATTTAGGACGTATAGGTATCGCTATTGCTGCAAACAAACCCAATACAATCTATGCCCTTATTGAAGCCAAGAAAAATGCCTTATACAAAAGTGAGGACGGTGGTTTTAAATGGAAAAAAATAAACGATAAAAACGATATTGGAAATCGTCCTTTTTACTACTCTGAAATTTATGTAGACCCACAAAATGAAAACCGTGTCTATTCTATTTATACCTATGTAAATGTTAGTGAAGATGGCGGAAAAAACTTTTCACAGCTCATGCCTGCATATGGAGCCAATAACGGTGTGCATCCCGACCACCATGCCTGGTGGATACATCCCAACAATGGTGATTTTATGATAGACGGTAACGATGGCGGATTAAATATTACGAAAGATGGAGGTAAAACATGGCGCTTTATAGGCAATCTACCTGTTGCGCAATTTTATCATATAAATGTAGATAACGATATTCCGTATAATGTGTACGGAGGCATGCAAGACAATGGTTCATGGAAAGGTCCTGCTTATGTTTGGCGTTCGCAAGGTATTAGAAACTCTTACTGGCAGGAAATAAGTTTTGGTGATGGTTTTGATGTTGTTCCAGACAAAGAAGATTCCCGTTTTGGTTGGTCTATGAGTCAACAAGGCTACGTGAGCAGATACGATTCCGAAACCGGAAATAATTACATCGTAAGACCAATACATCCCGATGCCGATGTAAAACTCCGATTCAATTGGAACTCGGCCATAAACATAGATCCTTTTGACTCCAGTACAATTTATTTTGGCAGTCAATTTGTTCACAAATCTACAGACAAAGGCTTAACATGGGAGATTATCTCCGAAGATTTAACAACCAATGATCCTGAAAAGCAAAAACAAAGTGAAAGTGGCGGATTAACGATGGATGCAACTGGTGCCGAAAACCACTGTACCATTTTAGTTATAGAACCTTCACCGCTCGAAAAGGACATGCTCTGGATTGGTACAGACGATGGTCGTTTACATTTTACCCAAAACGGCGGACAAACTTATACTGAAGTTACTAAAAATATTAAAGGGCTTCCTTCTGGAAGTTGGATTGCCCAAATAAAGGCTTCTAATAAAAACAAAGGTGAAGCGCTTTTAATTGCTAACGATTACAGACGCTTTAACTATACGCCCTATGCTTACCGCACTAAAAACTATGGCAAAACATGGCAACGCATAGTTGATGCTAACGACGTAAAAAGTTATACATTATCTATAGTTGAAGATATTGAGAACCCTAACCTATTATTTTTAGGAACAGACGATGGTTTATACCTCTCTTTAGATGCAGGAAACAAATGGACAAAATGGACTACTGAAGGCTTTCCAACGGTTCCTGTAAAAGACTTGGTTATTCATCCACGTGAGCACGATTTGGTTATTGGAACTTTTGGTCGCGCTGCATGGGTTTTAGATGATATTCGTCCGTTACGAGCCATTGCCAAGAATCAGGAAATAATTAATAAAAAATTAGAGTTATTCCAACCTCCAACAGCTTACATGGCTGCTTATCAACAACCAACGGGAACTCGCTTTGGAGCTGATGCTATATACCATGGTGAAAACAGAAAATATGGAGCTCAAATATCGTATTATGTAACTATAGACAAAAAGGAGTCGTCTGATGAAGATAAGAAAGACGATGACGATAATACCAATGAGACAATAGATGAAGATCAGGAGCCTACTTCGACTTCGCTAAATACAGAAGTTCAGGTTAAATGGGATTCTTTAACTATGAAAATTTATGATAAAGACCGTTTAATAAGAACATTGAAACAAAAAGCGCCTAAAAAAACTGGTATTCATAAGTGGACCTGGTATATGAATGAAAAGGGGCCAGACTGGGCATCGCGAAAAATAAGTAACGTAAAAACAGAACCCGGAGGTGTTAGAGTAAAACCCGGAACATATAACATAGTGTTGCATTTTGGAGATCAAACCTCAAAACAAACGATTACCGTTAAAAACGATCCTCGTTTGAACAAATCTGAGGCTTCAATTAACGAAGTATACAATGCCTCAAAAAACATTGAACATATGAAGCAGGTTATGGCAGACGCTGTTAAACAACTCGTTGAAAGTAAACAAACTGTTAAAAAATATCAATCCGGTTTAAAAAAACTGGATAAAGAGTTATATAAAGATCAAATAAAAGCATCAAAGGATATTACTAAAAAGATTGACGACATTATTAATCTGTTTTTAGGAAAAGAAGATAAAAGACAAGGTATAACGCGCGATCCTGGGGTGAATATTAATCAACGTATAAATGTAGTAGATAATTACGTAAGTTCTAGGCAAAATGGGTTGACTACAACAGAAACCACATTACTTAAACATGCTGAAAAAGCTTTAAGAAACGGAATTGAAAAAACAAATGCTTTTTTTAACGACGATTGGAAAACCTACAAGAATTTGGTGGAAAATATAAAGCTATCCCCATTTAAAGAAGTGAAATCATTTAAAACCAATTAGATATGAATAAACTGGTAACCTTAGTGCTTCTGGTTTTGTTTGTTTCTTGTAAAAAAGAAAACAAAACAGAAGAAGTTGCTCTTAATTTAAAAGAGTACACAATTGAACAGTTCATGGATAATGAAGCTGTAGGTGGAGGGAGTTTTTCTCCAGACAAATCAAAATTATTGATATCGAGCAATCGATCTGGAATTTATAATATGTACACCGTTCCTACATCTGGTGGTGATTTTACGCCTATTACGGCTTCAGACTCATCATCGGTTTTTGCTATTTCTTACTTTCCAAACGACGAACGTATGTTATATAGAGCAGATGGAAATGGTGATGAAATCTTTCATTTATACATGCGAGATACCGATGGTTCGATCTCCGAACTAACACCAGATGAAGGCGCAAGAGCATCCTTTAATGGCTGGTCTCACGATGGAAAAAGCTTTACGTATAGTTCTAATAAAAGAGATAAGCGCTTTATGGATGTTTACGAAATGAACATTGAGGATATGACTTCTAAATTAATTTATCAAAACGATGAAGGCTATAATCTTAATGCTATTTCCAGCGACAAGAATCTTTTGGCTTTAAGTAAAACCATAAATACAAACGACAGCGATATTTTTATTTACAACAGAACTGATAAATCGCTCACAAAAATTAACGAAAACCAAAGCAGTAATTTTGCTCAGGATTTTTCTTTAAACAACGAAACGCTTTATTACACTACAGATGATGGCGCAGAATTCTCGTATGTTATGAAGTACAATGCCACTACCGGCGAAAGGCAAAAGGTTTTAGAAAAATCTTGGGATATAACTGGTATTTACTTTACCCATAACGAGAAGTACATGGTTAGTTATATAAACGAAGATGCCAAAAACGTTATAGAAATATTGGATATGGCTTCTGGTAAAAATATAGAACTCCCAGATTTTAAAAATGGAAGCATTACCAGTGTTGGTTTTTCCAGAGACGAAACCATGATGCGCATGTATGTTGGAGGTTCTAATAGTCCATCGAATTTATTCACTTACAATCTTGCGACCAAGGAGCAACATCAATTAACCGATGTACTTAATAAAGATATAGATGCAGAGCACTTAGTAACTGCCAAAGTAATTAGATATAAATCTTTTGACGGTGTAGAAATTCCTTCTATTTATTATTTACCGCATCAGGCTTCAGTAAAAAATAAAGTACCAGCTTTGGTTTTAGTACATGGTGGACCTGGAGGGCAAAGCAGACAAAACTTTAGATCTCTAGTACAATATCTGGTTAATCATGGTTATGCCATACTAGCCGTAAATAACCGTGGAAGCAGTGGTTATGGTAAAACATTTTTTCAAATGGATGATTTAAACCATGGCGAAAAAGACCTACAAGATTGCGTAGAAGGTAAAAAATGGTTAGCCTTACAACCCGAAATTGATGCTAGCAAAATTGGTATTATGGGCGGGTCTTACGGTGGATACATGACTATGGCTGCGTTAACCTATACTCCAGAAGAATTTGCCGTTGGGGTTAATATATATGGTGTAACAAACTGGATACGCACACTTAAAAGTATTCCACCATGGTGGGAATCATTTAAAGATGCGCTTTACAAAGAATTAGGAAATCCGCATACAGCAGACTCTATAAGACTACATAAAATATCGCCTTTATTCCACACCGATAAGGTAACCAAACCTTTAATCGTTTTACAAGGTGCTAAGGATCCTCGGGTTTTACAGGTAGAATCAGACGAAATCGTTGCTGGAGTTCGTAAAAATGGAGTACCTGTAGAATACGTTTTATTTGAAGATGAAGGTCATGGTTTTGTGAAAAAAGAAAACCAGATTAAAGCTTATAGCAGTATTCTTAAGTTTTTAGATACTTATCTTAAAAAGGAAAACGCACCTATAGATGGTGAAATTCCTGTAAAAGAAATTGAAGCTGAAACGGCAAAACAGTAACGATCTCTTACCTACATAGAAACAATTTAAAGAGGGTGAATTCTAAATTAAAATCAAAAGAATTCATCCTCTTTTTTAGTCATATACAATATGACTTATTGGTACTTTTTAAAAACTACTTCTCTTAAGATCCTTATTAAGCAAATATTTATCCTTTAGAGGTAAGTTTTATATTGCAACTTTATACGGTATTTAGTAATCAATTTATTAGAAATGTCGTGTAAAGAAATCCCCTTTTCTACTATAATACCTCAAAGGCAATACTAAAAAATTAAAAAAACAGTATCCTATAATGATACTTCTGTCAGGGCTAAGACCGAAAACCTGTAGAAAAGAGTAGGTCGTTAATTTTTTAATATATATGTTATGAATTTTAAAATTTTTAAAATCGTTTTACCAGTATTTACTTTAATGTTAGCTATCACTACTTCAGTTGCTTTTGCTCCAGCTGAAAACGATGCAGAACATGTTGGCAAAATTACAGAAGGGTGGATTCAAAACGCAGCTCAACCGGGTAAGTGCGGTACAGCCTTTATTAATGTTTCCTGTCAAAATGCAATTCCTCCAAATTTTGAGATTTGTACAGTTACAATTGCAGGTAAAAAAGAGAAATTATTAGATCAACACGTAGGGAAGTGTAATATTCTCTTATATAAATACACGCCTAATTAATTATAAAAACTAAAAAGAGAGCCTCTATATGGGGCTTTTTTTAATACAACTTACTCTTGTTTTTAAATAATACCTGTTCTGATAAAATATACTAGAGTAAAAGAAAACTCAAACACAGATGTTTAAATTTCATATTGAAGTATAACATAAAAGGATTGCAAATAACGAATTCAACTTATAATTCTATAGTTATTCAATTCGTTTCAATCCTTCTTTATTTTCTATCTTAATTTGTTTTCCAATAGTAGAAATGAGTCCTTCCTTTTTAAATTGGGATAAAACTCTTATGGCAGACTCTGTTGCCGTACCAACGATATTAGCAAAATCTTCTCGAGACAACAATACACTAAGTGTACCATCTGGATTAACTCCAAAACTATCATGTATATAAATTAATGCCTCAGCCAAACGTTGTCTAACAGATTTCTGAGCCATGTTAACAATAATATCGTCCGCTTCTCTTAAATCATGAGCCATATCCTTTAATACATCAAAGGAAAACTTAGGATTCTTTTGAAGATCGGCCATGATTTCATGTTTAGGAATAAAACAGACTTCCATATCGTTTAAAGCTGTAGCTTGTAAATTGGAATTTTCGTCGCTAACCAGAGAACGCTGACCTAGTAATTGGCCCTTAACAACCATTTTTACAATTTGATCTTTACCGTTTTCACTTAATTTAGACAGCTTACAGATACCATCCTTAACACAATAAACGCCATTTACAGCATCTCCCTCTTCAAAAATAACCGTTCCTTTTTTTATTGTATACGATGTTTTGCAGTTTGAAATTCTTACCAACTCATCCTTAGTCAGAGATTTAAGAGAATTGAACTGCTTTATAATACAAGATTCACACTTACCCATAATATTTAATTGCTCATGATGTAAAAATAAAGAAAACATGACAATTATCATATTAAAATAGCCATTAACTTATAACCTTTGTACTAGGTATAAATGAGCAAAAATAGGAATGGACAACAACACATGTTTTCATTGTGGGTTAGATGCAACGTCCTCTACAATTACATTTGATGATAAATCATTTTGTTGTAATGGTTGTAAAACTGTTTACGAAATTTTTTCTGTAAACGATTTAACCTGTTATTACGATTTACAACAAGCACCCGGTGCAACTCCTAAGGATATAGAGGGTAAATACAACTTTTTAGATAATATTAAAATTGTTGAACAACTGCTGGAATTTAATAATGACGATACACAAATCGTTACCTTGTACATTCCGCATATACATTGTAGTTCGTGCATCTGGATTCTTGAAAATTTAAACAAATTAAATCCATCGGTTAACTCATCCATTGTTAATTTTGGCAAAAAAAATGTGCGGGTTACCTATAACAGTGAATCCCTTACACTAAAGAATCTGGTAACTTTATTGAGTAGTATTGGTTACGAACCTTTTATAAGTCTAGACGATTATACCGTTGGCAAAAAACACATTGACCGTTCTTTAATATACAAGCTGGGAATTGCTGGTTTTGCCTTCGGAAATGTTATGTTTTTATCATTTCCAGAATACTTTCAAGTAGATGGGTTTTGGATAGAAAAGTACAAACATTTATTTAGATGGCTTATGTTTTTCTTTTCTCTGCCTGTAGTGCTTTATTCTGCACAAGATTATTTTATTTCTGCCTTTAAAGGGCTTCGGTCTAAAATCTTAAACATAGATGTTCCTATCGCTTTAGGAGTTTTAGTCTTGTTTATAAGAAGTTCTACAGAAATAATTTTTGATGCCGGTTCCGGCTTTTTCGATAGTTTAACAGGACTTATATTCTTTCTATTACTAGGGAAATTTTTTCAACAAAAAACATATACGTTTTTATCTTTTGAACGTGATTACAAATCGTATTTCCCTATAGGCATCACAAAAATAACAAACGAAGGAACAGAAGAACCTATACAGGTATACGACATCGAAAAAGGCAATCGATTACTCATTAGAAATGAAGAGCTTATTCCTGTGGACTGTATTTTAATAAAAGGAAGGGCTCGCATTGATTATAGTTTTGTAACAGGCGAATCTAAAATAGTATCAAAACAATCAGGAGATAAACTTTTTGCAGGAGGAAAACAATTAGACGGCAGCATAGAAGTAGATGTATTAAAATCGGTAGAACAAAGTTATTTAACACAGCTTTGGAGCAACGATGTTTTTAAAAAAGACAAAGAATTATCATTTACAAACATTACCAATAGTATTAGTAAACGTTTCACGGTTACCATTTTAGTAATAGCACTATTGGCTACCTCTTTTTGGTTGTTAACAGATTCAAGTAAAGCATTAAATGTTTTTACCTCTGTACTAATTATTGCATGCCCCTGCGCTATTGCTTTGTCTGCTCCTTTTACTTTCGGAAACATATTACGTATTTTAGGAAAGAAAAAGTTCTATTTAAAAAACGCCAGCGTTATTGAGCAGTTGGCTAAAATAAATACGGTCATCTTTGATAAAACTGGCACCATAACTGCTAACAAAGAAACTTCAATAAATTATGAAGGCACAACACTTTCTTTAGCCGAAGAAAACTTATTAAAGAGCACATTACGAGGATCTAATCACCCGTTAAGCAGATCACTTTATAATATCTTAGACAAGCACGATATTCATACTTTAGATACTTATGAAGAGTTTTTAGGAAAAGGTATTGAAGCAAAATATAAAGACCATAATATAAAAATAGGATCAGCGCCTTTTGTTGGTCTGGCAAACGACACAGCTACATTAAACACAGCCGTTCATGTTAGCACCAATAACATATACAAAGGTAAATTTACGTTCTACAACGCCTACAGACAGGGAATCTCTCTACTATTCAATACCCTTAAAAAAGAGTATGATTTAGTAATTCTTTCCGGAGACAATGCCGGCGAAAAAGAGAACTTAACAAAACTACTTCCCACAAAAACCAAGTTACTTTTCAACCAAAAGCCCGAAGACAAACTGGAATACATAAAATACCACCAAAACGAGGGGGCCAATATATTAATGGTTGGCGACGGATTAAATGACGCTGGTGCATTAGCACAAAGTAACGTTGGTATAGCCATCTCAGAAAACGTGAATGTTTTCTCACCGGCCTGCGATGCTATTTTAGACGCCTCCAAATTCAATCAATTATACAATTACATAAAAATATCTAAATCCGCTATAAACATTATAAAATGGAGTTTTTTACTCTCTTTCATATACAACATTATCGGACTTTATTTTGCTGTAACCGGGCAATTGGCACCAGTTGTAGCAGCCATATTAATGCCACTCAGTTCAATTAGTATCGTGGCATTTACAACAGTAACAACAAATATTTTAGGTAGAAAACTAGAGTAAATATGCTCTATTACACGAATAATTATGCTTTAAAATTGTTACACGGTGACTCGTAAAGCTTTCACAGAAATGTGCTGATATTTGATCATCCGTGTATTCGTGGCTAAAAAGTATTCTGTAAAACATGATAAAAATCATATTTTAAAAAAAGACATAAAAGTATTTTTGAACCATAACTTCAAGTAGGTATGAGTGTTATATATATTTTATTAGCTATAAGTATAATTGTAGCTGTGGTTTTTTTTATAGCCTTTATCATGGCAGTAAAGAAAGGACAGTATGACGATAGCTATACGCCTTCCGTAAGAATGTTATTTGAAGATGAACTTATAAAAGAAAATTCCGAAAAAACGATACTAACCAAAAAAGATTAATAACTAATAAATTATGGAAATGCAGCAATTTCATTACGATAATAAAATCGTTAAAAATTTCTTATACGCCACCATGCTTTGGGGCGTTGTGGGTATGTTGGTAGGACTGCTACTGGCATTTATGTTTTTATTCCCTAATCTAACCGACGGTATTTCATGGCTAAGCTTTGGTCGATTAAGACCATTACACACCAATGCCGTTATTTTTGCTTTTGTTGGTAATGCCATTTTTGCGGGAGTTTACTACTCTACGCAACGTTTACTAAAGGCGAGAATGTTTAATGACACCTTAAGCAAAATTAACTTTTGGGGATGGCAACTTATTATTGTAGGTGCTGCAATTACGCTACCTTTAGGTTATACAACATCAAAAGAATATGCCGAACTAGAATGGCCTTTTGATATTGCTATTGCAATTGTATGGGTCGTATTCGGTTGGAATTTAATAGGTACCATTCTAAAAAGAAGACAGCGCCATTTATATGTTGCTATTTGGTTTTATATAGCCACGTTTGTTACTGTTGCTGTACTTCATATATTTAATAGTTTAGAATTACCGGTTAGTGCCTTAAAAAGTTACTCGGTCTATGCCGGGGTTCAGGATGCTCTGGTACAATGGTGGTACGGACACAATGCCGTGGCTTTCTTTTTAACCACACCATTCTTAGGGTTAATGTATTATTTTGTTCCTAAAGCCGCTAACAGACCTGTTTACTCTTATAGACTATCGATCGTCCACTTCTGGTCGTTGATCTTTATATATATCTGGGCAGGACCTCACCATTTACTATATACAGCATTACCAGAATGGGCTCAAAACTTAGGTGTAGCGTTTTCTGTAATGCTATTAATGCCTTCTTGGGGAGGTATGATAAACGGACTTTTAACTTTACGAGGAGCCTGGGATAAAGTACGTACAGACCCTGTTTTAAAATTCATGGTTGTAGCCATTACAGGTTACGGTATGGCAACCTTTGAAGGGCCTACCCTATCACTTAAAAACGTTAATGCCATTGCCCACTTTACCGATTGGATTATCGCTCACGTACACGTAGGAGCCTTGGCATGGAACGGGTTTTTAACGTTTGGTATGATTTATTATTTAGTACCTAAGTTATTTAAAACAAAACTATTTTCAGTTGGGTTAGCAAACCTTCACTTTTGGGTTGGCACACTTGGAATTATAATGTATGCCTTACCTATGTACGTTGCAGGATTCACACAAGCAAGTATGTGGAAACAGTTTAACCCAGATGGTACACTAACCTATGGTAACTTTTTAGAAACTGTTACGGAAATTATGCCTATGTATTGGATGCGTGCCATTGGAGGAACACTTTTCATTATAGGTATGCTCATTATGGTTTACAATGTTATTGTAACCATTAAACAAGGTAGTAAAGTTGAAAACGAATTAGCAGAAGCGCCTGCATTAGAGCGTGTAACTAAAAAACGTACAGCAAGCGAAGGATGGCACACTTGGTTAGAACGCAGACCAATTCAATTAACCATTTTAGCTACGATTGCTATTTTAATTGGTGGTGTCGTGCAGATTGTACCGACTATAATGGTTAAATCCAATATTCCAACCATAGCAAGCGTAAAACCATATACGCCGCTCGAATTAGAAGGACGAGATATTTACATCCGTGAAGGTTGTGTAGGCTGTCATTCACAAATGATTCGTCCTTTTAGAAGTGAAGTAGAACGCTACGGCGAATACTCGAAAGCCGGAGAATATGTTTACGATCATCCATTCCTTTGGGGAAGTAAACGTACCGGACCAGACTTACATAGGTTAGGTGGTAAATATTCAGATAACTGGCACTTTAATCACATGTACGACCCACAAAGTACATCATCAGGATCGATCATGCCGCGTTATCCATGGTTAATCACAGGACCATCCAGTGAGTTAGATAAATCGCAAACCGAAGCTAAAATGCGAACCATGGTGTCTTTAGGTGTTCCTTATACCGAAGAAGACATAACCACTGCACAACAAAATATGTTGGAACAAGGAACTCAAATAGAAAAGAACCTTTATACAGACCCAGATTTTGCAGAGACCTACGAAGCAGATAAAAAATACGCTTCAGAAAACGGTGAAAACTTCGTTGAAATGAAAAACAGAGAGATTGTTGCTCTTATTGCATATTTACAACGTTTAGGAACCGATATTAAAGTAGAAACGGCTCAGAATTAATCATCAAAAAAAACAGATAACATGTTAAAATTTGTAAAAAATCATATGGAGAGTATCTCAGATGTGGAAATATATCCAATCATCTCACTACTCATCTTTTTTATATTTTTTGTAGCACTTTTTTGGTGGGTTATTACAGCTAAAAAAGACTACATAAATACCGTAAGCAACATTCCTTTAGACAACCAAAACGACGATATATCATGAGAAAATTAATCCCATCTTGGATAAGAGTTCCTATAGCATTCTTTTTCATCTTCGGAGTTGTAGAGTTCTTCGTAGATTCAGGAGATAAACCTGCATTTATAGAATATCCAATAGTTCTACTTTTCCTTTTCTTAGTACTGCTAATTTTAATAGCCATTGAAGCTATTGTTGCAGCATTGGAAAACATTATGATTCATAAATTAGACGAAGAAGCCAAAGCACGTTTTTTAGCAGAAAAGGAAAAACAATACCAGTTTACCTGGCTAAGTAACATTTACAAAAAGCTTCTGGGACAAAAGCCTCTTGAAGAAGAAGGCGAAATTATATTGGATCATAATTACGATGGTATAAAAGAGTTAGATAATAACTTACCACCATGGTGGCTGTACGGCTTTTACATCTCAATTATTTTTGCTGTTATTTATTTATTTAAGTACCACGTTTTTAATGGAGATAACCAATTT
This sequence comes from Flavivirga eckloniae, assembly GCF_002886045.1. Taxonomy (NCBI): domain Bacteria; kingdom Pseudomonadati; phylum Bacteroidota; class Flavobacteriia; order Flavobacteriales; family Flavobacteriaceae; genus Flavivirga; species Flavivirga eckloniae. Next base: position 4,723,172 of record NZ_CP025791.1, on the reverse strand, counting down.
GATGAATTAGAAACCGAATTAGCCGAAGCCAGAGAAGCTATTGAAGCTTATAAAAAAACAGCTAAAGATTTAGTTGATATTAACACCGTTACTATGCTTACCGATGCAGCAGATTTAAACGCAGGTAAGAAAATTTTCGAAACGACATGTGTGGCCTGTCATATGGCAGACGGTGGTGGTGGTATTGGTCCAAATTTAACAGACCAAAACTGGATTTTAGGCGGTGGTATAAAAAATGTTTTTAGAACCGTATCCGAAGGAGGTCGTTCTGGTAAGGGTATGATCGCCTGGAAACAACAATTAAAGCCGTTGCAAATAGCACAAGTATCTAGTTATGTGTTAACACTACAAGGCACAACACCAGCTAATCCTAAGGCTCCTGAAGGCGATGTATGGGTAGATGAAAATGCACCTGTGCAGGAAACCAACACCACCCAAACGGATTCTTTGGCTACAACTGCGGTTAACTAACATAGATATATCTCAGACCTGTTAGATTTTAAAAACCTGACAGGTCTGTAGACAGGTTAAAAAACAAAAACAAAAAACTTGGAAACCCCAGAAAACGAAACGTTTAGAGACTCAATAGGTACCGTTACCGAAGAAGGTAAACGTGCTTGGGTATTTCCAAAAAAACCTAGCGGAAAATTTTACAAATACCGTAAATGGGTGAGTTATGGATTGCTGGCTTTTTTATTACTGTCTCCTTTTGTAAAGATAGGTGGAAACCAGTTTTTAATGTTCAACGTATTAGAACGTCGTTTTAATATTTTTGGATTTCCGTTTTGGCCACAAGACTTTCATTTGTTTGTGGTTTCTATGATTATTGGTGTTATTTTCATAACGCTATTTACAGTAGCTTTTGGTAGAATTTTCTGTGGATGGATTTGTCCGCAAACCATTTTTATGGAAATGGTTTTTCGCAGAATTGAATATTGGATTGAAGGCGACAGAGGGAAGCAAATAAGACTTTCTAAACAACCTTGGAATGCAGAAAAGATTAGAAAGAAAGGGCTGAAGCTTTTTATTTTTACGGTAATTTCCTTTTTAATTGCCAATGTATTTCTGGCATATTTAATTGGAAGTGACAAACTCGTTCAATACATCATTGATGGTCCTTTTAGTCATTTAAGCACCTTGATTTCATTGTTGATTTTTACAGCGGTGTTTTACTTTGTCTTTGCATGGTTTAGAGAGCAAGTGTGTATTATTGCCTGTCCTTACGGAAGATTACAGGGCGCGCTTTTAGACACTAAATCTATTGTGGTTGCTTACGACCATAAACGAGGTGAAGCAGAAAATGGAAGAAAGAAGTTTAGAAAAAATGAAGACAGACAAGCTTTAGGACATGGCGATTGTATTGATTGTTTTCAATGTGTTAATGTATGTCCTACCGGTATCGACATTAGAAATGGTACACAACTAGAATGTGTAAACTGTACTGCTTGTATAGATGAATGCGATCATATTATGGAAAGCATTAATCTGCCAAAAGGTTTAATTAGATATGCCAGCGAAGAAAACATTGAGAAAAAAGTACCTTTTAAACTAACAGCCAGAATGAAAGGCTACATTGCAGTGCTTTCTATATTAATTGGTTTGTTAACTGGTATGCTCTTTTTAAGAAACGATGTAGAAGCTAATGTATTAAGATTGCCTGGGCAATTGTACGAGCATAAAGAAAATAATATAATAAGTAACGTATTTACCTATAAATTGGTAAATAAAACAACAAAAGAAATTGATAATGTCCGCTTTAAATTATTATCGCATAAAGGCACATTAAAATTAGTAGCAACTAGCGATAGTTTTGTAGTACCCAGCCAAGGAATAGCAGAAGGGACGCTTTTTATCGAAATAAATAATTCGGCATTATCTGGAGATAGAAATAAAATAAAGATTGGCGTATATGCAAACGACGAATTAATTGAAACGACTACGGCTAATTTTTTAGGTCCGAGGAGTTATAAATAGTTGGCAGTGTTTGGTGATTAGTATACAGTGAGCAGTGTTCAGTAAGCAGTTTTAACTAATAAGATATCATTAACAAATAAGATCATGAAAATAAACTGGGGAACAGGAATTGTAATTGCTTTTATAGGCTTTATAAGCTTTATAATGTATTTCATTATCACTATGAACGTAGATGATAAATACGACCATGATCTTGTAACTGAAGATTATTACGCCGAAGAATTGGAATATCAAAAAGATATAGACAAACTAGAAAACGCTAAAGAATTAGAAGAGAATATTACATATAAAAAAACAGCCGAAGGGTTAATTATTCAATTTCCTGAGGCTATTGATATTAAAAAAATAACTGGAAAAGTATTCCTATATAGACCATCTAACAAACACTTAGATTTTGATACTGCTATTTCATTATCTAAACCCACTTTGCTCATACCTGACAATCGTTTGGTAGATGGTCGTTGGAATATTAAAATCGATTGGCAATATAATGGAATTTCTTATTTATTTAAGGAATCCATCAATTATTAAAACTTATAGAACAATAGATATAAGAAATGTTCCAAAAAAGATCATCTATCGAACACTTAGATAATGATAATGCTATATCGTTATCTAAACCCACTTTGCTCATACCTGACAATCGTTTGGTAGATGGTCGTTGGAGCATTAAAATTGATTAACAACAATCTATAAATAATTTAAACATGTTAATTTCGGCATTTGTATTAGGTTTATTAGGAAGCTTCCACTGTTTGGGTATGTGCGGTCCTATAGCCTTTATGCTTCCATTAAGTCGAACAAACACCTATAAAAAAGTATCACAAATTACCATTTACCATGTTGGTAGGTTATTAGCTTATAGTATTATTGGTTTAATTTTTGGACTTATAGGCAAGAGCCTGTATATTTTCGGGTTTCAACAACAACTCTCTATTATTACTGGCCTTTTAATGATCTTGGTTGTTATAATTCCACAAAAAACATTTAATAAATACAATATTTCGAGACCGATCTATAAACTTATTTCCAAAGTAAAATCTGCTTTAGGCAATGCTTTAAAAAAGAAAACAACCGATACCTTTTTAACCATTGGTTTTTTAAACGGTTTTTTACCTTGCGGACTGGTTTACATGGCTTTATTTGGAGCTATTGCCGGAGGAAATGCAACACAAGGAAGTCTTTATATGATGCTCTTCGGTTTAGGTACCATACCATTAATGACAACTGCCATTTTCTTTAGTCATTTTTTAAAAGGAACCGCAAGACAAAATATACAAAAAGCTATTCCTGTTTTTGTGGTTTTTATTGGTATGCTCTTTATTATTAGGGGGTTAGGTCTTGGGATACCTTACCTGTCCCCTGCTCCTATTGTAGATAGTGTGTCCAGCGCTATTGAATGCCATTAAGAATTAACCTTCTATACTGGGTTGGTGATGTTTTAAGGTGTCTTTTAAAATACTTCACAAAATACGAAGCGTCTTCAAAACCTAACTTATAAGCAATTTCATTAACTTTTAATGATGTAAATGCCAATAAGCGTTGAGCCTCCAAAATAATACGTTCCGTTATTAATGTAGCAGGCGACTTTGAAGTAACCGTTTTGGTTATTGTTGCGAGTGTTTTTGTTGAAATATGCAATAAATCTGCATAATCACTTACCATATAATTTTTATTGTAGTGATGTTCGATAAGCTCCCTAAACTGTAAATATTGTAATTCGTAAGCATTTGTTAAATGAATGTTTTCATCTGTATTTTGGAGATGTGTCCGTTCCAAAACAATAAGTAACGACTTTAACAAATACCGAATAACTTGTTGATGCCCAAAACCAGTTGCTATAGCTTTCTCTTTTTTAATAAGATTCAGGTATGAATTTGCCTGATCAATAATGTCTCTAGTAATGCAATAGCAAGGCCTTCCCTGATTATTAAACACATTGTACTTTAAAAATATATCAACATCAGATTGCATTAAAAAACTTTCATTAAAATGAATGAGAACACCTTCATGATTTGCTGTCTTGTCAAAATAATGAATTTGATTTTTAGAAATAAAAAAAATCGTATTAGTCTTAACGTCGTAAGAGTCTAAATCAATATAATGAACACCACCCTCATTATATATCCATAAAATCTGATAAAAACTATGCGAATGCGGTAGTTGTGCATGCACCCCACTAGTCTCTAAATAATCACTCAAATTATAAACTTCGAATTGAAGTTTTTCAGGATGATCTTTATGAAGATGGTACTGTTCGATATTTGTCGTGCCCTTTTTCAACGTACAGTTATTGCATTAATAATCCGTCCAAGTTAATAAAATATTAATTCCTACCAGACATAACCCCGCCATCAACGTCCCAAATAGCACCAGTTACCCAAGATGCTTTATCAGATAATAAAAAGGAAATAGTATCTGCCACATCCTGTGCCTTGCCATTTCTTCCCAGAGGATGAAATCCGTGAAAGCTTTGCAACGCTTCTTCGGCTTCTTGCTTGCCTCCAAATACACTTTCATAAACTGGTGTTTCAACAACTGCTGGAGACACCGCATTTACACGAATATTATATTCCGCTAGCTCCATGGCCAAATGTTGTGTTAAGCTATGTAACCCAGCTTTTTGCATAGAATATGCAGAAGAAGGTGTGGCTTTAACCGATTGCTTCGCCCACATCGAACCCACATTTACAATTACTCCACCATTAGTTTCTGTCATTTTTTTAGCCGAAGCTTGAGTAATAAAAAAGAATCCACGATTTAAATTCAAATAAGCATCATAGTCCGCTTGCGTATGGTCTAAAAAAGTTTTAGGTCCAAATATCCCCGAAGCGTTAACCAAATAATCCAGATTATCCAAACCTTTAATTACCTCATTTAACTCGTCAACCTCAATGCTGTTTGTAATATCCACCTGATGAATGTATAAACTTTCACCAGCTTCTTTTTTAAACACTTCCAGTTTATTCCTGTTCGTACCTACCACATGTACTTCCACTCCCTCGTTCAATAAATTTTGTGCTGTAGCTTTACCAATGCCGCTACTCCCTCCAATTATTAATGCTCTTTTATTCATATTCATAGTTTTTTAAATTAAGACTACAAAATTAAATCAGACACTTCTCCACCAACTGCGACTAAAGGATAAAAAATGGTAATTTTGAGAAACTTCAGGATGTTTCATTACAACGAAACATTTAAAAACAATAAAACCCTTATATTTATACACAAACATATGTAGGGTTTCATATGTAGATCCGAGACTTTTTAGCTCATTAATTTTATAACTATGACATTAAAAAAAAGATACCTCTTACTATCTGTTTTTATACTAAGCTTGTCAATTAGTTTTAGCACTTATGCCAGTGATCATACCCGTTTAATCATTCTGGCAGATATGGGGAACGAACCCGATGAAGTTCAACAAATGGTCCACATGATTATTTGTTCAAACGAATTTTACCCAGAAGGACTCATTGCAGTAACGGGGAAGTATTTGCGACCCGAATCAAATGAAAAATACCGTCAGATTACACACCCAGAATTATTTCATAACATCATAGATGCCTACGATAAGGTACTAGACAATCTTAAAAAACACGATACCGGGTGGCATACTACAGCATATTTACGCTCTATTGTATGTAGCGGACAACCCGAATATGGCATCCAGGGTATAGGAGAAAATAAGCAAACAAAAGGGTCTGATCTAATAATCAAATCCCTTGAAAAAGATGACCCGAGACCAATTTGGATAGTCGTTAATGCTGGCTCCAATACACTGGCTCAAGCATTGCTAGACTACGAAAAAACACATACAAAAGACGAGCTTAAAAAAGCCATTTCTAAAATAAGAGTATTTGAAAACGGAGCACAGGATAACGCGGGAGCCTGGATATGTAATAAATATCCAAACATTCATTGGATTAGAAGCAACTTTCAAACATACGCCTATGGCGGACCAGGGGGAACAGATGGTGATCTTACCGTAAATTTAGGCCCTAATTTTTGGGGAACCTACGATTATAGTGTTTCTGGTCAAAACGAATGGCTTAAAGAGCATGTAATGAATAACCACGGTGCTTTAGGTAAAGCATACCCAGAAAGAAGGTATCATGGTTTTAGAGATGGAGGTTTAGGGTTTATGGAAGGTGGAGGAACCATTCCTTGGATCGGATTGGTTAATCATGGACTATTCGATATTAACCACCCTTCTTGGGGAGGCTGGGGAGGCCGTTTTACATCTTTTAAAGTGGCCGACTTTTGGTCTCGCCATATGGATATCAGTATAGATGAAAAAGAATACGCTCCGTTTTATACGTACAGAGAAGTAAGTGATGTATGGTATAATAAGTCTGATAAAAAAGTATATCACGGAAATTATGTGCCCGTATGGCGTTGGCGTGAAGCCATGTTTAACCATTTTAAATGTAGAATGGATTGGTGTACAAAACCGTATGAAGAAGCAAACCATCAACCTGTTGCAGTCTGGAATAACGATAAAAGCGATACTATAATTCATTTAGATGTTATGCCCGAAGAAGTGCTGTCCCTTGATGCTTCATCTTCATTCGATCCAGACAATGATACTCTTAACTATAAATGGTGGATTTATAACGAAGCTGGAAATTACTCTGGCAAGATTTATATTGAAGATCCCACAAAAGCAAATACAAAATTGCACATACCATCGGGAGCAGCAGGAAAACAGATTCATTTAATCTTAGAAGTAAAGGATACAAATGAAATAGCTTCTTTATTCGACTATAGAAGAATCGTTTTAAATGTTTCCACAACCTATAACCATTCAGGAGTATCCAAGCAAAAAGACTAATTTTATTTCAATACTCAAACTCTTATTGAGTTAAACCTATAATTATAAGCCAGTTACCAAAACAGATTTTCTATTCAGTTTTAATTTGCTAAATTAGTTACCATACAAATTAATCGCAAATGCACACCCAAAGGGTAAACTATAAATTGATTATGAAACAACCTGTTGTCTTTTTTATCTATCTCTTTTTTCTTATACTTTGTGTTAATGCCCAAACCAAACAAGATTCCATAAGTATTAAACAAGTAGCTCTGGATTATATTGAATCGCAACACCATGTTAAACCAGAACAGTTCGCACGTGCCGTGCACCCAAGAATGGCAAAACGAACGTTTTGGACCGATAAATACACTCAAAAAGAGTATTTAAGAGAAACTTTTACTGATGCTATGATCTTGCTGGCCGAAACTTATAATAAAAATGGCGACAAGTTTCCTAATAAGCCTAAAAAGGAAGTTATAATACTGGATATTTTTGGTAAAACAGCCTCTGTAAAACTTATAGCAGATGACTGGATTGATTATATGCATATTGTTAAACTAAACGGAAAATGGCAAATAGTAAATGTGCTGTGGCAATTTAACGACGCTTCCAAACATTGAGCGTATTCTTTTGAAATAAAATGAATTAATCATAATATCAGACCATTAAACCTTAAAAAATAATTTAAAAAACCATTATAATAACGCAATGAAACAGTTCCCCATGCAGACAACAAATCGAATTGCTAAAATACTTTCAGCCTACTTAATGGTAACAGGAACCGGCTTCTTATTATCCAGTGATTATTATTCTCAAATGATATCTCATGCGGGGTCAGATCCTGTGCTAATCAACCTATCTGGAATGGTTCATTTTTTTATAGGCATGACCATACTTGTTAATCATTTCTTATGGAAAAATGCCTTGCAAATTATTGTAACCATTTTGGGCTTTATGTTTTTACTAAAAGGCGCTTTTTTAATAGCACTACCAGAACTAACCTTACAATCTGGAAATAACCCGGTACAATTACCTTGGGCAATGTCTGTTGGATTTATAGCCATTGGAATATGCATGGCTTTTTTAATATTGAAAAACCGTAAACTAAACTCAATTTAAATAAAAATGAAAATGAAAACACTAACCTTTTACCTAGTACTATTTTCGACCTTAATTGCCTGCAATAGCAAACCCGATTCTGAGAAACAAGCTAACACCGCAGAACAACCAGAACCACAACCCAAAATTTCCGAAAAGAAGATCATAGACCTTTCTCATTCCTATTCCGATAAAACGGTGTATTGGGTAACTTCAAAGGAATTTGAATTAGATACCGTTTATAGAGGGCACACAGATAAAGGATACTACTATTCTGCCAATAATTTTTGTACTGCCGAACATGGAGGAACTCATATAGATGCACCAATTCACTTTATCGAAAATGGTGAAACGGTAGACAAAATAGCTCTAGAAAAACTAATAGGAAATGCTATAAAGATTGATGTCTATTCAAAAGCCATTAAAAATCCAGACTATTTAGTGAGCGTACAGGATCTTAAAACATGGGAAGTAAGCCAAAAGACTACAATTCCAGAAGGCGCTATTATTTTATTGCAAACTGGATATTCAAAATACTATCCAGATAAAGTAAAATACTTAGGCACAGATAAACGTGGAGAAGATGCTGTTAAGCTATTACATTTCCCTGGCCTTTCTCCAGAAGCAGCTAAATGGCTAATAGAAAAACGTAATATTAAAGCCATAGGTATTGATACTCCTAGCATTGATTATGGACAATCTGAGTACTTTGAAAGCCATGTTTTGCTTCTTAAGCAAAGCATTCCCGTTTTCGAAAACCTTACCAATCTGGATAAATTGCCTTTAAGTGGTTTTGAAGTCATTGCCTTACCAATGAAAATTGAAGGTGGCACTGGTGCGCCTTTAAGAATTATAGCGCTAACTAACAATTAAAAAAGGCAATTCTAAAATAGATATAACGGTTGCTATCTATTTTTAATTGATATTAAAATCAATTATAATGTAACACATCTATTATATTTTCATCTATTATAGAAATTTTAGTTTATGAAAAAATTAGTATTTGTATTACTTCTTGGTCTCAATTTTATTTCGTGCCATAAGGCCAATCCGGAAAAAGAAAATGTTTTAATTATTGTTTCGAATACAGAGGATATGGGCGATCCTGAAAAACACTTTGCAGGTAATAACCTTTGGGAAGTTGCACCACCTTATCATATATTTGTTTCACATGGATACAACGTTGATTTTGTTTCACCTACAGGTGAAGAAGTACCTTTTTCAATGGATCCGCTTGGCATAAGTAGTTATACCATAAAATATGAGAGTTTTATGGAAAAAGTGAGTCATTCACTTACACCAGATAGAGTAGACTATAAAAAGTACAAAGCCGTTTTTATTGGTGGTGGGTATGGTCCTTTATTTGACATATCGAATAACGAAAACCTGTTAGCAATTATAGCTAACATCTATGAAAATGGAGGCATTATTGGTAGCTGTGGTCATGGAGCTGGTGCTTTTGCAAATGTAAAGCTCAAAAATGGTGAATATCTGGTAAAAGAAAAAAAGGTTACTGGTTTCCCAAACTCTACTGAGGTTACCAAAAGTTGGGCTAAAGAAGGGACATTACTTCCATTTCTATTAGAAGATAAATTAAGGGAAAATGGCGCCATTTTTCAAACTAAAGCAGACTTGAACGATAAACACGATGTTATAATTGACCAAAGAATCATTTCAACCATGTTTCTTCCTTCCTCGGCAATAGTAGCAAAAGAAATGATAAATGAAATGGAAAAACTTCATACCAACCATAAATAACAATTATGATAAAAAATACAGTTCTTGATATTAAGACCTTATCTTCCTCACTACTAACAAACTCAAGTAATCAAGCTCATGTAGAAAAAACGCTAAACGACATTCATGCGCTTTTTCAGGATATAACAGCGATCACCGGTTATGACGTCAAAATAGAACACCTGGCTGCCGTTCCCACCTCAAAAGGTAAAGCTTTAGGGTTGAATCATGCCGCACAATGTCTATTAGATTATAAAAGAACTGTAAAGTTTTTGCAAGCTGTTGTTACTGCAATTCAAGAAAAACAAAAATTACATCCTGGAGAAACTATTAACATCTTTTATGCCGGATGCGGGCCTTATGCCCCATTCGTGACCTTAGTAGCTCCTCTTTTTAATTCCAATGAAATACAATTTTCTGTATTGGAAATTAATAAAAACTCACTGGAATCTGCTAAAAAACTTATTGATTCGTTAGAATTATCAGACTATGTAAAAGAAACCCATTTAGCCGATGCAGTAACTTTTAAGGTGCCAAATCCGGATGATTTTCATATTCTAATTAGCGAAACATTAGATGCTTTGTTATATCGGGAATGTTATGTTCCTATTTTGTTTAATATGCTTCCTCAATTCAACAAGAACATTACTTTAATTCCTGAAAATGTATGCTTGAATCTGACATTCACCTACAACTTGCCCGAAAAGAATACTGGTAATACAGAATATAGTGCTGGTACAATTTTGGATGTACGGGAAGCTATATCATCCCATAATAACAACACCAACATTCCACCACAATTACCAGATAAAATATTTGATTTAAAATCGATGAATAATTATAAGAGTATGATCATAGACACCGAAGTTCATATTCATAATAATTTAAGATTGACCAGAAGCGAATCTTCTTTAACACTTCCATTTGAAATGGCATTAGAACAGCCTTTCTCAGGCAATGCTATAATTTTCACTTACCATATGGGATATGATATAGAACTGAAATATAGGCTTGAATAGAAAAAATCGATTATTGAGAAACTTTCTAAAACAAAATAATGTTAAATTTAAGCCTCTAAAAATCCCCCTTTCCCCACCAATTTTCTACCAAAACATGAATTCACTCTCCTCTTAAATTCAAGAGAAGAGCAGTTATAGTTAAACTAAGAAGTAAAAGGAAAAAGCATGTTAAGGCAGTTAAAATACAAACAAAACTTGCTCCTCCCTTTAAAAAGGGAGGTGGTCCCGATAACATCGAGATCGGAGGGTTACAAGATATTAGGAGGAATAAAATAAAACTCCTCTTTCTCCCGATTTTCTACCAAAATCGGAATTCATTCTCCTCTTAAATTTAAGAGGAGAGCAATTATAGTTAAACTAAGGGGTAAAAGAAAAAAATATGTTAAGGTAATTAAAACACAAATTGAACTTGCTCCTCCCTTTTAAAAAGGGAGGTGGTCCCGATAACATCGGGATCGGAGGGTTACTGACACTATTAAAAAGTTAAAAACATCATTTTGAAAGAAAGAATACACACATTAAAACATCTAAAAGAAAAAAGAGCTGAATTAAGGAAATCTCTAACACCGGCAGAAGCTTTTTTGTGGAAACATTTAAAATCAAGACAATTTGAAGGAAGACGTTTTACAAGACAACACAGCATAAAAAATTATATTGTAGATTTTTATTGTGCAAAAGAGCGTTTAATAATAGAACTGGATGGAGAAGTTCATAATAATGAGAATGCCAGAGAAAAAGATGAAATCAGAACAAGTTTTTTAGAAAGTTTAGGTTACAAAGTAATCCGATTTGAAAACAAAATGGTTTTTGAAAATTTGGCATCTGTTTTTATGGAGATAAGAGATAGTTTTAGATAAAACTCCTCTTCTCCCGATTTTCTACCAAAATCGAAATTCATTCTCCTCTTAAATTTAAGAGGAGAGCAATTATAGTTAAACCAAGGAGTAAAAGAAAAAAGACATGTTAAGGTAATTAAAACAGAAATAGTATTTGTTCCTCCCTTTTTAAAGGGAGGTGGGTTCCGATGGAATCGGGACTCGGAGGGTTATAGACTATTAAGAAAGTTAAAAATAAAAACTCCTCCTTCTCCCGATTTTCTACCAAAATAGGAATTCATTCTCCTCTTGAATTCAAGAGGAGAGCAGTTATAGTTAAACCAAGGAGTAAAAGAAAAAAGACATGTTAAGGTAATTAAAACACAAACAATACTTGTTCCTCCCTTTAAAAAGGGAGGTGGTCCCGATAACATCGGGATCGGAGGGTTACAAAATATTAGGAGGAATAAAATAAAAACTCCTCTTTCTCCCGATTTTCCACCAAAATCGGAATTCATTCTCCTCTTAAATTTAAGAGGAGAGCAGTTATTGTTAAACTAAGGAGTAAAAGGAAAAAGACATGTTAAGATAATTAAAACAGAAATAGTACTTGCTCCTCCCTTTTTAAAGGGAGGTGGTCCCGATAAAATCGGGATCGGAGGGTTAAACAAATAAAATAATAAAAACAAAACACATGGTAAATCAAGAAGTAAAAACACAAAGCAGCGACCGTATAAAATTGCCTTTTACCTTCGATATAGCTAAAATGCTCGAAGAATGTGAAGCCTTAAAACTAGGACAATTTGAATATTATAATGTAATTCCATTGCGATCGCCTGAACATATTGTAGACCCTTCATTACCATTTCCTCCCCCTGCAGATGACTATGCAGATGGCTCCTGGACAGACTGGTTGGATACACCAGAACTGAAAAAATCACCTTACTTAATGAGTGTGGTTGATTATTTCCGTAAAAATACAACAGTTACCCTGGTTCGATTATTAAGGTTAGCTCCCGGCTCAGTAGTAAAAGAGCATACCGATCCCACCCTGGCATTGGAAGTAGAAAAATCGGTTATCCGGCTTACTATTCCAATTCTAAACAACGATCAGGTGGTATTTTACCTGAATAACACCCCGGTTAACATGCAACCCGGTGAATGTTGGTATTTAAGACTCTCCGACCCTCACAAAATAAACAACCCTGGAGATACAGAGCGTATCAATTTAACCATAGATATGATTCCTAACGATTGGATACGAAAAATAATTGAAGCCAGTGAATTACGATGAAGCGAAATATTTATACCTGTAAACCTTAAAAAAACTTATCTTATAATTCACTAATAAAAAACAGGCGATCCCAAAAGTAAAAAATACCTTAAGACCGCCTGATCACAATAATCAATTTTACTAACTACTAACTATATTTTAAATGTTATCACTGGTAATGTTGAATGATTAGCAACATCTTCACCTACACTTCCTTCGAAGAAATGAGATAACCCTTTTCTACCATGGGTTGGAATGGCAATTAAATCTGCTCCTATTTTAATTGAAGAGCTTAAAATTCCATCTTCAATAGTATAATCAGATGTGTAATAAACATCATCCATTCGGTCTAAATTTCCATCTGCTTTGGTAAAGAAATTAACAGCAAGCTTTTCTATCTCCAATGAGTTTCTAAATTTATCATTTGGTAGATTCACATAAACCAAATACAACTTAGATCCCGTTTCTTCAAACATTTTAACGGCTTTTTTATAGGCGTCAATCGATTCTTCCGAAAAGTCGCAAGCATAGGCAACAATCTCAAAATTAATTTGAGGCACTGTGTTTTTAACTACCAATACGGGAATATCTGCATTTCTAACAACCCGCTCTGTATTAGAGCCAATAAAAAACTCCTTAACGCCACTTGCACCATGCGACCCCATAACAATAAGATCTGCATCATATTTATGCGCAATTTCATTAACCTCGCTAAACACTTTAAAATGTTTAACAATTGGTGTTACTTTAATACCTTCTAAATAATCTTTTTTAAGAAAATCTTCAAACCTCTGCTCTGCTAGTTTTAAAAAATAAATTACTTTTTGTGGATTTTCTCCGCCTGCTGTAAGTACAACTTCAGACATTTCTAGCATATGCAGTGCCAATAACTCTGCATTATTTTTTTTAGCCAACTTAGCAGCTGTGTTTAAAGCATATTCTGAATGTTCAGAAAAATCTACTGGGACAATGATTCTTTTCATGGTTTTTTGTTTTTAGGTTCTTATTTATAATATGGAACTTCTTCGCAAAGCTTAGAGACGTTCCTTTCTTATTTAACTCATTTAAACCGTCATAGAAAACAACTGTGTATCCGGTTGTTTTCTTTGTAACAATAAATCGAAAGCCATACATATGTTTCTAACAAATGGTTGACCCTTTTTAGTCACCTCAATGCTATTTGTTCCTACATTGAGTAATCCGTCTGTCTCCATCTCTTTTAATCGAATTATAACATCTGATAACTCTTCAAAATAGAAATTATTTTGTGTCCAAGTTGTTTTAAAACGACACATTAAATCAAGAATGTGTTTTCTTATAATTAAATCCTCTTCATTAAGGATATGTCCTCTATAAACCGGGATAATATCATGCTTTAATGAATCGTAATACCCTTCAATACTTTTAACATTTTGGGCAAACCCGTACCAACTATCACTAATGGAAGACACGCCTAAACCAATCATAGATTGTGTTTTAGAAGCCGTATATCCCATAAAGTTTCTGTGCAAATTGCCTTGTATCATCGATTCATACAACGAATCCCTAGTTAAGGCAAAATGATCCATACCAATCTCTTTATAACCAACTTCAGAAAGAAGCTGTTTACCCAGTTCGTATTGCTGTCTTTTTAATTCGGCAGGAGGTAAATCGGAATCATTAAATCCGCGTTGTCCGTTTCCTTTAATCCACGGTACATGAGCATAACTGTAAAATGCTAACCTATCTGGTAATAGCTCTTTTGTTTTTAAAATGGTTTCTTTTACATGCTCTAACGTTTGAAAAGGTAATCCAAAAATAATATCATGTCCTACAGAAGTATAACCAATGTCTCTGGCCATGTCTGTAGCTCTTTTAACATTTTCGAAAGGCTGAATTCTGTGTATCGCTTTTTGCACCGTTTCATTATAGTCTTGAACACCATAACTCACTCTTCTAAAACCAACATCGTAAAGCGCTTGCAAATGTTCTCGGGTGGTATTATTGGGGTGCCCCTCAAAACTAAACTCATGGTTATCTGCGAGTATAGATCGCTTTAAAATACCATTAATTAATCGTTGTAAATTTTCCGGACTAAAGAATGTAGGCGTACCACCTCCCAAGTGCAATTCTTTAATAATTGGCTTTTCTTCAAATAATTCCAAATACAAATCCCACTCCTTTAGAACTGCCGTTATATAAGGAGATTCCACACCATGTTGTTTTGTAATACGCTTGTTGCAACCACAAAACGTACACAAAATTTCACAATACGGCAAATGAATATAAAGGCTTATTCCTTCTTCAGAATTGCTTTCTTTAAAAGATTGTATTAATGACGATTTCCATTTTTTTAACGAAAATGTCTCATTGTTCCAATAAGGAACCGTTGGATAACTCGTATAACGAGGCCCCGCAATATTATACTTATTTATTAACGAAATTGACATACCTAACAATTATATTCCAAAAGTATAGCATGTGATGCGTTAAAAATATGACATATGTCATGCCTATATTTGCAATTCGATTATTATTAGTTTAATTTCACGCTGCTAAAACAAATCAAAAAAAATGAAAAGATCTATCACCTTATTAATCGCTATTTTCTTAGGAATAACCTCTTGTAAGCAAGAAAAAAAAGAAACTAAAACAGACGCAGACACCCCTGTTCAAGTAGAATCTACAGAAAAGTTTGTCGTTAAACCAGAAGGTACTTCTGTAAAATGGACGGCCTATAAAACCACAGAAAAGAAAGCTGTTAATGGTGAGTTTGCCGTATTAAAGTTTGAAAACAAAGAAGGAGCAACACCACAGGAGGCTTTAAACAATTTAAGCTTTTCCATTCCTATTAGCAGTCTAATTACAAAAGATGAAACCAGAGATGCCAAATTAAAAGAGTTTTTCTTTGGAGCTATGTTAGACACCGATTTTTTAAAAGGTACTATTAAGTATGAAAACAATGCATGTACTGCTTCAATTACTATGAATGGTGTTACTAACGACTTACCTCTGATAGTTAAAATAACCGACGGTAGACGTGTAAATATGGCTGGATCTATGAATCTTAAAGATTGGAACGCTCTAGGTGCATTAGAATCAATAAACAAAGCTTGCTTAGATTTGCATAAAGGACCTGATGGTGTAAGCAAAACCTGGGAAGATGTGGCTATTGAAGTAAACACATACCTTCGTAAAAACTAATAAGTTAAACAACAACTTATTATTATACATCCCAAGGCTATTCTAAATGATATAATTTTTTAAAAATGATCACGTTATAAGTTGTTTCTTTTTATTAACTTTAAAGACAACACACTTGTATACAAATCATTACAATGAAAAAAATCCACTCTGTTGAAGAATATATTGAGGAAAATGCTCATTATAGCGAGGCACTAAACTTATTACGAGATATTATAAACACAACGGAATGTGTTGAAACGATAAAATGGAGTGCTCCGGTTTACACCATAAACAATAAAAATATTTTAGGTTTAGGTGCCTTTAAAAACCACTTTGGTATTTGGTTTTTTAATGGTGTATTTTTAAAAGATGAACACAACTTATTGTTAAATGCCCAGGAAAACAAGACCAAGGCCTTAAGACAAATGCGCTTTGAATCTATTAACGAAATAGATAAAAATATAGTTCTAAGCTACGTTAAAGAAGCTATTGAAAATCAAAAATTAGGCAAAGAAACAAAACCGGATCGCAGTAAAAAAGAAATGGTTATTCCTAAAGAATTAAAAGATTTATTTGCAAAAAATAAAGATTTAAAAAACAGTTTCGAATTATTAACGCCTTACAAACAACGTGAATATTGCGAATACATAAATAGTGCTAAACGTGAAGCCACCAGACATACACGACTGGAAAAAATCACACCTATGATTTTACAAAATATAGGTTTAAACGATAAGTACAAAAACTGTTAAATATGTTTTTCATTCTATTCGACTGGTATACTCTCTTGAATTAGATTTAGGATTTTATCTGGTTCTCTGTAGTTTTTGATTATTTTTTTAACTCCTGCATTTTTGAGTTTATTATTTCCGTTAAAATCTACCCCAATAAAATTAATTCCCAACACCTTGGTTGCCTTTAAATCCCAAAGCCCGTCGCCAAAATATAAAATGGATTCGTATGCTTTACACTTATTTTTATCTACCGCTTCTTTTATAGCAAGTTCAATAATTTTGGCTCGGTTATAATGATTGCTAGACGATTTAAAAATAAAATCACTTACATTAAACCCTACCGAGCTACACTTTAATTCGGCAGTTTCCTGCCATCCTCCTGTAGCAAAGCCTATTTCAAAATCGGGATTATCTGCAAGCAACTTTATAAAAGACAAGGCCTTGTCAATTTCAGTAAACTCATTTATACTTTTCTTTAGCAAGTTTTTATAATGCTCCTTAATGGTTTCTACTTCTTGCTTTTCAGGCATTCTTTTAAACCATCTTTCAAAAATCTCTATGGTTATCCCTTCATCTGTAACATTATTAAAATCGTTCCAATTTACTTGCGTTAAATCTATTTGAAACAAATCTTTAAATGTTTGCGTAAAACATCTATCGTCTGTATTTACAGAATCCAAAATGGTTCCATCAATATCGAAAATTATCAACTTCATACAATAGCAACTAAAGTTATAAGAGAACGTTGTAATAGACAATCGCTAACTCCAGCATGAAAAATACGTAATTAAAACGACATTAAAATAAGAAACTAGTACCCAATATTATTTAACTTTTATATTGATTAAAACTTGTCACATCATCAAAACAGCACCATTTATTCTGCAAAATAACATTCGAACTTACCGGTTTTTTCACCTTTTAAGCTAGCTAGATCATATTCTATTTGCTCAGCAACCAAATAGTGTTCTGTATGTTCCATATTAGGACAAAAATCTTTAGCCTTTTTATCAGTATCACCCCAATATGTTAACTTTTTTCCATCGTAAGAAGCCACTTTATTTGTATAAGTGCCGAAAACAATTTTACCCAAATCTAAATTTACTACAAATAACCCTCTGGAACCTGAAGATGTCCCCGTATCAACAAAAAGGTAATTATCATAAAGTCCTTGAAAAAATGCAAAGTCATCAAAATTTGAATCAGTAAGGGTGTAAAGTACATCGTTAAAATCCATGGTTACTTTGTCCAGAGAACCATCAAACGCTGGAAAAATACTTATAACATTACCAAACTCTCCGGGAGTGCTTACTATGGCATATTGATCATTGACTACGCATTCTCCACGAAAATTAGCTTCTAAAGACTTGTAATACCTGCAATTATCATTGTTAATATAGCGTTTAGAGTCTTTAAGTGTTATTTTAGACATGGACATTTTGATATGCTTCCATGGTTTTCTGGAAATAACCGAATCTGTAATATTCATATTCGGTAAAATATCTACACCATTTTCCGGAGATCTCCAAAACGGTATTTTTGATGAAGGCTCTCGTTGTGAGGCTTCAACGATTTTTGCGGTTTCCTGTTTATTAGCAAATTGGCATCCATATGCACTAAGCACCAAAACGCAAACAACAATTCTTAATAACACTAATACATTTAAAGTTCGTAAACACGTATTTCTCATATTGATTAAGGGGATAAAGTTTTAATTCGAAGCAAATACTTTTCTATCGACTTGCTTAAGCAAAATTAAATTTAAACACACCTGCTAACAACACCATTTTCAGGGTTAACAATACCCCTGTTTTCAGTTAAACAAGTATTATATTAAGCTAGTTTTGGAAAATCGATAATAGCGAAGTATTTATTATCAATATAAAAACATACTGTGTAAATATTAAACTATCCTATGGAATTTAACGTATACTTTATTACATGCATATATAGAATTAACCATCTTAAGGTATGACATAAAACATCATCTAAATAGTTTTCTTATTGAAGTGGACAATTCTTTATGCAGCAAAGCTTTTAAAGAACATGTATTGCTCTTTATTTTAGGATGCTTTGGCAGTCTTAAGGGTTGTGCTTAAGATTTGGAAAGTGATGGCTTTCGCTTTATGGCAACCAATAATATATTTAACAACACCAATAAACAGCCTATTACAACAGAAACATCGGCCATATTAAAAATAGCTGTTTTAATACCACCATATTCCACATACATAAAATCTGTAACAGAATTGAAAAAAATCCTATCGTATATGTTTCCAATACCACCACCAATAATAAAAGAGAAACCAATTAGGTTTAGTTTAGAAATCATCTTTTCCCTAACAATATAAACGAATAAAAGCAAAAGTACTGTTAGCGGAAAAACTTGTAGAAAAATGATTT
The DNA here is from genome assembly GCF_002886045.1 of Flavivirga eckloniae. Taxonomy (NCBI): domain Bacteria; kingdom Pseudomonadati; phylum Bacteroidota; class Flavobacteriia; order Flavobacteriales; family Flavobacteriaceae; genus Flavivirga; species Flavivirga eckloniae. The sequence continues at coordinate 4,704,138 of NZ_CP025791.1, read as the reverse complement.
TTAAAAATGGAGTTAAATTTCCTCCTAAATTGAGAGCTGCTCCATTATTTTCTACCTTGGTGAGCATAAAACTGTTTCCAATAACTTCAATTACTTCATATTTTGAGATGCTTTCTCTTACTTTATCTTTAGTGATTTGGTCGCAACTTATGTTACTTAATATGAGTAACAAAGAAACAAATACTTTAATAAGCCTTTCCTTTTTCATTATTATACTTTTACAGAATTATAGCGTTTGTTCAAATAAGAAGCGAAGGAAAAGGTAAAAAACACCTTATAATGTACGACCTCTCATAACAAACTTATTTATTTTCGCATACCAAAGCATTATATGGTACTGCTTATTTAAAAGTACAAAATTTCTTTCGTCCGTAAAATGCCTTAAGTCCTTATTTTGTAATATTTAACATTTCTTTTAACCGACTTACTTATATGTATAAGATTATTAAACCTAAAACGATAAATTTCACAAAACTCCTGAGCATAAAGACTAACTAATAAGTTAAATTACAACAGCTTTTCTACCTCGTATTGAATTGTACCCATTCATTGTTTTTTCTCATAATCCTTATAAGATATAGTCTTTATCATTTTAGTATCATCGTGTTGATAAAAACCGATTTCAGAAATACAAGTATCGTTGTATTTTGCATTTGTTGAGTCGACATCTATAATTTCAAATTCAACTATCTCAAATTCTTCAGCCGGCATGTTTTGAAAAAAAATAGAGCTTACATTAACAGAATATATATTAGGAACTATAGAATTAATAGTTGGTTCTTTTGGTATACTAACTATAATTTCACCTAAAAGTTCTCTGGAGTACGCATCATCTTCTATGGTTAAAAACTTTATTTTGAATTTAGATACACGATTGTTTTTATACCAGGTATCCTCTGTATTAAAATATCCTGGGGTAAAGGTAATAACATCGGGATGCGTACCCATATCGAATGAAAATCTAATTTTCTCACCTATACCATTGCCCTTTACACCTTCAACCCATGCTGTTTTTGGATCTTTATCTAGTAAATTAGCTTTTTTATACTTGTTAGTATTACTTTTTAGAGAACTAGAAACATCCACCTTTTTTGGTTTTAAAGGTATTGTTTTATAAACCTCATAAAATGCCCCATCAAAAATGTGGACTTCTTCCATAAATCCGATTTTTGCAACAAAATCTTGAGCGTTTAAAAATTTGAATGGCAACAAAAGACATAGGCTAATAGTTATAAGCAGGGTAATTTTTTTTCTCATTAATATACTTTTAATTAATTGGGACTAGCAGTATAGATAGTATTTTAAGACTCTGTGGTATGGTTGAATTTAAAAAAAATGAGCCCGATATAATACCGAGCTCATTTTATTTGATTTTTTGATTTTTGGGGTTTATTCTATATTTTTCTTATGCTTTTAAATAAATTAAACATTGATCTAATTCGGGGTTTTGCTGTACGAGAGAAAGAATATAAATTTTAAGCTCTTCTATCTCATAAGGAAGTAAACGTTGTACCGCCTTTTGTACCTCTTTGCAAAACAACGTTGTATCAAAACTAACTTTTCTTAGTATAGTTTTGGTATACTCTAGCATTGCTCTTGCCATAATATAAATTAAAGGTTTAGGTTTGTAATAAAAAGTAGACGTTTTTTATAGGCTTTATTGGTTTTCATTATTGAACTCTAAAAATAATGAAAAATTACATAAGTTTTTCTGTTTAATGTAAATTTAACATTTAGAAGCTATTATCTCCATCCAACAAATCTCCTATACCACCTAGAATACTTCCTTCTCCCTTACTTTTTCCACCAGCTCGAGGAGCAGATGCCAAAACGCGCCCAGCCAATCTGCTAAACGGTAACGATTGAATATAAACTGTACCAGGTCCTTGTAACTTTGCAAAGAACAATCCTTCGCCTCCAAAAATGGTGTTTTTAATACCTCCAACAAATTCTACATCATAATCTACACCTTGGGTAAAACCAACGATACATCCTGTATCGACTTTTAAAGTTTCACCAGCCTGTAACTCTTTTTTAGCCATCGTTCCACCCGCATGTACAAATGCCATACCATCGCCTTCCAATTTTTGCATAATGAAACCTTCTCCTCCAAATAACCCTCTTCCTAATTTTTTCGAAAACTCAATACCTACACTAACCCCTTTAGCGGCACATAGAAAAGCGTCTTTCTGACAAATAAACTTTCCGCCATATTCGGTTAAATCAATTGGTAAAATTTTTCCTGGGTATGGTGAAGCAAACGACACATTTCGTTTACCAACCAGGTTATTATAAAAGGCGGTCATAAACAAACTCTCTCCCGTAAGAATACGTTTCCCAGCCCCTAGTATTTTGCCTAAAAACCCGGAATCCTTTTGAGATCCATCTCCAAAAATAGTTTCCATTTTTATACCATCATCCATCATCATAAAACTACCCGCTTCGGCAATAACACCTTCTTCCGGATCGAGTTCTATTTCCACATATTGCATTTCTTCACCATATATTCTATAATCTATTTCGTGTGCTGTCATATCTATAAATTTTACAATTCGATAATAAGTAGTTTAGTTTAATATTTTGTTACACAATCTTTAATAAAGTTTAAAATTCAAAGTTTAAAGTTCAAAACACAAACTCTAACCCTAGAAAACAGACCCTTATCCCTTATCCCTTACCTCTTATCCCTTGAATACTAAATACCGAACACCAAAAACTACCCCTTAACCTTAATACTCCATTCAAAACTAAACGTTGAAACTTCCACCCCTTCTTTATTAACTCCAATAGATTTAGCCCAGACAGTTTGCCCTTCTCCCGTTTCTATAGCTTTTTCTATAGCTTCATCCATAAGTTTACCGTCATGACACGTAAACATTATTCTACCTGTTGCTTTTTTAGTAAAACTGGCCTTATTAGAGGTTACCAACATTGAAATTTTCTTTCCAGATGCCTTAATTTTAGAAATCATTAAAGCTCCAGTTGAAAGTTCCGCTGCCATTCCCTGTACTGCCCAAAACATCGATTTAAATGGGTTCTGGTTTATCCATTTATGCTTCACTGTTACGATACACTTACTAGCATCAATATATTTTGTTCTAACCCCGCAAAAATATGCTGATGGCAATTTAAACATTGTGAAAGTGTTGAATTTCCTTGGTGTTATGTTCATTTTAAAGGGTTTATTTTTTACTAAGTTATAAAATTATTGACAATCCATATTATGTTAATATTTTGTTAAATTTAAGTACTATGCGTAACATAATACCTTCTTTTAGACATATATTTGCATAAGAAACTATTATATGTTTTAGAATCATGTTAGATAATCATCAAAAAAACATCGCCACTTTTATTCATTTATCAACCTTTAGCAGGTTTATAATTCCATTCGGAAACTTTATAGGTCCCATTGTTCTATGGATTGCGAATAAAGAGAAATCCGAGTTTGTTGACGCGCATGGTAAGCAAGCCATTAATTTTCAAATTAGCATTTTATTATATGCCATAATTATAGGTACGCTTACTGTTCCTTTTTTCATTTTCAAAATCTTTGATGGTATCGACTTTATAGATTTACATGGATTCGACAATTTTCATATTAACATTGGCGAGCCCTCCCCATTATTTTATATTGGAGGTGGATTAGGGTTCCTTGCCGTAATAGGTTTTATATTGGAACTCATTTTTATTATCAATGCTAGTTTAAAGGCAAGAGATGGCGAACTATATAATTATCCGTTAACTATAAATTTTATAAAATAGATAAACCTCAAATCTAACAAAACATTTAGCCGAAGTTTCGGTTTTCATCAAATCAAATCAATCAAAAAATGAACAGTTTCATAATATTAAAACGCTTTAGACTATGAAGATAGAAAACACAAAAGCGCAAATGCGCAAAGGTGTGTTAGAATTTTGCATACTTTCTGTATTGAAAGATGACGATGCGTATGTTGCAGAAATTCTAAGTACACTTAAAGACGCAAAGCTACTCGTAGTAGAAGGTACTATTTACCCTTTACTCACACGACTTAAAAATGCGGGACTCTTAAACTACAGATGGGAAGAATCTACATCTGGACCACCAAGAAAATACTATGGTTTAACAGAAACAGGGAAACTATTTTTAAAGGAGTTAAGTACAACCTGGAGCGAACTACAAAATGCAGTGAATATAGTAACAAGCCAAAAAACAACAAAAAAATGAATAAAACTGTCAATATAAATTTAGCTGGTATATTCTTCCACATCGATGAAGATGCATACCTAAAATTACAACGCTATCTTGAGGCTATAAAACGTTCATTTACAGATTCTCAAGGCCGCTCTGAAATTATAGCAGACATAGAGGCTCGTATCGCAGAACTTTTTAACGAGCGTGTTCAAAATAACAAAGAAGTTATACGCATTAAGGAAGTAGACGAAATTATTTCAATTATGGGGCAACCAGAAGATTATTTGGTTGACGATGAAATATTTGAAGATGAACCTCAAGCGGCTTACCAACCCAAATCGGCTCCAATTAAAAAGCTATATAGAGATGTAGACAACTCCTATGTAGGTGGTGTATCGTCTGGTTTAGGTCATTATTTTGGTGTTGAAGCTGTATGGGTTCGTTTGGCCTGGATTATATTATTTAGTGCTGCCGGAACAGGTGTTCTTCTATACATTTTATTATGGATTTTAGTACCTGAAGCTAAAACCACTGCCGAAAAAATAATGATGACGGGAGAACCTGTTAACATTAGTAATATTGAAAAAAAGATTAAAGATGGTTTTGAAAATGTAACCGATGTCGCAAAAAATGTAACTGATACGGTTGGGGCCGCTGCAAAAAACGTATCAGACTCAGTGTCCAGCGCAGCGAAAAATGTAGATTTTAAAAAGCAGGGAAGTAAGATAAAATCAAGCTCTAAAACGTTTTTCGATACCTTGGGAGAAGTCATTATGTTCTTCTTAAAGATTTTTGCAAAGTTTATAGGTGTTATCTTAATGTTTATAGGAGCCGTAACCATTATAGCTTTAATTATCACGTTGTTTTCTTTAGGTGTAGTAGACTTTATACATATTCCGGGCGTTGATCTTGATCTGGTAGATACTGTTAATGCCGGAAATACTCCTGTATGGTTGGCCTCCTTATTTACTTTCTTTGCTGTTGGTATCCCTTTCTTTTTCCTATTCTATTTGGGTTTAAAAATACTTATAAACAACTTAAAATCGATTGGTAACATTGCTAAGTTCACATTACTGGGCTTGTGGTTAATTTCCATTATAGGATTAGTAGTTATAGGTGTAAGACAAGCCAGCGAACATGCCTTTGACGAGCACGTGATCGTAAAGCAAGAATTAAACATAAAGGCTAACGATACCATAAAAATTAAAATGCTGGAAAGTGAGTTCTATGCGAATAGCTATTACAGAAATCATGATTTTAAAGTTATAAATGGCGAAAATGGAGAACCAACTATTTATAGATCGGATATTAGAGTACTTGTTAAATCAACTACCGACTCTATAGCTAAAATAGGTATAGAGAAAAGTGCCGATGGGAGAAGTTATGAAAAAGCGATTGAACGTGCTAAAAATATAAACTACAACTACGCTTTTAACGGAAATGAGTTATTGCTAGACTCCTATTTAACAACATCTGCTGAAAACAAATATAGTGATCAAGAAGTTTTTGTAAAACTCTATTTACCAGAGGGAAGCATAGTTAACTTTAATACGAATACAAAATCATTTCTAAATCATAGAACTTATAATGGGAATATTGTAACATCTGCAGATGCCGATCACTATTTGTTAATCACAGAAGATGGCATTACATGTTTAGACTGTCCTGTTGAAGAACCTTATAAAGTTGATATCGATGTTCACGATGAAGATTCTGTTGTTAAACTTGACAGTACAGGTTTAGAGATAAAAGACGCCGATGTTAATATAAAAATTAATAAAAAAGGGGTTTCTGGTGAAGATGACGACATAGAAGTTAAAATAGATTCAGACGGTATTAATATAAAATCAAAAGACGAATAACAATTCATCATTAAAAACAAACAGTTCAGATATCTTAATTACTAATCAACAATCATTTATAAGATATTTGAATAAGAAAGAACATCAATCAAAAAACAAGCAATTATGACAACATTAGTTAAGTTTATTTTAGCAACCATCTTGAGTTTAACGCTTTTTTCTTGCAATTTCGATATGAACTTCAACACTGGAGTTCGTGGAAATGGAAACGTTGTAACTGAAGATAGAACCATTCGCGAACCTTTTTCAACTATTAAAGCTACAGAAGGTTTAGACGTATACCTAACACAAGGTGATAGCGAAAGTGTTTCTGTTGAAGCAGATGAAAACCTTCAAGACCTTATTGTAGTAGAAGTTGTGAATGACATTTTAAAAATTCACACCAAAAGGAATATCGGCAAAGCCTCATCAAAAAAAGTGATGGTAAGTTTTAAAGATGTTTCAAGTATTATATCGACTAGCGGAAGCGATGTATATTCTACTAATGTTATTACAGCCGAAAGATTAGATCTTAAATCTACCAGTGGCAGCGATATGAGACTTGAGGTGAACACAACGGAATTAAATTGTAAATCTACTAGTGGTAGCGACTTACGCTTATCTGGAAAAACGACCAAGCTTATTGCTGAAGCTACCAGTGGTAGCGATATTAAAGCTGCAGACTTAATTTCTGAGTCCAGCCATGTAAAAGCCACTAGTGGTGCAGATATTACCGTAAACACGTCTAAAGAACTTACAGCAAAAGCTACTAGCGGCGGGGATATAAAATATTACGGAAATCCAGAAAAAGTAGATAAAAGTAATAACTCTTCTGGTAGTGTTAGAAAACGATAAACCAATTAAATCCAACTTTAGCAAGAGATCGTCTAAAAAGTATTAGATACTAATAGTGTCACATCGAGCGCAGTCGAGATGTCTTAAAATAAAGAACATTAAAAAGTTCTCGACTGCGAAATCGAACGGACATCTAAATCTTTTTATACGATCTCTTGTTTTTTTTATTCCCCACTTTAAACCTCTTATAAATCGGTTAAAACTTTATATCCCCAAGGATCAAGTGTTACGTTTTTATTATTAAACTGTACTTCTTCACGGGTCATATAATCCAGAAACTTCCCTGCACTGGTCATTTTAAAAGTTTGCGGCTTACTTGAAAAATTGGCTATAAACGTAATTTTTTTTCCTGCTTTACTCCTAATATACTTCAACACATATTTATTATCCGTTTCGAAAATAAGGTAAGAAGCTGATTGTTTCCCTCCATTTAAAGCTTCGTGTGTATTTTTAAGAGTCCCTAGCTTTTTCAACACCTCCCACTGTCTGCCCTTAGTCTTAGAAATAGAATCTTTTTCAAAGAATTTTAAACGGTGATTTAAACCATATTCTTGACCTGAATAGATTAAAGGCATTCCCGGAATGATATAACTAAAAACAGTCATAAGTTCCGAAGCATCTCCCATACGCTCTTGTATTGTTCCATTCCATGAATTTTCATCATGGTTCGTTAGAAAATTCATAAGAATATCATCTCGTTCGTAATCTGTTATAACTTTTGTAGCGTACTTATCCCAATCCATTAAAGACTTTTTCTCGTTAGCCATGTCGTTTAATAAATGGTGGCCTTCCCAGGCATAAGCCATATCAAATAGATTGGCTTTTAAAAGTTCAGGCTCCCAGGCTTCTGCTAGCATAAAAATGTCTTTTTTCGATCGTAATTGCGGAATAGCCTCTTCCCAAAAATCTAATGGTACAGAACCTGCAACATCACATCTAAATCCATCAACACCTTGCTCTGTAATCCAATAACCCATATCGGCAATCATTTCCTTGCGCATGTCGGTATTGTCATAATTTAAATCGGCTACATCAGTCCAATCGGTTTCGTCTGGATGTATTACTTCGCCCTTACCGTTCTGTGTATAATACTCAGGATGATTCTTTAACCACTCATGATCCCACCCAGTATGGTTAGGAACCCAATCTAAAATAACATATATACCATGTTTATGAGCTTCGTTAACCAAAGCTCTAAAATCTTTTATAGTACCAAATTCTGGGTTAATTTTTGTATAATCGGTAACAGCATAATAACTCCCCAGCATCTTAGCACGTTCCGCTTCATCTTCAATTAAACTGGCGAACTCACCCCCAGTAGCTTTTCTTTTGGTTTTAGATATTGGAAATACCGGCATAAGCCAAATAATCTTTACCCCAAGTTCCTTTAATTCTGGAATATCCTTTGTAAAGGCATTAAAAGTACCTTCAGGAGAATACTGCCTAATATTGGCTTCATAAATGATCGCTGTTTCCAGAATATCATTGGTTATTGGAGTCATTTCAACTAAAGTTTCTTCTTTTTCTTCAAGTTCTACAGACTCCGTTTCTGGTGATGCCGTATTAGGTAATGCTTTAGTTGTTTTTTCATTTTTACATGAAAAAGCAAGAAGCATCATCATTATAAGCAGTATTAATTTTTTTGTTGTTCTCATGAATATGGTTTAATCTTAATTACTTTTAAAATAAGGCAGGCTTCAACTGTGCTCAGTATGACACAAAATTTAGCTATTAACTTTTACATCGCTAGGTCAAACTTGCGTTAAGATACTTTATTTTAATCTTTTGTTACTAAAATAATACTTCCTTTAGTTTCTAACTTTAAACTATCTAGCCATACAACAGCCTTTCCAGAAATAACATCCTTAAGTACCTTTCCTTTTAAATTCATTTCTTCAAACCTGTTTAAATCCAGTTCAATAGGTTTCTCGTTCTTATTTATAATATGAACCACCGTTTCATCTCCCAATATTCTAAACAAAACGTATACACCATTTTCGGGAGAAAAATGCACCGTTTTCCCTTCTTGAATAGCTTTACAAGATTTTCTAAAGTTTAACAATGTTTTTAAATAAGACTGTACTTCTTTTTGAACCTCAGTAAGTCCAGCACCGGTAAATGCATTTGTAGTATCTCCTTCCCAGCCTCCCGGGAAATCTGTTCTAATTAAACCATGATCGCCCGGTTTTTCAAAATCGTTCATCAATACCTCAGTACCATAATATATTTGTGGAATTCGAGGTAATGTAAGCACGTAACTTAAAGCCATTTTTGTATTAACAATATCACCTTTTAATTGTGTAAAAACACGGCTCATATCGTGATTATCTAGAAAAAGCATAATGTCCTTAGGCGATGCATAATGAAAATCGTTAGCCAAACCTTCATACAATTTCACCAAACCTTGATCCCATGATTCAGGTTCATTTAAACCCTGCAAAATCAAGCTTTGCATGGCGAAATCCATAGAAGATTTTAAATTAGAATCATAACCATCCCGGTTATTAGCGCCTTCTTGCCAGTACCCAATAAGTAAAGGGTTGTAACTCCACTCCTCACCCACAATACTAAAATTAGGGTATTCGTTCATAATAGCACCAGCCCAATCGCTCATAAAATCCTTATCGGGATACGGGTAAGTATCTTGTCTTATACCTCCTAGTCCAACGGTTTCCACCCACCAAATACTATTTTGAACAATATATTGAGCCATGAAGGGATTACGCTGATTTAAATCGGGCATGGCAGAGACAAACCACCCGTCGGTTAAAGCCGCTTTATCCTTTTTAGATGCATATAAATCCTGATTGTTCGTGCGTTTATGATTCGATTTTATGGTTACCTCATTAGTCCACGAATCCTTGTGCTCCTCATAGATTTCCTGATAATTCACCCAATCCTTAAATGGTAAATCCTTTATCCACCAATGCCCTAAACCACAGTGATTAGCAACCTGATCCATGATTAATTTCATGCCTCTTTTAGACATTTCTTGAGCCAATGATTTGTAATCGTTTAATGTACCGTATCTGGGATCTACCTCATAGTAATCGGTTATAGCATAACCATGATAAGAGCTCTCTGGCATATCGTTGGTTAATAACGGACACGACCAAATGGCTGTAAAACCTAAATCATCAATGTAGTTCAAATGATTTATTATGCCCGCTAAATCACCTCCATGACGTGCATAATTGTTGGTTCTATCAATCGTTTTCTCCTGTAAATCGGTATTGGTGTCATTATCAGGATTACCATTCGCAAACCTATCTGGCGTTATAAGGTACACCGCATCACTACTATCAAATCCGATATAATCTTCAGATGGTTTTTCTCTGGATTTTAACTCATAGGTACAAATCAAATCATCCGTATTTTCTTTTTTAAAGATGATGTTAAACTTTCCTGCTTTTGCTGTTTCAGAAATGTTTAAATCTATAAAAAGATAATTCGGACTATCTGCTTGATGTATTTTTTCAATAGAAACGCCTGTATAGGAAACCTCCGGTGCCCATTCTGAAATGTTCGGATGCTGTACTAAAAGTTGTAGTGTTGTATTTTTAAATCCTATCCACCAATTTGGAGGTTCAACACGTAAAATATCTTGTTTTTCAACAACCTCAACTGGTATCTCTGGTTCGTTAACAGATGAGCTATTTTGCTTTTTGCAGGATGTACTTAGCATCAGTACAAATGACAAAGCAATTAAAACCCATTGTTTTGTTTGATATTTTCTATACTTATGTCTCATAGATTAAGGTGTTATTTTATTTCTTTAATGCTAATAGCAAAGCCCCCACCAGGAACGGATAGCTGTGACAGTTTCGATTTACTTGTCACTTTTTTTGTTCTAATCGTATAGGCTTGCGGATTGGTTTTATAATGAGCATCTTTGGCATCGGCATAAATGGTTGCCATATATTTTTTCCCTTTTTCGAGGAAATCAAATTTAAAACTAGCAGTTCTAGCTTTTTTACCATTTACATTGCCTACAAACCAATTACTACTACCTTTTTCCTTACGGGCAATCGTGATATGCCTCCCCGGCTCTGCTTCTAAATACACACTCTCATCCCAGTCTAAAGCCACGTCTTTTATAAACTGAAAGGCATCTATAAATTGCTCGTAATGCTCGGGTAAATCTGCTGCCATTTGCAACGGACTGTACATCGTTACATATAATGCCAATTGATTGGCTATGGTACTGTTTACATGAGAATTGTTGTTAGGGTTTAGTTTACTTATATCCATTTCAAAAATTCCTGGTGTATAATCCATCGGACCACCGATTAAACGTGTAAAAGGCAACACGGTAACATGATTGGGTTTAGAACCTCCAAAAGCCTGAAACTCCGTACCTCTGGCAGATTCGTTACCAATTAAATTGGGATAGGTTCTACAAATTCCTGTTGGTCTTACAGCTTCATGTGCATTTATCATAATTTTATAATCCGCTGCTTTTTCAAGAGCATATTGATAGTGGTTTACCGTCCACTGGCTGTAATGATGCTCGCCTCGTGGTAAAATATCTCCAACATAGCCACTTTTAACTGCATCGTATCCATTATCTTTCATAAATTGATAGGCCTTATCCATATGGCGTTCGTAATTTCTTGTTGAACCAGAGGTTTCATGGTGCATGATCATTTTAACGCCTTTAGATTTGGCGTACTTATGAATTTCCTCTACATCAAAGTCTGGATAAGGGGTTACAAAATCAAACACATAATCTTTCGACTTCCCAAACCAATCTTCCCAACCTTCATTCCAGCCTTCTACCAAAACGCCATCAAAACCATACTTTGAGGCAAAATCTATATATCGTTTTACGTTTTTATTATTGGCAGAATGCTTAGCACTGGCACCTACTTTAGAGTAATTGGTTACGCCTAATTCAATTGCTGGTAACTCATCTGTATAAGCCCACGATCCTTTTCCAGTAATCATCTCCCACCAAACGCCAACGTACTTTACAGGTTTTATCCATGAAGTATCTTCAATTTTACATGGATCATTAAGATTTAATGTCATTCTGGAAGCTAGAATATCCCTGGCATCGTCACTTACCATAATAGTTCTCCATGGCGATTTACTTGGAGCTTGCATATAACCTTTATCACCATTTGCATCGGGAGTTAACCAAGACTGAAACACCATGTTTTCTTCATCTAGATTTAAATGCATACAGGCATAATTAATCAATGCCGCTTCATGCAAATTAATGTACAAACCATCTTTGGTTTTCATCATCAAAGCGGTTTGTACACCTGTTTTAGAAAATTGCTCCTGCGATGCATTATCGGTATAGGCTGCATCAAATTTTTCTCTTATTTCTGATAGTTTTGATTCTGTATAATCGAATTCCTGCGTATCGTAATCTCCCGGAATCCAGAAAGCTGTATGATCGCCCGTCATGGCGAATTGCGTATGCTCTTCTTTAATTACAAAATAAACCAATTTCCCCTGTTTAGGAAACTCATAACGAAAGCCCAAACCTTCATTGAACAGCCTAAAACGAACTATTAATATTCTATCTGTCCCTCCTTGTTTTAAGCTTACGGCCAATTCATTGTAGTGGTTTCGAATGTCCTTTTCTTCTCCCCAAACGGGTGTCCAAGTTTCATCAAAAGAAGCATGTTCTACCTTTAGAATTGAAAAATCATTTAGTAACGATTTAGGATCATCCTTCAATTCAAAGCCCAAAGCACTCCGCTTTATAACTTCCTTATCTTTATAGAAGAGTTGATAGGTTGGCGAACCATCATCCGTAAGACAAAAATTCATTGTTAATGCTCCATTGGGCGACTTTAGCTCTTGTGAATTAACGAGGTTAAAAGCTGAAAACAATAGGGTTACATATAATATAAATAGCGATTTCATTTTTAATATTTTTACTGTAAAACTTAACTAATTGACACGTTTTAACGTCTTCTTTTTTAATAATAAACGTTCGTTATTTATAAAAATCTCCAGATCATCACCATGCAGGATTTCGAAATTTGTCTGCTTTTGGTCAACATCTACTTTTAATATCCGGTTTCTAAAATTTAGTTTAAACGAATAGCCTTCCCACTGCTCTGGTATTTTAGGAGTGAAAGCGAGTTTCCCTTCTTTTATTCTCATACCACCAAAGCCTTCAACAATACTCATCCAGGTTCCCGCCATAGAAGTAATGTGTAAACCTTCATGCACTTCATGATTATAATCTTCTAAATCCAGACGGGACGTTCGCATGTAAAAATTATAGGCTTGATCCATTCTGTCTAACTTTGCTGCTTGAATACTATGTACACAGGGCGACAATGAGCTTTCATGTAATGTAAATGGCTCATAAAAATCGAAATGACGCTCCAACTCTTCTACAGTGAATTGATCTTCAAAAAAATAGAAGCCTTGCAAAACATCGGCTTGTTTTATATAAGATGAACGTAAAATTCTATCCCAGGACCATTTTTGGTTGATAGGTCTTTCATTCTTATCCAGATCTGCTACAGTTGTTAACTCTTTGTCTAAAAACCCGTCTTGTTGTAAATACACTTTATGCGTTTCAGAATAAGGAAAGTACATTTTATCTGCTACATCCTTCCATGCTTTTAGCTCTTCCTCATAAAGTTTAACCTTATTCATGATACGTTCGAAATCTGAAGGGTATTCCGTTTTAATCTTTTCAAGGTTTTCCATGGTATAATTAATGCACCAATGTGCCAAATAATTCGTGTACCAATTGTTATTTACGTTATTCTCGTACTCGTTTGGTCCTGTAACACCAAGAATAACATATAGGTTTTTGTCTTTTGAAAACGTGGCGCGCTGTTGCCAGAAACGGGCAATCCCAATTAAAACCTCCAAACCTTTTTCTACTATATAATTGTAATCGCCAGTATAGCGGTAGTAATTGTAAATGGCAAAGGAAATAGCGCCGTTACGATGAATTTCTTCAAATGTAATTTCCCATTCGTTATGGCATTCTTCTCCATTCATGGTAACCATTGGGAATAATGCTGCACCATTTTTAAACCCTAACTTTTCGGCATTTTCAATTGCTTTTTCCAAATGGTTATATCGGTATTCCAAAAGGCTTCGGGCTACTTTCTCATCTTTGGTTGCCATGTAAAATGGAAGACAATAGGCTTCGGTATCCCAATAGGTACTCCCCCCGTATTTCTCTCCGGTAAAACCTTTAGGCCCTATATTTAATCTAGAATCTTTACCCAAATAGGTTTGGTTTAACTGAAAAATATTAAAGCGAATACCTTGCTGTGCTTTAATATCTCCCTCTATGGTTATATCTGCGCGTTCCCAAATTTTTAACCAGGCTTCTTTTTGCTTTTCCAATAACTGATTGAAACCAGTTTTTATAGCCATTGCCAAGAGTTTTTTGGCTGTCGAGACAAGTTCTGATTTATCATGGTTTCTATCTACTGTATAACCTCCGTATTTTTCTATTGTATAGACCTCACCTTGTTTTACCCGATGTTCATAACTAAACGAAGCATAATTAGCATCGGCATTAATATTAGGCTCTATGAGTACGAATTTCCCATTTATAAAAATTCTGGATTCCATGAAGGTACAGGTATAAAAATCTGTTTTCATGGTTTTTGCCTGGATAAAGGCTTGATGGTTCTCATGACTTACTTTTAAGGTATCCCAGAACTTATCATCCCAATTGGTATCCTTATTGGTTATGCCACTATCTAAATAAGGCTGAAAAACGATATTTGCATCACAATTTACTGGTGTAACCTCATATTTAATAACGCCCAGTTCGTCTGTATCTAAGCTTAAAAAGCGCTTGGTTTTAACCTCAATTACGGTGTTGTTTTTTAATGTTGCCGTAAAGCTTCTAGACAGCCAACCTTCTTGCATGTTGAGTTCCCGTTTAAAATCGGTTACTGCTTTACAAGCAAATAGGTCGAGTTGTTCGCCATTTACAGAAACATTAATCCCAATCCAGTTGGGAGCATTCAACACTTTTGCAAAGTACTCCGGGTAGCCATTTTTCCACCAGCCTACTCTTGTTTTATCGGGATAATAAACACCTGCTATATAGTTTCCTTGAAATGTTGATCCTGAATACTTCTCTTCAAAATTGGCACGTTGCCCCATAGCACCGTTTCCAATACTAAACAAACTCTCTGAAGATTCAACCCTACTAGCATCAAACCCCTCTTCTATTATGGACCATTTATTTGGTTTTATGTAATCTTGATTCATTTTTTTAATGATGATATAAAATAGACTTTAGACCACGTTGTTGTTAGACCAACCTTCTAATTAGCACTATTTTCTTATTAATTCTATTTTAAGAGAATAGGTGACAATCCTTTCCAATAAAAGCTTACTTTCCAAAGCTTTTTATCTTCTCTTTACTCTATGTTCTCTGTTTCTTTTATTAATTCTTCAATAAAATTGTCTGGTATTTCGGTTAAATCGTTAAAATTAAAATCGGCTTCACTAAGTGTGTCCTTATCCCCTATACCTACCGATACCATGTTTGCTTTATTTGCTGCTTCAATGCCAGCTATAGCATCTTCAAAAACAATACATTTTTCGGAGGATAGATTGAGTTTCTTCGCTGCTATTAAAAAAACCTCAGGGTCTGGCTTTGCCTTAGTCACATCGTTACCATCTACTATAGCTTCAAACCTTTCCAATAAGCCTACTTGTTTTAAAATTAAAGGCGCATTTTTACTTGCAGAGCCAAGTGCATACTTAATACCGGCACGATCTAGTTTTCCCAAAAGATCATGCACTCCGGGAAGAATTTCGTCTGCATTCATTTTCTGGATATACCCTAAATAATCTTCATTCTTGCTCGTTAGAAACGCCTGCTTTTTTTCTTCAGATATGCTTACATTACCAATGTTTAAAAGTATTTCCAACGATCGCACACGACTAACACCTTTAAGTAATTCGTTATGTGCTTCGGTAAACTCAAAACTTAACGTATCGGCAAGTTTTTTCCATGCCAGATAATGATACTTGGCAGTATCGACTATAACCCCGTCCAGGTCGAATATAACTCCTATTGTGTTCATGAAATTTCTATTGTATTACATCGTCAACATCCTTCACTTTCGAAACCAATGCTGCCGCAATTAAAAAGCTTACACCGCTGGTTACCAATGCAAAAATGGCATGGTTGCCATAGGCATATTTTACTAAAGGACCACCAATTAAAGCATTGATGATTTGAGGTATAACAATAAAGAAATTGAAGATTCCCATATAAACGCCCATCTTTTTTGGAGAAATCGATCCAGCTAAAATGGCGTAAGGCATGGCCAATATACTAGCCCAGGCAATACCAACAGCTACCATAGAAATTATCAGCCAGTTTTTATCTGGCATGATGTAAATTGAAAGTAAACCCAATCCGCCAATAACAAGGGATAAAGCATGGGTCTTCTTTCTACCTATTTTCTTTGCAATATATGGTAAGGCAAATGCATAAAATGCAGACACAAAATTGTAAACACCAAATAATACGCCAACCCAATCACCAGCGTTCTGGTAGGTCGAACTACTACTGTCTGTATACGACAATCCATACGTATGTTGTGCTATGGCTGGTGTAGCAAATACCCACAGGCCAAAAAGTCCGAACCACGAAAAGAATTGCACCCAACTTAGTTGCCGCATCGTTTCGGGCATTTTCCTGAAGTCATCAAAAATATCCAACAAACTGGATTTTTTTTCCTCACTGTCTTTTTCTCTAGCAGGTTCTTCTTTATCCTCAAAGCTTGCTAATTCTTCTGGAGTATATTCTTTAGTTGTTAATACCGTTACTAAAATGGATACTATTAAAATAAAAGCACCTATAATAAAAGATAAGATCAAGTTTAAGGGAACCGTTCCTTCAGCAGCTTGGTTAGATATTCCCAACCAATTAGTTAAAACATAGGGCAACCAAGAACCAATAACAGCTCCAAAACCTATTAAGGCTGTCTGTACACTAAAACCCTGAGTACGTTGGTCTGTTCTTAAGTTATCTCCAACCAGAGCACGAAAAGGCTCCATGGCAATATTAAAAGAGGCATCCATAATCATTAGCATACCTGCTCCTACCCATAATGGAGGGAGAAATGCAATAAACATATCTGCCTGTGGCATTAATACCAAACCAACAGAGGCCAGAATAGCTCCTAGTAAAAAGTACGGTTTTCTTCTGCCAAATCGTCCCCAGGTTTTATCGCTATAGTACCCTATAATTGGTTGGACAATTAAGCCCATTAAAGGTGCTATGATCCAAAACCATGATAACTGATGAACGTCTGCTCCAAATATTTGAAGGACGCGACTCGCATTGGCATTTTGAAGGGCAAACCCCATTTGGATTCCCAGAAATCCGAAACTCATATTCCAGATTTGCCAGAAACTTAATCTACGCTTTTCCATTAAATAGTATGTTTAAATTAATACTATTTGATAAGCGGTAAACTTATCAAAACTTATGATGAGAAGTGAAAATATAAGTTTTGATTTCGGGTCAAAGATATAAAAGATTTTAGTTTTTCCTAATATATTTCTTTTATTTAGTTGATTCTCTTTCAATAATTTCGGTCTCTATAACCATTTTTATAAAGTCAGACTTTCTCTCATTATTCGTGAAATACTGGTCACCTTCAGCATCTAAAGCCTCCAATCTATCGATTAATAAATTCGCCGCCTGTTCGCCCATTTTTTGCCCGTGTTGGCTCACGGTTGTTAAACTGGGAGTGGCATGTTTTGAGAGCACACCGTCTGTAAAACCTATAACTTGAATATCGTCAGGAATACTTAATCCTAACTTTCTGGCTACTTTCATAGCCGTTACCGCGTATAATTCATTTACAGCAAAAATACCATCGATGTTACCGTTCATTTTAAAAAACTGTCCCATTTCATTTTCTAAAATCTCCAGATGGTTTTCTACATCCAGGCTATCATCAATCTTTAAAATTAGGTTAGAATTTGCTTCTACACAATTACTCTGCAAGGCTTCCAAATACCCTTGGGTTCTCAGTCTTCCAACGCTTACATAGTCCATAGTAGTAATAAGCCCTATATTTTTACAACCATTATCAATCAGTTTTTTTACTGCCTTAACCGCTCCGTTAAAATCATCAACGATCACCTTATCGCACTCTACTTCACTTACAACCCTATCAAACATAACAATAGGCATTCCCTGATCTATAGTTGCATTAAAATGATGGTAATCCTGCTTAAGCAACGTCTCTTTGGAAATAGAAAGAATAAACCCATCAATACTACCAGTAGCAAGCATTTCCATATTAATAATCTCCTTGGTAAAAGACTCGTTAGACAACCCCACAATAACATTATACCCCCTTCTATTCGCTATAAGTTCAATACCTCGAATTACAGTTGAAAAGAAATGGTGAACAATTTCCGGGATTAATATACCTATGGTCTTAGTTTTTCTGTTTTTTAAACTAAGTGCAATATTATTAGGCTTGTAGTTATAAAGTTTAGCAAATGCCTGAATTTTTTGAGTAGTATCTTCACTAATTTCTTTGCTATTGCTAAGGGCTTTTGAAACCGTAGAAATTGAAACATCTAATTCTCGGGCAATTTGTTTTAAAGTAATTTTCCTTTTCATAATTTTCCTATTTCTGTAAGTAGAACAGTTTCAGTCGGTTTCAATAAAGCATTACGGCTTTTCAAGGTCTAAATTATGAATTTTTACATTTTAAAGCAACAAATACTGAAAAGTTGTCAACACGAAAACGTTTTCGTTACGAATTTCGTAATTTATAGTTCCTTCTTTACAATTTCTTTACATAGTTTTGAGGTGAGGAGTGAAAATATAAACTAACTAAACAACACATTAATTTAACAAAAATGTATGAAAACGACGACTAAGCGATTATTGTTTTTTATGCTAATTCTACCTGTATTTTTATTTGGACAGAATGCTATAAAAGGAACAGTAACAGAACAATCTAATTCCATTCCCCTACCTGGTGTTAATGTTGTTATAAAAGGCACCACGAATGGAACTACTACAGATTTTGATGGAAACTTCCAGATTAAAGCCAATAATGGAGATATAATTGTATTCTCCTATATAGGCTATCAAACTGTAGAAATAACATTTTCAGGCCAATCTACATTAAATGTTCAACTGTCTGAAGATACAGACCAATTAGACGAAATAGTTATTATTGGATATGGTAGTGTTAAAAAAGAAGACTTAACGGGTTCTGTAGATGTAGTATCTTCTAAAGAGTTTAACAAAGGTACAGTAGTATCTGCAGACCAATTACTAAATGGTAAAGCTCCCGGTGTAAGAATCACAACTGCTGGTGGTGCACCAGATGCAAAACCAAACATTAGAATTAGAGGCGGGGCGTCTTTATCTGCCAATAGTAATCCGTTAATTGTTATTGACGGAATTGCAGTAGATAACTCCAACCCTGCTGGGGTAAACAATCCATTAACACTTGTAAATCCAAACGATATTGAAAGTTTCAGTATTTTAAAAGATGCATCGGCAACAGCTATTTACGGATCAAGAGCATCCAATGGTGTTATTATCATTACAACAAAAAAAGGAACCTCTGGTGATGTGAAATTTAATTTCTCTTCAAATATCTCTACAAGCAAAGTAAGCGATAAGATTGATTTATTTGATGGTAATGAATTTGTAGATTTTATTACAACAACTTACCCACAAGAAACCAATCAATTGGGAGTTCCAGCAGGTTCTGTAAGTACAAATGAAGCTGTTGTACAAAACATTAACGGAAGGGACATTTATAACTCAGACTGGCAAGATGCTATTTTTAGAACCAGTATGTCTCAAGATTATAATTTTAGTGCCAGAGCAAATCTTTTTAAAAAGATTCCATTTAGAGCCTCTGTTGGATATAATGAAACTGAGGGGGTTTTAAAAACTAATGATTATAAAAGAACCACAGCGTCATTAAAATTAACACCTAAGTTTTTTGAAGATCATCTAAAGGTCGATGTTAATGTAAAATCAATTTTTGTCGACAAAAACAATATTGATAATGATGGTGCTTTAGGCGGTGCTGTTAATTTTGATCCCACAAAACCCATTTTTGATAGCAATTCCCCTTTTGGTGGTTTTTACACCAATCTAAATGATCAACAAAACATAGACGGTTCCAGTAACCCTGTTGCTTTATTACTGCAACGCAGAAGGCCTGAGAAAGTTGATAAAGTTTTAGGGAATGTTGAATTTGACTATAAAATGCACTTTCTTCCAGAACTAAGAGCTGTTTTAAATTTAGGTTTAGAAGCATCGAAGGCAGAAATAGAGGAAACTTTCTCAGATAATGCCCTTGCCACCTATAGGCTGGACAATACAAATTCCGATCCTAATAGTAATATTTACAATTATGTATTTAACCCCGGAGTAAATTTTAGAGAAAATCAGCATATCACTAATACCACCATGGAAGCTTATCTGGCATACAGAAAAGAGTTTGATGATTATTTTATAAATAACTTTGATATTCAAGCGGGTTACGGTTACCAAAATTTTAAAAATGATGGTAATAAAGAAGAATACAGATATAACACAGATACTGGTATTCGTGAATTAACTCCAAATCCGGCGAACCCAAACAATAGATATTTTAATGAATTAAATCTGCAATCTTTCTTTGCGCGTTCCAATATTAACTTATACAACAAGTATTTGGTAACGGTATCGTTTAGAGCAGATGGATCTTCTTTATTCAGAAAAGATAAACGATGGGGTTATTTTCCTGCTGCAGCTTTAGCATGGAAGCTTAAAGAAGAAGCTTTCCTAAAAGATCTTGATTTTATAAACGACATAAAAATTAGAATTGGCTGGGGTAAAACAGGACAACAGGATATTACAGGAATTGCTGGGTTTTACCCTTCAACACCTCTATTTAGAGCAGGTTTAAGTTCCAGTCAGTACTTACCAGGTGCCGCTATTTATAATGCAGAACCTTTTAATAACGATTTAACTTGGGAGAAAACAACAACTTATAATGCCGGAATAGATTTTAACTTCTTCAAAAACAGCATCATATCCGGTTCATTCGATATTTTTAAAAGAGAAACTAACGATTTATTAGTTGAAGCCCCAGTAGGTCCGGGTCAAGGATTAACAAATGTATTTCCACAAAATATTGGGGAGACAGAAAGTGAAGGGTTCGAGCTAAACCTTAACCTTAACCCTATTCAAAACGAAACTATTAACCTTAGCTTTAATGGAAATATTGCCTATAGTAAAACAGAAGTAGTAAACCTTAACGAGGTTACAGATATAACTGCTCCAGACTCTGGTATACCAACTGGAACAGGTGTTAACTTAGCACGTCATGTTGTAGGTCATGAAGCCTATGCAGCCTGGGTATTTAAACAGATTTACGATGCTAACGGAAGACCTATTTTAGATGCTTTTGTAGATCGCAATAACGATGGAATTATAGACAATGACGATAGGTATAATGTACCATTAAGACCAAATTGGACATTCGGATTCGGATTCAATTTTAATTATAAAAACTGGGATCTAAGCTCAAGTTTTAGAGGTCAATTGGATGGGAAAATGTATAATGCCAGACGATTAAGCCGAGGATATACCGAAGCTGCCTTGCCAAATAATACTCAAAATTTAAACAATACCTTAAACTTCTTTTCAGGTGCTGCCGACCCTAATTTTACCAACAGAAGAGGAAACATTCCATTCTCTGATTATTACTTGGAAAATGCAGCCTTTTTAAGATGTGAAAACATTGTTTTAGGATATACTTTCAACGAAATTTTGAAGAACACAAGATTAAAGTTATACGCTGCGGTAAACAATGCATTTTTAGTTACAAATTATTCTGGTCAAGATCCAGAAAACTTTGATGCCATTGATGATAATTTTTATCCAAGACCAAGAGTCTACTCTTTTGGTGTAAACGTTGATTTTTAAAAAAATAAAGATGAAAAATATAATATTAAATATTTTACTGGGTCTTACGCTTATGTGCAATTTTAGTTGTACTTCAGACTTAGAAACAAGCCCACTGGTAGAGTTGTCCCTCGAAGAATTATTATCTCAGGACCCAAATGCTGTTGAAGGTATCGTATCCAGACTTTATGCGTCTTTTGCGCTGTCTGGTGTTGAAGGTCCAGACAAATCAGACATTAGCGATAATGCAGGAGAGTCACCTTTCTTAAGAGGTATTGTTAACCTTCAAGATTTCACCGCAGACGGTATGAAAAACCGATGGGGAGACGACGGATTAGATCAATTAACAACAACTTCAGATTGGGATGAGAACAATAAATTCTTTAGATATCTATTTAACAGAATATACTTCACAATTCCACAATGTAATAATTTGCTTGCTGTAATTGGCAATATAGATGTTGAAAACAAAGAGTCGGTAATTGCAGAAGTAAGATTCTTAAGAGCTTTAGCCTATTACTATTTAATAGATACTTTTGGAAAAGGTGTTTTGGCTACCGAAGAAAACTTTGGAAACTCCTCGCCATTACCAGAATCATCCAGAGCAGAACTATTTGCTTTTACAGAAACAGAGCTTATTGAGGTAGAAGCCGATTTGCCAGCAACGAATTCTTATGGAAGAGCTTCAAAAGCTGCCGGGCAGATGCTATTGGCCAAGCTATATATGAATGCAGATGTTTACGTAGGCACATCCAGATACGACGATGCTTTAGTTATGATTAATAAAGTTATTAATGACGGTGGTTACAGCCTGGCTCAAGACTTTGTTAGTAATTTTTCTGGAGATAATCATACCTCAACAGAGATTATCTTTCCTTTAATTGCAGATGCCAATGATAGCCAAAGTTATGGTAATACAACTTATATCGTAAATGGTAGCTTAAGTACCGAAACTATGACTCCTGCCGATTTTGGAGCAACAGATGGTTGGACAGGTCATAGAGCATCCAAAGGCTGGTATGGCTTATTTGGCGACCTAGGCACATCGACAGATGTTAGGGCCAGTTTATTTTGGACTACTGGCCATAATTATGAAATGGATGATTATAGGGAATGGACAGATGGGTATCCGTCTACTAAATTTAGAAACTCCAACTTTAATAGCGGCTCTACTGCAACTGCTTTTTCCAGCACCGATTTTCCTTTGTTCAGATTGGCAGATGCTTATTTAATGTATGCAGAATGTGTACTAAGAGGAGCTTCGGGTGGCGATGCAAATACGGCCTTACAATACGTTAACAACGTAAGAACACGTTCTAACGCCGACACGATTACGCAAACCCAATTAACATTAGATTTTATTATTGATGAACGAGGAAGAGAATTAAACCTTGAAGGACATAGAAGAAGCGACTTGATTCGTTTTGGAATGTTTACTGGTGGCAGCTATGTCTGGCCATGGAAAGGAAATTCGGCTTCGGGCGCATCAATACCAGATACTTACAAACTATTCCCCATACCATTAGCTGCACTACAAGCAAACCCGAATTTAACCCAAAATCCGGGATTCTAACAACTAACTTTAAAGATAATTATAATGAAAAATATAAAAATTCTAACACTATTAATAATAGCTCTTATAGGATTCAATTCGTGTAACGATGATGACGAATTGGTGTTTACCGCTAGTGAAGCAGAAGGTTTGGTTTTTAATACTACTTTCTTGAACAACTACGTATTAAATTCTAGTTTGAATAGTAATTTGGCCGAACGTTTTACTTGGAGTAATGCCGATTTTGATGTTCCAACCGAAGTTAGTTATAGTTTGGAAGCCGCTACAATGGCAGACTTTAGCGATTATATAGATGATGATAACAATGAGGATTATGCAAAATATAATTTAGGAACCACAACCAATAACGAACTTCCTGTTACTATAAAACAAATGCTTGATTTAGCTGCCCTAGCCGGATTGGATAACGATCCTGATTCTGATGAGCCTAATATCGGACAGTTATATTTTAGAATTAAGGCATTTATTGGCCAAGGAAGTTTAGAATCTTATTCCGCTATTCAGACTTTAAATATAGAATTGCAAGAAATTGTTAATACTGGCGGTCCTATACCTAACTGTCCTTCAATTTGGGTCGTTGGTGCTGGAGCTGTTGATGCTGGATGGGGCTGGGATACTCCTGTAGAATTCCTTTGCTTTGATGATGTTTATATAACAAATATTAATTTAGTTAATGACGCATTTCGTTTCTTCTTAACAGAAGGTGATTGGGGTTCAGGGCAAAACTACCCATATTATGTTTCAGAAGGTTACACCATTGATCCTGATTTAGTCGATGCCATGGATGGCGATAATAACTTTAGTTTTACTGGTACACCGGGTAAATATTTAATGACTGTAGATACCGTAAACAAAACCATTACATTAGATATTCCACAAGCAGAAGAGTCTAATTGTGATTCTGTATGGGTTGTAGGTGCTGGAGCCGAAGATGCCGGATGGGGCTGGGATACTCCTGTAGAATTTACTTGTACAGATGGTTATTACGGCGCAAGCATTAATCTGGTTAATGACGCATTTCGTTTCTTCCTAACTGAAGGCGATTGGGGTTCTGGTCAAAATTATCCTTTCTATTCAGGTGATGGTTATACCATACATCCTGATTTAGTTGATGCCATGGATGGCGATAATAATTTTAGTTTTACTGGTACACCTGGAAACTATTACTTATCAGTAGACACTGTAAACAAGATTATC
Organism: Flavivirga eckloniae; assembly: GCF_002886045.1. Lineage (NCBI taxonomy): Bacteria > Pseudomonadati > Bacteroidota > Flavobacteriia > Flavobacteriales > Flavobacteriaceae > Flavivirga > Flavivirga eckloniae. Next base: position 4,679,584 of record NZ_CP025791.1, on the reverse strand, counting down.
GATTTGAGGTAATTCTTTTTAGAATACCATCAAACGATCTTAATTATGTCTATTTATTAGATGACTGAGACCTGTTAGGTTTTAAAAACCTGACAGGTCTATTTGGAGAATAAAGATGTAAAGAATTTATTATCGGTAATCCAAATATATTTCAATAAAGTCCATCTCGAAGACAGGTACTCAGACTGATATTTCACCCTTAATTTTAAGATATTAAGCGGATTGCTATTCTTTTATAAAACCCTAAATAAAAAGAGACTGTCTCAAAAGTTTTAAAACTGTCATTTTGAGGGTAATGAACCTGCCCGTCCGGCAGGTGGGCACTCTGAATAACACCTTTTCAAACAGCCTCTTTTTAAATAATCTAGTTATGAAAAAAATTATACATTCTTTATTCATACTTACATCTTTTGTTTTAAACGCTCAGGTAACTATTAATCCAAGTGCTTTTGAAATTAATGAATCCATCACGATTACTGTAGATTTAAGTAGTACCGATACAAATTGCAACGGTTTAAGTACCCCCACTAAAGTTTACATGCACTCTGGAATAGGAGATAATTCAAATGCTTTTGGTTTTAGTACTATAGGTAATTGGGGCGTAGATGATGGTATTGGAGAAATGACCAACAATAATGATGGCACATGGAGTATTACTATTACTCCAGAAACGTATTACGGATTAAATGCTACTCAAGCAGCTAACGCAACTCAAATAGGCATGGTTTTTAGAAATGCTGATGGTTCACAAGAGTTAAAAGCAAACAACTGTCAAGATTTTATTTTTCCAGTTGGTATTGTTATAATAAATATAGTAGAACCAGCACATACTCCTGTTGTATTAGAATCTGGCGAAAGTTTAACAATTAAATCCAATTTAACGTATCAAGGCAACTTAGAGCCAGGCAACTTTAAATACTATTTAAACAATAATTTAGAAACCAGTGGTAATGGATTCACTACCTATCAAGGAACAATAAACAATATAACATCCAATGGGAGCATAAGAATAGAAGGCTCTCCTTTATCTGCACCAGATATAGGAGAAGTTTCTTTTGATGTTGTTGTTGTTCCAACCGTTATTCAAGAAGCAATTCCAAACGGATTGGTAGAAGGCATAAACTACAATACTACAGATCCTACCAAAGCAACACTAGTACTTAATGCTCCTGGAAAAGACTTTGTACAACTAGCTGGTAGTTTTAATAATTATGCTCCTACTGATGCTTATTTTATGAAAAAGGATCCGACTTCTGACAAATTTTGGTTAGAATTAACCGGACTAACTGCCAATCAAATTTATACGTATCAATATTGGGTTTATGATAAAAATCCTATTGCAAATTCCCCTGCTTTAGTTAAAACTGCAGATCCATATTCTACATTGGTACTATCCCCCTTCGATGATCCTTCTATTCCGTCAAGCACCTATCCAAACTTACCAACATATCCAACAGGTCAAGAACGCGAAGTTACCGTATTACAAACCAACCAAACACCATACAACTGGCAGGTCACTAACTTTACGAAACCTAAAAAAGAGGATCTTATTATTTATGAAGTACTTATTCGGGATTTTGACGCCGATAGAAACTTTCAGGACATTATTGATAAAATCGATTATTTTAAAAACTTAAACATTAATGCCATCGAATTAATGCCTGTTATGGAATTCGAGGGTAACGAAAGTTGGGGCTACAATACGGCTTTCCATATGGCTTTAGACAAGTTTTATGGTACCGAAGATAAGTTTAAGGAGCTTATTGATGTTTGCCACCAAAACGGTATTGCAGTTATTCTGGATATTGCTTTAAACCACGCTTTTGGCAGAAACCCGATGGTGCGTTTATGGATGAACGATGCTGATGCTGATGGCTGGGGAGAACCCAGTTCTGAAAATCCATATTTTAACCAAACTCCAAAACATTCCTATAATGTTGGATCGGATTTCGATCATTCTAATTCTCTTACTAATGTATACACAAAACGTGTTGTTAAACATTGGATTGAAGAATTTAAAATTGATGGATTCCGTTGGGATCTCACTAAAGGATTTACACAAAACTGCTCGTCTAGCGATGAAAGTTGTACCAATAGTTATCAAGCAGATCGCGTAGCTATTTTAAAAGAATATGCCGATTATTCCTGGAGTTTAGACGAAACCCATTATGTTATTTTTGAGCATTTGGGAGCCGATAATGAAGAACAGGAATGGGCTAATTACAGAATTGGTGATGTTGTTCCGAAAGGCGTCATGATGTGGAGCGAAATGTGGACACCTTATAAGAATTTAGCCCAAGGACAATCGAACGATATAAATTTTGATCGCATGGGACATACGGCTCACGGTTTTACTGAAAAGAGAAGTCTTGGGTATCCCGAAAGTCATGACAAGGACAGAATTATGTATGAGATGATCGCTTTTGGAGTTAACACAACCCCATCCCACAACGTAAGGGATTTAAATACTGCTTTAAAAAGAATGTCTGCACTAGGTGCGGTAACCATTCCTATACCGGGACCTAAAATGTTATGGCATTTTGCCGACCTGGGTATGGAAAACTCCATATGGATGTGCTCCAATGGTACTATAAACTCCGATTACGATGGCAATAACGATGGTGATTGCAAACTAGACACCAAACCTCAACCCCAATGGGTAAACAATTGGCTAGCCAATGGCAACAGAAACAAAATTTATAATGATTGGGCTAGATTAAACGATCTTAAAATCAACGAAGCCGTTTTTGAAGGTAACTATAATATAAGTTCTGGTACACAAACACCTAGAATAAGTATTTATACGGGTAATGAAAACACCAATGGTTCTGAGCTTAAAAACGTTATTATAATCGCCAACTTTTCCGTTACCAATCAAAATGTAAACCCGAGTTTCCCTTATTCTGGAATTTGGTATGATTTAATGGATAATTCTGGTAGCACAACTATTGACGGTAGTACAAGCTCCATCAATTTATCACCAGGTGAGTTTAGAATTTATGGTAATAAAGGTTCAACACTATCTGTAAACAGATTTGAAGAAAGCAATGATTTAAAACTACTTCCTAATCCTGTGAAGAACACGTTTTCGATCAATCAAAATATTGAAGCATTACATATTTATAATATTACCGGAAAGCTTATAAAATCGTACAAAGGTTCGTTTTACAAAGGTCAGTCTTTCGATATATCTAATTTATCACCAAGTCTTTATTTAGTAAAAGCAATACATGAATCTGGAAAGCAGCATACTTTAAAAGTAGTGAAGTTGTAATATCAGGTTATACTTATCAAAACTAAAGGTTAAAACAAATAGTCTCATCTAAACGAGTTATTAAAGAATACCATGAAAGAAGAAAGTCCTAAACTGTAGTTTAGGACTCTCTCTGCTTAAACAAAACTAACTAATTGAAATTACTAACTAAAACGGAAATGTATGGTTTAGATTTGCTTAATTTAATAGGGATTCATTTTTGTTTATATTATTTCTCTACCTTAACAAATCCAATTATTTCCATTCATTTAGGTTTAGCTCTGTATTCCTATAAATAAGCGTTTCTTTTACTTCATGGGCATCACCGTTTCCGTCGGTGTAATTATACTCTATTGAAAAACTCCTATCGTTGGAATTGTATGTTCCTGTTCCACTAAGGCCTGTAATGCCTCCTTCTCCACCGGATAAAATAACATTACCATCATTATTGATCTGCATTTTCATACTACGTCCAGATACATTAGGATTTCCTGCATAGGGCACAACGAGCAAGTCCTTGGCCTCTGTTGTAAGTAACATATCTTCGTTTAACACCAGATCATCTTCAGAATAAGTAACCACACTACTATCATCAATATTAGTATCTGTTCCTTTTACATAATACCAGCCGTGGTATTTATTGTAATAGCGAAGCACTACAATAGTGTAATGTTTATCTTTTAAAATAGAGTCGGTGGTCGTACTAACAAGTTGAAGTGGCAAAGCATAATTATTGCCCACTGCCAGCGCATCATCCATAAACAATGTTTTGTTAAGTGTTACTGGCAAGGTGCCTTTAAATGCCCCTTTAGGAATTGTAAAACTACTTCCATTTAAACTATAGTAGTTATCTGGTAGTTTTGTTAATTCCGGATAAGCATCTAACAGTGTATCCTGAATAATAAAACCTACTTCCTCATTAATACCGTTGGTATACTTGCCTCCTAAAACAACCCCAACTTCAAACTTTAAATCCTGATTGTCTGCATCTACCAAAGTTCGTAAGGGAAATTGACGTGCAAAATAAGTTGTTGTATATATATAATCTTCTTTATAATCATCATAGCACCCTTGTAAAAAAACAAAAGTTCCAATAAACATAAATGTTGCTATTTTTTTAATCATAATCTTCATTTTCAAATTATTTTTCATTTAGTTACCAGCCTTGATTTTGAGTTATATTTTGTGTTTTCAATATTTCATCAAAAGGAAGTGGGCCATAGTTCATGAAGTTTTTGTAACTGGGTGTTATAATATTCTTTCTGGCGTAATTAAAAGTTCCGTTACCATTATCGGTAATTGTGACTCCAGTGATTCCCTCATTTAAATTATCCTTCCATCGTCGTAAGTCAAAAAACCTATGTCCTTCAAAACATAACTCAATGCGTCGTTCATTTTTAATTAGCTCTCGCATGTCTTCTTTACTCGTTATGGAAGCCAAATAATCGTCTGTTCCACCAGAAGCAATTCCTGCTCTTCTTCTAACTTCTGCAATAGCTTCTCTAGCAGACATGCCATAGGTTGTATCGTCTGGGCCATTAGCTTCGTTTGCTGCTTCAGCCAAGTTCAAAAACATTTCAACATTTCGAAACAATGCATTATAATGGGTGTCGTTCACATTATTTCCTCCAACCAAATTAGCTTTAGAACTTATCCATTTGCGTAAATAGTAACCCGTGCGTGTAGAGTTTTCTACTGTAACACCAGGGGCTCCCGTCATGTGATTACCGCCTTCGAAGGTTTCAATAGTTATCCCTTTAAAGGATTGACCATTGTACATAACCGTCATATAAAAGCGTGGATCTCTATTCTGGTACATGTTGTTTTCATCGTAACCACTTACTCCGTTTGTTATTGGATAACCATTTGCCATAGGAAATGCATCTACTAAATTCTGAGACGGGTTGCATCTTCCTTTACCTTCAAGGCCTGCCCCGGGAGGAAAGTGTCCTTTTTCCAGACCGTTATCTCCATTTTGATTACCGCTAACACGGCGCATAATAAGCTCTCCATTTTGATCATTATTATAATACGCCTGCGATATATTGTTTATGTTATATACATTGGGGAGTGTATTTCCAATAATGTCAATAACATCCTTTGCAGCTTTAGCAGCTTCGGCAAAAGTTGAACTTCCAAATGCCGGACTGGCTGCATACAATAACACTCTGGATTTTAAAGCTCTACATGCCACTGTGGTAGGTCTACCAAGGTTTGTTAAATCGAAATCAGGATCGTTTGTACTATTATCGTAAACCTCTGGTAATCCGGCAGAAATTGCTGTATCCAAATCGTCTATAATTTGCTGAACACATTCTGCATAGGTATTTCTGGGCAAATTAAGATCATTGTCATCACTAATATCAATTGTTGATGTTACTAGTGGAATCCCCATGAGCTGCCCATTATCATCTATCCCCCCGTAACGTCTTAGTAAATCGAAATGAATAAATGCTCTTAAAAAGTAAGCTTCACCTTTTAAACGCTCTCTATAGGCCTCATCTCTTTCGGGATTGGATTTGTAGTACAACACGGTTCCGTCTAAACCTATTTCAATAAACTGGTTAACGCTCTTTAAATCGTCGTACCTAAATTTCCAATTATTAATAGGGTTGGTAACGGCTGTCCAGAAACCATCTATAGCCACCATTCGGTTCATATTTCCGGTGAGATTATTTGACAAGGCATTGTCTGTAGCACTGTCTAAAAAATCGCCGCCATAAACATCATACGAAGATGGAATGGCCCTGTATGCGTACGTTAATAGTCCTCGAACAATACCTGGATTTTCTAAGAGTTGATCGAATGTTCTTTCATTGGTTAGCTTAGGATCAAAGTAATCTTCGCAAGATGTAAAAGCCAGCAAAATCGCTAGGACAAATGTTATATTCCTCATGTTATACTTTTTTTTGACGCTATGATTCAAGATTTCTTTTGTATCTATTTTTTGTATCATCTTAATTCATTTAATAGGTTAATCTTAGACCTAGTGAAATGGTCCTAAACATTGGATAATCTGTTACTCCAGAATTTAAACTCTCTGGATCTAACTTCTTAATTTTAGAAATAGCAAACAGATCGTTCCCTCTTGCAAATAGCCTTAGCTTATCTGCTCCAAACTTACCGCTTATACGTTCTGAAAAATTATAAGCTAATTCTGCTGTTCGTAGCTTGAAAAAATTACCGCTTACCAACCAATATGTTGAATTTCTATAACTATGCGATTGCGATAATGATGTTAAACGTGGTGAAGATGCTCCAGCTACCGAACCTGGAACGGCAGCGCCTAAGGCCTGAACTGAATACTTATTTTCTCCTACATTCCAGTAATAAGAATTGTTTAATATTTTATCTGATCCTGAAGTTCCCTGTCCTAAAGCATAAAATTCGAGTCCGTGATACTCCAAATTAATATTTAAGGCATAATTAACTCTTGGAAACCAGTTACCAATGACCTGTGTATCAAATTGATCGATTGTATTATCTCCTTTGTTATTAGTAATGTCTAATAATTTAACATCACCGGGAATAATATCTCCATATGTAGAAATTACTCCATGATTGGTTATATCTGCATCGTTCTGGTATAAACCATCTGCTAACCAGCCCCATATGGCATCGCTGGCACGACCTGTTCTGTTTTGATGATCATACTCATTAATTTCATCAAATACATCGTTAACCGCTTTGGAATAAATAACATTGGTTACTACCGAAAAATTAAGATCGCCTATCTTATCGGTATAGCTCAAAGACAGATCTACACCACTATTAGACACTTCATTAAAATTACCTATAGGCTTTAATTCTCCCAGAAAATCAGGTAATGCATTGTTAAGTCTCACAGGCATATCTGAACGCAATTGATTGAAGTAATTGATTTCCAAGTCTACTTTATTGTTAAACATGCTCGTTTCAATACCTATATTGTATTCTTTAGACTTTTCGAAAGTAAAATCGGGGTTACCTATTTGTCCTGCTCTCCAACCGAATTCAACTGTAGAATTTTGCGGTCCAGTTCTAAAATTTCCCCATCCTTCATAAAAATCGCGGTACAATAAATAATCGAAAGCACCTTGCCTATCGTATCCCATAACACCATACGAACCTTTTAATTTCAAATAATTAATGGTTTTATTGCCTTTTAGGAAATCTTCATTTGAAATAATCCAGGCAAATCCTCCTGCTCCAAATAAGCCCCAACGGTTTTCTTTGGTAAATTTATCCGACCCCATATAAGAAGAAGATCCTTCTATGGTATATTTATTTTTAAGCGTGTAATTTACACGTGCACCAAAGTTTATACTTTTATCGTCCTGCTGCGTTGTAGGCCCATCTAATGTAGACTTTCTGGTTAGAGTTTGGTTCACCCCTACCAGATCAATCTGTAGATCGTGATTTCCCCACGCTTTAGAATAATCGATTTTTGCTACCAGTCCAAGATTCTGAGTTGAATTATCTCCTTTCCTACTCTCATTATCATCGTACTTATCGGTTCCTATTCTTGTTATCAATGACAAATCGTTCGGATCGTCGAATCGAATTCTTGAATAATCCAGGGATTTTCCAATGGCAACATTGTTAAATACATCGAAAGTCACATAACCTGTCGCAGTAAGACCTTTTGCCAGTTTGCTTAAATCGAAGTTCATTCCAAGATTGGTTTGCGCATAATAATTTTTAGTGTTTACATACCCTGATCTTGACAGTTCTCCTAACAGATTGGTTTCAACTCTTGGGCTAAATCCTAAATTATCAGTATCACCTACATCTCCAGCCCATAACGGGTAATCGTTAGGACGATGAGAGGATAAAGCACCAAAAAAATCTGAATTTGTTATATCTGCTCTATCCCAAATATCCATCCTTCCGGCAATATCTAAAAACATAGAAACAGTTTCGTTAACGTCGTAATCAAGGTTACCTCTAATATTTAAACGACTGAACTCCTGAGTCTTTCCTTGATTTTCAAGGCCATTTTCGCCCACATACCCTAAATTCAAAAAGAATTTTGTTGTTTCTGAGCCTCCAATTAATTGTGCATTAAATCTTTGAAAGGAAGTGCTTTTCTTAACAAGTTCATCGTAAAAATCCACATCCGGGTATAAAACCGACGGATTGTTAGAATAATTGTTTATATCGTCTGCTGTATATATGGGAGACAAACCATCATTTATTCTTGCCTGGTTATACTGTCTTGCATATTGGGCAGAGTTAAGATATTCTGGTAAGCGTGTCGGTGTTTTTATACCATATTCGTGAAAGAAAGTTACCTTACGTTTACCATTATAGCCCCTTTTGGTGGTAAGCATAATAACACCATTAGCTGCTTTACTGCCATAGAGTAATTTTGCTGTGGCATCTTTTAATATTTGAATGCTTTCTACCTCATCTATGGCTATACTCGATAAAGTTCTATTGGCAATACCATCAATAACAACTAAAGGATGGTCTTCTGCCCCTCCTCGTGAAAGGCCACGTATTCTCATCCAAGTATTATCTAAACCGGGAGAACCACTGCCTTCAAAAACTATTAATCCCGGAGCTTGACCTGCTAATATTGATTCAACATTATAGTCGGATGAATGTAGTAAATCCTCACCTTCAATGACATCTACTGCTCCAACGAGCTTATCTTTTTTAATTTCTCCGAAAGCGACAGTGATTTTATCTTCAATTTGTATTTTTATTGTATCATTTTTCTGCTGTGCAGAAGCAAAACCTACTATGGTTGCTACAAATAATAATGATATGTAGTATTTCATGTTTTATGTATTTTGTTTACCACCCAGGGTTTTGTTCGAATTGAGTCATTATATCCATAACTTTAGAAGGAAACGGGTACCAGTAATGTCTATCTTCAAATACACGTAAAGCGCCTTGTAAAGCCTTTTTCTCATAAACCGTTTGCCCTCCAACATCTTTAATATCTGCTCCATAAATGGTTCCTTGTCCCAATACCTCTTTAGATAGTTTCCACCTTCTTAGGTCATGCCAACGATGAAATTCATGATAAAGTTCTACAGCTCTTTCGTTATAAATGCGCTTTCTAAACACATCTTTACTTGTGGTATATTTTGCTAATACACCGGGCATATTGGCTCTGCTTCGTACAATATTTAAAGCCTGTACGGCTGATAACGAGGCTCCAGGAGCCATACCGTTAGGGCCATAAGCCTCATTGGCGGCTTCTGCGTAATCCAGATATAATTGGGCAACTCTTATATGGGGAAACATGCGATACCATCCTCCGGAACGGTTCCATTTATCGCAACCTGGCCATCTGTGTTTTCCCTTGTGGTAGTAGCCGGTAAATATTTTGTTCTTGCCAGTCTCAAACTTATAGTGCCAACCATCTGGTTTCACATTAAGCATTCTTACATCGTTGTTGCTCGGGTTTGGTAACCCTTCGAACATATCGTCCCCATGTACCAAAATCAAAGCTCTAAAGCGTGGGTCTCTATTGCTATATGGATCGCTCGGATCAAAACTACCGCTACTAATAGCTTCGGGGTCGCTAACATCGTATCCATCGGCTGTTTCAAACCAATCTACAGCATTCTGAGTAGGCTGCCCTTCTACTTGCCAACCACCTGCAAATTGCGGTAAAAACCATCCCATTCCTGCTATACCCCAACCATCTGGATCGGTGTGCCTTGATAACGGCGCTTGAAGAATGGCTTCTTTTGGAAAACCAGATGTTCTGCTATACCAGTTTTCTGTATATTGATCCATAGAGAACATCTCGTACCCTCCTTTTGGATAATCATTAATAGCTTCTGCTGCCGCTATAGCTGCTTTTTCGGCGTAAGCATTATTATAGGTTCTTGAATTCGCCCCATATGGGTTTAAATCTGGATTCATTAATGGACTCGCCGCATAAAGTAACGTCATAGCTTTTAATGCCTTAGCCGAAGTTTTTGTAACTCTACCCTTGTTTTGATCGTTCCACTTTTCGGGTAAAAATTGAATGGCTTTATCCAGATCCTGTACTAATGAATCGGTTGATTGCAGATAAGTTGGTCTTACTTCATCGAAATTATGGCTTATCTCGAATGTCTTGGTCATAGTTGGAAACCCGCCATATCTTCGAATAATCTGAAAGTAATGAAATGCCCTTAAAAAGTAACTTTGTCCTACTAGTTGATCTTTTAGCTGTTGTGGCGTATATCCCAATTCGGTTGGGTATTCCTGTAATTTATCTATGTTTTCTAATACAGAATTTACGGCTCTAATTGCTAAAAAGGCTTTGGAAACAGGTTCTGCCTCATGGTCTTTATCGTGATACTCTTGCCAATCTTTTTCATTAGTCATACCGGCTAATTCACGAAAATTAGAGTTCATCCAAACTCCTGTATTAAATACATAATGTGGCGGATATCTTGTTTGTGATATCTGGCACTCATCAGACATAACTCCTAACTCACTTGCCCAGTCTGTATTAAAATAAACATAATTGTGTATTAAAAAATTGGCTCTATCTACGACGCCACGTGTATTAAAATAATCTGTAAAAACCTCTTCTGAGCTTATTCCTAACTCTGGGCTAACATCTAAGTAATCTTCACATGAAACAAAGAACGGTGCTACTAAAAATATAAATAGCAGTGTTTTATAATATCTTTTCATAATCATTTGTTTTATATTAAACCTTTAGAAGGAGGCTCTCACTCCAAAATTGTATCGTTTAGTAATTGGATACACCAACAATTGTGTTTGTTCGGGATCGAATTCATCTGGTAAATCCGACCAGGTTGCCAGATTATTCCCGTTTACATAAACTTCGAAGGCATCAAACAAACCAATGATTTCTTTTAATTTTTTACCAAAAGCGTATTTTAACTCTAAAGTTCTAAACCTTAAAAAATTGCTAGACCGGTTTGTATAGGTGCTTCTTTGAGTATCATGGTTGTTTGAAATTGTTCGTAACGCTGGATGTACTCCATTTCGGTTATTAAATGACCAAGCATTTCGTTGTTCATTATTTAAAAGTTGCCAGCTTGCACTTCCAGCAGATTCATATTCGAACAGGTATATTCTGTGTAGTTCTTTAGAAATATCGAACATGCCATTAAACATAGCATGTGCAGAAAAGTTTTTATAGGTTAAACCAAAGCTAAAAGCATAGGTTTTTGCTGCAAAAGAAGGGTTGTTTATTGGTACCCTATCAAATTCATTAATGATTCCGTCACCGTTATAATCAACAAAGTCCAATGTTCCTGGTATTAATTTACCATCCCAGGTTGATACAGTACTATTGTAAACGTCGTCCCACGATTGATGTAACCCATTGGCGAGTAATCCGTTTTGCCAGCCGATAGGCTTTCCTGCATCACGACGGTGAGGTTCGGCAGATGCTGGATCATCTCGTTCCAATACGCGACTTTCGCTTAAGGATACATTGGCTCTAAAGAAATATTCAAAATCTTGCCCTATGGTAGAATTCCATTTAAGCTCAATATCAACACCATGATTTTTTGTCTCTCCTATATTGGCCAACGGTGCCGAATTACCAAACCAGGGTGCTGTTGTTCGGCGTTGCATGATAATATCCTTTCGTTTTTCATCAAACAATTCGATGTTTCCCCTTAATTTATTATTCAACAAGGCAAACTCCATTGCCAAATCTTGTTTTATAGCTGTTTCCCAGGTATTATTGGGCACAGCCGGAGAACCTTCACGAATAATAGCATAATCGCCACCTCCATAATTAATTAGTGGATCGCCATAAAAGAAGGCATTATTCCCCCCTGTTCTGGATTCAAATACCGATTGATAAAGGAAACGATTTCCTCCTATGCCTCCATCGGAACCAATTTCTCCATAGGAATATCTGAACTTAAGAAAGTTTAAAAACTTAACGTTATTTTCAAAAAAACCTTCTTTAGAAACTACCCAACCTACTGCTGCAGATGGAAAGAAACCAAAACGAAGTCCAGGTGCCCAGTTTTCATTACCGTTATATGCACCGTTAAATTCTGCCAAATATTTTCCTTTGTACCCATAGGTTGCTCTTCCTACCCAGCTTTCTTCATATCTTGGAAACGAGGTTCCGTTTTGTGCCTTTCTACGATTAAAAAGCCCCATAAGCCCTATATCGTGATCTTCATTTATAGTTTTATTGTAGTTTAAGCGTGCTTCATAATACAAACTACTACTCGAAGCCGAAATGTTTTCTGCACTAACTACTAATGCACCTTGTACGGCGTCTGGGTCACCATCCTGCATAAAACCTGTCTTATCTTGGTTTGGGAAATAATACAAAAGGTTTCTTCTAACGTTACTATTATATCCCTGACTAAAGTTATAGGATACTTTTCCGCTAATTTTTAAGTCTTCTGTAATGTCCTGAACCAATGTAAAGTCTGTATACATGGTATTAGTGCGCCGTCTCCATTGCCCTTCTTTTTCCATTCTGTAAAAATTAGGGTTTACAACGGCACCTTCTTCTGTGGTTAACCGACCATCTTCAAGAACTGGAATAGGGCCTATAAGTGGGGTTTGCCAAATACGGGTAAAACTATCTCCATTACCAGTAGCAATACCATTTCTATTTCCTTGGGTAATCACATTACCGTTCCATTGCTTAAAATTACCGGATAATCCTACTTTGAATTTCGTGGTTTCACTAAAATTGAAATCCAAATTGGTACGCCAATTGTATCTTTTTTGGTAGGTACGCGGATCGAATTCTGCTTGTTTTTCTAAATTAAAAATGTCTCCGTCATACTGATATCCCAGCGAAGTAAAATATGTAACAAAGTCGTTTCCTCCAGAAACATTCAAGTTGTGTTGCGAAGAAACACCCGTAGTTAATAGTTCGTTAATCCAAGTGGTATATGTGTAAAACCGTCTGTCTCGATCTGGGTTTCTCCACATATCTATTTCACTTTGCGGTACCAAATCGGCATACAAACGATCGTTCATTAGAGCCATATTATAATGCTCTAACGTGGTGGCGTAATCGGCATAATAATCTGTATTCATAGTAGGTTCTTTAAGCCCCCAACTGGTTGTAAAGCTCACCCTGGTATCGCCTTGTTTTCCTCGTTTGGTGGTAACTAAAACAACTCCATTTGCTGCTTTAACTCCAAATACTGCTGTGGCAGAGGCGTCTTTTAAAACCGAAATAGATTCTATTTCGTTAGGATCGAGATCGTTAAAATCGCGCTCAACACCATCTACTACAAATAAGGGGGTGTTACTGGTCCAGGTAGACTGCCCGCGAATTAAAATATTGGACTGGGTCGATCCTGGTTGTCCAGCGGCCTGCATAGTAGAAACTCCAGGCATGATTCCTGTTAGTGCTTCAGATACTGTAGTAACATTACCGGTTCTAAGAAGTTCTTCTCCTTTTGCCTGGGTAATAGAGCCAACCACGGTTTCCTTTTTCTGGCTACCGAAGCCTACGACGACGACTTCATCTAATTCTGATAAACTTTCTTGTAACTCGACTCGAATTTGAGATTGTCCGTTTACGGGAATTTCTTTTGTTACAAATCCAAGAAAGGATATTACTAAGGTGGCTTTTTCACTTGAAACTCTAAGTGTAAATTTACCGTCGAAATCGACAGTAGTTCCATTAGAGACCCCTTTTTCTATAACATTGGCTCCTGTTAGCGGTTCGCCTTTCTGATCTACTACAACACCACTTACCTGAAACTTTGTTTGTATTTTAGGTATTGGTATTTTTATTCGTTTTATTGCTGGTCTGGGTTTTAAAACGATTTGTTTGTCGAAAAAGCTATAATTTATATTGGTTCCCGTAAATAATTGATCCAACACTCTTGAAAGTGGCTTTTTATAAGCCTTAACAGTAACCCGCATATTATAGTCTACGTCGTCATCTTTATAGATGAATTTAAAATCGGTTAGGGATTCTATCCGATTTAATACCTTTTCCAAACTAACATTTTTGAATTTTATAGTAACCTCAACATCTTTCGTTGTGTCTGTAGGATTAGCATGGGTTTGGAACAAGGCAACGATTAAAAAAATTGCGGTAAATTTCATTTTTAAATTGCGTTGCAAAATAAAGGGTGTAGAAACCCTTTGAATAACAAGGTTTTTCATTATTTTTATAGTTCGTTTACGTTGGTTATTAATTTAATCGCGTCTTAAACCGGTAAAATGTGCCAGCATTTTCCGGTTTATTTTTTATTAGATAAAATTAGGTGACGTAATTAAGTTGAATAGTCGATTTTGTGGTCTGATTGTTTGTTAGTTCATATAGTTTGGGTTTTTAATTATTGGTTAATTGTTATTATTTTCTTGTTAGTAGGCTTTTCGATAGTGTATTTTATATCGTAAATATTTTTGAAGGTTTGAAGAATGTACTCCAGTGACACATTGTTAAAACTAGCTGTATAAAAAGTTTGGTTTAATTCCTTGTTATTACAGTGTATAACAACATCGTAGTGCCTTTCCAGTTGCTTTATAATATTCTTAAATGGTTCATGTTTAAAACTAATTGTTCCATTTGTCCATGCAGTATATAAGGAAACGTCTACTTCCTTAACAGACATAGATTGCTCAGATTTATTTAACGAAGCCATTTGCCCGGGTTTTAAAAGCACGGCTTTATCGGGCTGGTAGTTTTCTTCTTGATAAAGGCTTACCGATCCTTCAACCAATACCGTTTTGGCATTTAAGTCCTCAGGATAGGATGACACATTAAATACTGTACCTAAAACCCTTACGTTTATATCTTTTGCGTTTACTACAAACGGATGTGCTTCATCTTTAGCAACATTAAAAAGTGCTTCTCCATTTATAAACACTTCTCGTTTTTGTCCTTTTATAAATTTCACAGGATATTTAAGAGACGTTCCGGCATTTAATGTCACTAGGGTATTGTCTGATAAAACGATATCAAATCGTTTACCATAGGGAACTCTTAACGTATTGTAAACTAATTTTTCGGATTCTGGACTGTTGTTATTGTATTCTAGTTTGCTTCCTTTTTGGGTACCTATAGTGTTACCTTTGGCATCAACAAACTTGGCAGAGCTTGCTTCGTTAATTATTTTAATAGCGCCATTATCTAGCTCTAAAACGATAGCGTCTTTAGGAATTGGCACTTCATTAGCTTTAAAACCTCCTTTATTATAAAGATATGCGGCACTTAAAATTACAGCTACCATAGCTGCATATTTCAAGGTTTTACTCCATAATGTCCTTTTTTGGTTTCTTGAGCTTTTATCAATTCGTGCTCTATAGTTATTATAGCTTTTATTTGCATTCGCGCTACGTGAAGTTTCATCGAAAGTAGACGCTATGTGTTCTGCCTTTAAAAGGTTAAACTTTTGTGCATTTTCCTGCGAAGCATTAATCCATCTTTGAACTTCTATTGCTTCTTCCCCAGAGGCTATGCCTTTGATATATTTTATGATTTTTTTGGTCTCCATATGTACTTACATACTATATAGACGACCAACTCTTAAACTATACCTAATTTAATTTGAAAAAAATAATGATTAGGGTGATATACTCCTTTAAATGGAGCCTCATATGATGCAATGCATTTGAGATATGATTATCTACAGTTCTTTTGGAAATATGTAGTGTTTCTGCTATTTCAGAGTGTTTTAATCCTTCAAATCTGCTTTTTATAAATACTCTTTTACATTTTTCTGGAAGGGCTTCTATCGCTTCGTTTATTTTTTTTTCCAATTCGGTTTCCAAAACTAAAGAAGCAGCTTCGTCTTTTATAAACTGATGTTGTATGGCTATTTTTTCTTTGTAATAATCATTTGAAAAGGTATTCCTAACGCGTTGGTGCTTTAACAGATCCAGACAAGCATTCTTTGTCATAGTATGCAGGTAGTTATTAATACTTCTTATTTTAATGACGTTTTTTTTCTTTTCCCATACTTTTAAAAAGATATTTTGAACAATTCCCTCGGCATCTTCAACCGAATCCAAATATCCTTTTGCTATATGTAAAAGCTTATCGTAATAAAGACGGAATAACACTTCATGAGCCACCTTGTCCCCTTTTTGCAACAATCGGATAAATGAATCTGACTCAATATTTATGTTATATTCTTTCAGGGCTAGAGTTTTTAAAAAGCAATAATGCTAATTCATGGTCTTAAATTTATTTTATTTCAACCTATATGTGCAATAGAAAAATGCAGAAAAGCACAACATATGGTTTTTACTACGTTTCGAAAACGGTTTCTTATTTTTTTGATACGTATTTACTTAAATAACTTCATTATTGGTTTTTAATTTAATGTATAAATCCAATAATACAGATGATTACAAGCTATTATAACCCATTCAAAAAACAGAAACAACTAGATAAGTTCCTCTTCAATTTAAGATAAATTGTCAAAATAATCCTTAAACATCTGATTATTTTTAAATTTTAATTGTTTTGAAGCTATAATTGTCTTGGTAAAACATCCTTGTTGTACCTATAAATAATTACCTTTGTAGCATACTAATATTATTTTAAATTTTTATGAAAACATTTATTGTGGATGCGGGATTTAATCCGATTGCCTAATAAATAATTTTAAGTGAAGTAAAAAAGGAAGAAAACTTCCTAAATATATTTACCATCTAAACGCGTTTAACAACAACTTCTTTTTTTGATTGTTAAAGGGTTATTTTATTTACTACAACAGGATGGACAGGCAGTTGGATTTATAGCCTATTTTGAGAATTTTATATAAAGTAAAATGCATTATGTTTATAATGCCTTATTCGCTTTGTTTTATATTTTTTCATGTTAGAAAAATATTTTAATAATTAACAAACATATTTTCTTCCGCCACAATAGAAATGACACTATACGATTTAGGGTTTAATAAAACATTAGAACACCATAAAATTGAACAAAACCTGACTTCTTTTAAAGTTGGTAGAATCATTAAAGAACACAGAGAACGCTACATTATTAAAAACGATATTGCTGTTTTTGATGGTGAGCTTATTGGTAATTTAAGATACAGTGCAAATAACCGATACGACTTGCCTGCTGTTGGTGATTGGGTTGCATTTACAGAATACGATGATAATAAAGCTTTAATTTATGCCATTTATCCTAGAAGTTCTATAATAGAAAGGCAGGCTGTTGGTAAAACGGGGCAGGTTCAAATTATTGCTACAAATATAGATTTTGGATTTATTGTTCAGGCTGTTGATCGGGATTTCAATATAAATAGGTTGGAACGGTATTTAACTATTTGCAATGCATCGCATGTTACTCCTGTAATTATTTTAAATAAGGTAGATTTAATTACGGAAAGTGCCTTAGAAACAATTATAGATAACATAGCCCGTAGAATAAAAAACACCTCAATAATTACTTCCAGTAATTTAACAGAAGGATATAGCCAGATAACTAAACTTATAGAAAAAGGCAAAACCTATTGCCTTTTAGGGTCTTCGGGAGTTGGAAAATCAACCATATTAAATGCAATTGCGGGGAGCGTTCAAATGAAGGTTAACAAAATTAGCTCTAGTGTAAACAAAGGAAAGCATACTACTACACACAGAGCATTAATTGTTTTAAAAAGCGGTGGTGTGATTATAGATACTCCAGGTATGCGGGAACTAGGTATTGCTGATACTTTTGACGGTTTGGAAACTACTTTTGAGTCTATTCTGGAACATGCCCAAAACTGTAAATTTAAAGATTGTTCTCATACCGGGGAAAAAGGGTGTGCTGTAATTGAAGCTATTGAAAATGGTGACATCGACGAGGGTGCATACCATAATTTTAGTAAGATGGTTAAAGAAAAACAGCATTTTGAAATGGATGTATCCGAGCGTAGAAAGAAGGATAAGGCATTTGGTAAAATGGTTAAACAAGTAAAAAAGAGGCGTAAGGATTCGAAATTTTAGTTGATTTATTGAATTGAGATCCGGACTGTATTGCCAGAAATGAAAATGAATCCGGATGTCACGAATACACAAATAATAAGTAATTGAATCTCTTAGTAAATAAGCTAGTGTTTATTTGCTAAGAGATTCTTCATTTTGTTCTGAATGAACTTTTCAGATCTCTTTTTGTTAAAATTAAACGAGCATGACAAATGTCATCGTTTATGGGCTTCTATCCATCGTACATTTACGATAAAGAATATGAAGAGACATTTAGAGGATATAGAATACAGTGAAAACACTGAAGTTTTAGCCAAATTTGCAAAAGCTTTAAGCCATCCTACCCGTATTGCAATTTTAAAGCATCTTGGAGCTCAATCTTGTTGTTTTACTGGTGATTTGGTCGATGTGTTTCCTTTAGCTCAATCTACTGTTTCCCAACATTTAAAAGAATTAAAAAATGCCGGTTTAATTCAAGGCGAATTAAAACCTCCAAAAATAAAATATTGTATTAATCAGGAAAATTGGAACACAGCCAAGTCTTTATTCAATAATTTTTTTGATTGATTTTTTAAAACATATTGCTTATTGGCAGTAAACAAATTATAGAATTATGACTAAATCGATTAAAATTTTAGGAACGGGATGCCCAAAATGTAAAACATTAACCAACCTTGTTGAGGAGGTTGTAAAAGAAAATAATATTGACGCTACTGTTGAAAAGGTTGAGGATATTGTGGAAATAATGACCTTTAATGTTATGGTAACTCCTGCCATAGTTATTGATGATGTTGTTACCACAAAAGGTAGAATCCCATCCAAACAAGAAGTCCTGGAATTGCTTAACTAAAAGCTTTTTTAAATCATCATATTAAAGCTTCATCTTAAATGTTCGATTGGATACAAAATATAGCCAATTGGTTGGTATATGATATTTTAAAAATGGAAGCCAAAAACCATCTGGCTGAAGCTCTAAACTTTTTTATTTACGATACCACCAAGATTTTAATGCTCCTTTTTGTGGTAATCTTTCTTATGGGAATCGTTAATAGTTACTTTCCTATTGATAAGGTTAAAAACTACCTTTCGAGGCATAAGTTATATGGTCTGGAATATTTATTCGCGAGTCTTTTTGGCGTAGTAACCCCATTTTGTTCTTGTTCGTCGGTACCTTTATTTATTGGCTTTGTAAGGGGTGGAATACCTCTTGGTGTGACCTTTGCTTTCCTAATTACATCCCCTTTGGTCAATGAAGTGGCCATAGGTCTTTTTGTGGGGTTGTTCGGGGTCAAGATAACAATACTTTATATACTAAGCGGTGTATTGTTAGGAACTATTTCTGGTTTTATTCTTCAAAAACTGAATTTGGAGCATTTACTAACTCCCTGGGTTAAAGAGGTCTTAGCAAATGCACAAAGAGAGCAAGATAAATTCCTGAAGGAAAAACAACCTTTTATAAGGCGGCTTCCTATTATCTGGAATGAGGTCTTAAAAATATTAAAAGGCATTATCCCCTATGTTATTGTAGGGATTGCAATAGGTGGATTGATGCATGGCTATATTCCAGAAGGTTTCTTTGAGCAATATATGAGTAAAGAACATTTGTTTGCTGTACCTGTTGCTACGATTCTTGCCATTCCAATGTATTCCAATGCTTCTGGTATACTTCCTATTGTTCAAGTGTTAGTGGCAAAAGGCATACCATTAGGAACTGCAATTGCTTTTATGATGGGCGTTGTTGGTCTTTCATTACCCGAGGCGATGTTGCTAAAAAAAGTGATGTCGATTAAACTTATTGGTATTTTTTTCGGAGTAGTGACTCTTTGTATAATACTATCGGGATACGTATTCAATTTAATCTTATAAATTAAAAAACAAATAAAAATGAAATCATTTAAATTCTTATCAATTTTAACTTTAAGCTTGATCTTAACATCCTGTAATGGTCAAAATAAAAGCTCTACCTCAACCACAGATAAAACCATTTCTAAAATCGAGGTCGTAGATTTTCATTCCACGCATAGATGTATGACATGCAATGCCATAGAAGCAAATACTGAATACACACTACAAACTTACTTCTCAAAAGAATTAAAAGAAGGAAAAATAACTTTTCTGGTCATCAATGTAGATAAAAAGGAAAATGAAAAAATAGCTGAAACTTTTGAAGCTTCTGGTACATCTCTTTTTTTAAATGTTATCCAAAATGGCAAAGACAAGCATATTAATTTAACTGAATTTGCATTCATGAAGGGTAATGAAAAAGAGGCATTTGTAAAAGAGTTGAAATTAAAAATCGAAAACGAGTTAATGAATCTTTAATGGATCATTTGCAATCATTATTAGAAAGCACAAACTTACCTTTTTTATCTGCTTTGGTATTAGGACTAATGACGGCCATTAGCCCGTGTCCTTTGGCTACAAATATTACTGCGACAGCATTTATATCTAAAAATATATCAAGTAAAAAGAAAGTGCTTTTAAGTGGTTTAATGTATTCCCTTGGCAGAGCATTTAGTTATACAACCATAGGCTTAATACTTTACTTTGGGGCTAGTAAATTCCACATAGCACGCTTCTTTAATCAAAATGGTGAAAAATACTTAGGACCATTGCTTATCTTTATTGGATTGATCATGCTCAATATAATCAAACTTAATTTTTTAGGTCAATTTAGTTTTTCCAGCAAACTTTCGGAAACCTTTAAAAATAAAGGTTTATTAGGTTCTTTTTTAATTGGGGTTGTCTTTGCATTGGCTTTTTGCCCTTATAGTGGTGCATTATTTTTTGGTATACTTATACCCATGACCATATCTAACGGTAATGGTCTTTATTTACCGGTTATCTTTGCATTTGGCACTGGACTTCCTGTACTTCTTTTTACATATTTGTTGGCGTTCGCAGCTAATAGCATAGGCCTTTTTTATAATAGAATAGCAAAAATTGAAAAGGTTATGCGCTATGTTGCTGGTAGTGTTTTTATTTTGACAGGGGTCTATTATGTACTGATTTTTGCAAAAATTTAATCGTTCATCCTATGCTGTATCATGAACATCATATAAGTCCAGAAGACATTCCCTCAAAAGAATATCTGCCAACCTAAAAGACTTTTGGTTTTCGTTTTCCTTCTTCGGAAATAGAAACAATCGGCTTTTATAATACAACCCAACCTATGCTGTAAATAATAAGGTGATTTCGCGAAAGCGAAATCACCTCGTAACTAAGTAGGCGTGATTAGATTTTAAATAATTCTAATCACAATGTATTTCTTCTATTTGTTTTTAATTATTATATCACTTTCGTTTTACCGGGTACCGGAACCGGATAATCCCCATTTGCCAATGGTACAATTGGAGGTGTGCTGTTAAAGTCTGTTTCACTTGTATAATCAAACAATTTTATTTCTGAAGCAATAGCGTCTTCCCAATTTAAAGTTTTCCCAGACCATGCCGACATACGTCCAAATACCCCTGTCATGCACGAATTGGCGGCATAAAATGCTTCGTTTATGTATTTCTTCTTATGATAAATCGCTTCTAATAAAGTCTTTTGTACCGCACTATGTACCCCATGAAATTTCCCTTCGTATTCTTCTTTGATATCAAAAATCAGCTTTCCTTTATTGTTATAAGCCTTTGCATCATTTCCGGTAATCACAACTCTTCCTTTGGTTCCATAAAACCACTCGCCATTCTTGCTTGAACAATTTGGAAGGTTACGACTGTAACTATGAACAGATATGCCATTCTCGTACTTAAAGTTCGATGAAACACTGTCGAAACCACCAAGCGAGCCTGAGTATAATTTTTCTGGTGTTTTTCCTCCATGTGCTGTCACTGATAATGGATTATCCTGCTTCAATGCCCAGTTTATAACATCCAGATTGTGTACATGATATTCTATGATGTTACCACCACTTACCCATGAAAAGGAACGCCAATGTCTGTTTTGAAATTCCATTTCTGTCCACGAATCTTTTCGTGGTCTGCTTAAATCACCAATAGGCCCTCCAAACCAATAACATTCTGCCGAAAACACATCACCTATAGTACCATCATGAATCAATTCTACTATTTTTTGATAGCCTTGCGAATACCTTCTTTGAAGTCCTGCAGCCACATATCGTTTATTCTTTTTAGCTAATGCAGCTGTTTCCAGAATTTTTTTAAACCCATATGCATCTACACAAACCGGTTTTTCCATAAAAACATGTTTTCCTTGTTTAATGGCTTCTTCAAATATTACTGGTTTAAATGCGGCTGGTGTTGTTATAAAAGCAATGTCGCACAAAGCAATAGCTTCTTTAAATCCCTGAAGTCCAATAAACTTAGTCTTTTCTGTAACCTTTAATTGTGTTTTATCATCTACCCTGTCGCTTAATGCTTTGTACTGCTTTTCTATTACATCTGAAAACAAATCTGCCATGGCTACAAGTTCTGATGGCACACCACACCTAAGTGCATCTAATGCAGCACTTGTTCCTCTTCCTCCACAACCAATTAAAGCTATTTTAAGTCGATCCTGATTTCCTATTCCAACACTTGCTCCTAATACATTAGGTGCAGCTAACATCCCTGTTCCTGTAATTGCCGCCGATTTTATAAACTCACGTCTTTTCATTATATAATGTTTTATTGATTCCTAATTAGTATTTGTTTTATTCTAAAAATGAGGAGAAAAATTCCTCTGCCTCTTCTTCTGTAGGCTGCTTCAATGGTCGCACCAAACGAAAGCCTACAAATTCAGAATCTGTATTCCACCAAAAGCTTTTCGGGATTTGCGGATCACGTGCTTTCCAATCGTCTGTAGAACTTATTCTGTTAGATGTTCTACACCCCAAAGCATCATCCTTAAAAGAACCTCCCCTAACAGATCGCGGATACAAAGCATTTGGCATTCCCCAAGGCCCCTTTTCATGCTCTTTAATAGTTGCATAAAAATCAGCATAGTATTGATCTAAACACCATTCGGCCACATTTCCGTATATGTCGTACAAACCATTGGGGTTTGGTGCTTTTAGTCCAACCTCATGAAACTCACCATTCGAGTTTTTACTATACCAGGCATACTCCTTAAGTTTGCTTTTTTTCTTGCCGAAAAAGTAAGGCTTGTCAATGCCTTTCCCAGCCGCGTATTCCCATTCGCATTCTGTGGGTAAGCGATAAAAAACACCTGTTCTTTGATACAACCACCTGCAATACGAAAGTGCACCATATTGTGTCATTCCTACTGCGGGTTCTTTATCCTTATCTCCTAAACCTTTTGATGGATCCTCATATGGACTGGAAGGTCTGGAAATAACATTAGCGTTCATTTTTCCATCTGGTAATAAGTCCCGCGTGGCATCTCTAAAAAGAAAAAATTCGGCACGAGTAACTTCGAATGCCCCCATCCAAAAAGATTCAACCTCAACTTGTTTTCGCGGTAATTCATCGGCCTCTGCATTCTTATCCTTTGTTGATGCTCCAACTGTAAAAACACCTCCTTCTATGGGTACCATTTTAAATGTAACATCTGTTCCATCTATACTTTGGTTGTATGCTTTAAAATCACTCTGTCCTATTGTATAATGACACCACAGTACCATACAAAATAAAAAGCCAGTTATTCTCATTGTTTTATTGTCTTAGTAAAGGTTAAATCTAATTTAATTTCTATATCATCGTTTGTAGTAAGCTTCCCAAAAAATGCTGTTGGTCTCTCAATATCAAACATTGATAATTTCAAGGCCTTTTCCCCTTGCATTTTTAACGTTTTTTGATCGTTGCTAAATTCTCCCCTTACTTTAATGTCTACATTTTTTTCTACCCCAGCCATGCTCAAAATACCATGAAATAGTATAGTAACTTTATGGCCATCAACTTCTGTAAGTTCATTTGAGGTTGAAGTGTATGTCACCCTCGGATGTTGTTCAAACTTTAAAGCATTTCGAACTTTTTTGTCCATAATCGGCCCTCTTTCACTTACAATCTTATCAACTGGTATTTCGAAATTCAACTTCGAAATAGACTTAAGCCCTACTTCCAAAGGGGTTGAATCGTTTAATTCTAGTTCACAGTTATACCCTAAAGCCTCAAGTTCCCAATCGCTAACATTAGAAGCTCCTTTAACATGTATCTTTGTGTTTTCACCTAGTGTAAAAATGCTTTGCCCATTAAGTTGAAATCCGAGAGTTATCAACAAGACGGTAAAAATCATTTTCATTTTAATCATAGTTATATATTTTAATCTTTCGTATTCTTTTTTACTAATTCAGTGATTGTTCTATAAATGGAAATAATTTACTCTTTAGAATAATGCCATTGTTTGAGAAGATTATAAACTCTGAGTTTTCTTCTTTTTTTATTATAGTATTAATCGTTTTGGAATCTCGAACTATATTTAAAGCTGATGCCAAATAATCTGCAGTTGTGGCATCATTTGCAATTACGGTTGATGTATTGTTATGAGTAACCGGAGTTAAGGTTTTAGGGTTAACAATATGAGAATATTTACGTCCCTCTATACATCTAAATCTATAAGTACTTCCAGATGTTGCAATCGCTTGACCCGATAATAGTTTTACATTAAACTTTGAATTGTCGTCCGACGAAACACTTATTTCCCAATACGGTTTTTCTGGAGGGGCACCAAAAACTCTTATATCTCCTGCTGCTTCAATTAAAAAATTATTAAATCCAAGATTATATAAATGTTGATATACTTTATCAATAATATATCCTTTTGCGATGCCTCCTAAATTCACTTTTGAACTTTTACTTATTTCTAAGCTAAGTGAATCCAGCCTAAGCACAGCATTAGAAAATCCAATGGAAGTTCCAATTCTTTTCAATTTACGTTTTGTTGGTAATCGAGATGTCTTAGCTGCCTGATTCCAAATATCGATAACGGGTTGTATGGAAATATCAAAGTATCCATTGCTATTCTCAAAAGCCTCTTGAGAACGAGCCATCAACTTTACCAAATCGGCTGGCGGTGCAGTTAGTGTTTTATATGTATTTAATTTACTTAAGTAACTATCGTTTGAATAACTGCTAAATATTTCGACCAAAGAATCTACAAGTTGATAGGCTTTTTCTATTGGAGCTAATACCTTCTCCTCTTCTTTCTCATAAACAATAATTCGAAAATCGCCTCCCATTTTAACCTTGTTAAATTCAAAACGTTTTGCTTCTTCATTTACATTCGGAAATGAAAAAATCATGACAGCAAATTGAATTAAACCTATGTACTTTAGTACTCCTAATAACATATTAAACAAGTTCGAAAAGTTTGATTGTTAATTTTAATCTAAATGTAGTTTCATGATTATAAATAGCCCTTACATAAACCTTACAAAAGCCTTAAAAAACAAATCTAGCCCATACAAAAACAGCCATACAGCGCTGTTTTAATGCGACTTAAGAATTAATTTACTTTTTTAGATTAAATACCTTGAGAGGGCTTTTAGTTGAGTAAATTTTAAAGCATGTATTCCATTTAGTTCCGACTGGCTTATATATAATATATGGCTTATATTTGTTAGCCTCGTAAAATACTCGAACTACTATTTTAGGTGAATAAAAAATGAACCACCCGAACAAATACAGACATAAAAAAATTATTCATATTGCCTGCACCTTATTTTGTGTTCTGTTTTGTAAGTTAAATGTAAAGGCGGATAACATTACCGATTACTGCTTTGCCATTGGAGAGTTTACCAATATTAAAAGTTTAAATCGTTCTTTGCATTCTTTATTGGAGGTGCAAAATCCGGGACTTTCGTTATCACTAAAGAACGATACGGATAATAAGACCATAAATGTTGTGTTTAAGGACTCTTCTCAAGTCCCTTTTTCTGTTGTACTGAATAAAATTGGTGATTATCTGAAACAAAAAAACATGATATTTCCTTTATTCATTCATTATAATGGAAGTGAGGAAAATTTTGTTAGTGCATTAAACAAACAAAATCTTTTAAATCAAATATTTGTTCTACCTAAGAATAAAACATGGCCAGACATAAGCAACCTTTTATTAAATAATAAAAAGCTAGTTATTTTTAATACATCAGATAAATCGGTTGCGAGTAAGTATTGGGTAAATTTTGATGATCACGTTTACGAATATCCTGTCCACACTTCTGTTATATGGGAAGGGGCATCTGTACTGAGTAAAAATAGTAAAACACAGCAGTTCATGTCTCTTAAAAGTTTTGCTAGCCCTTTTTTTAAAGAAAAAGACTTACCCGATAACATATATAATTTAAGCACAAATGCATATTTTCTTGAACATTTCCTAGAGTGTTGGAAAAAAGCCGGCAAAGTCCCTAATTTTATTTTTTATTCAAACAACAAACCTGGGAATGTAATCCATAAACTAACTCCTTTGCTTAATGATCAACCAAGAGTGTATGGTACGGTAAGTTCTAATGGCGTTACACTATCACAAATAACCTGGAAACATAATGATCAATGCCTAACAGATGGTGTTTTTTCTTTTCCGATTGATGAAAAAGAAGACATTAACCTTACCCCTATTAAAACCGGGTACCGCTTTTCGCCTCAACCGTTACCATTACATATCGATCTTGATAAACAACATATAAAATTTGTTGGAGAACAATTGGGTGTTAATCAAGGGATTTCTGCTTATTATAAATTTGATAGTAGTCTGGAAAATTCAGTGTCTCCTTTTCAAAAACATGAGGGAGGCGTGTTTGTTAATGATCTTGAAAGAGGTTCTGTACTAAAATTTGAAAATAAGACATTTCTGGAATTAAGCCATGTAGAAAAATATAACATTGTAAATAATAGTTTTACAATAAGCATTTATGCTAAGCTTTCGAATAAAGGGAATTATCAAGATTATTGTATTCTGGGTAGCACCTCTAACTCGTACCGTAAAGGGCTTCATATAAATATTAGAAACGGGAAGCCTTATTTTGGTTTTTTTACCACAGATATTTCTTCTTCAGATACTTTACTACCGTCAAAATGGTATCATATCGTTGCTCGATATAATATAGATAATGGAGAACAGAGTATTTTTATTGATGGAAAAAAAGTTGGTGTATCGTGGAATCATCCTTCCTTTAATGGAAAAGGCCCCTTGCTTTTGGGGCATAGCATTAAGCAAAATAATTTCTTTGATGGTTTGCTCGATGATTTATATATATGGGATAGGGCACTTAGTGATGAAGAAATAAAAATATTGAGTATTAGGAATGTTGAAAATATAAATGAAGGAACACTATTAGACATAGTAATTGGAGTTTTTATTGTTATTCTGCTGCTAATCTTAGTTTTTCTAGTTTTTAAGAAAAACGTGTTTTCAATTAAACGAAAGCATGGTTCTGTTAATCCTTCTAATGCTTCTCCGCAAGGGTCCATTAATCTATTTGGTGGGTTTAAAGTCCTCAATGCTGTGGGCGAAAACATAACTTCATCCTTCACACCAAAACCCAGAGAGCTTTTTTTATTGCTACTTTTCAATACCATTAAAAACCCAAAGGGTATTGCTAAAGATGAACTCACACAGATTATATGGGGTAATTTAACGAGTTCGAAAATATCGAATAATAGAAGTGTTACTTTAAATCGGCTAAAAAAAGCATTAAAACACCTAGACGGAATTGATGTAGCTTTTGAAAATAATTTTTGGAAGCTGAGCGATATTTCAACCATTCCTTGCGATTACAAAGAAGTCGTTTCGTTAATCCAAAATAATACAACAACATTAAACAATCTTGTTCCTTATATAAAGAAAGGACGTTTTTTGCCTGTAGTGAAAAAAGAATGGCTTCTGGATTTTCGTACTGCATTTAATTTTGAGCTTATCGACAAATTAATTTTTCTGATAAAAAATAATAAAAGTGAAAACCAACCTGAACTCGTGTATTTTGCTTGCAACTATATTCTAGAATTAGACGATCAAAATGAAACAGCTTTGTTTTATTTAATACACAATATGGTTGACTCTGGTAGTAGCAACAAAGCGCGGTTTATATTTGATAAATTTTGTAAGACATACAAATCTGTAAATAATTCTAAATTTCCTTACGACTTCAATTCATTTTTACAAGTTAGTATAAATGAGTTTTAGCTCATAATTCTATCAAAACAACAGTCATATAATCATTTAGCCATAAAGTCTTTTATTATGGTGGATTGGGAGTTATTTGTTGTTGTTAATCAACATGAGTTCGATGTAAGAAAAATGATTGTATTTTAACGTGTTCTAAGATAAAACCAAATAATTAAGCTGCGAATTTATTAATCTCTACATAAGGTGAGTTTCTGTTAATCACGGCAAAGACTCTGGCTATTATTTTATTCCTTATAATGTTGATTGTACTCATTTTGTTTTTTCCCTGCTCGACTCTGTTCTGATAATATCTTTTAAGTTCTTTATTGTGGTTAATTGCAGCCATAGCTGTCATGTTCAAAATGTTTTTCATCTTCTTGTTGGCCAAATGGCTGATTCTGGTTTTTCCTTTAATACTGCTCCCCGATTGGTGTTTAAAAGGAGCTACACCACAATAAGAAGCAAATCTTCTATGATTTTTAAATCGTTTAAAAGCATCTGTCGATACAATAAAGTAACAGGCTGCCACAAAGCCTACTCCCTTGATGCTGGAGATCAATTGATATTGATTTTCGATCATTGCGTCGGATTTTATTAAAGCTAAGATTTGGGTGTGTATACTTTGGATTTCTTCGGAAAGCGTTTCTATAAGCCTTTGATGTATTCCAACTAATAAATCTGAATGATCTTGCCCTAACAGTAATTCCTTTAAAAAAGCTTTATAGCCTGCACGTTGTTTAACCATACGGTCCCTAAGGGTTAATAAGTCACTTACGGCTTTTATTAGTTGCCCCTTTGGCTGGCTTAGTTCAAGTTCCTCTTTTCGTAAATACGCATATTTGGCTATTAACCGGGCATCTACCTTATCTGTTTTGCCCCTGACTATTCCCATAGAACGCTTGATCTGTAGTGCATTCTCCATCACATAATTAAACCCATTATGCCAAAGAAAATCAGCTAGAGACCTGGAGTAGATCCCAGTGTTCTCAAAACAAACCAACAAAGCCTCCCTGGGTATCCCTTGTTTGCCCAACCACTCAATTAATAAAAGATAACCTTGACAGTCATTGGCGAAAACCTTGTGTTTGGACGAACAATGCAAATAAATGTCCAATGTCTTTTTACTAACATCTATCCCTAAGACTTCTCTGAATTTCATATTTTTACTTTTAGATTAAACAAAAATGTTGCGTTAACTAAGACCTTTAAAAGTCCTTAAAAACTAAAATTCTAATTGGTTCTTGCAACTCTAAAAGGAAAATAGAAGGGACTAATACGTTAAATAGATCTTTATCTAGTGAATTCGAAAGTTCACCCTTCTTTTTCCTTTTGAAATCTATTGATTTTTATCTTAGGCTAAACTAAAGGTGAATCTTGCTTAAGAATTCAAGGTGTTCCTCCCTTTTAAAAAGGGAAGTGGATCCCGATGAGATCGGGATTCGGAGGGTTATATTTGTTTGTTATTTTTAATAAAACGCCTCTTTCTTCCAATTTTTATCAAAATCGAAATTCATTTCCCGGCTTTAATTTAAAGAGGAGAGCACTGTGACAGTAAAAAAATAGTTCTGAAACAAGTCTGGGTCACACACCAACATAAATTCTCTTATCCATGATTCACGTTATTTTATTAAAAATAAACAACTTACGATTTATATCAAGAGCGCAATCGAAACCTATTTAAACTTTCAGGTTTTAATGACCTTTCGTTAAGCTTCGCTAGGTATCTTCAATATAAAATACATTTTATATTTCGATAATGCTCAAGGAGACAAACACTTTATATTATTGACTTTCACACCTAAAACAGGCTTGTTCTTATGTCGAACTCACGCTAATTTAGCACAACGACATCCTTTCTCCTGCTTTCGGGAGTTACTTTAAGTTCAATAAGTTTTCCATTTTTTAAGATGCCTTCTATGGTTGTATTTTTAGGTGCGTGAAGTTTAAAATCAACATCCCAATGTTTGGGCCAAGAAGGAAACAATAGGATTCTGTCTTCAAAACATTGCATCAACATTTCCTGCAAGCCAATCATTCCAGATCCTCCCCAATTATGATCAGGTACCCAATCATGTCCGGGGCCCCAAAAGGTAGGGAATCTACGTTCTGAGCTCATTAATTTTTTGGTATTGTAATCTTCTGCTTCTGCCGTCATCCCCATACGGGCAAAGAAAATACCATCCTGATGCCAGCTAATCACCATGTTCTTTGGAAACTCGCCATGCTTCCATGTGTTATGAAAAACCGTCATATCGTCTTTTCCCATATCGAATCTATTAAAAGGAAACAGCGGGTAGAATTGTGGGCATTCAGAGTTTAGATAAAATTTCCAGCTTTCAGCAGGTTTTAAAATGGTATCTCCCTTTACTTCATCATAATAATATCCAGGCAGTCTATCCAGATATGCTTTATAGTATTTCTTTTCTGCTGTGCTCACATAAGCTTCATCCAATTTTAATAAAGACGTTAAACAAGCTTCCAACCCGGATACTACATCTACAGGATCTTTTGCGCCCCGATAGGTTTCACAAGATGTGGATGGGTAAAACACTAATTTACCCGAGTCGTTCAACTCTTTACCTCTACGTATCTTTTCCCGCATACGATAGTGCTCATCGAAAAAGATTACAGATTGTTTTATAAAGGGTAAATATTTAGTAATATCCTTACCTGTATAGCGGTGATATTCCATGATCATGTACGCATTTTCCAATTGGGACTCCCAATGGTAAGAAATAGCAGGATTAGCCATAACACCCTTTTCTACGATACTATTATATCCTTTTGCGCCATTTGCCCGTTCATCTCCCAGAGCCACTTCTGTTCCTCTTTTTCGAGATCCTTCCGACCATCCGTAACCAGCACCCAATGCTAATCCCGGTACATTAGTATACTCACTATAAACAGCACCATCATGACCAAAATGTTCCTTTACTCGAGCTTTTGCTCCTGGCAACCCTTTACGAAACAATTCGAAATGAGGTAGAATAGCATCAAAATCACCCGTTTTTAGCATCGGCCAATGAATTAACCTCTGGTTCTGAGCTGTAAAGACGCCACCGCCCCATGCACGAAAATCTGGACCGAAATCTCTTCTTTTTTCAATTAATCCAGAATCTACAGTAAAGTTTCCGCCGTTAAACCTTGTAGGGTACTCCCCAAAGGCATTGCATCCCAATTGATAACGAAATAATTGATAGTTACGTGCTATTACCCATGCTTTATCCTTTTTATCAGGTGTTTCGGGCTTAATGAAAATATGACTTCTGGACCAAAACTCATGCCACCATGCTTTAGAAGCACTATAGGCTTGTTCTGTATTCTTAGCTATTGGATCCATTAATATCTCATCCAAACCTTTTTGCCAATTTTCTACAGTATTTGTTTGTGAGATATGGGAAACCAATTTAATATGATGCTTTTTTTTCTTTTTCTTAGAAACCATATGCCACGCGGTAAAATGCTTACCTTGATATTCGTCAGTGGTGGTTTTTGATGCTATAAAACCATCGCCGTAAAGCATACCTCCAAAAATACGTCCTTTAAGATCGTCTGTTATCTCTGCTTTATATGCCTCTAATCCTTGCTGTTCAATTAGTAGGTCTGGAAGCAATTTATCATCTGGATTACGATGGTAAAAAACAATATGTTCTTTTTGCTGTTCAACATCATCTTTAGAAAGCAAAACTTTCCCAGGATAGCTATCTAAATTAAAGGTAGAATGTCTTCGACCATCGTTGGTGATAACTTCATCCTTCATTCTCCAATTTTCATAAGCAACATCTACTTTAATCTTTTGGTTTGCTTCAACCTCTATGTGAACCATAGGCCGGTGAACATCTACCCATATACGCAATGTTGACTTTAATGTTTTTCCTTTGTGTTGTTTTTCTCCTTGAATCTCTATATAACCATCGTGAAGCTTTAACTCCTGACTAAACTTATGGTGATCTCCACGAGCTGAAAAAGGATTTGGGCTTAATTTCACACGTACACGACCTAATTTTAAATATTCGTTGGTCTCTGCAATACTCCCACTTCGTTGTACATATAATATTAATTCGCCATTTTCTACCCATACATTACATCCAATATCTCCGCCTCCAACGGGCATAGATTCTGCACTGTTTTTACTTTGTTCATGCCAAACAACATTGTACGAGTCAAGATTAGTACACTTAGGCTGAGCAGAAACGCCCTTTGTGCTTATAAAAAAACACAGTAATAGTAAGGGTATTCTTAATTTTTTCATATTAAATTTTATTAAAAAAAATGAGACTTGAACAGGTCAAGTCTCATCTTCACTACTAAATCGAACCAACTCAAAATAATATAATAATTACAAATTTAGTATCCTATATTTTGTTCTAAAACTGCTTCGGTATTTCGTTCAATTTCAGAATTTGGTATAGGCCATAGATTTTGGTGATCGTTAATGTTATTAGATGCAAATGTTCCATTATGCATAGGGTCGTACATTCTCACTCTCTCTACAATATTCCCCATTCGCATTAAGGTTAAAAGACGTAGTTCTTCTCCAAAAAGTTCCCTAGCGCGTTCATCGAGAATGTAATTCATATCTACATCTGCTGCATCTACTAGAGGAGCATTTGCTCGTGTTCTTACGGCATTTATATCATTAGCCGCACTACCAGTATCTCCATTAAGCAAATGTGCTTCTGCTCTTAGTAAATAGGTCTCAGCTAATCGCATTAAATAGCGATCACGGTAAGAATGATTTGCATCATTAGTATTTAAACCAGTTACTGGATCTGCTACGACTTCTTCAGGGAAATTACCTAAAGGAGCACCTTTTGCAACGATGACGTTCCACCATCTATCAAAAGGGTCTCTATTGTCTTTAAAATTTTGGATTGCTCCACTAGCTACAATGGGTTGCCCAAAAAAGGTAGATGCGGGGTTGTTGGCAACTATATCGCGAATAATGTTATACTCTGAGTTTCTCATATCGTTTGCATTACCACCTGCCCAAACATCAACTAGCCAATATTCCGTAGGAGCCCACCAACCTATGCCACGTCCACCAAAATTCTCATTAGGTCCTGTGAACAAACTTTCTCCGTTATTATCTTCTAGTTGCCAGTACAAGGGCATTAAAAACCTAGGTAAGTTATCTCCGTTACCTCCTCCTGGAGTAAGGTACTCATATTGACTTACCCAAATACTTTCGGTATTGCCAGAGCCTCTATTTTGGTTACCTCTTCTAAAAAGATCCCAATACACATCTCCCGGTTCTGTACTTCTAGACCCAAAACGATTCTGCATTAATGTAAATCCTGAGTTATCGATAACTTCTGTAGCAGCAGCAATGGCTTTAACATAATCTTGTACTATAATGTACATTTCTGCTAAAAGATGATTTCCTGCTCCTTTGGTTACTCGCCCATCTGCCACTTCATCTGTTCCAGGTAAATTAGGAATAGCCTCAGTTAAATCCTGAATAATCAAATTCCAAACATCTTGCCTAGGGGCTCTAACAAAATCTCTTTTTGGGCTTGTAGTCTCCTCTAAAACAATAGGTACGCCTCCAAAAATAATACCTAATCCTCTATAGGCCCAAGCTCTGAAAAACTTGGCTTCGGCTATATGTGCCGCTCGTTCCTGCTCAGAACTATACGCTACAGCATCTATTCTTCCTATAATAACATTCGTATTAAAGATAATTTTATAAAATCTGTCCCACATCCAATCTACTTCTCCAGCTTCTGGAGTCACTTTATCTGCCCAAGAGTTTAATGCATGGGTCGGCGCTATGGCATCATACGCATAATCTGCAGTATACTGAAAAATAAAACTGTTATCGGTATTTTCGAATAACATAACTCTTACATTCTCGTGTAACTTAGTAATTGCTGCTTCTATTTGTACTGGTGAAGTATATGAGTTTCCAGGAGAGTAAAAATCGAATGCTTCTTCCTTTAAAAAATCTTGTTCATCACAAGAACCTGCAGTGATCAAGATTAAACTAATCCATATTAATTTTCTTAAATTTTTCATAATCACACTTTTTTAAAATTCTACATTTAACCCTAATGAATAACTTTTCATTGTAGGCACACCGCCTGCTCCGAAACCGGCGCCTGTTTCCGGGTCCCATCCGTTCCACTTGGTCCAGGTATAAAGGTTTTTACCGCTAATAAATAATTTAGCGCTGCTAAGCCCAATCATGTCCTTTACCTTATTTGGAATATTGTAGGATAGCGTAACATCTTGTAGTCTAACAAAACTTCTTGATGAATATGGTCGTCCACCAAATTGTGAACCGGTATCCAACCTTCTGTATCGTGCATTCGGATTTTCAGGAGTCCAAAAGTCGAAACCTCCGCTAGGGATGTTAGTAAAGGATAACTGTTCCCTTACTGAGTGAATAGCATCATCTCCTAAATAATAATTATCGCCTCCTTGAATAGAGTTAATAAATGCATAAAAAGTGAAATCTTTATAAGTAATGGTATTAGCTATACCAAATCTATATGATGGATCGGCATACCCAATAACTCTTCTATCGTCTAATGAAGAAATGTCGCCATCTCCGTTTAAATCCCCAAGCTTATATGTTCCAGGAAAAAAACCATCTGGTAAATTTCCATTGGTCTCATCTGCTATTTGCCACATCCCTATAATGTCATAATCGTAAACAACATTTTGAGGTTCTCCTATAAATAACCGGTTTCCAACTAAATCATCTTCTTGCCCATCGTTATCGCTATCATTAGAAGGTCCTAAAATAGAGACTATTTCATTTCTTACTCTATTGAAATTAAAAGATGCATTCCATTGGAAATCATCATTCTTCACGATGGTTCCATTTAAAGTAAGCTCAATTCCATTATTAGCTACCTCGGCAATATTAGCATTAATACCACTAAAACCACTTGTTCTAGGCAGTGCAATACCAAAAAGAATATTTTCTGTTTTATTATTATAATATTCAATGCTACCACCAAGTCGAGAATCCATGACCTGAAAATCAACTCCAACATTAAGACCTGTAGTAGTTTCCCATGTTAACGTATTACTTGCCAAACTGGTAATAGATTGTCCTTGCGATGGGGTTGCTCCATCTCCGAATACTACAGATGGGTCAGATCCTACTCTAGCAAGCGTTTGCAGTCGTTCAATACCACGTCTACCCGATTGTCCATAAGACCCTCGAAGTTTTAAGAAATTTAGCCATGAAGAGTCATTGGCAAAATCTTCTTCGGTAAGCACCCAAGCAACCGCTCCAGTTGGAAATACAGCAGTTTTGTCATTTACACCAAAACCAGAGAAACCGTCGCGACGTACCGTACCTGTTAAGAAATATTTGTTTTTGTAGTTATACAAAACTCTTGCCATTTGGTATAAACTACTTTCTTCTTCTTTTCTCGTTTCTATTTTGTTAAGTGTAGGGTCACCAGCTTGCAATCTGTTATACCCCAAAATGTCTAATTCAAAGTTACTGGCTTCTGAATCTGTAATATTGATATGTCTTTTTTCTATACCATATAATAACGTAACATTCAAATTATGGACATCGTTAAAACTTTTTCTATATGAAACAATATTATCCAAAGTTTGATCCCAACCAATTCTATATTCTTTAAAACCCAATCCTGTTTGACTAGCTCCAAAAGCATCAAAATTGAATTGATTTGTAGTACGATAAGCATTTGAATAATTCATTCGGTAATTAAGGCCATCTATAGGTAAATCAATATCTGCATACAATGTACTTGATAGGTTTAACCGTATATCTGAATTGTCTTGTTGAAGTACAAGAAAAGGGTTAATTCCATCTACCGGAGCAACAATAAATTCTCCCTCATCATCTCTTATAGGTGCCCACGGTTGTACACGAAATATATCTCTTGAAGTGGGACTAACTCCTGAGTAATCACTAACAACGGCATAGGTTTGTGTCCCTATTTTTAGCCAATCGTTTATTTTTGATTCTAAATTTACCCTAAAGTTATATCTGGTATAATCATCACCTACCAGAAACCCTTTTTGGTCTGTAATACCAGCAGATACGAAATAACTAAAGTTCTCTCTTTTTTGCCTAATACTAATATTATGCATGTTTACGGTACCATTTCTTGTTAGCTGATCCCACCAATCTACATCTATGCCAGCATTATACCCGTCTCTTAAAAAAGTACTTTTTAGATTTCCTGAAAAATCATAATTAGGATCTCGTTGAAGATAATCGGGAGCTATTCTCGCTCCTTCTTGCCAGAAAATTTCCGGATAAAACTCTTCATATTCTGCCGCACGCATTGGGCGCATTTTATTGGATGGGCTTTGTATTGAATAACTTGATGTATAGTTTATTATAGGTTTTCTATTTGAAGTATCTCCACTCTTAGTCGTTATTACTATAACACCATTTGCTGCCTGTGATCCGTAGATTGCTGCAGAACTGGCATCTTTAAGCACATCTATTGCTTTAATATCAGAAGGGTTGATATCAACCAAACTTCCTCTATATATTATTCCATCCAATACAATAAGTGGTAAATTTGTATTCGACTCGTCTGTAGCCGGGTTTCGGTCATCATTATTATGCAACGTATTTCGTCCTCTTACAGATATGACTGGGTTTGAACCGGCAGAAGTTACTGCACTTATGTTAACACCAGCAATAGCTCCTTGTAATGCTTGAACTATGGAAACATTAGTGGTCTCAAGAGCATTATCTAAATTGGCACTTGCTACAGACCCTGTTAAATCTTTTTTCTTCACCGTGGCTCCATAACCAATTACTACAACTTCTTCTAAAGACGATACAACCTCTCTAAGAACAACATCTATCTGAGACTGTCCGGCTACCGGTATTTCCTGAGTAGCAAAACCAATGTAGGATATTACCAAAGTTGCATTATCACTAGAAAGTCCTAATGAATATTTACCATCAAAATCTGTTGTAACGCCATTGGTTGTACCTTTTTCAAGAATAGTAGCACCTGGTAAGGGTTGTCCATTTACATCATTAATAGTACCAGATACTTCGTGGCCTTGTTGTACACTTACTAAACCAGATGAAGTGGTATCCTTTTCCTTAATAATAATGGTATTATTGCTAGTAAACTCAAAAAGCACGTTATCGTTAGAAATACTTTCCTTCAATAGTTTATTGGCTCTAATCACTCCCTTTTTTAATTGTACTTTGGGGAGGTTTTTAAAAAGATCTTCATGATAAATAAACTCATAATCTGTTTGATCGCTGATCATCATAAAGATCTCGTCCACAGTTACCGTCTTATCAGTATCTATAACAATTTTAACATTTTGGGATAGAACGTTATTGGGGGTAACACCGAATCCTGAAAAAAAACATAAGAATATGAATGTTCTCATAATGATCAGTAAAAGTCTTTTTCCTAACGGAAAGCAGACATTGGTTAATTTAATTTCCATAAATTTGCATGGTATTAGTTAGTTAAACATTTAATTAATTGATCGACTTGAGAGGGAAGACTTATTCGCGGTCGCATGCAGATAGTTCTATCCCTCTTTTTTTATTTTAGTATTACTTTTTTTCCTTTTATTTCATAGGCATTTATATAATTTGTGTTTTTAATTAATTGTAATATTTTTTCCAGATTTTGACGCTTACCTAGCTCTCCTATAAATTTAGCTTCTTCGAGCGATTTGTTTTCAAATTCAAAATCTACATCATACCATCTAGATAGTACTTTGGTGATATCTTTTAGTGACTTACCTTTAAAAATGAATTTGCCATTAACCCAAGCCGTTACAACTTTTACATCAACCTTTGCTATATCTATACTGTTGTTTGCAGTATTCAAACTTGACTGTTCATTTGGTTTAAGTGTTTGCTTAGAGGTCGAAGTGTTAATCACCACCCTACCTTCTACCAATGTGGTATAAATAATTGTTTCATCCTTATATGCTGTTACATTAAATTCTGTTCCTAACACCTCAATTTCTTGAGATTTATTAAATACCTTAAATTTTGAACCTTCATGTTTGGCACTTGGAGACACATCAAAATAGGCTTCTCCATATATCAACTCCACTTGACGGGGCTTTCCAGCTTCAAAGCTTACTGGGTACTTTAGTTGAGATTCTGAATTTAACCATACTTGGGTACCATCAGACAACTTCACAGCGTATTGACCTCCTCTCGGAATTGTTAAATAGTTATATTCTATTTTTTCAGCGCTTTTACTCTCTGTGTCATATACTATTTGTTTGCCATTACTATTCAAATTTTTTGTTGCGAACACAGCATCTTCATCCAATTCAATAAAAGAACCATCTTCTAATGTAAGGATGGCTTTATCTGTGCCCATTTCTATAGGTTCTTCAACAACCACAGAAGGCGTTTCTATGGGCTCTTCAAATAAATCATTTCTAAAGATATAGGTAGCAGCCAAAACTCCTATAATCATTGCTGCTGCTGCATACTTAAATATATTATTGCCCTTATGTTTATTATAGAAAATACTTTTTTCTTGTTTTATGCGACGTATTATATTTGCTTTCGCCCTCTTTTTATCATAGTTGCTCATCGTCATTTTTATAAAAGCATTCGTCTTTATGAATTCAAAAAATAGGGCCTCATTCTCTGGGTTACTGATCCATACTTCCAATTGTTTGAGTTCTTCAAGATCAGCCTCCTTTGCTAGAAATTTTACAATTAATTTCTCAATATTTATATTCACTTTTTCATAACATTTATACTCTTATAACGAAACTAAAATTGCTGTACCACCACTTTTTGTAAAAAAAAATTAAATTTGTTAAAATAAAAATTCTCTCTAACCCTTTGAAAAAGCAGTTTTTAAGTCAAAAAAAACTTATACGATCATTAAGAAAAGGTAATACTCATGCCTATACTTATCTCGTAGAGCTTTACTATGAAAAGCTATGTGATTACGCGACTAATCTGGCCAGAGATGATTTTAAGTCGGAAGATATTGTGCAAAATGTAATTGTTAGAATGTGGCAACAGCGAGAAAAATTAAAAGCTGACATTTCGATTAAAAATTATTTATATAAATCTGTTTATAACGAATTTGTTGATCAATATCGAAAAGAAATTGCCATTACTGCATTAGAAAAAAAATATATTGAAGGTTTAGATTTCGTGACTATGGTGAAAGATGAAGATGAGACCAAAAGGATAATGCACTTCATAAATAAAGAAATAGAACAATTACCCAATAAGTGCAGAGAAACCTTCTTATTAAGTAAAAAGGAAGGACTCACTTATATTGAAATTGCAGAATTTCAAAACGTATCCGTAAATACAGTTGAAAAACAAATGGTCAAGGCCTTTTCTATTCTTCGTAAAAGAATGAAAGAAAAGATGATTTCTTTGATGTTTTTATTGTTTAGAATGAAAAAGATCAATCCGTAATTTATATATCTTCCTAAAAAGCAGCAGAACGGATTCACAAAAGCTACTGTATTACAAAAAGTTATATCGATAAAATTTATATAGTACTTCTTCTGAGCAACACCTTATTCACAATAATCTCTGGAGATATATTCAATATTATTTTATAAAATAACTCAGCTAGTTATTTATTGGTACTAGCAACAAATAGCCTCGTTTTTTATAATAGAATTACAAAAAATTAGAAAAATATTGTGCTACATTACTAGAACCTCCTTCTTTAACAAAGGTTAATACATTTTAAGTTTTGCGGAAACTATATCATAAATTTAAAAATATCTATGCCTAAAGAATTTATAGCCGTAAATAAAAAATCTGAAGTATTAAATTAAAACACAATCCTAAAATATTTACAAAAAATATAAAAGTAAACGATGAAAAGCATTTTTTTATTAATTATGTAACACAACTATGTTTCAATGGATTAATTTTTAAAAAAAATTATGATATTTGCCAACATGAAGGGGTAAGAACTTTAACACGCTATTAACGCAGAATTGTTACAATGTAGTTTAAAGGTATTCAAAAAAACAAGTACGTCTAAACTAATGAAAGCAGATAAAAAAGCATATCTAGAACATAATCTGTCTGATAGTATTATTTGGGCAAAAATAAAGCAAGGAGACACTGGTGCGCTAGGAGAGTTATACGATCGGTATGTTGACGATTTATTTCTTTATGGTTTGAAGCAAACCAAAGAAAAAGACTATATAGAAGATTGTATTCATGACTTATTTCTGGATTTGTACAAATACAAAGCAAAATTAGCCGATACGGATAATGTAAAATACTATCTGTTAAAATCCTTAAAAAGAAAAATAATTAAAAAATATAATAAAAAGGTGGTTCCTATTCAAAGCGACGATTCACTTTCCATTCTACAATCTTCTACCAATAGTATAGAATCTGAAGAATCTAAAATTATTAACTCAGAGTCCATACTAAAACAAAGCATGATGCTCGAAGGTGCTTTAAAAGAGCTAACCGAAAAGCAAAGAAAAAGTGTTATACTTAGAATAGTTGAAGATATGCCTTATGAAGAAATTGCCCAAATAATGGGCATTTCCGTACCTTCTGTTAGAACTAATATTTATAGAGCTTTAAAACTTCTAAGAAAGTCCCCCATCTTATTTCTAATCTTTACAGCTTCCGGAATGTCATTCATTAAATGGCTTTTTTAAGCTTGTGTTAATGCCTTATTAAATTTTTCTTAAAAAAAATTAAAAAAATTTGTCTATAAACAAAGTATAAGGTGCTTATACTAATAACAGCTCCTTGATAAGTCAAAAAAGCGGCTATTAATCTTATTATGGACACTATGAAAAAAGATTCTTTAAAAAATATAAATCCTCAGCCTTTTTCCGAACAGGAAAAAAAGCAGTTGAAGGAGCGAATCTTTCATTCTATACATGCCTTAAACAGGAAAAAACGCCGACTTCAATATACTCTAAAAATAGCTGCTTCAATTACTGTTTTAATGGGAACTGGCCTATACATTATGTACAATAATGAAAAACCATCTATTACAGACTTTGTAAAATCTTCAAAGGGCATTAATGTTAACGAATCCAATAAGGTAACACTTATACTAGCTAATAACGAAGATGTAAATATAGAGGGTGACTCTACTTCGATAAGCTACTCTAAAACTGGCGAAAAAGTAAACATTGGCAATTCAAAAACAATTGCCCAAAAGACTTCCAAAAACAAAAAAGCTGCTTTTAATACTGTATTGGTCCCATATGGCAAGAGATCGAAAATAAAGCTTTCAGATGGTAGTTTGGTATGGCTAAATTCTGGTTCTAAATTAATATACCCAGCTCTATTCGAAACAGATAAACGAGAAGTTTACTTAGAAGGAGAGGCCATTTTTGATGTTACCCATAATGCAAACAGTCCTTTTATGGTACTATCTCAAAACCAAAAAATTAAAGTATTGGGTACAGTATTTAATGTAAGTAGTTACCCTGATGAAGATAATAATTTTGTTGTACTAGAGAGTGGAAGCGTTCATATAACTTACGATGAAAACCTATCGAACAAAAGCATGACTATTTCGCCAGGCACGAAGGCCAATGTTAGTATTAAGACCAAAAAAGTTAGTTCTAAAATAGTAGATGTAAATCACTATTTCGCTTGGAGAGATGGAATTTTAGTTTTGAAAAAACATGACCTTCAATATATCATGAAACGTCTCTCCAGATATTACAATGTCCCTATTACGATACAAGACAAAGACTTGGCTAAACAAACATTTACTGGGTATCTCGATTTAAAGGAAGACGTAGAAAAAGTTATCGAAATAATTTCGAAAACTACAGATTTAAAATATAAAAAGATAAACCATAATCAAATTAATATAACCAATTAAAATACAACTACATGACATAAAAACACAAAATCAATAAAAAAAGCCGGACGATGTTGCAGCATCTCCCGGCCAAAGAAGTAACATCACCGCAATATGCGGCAATAGAAACAACCTAAAAATCAAAATTATGAATAATTTTATTAAATGCACTGCCATGCGGGGTAATTATCTCCTGTCCCTATGCGCAAAAATCATTATGAGAATATTTCTTTTATGTATCAGTATAGGATTTAGTTCTGTTTATGCTAATACATACCATGCCCAGACAAAAATTGACATTGAAGTTAGCAATGTAACATTAGAGGAACTTTTTAATGAAATTCAAAGCAAAAGCAAATACATTATCTTTTACAAAGACGGGATTCTAAATCCAGATGTAAAAATTTCGTTACAACTTAAAAACGCTAAGCTTTCTGAAGTATTAAATAGTGCATTCTCTAATACGAACTTAGGCTATTTAATTGACGATAGACAAGTTGTTATAACAAAAAAGAATGCGCCTGAAGAGGCTGGATTAAAGCTTGATGCAAATAGCCCTCAAAATATTACTCTTAAAGGAAAAGTAACAGATGAATATGGTAGCCCTTTACCCGGTGC
Source organism: Flavivirga eckloniae (assembly GCF_002886045.1). Taxonomy (NCBI): domain Bacteria; kingdom Pseudomonadati; phylum Bacteroidota; class Flavobacteriia; order Flavobacteriales; family Flavobacteriaceae; genus Flavivirga; species Flavivirga eckloniae. The sequence goes on along the minus strand of NZ_CP025791.1, from coordinate 4,637,035 downwards.
CAATGTTTTAGAAAAAGGAACTACCAATGGAGCACAAACCGACTTCGACGGAACCTTTACCCTATATGTTTCAAGCGATAGAGTAACTATAGTTGCATCTTATGTAGGTTTTATTTCGCAAGAAATACCGCTTGATGGCAAAACCAACTTAGAAATAGCATTAAAAGAAAACATTACAACTTTAGAAGAAGTCGTTGTAGTTGGTTATGGAGCTACAGTGAAGAAAAAAGATTTAACTGGTTCAATAGCTAGTGCTAATCTTGACAATGCCGTACAAACAACAAATGTTTCAATACTTCAAGCACTGCAAGGAGCTATTGCCGGAGTTAATATAAATGCAGTGACTGATGCCGGTCAAAACCCTACCATATCTGTTAGAGGAAGAAATACGTTGCATAATAATAAAGACAATAGAAGGGAAACAGATGAATCAAGTACCAATCAACCACTTATTATATTAGATGGAATAATTTATAGAGGAAACTTAGTTGATATCAACCCTTCTGATATTAAAGCAATAGATGTGCTTAAAGATGCTAGTTCTGCAGCAATCTACGGATCACAGGCAGCAAATGGTGTTTTAGTGATAACAACTAAGAGTGGAGGAAGTTCAGATCAAAAACCTATAATAAACTATACATCTAGTTATTCTGTGCAAAGTCCATCAAATAAAATGCGTCCAATGCGATCAGCAGAATATGCAGAGTTTTATCCGGAGATTTTCTGGCAAGAAGGAGCGAGAATAGCCCCCGATTATCTTCAAAGAAATCCTAATTATGATTTTTCGGCGAATTTAAAGAGTACCTTTTTAGTTGATGGATATAATGCTGGTTTAGATGTAGATTGGTGGGATCAATTAACTAGAACTGGTAGCATAAATATGCATAATATTAGTATTAGGCAAAAAACTGATAATTTCAATTATTTCGTATCTGCGGGTATTACAGATCAAAAAGGATTCCTTGTTGGGGATGATTATACTAGATACAACTTTAGGGTAAATCTAGAATCTAAAGTAACAGACTGGTTAAAAATAGGTACACAAACCTTTGCTGTTGTTAGTGATTATTCAGGAGTTAGTCCCACTTCAAGAGATATATTTCGTATACAACCGTGGGCACCTATAAAAGATGATGAGGGAGAATTTATTATAAATCCGGTAGATGGAATTAACCCTTTTCTTGTACTTCAACAAGACAATTCAGACATACGATTAAATCTATCAAGCACATTGTATGCAGATATTGATTTACCTATAGATGGACTTAACTATAGGCTGAATTATTCAAATGCTTATAGAACAACCAATCAATTTAATTTTGATCCATATGGAGGAGTTGGACAAGTTGGAACAGGTTTCAAACAACATAATATTGGTTGGGATCAAACTTTGGATAATATTGTTTCATATAGAAAAAGTTTTAACAATGTTCATAATTTGAATGTTACGCTATTATATGGTATAGAAAATAGACATATAAATAGTACCAGAGCTGAAGGTAGTAATTTTGATATAAAAGTTTTAGGATATAATAGATTGCAAGACGGAGATGCAACACTGAGAAAAATAGAAACGGCAAAAGAAGAGGAAAGTAGTTTATACCAAATGGCAAGGTTAATGTATAACTACAAAAACAAATATTTCTTAACAGGTACGGTACGTCGCGATGGCTTCTCAGGATTTGGTATAAATGACAAAACTGCTGTATTTCCAACTGGAGCGGTTGCTTGGGTGCTTACCGAAGAAGGTTTTGCTAATGATTCTTCATGGCTAAATTTTTTAAAGCTTCGAGGGTCTTATGGACAATCCGGTAGACGAGGAGTTGAACGTTTACAAACTCGTGCCAAAGTAGATTCTGATCCATCTGTTGTTTTTGGTGACGGAAACGACCCGTCAATAGGGCGATTTATTTCCAGATTAGCAAGTAATTCATTGACTTGGGAAACCACAACTGGTGTTAATTTCGGACTAGATTTTGAAATGTTAAATTCTCGATTAAGTGGTAGTGTTGAGTACTACAACAATAAAACAGAGAATATTCTTTTTGGTATTGCAATTCCTAGGATTACTGGTTTTAGTGGTATTAATGCTAATATTGCTGAGGTTGCAAACAATGGAATTGAGCTTACTTTAAATGGAACTATTGTAAAAAATAAGGATTTTCAATGGAATACATCCTTTAATTTTAACAGAGTTAGAAATGAGATCGTGTCTATTTTAGGAATTTCTAATGATAGCGATAATGATGGAAAAGAAGATGACTTAGCAAGAAACGAACTCTTTATAGGCGAGCCTCAAAATGTTCTCTACAATTATGACATCATAGGAATGTGGCAAATAGCAGATGAGGCAGACGGAACCTTACCTGCTGGTTTTTTTCCAGGAACGTACAAACTTAGAGATTTAAACAATGACGGTAATATTTCTTCAATAGATGATAGAAAAATTGTTGGATACCAAGATCCATCGTATAGATTTGGTATAGCTAATACGATCACTTACAAAGATTTTACTTTTTATGCATTTGTTAACTCTATACAAGGAGGCGATGACTATTATTTAGGAGATGATGCTATTCACTCTAGAAGAGAGCAGTTGTCGTTTACTAATATACCTAGCGGTGGCTTTGATTTTTGGACACCGGAAAACCCGAATGCGAAATACAGAAGATTAGATACCGGTTCGCAACGTGGAGGAACACGATATTCATCAAGAAGCTTTGTTAGATTACAAGATGTAACGCTATCCTATAATATTCCGAATAAAGCGATGAATACACTTGGAATTAGCAATGCTAAGATATTCGTTAGTGGCAAAAACCTTTATACCTGGACCAAGTGGAACGGATGGGACCCGGAAACTGGTGCCGGTTTCGGAGCAGGCGGTGTGCCTACAATGAAAAGTTATTCATTAGGGTTAAATGTTGAATTTTAAAAAAACAGGATTATGAAAAATTTAAGAAAATTAATATGGATTAGTTTAGTCTTAGTTACATTAGGCTCCTGCAATGAACAAGAATTTTTAAAGGAAGAAGCATTTGATTTTTATACTCCAGAAAATTTGTTCGTAGAGCCAGTAATTATAGAATCAGCAATTACTAAGTTGCACGAGAATGTAAGAGCTATGTTGTTCGAACAAGCCGATAATAGTGCTATTTTTCATTATACTACAGATTATGGATATGATGCCATCAATCCTACTCATGCATTAAATTCATGGGAAGATAAAGTGACTCCAGATGCTGGAGAGGTAGAATGGGCATGGGATAGATTTTATAAAATAATTGCTAATGCCAACATTATTTTAGGAAGAATAGATCAAGTAGACTATACTTCTGAACAGGAACGTAAAGCACACATTGCTGAAGCCAAGTTTTTTAGAGCTTGGGCTTATAGAGGCTTAAATATTATTTATGGAGGCGTACCTATAACTTTAGAAGAAACAACAGAAGCTAAAAGAGATTTTGTTAGAGCCTCTAAACAAGAAGTTTGGAATTTGGTTATTCAGGATTTAACTGAGGCCATTCCCGATTTGCCAGGAACAGATGAAGTAGTAGATGGACGAGTAACCAAGGGAGCAGGAAACCATCTTTTAGCAGAAGTATACATTATAGTAAAAGATTACGATAAAGCCATAGCTGCGGCTACAGAAGTTATCGATAACTCAGGATTTGCATTAATGCAGAATCGTTTTGGGTCTAGAAGTACAGAACCTGGAGATGTGTATTGGGATCTTTTTAGAAGAGGTAACCAAAATAGAAAATCTGGCAATACCGAAAGTATTTGGGTAAGTCAATATGAGTACCTTACTCCAGGAGGAGGTAACGGAGATAATATTAGATTTTTAATGCCTTTGTACTGGCAATTAAAAGATGTTAATGGTGAAACTCTTTTTACTGGACCTAATGAAAATTTCGGAGGCCGCGGAATAGGTTGGTGGGCTCCTTCAAAGTATTGGTTAGAAGATGTTTGGGCAGGTACTAATGCAAACGATATGAGAAACTCTGATTTTAACATTATTCGCGATATAGTTGCTAACAACCCTGCATCTGCCTTTTTTGGGCAACCCATTGTAGCTAGCGGCGCATTTGCGAACGATAAAGATGAAGAAAACCTTAATCTTTTTAATAGAAAATGGAGTGCGATAGTTGCAAAAGCAGCACCAATAGGTAATTATCCAGATGAGCTCATAGTAGACCCTGTAACAGGTTTAACCAACAATGATGCAAATCATTCATACCGAGACCGTTATTTAATGAGATTACCTGAAACATATTTATTAAGAGCTGAAGCCCATTTACTTAATGGAGATGCTGGTAGTGCTGCTAATGATATAAATGCCGTAAGAACACGAGCAAATGCTCCTCTAGTAGATGCTGCAGATGTAGATATAGATTACATTCTTGATGAACGCGCAAGAGAACTTTTTGGAGAAGAATTACGTCTTTTAACTTTAATGCGAATGGGTAATATTGTAGAGAGAGTGAGAATGTACGATCCTATGCATAATGGTACATATGCATCTAATGGTATTAATGATCACCAAAATATATGGCCAATACCAAACTCAGACATTGAGCGAAATTCTGAAGCAGTTTTAGAACAGAATATAGGATATGATTAAAAGCTATCTGTACCTAATAACGTATAGAGAGTTTAGTTAGTTTTTACAAAGTTGAGGCTGCCAATTGGCAGTCTCAACTTTCTTTTAATAATACCGTAAAAAACTTATTCATGAAAATAATAAGGTTACATATAATCGTACTTTTATACTTGCTCATGAGCATACAAAGTGCCGCCCCACAACAACCAGATTTAGACGAATACAATATCGTTTGGACAGAACAGAGTAAAAACAGTAGTGAGTCTATGCCAGTAGGTGGAGGCGATATAGGCTGCAATGTTTGGGTTGAAAATGGTGAATTACTATTATATGTGCAAAGAAGCGGAAGTATCGCCGAAACCAATGAATACCTTAAACTTGGGCGTATGCGTTTAAAGTTTAGCCCTAACCCATTTTCTGAGGAAGCCGATCTCTTCCAACAACAATTAAAACTTAAAGATGGGTATATTGAAATTAAGGGAGAGGTTACATCGGGAAGCAACCCAATTAAAGCCAAAATTAAAGTTTGGGTAGATGTTAACAGCCCAGTAGTTCATATTGATGTAGATGCTAACAAAAAAATAAAAATAAACACATCTTATGAAAACTGGCGCATGAAAGACCAAGTGATTCCTAACACCATGAGAAGGCATTCTACTTTCAACTTACACGCCTACCCTGGTGAAGTTCTCTTAAAAAAAGATGTTGTAGAGAAAGAAGACAAGGGTATTGTTTTTTACCACCGCAACCCTGATGATAAAATACTACCTCAACTTTTAATCGAACAGCAAGGTCTTCAAAAACATAAAGACTCGATTGTTGACGATCTTAAAGGCCGTACATTTGGCGGTAAAATTTACAACAGTGGCTTCACCTCAATATATACAACTAAAGGCACATACCAAAATGTAGACTTCAATGCTTGGCATTTAATTTCTAAGCCCAAAAAAGCACATCGGTTAAAACTAGTTACGCATATAGCCCAAACCAAAACAATTAAAGATTGGAAAAAAGGTCTTGAGCAAACCATTGACCAAGAAGAAACTAAAGATTTAAAGAATACTTTTAAGTCCAACAAAGCCTGGTGGCACAATTTCTGGAACAGAAGCCATATTTTAATTAATCCTGATATTGATAATAAAAAAGACTCAGGATGGGTTACTGCGCGCAATTATCAACTATTTCGTTATCAAATGGGGTGTAATGTATCTGGAGAATATCCCACAAGGTTCAATGGAGGTAACTTTACCTTTGATGCTGGACTTGTAAAATCAAATCTTAATTCAAGAAATAGCAACGTAAATTACGGTCCAGATTATAGGGCTTGGGGTGGCGGCGTATTCACAGCTCAAAATCAACGACTCCTACATTGGCCTATGCTAAAAACGGGTGATTTTGATGCTATCCTGCCTCATTTCGAATTGTTTCGAAAAGCATTGCCTGGAGCAAAAGCTCGAGTTAAGGAACATTTTGGTCATGATGGTGCTGTTTATAGTGAGTACACAAATGTTCCCGGTTTAGCACTTGGAGCAGGTTATGGCTGGGAAGAAGGAGATAGAAAACGAGGAACAGAAGTACCTTTTGGAGACCCAAAAGTAGATGGTAATAAGGACTATAATCAAATAGTTGAAAAAGGTGTTATGGCAAATCCAGTTATATCATATCATTGGGAGTCCCAACTGGAAAATGCCTATATGATAATGGAATACCACCGTTATACAGGAAAGGATATTACTAAATATTTACCCTTTATAAAACAGTCTGTTATCTTTTTTGATAAACATTATAGGGCAAGAGAAAAATTGCGAAGTGGCAAAGAGCTCGATGCCAACGGACAGTTAGTTATTTTCCCTTCTACCTCATGTGAATCTTATAGAGGAGCCAAAAACCCTGTGGATATTGTTTCTGGTCTGCAAGCTTGCCTAACATCGTTACTTAAACTAGAAGCTGATTATGTAACACCTTCGGAAAAAGAATACTTTAAAAGCTTCCTCGAGAGCTTACCAAACTATTATTATGACAAAGTTGAAGGAGATACTATTTTAAAACCTGCAGAAAGCTGGCTTTCATATAAAAATATTGAGTGCCCTCAGTTTTATCCTTTGTTCCCCTTTAATCGTTTTGATGTTGAAAAAGATGATATGACCACTTTTAAGAACACATGGAAGCATGGTAAGTTTCCAAAGAATATAGTGATTAGTTGGCACCAAGATGGTATTTTCTTTGCAAGAATGGGTATGATGGAAGAGGCTGTAGATTATAATACTAAAAAACTTGCCAATTCTAAACGAAAATACCCTACGTTTTGGGGACCAGGCCATGATTGGGTACCTGACCACAATTGGGGAGGATCTGGTATGATTGGCTTGCAGGAAATGTTAATGCAATGTTTTGATGATCGAATTCTTTTGTTTCCTGCTTGGCCGAAACATTGGAATGTTGATTTTAAGCTTCACGCACCTAAAAATACAATTGTAGAAGGCGTTTTAAAAGATGGACAAATTACAAAACTTAAAGTAACCCCAGAAAGTAGAGCAAAAGATATACAAATTGTAAATAAAGAATTCCAAAATAAGCACTAGTATATAAAAATGTTTAGAATAGTCTATTCTAGATTTAGGCTATTACTAATATATTTAATAACAAAAATGGAACCTCTAATGCGGTTCCATTTTTTCATCTTTAGCTTTTTGTGACTAACTCAAATAATTTACACTAAAGAAAAGATTCTATATTCTTACTTTAGTCTTTTTGGTTTAAAAAAACTCATTCTAACTAATAGATTTTTAAATCATAAATCTATTAGCTAGGGAATTAAAGACTCAGTTCGTTTAATAATTCAACTAATGTTTTATCTGAAGGCCTCGGTGCATTGGCATCCACAATGTTACCCTGAGGATCAATTAGAATGAATCGGGGTATCCCATTAACTTTATAAGCATTTGTAAATGTGGTGTCTTCCTTTGCGTATAATTGAACACCAGAAAGTTCTTCTTCTTTGACCATATTCTTCCATGTGTCATAATCTTTAGCTCGATCTGTGGAAATACTAACAAATTCGATATTCTTGTTTCGATATTGCTCCTCTACTTTCTTTAAATAAGGAATTTCTTTTTTACAAGGCCCACACCAGGTGGCCCAGATATCTATGTAGACATATTTACCATTAAAATCATCCAGTGAAGTGGTACCTCCTAAGTAATTCTCGTAATCTGTAAATTTTGGCGAGACTTTCCCTTTAGCAAAAGCGGTAACAAAGTATTGTTGTTTTTCACGTTGTTTTTGCATTTTCTTTTCCAATTCTGCCAATTGCTTTTTTTGCGATGTCACAAAATTAGTATCGAGACCTTTTTTACTTTTCAATAAATCATGAAATTGCTTAAAAATTTCAGTAGTTTTTATATTAAAGGCTTCTTTTTCTAACTTAATTATAGAAGTATCTGAAAGCAACTTTTCATGTAACAGTGTTCTTTCAACTAAGTAGTTATTCGTTTCTGCCCCTACTCCTTCATAGGTTATGGTTTCATCAAAAGCTTCGGTATCAAGGGTAATCTTTAAGTTGTACCCGTTGTTTAAATGCATGGCCGATAGTTCTTTTCCGTCGTACAATGTATGTTCTCCGTTTGTAACTTTAAGCGTATCTGAAAAAAAACCGTTGTCATCCACAAGCATCCTTTTTGTAAAGCCTCTACCAAGTATATACAAAGTATCGGAATTTTTGCTTGTAATAGTACCAGATATGGTTACATAATCTTTTTTAGGTGCCTCTTTACAGGATAAAAAAATAAAGAGTAAAACAACACACATGTTTGCAATTTTATTCGTCATAAGAATCATGATATTAAGTTAATTTTTAAAATTATTATTTTGGTCAAAGCACCTCATCTAGTAACTTTGACAAGGCTTCGGTTTCTGATGGTCGCGGTGCATTATTTTGTACAATCTTGCCTTCGGGATCTATCAAAATAAATTTAGGAACCGCCTGTACCACATAGCTTTTCATAAAATCCGAATCATAATTAGCTTTGTCTGCTAAGAGTTGAACACCACCTAGTTCTTTATCTTCAATAGTCTTTTTCCATTTCTCACGGTCTTTTGCTTTATCTATAGATATACCAACAAACTCAATGTTTTTACCATGATATTTTTCTTCAATTTTTTTTAAAAAAGGAAATTCATACATACAAGGCCCACACCAGGTGGCCCATACATCTATGTAGACATATTTCCCTTTAAAATCACTTAATGATGTCGTTCCCCCGGCATAATTTTCATAATTATGAAATTCCGGCGAAGGTTCTCCTCTACTAAATTTTTTTACCCTGTTATACAGTTTTGTTACTTTTTCTTTGTCTTTTTCGTTAGTAGAGGTACTCATAAAAAGATCGTAATATTCATGTAACTCTTTTACATATGTAACGGCTCTGCCTCTATCCATTAACAAACCATTCCGTATGGTATCATTCGTATTGGTTGATAAAATTTTCACAAGGGCTAAGTCGAATGAAATAGAATCTGTAGACGCTTGTAAAGCCGCTTTTTTTTGGTAGTATTCCTGAAGTAGTTTCCAATAACCTTTATGGAAAAAGGTTGAAGAAAATAAAAAGTCCTTACCATTGGTGTATGAAAAGTTATCCATTTCATTCAGAAAATCATCCGACACTTTGAATCCTTCTTTTTTAGTCGCATAAATATGCATGCTTTCATAATGGATTAAATCTAAAAGATACTCGTAATGTAAATTTTTGATTTCCTTTTGTTTGTATGCTTCCGGAATGTTTGTAGCATCCGCTATTAAGGTTTCCAGATCACTTTTTAGCTTATTACGTTTCTTTTTAAATTCCGTTTCTCCATAACTGTATGGACGTGGCTCCTGGAAGTGGTAAGTATCTCTTTTTTTTCTTTTTTCAAATAAATATTGGCTTATTTCATAGTTTTTACCGGAAAACGTTAATGAATTAGAGAAATCATTGGCATCATATGATATATGAATACTATCTCCTTTTTTTACATTGAGAACTGTATATTCATCTATACCATTTGAATATGTTAAATTTCCAAAATTTGATTTTATAGTATCCATGATTTTGCCATTCTCATCTATTGATAATTCTTGAGCATCACTACGCTTGCCTGAGGTTACAGATAGTTTTGGGCTAGAAGATTTAACATTTTTCACCAGTCCCGTTATTATGGCATAATCAACCACCGGGGTTGGTTCTTTTTTACAACCGAGTAAAACGAATGCAAAACTTATTAGATAAAGGGTTTGTTTCATTCTTTTTAGTGTTTCTATTTTATTATTTGTTCTTTGAATTGATGAAATTGTCTATAACCATTTCAAGGTGTTCATCTTCTCCAGTAGTTTTGTATACTATTTTTCCTGATGGAGATATAATAACTAAATGGGGAATGGCAGTAACAGCAAACATATCGGCAACTTTAGGTGATTCATCTAAGAGTTGTGGCCATGGCATCTCATGTTTTTGTACTGCTTTAATCCAATCGTCTTTTTTTGCATCTATACTTATACTAATAATTGAAAGCGATTCTTCTGGAAACCTTTTTCTTATTCTTTTTAGGTTAGGAATTCCTTTTATACAAGGCGGACACCAGGAGGCCCAAAAATCTATTAATACATATTTTCCTTTAAAGTCGTTTAGAGAGATTATTTTATTATGATATGTGGGGAGAGAAAATGCAGGCGATTTTTTGCCAATAGCTACGCGTTCTAAATTATTTTTTCGTTCGATTAATTGTTTTAAAAAATAACTTGATTGTAAGTCTTTATCAAAGCTATTAATAATTGTATTAATCGTATCTAGATCTGTCATCCAAAATTGATTATAGACCAACTGGGCTAAGGGTGAGCTTTTAGGGTATTTTTTTATACCTTCTATTAAACTTTTACTATAGTTTTTTTTAAATAGACTCTCTTCTTTTGTAAGTTCTCTTTTGTATCTAATACGTTCCATTTTGTCTCCCTCAAGAAGCATATCTAATTTAAGATACTCATTATGTGTACTAGTCCCATCTACATGAATGCTATCGTCCTTGAGCGTTAATGTATATGTTCCAGGAGCAGTAAATATTTTTGTACGATATGTTTTTTTGTTGTAATTAAGTGTTAGTCTTCTTAGTGCCTTTACCGTATCAATTTTAAGTGTATTTGTTTTTTTATTTATTGGGGAAACTATTTTTAAGCTATCGTACACCTCTATTGAGGTTATAGATTGGTAAGGAGCAATTATAAGCTCACCTGTACTATTACCGTCTACTTTTACATGTATGGTACAAGAATCGCTTACCTCTTTCTCTTTATTGTTAACACAAGCACTTAGTAGGCATAATGTTATACTAAATATTAAATAAAAAAGATTTTTCATGAATAGTATTTGGATAAGATTTTAGGTTTATATTTTAATGTTTAGAGGATATACTAATATCCTCTAAACATTTCTTATTGAGGATTAATCCCTAATATTCTCTCCTATTTCTGGGTTTGCCAAAATATATCTTCTAGCTATTGGTAGTGCCCAGTTTTTACTATTGGCTGGTAATGTGTATGTGGTTCCATTTAGTGTGTGCACAAGATCTGTAGGCGTATCAAACACATTATAACGCTTTAAATCAAAGTAACGCATCCCATTACCCATTAATTCCACACGACGCTCAGTCTTTACCCAATCCAATACTTCGTTTGCATCTGTACTTGCCAAAGGTGTATAAGGTCCTGTAAACCTAGCCTCACGTAACGTATTTAAATCAGCAAGTGCCATGGCTGCATTTCCTTCTCTTGCATAGCACTCTGCACGTATTAATAATATTTCAGGCACAGAGAAACCTACATTTCTGTAAATCCTAAAGCTTTCTGCGGCATAGAAACTACCGGCTCCTGAAAGACCAAACAACCAAAAGGGTGCTAAAAGGCGCCTACGTTGATCGGTAAAGGATATAAGGTTTATAAGATCTGTAGATAAGGCAAATGATTCTGTTGCTGGTTGAATACCACTCTTGGCCCAAGTGATTTGAACATCATCTAAATAGCTCGGAAGAGTTACAATACCAGAACCAGGAAAAATTATGTCTGGAAATGCACTATAATCCAATATGGTATTGTGCAGTGCCAAGGAATTATCAGCTGCCGTTTTAGCCTCATCAAAACGCCCCATGTACAGATAAATTCTCGCCAAGAAAGCATATACCCCTGCTTTTGAAGGGCGAAAACTATACACCGGAGTATCAGGTAAGTCATTAATAGCGCTATCCAAATCGCTTAATATTAAATCATAGACTGCTTGTATACTTTGTCTAGGAAATTGTACATCGGTTAATTCTGTATCTAGTCTGAAGGGTACACCAGGGTCTGAACTTGCTGTAGCAGGGTTATAATGCACGCCATAAAGATTAACAAGTACAAAGTACGCAAATGCTCTATGTACAAGGGCTTCAGCATATAATTGACGTTTTTCTGCTTCTGTACCACCGGTGGCATCCAATACGCCTTCGAGAACTATATTACAGGCATAAATTTGCCCATAAGTAGCTTGCCAATCTGGATCTTCTTGAGTTTCCTCATAAATATTATCAGCAAACGTGAACATATTTTTAGATACTCCGCCATCAAAATTCAATTCTACACCTACAGAAGTAGCATCATCAGACATCAAATTAGTATTGGAATAGGTTCTTAAAAACCCTGGGGATATAGCATCAAAATCTGATTCTTCTTGATCCAATAACAATCTGTAATCAATTACTTTACTAGGAATTACTACCCCTTTAGGCTCAATGTCAAGGTACTCTTCTCTATCACAAGCACATAATATTATTGTGCTTAGAATTATATAGACTATTTTTTTCATAATGAGTTAAATTTTAAAAGTTTGCGTTAACACTTAGTGTGAATGTTTTTCTTAATCCAAACAATTGGTTTTCTGGATCTACGTTCCATTTGTTGAAATTAATTAAGGCCAAATTATTGCCTTGAACACTTAAGCTTAAGCTGTTAAGTCCTAATTTATTAGCTACTTTAGAGCTTAAATTATAACCTAACACCACTTCTCTCAATCGAATATGTGAAGCATCATCTACTAAATGATCGCCACTCCTATAATACCGGTATCCCTCTCGATCTAAATCTCCTGGAGCATCAGGAAGTCTTGGTATGTTTGTACTGTTTTCGTCTCCCGGGTTTCTCCATCGATTATCAAAATCTGCGTGTACGTTCGTAAGAAAGGGCAATCTCGTATCGCTATAATCCAGAAAATTATCGGTATTTCTAAACACATGACCGAATTTGAATGTAGTCAATGCTCTTATAAAGAAGTTTTTATACGAAAACCTGTTAACCCAGGCACCGTAATATTTTGGCGTTGTTGTACCTTCAAAAACAAGCCCTTCCACATTATTAATAGAGGCATTATCTCCATTGGCGAGTTGCCCTTCTACATTGACTACCTCGTTATTTTCATTAAGAAACTGCGGATCTCCATTACTATCCAACCCGTTATATCTATAACTATATAAGTATCGTAACGGTTTGTTTAATATGGGGTCTGAAAAAAACAGAAAACGTACAACTGTTTCTTCTGGAACTTCAACTTTAGTAACCTCATTCTTATTATAACTAAAATTAATAGAGGTATTGTATTTGAAACTTTTTCCATTAACTGCTAAAGCATTTAAACCAATCTCAAAGCCTTTGTTTTCCATTTCTCCAGCATTGATCAATGCTGAATTAAATCCAAGAATTGATGGAAATGACACTTGTGACAATAAATCTTGACTTTTCCTTTCATAATATTCAATACTTCCACTAAGTCTATTATTCCACAGGCCAAAATCAAGGCCAATATTATTCACAAACACTCTTTCCAATCTCAATTCCGGGTTTTTAACACTATTTATTCCCGCAAAAGGAATATCACTATTAAAGTTATTGTCAAGCTTCAATAGTACAAAAGGGCTTGTGCTATTATCTACATTACCGTTACTACCATTGGTAATTCGTAGCGTAAGATTATTAACAACCTTACTTTTGAAAAAGTTTTCATTACTTATATTCCATTTAACCCCAAATGAGTACAGAGGAATGTTCTTATATTCCTCATCAGCACCAAAAAGATTGGTATCATCCAAACGGGTACTTCCTGTTATGGTATATTTATTATCGTAGGTGTATGCTGCATTCACATAATAGGATATAAATCTATTCTCATCATTTTCGATATTTACCCCATCATCAATTCTAGAATTACCCCCGCTTGGTGAAGTGCTAAATTCGTCCTTGTAATTTAAATTAGCATGGGCAAGTGACCTTGAGTCAAAACCATAGAGCGTAGATTGATAACTTTTAAATAACGTTTTTCTTATCTCATACCCTGCAATGGCATTGATTTGATGTAAGCCATCATTAAAAGATTGATCATAATTTAATTGAAACCTCCCTGTATGCGATTCCGTATTTGAATCTCCTAGGTCTAGTATCTCACCTTTAGGAATAGCACTTTCTAATGCTCCACTGGTACCATTTAATGTTGTGAATCTGTTTACCAGATCACGAACTCGATATGTATCTTCATTAAAAAGGTTTTCAGTTTTGCTAAATCCATATTCATATTGGTAAAGACCTTGAACGTTTAAGTTATCTGTAATATCATATTTTAAACTGGTTTGCAGTCTTAGTTGTGTATTAACCGTACGATTGTTTTTATTATCAAGTTCTTGTTTTAGATTGTAATCCCAACTATACGGATACCCATCTGAAGCAAAACCATCTTTAAGTGATTGATCAATGGTTCTCGGTTGCGTTACGTAATTTCCATTAGCGTCAACTATCCTCTGGTATTGTGGTAAGCTAATAACTTCTCCCCATCTTATTCCATTTGATTTAGAGACAGTATTAACATAGTTAATATTTGCATCAAGACTTAATTTTGGCAAAAGGGTAATATTATTACTTAGATTGGCTATAACATCACCTCTATTGTTTCCTGTAGATGATTCTAAGTTTTTATTTTCATTATAAGTTATTGAAGCTCGAAAACTATTATTTTCACCTCCTCCTGTAATACTAAGATTATGTTGCATCCAAGTTTCGTTAGATATAAATAGGTTTGCAAATTCATTTCGAACATCTATACCTCTTAAGCCACTAATAATGGCATCTGCCTCTCCTTGTGTTAGCGCACCTGAATCTAACGCTAAAAAAGTTTTATATGCTTCTCCAACTGGCGATGAATTAAAAGAGCTAGTCGCTAAAAGCCATGCATTGTCGGCTCTATGTTTTTCAAACTCCAAAAGACTATTTGTAGGTGTAATAGGCAGATCGTTTAAATCTCTTTTTTGCGTTATAGAGAAATTACTTGTATAATCGACAGCAATTTTTTGATTCCTCCCTCCTTTTCTAGTTACAATTACTATAACTCCGTTAGCGGCTCGTATACCCCAAATGGATGCTGCGGCTGCATCTTTTAAGACTGTTATACTCTGCACATCATTAGGATTTATAGTTGACAAGCTCTGTTGTATCGGGAATCCGTCGACCACAATTAAAGGCTCGTTTACTGCATTTATGGTGCTTTCACCTCTTACTGTGATGTTGCCATCATTATCAAAAAGTACGCCCGTTACTTCTCCTTCTAATTTTGAGAGGATATTTTGTGCCGTTTTTACTTCTAAAATCTCTTCGGATACTTTTTCAAAAGAACCAGTTGCTCTTTCTCTTGAGATTTTTTGATATCCCGTTGATACTAATTTAACTTCATCTAATACATCTGCTTGTTCATTAAGAACTACATTAATAGTGCTTTGATTACCGACAGTAATCTCTTGTGTTTTAAAACCCAGAGATGAAAATACCAGTACATTTTCTGTACTTGAAACTTTAATACTGTATCCGCCATCAAAATCGGTAGCAGTACCCGTAATAGTTCCTTTTACTAAAACGGTGACACCAGCTATAGGAAGTCCGCCAGCATCAGTAACTGTTCCGGTAATTATAGTTTGTAATCTGTTGTTGTTTTTATTCCTTTCTCTAATAAGGATGGTATTGTCTTTGGTAACAATAATGTTTAAATCTTGTTTTTTTGGTAAACTCTTATTAAAAAGCCTATTAAGACTAATGATTCCTTTTTTTAACTCTACTTTAGGAAAATCTTTAAATAGGTTTTCATGATATATAAAAGCATATTTTGTCTGAGTTGTTATCATGTCGAATACTTCATCAACAGATACTTTCATATCAGACTCAATTGTAATTCTTGCTTTTTGCGATAGTACGTGATTTGGTGTTAAGCTAAAGAGAGAAGTACAAAACAAAAATATAAACGTTCGCATCATAATTAATATGAGAGCTCTTTTAGTTATTAAAAGAGGATGAGTTAATTTAATTTCCATAAATTTACGTGTTATTAGTTGGTTTATTTTTAAATTGATTAATACCTTGTAAAGGGGGAAATAGTCTTGAACCGTTCGAAAAGTATGAGTACTATTATCCTCCTTTTGTTTTTATATCATAGGCTTTTTATTTTATAATTAAAGTGTTATTTCTAATTTCATAAGTATTGATAACATTAGTTTCTTTCATAGAATTAACGATATCATAGATTTTTTGATTTTTATATAGTGTCCCATTGAAACGCTTATTTTCTAATGATTTATTTTCATATACAACCTCCATATCGTACCATCGGGATAATACGGTCATGATATCCTTAAGCTTTTTGCCTTTAAAGCTAAACACACCATCTTTCCATGCGATCTCTCTGAAAATATCAATAGTATTAATTTGTACTACTTTCGTTTCTATATTAAGGTTTGACTGTTCCCCTGGCTTTAAAATCTCGTTTTTATCATTAGTTGTTACCGCAACTTTACCTTCAACTAAAGTTGTGTAAATATTAGTTTCATCTTGATAGGCTTTAATATTAAATTCGGTACCTAACACCTCAACTTCTTGATTTTGCATATGTACTTTGAATGTAGCTCCATTGTGATCTGTACTGGGAGACACATCAAAATAGGCCTCTCCATAAACTAATTCTACATCTCGATCTTGTCCTTCTATAAAGCTTTTCGGATATTTTAATCGCGATTCGGAATTAAGCCAAACTTTTGTACCGTCTGAAAGCTTAACAGAAAATTGCCCGCCTCTCGGAACAGATAAAACATTGTAAACAACTTCTGCAACATTGGTAGCATTGTTATTATATACTAGTTCCTCATTATTGCTACTAACATGTTCTCCATTATACGGGCGATCTTTGTGTAAAATAATATTCGAACCATCTTCTAATATAAGAACAGCTTTATTGGTACCTGCCTCGATTTGGTTGTTTACAATGATAGGTTCTATTACATCAGAAGAAATAACAGTATTTGTTCTTGTAAACCATATCCCCATTGTAATAAAAAGAACCACCGAAGCAGCTGCTATGTATCTTACCACAGGTTGATTTATAAGTCTGTAGCTTATAGATTTTTCCTTCTGTATTCTTTTAAGAAGATATGCTATAGTTTCTTCTGGGTCTATATTTTCCAAGTTATATGTTATAGCGTAATGCGTTTGTACATAGTCTTTAAATTCTTTTTTATTTTCTGGGTCTTTAATCCACTCAGAAAGTAAATCTAAATCTTCTGCAGTGGCAGATTTTGTTATATACTTGACAATTAAATTATCAATTTTTTGGGTCATTTTACTATGTTTAATTTTATATAAGGCAAAGCAAATTGCAATATCCCTTGCTTTTTTCTCATCTTTTTTTACTATTTATTGATTTTTTTGTATCATTTGCTTAACATTGTTGTGTTACTAACCAAAATAATTCTATGGCTTCCAAGTTCAAAAACGAATCTGTTTTGATCTTACATCTTAAAAAAGGAGATGAGGAAGCATATATTTACCTTGTTAAAATGTACCATAAACCGCTCTTTGTTTATGCGCTAAGTTTAACAGACGATCATGCTATGGCTCAAGATATTGTACAGGAAGTTTTTATTTCTTTATGGAGTAACCGAAAGAAGCTTTTTATACAACGTTCCTTAAAAAACTACATGTATAAGATCACCTATAATAAATTCATCAACTTGTATCGTAAAAAAAGGGCCATCTCTAATCTTGAGCGTATTTATATGGAAACTCTAAATGAAGTTGTTGATGATGATAATACTGAGCTTCTTGAAAAAAAAATCGAATTGATTAAAAAAGGAATTACCCAATTGCCAAAAAAATGCAAACAAACCTTTTTATTAAATAAGGAAGAAGGACTTACCAACATTGAAATTGCCGAATATTTAGATATTTCTCCTAAAACAGTAGAAGGGCATCTTACCAAAGCTTATTATTTACTTAGAAGATATACAGGAAAACACTTTAAAAATATTTTGTTTTTAACCTTTGGCGCTAAAAATATGATGGCTAGACTCCAAAAATCTTAAATAAGTTTAAGCTAGTTTCTGTTTTTTTGGTTATCAATTACGTGTTTTTTGTTGGTTACGCATCATCAAGAAAGCATGAAATTCCATCACATTAAAATCCATTTAAATCTGAGGCTTCTGCTTTTCCCAATTCTTGATTAATTTGGTAATAATATTGACTAGAATCTACATTGGAGAATAGTATAAGAAAACATAAATAGTATAGAATTAGAATAATAATCTTCTGTTTATTCAATACAGAAACTATCATTAATTACCTTTGTGCTTTATAGCCAATTATAAAAATGAACAGTGAGGAAATCTTAAATGAATTAGGTGAAATATATTCACCTTTATCTATTGAATGTCAAAAGGAATTCATTGACAATTCAAAACTAAGTAATTTCAAAAAAGGAGAGATTGTAGTTCGAGAAGGACAATATTCCAAAAAAGCGCATTTAATAATACAAGGCTGTGCAAGGGCTTATTATTTAAAAGACGGTAAAGATATTTCAGATTGGTTCACTTTCGAAAATCAGTTTATGGCTCCGATTGTAAGTTTTTTTAGTGAAAAACCAAGTCCGCATTATGTTGAATTCGTTGAAGACTCAACGGTTTTAGAGTTTTCTAAAAACTCTATGGACTATCTTACCAACAAACATCACGATTTTGAACGCTTTATTAGCAAAGTGGTCACCGAAACCATGTTAGGTCTTTGCGAAAGATTATATACAATTCAATTTAATAAAGCAGAAGAAAGGTATAATCACTTATTAAGTATATATCCTGACATCACCAATAGAATCCCTCTTATGCATATTGCTTCTTACCTAGGAATTACTCTTGAAACTTTGAGCAGAATAAGAAATCCAAAAACTCGAATTTGATCTATATCAAATGAAACTCCTTCCATTTAAATCACCTTTGTGAAAAAGGAATAAAATGGAAAAAAATAACAAACAATCGAAATCCATTTGGGGAAAATGGTGGACACCAATTAGAAAATGGTTTTATCCAGCGTGGCTAATATATGAAGTCACAATTCGCTTTTATGATTATGCACTAGCTGTTCATTCTTATTTTATGGAACAGCAAAATTATTTGGGGGAAATCGGCGCTCTAATCCTAGCTGTCTTTTGCAGTGTAGTTACTTTCATTATTTGTACATTCTATTTAACAATTCCTGCTTGTTTTATTTTATATAAGTTCTTTAAAGAAGATAATTTAACAAAGGTTAGATTTGAGGAGCGAATAAAAAGGTTTTTCTAATTATTTGTCTAACCAACTCATTGCATCTAATGCTATTAATTATGAAGGTCATTTCAGAAAATATACCTAACGAAAGTTTGATTAAAACCACCTCAAAGCGGGTGGATTATTCAGATACTTACTCTACAACTAACCATTTAGATAGTCTAGAGAAAATTACAAATATGGTATTTGCCAATTTTCCTAATTGGATTATAATTCTAATGAAACTTAGAAATACAATCGTAAAAATATTTGATTTAAAAACTCAAAAACCACCAGATTATAATACCGATTTTAAAGTTGGAGGCTATGTAGGGTTCTTTAAGATTTACGAAATAATGAATAATGAAATCATTTTAGGTGCTGATGATAAACACCTCGATTTTAGAGTCAGTGTTTTTAATTCTCAAGAATCTACTCATAATATAAAGGTTTCTACCATAGTTCAATACAATAAAAGATTTGGTAAAGTTTATATGACCATAGTCAAACCTTTTCATCGATTAATTGTAAAACAAGTAGTAAGAAGAGCCTATAAAAAGTAACTGTCCCCGTATATCAATCTAAAATTATAGCTGTATTTCAGATAATCATATTTACAAGCAATCCTAATACATAGAATATGAATATATATTTGCTTATCGCCGGAATCCTTTGTTTTATCTTAGGATTATCTCACTCAATACTTGGTGAGCTTTTAATTTTTCAGCACAAAAAAGGTCATAAAAAAATAGTCCCTACTATCGTAAAATCAGACCTTAAAGAAAGACATTTAAGAATTATTTGGGCCACTTGGCATTTAGCTTCTTTTTTGGGTTGGTGTATAGGTGCTATACTAATAAAAATAGCTCTCAAACAAAATTTGCAAAGTACAGAAATAGCAAAGTTCATCATAAGTTCAATTACAGTTTCAATGCTTTGTTCCTCCTTCCTGGTGTTAATCGGAACGAAAGGAAAACATCCTGGGTGGGTCGTTTTTTTAGTAATTGGAATTTTAACTCTAACAGGAACCTCAAAATAGAACAAAAATGAATAAACGAATAGCAATAATAGTTGGTCATCCAGACAAGGAAAGCTACAATTACGCATTGGCCAAAGCCTATAAAAAGGGCGTACAAACTTCTGGTGCAGAAATTCAAGAAATAATAATTCCAGATTTAAAATTTAACCCTAACCTGCAATTTGGATATAGAAAGAGAACAGAACTAGAGCTAGATTTGTTAGAAGCTCAAAAAAAACTGAAATGGGCCAATCACCTAGTATGGATATATCCTGTGTGGTGGGGTTCTGTACCTGCTATTATGAAAGGGTTTCTAGATAGAGTTTTACTTCCAGGATTTGCTTTTAATAAAAGAAAAGATTCTTTGTGGTGGGATAAACATTTTACTGGTAAAACAGCCAGAATAATTTGCACTTTAGACCAGCCTAGTTGGTATTATAAATGGATTTATGGAAGCCCTAGCCATAATGCCATGAAAAAATTAACAATGAATTTTATCGGAGTAAAAAAGATCCGAATTACTACTATAGGACCAATAAGACTATCCAAAGAGGAGTTCCGGACAAAATGGTTAAAAAAAATTGAGAAATTAGGTCAATTGAACAAATAATAGCCGACTATAACATTGCATATGAGCTACAACGAAGAAATAACGAATATATATCAACACTTTGAAACTTATATTGAACTTTCTCAAGATTTAAAGACCGCATTGACGAACCGATTAAAACCAATACTCTTTAAAAAAGGAGCGTTGGTATTGAATGCAAACAGAGTTTGTAAAGAAAGTTACTTTATTCAAAAAGGAATTTTAAGAACTTACTTTTTAAAAGATGGTAAAGAAATAAGCGAGTTCTTTTGTGGAGTGAATGAATGGGTAAACTCTCCTAAAAGTTTTATGCAAAGAACAACGGATATCTACTATATCGATGCTATCGAAAACACTACTGCTCTTTCATTACATATAAATGACCTTCTTTTCCTCTTTGACAATTTCCCCGAAATGGAACGATATGCCCGATTATCTATGGGAAGCGTCTTCGAACACTTGATGGAAAGGATTGTATCCATGCGATTTACCTCTGCCAAAGAAAGATACTTGCACTTTAAGGAGGTTTATGCTAACATTTATCCAAGAATTCCACTAGGAATGGTGGCCTCCTATTTGGGAATTACCCAAGAAACCTTAAGTAGAATAAGAACTGAAAAATGATTATTTGATATAGGTCAAAAGTTATATTATTCTTATTCAATAGCTTTGTTTTTTAAACTTGTTATAAATGAGAAAAAAAATCAGAATCACTATATTGGTTATAGCATCATTTTTAGTTTTTGGTCTTATAGCTATTTTTACTTATGTCCCAAACCTATCCAATCAACATGGAATGGTTGATTCAAAATTGTATCTTGGCAATTCGGATAAACAACCGTTAATTGTCGCTTTTGGCGGCGGTGGCGGTGGAAATGACTGGACAAGGGCTTACTTAAAAGGAAAGCGAGATAGCCTAAATCAAAAAGGCTATGCTTTATTAGCAATAGGTTACTTCAAATCAAATGGAACACCAAAACATTTAGATAGAATTTCGTTAAACGCTATTAGAGATACCATTTTATCTGCAGCAAAACATCCTAAAATAGATAAATCTCAAATCATATTAATGGGTGGTTCTCGTGGTGGAGAACTCGTACTGAATTTAGCAAGTAGATATTCGGATTTTAAAGGTGTTATCGCTATGTCAACACCAAATGTGAGCTTTCCTGCAATTACTTGGTCTGCAAACACCTCTTCTTGGATGTATAACAACAAGGAAGTTTCCTATGTTCCAGCTTCGTTAAAAACAATTTCACCAGCTCTCAAAGGAGATTTATATACAGCTCACGCCATGATGCTAGAAAATGAAGAGGCTGTAAAGAATGCCGAAATTCCTGTAGAAAACATTAATGGTCCAGTACTAATTATTTCAGGGAAAGATGATGACCAATGGCCAGCTCCTGAAATGTCAGCACAAATTATAAAACGATTGCAAGAAAATAATTTTGGACATTACTATTCGCATATCCAACTTGATGGTGGACATATAGCCCCATTGGAACATTTCAATCTGGTTTACGATTTCTTGGGTCAACACTTCAAAAATGAATAAAGCCAGAGAGCTTAATCCTTATGATCAACAAGAGCTCCTATGAAAATACTTGCTTGGTTCTAGCCTACTCGGAAAATCCTCAGGATTTCCCTCTGGTTCGTTCCATTTTGCTAAATTAGTTGCTTAACTACGCAACCAATCATACACAAAAAACGCTGTAGACCGCAACCTTTCAGTTAAATTTGCATCTATATAAAAACCCAGATTATGAAAGCTAAAATTTTACTTATAATCGGACTTTTAATTATAACTTTTGCATGTGATAATTCGAATGACTTCATTGAACCTCCTGTAAAACAAGCTGAAATGATTAGCCTTCACAGTGAAAAGGATTGGAATGAGACAAAGATTATGAACACTTTGATTGGGCAATGGGAATGGGAATATGTTAGTTGTTTTTGGGATTCTGAAGATTCAAGATATGCCAAAAAGCAAGAATTGACAATTGAATTTAAGACTGATGGCTCCCTTGAGATTCAACAAAACGGAAAACCTACCCAGAATTCCGAATGGAAAGTAGTTTTGAATTCAAACATCTATGAATTGGAAGTTTCTCCTCCTGTAGAACAACTATATGGAAATATATTCTTTTCGGAAAGAAGAGTTCTTTTCTATCAGAGCTATATGGACATTTGCGACAATTATTTTAAAAGAAAATAAAAAAACGACACTACAACAATGTGTCCAATAATCTAGAGGGGTTTCAGAGGTTTTCGAGTGTTATCTCTCGCATCAAGTTTGGCGGTAACTTGATAGGTTTGAAGTCCGCAATCCCTTAGGAAAGCATACACTAAACGTTATGCTCAATTTGAATAACTCACATAAAACCCAACTAAAAAAAGCAGTAGGACATGCTCTTCTGACCTGTCCCTGTTGCTTAGAGGAAAAGGACAGTAGCTGTTTTTTTGCAATGTACTTCGTATGGATAACGAATTAAATGTTTTAAATGAAGAATGGACTCGTCACAGAGTGAGTCAATATATTCGTATTTTGATATTAAAGCTAATCAAATGAAATTATTAAAATTTAAATTACTAAAAAACCAATTAATTAACTTTTAAAAGATGTCTCTTGACGCTCATTTTGTCGAAATGACTGGATTTATATAATCCTAACAAATCCTCGTTGCAAATAATAAGGTAAAAACACCTAAGTGTTTTTACCTTATCTGTTTCTATACATCTGCCAAAACAAAGTTTTGAACGCTTCCTGAAACAGATAAGGTGATTTCACAAAAGTGAAATCACCTTATTATTTAGTCGGGATGACAGGATTTGAACCTGCGACCACACGGCCCCCAGCCGTGTACGCTAACCGGACTGCGCCACATCCCGTTTTAAATTTTGGTTTCCAAAGAAAACACTTTTTAATATAATTACAAAAGAAAAAAACCAAAGCATAAACTTCGGCTTTTCTTTTTTTTATAAAAAACAAATATTAATTATATGTTGATGTAGATACATCGAAAGTAGCATCTTTTGCAGCCAAATAACGTTCTGCATCCAATGCCGCCATACATCCTGTTCCGGCTGCTGTTACAGCTTGTCTATAAACATGGTCTGCTGCATCGCCAGATACAAAAACACCTTCTATGTTAGTTTTAGAAGTTCCAGGTACGTTTATAATATAGCCGGTTTCATCTAAATCTAAAAAGCCTCTGAAGATATCGGTATTGGGCTTGTGTCCAATCGCTACGAAAAACCCTGTAGCTGGAATTTCATGCTTTTCATCAGTTTTATTATTGAAAACTTTAACTCCAGTTACTACTTGTCCATCTCCGACAACTTCATCAGTTTCTGTGTTAAATAATATTTCAATATTTTCTGTATTCTTAACTCTAGCTGCCATGATTTTAGATGCTCTAAATTCATCACGTCTCACTAACATGGTTACCTTTTTACAAAGTTTTGATAAATAATGTGCCTCTTCACAAGCTGAATCTCCTGCTCCTACTATCACTACTTCTTGATTTCTGTAAAAGAACCCATCACAAACCGCACAAGCAGATACACCACCTCCAAGCTTTAAATATTTTTGTTCTGATTCTAATCCTAAATATTTTGCAGATGCTCCCGTAGAAATGATTACAGTATCACAATGAATTTCTTTAGTATCGTTTACCCATACTTTATGCACATCTCCAGAGAAATCCACTTTGGTTACCCATCCATCTCTTACATCGGTATCAAAACGCTCAGCTTGTTTCTGTAATTGTATCATCATTTCCGGTCCTGTTACCCCTTCTGGATAACCTGGAAAATTCTCAACCTCATTCGTTGTGGTTAATTGTCCCCCCGGCTGTGTTCCTTGATATAAAACTGGTGCCATATTCGCTCTCGCTGCATATATTGCCGCAGTATACCCTGCTGGCCCTGAACCTATAATTAGGCACTTAACTTTTTCTATTGTATCAGACATAACGTTTGTTAAATTTTAATTGAAACAAAAGTAGAATTTTTGGTTCAAAACTTACATAGAAGTTATTAACAGTTCTTTATAATTCCATATCTAAAATCTATGGTTCTTGTAATCTGATATAAAGTTACGTAAATCTTCAAAAAAAGTATTGTTTTTCGTCATAACTAATGTTAAAAGTACCTAGTCTGTCTTTCTGAAACCATAACTCCTTTTAAACGACTCTAACTTTAAAACAAAAAACCAGAGGAACTTAAGTCCCTCTGGTTAGCTAAACTCAAAATTAAAACTTCCGCTTACTAGCTTACAGTATGGAAAAGTTTTCTTTCTTTATACTTTTTTATATTTAATAAACACTTTTGGTGTCCCAAAAATAAATGAATAAGTACTTAAACACGCTTACAAGTAAACCATATAGGTAGTACAGATCATTCAAAGCAATGATATACCAATATACTATATAGAAAAACTCTTTTGTGTTTGTATATTATCGATAAAACACAAAATCAAAAAAAGTGATGCATTTATAGCCATATTTCAACTATAAATACATCACTGTTTGAATTTTAATACTATTTTATCCTATTACTTTTTGTGGGTCAATTTATCTCCCATTTTAGTTTTTAATTCCATTAAAGGTTTTATCCATTTTTCAGGAATTTGTCCAGTTTTATCGGGAGGTACGTTTAAAAGAAAGTTTACATTATTCTCTAAATTTCCATTAAATATTTTCACTAAATCATCCATTGGTTTAACCTTATCATCATCTTCCCAAAACCACTCATTTCCAATTGGTAGATTTGATTCTGCTGGAAAATACGTTTCTTTTCCATTTATAGTCCATATAGGATCATAAGGTTTATCTGAAAAATACCTTTCTAAAGTAAGGGCATCTGTAGGCCATGCTTTTTCTTCTAAAAAGATTAGCTTATCTCCCTTTTGTTTTTTTCCATGGTTCATGATTACCAACATATCAGGATATTTTTCTGTAATATGGTTATAGATATACTCTCTATATCCGTTACCCAAAATAATTGGAATATCTATCCAAAATTGAACTAACGGTCCATAGTTTTCTAACAACTCATCTATTTGAGCCGTCATAAAGTTTTGGTATAGCGATGTTGTGAACGGAGGTGGTGATTCCTGAAGGTGTTTTTCTGTAGGTGTTATTAAAGCTCCAGCATAATTCTCACTCTTGTCTGGCATTAAACTAAAAAAATCGTGGTGATTATCCCATGCACAATAATATATACCTGGCGCAATACCTTGTTTGCGACATTCTTTTACAAACTCTCCCACCACATCTGTGTCGTTCTCATTATTTGCAACATCATAATCTGTATATTTAGAAGGCCAAAGACAATGACCAGCAACGTGTTTAGCAGTCAATACAGCATAATTCATCCCTGCATCTTTTGCTACTTTAATCCATTGCGAAACATCTAGATTTGTTGGAGCATAAGCATCAATTGGAGCCTTACCATCTGGTAACTCTTCACCAAGGAAAGTACTCATACCGTAATGAATAAACATGCCATACTTAAGGTCTTGCCAGGCTTCTAATTTCTCTTTACTTAAACGTTGCGCATATTGTTTTGTTTCTTCTGGTTTTGAAACGCTTAAAACGTCTTCCTTTTTCTCGAAATTGCATCCGCATATTACTATGGCAATTCCAAAAATTAACATTGTTTTATACATATTTTAATTATTTTATGAATGAGCTCTTTTTAATAACTATTGCACTGTTCGGTATACATGTTATTAAATGCTTTTTCATTATTAAAATTATAATACTATTTTACGATTTTATCAATCTTCACAGTCCATGCATACTTACAAGGTGCTGTAGATGGACTTAAATAAGGCATCTTTATGACTATATCTTTACCAGATTTCTCCCATTCCAATGGCTTGTCGTACCCTAGTAAAGTGATTTTTGCATTAGGCTTAACTTTAACGCCTTTAACTGTTAGTTTTCCTTCTGGATATACAGGACATATACAATAAAGCGCATTGTCTTTTTTTGTGAAAAATATTTCTTTAGAAGCAAATCCTGGGTCTGGATTTACTGTTAATTTCATTACATCGTATTTTACTTTATAATGTCCTCTTTTAGCATCTTCGATTTTTCCTTTTGTCCACTGACAGGTGTTTTTCCAAAGTGTAGTACCATAAATAGCTTCTCCATTAACATCTAACCAATCCCCCATTTCTAACAAACGCTCTTGCATAATCACAGGAATTCGTCCATCTGCAGTTGGTCCTATGTCTAAGAGAAAATTTCCGCCACGACTTACAATATCTATAAGCATGTATACTAATTCCTGAGTTGAATTATAATCTTCAAAATTTTCAGTTTTACTAAACCCAAATGAATGTGCCATGCCTCGATTCTCCTCCCAAGGCACATCGGCATTCGGCATCCCTGAGCCATATTCGGTAGTGTAATAGCCTCCATGATGATGACGGGTTTCTTTACCCCAGCGATCATTAATCACTACGTCATTTTTACTAGGCGAGTCATTATATAACCAGGAAAGTAATTCTGTGGCTTTCCACGTGGTATATGGATAATCCCACTCACCATCTGTAAAAATCAAGGATGGTGCATATTTATTAACAACATCCTTAAACTGTGGTACCATATGTTTTTCTACGTATAGATTCACATCTGCTGTATATAATGGATTAAACCATTCGTATAGCGAGTAATACAGTCCCATCTTAACATCTGTTTTTCTAACAGCTTCGGTTAGTTCTCCAAGTAAATCTCTTCCTGGACCAGAATTGGTAGAGCTCCATGGTCTTCCCCACGATTTATCCGATTCTTTACTAGGCCAAAGGGTATAACCGTCGTGATGTTTAGAAGTTAACACTACATATTTTGCTCCGGCTCTTTTAAAAATATCTGCCCATTGATCGGGGTCATACATGTCTGCTGTAAACAAAGGAACAAAGTCTGGATAGGTAAAGTTTTCTCCATAAACTCTATTATGAAATTCTTTGGTTTCATTATAACCATTTCTTACTCTTTTCGGATTTACTAAATTCATCCAGTACCATTCTGAATAGGCTCCTACTTTAGAGAAAGCTGGTACAGAATATGGCCCCCAGTGAATAAATATTCCAAATTTTGCATCCGTATACCAGGATGGTATTGGTCGACTATCGATAGACTTCCAATTAGCTTCATATTTTTTTTGAGCAAAGGATTGTCCTGTGCTTATTATAATAACTAATAGTAGTATTATTTTTCTCATTTATTTTTAAGATTATATTTCAATCGCTCTTTTATACTTTTATTTTAAATAATCTGGAAGCGGATATCTGGCACTAACAATCTTGGCGTTGTAACGTCCTCCTTTTTCATTTTTAAAGCGTTCGTATATTTGGCTTCGATATACTTTCTTATCTAAAGGTTTTTTTCTAAAATCGTCTTTAATCAGACCAATTTTTTCAAAAGGAATTGGTTTAAAACTTTTCATTGGTTTAAAACCTTTTTTAAATCTAAAGTCTAACGCGCTAATATCTTCAAAAGCATCTAAATCAATTTCTACTGGTAATTCAAACGATCCTTCTAAAGGCAAATCTTTAAAACGTCCTTTCTTTTTGCTTTCCATACCTTCTATAGTACCCGACCCACCATGAATATGAAATGGATTCCTTACTTTATTCATATAATTAAGATTTACGTTTCCAAAGGTTTGAGCCCAGGGGTTAGTTTCAATCATTGCTTTCAGCTCTGGAAAGGTATCTTTCCAAGGGCTTTTAAGCCATCCTTTTCCTCCAATAAGTTGCTCCATAATGTATATGAAATCTCCTTTATCTCCCTTGGGTAATTCGTGCCCATAAACAGACGCCAACTGATCCCATTTTTTTTGTATGGCTTCTTTAGTTGTGTCTTTTTTAAGTGTCCACCAAGCCATATAGCTATCCATAGTGATATTATTCTGAAAATCATTTAGAGGCCCATCAAATTGAGAACTTCCTCTTCCTGGTCTATAGAATACATTGCCATAAATTTTTAAACCTGCTCCACCATCATCATTCCTAAAAGCGGCAACCGGATGCCCTCCTGGCTCTATTAAATGATGCACAAAATTGTAACGCAATACATTATTCATGGTATACCAATTCGCTCCGCAATAAGCGACATTAAAATCTCCCATTTCATAACCAATGTTATAAAACTCGTTATACTCCATTAAAAGATTCGTGGTATTATATACAACCGCACCATTCATACTATGCAATAAGTTATGTGCAAAATAAATACCTACTCCCGATAAAGATATTACACCATAGCCTCTATATCTACAGTTTCTAATGATGTTATTTGTAGCAAAATTATTCGATTTTTCCAGTGTTTTATAATTCCCTCCAGAAATACTAAAAGCGGCATACAAAGCATAGAAATCACAGCCTGTTATTCCATTATACTTTCCATCTTTAATTTTAACACCCATACCTGCACCATTACGAATAATGTTACTGGCTAGTAGGTTATATTCTCCTCCTTTAATGCTAATGGCTAAATTCCCGGTATTTTCAATAATAAAATCACTTAATGTAAAATACGACGTATTTTCCATAGCAATTAAGGAAAGCGCTGGTTGTTTTGTTTTTGCATCTCCAGGTTGAGCATAACTATCATTGATCGATTTATTTTTGGTACCAATAAATCTTATGGTAGATTTACCTGGTTCGAAACCTTTTATTGGCCATACATAAAGTCTTTGTTCTTTTTTATCAAAATACCATTCTCCGGGTTGATCTAGTTCTGCCAAAACATTAAAAAGACGTACTCTTCTGGGTATAGATTTAATTTTATTAACGATACCGTAACGTGTATGATGCAATAATTGAATAACATCTTCATTAACCGTCCCTACAGGCTCATGTTGAAAATACCAATCATTATGAAAATATCCTTGCGCATACATATCTCCAGTTCTTTCAAACTCTGCTTGCACTAAGGGGGAAAGCTCCTCTTTAAATGAAAACTTTCCTCCTGTTGGATTTTCTTTGCTATAACCCATTGGTTTTTCTCCCGGTTTAAGCCATCGCGTCGTAGGTCCCCTCTCATGTATTTTAGCTATATGGTGGTAACCTCTGTTTGGCCATTGTGCTAGTTGTAACATATGTCCATCTAGGGCTATTTGTCCATATTTCCCATCTCCAGGAAAGTATGAGGCAAGATTATCTTTTGATAAGTCAACACTTATTACATTTCCTTTAGCTTTAGGATGTAAACGATTTAACAACACCTCATCTGAAACTACTTGAAAGCGTTTTGTATCTATCCCAACTCCTCCTGTTAGAATAACTTCACCTTTTTTTTCACCTTTATATACAATAGGTGAAGTACTTGTTCCTGTATCTTCTGAAGTAAATTCAATAGTCGATTCAATATTATAAGTCCCTTTTAAAAGTATAACATGAATACCTCCTTTTGGTAGCCCTGAACTAGCTTTAAGATTTCTTATGGCATCTCGTGCGGCTTCTATACTTTTAAATGGTGATTTTTTGGTTCCTTTATTCTTATCATTACCATTATTAACAGACACATAAAAAGTCTTTCCTGGTTTTACTTTAGGGGCAAAAAGGTTTTTTGTATAGTTTTCGCTATATTCTGGAAAGGAGTGAGGTTGTTGTTTATAGTCTTCGGTTTCTGAATCTTGTGCAAAAGCCATATTTGCTATTGCAACCATTAACAGTAAAACATAAGATTTATAATGATCTCTGGTTTTCATTTTCTTCTCTTGTAATAATACTTTTTTAATCATTCTTTTATTTGAGGCTATTTTATAATAACCTCTGCCAAAGCCAACGTACCTTTTGTATTAGATTCAATTTTCACAAATCTTCCTTTAACTTTAGGCGCAGGAATCTTCATAGATTTTGAGCTTTCCTTTTTTGCAAAACTCCAAATTTTATTTCCTGCTGGGTCTAAAATTGAAACGGTATAATCATTTATATGCGCTTGGTCTACATCGGTGCGGTTATAAATGGTAATCTCAGAAATAGGATATACAGACTCTAAATCTACACGCCACCATGGGTTCATTTCTTCCGAAGTCAAAGAGGTTTGTTCCATATCGCAATTACCTTCAGTTATCCCATCTACTGCAATTTCTGCTCTTGGGTAAGCACGCTTATCCCGAATAAAATTCCCGGTGCTGGATTGCACACAAGGTTTCATAAATGCCAGATTTTCTTCTGTATTATATTGGTATCCCCAGTTATCTCCTATTTCCAAATCTGCAGGTTTTTCCCATACGTCTGCAACTTCTTTTAAACGTACAAACACATCATCATCAATGCTGCCATCTATATTTGGTGAAATATTAAGTATGTATACAGAGTTATGAGAATTATAGCTATTTAGTTTACCCAGTATATAATCTACGCTCTTCTTAACTCCCATATTATTATTGTTGTCCCACCACCAATCTATTTGTAGAAAATCGGATGCTGCTGTTGGACGTAAATAATCTGGGTGATAAGGATAATCTCTCCCTGCAGCATCGGCAAAAGGCACTTCTGCATGAGACAGGTTAGATTCGTAAGTATGAGAAATTATTAAACACTCTGGTTGTAATTTTTTAACCAGAGCTAAAATTTCTCCATAATGAATATCATCAAAGCTTGGTGTTGTTGGCCAAGTACTCCAACCATCAAAATTGATATAATCTATTTTACCGTAGTTGGTTAATAACTCTGTTATTTGGTTTTTCATAAACTGTACATCTTTAGAAGATGTCGTACCATTATTAATAGAGTGATGATAATCTAAAACAGAATAATAAAGCCCTATTTTTAAACCTGCTTTACGAAAGGCATCTGTAAAAACTTTTACAACATCTGTTGTATCTTTTGAAGAGGCTACATCGTAATCTGTAAACGCACTATCCCATAAACAAAATCCTCCGTGGTGCTTGGTTGTTAACCACCCGCCTTCCATACGAGCTACTTTTACAGCTTCTACCCACTTATCCATATCTAAACCAGTAGGCGCAAACATTTCTGGTGGTTCTGTTCCTTTTGACCTTCCGTGATGCTCTTCTTCGTTCAAATTCTTAAACGTACACATATTGTAGTGAAAATATGCCTGATAACGTGTATTTACAAACTCATGTTGTAATTCTGCCAGTGACCTTGGTTTCGATTTTAAATCGGTTGCTTCTTGCTTATCATTACTTTCTTCTTGTTTCTTACAAGACAAAACAACTAGCAAACATGCTAATATTGTAACAATTCTTATCATTTTCATATGTGGTATTAATTTAAATCTTCTAATTCTCTAATCTATAAATATAATAGACTTATTCGAGCTTTGCAGTGTGGAGGGTTTGGTTCAAATAAAAAAACCTAAACCCTCCGTTTATAAAGAGTGATAAACGTTAAAAGGCTATGTCTCTCCCGCTTTTAATACTCTTATACACAAAACTCAAAACAATGACTATTTCAAAATTCAATACGCAGTTAAAATATTCTTTTTCAATCTTCCTCAATTTAATCTAACTGCTATTTTAAATGCTTTTGATGCTATACTTTTCATTAGCCATGATCAACTGACTAACTTATTTATTATTTAATGTTAATTTTTTTTGCTAAGCGTATATCTTCTGAAGAACTTCCTATACTAATTTCAAAAACCCCGGGTTCAAAAACAAAATCCATGTTCTTATTATAAAGAGACAAATCATCTTGATTTAAGGTGAATTTAACTGTTTTTGTTTCACCAGGTTCAAGCGACACACGCTCAAAACCTCTTAACTGTTTTTCGTACACTGTAACACTTGAGGTTTCATCTGAAAAATACAGTTGCACAACCTCATCACCTTTAACCTTTCCTGTATTTGTTACATCAACAGATACATGTACTTCTCCAGTTCCTTTTTTAATTTTCGATTTCACCTTGAGCTCAGAATAATTAAATGTGGTGTAACTTAACCCGTATCCAAAGGGGTATAAAAATCCACCAACACGAGTTTTTCCGGAGCCATTATTTCCATTTTGAGGTTGATTAGCTTGTGCGCCCGGTTTTGATGGAAAATTCATTGGAATCTGTCCAATTGTTTTTGGAAATGATATTGGCAGTTTTCCCCCCGGATTATAATTTCCAACCAACACATCAGCTACTGCTGCACCTCCAAACTTTCCTTGAAACCATCCTTCCACAATTCCGGGCACATATTTATTTATCCAATTTATTGTAGCTGGTCTACCATTAATCAAAACCACTACAACTGGTGTTCCTGTTTTGTGAATCGCTTCAACAAATTTTTGTTGGTTACCTGGAAGACTCAAGGACGTTCTTGATCTTGATTCTCCAACTGTTTCTTCATCATCCCCAACCACAACAATGGCGAGGTCTGCAGCTTTAGCCATCTTAACTGCTTTCTGCATTTCTTTAATATCTGAAGCCGTTGGTTCTTGTGGGATAATCTCACTATCTGGCCAATTCTCATCAAAAAATTCACAACCTTTTGTATATTCGATTTTTACATTTTTAGGGAATTTATCTTTTATTCCATCTAAAACAGATACCACATCTATATTAGATGGTCCATAACGACTAATAGAATGGTTTATGGCCTTGGCATTTGGTCCTGTAACCAATACCGATTTGTACTTTGAAAAGTCTAATGGTAAAATATTATTCTCATTTTTTAGCAATACCATAGATTCTAAGGAAGCTTGGTATGCAATCTTTTGATGTGCTTCATTACCAACAGTTTTGTTTGCTTCCTCCATATTTTTACCATAGGGATTATCGAAAAGGCCTTGCCAAAATTTTACTCTAAGAATGTCGCGCACTCTATCGTTTACGGTTTCTATGTTTAATTTTCCTTGCTTAACAAGTTCGCGAACTGGCATGATATAATCTTCAGGCATGGTGAAATCGGTACGAATATTTAGACCTGCTTTTACTGCTTTTAAAACAGCATCTTTATGATCTTCTGCTACGTGGTGCTTATCTGCAATAAATTCTACGGCACGACTATCTGATACCACATAGCCCTTAAAGCCCCAATCTTTTCGTAAAATATCTGTTAAAAAATACTTTGATGAACTTACGGGCACACCGTTATAATCGTTGTACGAACTCATAACTCCCATGGCACCGCCATCCTTAATAGCTCTTTTAAAAGGGTGTAAATACAATGAAAACAACTCTCTTTCGGTAATATGAGCATCCGTTCTGGCGTCTCCGTCTCGTCCTCCCTTTGGCGCACTATAAATTGCAAAATGTTTAGGAGTTGATACAACGCCTTCCTCTTGTATTGATTTAACCATATTATATCCAAGCTCACCAACTAAAAAGGGATCTTCTCCATAACATTCAACAGTTCTACCCCAGCGTGGGTCGCGCGCAATATCTAAAATTGGAGAGTACACATTGGTATACCCTAGCAAACGTGCTTCTTTTCCAGTAATATGACCTATTTTACTAACTAATTTTTTATTCCATGTAGCTCCAACTCCTAATTGAGAAGGAAAGCTTGTTGCTTTTTCATGACACAAACCTCGTATGCCCTCATTAGTAAAATCAACAGGAATCCCCAATCTGGTTTCTTCTATAAAAAACTTTTGTATGGTATTTAATGCTTCTACGTGGTTTGATGGGGGCCAAGCTTTATTTGTTACTGCAGATGGGTGATACGCCAGATTATTTAATTGCTCGTCTATATTACCAATACCATCCTTCCAAACTTCTTTTTTCCATCCAGCAGTTGGTAATTCATCCTTTAAAACTCTTCCAAAACCATAAAGGGTAGCCATTTGACAACTTTTTTCTTCCAAAGTCATTTGAGATAGCAAGTCTTCTACCCTTTTATCGATAGGTTCTGATGCCGTCTCAAACACATCTTTTTTTCCATTTTTATTAAAGTCTATCCAGGTTTCGTAATATATTTTTGTGTTATTAGAACCAACCCGTTTTGCTGCATTAGGTTTTACATAAGCTATTTGAGCAGAAACTACATTTGGGGTTAATCCAATTAGCAAAAAACAAATAAATAAGTATGATCTCATAAAAGATTAGGGCACCTCCCTTAAGTTAATAATTAATAAAACTTTTCAACATCGTTATTTTCTAAAAAGCTTAGTTTAGAAAACTATAATGTCTTCCTCTTGTTAATTTTCCCAAAGCATTTCATAATTCTTTATGGGCCTTGTTTTAACAAGCAAATTCAAATTACCTGATTAATCAAGGATTTTGGGTAGAATAAAAGCTTTAAATAGTGCAGGATTTGTTCACTTTTTTAAAATGTAGACATAATGTTCAAAACAGAGGTTATTTTGAACAATTTAACCACCTCTTGTTTTAACATATATAGTAGATTGTTTTTTGTTAAGAATAATAGCAGTACTAAGCTAAATAAAAGCTCATTTTTATTTAAACATGTTTTAGAGAGGTATAACAGGTAGACAAATATGTCAGAAAAACCAATAGTGATTTAGGATAGTCTAATTGGTCATTATTGTTTTTTGAATAAAATTTACACCTTAATTTACGACTCCTTATCCATCGTTTAAACCTCTATTTAGTGTATGGTACAGCTATAATAATCTAACAATAAATGCTAGAGCGCTTTATTTTTTGTTAAAAAACAATTAAATTACAATTATGAAAATGTTTGATAAGCCCACCTTATTCGTCCTTTTTTCTTTTTTATTCATAGGTATAGCACATGCTCAATATATTGAAGATCAATCATTCAATGATTTTCATATGTTATCTACAGCCAATGGATTATCTCAAAATACGGTGAATACTATTTTAAAAGATAAAACAGGTTACTTATGGTTTGGTACAGATGATGGGCTAAACAAATACAATAGCTATGACATCAAGGTGGTTGATATCTGCGATAATAAATATGGTACTTCTAACGGAAAAAGGGTTCTGGATCTTTATGAGGATATCAATAGTTTATTATGGGTCGGTACAGATGATGGGCTTAAAATTTATAACCCAGTTACAGAAACCGTAAAAAAACACGAACTGTTCAATAATTTTAACACCCCTATAAGAATTAATTGTATTGAAAGAGAAAATGATTCTTTAACCTGGTTAGGAACTTCTGAAGGCTTAATTCTATATAGTCTTGAACAAGGTATTGTTGAACATCACAGGTATAATTCTGGGCGTCCAAATTCCTTATCTAGTTCTGATGTAATATCATTGGCAAACGACTTAAGCCATTTATGGGTAGGAACTAAAAATGGGCTTAATCATTTTGATAAAAAAAGTGACCGTTTTGTAACTTATTATTATAACAAACTAGAAGAAAACACAATATCTGGAAACACTATTACGGCGCTTTCTATGAATAATACCGGAGATTTGTGGGTTGGCACTCTTAAAGGAGGTATTTCTATATACTCCAAGTCGAATAAAAAATTTAAAACGCTTAACACTCAAAATAGCCCGCTTCCTCACAACGAAATTTTCGATATTTTTCACACCTCCGAGGGATATGCTTGGGTAGCAACCAATGGCGGAGGTATTAGCAAAATTGTTGAAAACGACCTTTCATTTTATAACTTTGCCCAGAATTCTAATCATATTCAAGGTATTCCTACTAATTCTATTTATTCTGTTTACGAAGATAGGGATGGTATTTTATGGGTAGGTACATATGCCGAAGGTGTTAGCTTTAACACGTCTAAAAATAGTTCGTTTAAACTGGTAAGACATCAGGTTCATGACAGTAATAGTATTGTTGAAAGTAGGGTACGTAGTGTTTTTCTTGACAGAAAAAATAACTTATGGATTGGTACCTGGGGTGGTGTTAGCGTATACACCCCAACTAGTAAAACATATAAGTCGTTTTCTCATGAGCCCAACAATCCCGGTTCCTTAAGTTTTAACACCGTAACTTCAATATTCGAAGACCACAAAGGAAACATGTGGTTTGGCACTTATTCTGGTGGGCTTAATTTACTAAAACCTAATAAGCAGAGCTTTATTAGGTATAAACACAATAATAATGATAAAACAAGTATAAGTGACGATAAAATATATTGTTTTGCAGAAGATGCATCAAACAATCTATGGATAGGTACTCAATCTGGATTAAACCTATTTAACCCAGAAAAAAACAGCTTTGAAAGCTTTGGCAATATTAATGTTAGGGATATTAAAATAACGAAAGACAATACACTTGTTATAGCAACTATTGGCGGTATCACCATTTTTAATCCTAAGACAAAAACTTTTAAAGATTTTTATTCAGACAAATTAATTTCTTTCCCTATAAGCGAAGTTTTTTTAGACAATAACGATAAGCGTATCTGGTTTTGTTCTCAAGGTAGAGGCATGGGATATCTTGATTTAAATAATCCTAGTTTTAACTTCATTACTGAAAGTGATGGCTTGCCAAGTAATTTTGTGTCCAGTATACAATCTATAGATAACAATACTTTTTGGGTAAGTACTTACAAAGGCCTTGTTAAGTTTGATAAGAAGGATAAAACATTCGAAAACTTTAGTGGTACGTATAAACTAACCTCTAAACAATTTCAACCCAAAGCATCTGTTATACTACCAGATAACAGTTTAGGGTTCGGAGGGTCTAAAGGACTGGTTATTTTTAATCCGGATAGTATTTTCAATAACAAAAAAAATCCGGTAGTCGTTTTATCTTCATTAAAAATAGATAATAAGGATGCTGGTATTAACATCGAAGAATCACCTTTAACAAAAAGTATCTCAACAACCGATCATTTAAAGCTGGAAGCAAATCAAAATGATTTTTCAATTGAGTTTGCAGCCTTGGATTTTAATAACTTGGAAGGAAACAAATATTCCTATATTCTAGAAGGCTATATGGATACCTGGGCCAATATTGAATCTATGCGGTCTGTAAGCTTTACAAATCTTAATCATGGAGACTACACCTTAAAGGTTAGGGCTTTAAATAATAACACCGAAGAATATGAAAAGGCCCTAAACATAACCATTGCTCCTCCTTTTTATGCTTCCTGGTGGTTTTCCTTAATAATGGTGATTGTTTTTACCACCTTACTTTACTATT
The DNA here is from genome assembly GCF_002886045.1 of Flavivirga eckloniae. Classification (NCBI taxonomy): domain Bacteria; kingdom Pseudomonadati; phylum Bacteroidota; class Flavobacteriia; order Flavobacteriales; family Flavobacteriaceae; genus Flavivirga; species Flavivirga eckloniae. The sequence goes on along the minus strand of NZ_CP025791.1, from coordinate 4,599,151 downwards.
ATAAAAAATACACCATAATAAGTACCAAACAAAAGAATGAAAACGAATCGCAACGCTTAAAACTAAAAAATGAAGAGGAGTTCAATAAGATGCGGTTTCGGTTTTTTACTTATGTATCCCACGAATTGAGAACGCCGTTAACTTTAATTTCAGAGCCTGTTTCGCAATTACTAAAAAACGAAAAGGATAAAAGTGAAAATGATTTTAGGCTATTAAAACTAATTAATAAGAACGTTTTTCGTCTTTTACGATTGGTAGATCAAATTCTTGACATTAGTAAACTAGAAGGCGATACGTTAAGCCTCCAGGTCTCTAACCAAAATATTGTTAAATGTATTGAAAACACTTGTAGCGCTTTTTATGAGTTCGCTATACAGAACGAAATTACCTTTAAATTTATTAGCGAACAGGAAGATCTAAAAGGTTGGATTGACGAAGATAAAATTGAAAAAATTATTTACAACTTACTCTCTAATGCCTTTAAGTTTACATTAAAAAAGGGCATAATAACCATTCATCTTAATTATTCGAGCGAATCGGAAGATTATGTCACTATTAGTGTTAGAGATAATGGAATAGGCATATCTGAAGATAAATTATCGAAAATATTCGAAGGTTTTTACCAAATAAGATCGGAGTCTTCTCAATCCTTAAACCCTAATGGTGCCGGTATTGGCCTTGACTATGTAAACAGACTGGTAAAGCTACACGAAGGTACTATTGATGTGGAAAGTAAAATAGATGTAGGCTCTACGTTTTCTGTTACCATTCCTATTAAAGAATCCTTTTACAAGCGTGAGAATATACGAAATGGCGCTCCACCTAGGGAGCCTTTAGAACCTATAAATTTAAATAAGGATGATGATTCTGATAAAATTGATACCAAACAGCATAGTAAAAGTACGCCAAGAATTTTAGTGGTTGAAGACGATCTGGACATTAGAACATATATATCGCAATCTTTAGCCGAAAAATTTAGGGTTATTGAAGCTGCTAACGGGGAGGAAGGTTTCAATAAAGCAATTAAACTTGTACCCGATTTAATTTTAAGCGATACGCTTATGCCTGTTATGGATGGTATAGAGTTTTGCAAACGTGTTAAGGACAATGAAAAAACCAGTCATATTCCTTTCCTTTTTCTTAGTGCTTGGACGTCTGATGAATTTAAATTAAAAGGTTTAAGCATTGGCGCTATAGATTATATTAAGAAACCTTTTAGTTATAATATTCTGGAATCCAGAATTACCAATATTATAGAAACCAATAAAAAAATATCTGAAAAGTCTAAAACAAAAGTCAATTTTATTCCTAAAGATGAAAACATTGATTCTATTGATGATTTATTTGTAAGAAAAGCTTATAAAGTTTTAGATAATAACTTCGACAACCCAGAGTTTACGGCTCAAATATTTAAAAAAGAAATGAATATGAGTCATTCTGGTCTGTATAGAAAACTAAAGCAGCTTACAGGAAAATCGTCTAATGAATTTATAAGGGATTATAGACTTAAACGCGCTTCTCAAATAATTAAGCAAAATTCTGGTCTACTCATCTCTGAAGTATGTATAAAAACAGGGTTTAATGATCCTAAATACTTTAGTAAATGTTTTAAGCAGGTTTACAAAATGTCGCCATCTGAATTTGCTAAAAAATATGAAAATACCGAAAATGTTGAAGACAGTGATAAATTAAGCGAAGAAGAAGTAAGCGACACCATGCTTTCTTAACTGAAAACTAAAACTTTATTAGCAAAATCCACGACGTTATTGTTCCTAGCCTAAGTGGTTAAAGAGATAAGAGAGCAACATATTGTAATTACTGTCACAGTGCTCTCCTCTTTAATTTAAAGCCGAGAAATGAATTTCGATTTTGATAAAAATTGGAAGAAAGAGGCGTTTTATTAAAAATAACAAACATATATAACCCTCCGAATCCCGATCTCATCGGGATCCACCTCCCTTTTTAATAGGGAGGAACACCTTGAATTCTTAAGCAAGATTCACGTTAATTAAGCTAAAAATGAGCCTTTAGATAACGAAGAGACATAATATGTACACTAACGTGAGTTAATCAATAAAACAGCATTTAACTAGTTATCAATAGTATCATCAGGATTCCAATAACTGCCTAATAATTCTAACGATAAACACACTAATAAAGCTCACTATTACTCTAAGGTTAGAAACATAAATTTTATCAAGCGGAAAACAATGACGCCATTTTCTAAAGGAGGGCAGTCGAGAGGTTTTAAGAAGGTCTCGACTGCGCTCGACCGGATATAGGTTAATTTCTTTTAATCAAGCCACGAATTACACAGATTTACACGAATAAAACCTCAATATGATGGATAGCTCTCTATACTATTCATAATCTCGAATCAGGCTTTCAGTCTGTTTTTACAATCTAAACCCGATCTAATTCTATTATATTTCTGCACTTTAATTTACTAATAAGTAAATCGAATTTACTTATTAGTAAGTAATTTATATTTAGAACCATTTGTGATAATTCGTGAAATTAGTGTCCATCTTTGTAAAATTATTATTTGATATGCAGCCTTGTGGGTACACCGTAGCTGCCGGAAAGCTACTCAATAGCTGCGCTATATACATTCAACCGTAGCGGTTCGGAATTGACACAATCCTTTTACTCAAACACGTAACGACTGATTATCTGTTTTAACATATCAAACAGATGTTATTAAAAAATAACAACAATACTAAGCTAAAAATCAAAGGGCGTACTTTCCCTAAGGGGAAGTACGCCCAATTCTCAATAAAAACTATCTAAAAAAGAGACAGTTTTTAACTAAACTTAAACTTACTCAACTTAACATAATAGCAATATCTTTAATTACCAGGGAAACCTTTCCATCTCCATTCATTTATTCCATCTCTTATTCGGTTTCTAAAGGTTAATGTTTCTTCTACTTCAAAATCCTTATCTCCTACGGTATATTTATATTTTAAAGTAAACTTTCTCTTTACAGGATCCCATAAGCTAAATCCGTTTTCTTCTACTTGAAAATCAGATGATGGATCTGCTATAATAGTAACAGAGTTGTCTTCTGTGTTTACTTTTAATTTCATAGAATAGTTATCTCCTATACGGTTTGCCACGCCATTAATCCTTACCGTATCCATCATAATAGAACTTAATTCACGTATACTTACATCTGATGTTAAATCTCCAGGATCTCCATATACATAAGCTGTATCCAACACTTTACTAACTGTAAAAAACTCCTTTACGCTACCTACTTGATAAAAATTACCTTCGTAAGTATTCATTAATTTTACAGGAATAATAATTTCATCTTGACCTTTTAAAATAGAATCTGCAGATGTAGATACCATTCTCATTGGTATAGCATAATGCAATTCCTTCAACAACTCATCATTCGCGATCATCAAAGAATCGAATTTCACATCTAATAAGCCTAAAAATTCCCCTTTAGGTATGGTAATTTTATTAGGGCTTCCCAAAGTATAATAATCATTTGGTAATAAAGTGTAGGTTGTACCATCTAGTAAGGTTTCGTCTATCTCAAATGTCACTTCTTCATCATTACTATTTTCTTTAACCCCCCCAATATATGCTCCTATTTTAAATTCGAGTCCTTCACCAGATATAGGTGATCTACCAAATTTTTCTATATGCTCTATATTTGGAAAATACACTGCTCTGTAACCTATGGTATCAATAAGATAATCTTCATACGGCTCACATGCAAACATTATTGCAAGCAATGATATAAATAATAAATAACTTTTATATTTCATGATTTTCATATTTTTTTATACGATTAATTAGTTTTCTATTCCCACCCGGCATTTTGAATAAGAACATTTGAAGTTAATACTTCATGTCTTGGTAATGGGTTATAATACATACGTTCTAAAAAGACTTTAGATTCTACTTCTTTTTCTTCATAAGTAAAAGACCCATTTTCTTGCTTAATTACGTTAACTCCCATAGTAGAAGTATTAAGCTCTTCCAATGGTAATTTCCATCTTCTTACATCGTAAAAATATTCTCCTTCAAAAGCAAACTCAATACGTCGCTCATTGCGAATTAAATCTCTAAATGTATTTTGAAAATCGTCTGCAATATCTAGATATAGATCGTTAGTTATGCCAGCTCTTAAACGAATAGTTCCAATAACATCCTTAGCCGTGAAAGCCATACTACCGTCGCTACCATTAACACCATAAGCTTCTACTGCTGCTTCGGCAAAATCTAAGTACAAACCTGCTCTATCAAATATAGCATATGTTTTAAAATCTACGTTGCTACCGCTTGTAGACTGGGGTGTTAAATCAATATTTGAGCTTAAATATTTTTTCATATAATACCCTGTACGCGTCGCTCTTTTACGAAATCCGCCATTAGCATCCTTTCCTCCTTCAAAAACCTCAATATTGGTATCTCTAAAATCATTTTCTCCATTGTAAAAAATAAAACGCTCTAAACGTCCATCTCTGTTTTCATAAGGAGAAATACCATTGTATATTGAATTTGGGTGATTAATAGGATACCCATTACTATCTGGAAATGCATTAACTAAATTCTGACTTGGATTAGCCTCTCCTCTTCCAAACATTGATGGTGGGAAATGTGCTTTCTCCAAATTTGCGTTTCGAGCAAAAGTTCTTCTCCATAAGTGATCAATATTTTTGGTGTCGTTAAAATTTCCAAATTCTTCGAGCCCGTTTCCTTTTAAACCTCCTCCATCAACTTGTATTATAGCATTGTAAGCTGTTTGTGCTGCTTGCTCCCAAGATATTTGTTGATATGCAGAACTAGCTGCAAAAAGGTCTAATCTTGCTCTTATCGCCCAAATGACTTCTCTTGAAACTCTTCCTGTTAAATTAATCCCATCTATATCTCCATTTCCTTGGTAACGTAGTACATCAACATACTTATAGGCACTATCTAAATCTTTCTTTATACTATTGTAACTTTCAAGATAGGTGCTTCTGGGAATATTATTCACTTCCTCAATGGATAGTAATTCATCAATTATAGGAATTCCAAGCATTGTACCATCTGCTGCCGAAGGTCCGGCAAAGTTTTTAAGTAATAACCACTTGTAATACCCTCTTAAACCATAAGCTTCACCCTTTAATCGCCCCTTTAGTTCTTCTCCTAATTCCTCATTAAGGGCATCGTATTTTATATTGAAACCATATTTAAAGTATTCATTAATTTTAAATATATTGGTAAGCGCAGTATTCCACTCTCCGCCTACAGGGGACGATTCTGCTGTGTACCCAGGAACACCTTGATCTCCATCTACATTTACGGCGTTGGTTGTGTAATAATCCAACCCAATCCAAGGCGCACCTCTAACACCTCTATATGCTGGTCCTAAAAAACTTCTGGTACGATCTATGTCTAAAAAAACATCTTCAAATGATCTGTCTTCAGCAGGTATAATTTGGTCAAACTCATTTGAGCATGAATAACTTATAATTGAAGTTATGACTAAAAAAAGTATTATATATTTTTTCATTTTTTGATTTTTTTAATTAAAACGACACTTGCACACCTAATTCAAAGGTTCTTAGTACCGGATGTTGTGAATACCCTTTATTTCTACTTGGCATAAACCTTTGGTCGCTATATGATATTACAAAAGGGTTTTTAGTAGATGCCGAAAGCGAAAACTCCTTAACACCCAAATCCTTTAGTAAGGCCTGTGGTAACGAATAAGCTACCATAATACTTCTTAAATTTAAATACCCTGCTTTTTTTAACCAAAATGAAGAATTTCTATAGTTGTTGGTATTTGTTAGTGTTGTTAACCTTGGTAAACTATTGCTAACCGGCCAACTATTCGCAAGCTCATTAGTATAATCATTAGCTTTTCTATTCCAGTTTAATTGTTCAATATAACTTCCTCCAACTTTACCATCTGCATGAATACCCATACTCCAATTTTTATACTGCATCATATAGTTTAGACCAAAATCAACTCTTGATGGTGTACCAATTTCATGATAATCCTTCTCGTCAATTAATCCATCATTATTAAAATCCAAATATCTAATATCTCCAGGTTTCACATCACCAAATAATTGAGTAGGAGCACTTGCTATCTCGGCTTCATTTTGAAAAATACCTATGGCTTTTAATCCTCTAATAACCTCGTTATTTCCAATTACATTTCTCTGTTCTTCTCCTATAGGGTAAGTTGTATCGTTTGATAAAGTTGTGTAGTTAACTCCATAAGTTGCATTTACTCCAATTTTATATGATAAATTACCTATTTTGTTACTATAAGATATGTTACCATCAATTCCTCTAAACCTACTATCTTCATAATTAATTAAAGGTAAATATGCCGTTGGTAAAAAGGCAAATAAATTACCTGGCGATATTATTTGATCATAATTACGAATATTAAAATAGTTTAGCTGTCCGTTAATTTTCGATTTAAACATTTGAAAATCCAAACCAATACTTAAATATTCCTGTTTAGGGGTTATAAGATTAGAAGCCGTAAAAATTCTATTAGTACCAGTAGACCCCGTCTGTCCGCCATCAACTCCAAAATTACCACCAGCATTAGTACGTTTATATAAATTTTCGGAAATAAAGAATTGGCTAACTGGTCTTGATTGTACTCCAAAATTACCTCTAAGCTTTAAAAAATTTAACCAGGATGCATTTTTCAGAAAAGATTCTTTGTGCAATAGCCAGGCTAATCCTGCATCATAGTTTACTTTCTTTTTCTCATCTTTTGATAACTGACGTATAGGTGCATTTAGTAGTTTTCCTTCTAGTACATATTTTTGGTTAAACATATAATTTACTCTAGCCCCAATATTTCTAAAAATGACATTTTGAGCTAAAGTACTACCTGTTAGTTTTTGATTATTAAAAAACAGATCTGCAATAACCTTATGATTGTCATTAAAGTTTCTTACATAACTTAGATTAGCATTAATGAATTGTGTTCTGTCTACGCGATCTGCTAACTTTTTGAATTGAAAACGATCTTCTCCATTAATAAAATTTCTTAGTCCTGAAACCCTGTATGTTCCATCATTTTCTAAAGTAAAAATTGGTTCTGCTGTATGTGGCGTTGGCTCAATAACATCTGTTAAAACATTTAAGACATACATCCCAACCAAAGTTTTTAACGTTAAACCTTTTGTTACTTTATCTAGATTAAGGTCTAACCCCACTCTCGCAAAAGCATCCCTTCTAATATCCTCAATAATTGAGCTGTGAGCCAAGTCTACAAGTAAATTTCTACTAAATTCTCTACTGCTAGTAAAAATAGTATCATTTACTTTATAAGGTAAAGCATTTGCCGGATAATTATACATCGTATTAAAAGCATCGTTGGCACTTAGCTTTGGCTCATTTCTTTTATTAAAACTACCACCAACTCCTAAATTAACCACACCAGCATCTCCAAACTGAATTTGCACGTTATTATTCAATCTAATCCTTGAAGACTTCCTACCTTCTCCAACGGTTTCTATACCGTTAGTGGTGTAATAACCTAAATGGGAAAAATATTGAACTTTCTCATTTCCACCAGAAAAGTCACCCGTTACATGCGAATAAGTAGAAATGCCATTAACAAAGTCTTCGTAATAATTATTATTAGGGTTTCTAACTGGGTTATTACCTGTAGCATAATCATTAATATCGTTCTGGGTATAAATAGGGCTAAAACCATCATTACTAAGTGCAATATTATAGTTTCTGGCATAATCTTGAGCATTCATCGTACTAGGTAAAAAAGCAGGTGTTCTAACTCCTGTATTGGATGTTATTCTAAATAGACGCTCGCCTGGTAATCCACGCTTAGTATTTACAATAAGAGCTCCAGGAGCTCCTAAAGTACCGAACATAAAAGTAGAACCGTAATCTTTTGCTACTATAACATCATCTACCTCTGCAGGCGTAAGAACAATGTCTACAGCGGGCACACCATCTACATAAAGTTGCCCTACTTCTTGCCCTCGAATCCCATTACCAAAACTCTCGGTAACCGTAGATGCATCACCATACGACGTCGTTAAACCAGATAATCTACCAGCTAAAGCTTCACGTACAAAAGGTGTTGGAAAATCGTTTAACTCTTCGCCTGTAATACGCTCAACAGATCCTGTAATACGTTCAAATGGTAAACTTCCCAAAGCGATGTTGGTATCCTCTTGAGGTTCTATAGTTCCCCATTGTTTTAATACAATAGTATCGCTTTCCAAGTTCCCTTCTTTCACATAAACTACAGCTTTTTCGTAACCCAAATGGGATATAATAAGAATATCCTCATTTTCAACTCTTATACTGAAGCTTCCATCTTCGTTAGTAACTGCTCTATTTTTAGAATTAAAAGCTTGTATATGTACTTCTTTTAATACATATCCTGTTCTATTAGATATTGTGGCAGAAACCATACTTAAATCGCTTTCTTCCTGAGCGTTTACCTGAAAAGGCAATACAAAGAAAAGGCCTGCCAGTATTAGATATAGTATTTTTGTTTTTATCATTGTAAAATCGTTAATCGTTAACATATTACCATCCTGGATTTTGGGTTAATAACGGAATTTCGAAAATCTGTAAATCAGATTCTTTTAAGGGATATCTATACATTCTGTCCACAAAAATTCTAGGTGGTCCTTGTTCTATTGGAAATCTTTCATATCTAACACCCGTTGGTTGTGTAGCATCTTCTGTTATTAATACACCATGCATACGTTTTCCGTCAAATTCTTCTTGACCAATTCTCCAACGTAATATATCGTACCAAGTATGGTACTCAAAACACAGCTCTACTCTAAACTCATTTCTAACAAGTTCCCGAAAAACCCCTTCATCGGTTGTAAATTCTGGTCTTACATCTACATGCCCAACTCTATTACGAACCGCATTTACAGCTTCTACGGCAGTTAATGATGCGCCAGGGGCTGTAGCATTAGGGTTTCCATAAGCTTCGTTAACAGCTTCTGCGTAATTCAGGTATATTTCGGCCATTCTTATATATGGCGGATTTACAAATGTATTTCTTCTATATCCTGTAAGATTGAACTTTTCCGGAAGAAACTTTCTTGCTAAATAGCCTGTAGTAGAACTACCGTAATCAGTAGAAAATGGTTTTGAACGGTCATCTCCTATCACCGGTGATGTTCTCATATCTAATAAGTCACTATCTGAAATAACAGGAAAAGCGGCACCATGATACAAAATATCTTTATAAAATCGGGGATCCCTGTTTACATAAGGGTTTTGTTCATTGTAATTAGAGTTAGCGTGCGAAATTGGATAACCATCGGCGGTCTCAAATCTATCAACCAGCTCTTGTGTTGGCGAATATCCTGTCTTACCTCCTGTACGAACCCATAACCATGACAGGTTATATGCTCCTGCATCACTTTCACCAAAGTATCTAGGCCAAACACCTTCAATAGTTCCTCTACTTGTATGAAATATTTCACCGTAATCCCCTTGGTACAATCCAACCTTATCGGATGTTTGACCAAGCTTAATTAAATCCCAGGCAGCACTAGCAGCCATTTCCCATAACTCGGTATCTTTTTGATTGTTTGCTGTATAGTTAGGGCTAGCAGCTGTTGTTAACGCTTTGGATTTTAATGCCATAGCTGCCGCTCTACCCATACGTCCCATATTGACTGGATCGTTTAGGTAACTATCTTCTGGCAACGTCGCTATAGCCATATCACAATCTGCAATAATATCTGTAATTTGCTCACGATAAGTTGGTCTGGGAAGGTTAAGGTCTGAATCTGGAAAAATTCTAGTCTTAATATATGGTAATGCTCCCCAACGTTTAGAAAGCTCATGGTATGCAAACGCTCTAAACAAATAAGCTTCGCCCTTTATTTGATCTATTTCATTTTGAGGCATAATATCTGTAGTAACCTCATCAATCTTATCAAGAATATTATTAGATACAAATACGAGTTCCCAGTTATCATACCAGGCATCCCAAAACTCTGGATTAGCAAAAGAAAGCTTTAGGGCATCAACATAATCGCCTTTAAACACATCGTTATGTACAAAATGAGATCGCATATCAATAACTTCTCCAGAAAACACAACACAACTACCATAGTTTTTTCCTGGTCCAGATTCGCGCCTATTAAATCCGTCTTGGCGAATCTCGTACATCCATCCCATAGTATCATACATTCTATAAGCAAAACTGGTGATTATAACTCTATTGCTCCAAGCTTCTTCTTCTGGAGTAAGTTCACTTGTACCTGTTCTATCTAGATAATCTTCACATCCTGCCAATAAAAAGACAGAGATAAAAATGAATATATATTTATAATTTTTCATAATTTCTATTTTTAAAAATCAATATTTACACCAAAAACAAACCGCTTTACTAAAGGGTATTGTCCATTTCCGCCTGAAAGGCTATTCCCTCCTTCTGGTTCTCCATAGGGTAGTTTTGACCAGGTATACAAGTTTTGTCCAGATAAGTTTAATCGCATCGTTTGAATTCTTAAAGCTCTTTTTAGAAACTCAGATTCTATACTGTATGCCAGATTTACGTTTTGCAGCTTTAAATATGAAGAGTTAGCTGCCGTCATGTTACTTCTAACACCATAACCTTTCTGTCCATCTATATTTCCATAAGCTGGAAATCTTGCATTTTGGTTTTCTGGAGTCCATCTATCTAAATGAGCCGTTTTTGCTTCTAACAACCCTCTATCGAAGTTAGGAAATAAGTTATCTGTGTGATATAAGACGCCTTCTTTACCAAAAAATCGTACACTTAAATTAAAACCTTTGTAGGTAATACTACTATTAAAGGCATAAACTATTTGTGGTTGACTTGTTCCGTCTAGAGGAATTCTATCATTAACATCTATTCTACCATTTGCATTAAAATCTGAGTAGAAATAATGACCTGCAGTATTGGTTCCTCCTGAAATCTCAGGAGCATTAATAGATTCTTCAAAATTGTTTATAAAACCATTACTATAATATCCATCTATCCAACCTATTGGTTTCCCTGCATTTTTTTGGTATTCCGGTCTTGATGCTCCGTCTAATTGAAAAACACTACGGCTATCGGCAAAGGTTGCATGACCCCCAAATGAATATGTTAAATCTCCAGGAGTGGTATGTCTATAATTCGCCTCTATTTCAAGACCATGATTTTTTGCTGTACCAACATTAACTCGTGGTAATGATACTCGGCTATCTGGACGGTTTCTTGGATTGGTTCCTATATGAGGCTGAAAATATGAAGGTCTAGGTGGAGTTAGAAGAAGATCTTCACGTAGTTCTTTATAAAGGGTAACTCCTATTGTAAGGTCGTAATCAAATAGTTTAATATCAAAACCTAAATCTTGCTTTGTGGAGTTTTCCCAAGTAGTATTCGGATTAGCTACTTTTACTTCTGCCCATCTTTGTATTTCATCTCGTCGTGGTACACCAAATTGAATATGACCAAAGCCTGGATTTGTTCCGGCATATCCTCCTAAGTAAACAAAACGATCTAGACCGGTTAATTGGCTAAGCCCCGTTTTACCATAACTATATCTTACTTTAAATTCATTTAACCAAGATACATTATCGCTTACAATTTTTTCTTTGGCAATATTCCAAGCTACAGCAACAGCAGGAAAAAAACCAAAACGTTTACCTCTGGCATAATTCTCAAAACCATTATAACCAGCCGATCCATTAAGGTAATATCGCTCTTTATAGTTATAATTAAAAATACCTGCCCAATCCTCGCTATACCTTGGAACATCTACAATTCCTATATCTCGTTCCTGACGGTTAAAAACACCTAAAAGTTGAACATTATGATCTCCAAAATTGCGCTGGTAATTAAGTTTAAACTCATAATATATATTTCTTCTGGTAGAACTAAAAGTTTCTCCTCCCGAGCTTCTAAATACCGGGTTATTTTGATTATAATTAAATCCACTTCGTTGCGATCTCCATTCTTTTAAAATCGGATCGTACAACCATTGGTGAGGATTGTATCTTTCTATTTTCTGATAATCGTAAGCTGTACTATAATTAAACTTTCCAGAGGCTACCAAACCTTCTGTTATCCCATCTAAATTTTGATTTAAATTTAATTGAACATCTACCACATCGGTCTTAAACTTTCTCATACCAGAATAATTAATTTTTGTGTATGGGTTTGTTTGACCTGGATTTTCCAATTGAGATGAACTATAACGAATACCACCTGGAAAAGGCGCGAAAGGATCTGGGTTTGCTAACACAAACTCTTCTGGATAGTACAAAGGAAAACCGTATGATGTAGCTTGATCAATAAACTTAAAAAGGTTACTAAATTGATTACTTCCTACATCTGCATCAGGAGATTTTCTAATATCTGTACGTCCAGAAACATCTACAGATAATTTTGTTGTGCTACTAACCTGAAAATCAAGGTTTGTTCTAAAGTTAATTTTATCGTAGCTAAACTCCGGATCATAATAGCCATTAAAATCTTCAGTTTTTAAAATATCTCCAATTCTATTTATACTAAGTGAACTAAAATATTTAACAAACTCTGTTCCTCCTCTCACATTAATTCTGGCATTAGATTCCCAACCAATATCTCTTATTATTTCATCATACCAATCTACATCCGGAAAAGCATAAGGGTCTCTATTAGGGTCTAAAAACGTATCAATGTAGCGTTGTGGCCTCAATTGATTATAAGCTCCCGAATTTTTAATAGCTTCCTGCCCCAACGTTAAAACATCGTAAGACGATAATTTGTCTGGAATCTCGGAAATCGTTTTTGCTGTAACAGCTGCACCTACGGTTATTTTAGGTGATCCTAATCGCCCTCTATTTGTTGTAATAATAATTACACCATTTGCACCACGAACTCCATACACTGCTGTGGAAGATGCATCTTTCAATATAGATATTGATGCGATTTCAGAGGGATCTAATTGAGAAAACCCTCCAGTTGCTTCTATACCATCTATTAGTATAAGTGGGTCGTTACTACCACTAAAACTGGCAACCCCACGAACTCTAATTACGGCATCGTCTGCTCCTGGTTGGCCCGAGGTAATCTCTGTATACACCCCTGGCAATCTATCTTGAATAGCCTGAGACATATTGGTGAGCCCTGTTTCCATTAATCTTTCTCCTTTTACTGTGGCAACAGAACCTACAATATTTTCTTTTTTGGTTCTATTATACCCCAAAATGACTATTTCTTCTAATGAGTCAATATCTGGCATCAATGTCACATTAATGACTGTATTGCCATTAACATCAACTTTTTGTGTTCTATAGCCAACAAAAGAAAAAACTAATGTAGCATTTGAGTCTACCATTAAAGAATAGCCTCCATCAAAATCTACAACGGTTCCTAATACTGCACCACCCGTTCCTGAAGTAACTATGGTAGCTCCTACTAAAGGCGCACCTGTTTCGTCTAATACTTCTCCAGAAACCTTAATATTCTGCGCCTCCAATAGTTGCCCAAGAAAAATAAAGCAACAAAGCAAGAAAAATTTTATTTTATAATTCATTATGTTTTAATTAGTTTGTTTTAAAATAAATTTTAATGTCTTATTCATCTTTCACCAATCGAATACCAAACATTCTTAAATGTTCATCAGGATGGTCAAAGAACCTAAATCCGGTTCCAGTTGGGTAAAGCTCCAAAACATCAAAAGATCCTGGATCGTTAACCCAATACGGAGCTCGCCCTTTATATAAAGCCGTTCTAAAACCATTTACATAATCTCCCGAATTGTCGTAGCGATATCCTGCTATAACACAATTTAGTCCATAAAGATTTGTTGCTCCATCATGCCAAGTTCCCATAAGATCTCGTGCATTAGATACATAACTTCTTATATATGCAAGATCTGTATTAGTCATAACATGCCATCCAGTTGGTGCAGCTAGAGGATGGAAACGAACACGACTGGAATAAACGCGACCATGTGTATTTTGCCAATCTGGGGTGAACCCTTCAATTCCCTCTGGGCTTTCATCAAAATATAATTCTGTAGAAGAACCTGTAAGCGGAATAACTCTTGGCCCTAAGAACGCTATATCTTCACCGTTAGTTAATTTTTTCGCTCGAAGATTTTGAGACATCCAAACTTGTTCTCCAATTCTAACCCATGTGTATTCGTTAACTTCCTGAGCTCTAGTATCTGTCATAGTACCCGTCATTTGCGGTGTAAATTCTACCGGGAATGAATTGGTTATTCCACCAGTCCCATCTTTTGCTACAACTAAAGCATAGTATGTTTTTACATCTGTAATATCACTAGGTATTTCACTATTTTTTACCAAATACTCTGTTTCGGTAATATCTGCTGCTACCAAATTAACCGGTGGATTAACGGTATCTATATATACATCGTATGAAGTGGCTCCAGAAGAAGCTCCCCACACCAATTTTTCATCTAAGGATAAAACACCATCAACAGCAAAAGCCTGTATATCTGGAAAGCCTGGGCTTGTTCCTGCATTAGCAAAACCAGAAATAATTGTTGGTGAAGCATTGTTCGACGGGTCTTTTGCAACGACATACCAGTAGTAGGCCGAGTTAATATCTAAACCAGTAGGTGTATATTCACTGTCTGTAACAGTAGCAACTAATGTAACTGGTGAGTTAAGTTTATCTAAATACACGTCATAGCTTACAGCATCTCCTTCTGGGTCGGTTACATCGGTCCAATCTAATGTCACACCTGCCATAACACCCGATCTATTTTCCGGAGCTACAATCATAGGTTCATCTGGAGCTCCTGGTTGTAACTTTTTAAAAGAACGAACTTCACTGGAAGAATCGTTAATTAAATCGCTCGCATCTACTTTCCAATAGTAAACGTCTCCAATATCTAGCGCTAAAGCGTCTGCTGTATACGATGTACTACCATCATCAATAGTTGCTATAACCTCTGTAGGTGGATTTGTTTTCCCTAACAACACTTTATAACTTATTGTTTCACCTTCGCCCGCAGCTACAGGTTCCCATTCAAAAGTCAAGGCTTCCCGTATAAAAATATCGGCATCAGGGCCTATTAAATTTGGTGTATCGGGTGCAGGAATCGATTTAAATTCCCAAATATCACTTTCAATTCTATCTGTACCATTTTTAACTACTACTCTCCAATAGTAAACCTCCTCTTTAAGAATCTTATAATCTGTTAGACTATAATTCATTTCCTTTAAATTTTCTGCCTGTACAAATAGCTTCGTACTGTCTAACCCCAATAAAAAGTCGAACTTTAAAGGTTTTGAGTTTGGATCTGATGCCTGCCATTCAAAAGATGGTGCTATATCTATCCCATCTGCTTTATCGGCTGGAGAGACTAGCGAAACACTTGGTTTTTGCTCTACAAACGCATCTTCATCATCTTCACAAGATATTAGGGCCGTAAAAACCAAGACCACTGTTAATAAAAGGATCTTATCTATATATTTCATAATTTAATATTTTTTGTTTTTAAGTTCTTTTTAGCTTAATCCTTAATTAATCGAATTCCCCACATTCTTAAATGCTCACTTCCTTGCTTAAAATATCTGAATCCCCTCGTATGTCCAGTTAGGTAAAGCTCTACTGTATTGTTTTCACCAGGAGCATCAACCCAATAAGGAATACGACTCTGTTCTAAGGCTGTTCTAAAGCCATTTTCATAATCTGAGACTAAATTGTAACGGAATCCGGCAATTAAACAATTTACACCGTATATATTCGAACCACCATGCCAGTCACCCATAAGTTCACTAGCACTATTAACATAATTGCTTATGTATGATAAATCTGCTTCAGTTATAACATGCCAGCCTTCTGTTGGAACAAGCGGATTTTTACGAGCGCGACTTGAATAAACTAGCCCATGTGTATTACTCCAATCTGGAGTGAACCCTGGAAGTCCCTCAGGATGTTCATCGTAATAGATCTCCATGGAGTCTTCCCCAAGAGGGATGTTATTTGGCCCCAAGAATAATATATCTTCTCCGTTAGTGAGTTTTCTCGCTCTAAGGTTTTCGGTCATCCATACCTGCTCACCAACTCTAACCCAGCCATACTCAATAGATTCAGTTCCTCTTACATCTGTAACTGTTCCTGTTAATTGAGGTGTAAATGATATTACCGAAGATTCTGCTTCTCCGTCTATATTTTTTGCTACAACACGTGCGTAATACGTTTTTGGTACAGCTATAGTTATATCGCTAGGAATGTCTTTGGGTTTCACTACATAGCTTTCTCCAACAAAATCAGTAGCTACTTGAGTTGTAGGCGGGTTCGTTTCGCCTATATAAACATCATATGTAGCGGCTCCTAATGTTTTACCCCAAACTATAGATTCGTCTAACGACATGGTTCCATCTACAACTTCTTCATTAATCATAGGAGCTGCTGGTCCAGATGAATCTAAGTAATCAAAATTAAAAACCTCTGTACTATAAGAGTTTCCAGATGGGTCTTTAGCGACTACTTTCCAATAATAAGAGGTATTTACTACTAGACCAGAGGTTGCATTATATTCTGAATCGCCAGAAAAACTTGCTGCAACATTAACTGGAGGGTTCGCTGTATCTAGATAAACATCATAAGTAACGGTATCTCCTTCGGGATCTGTTGAATCTGTCCAATCTAAGATAATATCGCCACCATCCCTTTCAAAGAAAAGTGTATTATCTAAAGGAGCTACTACTGAAGGTAAATCCGGATACCCACCTAACAACTTTTGAAACGTACCTACTTCACTTAATGAAGTATTTAATTCATCTAAAACCTCTATTCTCCAATAGTAAGTTTCAAACTCATCTAATTCTGGGCCATTATAATCAAAAGATCCAGTGTCTTCTATAGTTCCAACAACTTCTGTTGGCGGATCTTCCGTTCCTAAGTATACTTTATAAGTGAGTTTTTCGTTCTCTGCAGAAGCTGTTTCCTCCCACTCAAATTTTAGAGGATCTCTACCAAAATTAATCGGTCCAATTAATACGGGACTAGTTAATAATGGAGATGTTGTAAAACTCCAAACATCACTCTCTTTTTCATATATACCATCCTTGGCCACTACTTTCCAATAGTAAGTCTGTCCTTTTAGTACTGTGTTTTTTGTTATTCTATATTTAAGGTCTTTGATATTTTGTGCTCTTAAACCTAATTTCCCCTTTTCGGTTCCAATATAAAAATCATATTTAAAAGCATTTGTATTATCACCAGATGCAGTCCATGTAAACGTTGGGTTAAAACCAACGGATTCGGCTCCATCTGCTGGAGATTGGATAGTCAAACCTATGTTAGGCGCTCCACTAGCAGCACCTTCATCATCTTCGTCGCAAGAAATCGCAAAGAAGGATAACGATAATACTGTTAAAAGAAGAAGGTTTTTCATGTATTTCATAGTTATTTTGGTTTAAATTGTGTTTGTTTTGTTAACCGTAGTCTTTCTATTTTCTATATCTTATTTTTTAACTATTCATTAATACTTCTTTAACATTACTACATGTCTTTGTCTTGTATCTTTACATAGTTTTTAAAGACAGGCATATTGCTTAAAAAAATATTGTTAAAACTGTTATTTGTTAGTTTTATATGAGAGATTTTTAGCTGGTTAGTATTAAAAATCTTTTTCCAAAGATTGTATTAAAACTGTTATTGTATCGGGTACGAATATTTCTTTTTAGTGAAAAATTTGTTCATTTCACTTTGAAAAGCACTGAAAACACTAGTTTTTATGATATTCTACCTTCTAAACAAAACTCTTTTAAATTTTATAAATATATCTTTTAAATTTATTTTAACTTATACTAAAACAAATACGTTTTTTCATTAGTAATTCAGAAAAGATTAGTTCTTACTTTTCTTGTAAACAATAGATGACAACACTCGTAAGTTATTGTATCCGAGGCTTATAATTTTTACCTTCTATTATCAAGAAGAGTATTAATCTTTAAGCTATTGATAATTACTTTACTTTCCGAAGGAACATCTTAAACATACACTTCTGGATTAATTTCCCTAAAGAGATAAAAGAATCGTTAACTTCTTGAGAAGATACTATGTCATACAGTACCTAACAGAGTAGATTTATACTATTAACTTTAGCTCCGCAGAGCCATTTTTTATTTCTTCTTTTGTAAATAGATTGAGATAAGTAAATACAAAATCACTTTTTACCGATCCAGATCTGCATATAAAATAGTTTCTGTTACTCGATTAAAACCAGGTTGCACTGCAATCTAAGGAGTAGCAAAATCGAAATTAAAAAATTGAGTATATTAATTGTAACAGCCGATAAAACTGTTGTAAATAAAAGTATTTTTTTTTCATGATTTTTAGTCTTAAATGTTTAGTTAATTATAGTTAAAAATTGAGGCCTATTAATAGATTAATCTCTTGTAAATATCACAAACTTTATAGCATATTTACGCACCCAAAATGTTCTAAAAGGAGTATAAAATGTTCAAAATAATACAATTACAAGAAATAACTTACTTTTATTCCCTTTTTATTTAGCTTCCTTAGCAGAATTACTTTTAAGAACCTTTAACTAATAGTTTTTATTCAATTTCTAATAAAAATTTTCTTGAAATAATAGAGTCGTTTTTTGTATGAGAAGTCTTTTATTTTATTAAAAATGTGAGCTTGATTAATTAACAAACGGTATTCTTTTAGTTATGGAATCTGATCTGGAGAATAAAGAAGTAAAAAATATATTATCGGTTAAGCTGTAAAAGTTTCTAAAGTACTTTTTATGAACCCAGTATAAACTAAAGTCGAAAGATTTAAACTGGTATTTGATATATAATTTAACTCGATTTAACTTCATTGTAAAGTACTGATTGTTATACTTATAAAGTATTTTGTATTTAAACACACCCTCCTTAATCCTCCCTCGAGGGAATCTCTCTCAGTAAAATTGTCCCCTTGAGGGCCTTTAGGGTTGTTTTTAATGTAACTATAATTAGAAATCAACAACTATTAAAACTCCCGTTAATTTACTGATTTTAGACTAATAACCTCGCAAGTAAATCGAGTTAGAAACTATAAATTGTGGATTGGATAATTTAAAAAATAGTATTTTATTTCACCAAATATTTAATACACGGAAAAACTATACTTTATGCAAACAAAAAAACCTATGAGCAGTATATGCCCATAGGTTTATATTTATTAACAACAATAGTAAAAATAATTACCTGATTGTTTTTTTATTTACGGTTAAAAATATGTAGTTGTTTTTTTCTTCTACTACATATCATTTTAATTCTTAATTATTTTTAAAATTTTAGGTTTTTTGCCTCCCATGTTTATGGTTGCGAAATAAATACCTGATGGAGCTCCATTGATATCTAATTGCACCTGGCCATTATTAACTGGATAAACTTTTGATGAAACTAATTGTGAAAACACATTATATATATCTACGGTTACATCTTTAAGTGGCATTGACAATGCTATTTTAAATTCACCTTTTGTTGGATTGGGAGATACTGAAACTATACCGTCCATGGTTTTAGTAAGCACACCTTCACAATCAACACTTGTTTTTACTTCTACTACATCGCCATACTTAGCATCTACAGAAAAGGCCGATGCGTAGGTTTGTAAAACCATTTCATCATTTACAAACACATTGTAAGGTGCTGTTCCCTCAGAAATCTCAACAGCTAGTTTCCCAGATCTTGTAGTTGTTTTCCATGTTACTACTGCTCCTGCTTCTATCTCTAATCCATAACACTGAGTAGCACTGTTTGCTGTATTAGTAACACATAACTCATAAGTACCCGGAGTTAAATCTTCTATAGTCCACTCTCCTGTAAAATTAATATCGGCTCCACCATCTAAGTTTGCTACGTATGTACCAATATTTTTTGCTTGAATTTTTATTTGTCCGTTAGCTTTATCTATACAAGTTTCACCTATTGCTTTTACAGTATAAGTGTCATCTCCCTTTTCTTCTATGGCTCCTGAACATGGTACTAACTTATAAACTACGGCTCCAGAATTATAGTACAATCTTTCATTAATAGTATTAAAATCGTAAACAGCATCGTTCTCATGAGTTGCCTGTCCATCAAATCGTTGTTTTATATTTGAGCGATATTCATTTTTGTCAGGTACAGCACATCTATAAGCATCCAGATACAATCCAATACTTTCAAATGGGATATTAGGTGCATAACCAGGTCTTGGTTCTTTAAATTTAAAATTTAGTGCACTAGGGTTTTCAAATATATCTAATGTTATATCTTGATTTCCTGTTCTTGTTTCTGCTGTACCACCCAAAATATCTACGACATTACCATAAAACATATTATCATCATAATTAGTAGCGTAAGGTTTAATGGTATTATTAGTATTATATGCTTCAAAAAGTTCTTTCATTCTTGGGTAACGCTGATACCAAAAATCATTTACTAAATCTGTCCAATTATCGGCATTAACGGTATTTTCCCAACCAGAAACACCAATTGTATTTAACATTCTACCAAATTGATTGCCTTTTTCGTTTACGGTAGGGTTAGTAGTTAAGAAACTTACCATTGAATTGTAGTTACCGGAATTCGAATCACCATTTCTAATACCTCTGTAAGCTTCTAAAACTACGTTTCTAGAAACTGTATGACCTCCTCCTGTATTCATTTTAAGAGATTCCCAACCTCCTTTATAAGTTATATTCTCATAAACTTCTTCTCCGGCATCTAAATCATCAGAGAAAAAAGAGGCTCTTCCTAATAACTCAGGAATACTCATAATGTGATGGACAAAATTATGTCTTATTTTATTTCCAAAGGACCACACTGTTGCTCCTGTATAAAAGGCACCTCCATCACCTTCTTCAATCCCTACATTAAAGGCTTCATTAAGTTCCATAATATGATCTACACCTGCGTGTGTTACAGGTTGACCATTCATATTATGAATCAAGTTATTTTTAAAGATATTTCCTGCTCCTGAAATGCCGCATGCTTTACCATAAAAATCTTTAGAATAAACCTGAGTAAAGTGACAATTCTCAATAGTGTTATTTCCATATTCAACAGATGTAGGACTTATTTTCCCCCCATACAATCTACTATTATTCGATACGTCATAAAAATCGCAACTTAACACTTTACTATCTTTTACATCATGCCACAAGTTTACAGATGTTAGTGGTACAGCTATATACCTAAATGTAATACCAGCAATCAATATATTTCTACTAGTTCCAATTACATTGATAGCCCCTTGACCGTTAACACCAGATCCGATATTTTGAATCGTCATTTTTTCAATGGTAATATCTTGTCCATCTTCTATCTCAAAACATTGAGGTCCTGCCCAAACACCAATTGCTGAATTATCAGTAATCGATTCTAATGGCCATAAATATAAGCGAGAATCTGTAGAATCATAATACCACTCTCCAGGCTCATCCAATTCACATAATAGATTGAAAAAAAACAAACGGTGAATGTCTGTACCTCCACCTTGAACACCATATCTGGATCCATTTTGAAGTTTTATCGTCCCTGATGAACTAACTGAGTTTACATAGCTACCTTCTTTAAACCAGTCTGCAGAATAATACCCTTGAGCTTTCATTTTTCTCAATCTGCCTAACTCTGCATTCCATTTTGCCGCATCAATAGTTTCGTGAAGTTGAAATTCCGGTCCTTTAGGATCTGAAACAGACCCTTGTTCATTAACGGTCTCACCTATAACCGAGAAACGATCCATATGAGCAAAACCTACATTAGGAAATCTTGCTAACGTTCCCATTTTATCGTCTATGGAAATTTGCGAATTATCTTTCTCTAAAAAAGCTTTTATCTCTTCATCTGTAATTATTCTGGAGTACACCTTACCTTTAGCATTATCATGCAATTTGCCTAATAAACTATTGGCAGTTACAATCTCAAAACCTGTTGGGTTTATAAACTTACTACCATCCATAATTACTCTTTCATCTTGATAACCACTAAAAGATATTCCGTTATCTTGAGAATCCAGTGTGCAAGTAGTGTCAAAATAGTATCGACCACCTCTAATATAAATGTTTTTTGCTCCAGTACTTCTTGCTTTGTCTCTGGCTCCAATTATAGTCGCTAATGGATTATTTATGGATCCATCATTACTGTCATTACCATTGGTAGCGACATATAAATCTTGAGCATTAATACTAATACTCGCGCAAAATAATAGTCCTACCAATGGGATATATAGTTGTATTTTTTTTAGTTTTTTCATAAAATTAAATCTAAATTTCAATAAAAATTAGTTAATTAAAATAGGTCCAAATACCTCCTTAAATTTGCCGTAAACTAATCCTAGCATTTAATAAGTAAATATTCTTCGTTCCCTTTTTTGTAAAGAATTATGGTATACATATAAATAATTCTTTTCTTTTTTTAATTTGAGAAAGTTTTAGCTAGTTAGCATTAAAACTCCATATTTGACCTATGGTTAC
This sequence comes from Flavivirga eckloniae, assembly GCF_002886045.1. NCBI lineage: Bacteria > Pseudomonadati > Bacteroidota > Flavobacteriia > Flavobacteriales > Flavobacteriaceae > Flavivirga > Flavivirga eckloniae. Next base: position 4,576,730 of record NZ_CP025791.1, on the reverse strand, counting down.
ACCTCCTTTGCCATCTTTGGCAACTACTTTCCAATAATAAGTTCCAGCAGCCAAATTGGATACCACATAATCTTTACTCGGGTGGTCACTTAGTATTTTAGTTGTTGGAGATGGGTTAGTATCTAAATATACATCGAAGGTTAAACTATCTTTATCTACATCTGTTGCCCCCCAGCCTAACAATACCGAATTTCCTTGAACGGTAGAACTTAACTCTGGTTTAAATAATTTAGGAGCAAATGGTAAATGATTTTCTTCGCCAAAACCTTCTGTATAAAATTGAAATATAGATGAAAAGTCACTAGATGCGTTCTTGCTATCAATGGCTTTGACTCTCCAATAATACGCTTTATTCCTTTCCATTATTATGGTTCTATTTGTAGAGGTAAGACCACTAATGCTATGCGTTATTTGCGTAAATTCTGAATCTGATGAAACTTCAATAGTATATTTTACACTATCACCGTCTGCATCGCTTGAAGCCGTCCAATTAAATGATAGATTATTATCTATACACAATAAATTGTTACTAGGTTCTGATAAAACCGGTATTGTTGGAGCATTATTTGCTCCCGGATCCGGGTCTGGGTCTGGGTTTGGACCTGGAACCCCTCCACTATCGCCTCCACAGGCTACTATAACGAATCCGATTATTGTAAAAAGTAAAATTTTTTTCATAATTATTTTTTCATTTTTAATCATATTGTTTATTAGCTTAAATTTTTAATATTTACAATTATTTAAAATATAGTTGTCCTTAATTATAAATTAACACATGTTTATATCTTAAACTATGAAATAATCATAGAAACAAAACTAAATGAATAATGAAGTTCCAATTCATATATAACTTTCATATTAGGGGTACAAACTGTTCATTTTTTTTAAAAGAAGTATTATACTTACAGGCACACATACTTTATCCTGTGTTTTTTTCATTAGATCGAATAATATTTGGTTTTATCGACATATTACCGAAGAAAGCAAACCAATCATCTTTTTAGTCAACCTTCTTATTAAAAGACATATAAAACACTTTTTTTACTAATTTTTATGCACTCCCTTCTTGCAAATACATTTACTTAATTGTATAAATTAGATTGTATTATCCCCTAAGCAAATCACTTATTAAATTATTGTTTTGATATAAAAACTTAGCAAGTAGGATATCACTAACACTAAAGCTAATGTTCTCTCTGTTTTATCCTTTATCTAAGTTTTAAGGTATTATAATATGACTGTTGCACAGCTCATTATTCAGAATAAATCAAATGGTTATAGTTTTAATAAATTCAAGGAATATGTTTTTTAACAATTCATAAGGTTGTGCAACAGCCACATATATTAAATAATGTACAATCAAGTATGTATAGAAGGTGAAATACCTAAAACCATGAATAAAAACCTATTGAGGTTCCTTTACCCTAATTGATTACAGGGCCCGTATATGTAAGGCTAGTCCATTTTGTTTTAACATCTGGTGCTTTATTACATCACTGGAATTAACTTTTCTGGTTTCTATATTTACTTTAGTTACGGAAGTGCTATTTTTATCATCTGAATAAATTGTAACCTCATAGTCCTTATTTTTATCCAGAAAGTTTAAAGAAATATTCATTTGACGTCCTTTTACCCCAGTTAAAGCACCTACAAACCAATCATTTCCACTTCGTCTGGCTACAATACCATATTCGCCTGGATAACCATCTATTATTTTTGTATCATCCCACACCGTAGGTAATGCATCATAAAAAGCCAATTCTGGTACTTCTTTAATAAATTCTTTAGTTCCACCAGCTCCTTCTTCGTCAGCTACAGAACCTTCTGGTCTATCGTACCAATATAAAAATTGCCAAGGGCTATAAATGCAAACAGATTTAGCCAATTGCGACACATGAGATCCCATTTTTTCTGTAACACGAGGTGCAAAGTAGCAATTGGTTTGATCTCCTGCACCAGCTATCATTCTGGTAAACAAGGTATTTAAAACCATTGAGTTTTTGGGTGATTCTTCATCGCCTCGAATCCCTTCCTGGGTCATTAAATTAGGATAGGTTCTTGAATACCCCATTGGTCTGTATTCATCATGCACATCAACCATCAACTTATTATCTGCAGCTTTTCTAACCGCATCATGTAACCAACTTGTCCATTTTTGCGATCCTACATTAACGAAACCATACTTAACACCACTTATTCCCCAAGAGCTTAATAGAGGCAATACGTCATCTATTTGTTTTTCCAAAGACCTTCTATTTACATATAAAATAACTCCAATATCTTTACTTTTGGCGTATTCAACAATTCCTTTTAAATCCAACGGTCCTTTAGAACGTCTTGGGTCTACTGTTACTGTTGTAGCATCAGATGCTACATCATATTCATTACCATACCAACCTGCGTCAAACTCAATATATTCCAGATTATGTTTTTCGGCAAAATTTACACAGGCTATACCTCCTTTTGTTGTAAGTGTAGATTCTCTTATTATTTTACCTGGTTTAATCCACGATGTATCCTCTATTTTGTTAGGCTCATTTAAATTAAGGAGCAAATAGTTATTTTCTAATAGTTGTGATGGACGTTCACCTGCCATAACAAACTTCCAAGGCGTTTTGGTTACAGTATCACTAATATCCACCAGACTATCCAGCTTTGAGACTAGTGTACTGGAGTGACCTGGCTTTAATATAAATTTCATTCTTGAATAATCTACCGATCCTGCTTCTCCTATGGCTGCAAACAGAGAGTTTTTTAATTCAACCAATAAAGGTCTTTCAACTATGGTATCTATCTCTGAGATTTTTAATTTTTTAATTTTAGCTTGAGCTACCTTTGAAGCCCATACTGTAGCCCCCTCTGGAAGTGTAAACTCTGTATTCTCTTGCTCTATTGTTCCTCTATATTTTGGAAATTCATAACGAAATGCTATACCTTCATCGTAGGCTCTAATTCTTAGATTAAAATTAGCACCATCGCCTTTTAAAACCACTAGAGACTCCTTGTATTTGTCTGGATATAAATTTCTCTCTCCGTAAACTGGTGCCCAACTTGTATCTACACTTGTTGTGTTAACATAATCTATTTCAACATCTTGAACTTCGCTTGGTATCCCTGCATCTAATGCTGATGGAGCAATGACTTGTTCTCCTTTGTAATTTACGCTATAAAATAGTTTCTGATTTTCGTCGATTTTAAGCGATACATTATAGTTGCCATTTGGGCTATTAACTTCTACACTTTTTTTCTTCTCGGCGCAAGAACTAACCACCATGGCTAGTAATATTAAAAGTATCAGGCTATTTCTACCTTTAAAACTTAAATACGTTTTGTTCATTATATTTAGGAAAATTTAATTGTTTTTATAAAAATCATGTTTCACGAATTATATCATTTTTCTAACATCATATTTCTGTATCGATTACAAATATACCATCCCAACACTACTTGTTAAGAGGGCAAATATTTCTTTATACAGCTATAATTCGTTCAAAATTGGTTAATAATACTAATAAATAAAGCTACAAATCAGCCATCGTTTACAATATACTTTATATATATTACTATACCCTTAACAAGAAACACCCCTATTCAATAATGTATTGAATAGGGGTGCACAATAATTAGGGCTATAATCAGTACGTAGTTTTTAATAATTTATCATTTCCTGGATTTTTCAACCAATACATATTGTATCTAAAATCCATTCTTTATATTATTATTTTTCTACTATACAAACTTGAGAAACTTTATTTAACTTATTATCACCTAAAATGTTCTTAATGGTATTATATTTTGTTCATTTTATAAGAAAATGCGTAGAGAACTAAATGAACTGTTACTCATGCATTTAAATTAGGATATATGAAGGTTAAACCATCTCTGTAAAATACTTACTCAAATTTTTAAGATTGTTATTACATGATACCAAAATGATTAAAAGCATCTTCGGTACTCATACCGTCCTGCAATGCTTTTAATACGCTTTTTTCGCCTCTTGCTTTTTCAATAGCCCCTATAAACACAGGTTCTACCATATCTTTCGGTACTATAACTACGCCATCTCTATCTCCAAAAACCACATCGCCTGGGTGTACGGGAATGCCATTAAAAGTAATTGGGCAATCATAATCGATTACTTTTCCTCTTGGTCCTTGATCTTGTGCATAGGCTCCATGACTAAAAGTAGGGAACTTTAATCTTAAAATTTCATTTGTATCTCGGTGGTATCCGTTAACAACGGCTCCCACAGCTTTTAAATACAGAGCACGTGTACTCATTAATCCTCCCCATTGCGCATAATCAAGAGAACCCCCGTCGCAAATGTATACTTCGTTCTCTTTTAAACTATCCAATGCTTCAAACATAATACCGAATGGTTCTGCGATTTTTTTATTGTTTCTAATCATGCTTTGAGGAATTTTATCTATATCGCACTCAACCACAGTTTTAGCTCTTCCTATTACTACCATATCGTCTGATACTGGTTTTATTTGCTGGCCTACGAATTGATGTGTATACTCTAATTGATCTAGTACATCCCCTACTAAGGCTACAAATAATTCTTTTTTAGCTATCTCAAATAACTCTGTATCGTTTTTCCAAAGTGGCTTACTCATAACTTTTATGTCTTATATTAATTGTTTATGTCAAAATTATAGAATAATTACACTTAAAAATCTTCTATAATTAACCAGAAATAACATAAAATTACCATTGTGTAGCGTTTTTATATAGTTTTATTAACTTTACAATGCATATTTTGCAACATTATGAAACCAATTTTAATTCAAGTTCCTAAGCATGGAGATTATTCTTTTCGGGTATCTATGGAAACAACTCCAAATTTTTATAATCCATTCCATTTCCATGAAGAGTTGGAGTTTACTTATGTTTTAAAAAGTAGCGGAACTCGATTTGTTGGTGATAGCATTGAACCTTTTAATGTTGATGATGCTGTATTAGTTGGCTCCCAGCTACCTCATTGTTGGATAAACGACGTAGCGTATTTTCAAGGAGACCCTAATTACAAAGCACAAGCCATTGTAATTCAATTTAAGCCGGATTTTGCAGGTTCGTTATTCAACCTTTACGAATTACAACGTATTAAACAGTTTATTAAAAAGGCGGAACACGGCATTAAATTTTTGAAAAATGCCAAACCTGTTTTAAAACAAATGCTTCTAGATTTGGTAAATTCCAACGGAGCAAAACGAATAAGCCTTTTAATCGATCTTTTGGAATTTATGGCTAACACAGAACATAAAGAAACGTTATGCAAGACGCACACATTAGCCAATATGAGCTCTCAAAATTTGGATAGATTGAATGCTATTTTCGAATATACATTGCAAAACTATAAAGAACATATTACATTACAGGATATTAGTGCACTGGCACATCTCTCACCCAATGCTTTTTGCCGTTATTTTAAGAAGCATACAAGAAAAACGTATAAGGAATTTGTAAACGAGCTTAAAATTGCTCAGGCTTGTAAATTAATGCAAGAAACTTCTAAAAGCATAACGGAGATTGCATTTAGCAGCGGTTTTAATAATGTGTCTCATTTTATTAGGGTTTTTAAGAAGTTTAAACAGGTAAAACCTTTGGAGTACCGAAAAAATATAGAGACTACGTGATGAACTAAGAATTCGGACAACATTAAGAGATTAACGTCTTAACGTTACCCGAATTCGTATATGGTTTTATACTTCCCTAAGCTTATATGGAGATTACTCCAATATATGACCTCCTGAATGGTTAAGTATAGTTCCCGTCATATAACCTGCTAAATCTGAAGCGGCCAATACCACTACATTTGCCGTTTCCTTGGTAGATGGAAGCCTTTTTAATGCTGTTTTGTTTTGTTCTATAAATCCTTGCATTTCGTTTCTACTCATATCCATATTTTTTCCCATGGTAGTAAATGTGTAATCTATGGTTGGTGAATCTGGCATAGCTTCAGAGCGTACCCCTATAACCCTTACCCCATCTGCTCCCCACTCATTGGCCAAACTCTTAAGTAAACCTTCTGTGGAGGCATGAGAAGCTGTTAAAGCGGCACTCCATGGTGAACCAACTTTTGCTAATGTTGATGTTATAAAAATAATGACACCTTTTTTTTGCTTAGACATTATCGGGTAAGCTGCTTTTGCTGTTACAAATTGTGAGGCTGTTGTACTGTACAAGGGCATCATGAATTGTTCTAAAGAAACCTCCATGGCCGGTTTACCATGATTAAAATCTGCCGGGTTAGACGTACTAAGATTAATCACAATATCTACAGAAACATTTTCGCTTTTAAACCAATTAAAATACTGGTTTACGGCGTCTTCATCCAATGTATCTAACTGGCGTATTTCCCCTAAGTCTGAGGTTTCTATACCATCTACATTGATATCCGACAGGTATATATTAGCTCCGTTTTCTTTTAATGCTTCTGCAACTTTTATGCCTGTGGAGCCTTTAGCCCCAAAAACAAGTGCGTTTTTGTTTTTTAATAATTGACTTTTCATTTTTTATAATTTTAAGTGGTATATTTGACTGGTTGCAAAAAGCAACTAGACAAATATATAAAACTAATTGTTTTTTGCAACTAGTTTTAAAATAAAATTAGTTAAAATGAAAGACAGTAAATCCCAATGCCCTATTAATCAAGCTTTAGAAGTATTCGGTGATAAATGGACTTTATTGATTATTAGGGATATTATGTTTGATGGAAAGCGTTATTTTAATGAAATGCGAGAGTCTGATGAAAAAATTGCGAGTAATATTTTAACCAACAGATTAAATAAACTAGAAGAATTGGGCATTATTATAAAGAGCAAAGACGATCATCACAAACAAAAGAATGTATATACGCTTACTAAAAAAGGTATCGATTTAATCCCTGTAATGATAGAAATTGCTCAGTGGAGTGTTAAGCATAGACCGGTATCGGATAAGAATAAAAAGCACGTTAAAGATCTTGTTGAAGGCGGTAAAGCTCTACAAGAGAAAATAAGTGTTTCTCTGCTAAAAGAATACAAGAAGATTTCTAATAAGTAATACCGTATTCTTTTAACCAGTTACCCTTTTGGAAACAAAGCTGTATCGAAATAAAAGTACTGTTTTTCGATCTTTTCTTCTTTAATTTTAAATACTTCGCAAGTGGGTATGCTAGCCTGTACTGGCGATAATACTTTTAGAATGGCTACATGGGTTACAGCATGGTCTGCTACCAACATATCTTGTGTTTCTACAGCGAATTCCATTTTAAAAGCCTCTAATTTCTCAAAATAATCTTCTGGGCTAGTTGTTGAAAACATAGGGCCATGGTATTCATGATTGTCTGTCATGAATTGTTTGGCTAAATTAAAATCTCCTGCGTTAATGGCTTTAAAAAAGCTTTCTACTACTTCTAATGGTTTAGTCATAATCTTTATTTTTTTATAATTATATTTGTTACTTGCAAAAAGCAAGTGATACAAATATATACATTAACTTGCAAAAAACAAGTGATTATGAAAAAAATTACTAAAAGGTCTGAGTGCCCAATAAGTCGAGCTTTAGACATCCTTGGGGATAAATGGACATTATTAATTATTAGAGATATCGTTTTTAGAGGGTTTCGTTTTTATAACGAGTTTTTAGAAGGTGGTGAAGGTATTGCTACCAACGTTTTATCCGATAGGCTAAAAATGCTGGAATCTCAAGGTTTTTTAGTCAGTAAAAAATATGAGCTACAAAAAACTAAAAAAGTATATACGCTTACCGAAAAAGGTATTGGTATCATCCCTATTATACTGGAAATGATGGTTTTTGGTTTTAATTTTGATAATTCTCTACAAATTTCCAATCAGGATTCTAAAACGATGCGTACAGTAATTCACAGAATCGTAACAGATAAGGATGCTTTTCTTAAAGAAATTATAGCTTCTGTTAGAAGTTTTGATGCTAAGAACTATTGTTAGTTATAAAATTTAATAGAACAATCGCCTGATGATTAATGTAAATGATATTTTGCTATGACCTCTATTATTATTCTTTGCGATCTTTATTTATTTTTTCCAGCTTTTCTACCCATAAATCACAAAGGTCTTGATCGGCTCCGCCAATGCTCCCAGTTACCCTAATTCTATCTCCAAACGCTATAACTTCGCCGTTATTATCGAATACTTTAACATCCATTTCCGAATAAGAAATAGGGAGGTATCGCATACAATTCTTTGTTTCGTCTACCGAAGCGAAAATTTTTAAGTTTGGCATCTTAACACCTGTAATCTCATCTTTAATCCCAATAGTAAATCCTACTTTATTGTTGGTTTTATTCAATGGTAAATACAGAGTCCCTTCTGTAACAATAGTCTCTCCCCAGTAAGCTTCAGAGCATAAATCTTCTAATTTTACAAACTCTGGTGTTGAGGAGCAAGAGTTAAGTAGAAAAAACACCAGCAGTAATAGGGTATTAATCTTTTCCATTAATTAAGTCCAAAATGTTTATAAAACTCAGACAAGGCGGCAAGCAAAACCAGCACTGCTATAATTTTTGCTGTAATAACGTATCCTTTTACACCAAAAATCTTTTTCCAAATAAAAATAAAACCTGAACTGGATTGTTCTGCTGGTTGTTTTAAAGTTCCAAACCATATGTATATGGAAAGTATAAGTAGAATAAATCCGTTAATCATTTAAAATATAATGTGTTTAGATAAATTTATTTTGGTTCAGAGAAAACCTCTTTCTCCTTTCCCAATAAGACTTGGGCTTTTCCAAAAGTTTATATTTATCATTTTTTTGAAAACCATTGGAGTAAAACTGCCTCCTTGCATTTACAGAGCCATAAGTGTTTAGTATCATTTCAATGTAAGATTGGAATGTTGTGGGTATATAGCTATCAAAAGCGCCCCCATTATTATCTCCAAACAGTAAAATGGCATCTTCTTTTTTAGGAAGGCACTGTATAGCCATCATGTTACGTTCAGAAAAATAATCTAACATTTTAAGGTCGGCCTCTAAAGGTTCTCCTGTAAGCTGGTTTAAATAAACATTTAATTGCTCTCCGGTTACTGGGTGTAAATCTGCCCAATTATATTTGGCATAGCTTCCAAACATAATATCTAAAGGCATAATTCTTATACTGCCATCGTACTCTAAATCGTTAACATACCAACCTGAGTCTTTTTGTTTTAATACGTCACTTCTATAAAATGAATTTTGGTTAGGGTTATCTTTAAACGACCATAGTAAATTAAGGCTATCAATGTTTCCAAAAAAACTAAGCATGGAATCGCTTATACCAGCTTTATCTTTCCATTCACTTAATTTATTTGTATCCGTATCTTTTGAATTATCTTGTTTGAAGGGAAGCATTTTAAATTGATGAATATCAATATTTTCATGGTATATTAATTCTCGTACCATGTCGTAAATGCGATATGCTACGCCTTCGAATATCCCCTGGGTTTTCGGGAGCAATTCTTCTCTACCTACAATTTTTAGAAGCTCAAATTCAAAGTAAACTTCTACATTGCTTTTAATCCCCTGTAAAAGCTTGCAATGTTTCCTTTCTAATCTTGTTCCAATAAATATTATATCGGCATATCTTGGTGCTTTTATAAGTATACCGCCTGCTGTTACTATATCTTTTCTAATTGATTTTAAACCGCGAAGACTAAAATAATTGCCTAATAAGCATATATTTTTGTTCTCCAGCTTTTGGTTCCCCATATTGTTTAATGTTTATTTCATTATATAATTACTAACTACTTTATTGTTGTTATTTAAAATACACTAATGTATTCTCTAGTGAATGAAGACCTACCAGAGCCAACAATGAATAAACTACTTTGTTTGATTATTGTAGGTTCTGAAATAGTACTAAAAGCCTAATAGCTGGTTACTTAACGATTTGGGTAAATCATTTTTCGGGGCTGTAATTTTATATGTAGTAATATTTGTATACGCAAAAAATTTACTAACAGCCAAGGGCTAAAAGACTGATAATTAAAAACTCCATAAATAGGTGTATTCTAAAAAAATAATTGACGATAAGATATTCCGAATAGATTCGAAAAACCCTATGTTCGAATCAAAGATAACTATTTTTGTGTATATGTATATACATGTTTATGAATTCTTATTTGACTATTTATATTTCACATATAAAGCCTGTAAACTTTGTTTTTAGAGCGTTTCATATTGCTAGTAATATAGCTCATCTAAAAATTCATAAACATGTTCTAAATACACTTTAATATTGTCTATTAAAAAAGCGAGATATTGAAATTCAAAACTCGCTTTTTTCAAAGTAAATGATCCCCGAGGCAAGCGCACGAGGCATTCAATTGAAAATATTATTTATAAGCTTCGAGGTATTAGACCTAAGATCCCGCTGAAAAAGCGGGATTAGTTCTTCTTACTATTTTGAATGCTTTGCTTCGCAACTTTTCAAAATAGAGTTTCACTAATAAATTAAGTATATAACTAGAGTGAAAATTTATGCTTTTCAAAATGTTTGTAAACTGCTCTGGGTTTTATTCAATGAAAAAGAGTGGCTATGGTTCTGGAGTAAAGCTGAGTACTAAAACCTGGTATTGCAAAACTCAGGTTTTACATTAGACTGTATCACTTTTGCTTCTGCATCTCCAAGATTAACCAAGGCGTATGTTTCTGCATTTGCTGGTATAATGAAGGTTTCTGCATAGCTTATAACCATAATTCTATCTTTAGTAATGACCTTAATCTTTGATCCTTCTACTAAATTTAGAATGTGACATTGATTGTTATTGTTAACTGTTATTGTATCCAGAAATTCATAACGAAATACCTCATAAAAATGTTTAGGATGGGTACTTAACCTTAGTGTTTTACTGTTGTTTCCAGATTCAACAATGGCTTCTTTCGAAATGTATTCTTCTTTTACTCGATCTCCCTGACATTCTAAATTAACGTTTTCCATACCCCGTTCAATATTTAACGGTCTTGGGTTACCATCTAAATCCAGTCGAAGCCAGTCGTACATTTTAAAGGTATAGATATATGGGGTACTACTTATTTCCAATACCAGATTATCTTTTCCTGAGCAATGAATTGTACCATTAGGTATTAAAAACAAGTCGTGTTTTTTCGCTGGATGTCTTTGAATGTATTTATCAACATCCAGAGGTTCTTCCAAGGCAATGCTTGCTTCCAAGTCATTATGAAATTCCTGTTTATTAACGCCTTCTTTAAACCCTAAATAGACTTCTGCTTCGGGTTTAGCATCTAGAATGTAATAAGTTTCATCCTGTGTAAATCGCTCCCCAAAGTTTTTTCTCATAAAATCTGGTGTAGGATGACATTGTAAGGATAAATTATCGCCTTCAAACGTATCTAAATAATCAAAACGTATCGGAAACTCATTTCCGAATGTTTCTGCTGCATCACCTAAAACAGCTTTATTGTTATGATACATCAGCGTATCAAAAGATACTTCGAGACGTAGCCCATTGTGTGAAAAAACAATTCCGTTTTCTGGAGCAATTAATTCGAAAGACCAGGCATAGTTTACCGAACCTTCCGAAAGACCATCAATGTGTTCTTCCATCCAATGACCGCCCCATACACCAGCCTCAAACCATGGTCGGGCTCGAAATGCAGATTTAGACATATCATCTAGCCCACAGCGCAATGTATCTCCAGTGGTCCATGAAATATCACCAAAGTGTTGCGCATCTATCATGTAGTCAATACTGTTAAGTATTTGGGATTTATGTTTGTTTAGCACAACCCAGTCAATAAAAAACATACGTTTATATTGTTCTTTTGGGGGGCTTACTTTGGCTGCCCCTAAATTTGATAGACTTCCAGAACGCGACCTGTATTGTATTTCGTTTTTGGGTACATCTAAATATACAAGCTTGTCGTAATCTTTAAACAGTGCTGCTCCCGGACCATACAAAATGCTTAAAACCTCTGTTTCTTTATCAAGGCTATCAAACTTTTCTTTATCAAAAAAATCCATTAAACCTTCTGTAAACAATTTACCAAAAACGGGATCGTCACCTCCTAAAAAGGGTGCTATCATGTCATCTATCTCTTCACTATTCTTAAAAGCTCCTTGAGTTGAAAAAGAAATACTTTCTACCCCCAATTGTTTTAATTCTTGGGTTAGTTGGTACATAAAATCATCCCAATAAACGCCTAAATACCCATCGATTGCTACCGATTTATGATTAACAAGCTCTTTTGCCAAACTTTTAAACCCTTGTTGTATGGTTCCTTTGTCGATTTCGAAAGATGGAAAAACGTCATAACCTGCTTTTATATCGTCTTCCTCTGTCTTTATTGGCATTAGGAATTGACTACTGTGTCTTCTTTTTTTACGTGCTTCTGTAGATTTAGTAATAAGCTGTTGTACGGCACCTAAAATAGCCGACTCTTCTGTGTCGCTAGAAATTGAAACTTCTGGCATACCATTACTAAAACATGCCTCAAAGGAAGGTTTAAATAATTTGTAGCTTCTCGCTATATTCCCGCCAATAATTAAATGATCTGCCTTAAAATTGGTTAGTAATGGTGATAAGAATGTTCCCAGATGTATCCCAAAAGTGTTGAAAATATCTTTGGATTTTTCCGAAATTTCAGCATGTGTCGCAATACGCTTTACGCTTTCGGCTTCTTTTAAAAATTCTTTTTTATAAGTATCTAAAAACCAATTGGTCCCCAGCCAGTCTTCTGCTCTTTTCCCTTTAAAGGGTAAGCAATACACTTCTCCGTTTGGTGGTACATTATCGGTTTTGGTAACTAAGGTACCTTCTGCCATAAAACCGGAACCTATGCCTGTTCCTAGGGTTATACCAACTACGTTATTGTTTGTTAATGCCCTACGCCAGGTTTCTCCTAGTAAAAAACAATTGGCATCGTTTTCAAACACAATGTTCGAAGGCGAGTCAATATAATCGCTTAAATGTTGGTACAAATACGATTTAATATCTACTCCTAGTAGTTTATCATACTTGTTGCAATTAAAAATTTTCGAAATCCCATTTTCGTAGTCTAACGGTCCAGGAATAGAAATTCCTATGCCACAAATAGAGTGTCCAAAATTTTGTATAGATGCTTTTATAGTATCAACTATTATGGTAAGTATGGGTAACGCTTTTTGCTTACTATCTATATCGACAAGAAGTTTGGTTTGTTGTACGATACTTTTTTTACTAATATCTACCATGGCCATTGCTAAATGACTTCCCCCTATATCAACTCCTAATGCAAAATTCCTGCTCATCTATCGTTTATTCTAATGATTATTGTTTTCGGTTAGTTTTAAATTTAGACACCACTTAATTAGTTTTTGTCACAATTATTATTGGAGATTTCTATATTATTTCACTATTATTTAAATGTTTTAATTTTTATATCCTAAAAAAGGATGAGAGCGTTTTCAAAACTGAAATAAATGCAGTTTAACATATTAAAACAATTATGGTGATTAGCTACATTATTAAATAGAAGCGTACTGAATGTTATAAAAACATTCAGTACACTTTCCAGATTTAAACGCAACTTACTTCAGTAATTATTAATTAATCCACTTTTAATATTATTAATAGCCGTCATTTTGAGTTAACTTGGTATTGGTGTCCCTTTCTCGCTGTGGAATTGGAAAATATACATTATCAGATCTTACAGCAGAACCCGGTTTGGCCTCGTTAACTTTTTCGGTAAACATATTAAATCGTTTTAAATCGAACCAACGATGTCCTTCCCAAACAAACTCTTTAAAACGCTCTAACAAAATAGCTTCTTTAAATTGGTTATAAGACAACGTCATTTCAAGATCTGGCAACGTATTTTCAATGGTACCAGCATTATTTCTGGCACGTTCTCTTACCTGATTAATAGAGTTTAATGCAGCTGCAGTTGGTCCAGTATTTATTTCATTTAATGCTTCTGCATGCATTAATAAAATATCTGAATAACGTATTAACTGTAAATCGTTAATTGTATTTGGAGTTCCCGAAGGTTCTGCATCTCTGTCCCAATACTTATGAATATGTGGTCCACTTAACACAACGTTCTCGCCGTTAATAACATCTTCGGTTACAAAAGTGACACTCTTTCTTCTGTCCAAATCATCAAATACTTCATAAACCCTAGTTGTTGGTACTTCTAAATCTGCTCCTCCGGCACCAGGAATGGCTCTATACTCTTGCGCCATGGTTCTAAAGTTTAAGTGCGACCCTTCCCAAATTAATTCCAGAGATGTACCCTTATCGAAATTAATAGAGAATACAGACTCCTTACCATTATTATTAGCTATTAGAAAAGCTTCTTTATAATCTGCCCATAGTCCAAAAGGTCCAGCCATTACCTCTTCTGTTTTATTGGCCGCTGTTTGCCAATTTCCAAGTGTTAGGGCTACCTTAGCCAAATATGCTTTTGCAGACCATAGTGTTGGTCTCCCTTTATCTTTTCCTGTAAATTCTTCGGGTAAATTGTTTTCGGCAAAAGTAAGATCCTCTATAATTTGCTCATAAACCTTATCCGATGGTGTTCTGGCTAAATAAGATTCTGCATTAAAGCTAGTAGTAGCATGTAACTGCAATGGTACATGGTTATACATTCTAACCAGTTCAAAATAAAACAGCCCTCTTAAAAAACGTGCTTCCCCTATCAATCTGCTTTTTAAATTGGTATCCATATCAATATTAGGAATATTGTCTATGGCCAAATTAGCTGCATTTATTGATGTGTAAAAATCGCTCCATATATTGGCTACCACAGCATTTGTTGGTCCTAGGGAATAATTTGCCAACTGCATATAATTCGCATCATAGCTAAGTGGTCCGGGTATACCTTCATCGGACATTAACGCTACTGCGGTCCAATAATTATTAAAGTACACACCTTCCCAATTTCTATTAAAAGCACCTCCTCCTAAGGTTTCATAAATTCCATTTACTGCTAACCTGGCATCTGTTTCTGTTTTATAAAATGTGCCTTCTGTAATAAAATTTGGATCTTCTTCTAAAAAGTCCTCACAACTCCAAAATGCTAAAAGCATGAGTGGCGCTAAAAACAGTATATATTTGTTATATAATTTCATTTTAAATTAATTTAGCATTAAAAGTTAAAGTTTAATCCAAACAGTAACGTTTGTGTAGATGGGTAGCTACCAAAATCGCCACCGGCACTTAGGTTATTATCTTGCCCTCCTACACTTACTTCTGGATCTACACCACTGTAATCACTTAAAGTAAACAGGTTTTTACCTGTAACATAAAATCGCATTCTGTTAATTCCAGTTTTGGTCATATACGATGCTGGTACAGAATAGCCCAACGTAATAGATTTTAATCTTAAGTAAGATCCATCCTCAACAAAGTGATCTGAAAATCTGGCAACACGCTGTCCGGTAGCTGCTCTTGTAAATGTATTGGAAGGATTATTTGGTGTCCATCTATTACTAAACGCTTCTAAAGTAACATTCGAACGCCCGTCTAGAGCTTCTATATTGTATCTATTAAAGTTAACAATCTCATTACCATATACGCCTTGTATAAATAAATTCAAATCGAATGCTTTATATCTAAACGTATTACTGATTCCAAAACTATATTCCGGATTTGGATTCCCTATAAAAGTTCTGTCGTCTGCATTGATTACGCCATCACCATTTAAGTCCTTGTACTTGCGCTCTCCCGGCACTAAGGTTTCTGTAAGGAAATGAGGAATGCTACTAATATTATCATCTAATTGTGCTATCCCGTCAGATACATATCCGAAGAAAGCTCCAATTTCACCACCTTCAACTAAACGCTGCCAACCATCTATAACGTTAACGCCTGCTCCTGTTGAAATTTGATCTAACCCAGCCAGGTTTGTAATCTCATTTTCGTTGTATGATACGGCTACATTTGCCGACCATTCGAACTGTTCTCCTGTAAATATTTTACCATCTAATGATGCTTCAATACCTCTGTTTTCTACATTACCGGCATTTATGGTTGCAATACTATAACCTGTTTGTAAAGGGGTTGGTAAATTCAATAATAAATCTTCCGTCTTTTTATTATACACATCTATCGTTATACCTAATTTACTATCGAAGAAACTCATATCTAAACCAGCATTATATTGCTGAGACACTTCCCACTTAAGATCTGCATTAGCTGCAGAAGAAGGGATAAACCCTGGTGCTGGCTCACCTCCAAAATAATGAATGGATTTTCTATATCTTGATAATGACGAGTATGCTCCTAACGCTGAGTTACCAACTTCTCCATAACCCAATCTTAATTTAAGATGTGAAAATACACTTGAGTCTTCCATAAATCCTTCATCAGAGATATTCCACGCTAAAGCTGCCGAAGGGAAAAATTCATATTTGTTATTTTCTCCAAACCCGGAAAAACCATCGTATCTTCCTGTTAACGTAATGATATATTTACCAGCGTAAGTATAGCTAGCACGACCAAAATAGGATAGTAATGCAGATTTTGTTAATCCAGAACCTATAGTTGGCTGTTCTCCCAAACCAATATTGTCGGTTCCGAAATTCTCTACTGGAAAGCCTAACGCAATCCCGCTCAAATTATCTACTTCGAATTGCTGCGCAGAGAAACCAACAAAACTGTTTAAATTGTGTTTGTTGTTAAATGTGTTTGTATATCTTAGTGTTGATTCATTAACCCAGTTAGAACTTAGCTGCTTAGCTCTTAAAGCATTGGCTTGTCTAGATGGAGAAAAATCAAGTTGAACAGTTCTAAACACACTCTCGTCGTTAAACAATAAGTCTACACCTAGAGAAGATTTAAAATGCAGATTCTTTCTTAGTTCCCATTTAAGCACTAAGTTATTCATTAATCGCGTATTCTTTCCTTTACTTTCGTTTAAAGCGATTTCGGCCAACGGATTCACTAAGGCAGTACCGCCTACAAAGTTTGAGTTTTCAATCGTATTAACAAACGATCCGTTATTATCAACCATATAATTAGCTTTTGTGTAATCTCCATTTTCTGTAACTACAGGAAGTAACGGGCTAAAATCGTATGTTCTAGAAACAAAACTTCCTCTACCTAAACCTGTGCTTCCCTCTGTATTTACTGTATTGAAATTTATTCTACTAATATTAGCTGTATTTTCAAGACTTACATTTTCGCTTAGTTTAAAATCTAGATTAGCTCTAAAACTCATACGATTAAAATCTGTTCCTTGTACAACACCTTCCTGCCCCAAGTAAGAACCACTAAGAGCATATTTTACATTCTCGTTACCGCCTCTTGCAGAGAAATTGTAATTTTGAATAATAGCTTCTCTAAATAATTCGTCTTGCCAATCTGTTCCTTCACCAAATGCTGTAGGGTCTGTATACAGTCTTGGCATGCCTGCATTATAGTTTGCTTCGTTTATATAATGTGCAAATTGTGCTCCGTTTAAAAGCTTAAGTTTTTTATTAACCGTTTGTACACCTAAATACGAATCGAAGTCTACTTTTACTTCTCCATTATGCCCTCTTTTTGTTTTAATTATAATAACACCACTCGCTCCTCTGGATCCATAAATCGCAGTTGCCGAGGCATCTTTTAAAACATCGATCGACTTAATATCTGCCGGGTTAATGTTAGACATCGCGTTAATTGGTGGTCCATCTGCTATACCAGAAGATTGCATGGAATTACTACTTTCAACAATAACACCATCGATAACATATAAGGGTTCATTTCCTGCAAGAATTGAACTTGTACCCCTAATTCTAATTGAAGAGGCACCACCAGGTTGTCCGGATGTTTGGGTTAAAACCACCCCAGAAACACGTCCTTGTACAAACTCATCAACCGATGTTACTCGTACCGCATCTAAATCCTTTGATTTAAGTGATCCTATCGATCCTGTTAAATCTTTTCTTGAAGAGCTTCCGTAACCAATAAGTACAACTTCATCTAACTTGGTTATATCTTCTTGAAGCACAATATTAATTTCAGATTTAGTAACAACTACCTCCTGAGTTTTAAAGCCTTGATAGCTAAATATAAGTGTAGTTTCTGATTCTTGTAGACGAATCTCGTAACTTCCATCAAAATTTGTTGACACCCCGTAAGGTGTGTATTTTATTGATACGTTAGCAAATGCTAGTGGAAAATTAGTCGATCCGGAAGTTACTATTCCTTTTACCGTTCTACTTTGGGAATAAGCCGTAAGATTTCCAAATACGATAAATATTAGTATTAAAAGGCTTAATATTTTTAATTTCATATGTATTCTTTAATTAATTACAGTTTTCTTCCAGTATAAAGTCTTCGGTTGTATTTGGATCCTGAACAACGATGTTTCCTGCTTCATTTTTAAAGGAGTAGCTAATCTCAGAAATACTAGAACCTTTAGGCACATTAAAAAGCCCTCTAGGCCAAATGGTAATATCCCATAAATTACCTCCTAAACTATTCATCTTAACAGCGTCGCTTTTATCACAAATATCTACGGTATTACCTTCTACCTTTGCAGAAATACATAAATACACCTGATCTGTTCCAACTAATGCACCGCCCCCTTTTGCTGCATCAAAATTGATCTTAACGATATCTTCAAAAGAAAATGATTCTGGTTGGTAGGTTACCGGATTAGGAATCTCCCCGCATAAATCTTTTCTAGGATTCGTACCTCCGGTTACTTCCATACAATCTGTAAACTTTGCTGCATGTTTTGTATCTCTAATTCCATAACCTGTATTAGCAGCTACGTATCCTAATTGTGTAACTAGGTTTTCTGGGCCAACTTTTACTTTTAATTGAACCTGACCTGTTATTTCAACACCATTTATACTATTTAAGGTAACGTCTGATTTGTATACAACCCATTTAACTTCTCCATAATTTTCTCCTATACCAATAATTTCGGTCATTTCATTTACCCAATTATTAGGTCCAGGATTGGTATCGGCTAATGGGGCTTTTTCATCTGCTGGTGCTAAACTCATAGTACCATTTCCAACACTAGATATATAAGTAACTACTGCAGTTCCTTCAACATCCCAGGATTTTGGTGCTAGAAACCCAAACATCAAATAATGAGTATCGTCGGCGATAGGATTTAATTTTAAATCGACCGTTATATCGATTTCCTCACCAACTGTCGCCGATGTTGGTTGTGTAATATCCACAATAGTTATACACATCGTGAACAATAGAAACGTAGAGAACAATAGCCCTCTCACCAGGAGAGAGCTTTTAATTCCTTTTAAAAGTTTTTTCATTGTAATTTTTTTATCTTTTTGAATGGGGCTTAGATTTGTAAACCGGATATTCTAATTTTTAATAAGGGTTTTCGTAGTAGCTCCTTTATCGGAGTAAACTTTTACTACATAAACTCCTTTAGAAATATAATCGGTGGGAATATTTTTAAAACCTGAATGTATATCCCCTACCTTTTTTCCTAGCATAGAATAAATCTCGACTTTTTGTAAACGATCTTGAGAATCAATACGTAAAGTATGATTAAAAGGGTTTGGAAGGATACTTGCCTGATCGAAAGCTTCATTATCAACACTTAGAGATGCACATAAATCGTGAATAGGGTTTGTTCCTCCAGTTACTTCCATACAATTTGTGAATGAAACTGCATGATAACCATTAGAAACTTTAACACCATAATTTGAATTAGCAACGGCATACCCAAGTTGAGTTTTAAGGTTTTCCGGACCAACCGTAACCTGTAATTGTATCTCACCTGTTATTTCAACACCATTTGCTCCTACTAGTTCAACATCAGATTTAAATACGATCCATTTAACATCTCCCGAATTGGCACCAATTCCAAGTTCTGATGCCATTTCATTCGCCCAGGTAAGATTGGTGGAAGAATTAGGAGCAATTTCATCAACAGGGGCTAAACTCATTGTTCCATTCCCCACAGTAGAGGTATAAGTAACCGTTGCCGTGTTCTCGACATCCCAAGATATCGGGGCTAAAAATCCAAAAATTAAATACTCATCATCATCTGCTTCTGGCAACATTTTCAGATCCAAAGTAATATTAATTACCTCTCCTGTAGTTGCAGTTGTTGGTTGTGTAACTCCTTCGATAGTTATACATTTTACGAATAGTAACAATGTAAAGCACAATAAGATCACACTTACTGTCTTTTTTCTGATTGGTTTAAATAGTTTTTTCATGTTTGTTTAGGTTAAGTTTTTTTTATAGACTTTACTTTTTCTTAAATGAATACACATATATGTTATCTGAGCAGCCTAAGGTTACCCTCAATTTGAAGTCTTTGCCTTTTGAAACTAAAGGAAGCTCTGCTAACTCCATGGTAATGTCCTCACTACCAGAAAAATTTAGCTTTGTTGGGTAGACCAAATCATCGAATGAAAACGCTCCATCTGTCATAGAAAATGGAAAAGGGATATTGGATGTTCCTGTTTTAGTAAATGTGGACGGGGTATCTCCACTGTTTTTGAATGTTAAACCTAACGATTGAAAATCGAATTGGTTAGTAATATCAATATTGTTTTGAGTTACAGAAGCAACTTGCCAGTTACCGCTTATATCAACTGTATTTTCGATTAATCCAGATGGATTAATATTATCATCGTCTTCGCAGCCAATAAAAAAAAGCGCTAACACGCATATAGTAAAAATATTTTTCATCATAATTTGTAAATGTTTAAATGTTCATACATAGAATTGGGTGTTAATTGGGGTTATTTTTATCTTTAATGTTTACATTATATTATCTTCTTAATTCTACAGAGTATTTAAAGTTTTCGGCCTTGTAATAACCAATATTATATTCTAGAGCAGATTTACCTCTGTCTAAAACCAAACGATCTCTTTTAAGTATAGGATCGCCTACTTTAATATTGAGTTTATCCGCCAAAGCTTTGTTGGCAACTATTGCCGAAATCTCTTCTTTTGAAACTTCTGCATAATAGCCACACTCTTCTTCAATAATACTATAAAGCGGTCTGGAATAATCGTAGTCTTTCTTAAGTTGCACTTTAGGATGAAAATAAGAAATAAAATATACTTTGGCTTCTTTTTTTACGCCTCTTACTCTAGACAGCTTATACACCTTAGTACCTTCTTCTACACCTAGCTTTAGACTAACCAATTTATTTGATTTTATTAACTTTAATTCGAAAACATAACTAATTATAGTCTTGCCTTTTTCAAGCATTTCTTTGCTAAAACTTGACCAGCTATCTAAATTAGTGGTAACCATATCCTTATTTACCCGGGTTCCTATACCCTTTTTCCGAATTATTAGATTTTTTTCAGACAACCTATTACTAGCCTGTCTCACTGTACTTCTTGATACTCCCAAATTTTTGGCAAGCTCTACTTCTTTAGGAAGTAACTTTCCATTTGCATAATCCGGTAGCTTTATAATACTCATCAATAGCTCTTCCACCTGAATATGTAATGGGATTACACTTCCATGATCTACTTTTTTCAACAATTTATCGATAACACTATGTTCGTACATATAAACAAATATAATAAAAGAAATGAATAACTTAACAAATATATAATTGTTTTTGCAAAAATTCAACTAATAAATGGGCAATAAAGGTCTTTTATTAACATATGATAACCAACCCCTTTAATTCACTGGGCTTAAGCTAGTTCAATATTTTTTTCATAGGCACCCATAAAAACTTCGGACGGTAATAATCTACGTTTTCATGTATTGTTGGTACCAAAAAACTATTGGTACAATATGAAACTAACAACCTATCATTTTCAATAAATTGAGGATGCGCCATTGCGTTATACGTAAATAATTTATCTTTCTTAGATGTTTCTTGTTCGGTTGTATGATACAAAAATGTTTTGTTCTTCCATGGCCCAGTTGGTAAATCTGAAACATACGAGTAGATGTTACCTGAAGTAAGATCCCTTTCCTGCATTATTAAAATATACTTATTGCTATACTTAAACACTGTAAACTGCTCGGGCACTTGCTTGTCAATTCCTTTTAACTGCTCTGATTCCTCTGGGGTTTTAACCCAATCTTTGCCATTAAAAAACTCGTAACCCGTTAATGTATTCGTAGCTTCATCAACAACACCCCGCGCTACATGTAATGTAGCCCCGTCATCAACCTGTTTGCTACCATATATATAGGTATAATCCTGTTCATTAATTATGGAATGACCATAGTGAACACCATTTTTTAAGGCATACGGAAAATCTTCCTGAGAAATGATACTGAAAGTCTCCTTATCTAATTTTAAATAGTCAACCCCAGTATATTTAAATCCCCAGGTATCATTAGAAATATGCTTAAACCTCGACATAAAAATATGAAGCTCGCCATTAAATTCGAAACCATGTCCAGGCCAATAGTACTCTTTAGTTCCCTTGTTATTTTTAGGCAACAACATGGTTTCTGGATCATTTAAAGTTCCCTTAAATATTGAAGTAGACCTGTTGTTCTTTTTATCTACAACAATAAACGTATTGTTAATCATTTTACTTTTCGGATCCCTTTTTCCATCTACAACTGGTTTTAAAAAGGAATCTCCCATCATAAATACAGATGTTCCATTTGTTAGCAGAAACGAAATGGCTCCGTCTGCTCCTGTTACGCCCAAACTATCTACAACGACTAGTTTGTTGAATACCTGGGCTTTTGTAACCTCAATCTCCTTTTCAACTTCTGAATGATCTACTAGCTTAACCTCTTCCTTCTTTTCAACACAAGAAAAAAGGCATATTCCGACCAGCGAAATACATACTCTCATAATACTTACTAAATAATACTGGCCGGAATAGCTCATAATCAAACTTGTAAACTAACACTAAATTGTATGTACAATAATTTTTGGTGCAAATATAGTTTATTTGTTTATATGTCCATACATAATAATTCATATTTTAATACCTTTGTAAAGAATTAACAATTTCTTAAAAATAACCTATAAAAAAGAGGCTTAATTTTTGATACCTCCCCCCAAAACCCAATATTTCATGAAAAAACTTATGTTTTGCTTCGGCATAATTACTCTTTTGCAAAGCATTTCTGCTCAAGAACGCCCAGTAGATTTCGTTGATCCTATGGTTGGCACCCACGACTCGCGTTGGAATATGTTTCCCGGACCTACCCGCCCATTCGGAATGGTTAAACTTAGTCCAGATAATCAAGAATTAGGCTGGAAAGCAGGTTACGAATACACTATTGAAAATATATCGGGTTTTAGCCATATCCATTCATGGACCATGGCAGGTCTTAGGACCATGCCAACTACGGGAGCTTTAAAAATTCAGGAAGGCACCGAAAAAGATCCAGACAGAGGGTATCGTTCGAGATTTTCCCATAAAAATGAAAAAGCAGAAGCGGGTTATTACTCGGTTATATTAGATGACTATAATGTAAAGGCAGAACTTACTACAACAACCAGAACAGGATTTCAACGTTACACCTTTCCAGAATCAAAAGAGGCGAGAATTTTGGTTGACCTTTTAATTCCTTCCGAATATGGTTACGAAATTTTTTATACCCAAATAACTAAAGTAAGTGATTATGAAATTGAAGGGGTTAGTTACCAACAAAGCCTCAGGAAAGCACAGTTTAACGATTATACACTTAATTTCGTTATGCGTTTTAACAAGCCCTTTAAAAGTTTTAATGGCTGGGTAAAAGAAGATATTATTAGAAACGCAACAAACATTTCTTCTGGTTTTGGTCATAAAGATGTTGGTGCTTTTGTAGAGTTTGATACTAAAGAAGGTGAACAAATCATGGTACAAACGGGTATCTCTTTGGTGAGTATTCCCCAAGCACGATTAAATTTGGAAACCGAGCTGGATGCCTTCAATTGGGACTTTGATGCCGTTAAAAATGATTCGCAAACGGCATGGAACAACTTACTCAATAAAATTACTGTTGAAGATCCCAGAACAGATCTAAAAAAGAAGTTTTATACCAATATGTATAGAGCTTATGCGGGTAGAAGTACCTGGAGTGATGTTAATGGGACATACATGGACATGAACGAAAAAGTACAGCAATTGAAGGATGCTTCTAAACCTTTATATGCCAGTGATGCTTTTTGGGGAACGTATTGGAATTTAAACCAATTATGGTCTTTAGCAACTCCTAATATTGCCAATAACTGGGTAAACAGTATTCTGGAAATATACGATAAAGGAGGTTGGTTACCTAAAGGGGCCACTGGTATTGAGTATTCTGGTATCATGGTTGCATCAGATCAAATTGCCCTGATTACAAATGCATACCATAAGGGTATAAAGGATTATGATGTTGAAAAGGCATACGAAGCTATAGTTAAGCTACAAAAAGAACCTGGACATTTGCATAAAAGTGGTGGCTATGTGGGTAACAGAAACCTTAAAACCTATATTGAAAAGGGCTATGTACCTGATGAGGAAGGCCCTGCTTCCAATACATTGGCTTATGCTTATAATGATTACACTGTAGGGCAGTTTTCCAAAGCACTGGGAAAAGAAAAGGATTATAAGGAGTTTACTAAACGAGCTTATAATTATAGACATGTTTTCGATAAAACCATTGGGTTTACCAGAAGAAAACGCGCAGATGGTAGTTGGGTGCCTAACTTTAAGCCATTTGGCGATGTTGCCTGGTTAGGGTCTGGTTTTGTTGAGGGTAATGCTTGGCAATACACCTATTTTGTACCGCACGATATTAATGGATTAATTAACCTCATGGGTAAAGAAACATTTAATAACCGTTTGCAAGAGGGGTTTGAAACCTCAGCCAAACACAATTTCAACTCAGAGCATTTAGGCAGTAATTCCCTCGATGGTATGGGCGTTTTGCCTATTAACCATGGTAACCAACCCAATATGCAAGCCGCTTATTTGTTTAATTATTCTGGCAAACCTTGGCTTACCCAAAAATGGGTGAATGAAATTAGAAACAAATATTATGGTAACGATCCTATTGGAGGCTGGAAAGGCGATGAAGACCAAGGGCAAATGGGTGCCTGGTACGTTATGAGTGCTATGGGACTATTCCAAATGGATGGGGGCACTTCAATAAACCCGATATATGAAATTGGAAGCCCGCAGTTTAAAAAAATAACCTTAAAACTAGATCCTAAATATTATCCGGGTGGCACTTTTGTTATTGAAGCCAAAAATGTATCGTCCGATAACATCTATATTCAATCTGCTAAACTAAATGGCAAACCATTAAATAAACCTTGGTTCTATCATAGCGATCTTATAAATGGCGGCAAACTTATTTTAAAAATGGGATCGAAGCCCAATAAAAAATGGGGCGCTAAACCCGAAAATTCTCCACCTTCGTTGAGTACCCTAATTTCTAAAGAAGAACAGGATATCATTTTAGCTTACGATAGATTGGGCGAAGAACTGGCAGAATGGAACAAAGCTATTAAAGCGTATTATTATCATAAAAAAGAACACTTTGAGTCCCTTCCTGATACTGAAAATGAAATCATTTTTCTAGGGAACAGCATCACCGATGGCGCCGAATGGTCCGAGCTTTTTCAAAACCCCAATATTAAAAATCGTGGTATTGGTGGCGACGATACCGATGGGGTGTTAGGTCGATTGGAAGAAGTAACCTCTTCCAATCCAAAACAACTGTTTATCATGATTGGTACTAATGACCTAGCTTATGGTAAAACGGTCGATTACATTAATAATAATTATGTAACCATTCTGGATACCGTAAAAAAGCAATCGCCTAATACAGAAATCTTTATTCAAAGTATTCTCCCTGTAGATGATAACGTTCATAGCACAAGACCCAATAAGAGCATTAGAGACATCAACCGCTTTTTAAAACAGCTATGTGCAGAAAGAAACATAAACTACATAGATTTAAACCCCGTTTTTGCAGACGAACACGGAAAACTCAATACATCTTATAGCATAGATGGTTTACATTTAAATGGAAAAGGGTACTTGGTATGGAAAAAAGAAATTGAAAAGTTCTTGAAGTAAAGCTTTAGCTCATAACCCAATGTTTAAGGATGCGTATCTTGTCTTGGTTGTAGAACTTGGAAGAAACTTTAGTTTTTCCAAGTTCCCTATAATCAAAAGAAAAGCCGGAAGAAAAATTCTTCCGACTAATCCGTCGGGAACTACACCGACAACCACTATCAATCAACCTCGGTTTGGCACTACTAATGAATAAAAGGATTAAATTTAAATCCTACTACAAAAGTGAGGATTAGCTCAACTCGTAATTTTGAATATGTCTTCCAGACATCTCAAAATTGAGTTTCACTACAAATCAAAAACTATACGCCAAACCTACCTGAATTGCTTTATTACTTACCTTTCCTGGTGCTTTTGAAATATCACGTACACCATAGTAATATTGAGCAAAAACATTTAATTTTTCTACAAGCTCTATTTCTAACCCTGCAACGCCTCCAAAATCCAGTTTATTAAAATTCTTTTTGGAAACACCTCTTCCTTTAGCCGAAACTAGATAGGATATTTGAGGCCCTATGCCTATTTTTAAAAGATCAAACAATTGATATTTAAGTTTAACGGGTACGAAACTCGCATAATTAAGTTTTGTTTTTTGATTATTATTTTTCGCTTTTCCGCCAAAAGCATTATACAATAGTTCAGATTGTAAACTAACACGATCGGACACTTGACATTGCACAAACAATCCAGCAGATATACCTGCTTTATACTTGGAAGAAACGTTTCTAAACCCAGATAAATTCGCCCCGCCTTTTATTCCGAATTCAAAATCGGAACTTCCTCCACTTTGGGCGTTCGACATCCATAATATGGATAGAATAAAAAATGTAAACAATTTTGCTTTCTTTGTCATTTTAATACTTGTTTTAATGTTACTATTTAATTTGTTTATTTAAAATTGATTCCCAGTTCCAATGCCCAACCAATCTCGGATGTATACACTTTCGATCTTTGAAGCTTTTGGAAGAATTCGACTCCTAGTACAATCCCCAATTTGGGCCAGGGTACTATCTTGAGTCCTTGTTTAAGGCCGCCATTTATATAAAAGCGTGAGTTTTTAGAGTCATTTATTTTAGTTATGGTTTCCATACCTGGAGATACACCTACTCCCAACCCCAGATAAACACCGGGATACATAACCAGATACCCATCAAAACCAAAACCTAGCGAAAAAATATCGGCTTTCTTATATCCTAAACCTTCTAAGATGCCCGCTTTAATCTTATTGTGTTCGTAAGACAAAGTAAATGGTATGATAAAGTCATCATCAACATCCTCAAAACCAGTATATTTTATAGACCAGTTTTCATGATGTTTACTAAACATCTTTTTGTAGGTCAACCAATTTGCCCAATTATTAGAGCCATTATCTTTATCATCCACATCATAGTTATTCTTTTCCCACAGTACATCTTCCTCCTGGCTTACCATCGAAAAACATAACAAACAGAATATGGGCAGCAAATACTTCAGCTTTTTAACCATCTTCCATTTTTTTATAGATAAAAACAACCTTTTTAATCTCTGGTATGTCTAAACGTACCTCAAGACTATTAGCTGTGAGCTTAAGAATTTCTATTGGTAAAGGCTCCTTATCGTCCTCGTTTTTATACAGGTAAACAATTCCTTTTGAAGCATCTAAATACCACATACCGGATTCCTTTTCTCCTTCGAAAACCGAGACAAAAGACATGTTAGCATGAAGTAAAAGCTTGTCCCCTTTCTCTTTTTTTGAAATTGGATAACTTTTGGAGTCTATTCTGTAACTATTTAATTTCCAGTATTTAGCAAGATGTTCTTTTTGCATATTCTGGGAACTTGCCACATGTGTCATTCCCAAAACAAGAAAAAGCACATAAAAAATGAGTTGTAAAAATATTTTAACCATATGTATTATTTTTGAGCAAAATTATACGGTTATTCACGTCACTTGTTATCCATTTTGGACAACGTGTTTAATTTTACAATTGTCCTAAATGGATAAATAGACTCGCGAATTATGGCTTTAATTTGTTCTAAAAAACCTTAATTATGGAAAACGCTACACGTTTAGACAGATATAAAAGATTGCTGAGTATGTTGGATGATAAATTCAAAGAAGAAATAACCGTACAGGATATAGAAAACACGGCTTTTTATTCGTACAGAAATATTAACAGGATTTTTTTATCCCTGCATCAGGAAACCATAGGACAGTACCAAAAGCGGTTACGTCTGGAAAAGGCTGCAGAGTATTTAAAATTCTCTAACCAATCTATAGCAGATATAGCCTACGATGTTGGTTATAGTGAGATTTCTTCCTTTAGCAAGGCGTTTAAAAAACACTTTCGTTGTTCTCCTTCTATTTTTAGAAACTCTTATGATTATAGACAAAACCTGACCAAAAAAATTGTGCTTGACGAAGAATTCGACGAGGACTATAAACCAGAATATACGGTAGAGGAATTGCCCGATCTTAAAATTATGTACCTTACATATTATGGCGACTACGATAACATTAAAGCCATTAAGGATATCTGGGAGCAACTTGTTATTTACGCTCTTAAAAAGAAAGTGCTTCATGATAAAACGCCTTTTATAGGTGAAATTCTGGATGATGAAGAAATAACGGATGTTTTAAAATGTAGATATAATGCGGCTGTGGTACTAGATGATGACAAGGATGTTGATGAGGAAGGCTTGTTTAGAACCAAGATTATAAAAAAGCAAAAGTATGCTAAGTTTATTCACAAAGGTAGTCATGAATCTTGCGACGAAACCTATGCTAAAATATATACCTACTGGCTTACTGAAATGCCTATGGAATTAGCCGATAAGCCAACTTTGGAGTTTTATATTAATGACGAAAGTAACACACCCGAAGAGGAATTACTAACTGAGATTTATATTCCTGTAGAATAATCATTTGTGCTATTTTAATTTTATAGCTTATACATAAAAACAGAGACTGCCTCAAAAGATGTTAAATTTACTTTTGGAGCAGCCTCTTAAGTAGAGTGTGTCGCTTCTACAATGTTATGTTATTATAATGCTTTCTTTAATTCTTCAATGGTTTTTGCCATTGCCACGCCCGGTAATTTAATAGGAGCTGCTACTTGAGCTAAAAATGTACCCTTAACTTCTCCTTTTTTATACGTTGTAAATCCGATACGGTAAAGACCAACAGTTAAGGCTTTAAGTGGATCTCCTACCTGGCTTTTATATCTTAACAACGAGTTATAGCTGCTTCCACTTGGTTGTTTAGGCATTTCGCTACTATCGTCGTTATATTCCAGTTTAGTCCATTTAGCGCTTTTCGCAGCCTCAGCACTTATTTTGTCTTTACTTATAATGTCCGATCGCTCTAAAGTAATGTAGGTATCAAAATACTCGCTAGATTTTGCATTTGCTTCGTAAGCTTTTGCCATTGTTGCATTCTTTATTTTGGTTTTCCCTACAGGAGACATCATTCTAACACCTAATTCTGGTGCCACAGCTGGTATCCAAACATAGATGTAGTAAAACTTTTTACCTTCTCTTGTTTCGTCTTCATTACCAGGAGCTGCATACCCAAGGTATGATACAACATCTGTGTAAGGAACTTTAATGGTTTTGGGGCCCATTTTTTTCTCGGTAGAACTACCAAACTTTTTTAATTTTTGAGCTTGCGCACCAAAATGACTTCCGAATGCGATAACTGTAAATAGGATTAAGATTTTTGTTTTCATCGTTGATTTGTTAAATAATTATTGATTTTTTATGACACACTTCGTTATAAACTTTTAAAAAAAATGTTTATTGCAAATAATATGTTTTTTATTTGTTAAACACAAGACAAAGGTGCAGTATTGAAGCTCGAAGAAAAACCCCCTTTGTAGTGAAAGTGACTACCCTGAAAACAGGGTATATTAAAAAGCTACAACATCTCACTCATAAACCATAATAAATCAGGAAATTACATTTAACGTCTCTCTAATCGTTAAAACCTAATAATACAGATATTACTAAAATCGAAATAACTAATGGTACAAATAAAAAATCTGTAATTGCCTTAAAGAAATTTTTCTCTTGTCGATTTTTTAGGGCATCAATATTTAACAATAAACTTGTAACTACAATTGCAATAACAAGTATATAATCCGAATCACTCATGTTTGTGTATATAAAAACCTATTCTAACTGTAAGAAAATACAAAATATATAAAATTGTATTAATTAGCAAGTTTCTACTTACCTATTAGAAACATTCCTAATCTGCTATGGTTTTATTAAACCAGTATAATTGTATATTCTATCAAGTAAAAAGCAAATGTAGAATTTGCTTTTAGTTGTTGTTTTAATACAGATCCAGCACCATTTTAAACCCTTAGATTAATTTAAAAAGAATAAATAATCTATATCGATTACAGACAGTTCATTAAATGGTTTCTTGGTTTTTAACATCACTAAATCCTTTAACGCTTCTAATTCTTGTTTGTTAAGTATGATCGTAAGATTATGCTGTATGGTTTGAATTGGAATTTTACGGCCCATGGCGGTACGCTCGTATTTCGTCTCCCAATAGTCGACATCTATAGCTTCTAGAAACATTTGAAACGAACTGAATTCTTGTTCATCAAACTCAATACATATATTATTAAATGTAAGACGATATATCTGGCAGTCTTCACAAAAGGAAAGTTGACCGCTATAATTTTTTGCTATGGTATTTTGGCAACACATGTATTTCTTTTTTAGTAGCAGTCCATTTTAAGCTGACCTCTTTTTTCAAAATCGTTTAAAGGGGACTTTAGTTTTCCCAAGGTTATACGATCTAATGTTTTTAAAACATCTTTTTGCATGGCAATAGAACCACAGATCATAATAACTCCATCATTTTTTAAAACCCGACATACCAAATCGTACCTTTCTGTAATGGCGTTTTGCACATACTTTTTTTGGTTTTTTTCTTTTGAAAAACTTAAATAAAGCCCTGAAAGCTTATTGTTATAAAACGCCTCGTCTACTAAACTGGAATACATTTGAAACGATGCTTGTGTTCGTGCTCCCCAAAACAAGTATTTCTTAGCTTTTTCGAAGTTTTTGTCGTTAAGCATTCCTAAAAATGGCCCTATACCAGTTCCGTTAGCAATCATAATAACTTCTTTTGCCGAGGCAGGAAATTGAAAGCCTTTATTTTGTTTAATATCTGCTAATATGCTATCGTTTTTTTTAAGCTGACTAAAATAGGTTGAACATAAGCCAAACTCATGCTTTTTTACGCCTAGTAGTATGTTTCCATTTATTTTACCTATGGAATACAGGCGCTCTACCGAATCGTTATTCGGATATATGCTAAGCAAGTCCCCCGAAGTAAATTTCAATTTTTGTTCAGGTGCCAATTCCAATAAAAATGTGTCATCGGTATTTATTACAGATCGGTTTACAACCTTAAACTGTTTCAATTTTTTATGAGTTAACTTTTTTTGTGGTTCTTCAATATTCAAAGCTAATCCTTTACTCACACCCCAGGATTTTGCCCAATCTTTAAATGCATCAAAAGATTGGTTATTTATTTTATGAAGTGATAAATTAGGTACAAACTGCTTATGTAATTGCAACATAGCATCTACTATAATGGCATACTTACAAAACCCTTTATATGCCAAAGAACCGAAGCCAACTACTGAATATTGAAGCGTATTTTGCTGGCGAATTTCACCAATGAGGTTTTCAAAATTCTTAGCATTTGTTGGGGCTTCTCCATCACCATAGGTAGCAGTAAGTACTATTAGGTGCTTTGCTTTTTTATAGGTTGAATAACTATTAAGTTCTGATATAAAAGGATACTTTCCCAACGCAATCAACGCCTGATATAACGTATTTGCAAAATTGAAAGTACTACCGGTCTCAGATCCTACTAAAATGACAAACTCTGCATTGTCTTTAGTATACTTATTCTGTATAGTAACACTTTTGTTTTTACGATTTAAAGCCATCGTAAATCCTGAATACATAAAAAATAAAATGGCAATGCAGGTTAATAATAACATAATAGCCCAAAATGTATTTCCTTGCCCCGTATGCAATAACAAACTCCAGCTTGATGCCTGAGCCGTTATACCATACCCTTGTTCACTCACGATTTCTCCAGAGTATTGATTAACGAATATCTCACTATCCTTGAGCTTTATAAAGAAGTAATCTTCGGCATCATCTGAAAAAGGAAAATCTACACGCGATATCTCTTTTAAAGTGAGTGATTTAAAAAGCGTAAAATCTGCACGTAACTGTTTCGGGTTTTCTATACTGGATGCTTCTTTTATGGTATGCGAAACCTTGTTAGATGGTAATAAAGAAAACTTTTCTAAACTAAGGTATACGCCAGTTAAAGTAACAATTATAATAGGAATTAAAGCATATCTTCCTAAAGCGACATGGTAATATTGATTAAAACCTTCCTTTACAATTTTAGAAAAGAAACGCTTGTATCCACCTTGTCTCTTACTAATTAAAATCGTACCGGTAAGCGCTATTAAAAACAATAAAAACGATACAATGCCAATAATAACACGCCCGATAGATTTTAAAAACAGGGATCTATGTAAATTGGTTGTAAACTTAAAAAGTGGTGTCTTTTCAATAATGTCCCCTATTTTTTTGGCGGTAAAAGGATCGATATAGAATGTTTCATTTTTTCCTGCTTTGGTTAAAACCGAAGCCGCTATAAAATCATTTTCATCAATTTCTATACTAATTATTTCATCGTATTCAGACTTTAAGTTCTCTATGGTTGTAAAAAGCGAAAGCCCGTCAGCATCTTTAATGGCATAGGGTTTTAGCTGATTTGAAATCGGTTCGAACGCTAAAATAAGACCCGTTAAAGTGGCTAACAAGATAAAAACAGAGGACAATATAGCCAGTGTTAAGTGACTATATCTCCATATAGAAATGGTCATGGACATGTATTGATTATTGGGGCATCATACGTACGTAACGTATAAAGCCATTACCATCTACTTTACTTTTTACAGATGCCGTTGTTAATTCAAATTCAACATCATCTTTATAATATTCTTGATCTTCTACAGCAGATTCGAAACGTATTTTGTACCCTGCATCAATTTTATCATCATCAATTTGAATTACACTTATGGTACGTCCGCCACCGCTAATGGTTGCCCCGGTTATAGCATCAATATCTGTTCTCACTTTTCCTTGAAACTTCCACCATTCTGTGATATCGAAATACCATTCATCATCATCACCTTGTACGTATAACGTCTTTTCGTATTTCCCTTTCGGGTTTAATAACGAAATGGCTATATAAGCACCCTCCCCTTCATAATTGGTCATTTGTATCATACATTTATAAGCGGTTGTATTTACAAGCTTATTCCCAAACCCGAACAAAGCGAATAGAGTCAGAATAAACATAGGAGCCGTTTTAAAAACTGTTGTATTTTTCATGACTTATTTTAAAAAATTAATATCGATATTGTTTTGTTTAAGTAATTCATTTTCTTTGGCCAAATCGTAAACAGATTCATCAAAATCGCTTTTAATAGCCTTATCTGCTTTAACTGAGAGCAGGTATTTTAATACGTCTACATTTTTAGCCTTCATAGCTGCCAAATGCAATGGCGTAAGACCATCCTTGTTTTTAGCATTTATATCAATACCTAACGTATTTACATATTGTAACAATTCTAAATCGCCATTGTAAATAGCTAAATGATATAAGGTATTACCATTTTTTTGGGTTGATTTTATATTAAACCCAGTGCTAATTAATAGTTTTACTTTTTTATCAAACACTTCCTTTTTACGGGAACTAAAGGTTTTAAATAAGTAAAAAGCCAAGTTGTTTCCTTTGGCATCAATAACATGGACATCTGCTCCTTTTTTTATTAAAAAACTAATAATTGAAGGGCTGTTATTTATAGCTTTTATTAGAGCAGACTGTCCATTTTTATTAACCTTGTTAAGGTCTTTTGTTTTTAAAGCCAATGCGGTTATTATTTCTAAAGTATTATCGCCACAGGCATTAATTAATGCCGTATTGCCATCTTTATCAAACTGATTTACATCTACACCCTTTTTTAAAAAATAGTTTAACGTTTTTAAATCTTTATTGCCATAAGCCAAATGGTGCAGAGGTGTGGTACCATCGTTATTTGTAATATTGGGGTTAATTCCTAAACCTTCTAAATATTTTAAAAAACCCAACGAATTATAACCGCTTCTGGAACCTTGAGTTGCCATTAGTATAGCGTTGCCTCCATTATTGTTTGGTTTATTATGAAAAAGCCCTTTCTCAATTAATTTTTCGAGCATGATTTTATTTCCGGCTCTTGCCGTATAATTAAACACGCCGTTACCTTGATTGTCTTTACTATCTATACGTAAGCCTTTCTTTGTAAAGTAATCGACCATCTCAAAATTCTTAAGATGCGGTATAATTAATAATAGTGCATTTGCTCCGTGTTCCTCCTTATCTGTTTTTACATCTATTCCGTTTTTAATACATAAATCGTATATCGCTGTATCTGTTATCCCTACTACCGCAGCAAAGGTTAACACAGAAAACCCATGAGAATCCTTTAAGTCCATTCGAGCGTTTTTAGATATTAAATATTCCATTAATTCAAGATTCCCTTTATATGCTGCCCAAAACACATAGGTGCGCTTATCATGAGTGAGCTTGTTAGCTCCATTTCCCTTTTTAGAGAGTAAATGTTTAATGGTTTTGTTGGGTGTTTTTTCTAAAATCGCATATACAACAGCATCAAACCCATAAGGGTTTAATGCTGCGATATCGTTACCTTCTTTTATTTTTTGTTCTATAACTTCTATCGTCGGATTGTTTTTCCAGAAGTCTCTTTTCCAAAAAATGTTTTCTTGAGCTTGTAGTGTACTTACAAGTAACAGAAAGACTATGGGTAATTTTAAAACTTTCATATGTTATATTTAAAATTTATAGCGCAATGTTGTTCCAAAATTTGCTGGCGATATTCTATTTAAATACACCGTTCGGTATGCGTTATAACCTAATTCGTTAAACGCATTGTTCGCAAAAACATCTAAACTTAATTTAGAGTTAAATTGATAGGACGCCTGAAAATTAACTGTTGTATAAGCCTTTAAATCGAATGGTTTTACTCCGGGTTCTACACCTGCATGGGTATAGTTTCTGGACCATACATTATGTGGTCGTTCCCCTAAATAGTAGACTCCTGCACCAAGCGACAAACCTTCTAAAGTATGTTCAAAACTGTACCTCGTCCAAAAGTTAGCCGTGTGTTTAGGTGTGTTTAAAGGACTGGAATTATAATAATAGGACACGTGATCTTTATACCTGGCATCTAAATACGAATAACCAGCTATAACTTCTAAGTTAGGCAAAACCCTTCCTATCAATTCTAACTCAACACCGTTTCTTGTATCCTCACCTCCTTTTAAATAATATCCCAAGGATGTACCGTTACCATCTAAAGCTTCTAAGTTTAAGTTTTTGCTTGCGGTTAAAAAGTAGGTCACGTTAAATCGTAATGCATTATCTAACCAAGTCGATTTAATTCCTGTTTCAAATTGATCCCAGCGTTCTGTTCCCAGTTCGTTACCATTAATATCTCTATAAAAAGAAGTCATCGGGTTAGAACTACTCGCATAAGAACCAAAAACTATAATGTTTTTTAGAGGTTTAATATTAAAACCAAGTAAGGGATTAAAAGCATCATCACGCTTAGCTCCCGATAAACTTCTACCAATAAAATTCCCTTTGGTTCTTTCTAACGATGAGTAACGAAGTCCTAGAAACACATCTGCCCATTCTGTTAATGTTATTTTATCCTGAACCGTAAATCCGTAAGACTTTGTTTTAGATCCTGTGGCTCTAGCTGGGTTTAATGCTACACTAACCCCGCCCGGAAGCGTATTGTTTATTGGTTGGGTAACGTCTATAATATCTACATAAGGATCGTTAGTTGGGTACGTTGTTGTGTAGGCTGCATTATCAAATTCCGAATTTCTATAGTCCACACCTACTTGGAATGTATGTTTTAAAAACCCTGTTTGAATATCCTTGCCCAATAAATCAATTTGCAACACACTATTTTTATCTAGTCTACCTCCGGCATAATATTCTCTATAGCGTTGTCCGCCAGGGAGCACATCTAACCCCGTTCTGCCTCCGCCTTGAAAAACATAAGCCGACTCCTCGTAAGTCTCTAAATTAGATGAAAACAAACCTGCCTTTAAACTTAAACCGTTATTAATTTCTCTTTCAAACCTAATGGCATAGGTCGTATTAACCGAATTGCTTCTGTCTGAATCGAAACCTAAAAAATTATTATCTGGAAGCTTGTAAATATTGTTGGTTGCATAATCCCCTAAATTAATCGTTCCTGGATCTGGTGTTACACTATCATCGGTATAATCCATCTCTAGAATAATGTTCGTTTTTTCGTTAGGCCTCCAAGCTACGGATGGGTTTACATAAAAGCGCTCCGAACTTACATGACTTCTGTAACTATCTGCTCTGTCGTAAGCACCGGCTACCCTAAAAGCAACGGTTTCATTTTTATCTAAAGGACCATAAAAATCGAACGTGGGTCTTACTTTTCCAAAGCTACCTGTTCTAAAACTTACTTCGCCCCCTTCATAAAACTTAGGGGTTTTTGTAACCATGTTTATAACACCTCCGGCAGATCCCAAATCACCTCCTAATCCTTGACTTATGGCAGACACGCCTTTAAGTACTTGAACATTGTCTACTCCAGACATATCTGTAATAACACCTATGCCTCTAAAGTCGGAGTTAATTCTAACCCCGTTTTTTAATATTGGGATGCCTCGGTATCCCCTTAAAGACATACTTTCTCTTGTATTCCCGTAGGTGGCAAACGTATAAACACCTGCAACGTTTTTGGTAACATCTCTAATAGTTAAAGCATTTTGCTTATCGATTAGTGCATGCGATAATATGGAAATACTTTGCAGTTGCTCATTAGGAGCTAATGGTAATCGGGTTAAGGTTTCTAATTTTTCGGCTCTTTTATGTCTTGTTCCAAAAAGTTCAACTTCTTCCAGCTCTGTATTTGCACTAAGCTTAAAAGTAATATCATCTATATTTCCATTTACAACAATCTCCTGCGAAACCTGACTGTACCCAACGGCACTTGCTACGATTTTATAGGTTGAATACGGAACATTTTTGATGATAAACGTACCATCTGTTTTTGAAGAAACGCCCAATTGTGTCCCTTCCAAATAAACGCTTACATATGGAATGGCTTCGCCTGATTCGTTTTTTACAACGCCTTTTAATATTGCTTGACTGTATGTTGAATAAATTGATATAACTATTAACAGTAGTGTTAAGTTTTTTTTCATTATTTAATAATTTCCTTGGTAGTAATTTATTGGGGTTTATTTAGTTACAAAAGATTCTATAACGTCACTAATGTTCTCAGCTTTGCTATAGTCATCGGAAAACAAGTATTTAAAAAGTACCTTGTTATTCACTTTCGATTCTAAAGCCAGATTTTTATTTCTACCATAAACCTCAGACCACTTATGGCGTACTAAAGCCCATTTTGCTTTGTTTTCCTTCCACCAATCTGCTGCTGCTTGGCATCTGCTATCCTCCACCTTCACATATGTGTTATATCCTTTTTCCTTTGCCAGAATAACATCTTCTTTTTCTGCTTCACGGATTACTTTAGCATTATCCTGATCATGCAACCAACCATAGTTTGTAATTTCATGTCTATTTCCTCTAACGGTTACATTATAATCACTTCGCTTGGTATATTCCCGTCTTGGTAGTGGTGCATCTGTTATGTTCTCCCAATAACTTTTACCATCAACATGTACCCATGTTGCGGAGCCTTCGTATCTCGGACTATCATCTACCTGATACACTTTTTGAGTCCATTGACCTTTTACTTCAGATTTTGGTTTAGACACATAATTCCAGGTGTTATCACCATTAAACATATAGAAATCGGTATTCTCATAAAGCCAATCTTGCCTCCAATGTTTTACGATATGGGGTTTTGATGGATCTCCAACCTGAAGTAAATGTTGAATTGAAACCTTGTCTTTACCATCTACTATAAGTTGTGCCCACTCCAAACCTTTAGCAATTTTTGTTTTAGATGGCTGATAAAGTGAGTCTTTACTATAGTTAAAAGTTTCTGCAAAGTTGAATGTTACTTCGTAGCAACCGCACATTTTTTTAATGGCTTCTGCATCTTGTTTTTTCTTGCTTTGAGCATTTCCGAATGTCGAAAATGTTAAAGTTACTATCAAAAAAGTTGTTAATATTCTCATTATTAGTTATTTGAGTTTATTGGTTAAAAAAAATTAAAAATTTACACTATTCTTATTTAGACTGAATTAAAATAACATATATATTTGTGCAAATTTAATTAAGAATGATTCTAAATAAAAAACATTTCATTATTTATTTTTCAACTTTTTTTGCGAATTACGCTTTTGCTCAACAAAATAGGGCTACGGTTAAAGACTCTGTAGAAATTGAAAAACTAGAAGAAGTGGTTTTAACAGGGCAGTACAATCCACAATCTGTAAAAAAATCTGTGTTTGAGGTTAAGGTCATAACCAGAAAAGAGATCGAACAACGTGCTGTAAATAATCTGGCGGATCTTTTAAATCAAAATTTAAATGTTAACATTACCCCCAATACATCTACAGGAAAATCTGGCGTTAATTTATTTGGATTGGATGCACAGTATTTTAAAATACTTATTGATAACATACCTATTATTAATGAAGAAGGTATTGGAAACAATGTCGATTTAACCTTGATAAATCTTGATGATGTTCAGCAAATAGAAATCGTTGAAGGTGCCATGGGTGTACAATATGGCGCTAATGCTGTTTCTGGAATTATTAATATAATCACAAAAAAATCTTCGAGGCAAAAAACCCAAATAAGCACCTTTTTACAAGAGGAAACGATTGGTAACGAATATGAATGGTTTAATAAAGGAAGGCATATACAATCTCTTAAAATGGGGCATCATTTTATCAAAAATATTTTTGGTAGGATTGCTTATTTAAGAAACGATTTTGGAGGTTTTTGGAGTGAGAATCAGGGTGAAGTTTACGATAAAAATGATGGTTTAAGGGGACATTTATGGTTACCAAAAGAACAACAAAACACTAAGGTACTTCTTAGCCACGAACAGGAAAACCTCAGCATATTTTACAAGTTCGATTACTTTAACGAAAAAATCAACAAGTACAATAATGCAGTAGATTTAAACGAAAACCCGGCGACCTCAACCAGCGATCCTCTGGCATTAGACGAACTATATACCAACAATCGGTTTATACATCACTTAAACGCTTCGGGTATATTAACAAAACAGGTTCATTTTAATGTTTCTGTGTCTTACCAAGAACAAAATAAAGACCTGGAAACTTATACCTATCGTATAAGAAAGGATGAAAAAAGCAACAGGTTAAAGGGTGAGTACTTATCACGAAAAGCTTTTATTTCCCGAGGTACTTTTAGTAACCTTATCAACAATAACCATTTTAAATTACAAGCGGGTTACGACCTTACTAACGAAAGTGGTTATGGGTCTCCTCTAGCTATTACGGTTTCGCCCGACGACGATACTGTTAAGCAACGTTTGGATAATTACGATGTATTTACATCGTCTGAAATAAACTTCTCCGACACATTTTCGTTACGGCCAGGGGCTCGTGTTTCATTCACTAATCTATTTGCCAACCAATATACATTATCGTTAAGCTCAAAATATATATTGGGTAAAAACCTAGAGCTAAGAACCATCGTTGGATCTGCTAATAGAACCCCAAATTACGATGAGCTTTTTACCTATTTTGTTGACGTAAACCATAACGTTCAGGGTAACCCCAATTTAAACCCTGAGCGTGGTTTATCGGCTTTTGTACATCTAAAAAAGCAATACACATTAGCCAATAAAACAACACGTATTAAAAACAAAATAAGTGCCTCTTATATTAATATTAAAGACCGTATTGAGCTTATAGTTGTGAGTCAGAGTCCTCTTGCCTTTCAATACAATAATATAGATGCTTATAAGTCTATAGGTCTCTTTACAGAAAACACGATAAAGCATAAAAATTTTAGGTTTCAAATAGGAGCATCAGCCTTAGGCATTTCAAAAGTTCTGGATAGCAATACCAATTCTAAAGACGATTTTCTATTTAATTTCCAGCTAAACAGTAATGTTAATTATACCATTCCAGATTGGAACACCTCTTTTACCATCTATTACAAACAAGTTGGAAAACAACAACAATTTGTAGAAAAAATGAATTCACAAGGGCAACAGGAGTTCCAAAGAGGTACTACAGATGCCTTTAGTTGGCTAGATGCTACTATTAAAAAATCGTTCCTCAATAAAACCATAGAAGCCAGCCTGGGTATAAGAAACCTATTAGATATAACTACCGTAAACACAACTGCTTTTTCTGGCGGTGCTCACAATGGTCCGCCTACAAATTTAATGCTGGGTTATGGAAGGTCCTATTTTTTAAAACTTGCTTATAACTTAAATCTCTAACTTATGTTTACCCAATATTTTAAACACTACCTGGTTTTTAGTTTGCTAACTGTATGCTTGTTCTCTTGCAGTGAAGACCAAAACTTAAAAAGTGATCCTTTTGTTGTTGCTTTTAAGAGTTTATCTAAAAACTTAACAGATATCAACGAAGCCACCACTATTGATTTGGTATATTCTGAAATGGCTCTCGAAAACGGCATGGTTAATATTCAAATTCATTCCGAAACAGCCATATACGGTCAAGATTTTGTTACCATACCCGAAGTTGTAAACGATAATATTTCACTTCCTGTTGTAAATGGCGCATTGCAAAACGCTATAGCATTTAAGAAGTTGAATACTACTCTAGATGAAACCACAACAATAGAATTTACCATAGCTTCCATTGATTATAGCCATGCAAACATACAGGGAAACAGTCGTTTTATTATTAACGCATCTCCCGCTTTAGGAGGAAGCTTAACTCCCGAAGTTGGAGGTCCTAATCAAGGAAATCAAGTATATGTCGATCTAAGCACCCAAAGTACAACTCTGGCAAGACGTGATTCCTGGGATATAGGATTCTACAATGGCGATTCGTTTAGGGTTACCATTAATGGTTCTTTATATATGGCTACTAAAGCCTTAAACCATACAAATATTGACCTTGTAACCGACACCGATGTAACCAATTTAAAACCTCAGGTGGCCGTGGGTACTTTTAACCCTGAAAATGCGGCTTATATTGATGCACCTAACGGTAATATACTAGAAACTGCCATTGCAGAAATAGCAGAAAATGCCAATGAAAACCCTGTATATCTTTTAAACTTAGGGTATGAGGTTGGTACAGCAACTCCCCCAACAGGAAGTGTTGCTATTGCTGGAAACCATCGTGGGTGGAAGAAAATAAGAATATTGAAACATGAGGATGGCTATATATTACAATATGCCAATTTAAATGATACTACACATCAAGAAATTACTATTTCCAAAAATTCAGACTACAACTTCACACATTTTAGTTTTAATACAAACTCACTTGTAAATGTAGAGCCTAAAAAAGAAAAATGGGATATCAGTTTTACGGTTTTCACCAATATTTTGGAAGGTGCCGGAAGCTATGGTTTTTCAGATTATGTGATTCACAACAGGAAAGCAAATACACTGGCATATCAAGTAAATACTGCCGATTTTAATTACGATGATTTTTCGCTAACAGATATTGATGATGTTAACTTTTCTAAAAACCAAACAACTATTGGGAGTCATTGGAGGGATGTATTTAACAGAACTACCTTTTCTGATAGATTTTACATTATAAAAGACCCAAACGGGAATATCTATAAGCTAAAGTTTTTAGCCATGGCTAATAGTAGTGGAGAACGTGGCCATCCTGAATTCGAATACAAGCTTTTACAATAATTTTTACAATTTTTTAATCTATAAACACTATGAAAACAAAACTACACCTTTTAATGGTATTGCTATGGGTATGCTCTTTTACTCAGGCACAGGAAACAACAGTAAACTTAAGTATGGCTGCTAGTTATGCCAACCAAGTATATTATAAATTAAACACGCAAACTGAAACGACTTATGCTGCAAATTCATGGGATATTTCTATGCTGAGAACCGATAACTTTGCTTTTTCTTTACGAATTAATGATCACATAGGCGTTGAAGTATTTGAAGCTTCAAACAAACCAAACGATTGGAATAGCATAGATATAGCCAACGAAGCCAGCTGGACAAAATTATATAATAGCGACATAAAATGGAATGAAGGTGCTTTCGATAAAGGATCTGCTACTTATGGTTGGGGAGAATATAACATTGCTACGCATCATGTAGAAGGCACCATTATTTTTGTGCTTAAATATGCCGATGGTACCTACAGAAAGTTTATTAATGATGATTACTTTGGCGGTCACACCTTTAGATATAGCACCTGGAATAGCGGAACATCTACCTGGAGTGCAGACCAAACTGCTACGGTTTCTAACACCACTAACCCTAACAACAGCCGTAACTATTATTCTTTTGAAAATAATACCGAAGTCATTGCAGAGCCAGCTACTACCGATTGGGATTTAAAATTCACAAAATATTATACCGAAGTTCCAAACGGCTCAGGCGGTACTCAACCTTATCTAACTACGGGTGTTTTAGTTAATAGTGGCCTGGAAGTTGCCGAAAATGATGAACCCGGAGGTATGCCAGCAAATCCTAACTTAACATATGCAACAAACATCAACACGATTGGTTACGACTGGAAAACGTTTGACTTTTCTAGCGGATGGCTTATTGATTCTAACAAAGCCTTTTATGTTAAATATGCCGATAACACCATTTACAGGTTATACTTTACTGCCTTTTCTGGTTCCGGTACAGGAGACTTAACCTTTAAATTCGAAGATGTTACTGCGTCTCTAGATATTGAAGATATTACGGAAAGCATATCATTTGGAGTTTTCCCTAACCCGTCGCCAAATAAGCAAATCAATTTAGTTTATGATGTGAACAAATGGGGTTCGGATAAAAACAAAATAGCCATCTTTTCGACAACCGGACAAAAAGTTTTTGAAACTTCGTTAAAGTCTAATTCTGGTTTATTTAATAAAACATTGGATTTTTCTGCCTTAAAAAGTGGTGTGTACATATTACAATTTAGCTCTGGTAATCATCATACATCCAAGAAACTAGTTTTAAATTAGTTTATAGCTTCAGGATATTTTTTAGTCCCTTTATATATTAAGCAACTTTGAATTTTTAGTAATTCAAGGTTGTTTAATTTGTAAATAATCATACCTCAACACCTTCATAAAAAACTTTCAAAATCCAAAGGTAAATATGCTCCGTATATAAGCTTATAAAAAATTAGTTTAACCCCCACTTTAAAAAGCAATGCATTTTAAACATTAAAAAACCCACTATTTAATTAAAAACAAAGAACCCCAAATTCTAAAATCTTTAATTAAACAAATGTGAAATGAAAAAACCTACTTTAACCCCCTTATTATTTACTTTTTTTGCGTTTATATTTTTAATAAGCAATGTTAACGCAAGAACATACCATGTTAACAAAAATGCAAGTCATGCTAATAACAATGGCCCTGGAACACTAAGTGAACCAAAAAGAGACTTTCAACATGATTGGTTTCAACGTAATTTAAACCCTGAAGATAATGCAAGTACTATAGCTGGCACTATTGATATTAATCCTTATGAATACGGAGGGGTGTTATCGACTCCTAAACTAACCAAAAACGATTTTAAAGCCATTCCAAATCCAACAAGTGGTGCTTTGTTTATTGAATCTTCGGAAACTTTTTCTGAGTTTAAGATCTATAATCAGCTAGGTCAAATTTCGAAAAAAATACAAGCTCGTACGAAAGACAAAGGTTACCTTATAAATATTTCCGACTTAAATTCTGGCATCTATATTTTACAGGCTTCCAATGATAATATAAAAAGAGCCATAAAGGTTATCAAAATTTAATGGCACAATTAAACTTATTAATTATTTGATTAATTCATTTTCCCTTCACTAAAAAAGTTAAATATTTGTACCGTTAACTACACCCAAGAGGACAATCTTCAATCTAACTGAAATTGTCCTCTTTTTTTCCTTATTATTTTACAAAACCTGCTTCTGAAAGTACAAGAAGCAATGCCAGCTTTATATTTTTAGTTGCATCGATATTAGTCCATTTTTCATTTAAAGAGTGTGCGCCCTTGCCTTTGCCTCCTCTACTCAATGTTGTTGCCGGAATATTACTCGCAATGGGGATATTACTATTTGTTGAACCTGTTCGTAACTTTGGTGAAATTCCTAAATACTGAGCACTGGCTATGGCTCGCTGAATTAAAGGCGTATCTTCAGATAATTGCCCAGAAGGTCGATCGCCAATTGGAACAATCTCTAAAGTAACTTTGTCTTTTATTCCCGTAGCATTATAATCTGCCTCTGCTTTTTTCATACATGTTTTGAAAATTTCATCTATTTCCAATAATCGTTTTGGGCTTAGAGACCGCATATCTACTTCCATCCATGATTCAAACGGAATAGAATTTACAGAAGTTCCTCCTCCTATTCTGCCTATGTTAAAGGATGTTTTAGGGCCATCAATATTTGTATATTTTGTAGCTTCCTCTGTAAATTGCTTGATCGCATACCCTAAAGCATGATGTGGATTTGCTAACCCAAACGCACCCCATGAATGTCCGCCTTTTCCTTTAAATACGGCTTTATATCTTTTGGATCCAAGACCGCCATTAATAATACGTTCGGCACTTCCTCCATCAATAGAAATCCAAGAATCAATTTTAATATCTGATGCTTCACTAAATAAATGTTTTACCCCTCTAA
The DNA here is from genome assembly GCF_002886045.1 of Flavivirga eckloniae. Lineage (NCBI taxonomy): Bacteria > Pseudomonadati > Bacteroidota > Flavobacteriia > Flavobacteriales > Flavobacteriaceae > Flavivirga > Flavivirga eckloniae. The sequence continues at coordinate 4,531,914 of NZ_CP025791.1, read as the reverse complement.
GGTCTCCTAAACCTTCTTCTCCTACTGTACCTACAAAACACACATTGGCTTCTGTTTGTAGTTTTGCTGTATTCATAGCTTTTAAAACTGCCAAAAGCATAGCCATACCTCTGGTGTTGTCTCCTATTCCGGGTGCGGTGTACGTGTTTCCTTCTATTTTTACGGTAACATCTGTTTCTATGGGAAAAACAGTATCTATATGTGCATCTAAAACAATATTCCTATCTCCTTTTGTACCTTTTCGTAAAGCCAAAACATTACCTTCTTTGTCTATCCAAACACGATCAATACCTTCTTTTTTAAATAGCTCTACATATTTTTTAGCTCTAGTAGCTTCCTTAAATGGTGGCGCTGGTATTTCGTTAAGCAGTATCATATTAGCTATGGTTTCCTTATCTGTAAGATCTATAGTTTCAAAAGCTAATTTTACCGACTCCCTTTTGGTTATTTTATTTATTTCCTTTGTATAGGTTTTATCGGCTTTTAGATCGTTTTGGGTATACCCCATTAAACAGCTAAAAACAATTACAGTTAAAGCGGTTTTATAAAGACTTATATTCATTTATTTTAAATTTAATTATTGTGTTAATCCTAGTGTATTATTTTCTAAAAGCATAAAACCGCCCTTGTTCCGATTGAAACATGCCACTATGACTATGGCCAACACCGGGGACTGTTCCTATACTTTGTGTATTATTTATAGCGTCCCCATAATAAGATTGAAGATACTGAAAATAGTTCATTCCTCTTTCTAAACGCTGATTTCCCTGCAATGCTGCTTCGCAAGATTTATCTAATGACGAGCTATTGGGGTTGTTATCTTCTTCTCCTAACAAATAGAGCACTTCCCGCTTTGCAAATTGTGTTCTAATCTGGTCTGCTCCTACAGCTGTTAAGTAATTAGGCAAATCGTCTAATCCGTATTTATATTCATTAAATGTGATACAGCTCGTTTGGGGTATTTCAAAATCTGTAGTACCCGGTACTATTCTGGTGTTATCCATATACACATACGAACTAGGGTTGTTAACAATAAATCGCACATTAACTCCTGAGTTTTTTAGTTCGGTAGGTATGGGTGAGGCTGCTGCATATCTATTTACAAATTGACCGCCTGCTGAATGTCCGGAAAACACAATGGTTTTTAAGTTAGGATTTTTTTTAACTAATAGAGTCATTAACGAATCTATCATGGTAAAAGATGATACGCGGCCTGGTCTTGGGTTTTGAGCTTCGTTTTTAGATAAGAAACCTATTTTCCAACCACCACTACTCCAATACAAATGTTCTGAATCTAACCTAAAATCTACAATTTCCGATTCTACTAAAAACTGGGGAGAGACTACTAGAAGTGTATCTAATTGCATGGATTCCATTTTGGCTGCAACCAACATGTTTTCGTAATATAAACCAGCATTTCTATTAGCGCCTTGTAGAGCAATGACAGCTCTTGTAATAGATGTATTTTCATCATCTATAGAGGTAACATTAGAAAAATAGGGGATTTTAAATGTATTACCAGAAACGGTAATGGCCATTTTTTTATCCCCTATTCGGTCATCGGGGTCATTATCAATGGGCAAGCCTTCAGTAATATTAACTAATATACTACTCCCTTCTTGTTTGTTAGGCTTCCCAAGAATAAAATCATTTAAAGGTTGTAAATTAAAAGAAACCGATTTTGTACCGACTTCCGGGTTTTTTAGTATGGACTTGATCAATGTTGTCGTTACAGAGTTTTTGCCTACTGGTATTACTACAGTACCAGAGGTGGCAGGAAGTTCGAAATCTACGTCTTCTACTGCAGCATCTTGATTGGGCTGGGATATTGAATACTGCACCGTTAATGGTGTATTCAAAGCCGTTCCTGTATATTTTAGATTCGCTGTTACATAACCTGTTTCCGTTCTTTTTATATCGATAGCACTACTTTCAAAAAACAGATTTCTTGTTTCCGGTACTATTAGTGCTTTATTTTCCGATTTACTACAACTATAAAACACTCCCAATAGACAGATAAAAAGTATGAGGTTGTTTATTTTCATTTTATATTTTTTCACTTTTTGTAATGTTAATATATACTTAGAGAGCAAGTAAGAACACCTAGTATATCAATGGTATAGCTATCGCCACCTGATATTTATTTATGGCCATTTCGAATGTATTTGAGAAATCGCATGAAACTGTTAATGCTAATTGAAGTGAATGGGTTCTATTTCATAAGAAATTGAACCCAAATCACATTTAAACTAACTTAAATATCTATTTTGTTAGCACTCTACTCTTATATTTCTTTAGTTAAAAATAACTGTTAGTTCTGGTGTATCTTCTGGTGTTGTATCTGAAAAGCCTTCCGCTTCACGACCTTGCGACGTAGACGTAGGCGCTACGCTAACTCCTGTAGCTTTCATAATAAAATTGATACTATTTCCAGAAACCCATCCTGGTCTGTTTACAATCTCCTGAACTATACTTGACAAATCGACTGTTTGTTGTGCTGGTAATTTGTCGTCTGTTGCCCAAGTTTCTGTTATAGTCCAAACTTCTCTAGTTGTTGTTAGAGTTCTGGCAGATAAATCTCCATTTGTAAGCGTGTATGGTGCAGCATTATCGACAGCCTCCCCGTAAATAGTTAACTCAACTGGGTCTGTTCCTGCACTACTATCGGCTGTAAATTGAATATTGGCATCTGTTATATTAGCTCCCTGAGGTATTTGAACATTAATAAATCGTAGTCCAATGTTTGGTAAGCCATCTCCATCTGTTCCTTCAAAACCTGTATCTAGCTCCCCTAATTCCAAATCGCCACTATCCAAGTTCATCAATCCATTAACGGTTGATTCTTCTACATCATCTTCTTCAACACTAATTGGAATGACCAGTTTTGTACCAATAACAAACTCAGGTCCTTCTACAGTCACAGTATTTACAGTAACACTTACTATACCCGATCGGGCTCCTACCGGTATAGATGTGTTAATACTTGTTGCCGTAGATGCTGTAACTAATGCAGGAGTTCCATTAAAAGAAACCATATTATCTTCTGGTGTGGTACTAAAACCAGTTCCTGTAATTGTTACAGGTGTTCCTACATCACCTAATAAAGGATCTACTGTTGTAATTACCGGGGTTACAATAAAATTGGAATATGTTCCTGTTTGCCCGTTAACCGTTACAGTAATATCACCCATACCTGCCTCTGAACCAACTGGTATTGTTGTTACGATACTTGTTTCTGTTGAAGCTGTTACTGTGGCTTCAAGTCCGTTAATAAAGACCGTGTTTTCTGATGGCGTTGCACTAAATTTTGTACCAGAAATAGTTATTTGATCACCTTCTCCTGCTCTTTCTGGATCTACCTCGGATATAGCGGGTACATCTACCACTGTAAACGTGGGACCTTCTGTGCTAAAATTTCCATGAGCTACCACAATGGCTCCCGTAGTAGCTCCCTCTGGAATCTCTATGGTTATACTTGTAGAAGGCGTTGCCTCAATAACCTCGGCAAAAATGCCATTTATATTTACCTTGTTATTTGATGGTGTTGCGCTAAAATTTGTTCCGTTAACTATTACCTTGGTACCTATATCTCCCGATGTTGGTGTAATATTGCTAATGGTAACTTGCTCTATGGCAGGCGGAAGGTTTAATTGTGTATAATCTACATCGTCGCACGATAAGACCATAATGCCAATAAACGTAAATACCCCCAAACATAGAGCATATACTTTTTTTATATATGTTTTCATTTTTTAATTTTTAATTTGAACTAAGTCATGTTGTACTCAAGACACTAAAAAAGGTCTAAATAGATTCTTCAGGTTTATAAACAAGCATCTGATCAAAATAAATTCTTTCATCGTTAGAATTTGTATCCAACTCTATTATTAAAGTATAAGACCTAATGTCTTCTATAAGTTCTGAATCAACCAGAACCCAACCATCTTTAACCGTGTTTATAAATTCTCCATCTACATCATACAGGTCTAGTGTTTCTGTAGCACCTCCGTCTCTTTCAACCTCCGCATAAATTTTTAGAAGATCGGAACTTTCAAAGTTGTTACCTGTTTCTGGAACATAAAATTGTATTTGCACACCAGATCTATTAATCTCTGCAGGAACATCAATCTTATCGAAAGTTATTTTTATAATACCATCTGAATCTTGAAACCTAAGTCCTTGATCACCGTCTAACCAGGCTCCAAAATCACCAGCATCACTGGTTACACCCATATTTTCACTAGAGAACCCTCCTCTACCTGTATCGATAAATTCTGTTTTAAAACCTATTTCATTGTCTTTACCTGTACCGGTTGCAACATACATGATACTTGAACTTCCGGTAGTATTCAACAATTCCCCTTCTTGATCATTGGCATCACCATCGGGGCGACTGTAACTAGTGCCCGCCACAGGTTCCTCGAACGAAGTCCCCCTTATTTTTTCTGGTGGTGGTATAAAAAATGTAATACCAAACGAAAATGCATTTTTATGCCCCGAACCTAATAAGCTAGATGCTGTACTACCTCCTTCTTCTTCGTTTGTATCGCTATTAAAGCTTGGAGTATCTTTGTTAAATGTTCCAATGGGTGTTGTAACTGTTGCTTCAAAGTTAAACCTTGAGGCTATAGTTAAATCGCTCTCCACCAAACTAAAAGCATCTAAAAGCATGGGCAATGTGATAACCAAATTACTTGGAAAGCTATTAGCTGTGTAAAAGTTCTCTAGAGTAACCCCTTCATATTCTACATGTAAATTATAACTTGTTGCATTGTTATTTAGGTCTAAAAGTTCAGCATTTACTCCAAAGCTGGAAAGGTCTAATAAATTAAAGTTTAAAAGAGGCACTTCATCAAAAGCAACAAAGCCACCTCTGTCTGTTAAATCGTTGAATATATTATTATTTTTTTGACATGACAGTCCAAATAACAGTACTACCACGCAAATAATTATTTTTTTCATAATTTCAATTTTTTAATTATTATTTAAGAGCACCAGCTGGTAGCTTATCCCAAAAAACCTGAGTTGTAGTAGGCTTTTGATTTAATGATGTATTACGATCTACAGCATCTTCTGGTAAGGAAAATGTTCTTGGAAAAGGAATAGACTCGTTTACTACGGGTATTTGTAAATTAGATGGAAATCCGGTTCTTCTATAACCGTTGTAGGCCTCAATAGAATTACCAAACGCGGCTATATAATACTCCCTCAGAACTATTTCTAAACGCTGCTCATCAGAACCAATTAGATATTCTTGTAATACTACGTCAACATATGCATCTATATCCGATTGCTTAGCGGCGTAAAGATCTCTTACATTCATTTCTTCATCTTCCACGGTTGCAGGATCATCTTCTATTACAACTTTATCAAGAGCTTCTTTATTAAGTTCACCATAGGAAATTACTTTTGCCATAGATCCTCGTATTCCAGCTTCAAGAGATGCTAGGGCATCTCCATTAGCGCCTAATGAAAGTACAGCCTCTGCTTTTAAAAATTCCATAAATGATGAGAGCATTACCGGAAATATTCCTGCGCCTCCTAAATTAATCGTGGTAAACGCTGCTGCCGGATTATCCGCATCAAAAGCACCACCCCCGGGGTATAAACCATAAACTGTTTTAAGAAAACGGTCATTTGGCCTTGCACGAAGGTCTTCATGATCTCTTCCCCAATAAAAATCGCCTATATAACAAAAATCAAAAGATGGGTCGTCAATACAACTCGAAGTAAGATCGGTATTCGTTTGACGATATACATAATATCGTAATCGTGGGTCTCTTACTGTTTTAGAATCTTTGAGTAACCACATAAAATAATTACCTATATATTCTGTTTGGCCCTCTCCGTTATCGTATCCACGCTCAAAATATGGATGTCTGCTGTCTACCGGTGTTTGAGCATCTGAGTATTGAAATTGAAAATCGTTTGATTCATCATCAATTAAATTGTCATGGGTTAGCAATGCATTAATACCACTGGTATTAGCTGTATTTAATAATAATCTGAATTTAAGACTATTAGCCATTTTTATCCACTTGTCAGCATCGCCATTATAGAAAAGATCGGTGTTTGGGGCTAATGTGGCGTTATTTAAATCTATTATAGCAGCGTCAATATCTGCTAAAATTGCTGTATAAATGGTTTCATCGTCATCTGGAGCAGGATTAAAAATGTCAATATTATTGGCTTCAGAGAATGGAATATCTCCTAAATAATCTACTAAAGTCGCAGTTGCGTATGCTTGTAATAGTTTTGCCATACCTTTATGGAACAGTAAATTATCATCGTCTTTTGCCAAATTTGAAATTATTCGGGTATTCTCTCTAATACTGTATACATCAAGCCACTCACTATCTAAGGCGTCGGGTTCAGCAATATCGCTATAAGAATCTGTCATGGATTCATATCTCATAACATCGTCTGTGTGCAAACTAAAGTCATTCATAACTTCTGCAAAAACGACCTGTAGCTCATTCAAAACGAAATTAGCATCTACCGATTCAGGTGTTAATTCATTAGGGTCTTCTTGCAAATCGAAGTTTGTTATTTCGCAGGACTCAAAAAAAAGGCCGCATAATAAACAAATTAATATTTTTATTTTTTTCATAAATACTCGTCTTTTTAATTAAAATGAAATAGAAACTCCGAAAGCATACCTTTTGGTTGTTGGAATGGTTGTGCTTCCTCTATCAACATCTGGGTCTATGTTTGTATACTTTGGATAGTTAGGAGCGTTAAAAAACACATTTCTTCCACTTAGCGTAAACGCAATATTATCGAACGGTAATTTGTTCTTTTTCCCATCTAAAGTATAGGATAACGCAACTTCTCGTATTCTAAATAAAGATGTATCGAAAAGCCTAAAATCATTCGCCTCCAAGTAATTAGAAAATGCTGTTCTATTAGCATTTGCCTGTATCGTATTTGGTATGGTTTGTCCGTTAGCATCCAAAAAAGGAAGCCCGGTACTTGGGTCTCCTAAAACCCCCGGTATTATAAAAGAACCTTCTCTATTTTCGGTGTCTCTTGTAACCCCTCTTCTTAACAAATCGTATGCTGTTTCAGATATGTTATCTCCACCATGCGTATATTCAATTTGAGCAGAAAAAGTAAATCCTTTATAGCTCAAACTGTTAATAGTGGTTAGCGCCCAATCTGGCGTTGGGTCTCCAATAATTTTATCGGGAAAACCAATATCGTCACTAACGATTAACTCGCCATTATTGGGGTTTATTAAAAGATTGCCTTCGCTATCCCTTATGGCATAATCTTCTTGTATCACACCCAAGGGCTGTCCTTGAATCGCAAAACGGTCGTTATCCAAACTAATTGGAGCATTTAGTTCTACAACCTCGGTATTGTATGCTGTAAATACGTTTGTTAAGTTCCAAATAAAACTGTCGCTTTTTAATATATCTATGCCTAAATCTATTTCTAATCCTTCACTATCTACTCTACCAATATTAACAGTTGTGCTGGTAAAACCTAAAGCAGGGTCTAAAGGACGACTAACGATTTGGTCTTTAGAGATACGCTTAAATACGGAAGCTTCTAAACTAACCCTATTATTAAATAATTTACTCTCAACACCAACTTCAACTTCTTTGTGCAACTCGGCTCTTAAATCTGGGTTTGCCAATACGCGAGATACTCTACTAGATCTTAGGGCTCCTTCAGATGTAATAAAACGTTGTGGGTCTGAAACTAAAGTATTTCGTGTTCTAAAGCGACCTGGAAATCCTGATGACGTCGCATAGGCGCCTCTTATTTTTAAATAATTGACAATATTGGAATTGAAATCGAGGGCCGAAGTGGGTAAAAACGATACGGATACGCCCGGATAAAATAGGGATTGATTTTCTTTTTCTAATGTAGAACTCCAGTCATTTCTTCCCGAAACGGTTACATATAAAAATTTATCATAATTAAATTCCAGTTGTCCAAATACACCAGCAAAATTTTCTTTAGATCTTGATGCATCACCCGATTGGGTATCAAAATTATCTGGTCTTAAAAAACCAAATACGACTTGATCTTCGAAACTAGCAGAATTGGATTTATTATTAATTGTTTGTGAGTTTACACCTATTTGACCATCTAAACCAATTTTTTTATTTAATTGGTAGCTCGTACTTAAAATTAATGATTGATCAATTGTTTGAAACTTATCATAATCTAATTCTAAAAACCCAGTAGGGTCATCAACACCACCTCTATTGGCAAAATCAAACTCATCCTGCACCTCGTTGTCTAAACTTACACGATAGCTCAGATTCCAATGGTCATCAAAATTATAATTAGCCCTAAAAGTTCCAAATATTCTTACCACATCATCATTTCTACCGGTATTATTAATAACCCAGTTTGGATTTTCTGAAGGTCTGTAATACACATTTGCACCGGTTACTGGGTCTTGAAATGGTAAATTAAATGCATCTATGTTTCTGGGGATATGTAATAATATCTCAAACATATCCGCTCCATTTTGCGAGTTGCGTTTTCTTGTTGAATAGTTAATTGTAGCTCTAACATTTAGTTTGTCTGTTACTTGTGCAGATCCGCCAATGTTAAAATTAAATCTTTTAAGATCATTATTTCCTATAATACCTGTTTCGTCTGTATAACCCGCCGATAGGTTAAATGAGGTCTTTTCTTGAGATGAATTAAAATTAATGGCTGTAACGGTTCCTATTCCTGTATTAAAAAAACTTTTTACATTGTTTGGAATTGGTTTATAAGGTACCTCTACGTTTGCAAATTCGGGAAAAGCTGGATTACTAGCATATGGATGCGGTACAACATCCAACTCTGAAAAAGCGGCACCCCAATTACCAACAACGCCTCCTCTAAAGCGGTTATCGCTTCCTTGACCATATTTGTTTTGATATTCTGGAAGATTGGCTACTTGATTGGTATATACTGTATGTGAAAAGTTTATTGAAACTTTTTCTTTCCCTGGACTTCCGCTGCCACTTTTTGTTGTTATTAGTATAACACCATTTCTACCATCACTACCATATAACAACGAAGCGTTTAATCCTTTTAACACACTAAAGTCTTTAATATCGTTTGGATTAATATCTATTAAACCTCCATTAAAAGGGGCTCCATCTACAACTATTAGTGGGGAATTGCCATTAGTAACAGATAAATCGCCCCTTACTCTTATAGATGCCTGATTACCTGTACTACCGCTATTTACATTAATTTGTACACCTGCAACTTTACCCTGCAAAGATCTGGCTACATCTGTTTCGGCTTTGTTTTCAAGTTGTTTTCCTTCAAGTGTACTAACGGCATATCCTAAGGCTTTTTTCTCTTTTCTAATGCCTTGAGCGGTAACTATTACTTCTTCTAATACGCCTACGCTTTCTTTTAACTGAACATCGATCACCAAAGATTGGGCAACGACTACTTCCTGAGTTGTATAACCGAGAAAGGAAAATACTAATACATCTCCCGGATTGGCTCTTATCTCATAATTTCCATCAAAATCGGTAGAAGTTCCTGTGGTAGTATCTTTTATCAAAATACTAACTCCGGGCAATGGCAAACCGAATCCATCTTTTACTTGACCTTTAATTTGTTGCTGAAGGCTTTCTTTTATAACGGCTTTTTCTACCTCAACAGGATCTGGTTTTCTTTTTATAATAATCTGTTTATCTAAATATTCAACAGATACATCAAAGGGTTCTAAAAGCCTATTAAGAATTGAAGATAATTTTTTCCTCTTAACAGATATGCTTACAATTTTATCTGTTTGAAAAATGCCCTTTTCATATAAAAACTTATAATCTGTTTTGTGTTCTATCTCATTTAAAACAGATCTAAGTGTCACTTCCCTCATATCTAGAGTCACTTTGGTGTTTTGAGAGTATGAGTTGGCGTATGATTGTAATAATGATACAAAAAGGAGAAAATATGTAAGTTTCATTTTTAAACTTATTTTCAAAGGGTCGAGCGCTAACACCCAACCGATAGTATTTTTTTTCATACTTTTGGTAAGATTTAAATTAATGGTTATTCATTTTAAATCACTTTCTAAATCGGAAAATGTTCGCCCATTTTCCGATTTTCTTTATAAAAGTGTTTCTTTTAAATTTTGCTGGTTAGGCACTGTGGAGGCTTTAATAGGAACTTTAGAGTTTTCATTGTTAGTTTATGATTATTTGATTATTGTTTAATACGTAATTAAATGATGCTGATATACTTAAACTTTTCATAACCTGATCTATACTTTCTATATCAAACCTGCCAGTGAACTTTCTGCTTTTAAGCGCTTCATTATTATTTATAAAAGTGACATTATACTGACGTTGTAATTTTTTCTGAATGGCTTCAAAAGGAACTTCATTTAGTATCAACCTGCCGTTCATCCAAGCAACGTACTGTTCTATATTAACCTTTTCAACATTTATATTTTTATGTTGTTTATGCCAAGAAGCTTTGTAGCCTGGTTTTAAAACTAGAGGTGCTTCAGTGTCTTTATCTTTTTCAAATACCTCAACAGCCCCTTCGACCAATATTGTATTAATCATCTCGTTTTCTGGATACGACGTTATATTAAACCTTGTTCCTAATACTTTAATATTGAGGTCTTTTGCGTTTACCAAAAAAGGATGTTTAGCATCTTTAACGACATCGAAATAAGCTTCGCCATCTAAAAACACTTCACGGTTTAATCCGTTTAAGAATTTTATTGGATATCGTAATGAGGTACCTGCATTTAAGTGCACTTTAGTTCCATCGGACAAAACAACTTGAAAACGTTTCCCATAAGGAACGGTTAAAGTATTATACGCTAGCTTTTCTTCTGAAATATTATTTGTATAGGCAATAGAGTTCCCTGTTCGAGTACCAACAACTAACCCTTTGGCATTAACGATCTGTTCGCTCTCTTTATCTGAAATTATTTTTACATCACCGTTATCTAATTGTAATGTAATAACTTCGGCAGGTATTTCTGGTGCCGATTTCGAATTGGAGTTTATAAAATTCGTATAGTATAAATACCCCATTCCTATACCAAAAAACAATGTTATAGTTGCAGCTATGGCATACCTTTTATAGATATGCTTCGTCGTTATTGCGCTTGATTTTTCAGGAGATTTTTTTAAATCAATTTTTTCTAGGACAGCTTCTAGCAACTGATCATTATCTGATGGTTTTAAGGCATCATTAGTAAGATCTGCATTGATCTTTTCCCAATGTTGTTTCATAGAGTCTTTAACATCTTCTTCCACATCTATTTCATGCAGGTACCCAAAAAGCTCTTCAAATTCCGACTTACTTATCGTATTTTTTATAAACCGTTGTAATAGGTTCTTAATGTGTTCACTTTTAGTCATGCCCATGTTTAGTTAAGGAGGTTTTATTTCAATATAGAATCAAGGCGTCTATAAATTATACACCTACGTCTATTAAAAGTCCTTCGCTAAAACGTACTTTTTTTAATTATAGATTGAAATTTTTGAAGAAACCAAAGAAAACTAAATCACAATACTTTCATTATCATACAATTACATACTTTAAAACGTGAGCCAATATTTTTATTTTGAATAGGTATTTAATTATAAATTAGTTGATACTTGATCTGTCATTCCTGCAAAAGCAGGAATCTATTATGAAAGTAAATAGGTGAATTTATGAATGGGTTTTAGCAAACAAGTGGATTCCTGCTTTTGCAGGAATGACAAATAACTAATATTTTGTATTTAAAGACCCCCTCCTTAATCCTCCCTCTAGGGAGGAATCTCACTCGGTAAAATTGTCCCCTTGAGGGCAATGTCATTTAGTTAAGGAAATTTATGTCTGTTCGCAGTCGAGAACTTTTTAGCATCAATGAATAAAGAGGTTTCGACTTTAGCCTGTCTTGAGCGCAGACAAAAGGCTCAACCTGACACTAGAAAAGAATATATCAGGCTATGAAAAGAAGAAGAGGCATAAAAACTTTATAATATTTTCCACGTGTGGTCGCAATTGTAACTTTATAGTTTCTTTTGCTTTCCATAAGTGGTTTTTAACCGTTTTTATTTGAAGTCCAAGTAACGATGCTATTTCAGAATGACTTTTCCCTTGTTGTGCTGAAAGCCTATAAACAGACCTCTTAGATTGAGGTAATGCTTCTACGATATCTTCTATTACTTTTTGATATTCTGAATAAAACAAATTGTTTTCGATATGTTCATATTCTTTAGAAACATTATTCCAGAGTTCTTTTCTTATAACTTCTCTTCTGGAAGCATCTCTTAAATAATTAAAGGTTCTGTTTTTTGTTAATGTGAATATATAGGAATGGAAGGATTTATTGAGATCTATTTTTTCTCTTTCCTCCCATATTTTTATAAAGATTTCCTGAGTAATTTCTTCTGCTATGTATTCAGATTTGGCATAAGAAAACACAAAATAATACAAACGTCTTTCATAAAGCCTAAAGATCGCTTTGAATGCATCAATCCTTCCCTTTTTCAAGGATTTAATTAATGCTTTATCAGCATTACTATAATCAGGATTATTCATTTTGTTAAATATTTGCCATTAAGACAAATATAACAATTATATCATATCACCTTATTATTTTAGGATAAATCGCTATATTTTTGAGATTTTTGTAATTTTTTACTTAAATAATTACACGCTATACATATTTAACAACCTGTGAAAATCAATTTAAAAGTGTAAATAACTTATTTTCAAGTTAATCTGTAAAAAACTACTTCTTATACATTTTTATAGCGGTTTTATAATCTGTATAGTGAATATACTTTTCATTTTCCATCCATATAACGACTTCGGTATCGCCTTCTTTCATATTTCTAGGAACAAATGGACGTACATTGTCATACTTTGAATTTGTTGTAATTGGTTTTTTATCAATAATACCGCCTTGGTCGTTCAGGGTGTATTTTACAATTTCGAATATTCCGTTTACTTTCTCAGAGGTATAAATAATATTTGAGTTTAAAGGGTTTATAACCATTCCCCCCGAATAGTTAGGTTCTGGCTCTACGGTATTCTCTGGCGTTTGAGGAAACCAGTTTCCTGAATCGCATATTCTGGAATCTATCCATTTTTCTCCATCATATCTTGTATAATGATAGATGTGGTGTTCATCATCTGGGTATCTTGCATAAAGTATTACAGGGTTTCCCTGATTGTCTGATGCAATATCAAATACCCAACTTTTTCCTTTTTCTGCATCTGCCTGATATACTAATGAGGCATCTTTGGGCTCGAAAGGCAATGTTTCAATGGTACAAATTTTTGAGCCATCAACTCTCCAAAATGAGCCTTTTTCGTAATAAGCATAATAAACGGAGTTGGTAGGTTCGTTTCTTGGGTGTCCGTCTGTAAAAAGAATGTGTATTTTGGACTTTCCATCTGAGTAATACTTTGCATATGGCCTGTTCTCGCCATCAAAAGGATAATTGGTTATTAATACTTTCGCTTTTGAAAAGGTCTTGCCATGATCTGTAGATGCCATAAAATTAGGTTTAAAACCTGTCCATCGTCCAAAACAAAACAGCTTTCCCGCTTCTTCTTCTAAAACATATGGATTGGCATAGGTCGTTCTTTTTAACGGAAACTTTTCTAATTCTTTATCATCAAAGGGATCGGAGTGAACAGATGCTCCAAACAAACTATCCTTATTGTTTATACTGGAATGGTACCTTACATAAGAATCGAAATGCTTTGTAAAAAACACCATATTCTCACCATTAACAAGCTCTACAAATGCCGGATTGGCATGATCGTCTTTATCTAACTTTTGCGATAAAGTCTGCTTCTTTATAGCACCTTCAGAATTTATTTTAGCAACCTCAATACTTCCATCTGCTGTTACCCAACCTGTTAAAACTCCTGGTTGATCACCATGTGTATATATAGCTCGGGGATCTGAAAACCAGCACCAAGCGCCATCATCTGTAAGAGTTATGATTGTATCTAATGGCTTAGGGGCCAGATCTGTTAATTCTTTAGTTTTCTTTTCTTGTTTACAAGCACAAAAAAGAATTAATGTGCAAAACATAAAAACATGGTAATACTTCATAAATAATTATTTAAGATAAATAGCTAATTAACGTGAGTTCGATTTAAAAGCAGTCTAATTTTAACGATAAATACACTAAAAATGTTACTTGTCACCTTGAGCGCAGTCGAAAGGTCATTAAAACCTATAATTTTAAATAGGTTTCGACTGCGCTCAACCCGACACTTAAATTAAATAATTGACATTCAACATAATAACATTATGATTACGTCGAACTCACGTTAATTATATTTTTTTGATACAATCTTTAATTAACGTGAGTTTAAAAATAGATTAATCTACGCTATTTTAATTGCTCCTAGTACATCCCAGAAGCTTTTTCTAAATGCCAATTCGATCTTATAAACTTTAATGCATAACCTATTTGGTTTTCAACTGTTTTTGGACTAACATTCATGTCTTGCGCTATCTCTTTTATAGATAACCCTTCAAGTCTACTTTTTGTAAAAGTTTCTCTTCTTCGTTCTGGCATTTTAGAAATTAACCCTTTTAGTCTTTCCATCGTAAAACCATAATCCAATTTTTCAATGGTATCTAAATCGGCATAACTCTTTCTTTCTTCCGCAATTAAATAATCCCGTTGCCTGCATCGTCTAATATAAACTTTCTTTATAAAATTATATGCTATAGTAAAAATATAACCTTTAAATGAATATTCTATTTTAAGTGCTCTTTTCTTTTCCCAAACCTTGGCAAAAACATCTTGAACTACACCCTCTGCCTCTTCGGTAGAGTTTAAATAGTTTAGCGCAAAATAAAATAACTTATTATTGTACTTTTTAAATAATTGATCATAAGCTTCTATACAACCGTTTTTAAGCTCAATAACCAAAAGTTTATCTGAATCTAATCTGGGAGCTGCTTTTATCATTTTATTCTACGTTTTTTTAATCATTAAACTACCTGTTACAACATAACTTCTTTTAACCATCAAGATTCATATACCAATTCATTCAAAGTTGCTCCTAAATAAGCCTGATCGTAAGCCTTAACTTTTTCAAGGCATGATACGAACCCTTGATTATCTCCTTTTCCTTTATAGCCTAGTGCCATTAAATAATAACAATGACATTTATTTCTCAAGCTTAAACTTTCGTCCCAAATTGTTAAATCTGGTAATGACACAGCGAAATAGTCAATCTTAATCTTATCTGTTACATGGGAATTCCCATAATCTATTAACTTATCAAACCTAACTACTGCATCATCCTGTTTTCCTAATTTTAATAATGCTAATCCTTGATAAAAGATAGTATCTGGTTGTTGATCGTTGTAAAACCAAGCTATTGAAGGCTCGTCCACTCCAACAGAAGACTCTGTCCAACAATCGCGTGCTTTTTCTAAATCTCCCAAGCCTTCATACGCGCAACCTAACCAATAATTAATTTCATTTTCCTGAGCACCTTGTAACTTTCCTTCTCCAAGATTATGAGGATATGTTTTAGTTTTTTCTAAATAAGCACGTGCTTCTTCAAAGTTTTTATTTTGAATGCTTTCTTTAGCTAAACCTATTAAACAAGCAACATAGGCCGTAGTAACTTTACCTTCCCCTCCTTCCCAAGGATGGAATTTTCTTTGCATGATTAATTCGTAACCTTTAGCATAATCATTATTTAGTATATACAGATATACCCATTCTATGTATAAATCGTCACGATCTTTAACCAGGTCCAAATGATTTTCGAATTGTTCAAACCTAAACGCAACAGATTTATTTAACCGCTTGTACAATTGATCACGCTCTAAAAATATTCGGGAATCTTTTGGGTTTAGCTCAAAAGCCATTTCTAAAGCATCTAATGCTTTTTCCTTTTCTTCCATTTTATTAAAATATGCCAAAGCCAAATTTCTAAAAGCTATAGAAAATGTATCGTCTCTGGATATGGATGCTTCCCAACATTTAACAGCATCTTCATACTGGTTTGCGTTGTACCAAAAATTCCCTAGATAATAAGATGCTCTTGCACCTTCTGGGTTAATCTTCATAGCCAAATCCAGTGCTAGAGTTGCTTCAACTCTATGAGGAAAACAATAATTAGGGCTACATGTCTCAGCTTGTTCTATTGCTTTTAGGGCTGCAGCTTCTTTTCCTTCTTTTGATAAAAAGTATCCTTTAAAATAGAGAGACATTGGATATACTTGGTCGGCCTCGGTTAAATACAAATCTAGCAATTGGATGGCTTCGGTATACATACCAGCTCCTGCATAATCGAGAGCTATTTCAATATAATTATGAGCGCTATCGCGCATTAATTCTTTCATTTGGGATTTTGCTTGGTCATCTCCCAATAAATGACTTTCGAAATACATTCCGAAATTGAAACGATCGAAGTCCAAAGACTCATCAATTAACGCCTTAGCTTTTTTGTTTAGTCCTTTTTTACGAAGAATCGCAGCTTTTAAATGTCTAGCTTTATGGTTACTCCAATTTCGTAACAACGACCTTTGAACGGTATCTAAAGCCGCATCCCAATTGCCATATATCGCATCTATTTGTGCTATATGAAAATAACCCGAATCCATATATGCCGCATTCCACACAGATTTATAAAATGCTCCGTAGGCTTCATCGTACTTCCCTTGATAGTATAAAGACAAACCTAAATTGAATAGCGGTTCGCCATCATAAGGATTTGGGTTACGGTTTATTTGTCTTTTATACGCTTGTGAAAAATAGGTCTCTGCTGCTGCAAATTTCCCTTTACGAAGCAATAAAAGCCCCATAGCGTTATTACAACGAATATCATTGGAGTCTCTTTTTAGAGCCTCTTTATAATAATCTTCTGGATTAAAAGTAGCATGTCTGTATTGCTCTAAATGAAGACCATTTAAATATAATTCTTCGTTAGTTTCAATATCTGCCGGTAATTTAGCTGGCTTTGCTGCCTCTGGAATTGTACTGTCCTTTTCTTTTTCTGGTTTCCAATCGATTAAAACCCGGCCTTCTTCTGAAACTACCGAAATGTAACATTCATGGCTGGAAGATCCCTCGGGCAATGTTATTTCCTTATAATAGGACGTTCCTGGTTTAAAATCGAAGTACGCCTCATCTATAACCGAGTTGTCTACTTCCAGTTTTACAGCTGTTTTTGGAAATACCCCAGTGGTATATACTTTAATAATTGCTTTATTGTCTTTAAACTCCAAATTCAACATGGCATCTTTGGAGGCATTCTTAACAACACCAATATCTTGGTAAGGCATAAAATACTGTGTAAATGCTTTTTCTTCGTAAGGCATTAGCCATGAAAAATCCGGTTGATTATCGGTATAAACACCACACATTAACTCTATATAGGGTCCGTTTTTATCAGTAAGGTTTCTATCCCATGCTATTCCAAAATCACCATTCCCCCACGTCCATTGCTTTTTGCCGGGCGACACATGATGATTGGCTACGTGTAGCAAACCTCCCTTTGAATCGTTTTCGTATCCTCCAACAAAATTATAATCGGATCTAATTGCCATGTACGATGTTGGTACTGGAATATTTTTATAACGAGAAATATCTGTTCCCGGCGAGTAATCGAATTTATAATAGGTTCCTTTAGCGATTGGGAATTCCGAAACATCACGCTTACCATGATCGAATACGGCATTAACATCTGGTGGAAATACAGATTGATAATCGTCATTTACGGCTACTGCCGGATTTGCCCACCATAAAAAACTTTGGGGTCTAGAAGTCCGGTTATACAACTTCACATTAATTTCCAGATAAGCCTTATCGGGATAAAGTTTAAAACCTGCCATTCCCTTAGTACCCGTCATACGTTCCATTTCGCTACACCAAACCGTTTTCCCTCCGTCTTCGTTCTCTTCTATATAAAAATCTACAGGATCGTAAGTACTTGGTCGGTGGTGTTGTGGCCAATTAAACTCTATACCTCCAGAAATCCAGGGTCCGGCAAGACCTACTAAGGCTGGCTTAATGACTTCGTTATAGTACACAAAATGCCTTTTCTTCATTTTATCGTAAGCCATTTGTACACGCCCTCCAAGTTCTGGCAATATCATTATTTTAACATAGTCATTCTCTAAAAAACAAGCTAGCCATTCTTTGTCTACTTTCTCATCGCTTATCTTTTCTATTACGGGAAAGGGGTATACTTTTCCACTGCTTCCTTGGTAAACTCTTTTTTCCAAAAACATTGGGTTCTTTTCTGGCTCTCCAATTTCATACGTTGGAATACTAACTTTCTCCGACCAAACTTTTACACTCATTACTTCTAAACTGTATTATTTTACAATGATGTTATTTATATCTTTTAAATACATCTGCCTTATATAATTGTTCTATTTGGCTTGATGCTATACAAACATATAACACATCTTCATGAAAAAGAATAGACTATTTTTCGTTAATGATGGATTATATTCTTATTTTTAATAAAACTTAGAAATGAGAAAAAAAGATAGGTTTGAGGGGCAAAAATTATTGGTTCTTCCTAAAAAGGTTAAGAAAAAATTAAAAAAGAACAGTTTAACCAATTATCTGTACATTACAGACATTGGTTATTTTCCAAATGGGAAACACCACTATAGATCCAGAAAGAATGGGAGTGACGAACATATTCTTATTTTTTGTGTTGATGGAAAGGGATGGATCGAAATTGATGGGAAGAAACAACATCTTTCAAAGAACAAGTATTCTATAATCCCAAAACAAACACCTCACACTTATGCAGCAGACCCTAATACGCCATGGACAATCTATTGGATGCATTTTTTAGGAGATAAGGCTGAGGCTTTTGTTTACCCACTGGATTATCCTCGGGAATTAAAAGAAACTAATGTTTCCCGGTTTAAGGATAGAATTGAATTATTCGAAGAAATATATTTTAATCTTGATGCTGGGTACTCAGATCAAAACATGGAGTATAGTAGCATTTTACTTATGCATCTATTAGGCTCTTTTAAATACTTATCCCAATTTCAAAAAATTAAAGAAATAAAACAACAAGACGTTGTTTCGAAAGCCATCGTTTTTATAAAAAGTAATTTACACAAAAAGCTTAGTTTATCTGAAATAGCAGACTACTGTAGTATATCTGTATCTCATCTATGCCTGTTATTTAAAAAGAAGACTGCCTACTCTCCTATAGAGTATCTTATATTTATGCGTATGCAAAAAGCCTGTTCATTGTTAGAATTTAGTAATTTAAAAATAAACATCATAGCCAACAATGTTGGCTATGATGATGCTTTTTATTTTTCTAGAATATTTAAGACTGTAATAGGCAAGTCGCCTTCTCAATATCGCGTTTCCATTTATAAGGCTATTTAAAAAGTGATACCATACCTGTTACGATATTATTGAGCTTTATTAATTTTTAAAACGGCACAACCTCTTTTTATAGGCACTACTATTTTTAATTCACCGTCTACAACTTCAGTTGGCACTACAATAGGATCTTCATCTCCCGGATGGTAGGCATAAACCTTAAGATCGTTTTTAACAAGCTCCTTTTTCTTAATCCTTACCTCTACTAATTGTGCTTCTTTAACATGCGTAATCGGAATAGTGTACCCTCCAAAACTTTTAAAAAGGTTTACTTTGGCATTTTCTTTAGTAGATATTACATGAGGCTCTAAAACCCACTCCTTACCTCTTAATTGGTTGAATAACGGTCCATAATCTAAATAAACCTTATCGGCAAGTTTACTTGGACGGATTGAATGATCGTTTTCAGGGAATGGAGCCATTGGGAATACGCCCATATATAAAAACTTTTGCATAACCTCATCAGAGTCAGGCGTTAATTGCTTATCGTTACTTATCCAGCCCAATACAGGTTTTTGATTTCCTAAAAGTGCCACGGCATTTAACGAAGCTCCTGCATAGGTAAACTCATCAAAAAGACCATCTACATATTTTAATTGTTCAATACGCTTTACATGATTATTTGCATAAATAACTTTATTGTTGTCGTGAAAAACAGGATCTAGTTTTTCCATTATTTTCATCCATGATACATACATAGAACCTACTGGTTGATCTCCCATCCAGCTTACACCATCGTCTGTTTTATGATTATAAAAACGTGTCCAATCCATTCTGTTAATACAAATACCATAAGAATTTGGTAATTCTGTTACGAGCTTATTTGCCTGGTCAACTAAAAAGTCCTGATAACTCTTTACACCAGGATCCATAACTACAGCTTTCTCCCAAGTCCAAAAAGGCTTGCCCGGTTCGGTGTTATAAACATCTTTATCTACAACAGGCTTTTGGTTATCTGGCACAAAAAGCATAGCATCTGCAAGATGCTCATATAAATAATCATTAGCATCTAACCACATTGAAGCTCCAGATTTTTTGGGTGCTGGTTTTGGGTATTTTATCTGAGTTCCAAATTCAGTGACGTTAAAATAATTTAAAACATAAAACCCTTTATCGTCCATATTCTTACTATAGTCGCTCATTTTAGAGATCGAAGTTGATTTACTACTTGCACCACCACGTTCTCTTACAAAACTAGACCATACCTCATTTTTGTCTACAGGAGGAATAAACATACCCATGTAAGGAAAATCAAAGGAAGCTCTCCAATTTACACGGAATGCCATCTTTTTCATTTTAGCAACATCAAACTCAGCATCACTATTTGAGTAAGCTCCTGTTCCCGATATTTCTTTAGCTAATGGATTGGTAGGGTAAAAATAAGATCTGTAACGTTCTACCATCCAACCAAGACTGCTTCTCCAATCTGCCTGATGTGGTACTAAATCCATTGAAAACCTCAAGACTTTACCACCACCTATTCGATGATTGAATCTGGAAAACTTAACTGTTCCATCCTTTTTAGTTTCAAGGTTTATATCGAGTAATGTATCTTCTGGAGATAAAATCAAACTTAACCCCATATCATGATCTTTTTCAAAAAAACTAATCATAGGCATGTTAATGACATCACCTTGAAACGGACAATACAAAACACCAGAATCATCATATTGGTATCTTGGCGCCCCATAATGCCAAAGTTTATTTGTTACCGGTTGCGCTACCAAAGGATCTTCCCAACTGGTTAAGCTACTTAAATCTCCTGAGTTAATAATAGCATCGGCTATTTGCTTGTTATTTGTTCCGCCGCCACTAGTGTCCCCTCTGGGGTCTCCCCATGGCGCCCATAATTTTACTTTATCAGATACTGGGTATTGCAAAACGGTTTCGATAGGTGTCGACCAAAATTCGCCTGCATCCAAAACTGTGATAACCCAGTTTAAACTTTCTTTAGAAACTGTAAATGTTTCTTTAAGCTCTACACTACTGTTCGACAAAGTATCTCGAAGGACTTTATGAAACTCTATAACTGCTTCAGATATTTTTTCTGCATTAACCTTAATAACCTTGCAGTTCTTTAATAACGAATTTCCCTTTACTTTCCTTACTTGTTTATTGTCGTGGAACATCACCTGACTTATAGTACCTGAATTAGTGAACTTAACTTCAAATTTAGAGGTACTCAATGTTAGATCTTTCGAATCTTGCTTTTCTGCACATGAAACGATTAAAAATGTAAATACTAATAATATTGATCGATAGATTATTCTAAAACGGAAATTTTTGATTAGGGACATAAAAATTTATATTTAAAGGTTAGTAATTGGTTTTTCTATAATGGTTTTAGTTCTCTAATATAGAATTCTTTTTTTTATCACCAATGCATTCAACCAAAAAACATCCGAAAAACGTGAATTAGCCTCACTTTCCATGTAATTCTTTCTTACGTTTTAGGGCTTCCAAAAAGTAATAATCTGCATATACTATTGGTACATCTATTTCTGAATTTTTAGGCATATTACCTGTTGAATGATCTAATAAAAACCCATGATGGGTACCTACCTTATTTAAATAGTTATCTGAAACAAGTGTACTTAGGGTTTGGTTAGCAAATTCCAAATAGGTTTCTTTATGAGATGAAAACCCCGAAAGTTCGTATAAAGCAGAAGCTGTAATGGCTGCTGCAGACGCGTCTCTTGGCTCGTTTGGGATTTTAGGAGCGTTCATATCCCAATATGGAATTTTATCGTCTGATAGATTTGGATAAGATATAACTACTTTTGCTATTTTTTCGGCCTGTTCTAAATATCTTTTAAGACCGGTTTCTCTATACATTACCGTAAATCCGTATAAACCCCATGCTTGCCCTCTGGCCCATGCCGTATTATCTGCATAGCCTTGATTTGTAATTTTCTGAAGAACCTTACCTGTTTCTGGCGAATAATCAACAACATGATACGAGCTGTTATCTGCTCTAAAATGATTTTTAATTGTGGTATCGGCATGGTTAAGCGCTATATTTTTATAAGTATCATCACCTGTTGCCTTGCTTGCCCATAATAACAGCTCCATGTTCATCATATTATCGATAATAACCGGATATGTATACAAATTTGTAGAATGATCCCAAGATCTTGTGCATTTAATCGTATCGTTATACCTGCTGGCCAACGATTTTGCGGTTTGAATCAATATATCTTTATACTTTTCGTTTTTGGTGGTTTTATACCCATGCCCATAACTACAATACATCATAAAACCAACATCGTGGGTTCCCGTATTATATTGCTGCGATTCTAACAGGTGTGTGTATTCTATAGCTTTATCCTTCCACTTACTATCTCCGGTTAAATCGTGCATCATCCAAAGCGATCCGGGAAAAAAACCACTGGTCCAATCGCTTGTTGGAACCATTATTAGTTTATCACCCTCAACAGATCGGGGCAATACTTTCGTGCCAGAGGTATTTGCTTTTATGATATTACAGGCATAAGTCAATTGGGTTTCTGTTTTAGATATTACATCTTCAATATTAAACTTGCGATCTGGTTTACTTTCACAGCTATAAAGTATAACGATCGACAATAGTAGGATAAAAAAATTCTTCATTTTACTTTTATATGTTAACTTGATACATCCTGTACCTTATAAATAAACAAAAAGTAGCATACCCCTTACCGATATGCTACTCTTAAACTAAACTCAAAACTTAAATAATCTTGCTATGAAGCAATATTGCTTAATTATATAATTATATCAATATCGCTGCAATTACCCCTATGCCAATTATTTTTTTATTTAGTAAGGTTTACATGTCATTCCATGCTAAATTACAGAAAATTCTTTCCTTATTATTATTTTTTATGTACCTTACTTACCTCCTTAAGTAATTGATTAACAGTTTTTAACTTAAAAACTTATTGATTATGAAGACAAAACATTTTGTAATTTTAGCCGTTTTGGCAGTAATTGTTGTTGTTTTTGGAGCTAATTTCTTTTGGTGTAGCGGAGAATGTGAAACACGCAAATGCACCGTAAACAATCCTTGTGTTATAAACGGAAAAAAGTATGTTAGAGGTGAAATATGCGTTAGCGAAGGTGTTTTATGTGACGACGGTATTTTTAGGGATTGCCATTGCAACACCAGAATTATAGGTGCAGGTCCGGCTAATTACCGTCCTACTTGCGATTGTAACTAAGCAACGATTACATTTAGCCGCTTTTTTGCATAATTATTTTATGCATAAAGGTTTCTTTTGGGTTTCAACGACCTTATCCATATTAAAGCAGAAAATCCACCCTCAAATTAATGAGATGTGGATTGACTGACTAACTCAAATAATTATCCTTTATTCTGTATATCCTTCTTCTAATTTATCCTCTAACCAAGTACTAGACGGGTCATAGCCTACAGATCTGTGTACTATTTTGCCTTCTGCATCAAGTAATATTTTAGTTGGAAATCCACTAACACCATACAACTTTACTAAATCTATCTTGTTAGCATCATTTTCTTCTCCAGCTTTTGGCTTACCACGAAGAACATGTTTCCAAACTCCAATTTTATCTTCTTCTATAGCTTTTTTCCAAGCTTCTATTCGCGTATCATCATCAGAAACACCTATAATTTCAAAGCCTTTTGACTTATATTTTGAATATACCTCTAGTAAATGAGGATGACTTTGACGGCAAGGTGCACACCAACTCCCCCAAAAATCTAAAAGCACATAGTTTCCTTTAAATTGAGCTAAGTCCAAAAGGTTTCCATCTACATCATTCGATTTAAAATGAGGGCCTATATTACCAACAGCAGTTCTTTTTAATGCTTTAATATTATCTCCTAAGCTTTTACCTAATTCTGAATTTTTATTACCATCAGACAAGTTTTTGTATGCTTCTGATGCTTCATTAATATCCACATCCCCTTTTAAATCATCTAATAATTCTAAGCTTATGAACGATTCTGGATTGGCTTTTATAAAGTTAAATTTAGCTTCCTTTTCTTTTTGATAAAAAGATTCTAATGACTTGTAAATTTTACCTATAGCTTCTTCATTACTTTTATAGTCTTTATAAAGTTCTTCCAACTCATCAAAAACAGGTTTAAAAGGTTCTTTAGCTTGAGCAAGTTTTTGATTTAAGTTTTCAAAATCATCATGAACATTGCTCCCTATTAATTTTGACTCTTGTATGTTTTTAACATCAACAGTTAAACTCATTTCTTTAGGCTGTACATAAAGTATTTTTGAAAATTTCGTAGGATCTGTAAAATCTCCTTTTATAGTATCTGTTTCTACGGCTATTATAACCGTATTAATCCCCTCAATTGAAGCCTCGTATTGAAATTTACTGTTAGTAACTATTACCGTATCTTGTTTAAAATTTCTATAAAAAATAAGTTTTCCATTTTCAATACCAATCGTTTTTCCAATAATTCGGAAGTGGTCTTCTTTTAGTTTTTCTTTTTTTTCTGCACATCCATTCAGCATTACAGACGTAAGGATAAACAACCCAGACACAAGAATAAGCAGGCTGTATTTATAATTGTTTTTTTTCATTTTTATTATGTTTTTAGTTTAAAGAGGCAAACTATTAAAAAGGGCTTTTAATTCTGGATTCGATGGTCTTGGAGCATTATTGGTAACGATATTACCTTTAGGATCGATTAAAAGAAATCGAGGTATTCCTGTTATGTTATAATCTTTTACAAACTTAGATTCAAAAGCATTATCTGCTAATAATTGAATACCATCAAGGTTTTTTTCCTTTACAAAATCATACCATTTTTTTCGATTCTTTTGAGTATCAACAGAAAGTGTTATAAATTGTATGTTTTTTCCGTGATATTCCTTTTCTATTTTATCTATATAAGGAAATTCAGCAATACAAGGTCCGCACCATGTAGCCCAAACATCTATAAATACGTATTTACCTTTAAAATCATCTAAAGAACTGGTACCTCCTACAAAATTTTCATAATCTACAAACTTGGGGGAAGGCGACCCAGCAGCAACGCTTTTTAAGATTTCGTAATTTTTTGTAATTTCAGACTTGTGCTTTTCATTTGTAGAACCTGACATAAAAGCATCATAGAAACCCTGTAAATCTTTTGAGTAATCCATATAATACGTAGCACTTTCATATAACAGACTGTTTTTTATAAACTCATTTTGAATCGTTGCAATTTCTTTTAAGTTAGCAATATCTTGAGGAATAGACTCTGATTCGCTTATTCCTTTAGCTTTTTCATAATGATACATCTGAACAAGATTTTTATACGATTCTGAAAACATAAAATCTTCTTTATTCTCATAATCTACTGTCTTCAATTCATCAGTAAATCCTTCAGAAACCTTGAAATCGGGGTTGCCCATGAATTTATTCATCTTTTCGTATTGATCAATCATAAATAAATTCTCATAATTAATATTTCGTTTCTCCTGTTCTTTATATACTTCCGAAATACCTTTAGTTGCTAACAATTCTTGTAAGCAAGCTTCTTCTAGCTTCAATAGACTTGCCTTAAAAGCAGACTCTTCTAATTGATAAAGCACTACAATGCTATCTGTTTTAATAGCATCTTCCTGTTGTTTCTTTATACTATTTCTTGCAAGTATATAGTTATTAACTGGAGCCCCCGTTCCTGAAAAAGCTAGCGTTTTCCTAAAATCTTTAGCATCATAAGTGATGTGTACATCGTTTCCATTTTCTAGATAAATTTTCATTTGGTTTTTCCCAGCATCACTAAACATAAAATGTCCAGATTCCAAGCTAATTGTATCTTTAAAACTACCATCTTTGTTTAACTTAATAGGCGCATTATTATTTACATAAAGAGAAAAATCGTCTCCTATATGATTTTCAATTTTACCTGAAAACACTAAATAATCTTTAGAGACGACTTTCTCTTTACAAGCAAGTATTGTTATTGTAAGGCAAATTGCCAGTATTATTTTTTTCATATAATTCAATTTTTTTTTGATTTTAATTGTTATTAGATTATTCTAAAATCTAACCTGCAAAATGCAATAGTTTGTAAGAGTTAATATTAACACCAATAGTAAATAAAGGATAGAGAACCGATAAACTGTTATCGTAAAAAGCCAACTAAAATATAGACGCCACATAAAAACAATACTGTGGCGCCTAACTTACATAACTTAATTACTCTTTAGGGGTAATAGTTCTACTTCCTGGAAATTCGAAATCTCCAGTAATATTAAAATCAATTAGTATTTCCTTTGTTTCTGTATTATAGGTTCCTGTACCATCTATATTTAAATTAGTGCCTCCATAACATATAAATGGCTGACTTATAGTTACAGGTCCCACGGTGGCTGTAGTCAGCTGTCCAAATGTTATAATTATTTCAGAGTTTTCATCGCAGAATAAATCAAAAGGATCGCCACCTGATAATAATAATTGCCCATTATCTATATCTGTAGCAGGAACTTCTTTTGTAACAGGAAGTCCTGAGAAAAAATCAATTTGAGTAACTAGTACTGTTCCTACCCATGGCGTAACATCTACTGGAGGAGGTACCACCGTTATTTCAACATTTGAAATTTGGGAAACACCTTCTTTGCTCACACTAACTTCAAGAACTACCATAGAGTTAATGGGTAAATTAGCAACAGCATCAGATGCTACAATAAGTTCACCATAGGTTTCATCTACAGAGAAAATATCCGCAGGTGTTTGAGAGTTGATAGTATAGGTTACTGTACCTTTAGTGGATGTGCCAGGAATAGTGCCAATAGTATCTCCTACAACCGCAGATATAGCAAGCTCTCCAACGAAATCATCAGTTTGTACAATTAAAGGCTTTACATGTTCTGTAGTACAGGCAGAGAAACAGCCAAGTACTATTATTATATATATAAGTTTTTTCATCTTTATGGTTTTTTAGTCACGTGGGTTTTGTTCTATTTCTGGATTTAGTAGAATGTATTTTTGACCAATCGGGAGTACCCAATTGTTGCTGTTCGCAGCTACAGTTACTGTTTGTCCATTATAATCTCTATTTATTGATATCCCATCATTATCTAAAAGATTATAGCGCTTAATATCGAATAAACGATCTGCCGTCATAGTCATTTCTCGTCTGCGTTCGTCTTTAACAAACTGTAAAAGAGCCGCAGCATCTGTAATGTTAATAGCAGTATATGTGGCAGGAGTAAAACGATTTATACGCAAGGTATTTAAATCATCATTTGCTTCAGTAATATTTCCAAGACGCGCATAACATTCAGCACGAATCAGATAAAGTTCTGCTGTACTAATAGCGTCTGACGAAGTATTAAAACCAAAATACCTAGCAGCATACACAAGTTCATTCGAATCAGATTGTATAAAACCATGATTAGCCATCGTAGTGTACCACTCTCTCCTCACATCTCCATTTTCATATAGGTTTATTAATTCATCAGTAGGTGAGTTAAGAGCAAAAGCCCATCCCCCATCTTTAAACCAAACAACTTCGGGATCTATAGTGAAATCTTGAAATGATCTAAGCCCTGGAGCAAATGGATTTATCGGGTCGTTATTAATATCTCTAAGTGTACTTTGTAAAGCTAATGCATTATTAACCGCAGTTAATGCATCTGTATAATTAGCTTGATAAAGGTATACACGTGCTAATAAACTAAAAGCAGCAGCTTTTGATGGTCTGAATACAAGCGCTCCAGACTGTGTGTCCTCTAAACTTGTTGTAGCAAATAGAACGTCCTCAAGAATGAGGTCGTAAACCTCTTGCACAGTGGCTCTGGTAAGGTCTATACCTGTTAGCTCAACACCTTCACGTATAGGAACTCCTAAATCTGTACTTGCGGTATTGCTATTATAATGTGGTGCATATAGGTTAACAAGATTAAAATAAGCGAATGCTCTATGCATTCTAGCTTCTCCTTCTAAGGCTCTTTTTTTAGCCGAATCTTCAATCTCATCCAGTCCTTCGGCAATAATATTAGACACATAAATGTGTTGATAATAGTTATCCCAATCGGTATCATTTTCTATTGGTGCGTAAATGGCATCATCAAAAAGATAAGCTCTAAGGTCGTTTTGGCTATTAAATGCTGAATTAAAAATTTCGACATTAAGCTTTACATTATCACTTAGAAACCTGCTCAAACTGTGCTTGTTTGAAAAACCGGTTGTTTTGGCATTGCCACCAAACCCCGATCGTACATTATCTAACATGAGTCTGTAATCGTCAAGTGTAGCAGGGATAATTCTTCCTACAGGTTGAATGTCTAAGAATTCCTCACGATCACAAGAAACTACGGTGAGTATACTTATTATAAATAGAATGCTATAATATTTAAAATTTTTCATGAGTCTTGTTTTTAAAATGATGCAGATATATTAAAAGTATAGGTAGCTCTTCTTGGAATAAAGGAGCTTTCTGGGTCAACATCCCATTTATTAAAGTTCCAAACAGCTATATTATCGGCTTGTAACCCTATACTAAGCGTCGACATACCAAGTTTATTTAAAATAGCTTCTTTGAAATTATAACCTAAACTAACTTGACTTAAACGTATGTGAGCAGCCGTATCTACAAGTTCATCAGAAAACTGATATTGTTGGTAACCTAACAAAGAGCTATTACTCTCATCTTCTGGAAATGCAGGAATATTTGTTATATTCTCGTCTCCAGGGTTTTGCCAACGATTAGCAAAATCGGCAGGGACATTACTTAAAGCTCTAGCACTTGGTATATAAGTATTTCCAAATCTAAATATATGCCCAGCCTTAAAGGATGTTAATGTTCTTAGATATAGGTTTTTGTATTCAAAATTATTGATCCACGACCCATAATATTTAGGTATTACAGATGCCTCTTCAATAAGGTCTTCTGAATCATCAATAAAAGCCCTTGCATCTAGAATACGTCCATCATTAGTTACAAATTGAGGAGCTCCGTTACGATCTAAACCTCCAAAATTGTAGCTGTACAACGTTCTTAAAGAGGCGCCTGGTACAGCAACTTCTCCAAGTAAATAGTCAAAAAGATCATTCGATACAACATCTACTTTTTTTAAGGTATTGGTGTTTATACTAAAATTACCTGTTGTAGTATATTTAAAGTTATCAGTATTTATTACTTTTAAGCTTAAATTAGCATCAATCCCTTCGTTACGTAACGTACCGTTATTAATAAGGGATCCTGCCACCCCAAGAGTAGGATTAACGCTTGTAACTGCTAACAAGTCTTCGCTATCTTTTATATAATATTCTATACTTCCCTTAACCGTGTTGTTAAATAAAGTATAATCTAACCCCAAATTCAATGCGCGTGTTTTTTCTAAACGCAATTCTGGATTGGGTAAACTGGTAATCGTAGAACTTGGTCCATTAAAAGGAGGAAAACCAATAAAATTATTTATTATTAAGAAAGGACTAGTTGTACGATCTACATTACCGTTAGTTCCATAAGTTGCTCTAAACTGTAAGGAATTAATGGTTTCATTATTTACGAAAAAGTTGTTTGTTATGTTCCATTTAAGACCCAAAGAGTATAATGGTATATTCTTGTATTTGTCTGAGGCTCCAAATAAATTGGTGTCGTCTAAACGCGTACTAGCAGATAATGTATATGTATTATCATAAGTATAAGAAGCATTGGCGTAATATGATATAAATCTATTTTCTTCAAAATAAATAGAAGATCGATCTGGCACTTGTCGATCTAAAGAGCCGAATTGAATGGTTGGGTTTACCTGACCAACATTTGGTGGCGAAGAGACAAGTGATTGTTCATTAAAACCATATTTTCTATCTGAATTCTGATCTAAAATTGTTTTACGAACCTCGTAACCAGCTATAGCCGCCACACGGTGTTTATTATCACTAAAAGTCTTGTTGTAATTTAATTGCGATCTAAATGTATGCGATTTTTCTACACGTCCAAATAAATCTAAAATACCACCATCTGGTATAGCTTTGGTACCCACAATTGGACTACCAGAACTGAGATCAACTTCGGTTAGATTATTTACTCTGGTTCTAGTGTAAAAACTAGTTTCGTTATGTAAGTCTCTTAATCTTAAATGAGACCATTCATATTGATAACTCGCATCAAAATCTAAACCTTCTAATATTTTATAATTTAAGCCCGTTTGTAAACGTAGTGCGGTTTGGCGACTCGTATTATTTGCATTATCTAACTCTTGTTTAATGTTATAAGTAGACCCATAGGAATATCCTTGATCTAACAAATATTGAGAAGCTTCAGCACTGTATGCAGAAAGACCAAACGGCATCGGTACATAATTACCATTGTTATCAAGAATACGGCTTGTAATAGGCACATTATTTAAGAAACTAACAGGATCATAGCTACTTCCCGATAAAAAGTCATCATCAATGTTCCCTATATTTCTAAGAGGACTAAGCCCTGCATTTATGGTACCATTAGCAAAATTTTCTTTTGTTTGTGAGAAATTCACAGAAGCTCTTCCTGTTAGTTTAGAGCTAATATTAAAAGAATTAGTGAAATTGATAACAAATTGACTTCTATCTGTACCTATTGTTTCTTTTTGATTTTTATTATAACTAATGGATGATCTAAAATTGTAAATTTCTGTACCGCCAGAGGCAGAGAAATTATACTGATTCCATATTGCTGGACGATGAATAAGGTTTAAAAACTCTCTCCTATTATCTGTGTTAGACAAATTTTGTAATCTTGTTTGTGCTTCACTTGCAGTAATATCGCCTCTTAGTTGTCTTAATAAAGTTTCACCAACAGGGTTTATTACTGGTAGCGCACCCGTTTGGAAATCATTTGGATTAAACAATTGATTTACATTGTAAAAACCAGAAGTAGGGTTGCTACGATTAAACCATGCTGTTTGGTATGCTACTTGTGTAGCAGGATCCCCCAAGCGGGCATCAAATAAATCAGCTTCTGGAGTAATGGACGTGTTAAGGGAGGCATTAATCTTTAATTTTCCATTTCTAGAGCCTTTTTTTGTAACAATTACAATAACACCATTAGTAGCACGTATACCCCAAATGGATGCCGCTGCTGCATCTTTTAAAATGGTAATACTTGCTACATCATTAGGGTTTATTGAACTAAAATCTTGTTCTATAGGAAAACCATCTACTACTACCAGAGGGTTCGTATTTGCGCTAATAGAACTAAGTCCTCTTACTATAAAGTTTCCATCACTGTCTGTAGTTACACCTGCAACTTCTCCTTCTATTTTAGCAAAGATGTTTTGATTCACTTTCAGATCTAGTGTCTTTTCATTTACTCTTTCAAAAGATCCTGTAGATCTTTCTTTAGGGAGCGTTTGATATCCTGTTGAAACTATTTCTATGGTGTCAAGTTCTAAAGAAGAAGTCTTCATTTTTACATCATAAATCACGTCTTGCCCAATAGTGAGTTCTTTATCTAAATAACCTAGATAACTAAAAACCAACACTTCGTTTTCATCTGCATTTATTTCATATAATCCATCAAAATCTGTAGCAGTACCACGATTTGTTCCTTTAACAAATACAGATACACCAATTAATGCGTCTCCGAATTCATCAGTTACTTTACCAGAAATCTTTTGTGTTTGGATTTTAAATTTTCGCTTTACAATAATATTGTTATTAGCTCCTATTATTACAACATAATCGTCTTTAGACAAGGTTTGTTCCAATAATTTATTTATTCTAATAACTCCTTTCCTTAGCTGTACTTTAGGTAAGTTATTAAAGATTCCTTTTTGATATATAAATGCATAGTTTGTTTGCTGGTCAATTATTCTAAAAACCTCATCAACAGATACTTTTTTATCTGCATCGATAGTCACTTTTTCTTGAGAAAATGTAGATCCTGGCGACATAGCAAAAACCGAAGTGCATACTAATAAAATAAAGGTTTTCATAATTGTCTTTAAGAGTCTTTTTCCAATACTGAAAAAGACATTGGTTAATTTTATTTCCATAAATTTGTATGTTATTAGTTAATAAACATTTAATTAATAATCTCACTTAGGGAACATTGTTTTAAATTTTTAGCGAGATATAATCATGTTCCCTTTTTCTTTTCCTGTATGTAAGATTCTAGGTCAGTAGTAATTTTCTAGCATAGTCATGTAGTTTTTTGAGTTAGTAATATTTATTTTTGATTTGTAGTTTATATATCTAAATTGCTCTTATTTTAAGCTGATTGTCTTATCATTAATTTCATAGTTTTCTATCATGCTTAGGTCTTTTATAGACTCTAAAATATCCTCGATCTTCTGATCTTTTCTTATTTTCCCATAAAACAACACATCTTCAATTTTTGGGTTTAAGAAAACAACCTCCATATCGTACCAACGCGACAATACTTTCATAATATCCTTAAGCGGCTTATCTTCAAAACTGAACACCCCTTGTTTCCAGGACGTTTCTCTATATAAATCTGCTTTAGAAACTGTGATGGTTTCATCATTATAATTCACAATAGATTGTTCTCCTGGCTCTAACATTTTCTTCCCATTTCTAGTACTAATATTTACTTTACCTTCTACCAGTGTGGTGAAGATGTTTTTATCATCTCCATAGGCCTTTACATTAAATTCAGTACCTAAAACCTGAATGTCCTGAGAAAGATGTTTTACTCTAAATTCAGACCCGTTATGATTTGTACTTGATGACACATCAAAGTAGGCTTCTCCATAAACCAGTTCGACCTGGCGTAACTCCCCTTTAATGAAAGATGTTGGGTATTTAATTTTAGATTCTGAGTTTAACCATACTTTAGTTTCGTCTGCCAACTGTACAAAAAACTGACCTCCTCTAGGAACTGTTAAATAGTTATAAGTTGTTTCTGTTTTTTCTCTTTTCGAAGTATTGTAAACTAATTCCTCGCCATTGCTCTCAATATTTTCCGATGCATATTGACTCCCTTTTTCTAATGCGATATTAGTACCATCTTCCAGAGTTAAAATAGCTTTATCTGTTCCAACTTCTATATTATTATTTACAACAACTGGTTTTTGCATATCCTTTGGTTCCTCACTTCTATTAAAAAAGAAGGTTAATCCCAAAATCAACATAACCGAAGCCGCCACAGCATATTTCCAATATCTGGTTCTTTTAACAGGAGCTTTAAAGCTCGATTCAATATATTTCCATAATATAGAGCCATCATGACTCTCACTTTTTAGTTCCTCTATGGTGAAGTTTAAACTAACGTAGTGATCAAACTCTTTTTTATTATCCCCTGTTTCTACCCAGGATATAAGTTCTTTCAGCTCTTCATTAGACAGATTATCTGAAAAGTATTTAACTATTAATATCTCAATTCTTTCGGTCATTTTTTACATCTATTTTAATAATCTACGCCTGGAGTTAAAAAAACCCTTATATAAATCTTAAAAAAGTTTTAAAGTTTTTTAGTTAGATTTACGGTTCTCATAAGAATGAATAAACATAAACAAAACATATCGCTAACTGTTGCCTCCTTAAAAAAGGGGGATGAGCTTGCGTTTAAGGCTATTTATTCAGAGCATAGCAAGGAATTAAATGCTTTTATTAATAGTTTCACAAAAAACCAGATGCAAACTGATGATATTCTGCAGGATACGTTTATTAAATTATGGAACGGAAGGGAGCGTTTGGATGAAAAAAGTTCCATTTCAAGTTTTTTGCGAAAAACGGCTTATAATACTTTTGTAGATAAGTACAGAAAGAAAAAAAGAGAACAATCCATGCTGGATGGGTGGTTATACAAGCGTTTGAATCAAATGATTACCGAGGATGAGGATATTAGAAAGAAAAAAATAAAGCTTGTACAAGAAGCTATAGAAAAGCTTCCTCCTAGATGTAAAGAGATATTCCTGTTAAGCAAATTCGAACATCTTAAGTATGCTGAAATAGCAGAACAGCTAAACATTTCAATTAAGACCGTAGAAGTTCAAATGGGAAATGCCTTTAAGATTATACGTAAGGAAATAGAAAGTAAAAACAGTTTATACTTGGTTGTACTACTTTTAAAACACTCTATTAAAAAGATAGGCAAAAACCTTGTAAAGCCTTAATATTACGTGAATCTTGGATAAGAGAATTTATGTCGGTGTGTGTCCCAGACTTGTTTCAGAACTATTTTTTTACTGTCACAGTGCTCTCCTCTTTAATTTAAAGCCGAGAAATGAATTTCGATTTTGATAAAAATTGGAAGAAAGAGGCGTTTTATTAAAAATAACAAACTAATATAACCTTCCGAATCCCGATCTCATCGGGATCCACCTCCCTTTTTAAAAGGGAGGAACACCTTGAATTCTTAAGCAAGATTTACGTTAATATTATATCTCAGATAACAAGTTTTAAGACTTTATTCTGGTATAAACTCCTTGTCTTTAACCAATATCCATTTATCAAACTCAAAACCATCTTCGCGCATGGAGAAAGAAATAACATAGTCGCCAGCTTTTTCAAAATTAAGCGTTATGGCTTTTGGAACACCACAATGGTTTTCTGGAACACGTTGCGCCGAGGACCAAGTCCATCTATCCTTACCTTCGCACCATTGCATACGAGCGCCACGCTCTGGCCATTCACCATTAACACCTACATGCAAACCGTTATCTTCGGTTCCGGTAGAGTAAGCCAAGGCCCAAACATAGTAGATACCCGGTGTATTAATTTTTACTTTATAAGAAACTATTCCTCCAGTGCCTGAAACCGGAAAGAAATTTTCTCCTGCAATAAGTTCATCATCATGTGTTACTCTAGTATCCGGTAAAGCTTCAATGTAAGCATTTTTGCTTGCTGTAGCCGAATGATTTTCTATGGTATCTCCCGAAAACGGAATATTGTCATTATTAGATCGAACATACCACTCGCGCTTTGTACCATTGTTGCTCTTTTTATGAAAATTCTCAGCTTCTACCTCTAAATAACCGCCTTTTTCAATAAATGGTTCAACATCGTTTAAAGCATTGGCTACTTCTAACGTACTTGGGGTTAAAACTAACGAATTCCACCTTCCTCTAGACCATGCTGTTTCGTCATTTTCTGGAATTTTTCCGTTGGTTACGGCTTTTGATGATATCTCGATAATATCATTGTTATGAAGATATAATTCCAATTTATGTTTTGCGGTTAAAAAGGTAGATTCTGTTTCGGGATTAACCAGTGAGTCCACTTCCTTTCCGTTTATTTTTATTTTGTAAACAGACTCACCATCATTTTCAGCCATAGCTGTGAAAACACCTTTATAAAGCCCTGTTTTTCCTTTAAATATGTTTTTTGCAGCTGCAAACTTATTTCTTTGTGATTTATTAGCAGCATCTATGGCTAATGCTCCATTTCCTTGATCGGTATAATAAACGGCTTTGCTCGCTTTATCAATTTCAAAATCAGATAGGGCATTTAGAGTTACAATGGCTTCTTTACCCGAGGTTTTATTAGAATTAGCTTTTTTTGCAACGGTAATTAAAGCCACCCAATCTTTATCACTATTAGGCGGTAATCCAATGGAAACTTCGCCTCCGCCTTTTATCATTTTTTTACTTCCCTTTACAAGATTTCCACCTGTTCTTGGGTTATACCATTTTACATTGAATTTTGAATTAAAACCATATAAATTTATTTTCGTTTCTTCTACTTTGGGCAGATAAACCACATAGGTACTTCCATTCTCTGCAAACACATAATCGTTAGAGTTACTGGTTAAATAATCAGCCGATTGCATGCTTGTAAATGGCACATATTTTTGAAAAAAGTCTAAAGCATGTTTTGTTTGATCCCATAACAGGTCTCTGGAACGCCAATCTTCACATTTTAAATCGTTGTGTGCATATCGGTATCCGAAATACCATTCTACGCCAGCACCTCCGGCCATTAAAGTTCCCCATAGTACCTGAGCACGAATGTCGTTATGCTCCGGATCGTCTGCATCTGGTTTGGCGCCTGTATCTGCAGGCCCTATTTCATCTTGACAAATCACCCATCTTCTGCCAGACTTATTGGAAGCATCAATAAATTTAACGATCCTATCGTGTACGTCCTTTGGATGATGTGTTTGCATGGAAGGTCCATCTAAATACTCATATCCCAAAAGTGGATCGAGAAATAAATCCTGTGCTTTGCTTACTGCATGCGAGTGCAAAACGACTAAACCTTTATAAGGATCGTGCGTTTTAATATACTTCGCCATGGCTTTTCTGTCTTTATCATCTTGTCCCTTAGGCGTCCAATGTAAAGGCCCGTTCTCCTCGCCCAAATTCCAGGTAACTCCTAAATGATGGGAAAAACGCGCTATTAGCTCTCTGTAATATAATTTTCGCTGCACTCCCAATTGCCCTATATCCAATAGCAGTTCATTCTCGGTTTCTTGAGTAACAATATGAAGCATAAGCCCTAACTTGTCCATATGGTCGAAAACGACCTCCCATTGATCTAGTTTACTACAATCGAATCTGTAACGCTCGTTAACATCGTTCCATGGCCAAACGTCCTTACCATCGCCCTGCACATTCATAGTAAGAAAATAAACGGCATTCATATCTTTAGAACTCAAATAGTTTAACGCCCCGATAATATTCTTTCCCTTCCCATTTTTCCAGGTCGGATCGCCAGCTTTCCAATCTCTGGCATGTGCTTCATATTTATGTGATGGTGGAGTTTGGTCGAATTCATAATACCCCAAAAAACTTTCCGGACTGTCTGCGCCGCCTTTAAGAAAATAATCTCCGGTCTCTTCAAATTGAAGATATCCGGTATCGGTATAATTTAAACGGCCTTTCCCTCTAAAATCGCGACCTGTTTTATCTGATTTTTCAATTGAAAAGCTTCCACTTAATCCATCAAACTGCACAGCATCTCCTGCTTTGGCATCATCGCTTACAGCAATAGCTTTCCCTTTTCTAAAAGATACTTGATACGTCCATGCTCCAACAGCATCCGGTCTAAACCTTACTTGCCATACACTTCCGGAGTTTGCACTTGTTTCTCCGGCATCACCATCGGCTGCGTAAAAGCCCGGGATTACATAGGTTTTATCATTATTCTTGAATGTTACATTTAGCCTGTAATCTAAAAATGGGTTTTCTGCTCCATTTTCAGCCATTTGTTCGCCCGTAAAACTAAGGGTTACCTTGTGCCATTTTTTCAATTCGCCTTCTATAGAAACCTTTGATTCTTGTGAGAAAACAGAATTAAGCAATAAAAATGATACGCCTACTAATACAAATACTTTTTTCATTTTGTAATGAATTTAATGGATGCTAATTGCATGGTTTGTTGTTAAAAATTATACTGCTCTATAGGCATACCGGTCTATTTAGCTTAGCCGATTGGTATACTGCGTCTTGTGCTTTTAATATTTTTAAATAATTTACACCACTTGTTTCGAAAACGCCTTCTGAAAGGAAATTATCAATAAAATTTCGTTGAAAAATATAGCAACAATCGCCTGCAAACCCTTTTTTTCTATGCACATAAGAATGCTCTTTTTCTACTTCTCCTAATTTTTGAATAGTAATCTTCCCATCATTATATAGCCTAATACTACCTTTGGAACCATCAATTAAATACTCGCCAAATGTGTATCTTGAATTTTCATGACGACTCTCATTATACCTGTTAGCATCCCAAATGGCATGAGCCTTATTTTTAAAATTAAGAATCATTAACCCGGAATCTTCTCCCTTAATTTCTGGGTTTAGCCTTTTAAGTAGCGCATAAACATTTTCGATCTCCCCGGCATGATAACTAAATGTATCTATGTAATGTACGCCTGTTTCGTAAATAAGTAATCTTTCATAATCCCTAAAATAAGGTTGTCTGGATAAATAAGCATGTTCTCCCCAACCGTCTCCCATGCGGGATCTGAAATTAAGACTGAATAAATCACCAACTTCGCCCTGATCTATAATTTTTTTTATTTCTCTATGCCACGGCTGAAATCTGAAGTTTTCGTGAACCACAAAATGTACCTCCTTCTCCATAGCATAGTCTACCATTTCCTTAGCTTCAGCAAAACTTGGGGCAAGCGGTTTTTGGCAAATAATGTGCACGCCATGATCGGCAGCGAATTTGCACATTTCCAAATGTGTTTCCGGAGGCGTGATGATATCTATAAAATCCGGTTTTTCTTTTATAATCATCTCCCTATAATCGGAATAATGTTTCTTTATACCATAGGCACTCATTACACCCATGGCTTTTTTTAAATTAGTATTACATAGTGCTGTTATTTCAACTTCTGGAATACGATTCCATGCTTCAAATTGAAATTTGCTAAAATAACCAGCACCTATAGCAACACCTCTTAATTTATTTATCATAACGTATCTCTTTTGCAGAATCCATAAATAGCCAACAAACGATGGCAACTACACCTAAAAAAGCAGCGGTATAAAAGAATGGTTCATTAGAACCTGTCCATGCCATTAGATATGGAAATGCTAATGCTGTGGAAAAAGATCCTAAATTACCTGCCATGTTCATCATTCCGGACACCTTACCGGAATTCTCCTTTCCTATATCCATACAGAACGACCAAGATGGACTCAAGGTCATATCTGCTCCGAAAATAGCAACCGATAAACATAGAACGGCTCCTAAGGCCGTTTTCATATACAAACTAGAAATTATTCCTACAACCACTAAGCAAAAGCCTACTATAGCTGGTATTTGTCTAGATAATTTCCATTTTCCTTTTTTATAAATAGCGTCAACGGTATAGCCAGACACCCAATTGCCAACAGCTCCTGCCAAAAAGGGTAACATGGCATAAAACCCGGTAGTAACTAGATTTAACTCATATTTTGCCTTGATATAGGGAAACAACCAGGTTAACATAAAAAAGAAAATAAAGTTACTCCCTATGTATTGAATCATAGCCAGAATAACATTTTTTGACCCTAGAATACGCCTTATAGGCAATACGTTTTTCACCTGTTCTTCTTGCTGACGATTTTTTATAATATAGGCTTTCTCGGCATCTGAAATGTCTTTATGTTCTTCTGGTTTATTTCTAAATAAAAAATAGAACAGCAGGGCACAAAGAATTCCTATAGCTCCAAAAAAATAGAAAATGACACGCCAACCCCATACATCAATTAAATAAGCAACTAAAGGCAATGCAAATGCGGCCCCTAATCTTGACCCTGAAAAGTTTATGCCTTGAAAAATACCGCGTTCTTTTAATGGGACCCAAGAAAATGCGGCTCTCGAAATATTAGGAAATGCACCCGCTTCTCCAGCTCCAAAAATATACCTAAATACAAGCATGGATATATAATTCCAAGCGGCTCCGGTTAACGCTGTAAATACAGACCATAATACCATAATCGAGGTCATAACCTTACGCACTCCATATCTGTCTCCTAAAGCACCTGCGGGCACCTGAAATAAAGCATAACCTAATGCAAAAGCACTTAATACCCAACCCATTTCAATATCGGTAAGGTTTAAATCTTCACTAATAGAATCTTTTGCAGATGAGATACAGACACGATCTACGTACAACAACAAGGTTATTAAAAAAGATCCTACGAAGAATCCGTATCTTCTAGTTGGTATTGATTGGCTCATATCATGATAGTTTTTGAGTTATTTTTATAAGTGTTTTCTCATTACCTACATTACCAGGAAATACGATGTATGGTAATTTTGGGAATTTTGTTTCTTCCCCCATTTCCCATACAGGAATACCTGGATCTATTTGCCCTAAAACCTTTGAGCGTTTCATCCTTAAGCCTTTTACAGCCAAATCATGTGACGTAATTCCTCCTTTGGCTAATATATATTTTGGTTGAACACTAATACCTCTTACTAAGGTAACCAATGCCCCTGATACTTTTGATGCAATATCTATACTGGAATTGTCATTTCCCCCTGTAATTAGCTTTCTGCTTGTGTAAACAATAACATGATTGCCACGTGTTAAATTTTCATCTATTTTTGAAATGATAGAGGCTAAATATATATCTGCGCCTTCTTTTAATATCGTATTTACATCAATTTCTATAATACCGTTTTCATTATAATATTTTAAAGTATAGTTTAGTTGTTCGGAAGATTTAGGAACGTAAGATCCCACTATGGTTAATCCCCCTGTTAGGTTGTTTGTGCCAATTATTTCTTCTGAAGTTAATAATGGTTTAGGTTTTAATCCAATATAAGAAGGCACGAATGAACTCGACGTACGGTATACAATTCTTTTACCTGATTCTTCGGCTAATAATAAGGCATGTGTTACCTTATCCAGATCATAATAGTTTAATGCATTCCAAATACAGTAAACACCAGCTTGCAGCGCCATGACCTGTTCGCAAAGCCATGCCTTGCTTTTATTTCTAATAGTTTCGATGGCTACCGAAAAAACATCTGAGGCATTTACCTCTCCATGTGTTTTCTCCTGAATCCATGCTTTTAAGTTCGCATTGGAATATGCAAAAGTATGATCTTGGGAAAACGGTGTTTCGTTAACTGGAACCAAACAATTCTCATCAGAAATGTAATGTACATCATTTACCGTAACCCTATTCCCTTCGAACATTACGGGAAGAAAAACGGTAATGGCATCATTAAAACCCATGGTGTTTTTTATAACATTTACTTCCGAAAAATGCCCCCTTAACGTTGAATCACTTCTACTAATCACAGTAAACTCGCGATTTGTAAGCTTTGATGCTTTTAAAACATTTTTCGAAATTTCACGATAAATTTCCGACGATTTTTCTTCTGTTAAGCTTCTGGAATTGGTTAGCAAAAAGAACACAGGTGTTTCTTTTTTAAACTCTTCAACCAAAGCTTCTAAATGCCACTCGGTTAAAAGTGGTATATCGTAAACCGTTTGATTTCCAGTAGGGTCATCATCAACTACAACACATGTCCTGTTTAAACTTTCAAAAAGCCTTTTATTTAATTGCCTGTAATTAGACGTATCTTCTATTGGCAATTGCTTCGATATATCGGATAATAAGATGCTCATGAATTTGTTTCAATAGCTATCACTCGAGCAGGCGCGCCATCACCTTTTCCTATTTTTAAGGGTAGCGCAATCAATTCAACACAATTAGTTAGTAAAGCATCAATATTTGTAAGTCCTTCAATAATAACCACACTTCGCAATAAAATATCATGAATTTTAGTGACCTCTGCTAAATTGTTTACATCGGCTACCGAAGGTGGTTCTACACCAATCATTTTTACGTTATTATTAACACACCATAAGGCAAGCGCCCCACTTATTCTCGGCAGTTCGTCACGGTATTTCGGAGTGTTTACGTACTGCGACCAACCAGTCCAGAAAATTAAACTATCCCCAGCAGTGAACTTATCCCTAACATCTTGAGAAATATGCTTTGGGGTTATAAGGCCCTTAGAGTCTATATGGCGTACATCTATAACCCAGGCTTTCCCAACAAAATCCGTAACCGGTATTTCATCAATCGTTTGCTTGCTTACATTAAAATGTATGGGAGCGTCCATATGCGTGCCACAATGCGAGTAAAACGTTAATGTACTGGCATTCCACCCATCTGTCTCAAGCGTTTTACTAGTTTCTTTTGAAAACCCGGTAATATCTTGAGTAAATGTTAATGTAAGATCAACAATACGATTCATGGTATCTTATAAATTTTTAATCACGGCATCTGCCACATCAGAAGTACTCGCAGTACCTCCTAAATCTTTTGTAAGTACACCTTCCGAGGTACTTTTATCGATAGCTTCCATAATATTATTCGCCGCTTCGGTTTCCCCTAAGTGCTCTAACATGATAGCGGCAGACCATATTTGTCCGTAAGGGTTAGCAATGTTCTCTCCTGCAATATCGGGAGCAGAACCATGAATAGGCTCGAACATAGACGGAAAATCCTTTTCTGGATTAATGTTACCACTACCGCCAAGTCCAAGGCTTCCCATAACTGCGCCTCCTAAATCGCTTAAAATATCTCCAAATAAGTTAGTTGTTAATACCACATCGAATACCTCTGGTTTTAAAACAAAACTTGCCGTAGAATTATCAATATACATTTGGTCATGCTCCACATCTGGATATTGAGTTGCCACTTCCTTAATAACACGATCCCAATAGGTTAAACTATTAATTAATGTGTTAGATTTTGTTATATGGGTAACTTTATGTCTTCTTTTCCTAGCCAATTTAAACGCATAATGTGCTACGCGCTCTATACCTTTTCTGGTAAATATACTGGTATCTACCCCCATGCCATTTTCAGAATCTGGTAAATATTGACTCCCTACCTGTACAAATTCGCCCTCTGTATTTTCCCTTACGATTACAAAATCTATATGCTTTTCTGTTCTTAGCGGACGTTGTACGCCTGGATAGGTTCTAACTGGTCTGTAATTAACATACTGATTAAAGTTTGTTCGCACTTTAAATGTATAGTCTTTAGCTGGTAGCGTATCATCAACTTCTGGCAAGCCAACCGATCCGAAATAAACCGCATCAAATGCCTTAAGCTTTTCTAAGCCATCTTCAGGCAAAAACTTGTTATGCTTTAAATAATAACCTGCTCCCCAATCGAATACTTCCGAAGTTAGGTTAAAATCGTATTTTTTTGCTACTGCTTCTAAAACCCTATACCCTTCTGGTACTATTTCGTTTCCTATACCATCTCCTGGCACTACGGCAATGTTGTAATTTTTCACTTTTTAAGTATTTATTTATCAAATAGTAATTCTCTAGATTTTTTAATGTGCTCTCTAGCGTATTGTTCGGCCTTATCTTCATCGCCTGCTTCTATAGCCTTAATGATTTTAAAATGCTCGTCCAAGGTCTCTTCTGGAGGTCTTACCAAGCCATGGCCAATCACTTTCTCATGAATATTTCCGAAGAAATAGATCTTATCTAAAGGCGCATTTCCCGTAAGTTTGATTAACAACGAATGAAACATTTCATCTGCGTTTGTATAGGCATCAAGATCAATTTTTTCACTCGCTAAAAAAGGGTTAAAACATGCTTTAAGTTGTTCAATAGCGTTATCATCTTTCGATTGCGCCAACAACCTTGCAGCCATCCCCTCAATAGCCTCTCTACAGACATAAATATCAATGATTTCTTTCTCGTCCCACGAACGTATATACATCCCTCTTCGAGGAATACTTTTAACCAAATACTCATTCTCTAAGGTCAATAAAGCTTTCATTAATGGTGTCCTGCTTACTCCTAGTTGTTCAGCAATCTTTTCCTGGACTATTTTTTCGCCCTGCTTGAGCTCTCCATTAAGAATCATTTGCTTTAGTTTCAAATATATGGGCTCACTAATGCTAGTGTGTTCAATCATAATATTGTATTTTGTATACAAAATACAATATTACAATTTTAACCCTTAAAAACAAATTTAATTAACCTAAATACCTTTTTGAAAAACCGGGATGCGTTATAAAAACTAAGTTTATTACCTCTTTATAACCTTTTAGTTATAGACTTTGAACAATATTTACTACCTAATAAAACTAATAGTACGACAATGATTTTAACATACTCCCTAGCTTTGCTATTACTTCCTTATTCACGTAATACGCCAAAATGGAACATTTTTTTCCTGTATTACTAATAGTTTGGAAAGTGTTCTAAAAA
This sequence comes from Flavivirga eckloniae, assembly GCF_002886045.1. Classification (NCBI taxonomy): domain Bacteria; kingdom Pseudomonadati; phylum Bacteroidota; class Flavobacteriia; order Flavobacteriales; family Flavobacteriaceae; genus Flavivirga; species Flavivirga eckloniae. The sequence goes on along the minus strand of NZ_CP025791.1, from coordinate 4,488,021 downwards.
CATAACCATTTAAAGGATATTTACATCTAGGGCGTTCTCTTTTAAAGAAACCAAAATAGCCCTAAATAATAGCAAAAAGAACTCTAACATTTATATTTAAATACATGTCTAAATCTAATCAATTAAACTTTAAATACATTCTTACAATCTCAATGATTTCTGCTCTTGGCGGACTGCTTTTCGGCTACGATTGGGTGGTTATTGGAGGGGCTAAACCTTTTTATGAGCGGTTTTTTGAAATTACAGAAATACCTGCGTTACAGGGTTGGGCTATGGGGAGTGCATTAATTGGATGTATTGTTGGAGCTGCCATTGCAGGTAAGGTAACCGAGCGTTTTGGACGTAAAAGACCATTAGGTCTAGCAGCTTTACTGTTTGTTATTTCTGCTGCTGGTACTGGAGCTTTTAACGACTTTAATATTTTTATTGTTTTTAGAATTTTAGGTGGTTTAGGTATTGGATTAGCTTCTACAATTTCACCTATGTATATTGCTGAAGTATCTCCATCTATATATAGAGGAAGATTGGTTTCCTTAAATCAATTGGCTATTGTAATTGGTATTCTTTCTGCACAGATTTTCAACTATTTTATTGCAGATGCAGTTCCAGAAGGCATGACAGATATGGAAATCATGAATTCCTGGAACGGACAAACGGGCTGGAGATGGATGTTTTGGGCAGAATTAGTTCCTGCTACTTTATTTTTTGTTTTGATTTTTGTTATTCCGGAAAGTCCAAGGTGGTTGTCTAAAAACAAACGATGGGACGACTCTTTAAAAGTACTGAACAATATTGGAGGAAGGGATTACGCAAATGAAATCCAGAATGAAATAAAAGCAACCCTACAGAAAGGTAGCGAAGAAGTTGTTAAAGTAAAAGAGCTTTTTAACAGTAAAAACAAAAAACTAATTTTTATCGGAATTGTTCTTGCATTTCTGCAACAATGGTGCGGTATAAATGTAGTTTTTAATTATGCAGAAGAAGTATTTACCAGTGCCGGATATGGTGTAAGTGATGCCTTATTCAACATCATATTAACTGGTGTTGTAAATTTGGTGTTTACTGTTATTGCTATGCAGATGATCGACCGATGGGGAAGAAAAAAACTATGGCTCCTAGGCTCTGTAGGACTAGGTTTATCGTACCTGTTCATAGGGCTATTCTATTTCTTCGAACTAAAAGGTTTCACTTTAGTTATGCTCGTGGTAACTGCCATAGCTATATATGCACTTACTTTAGCGCCGGTATTTTGGGTATTGGCATCAGAAATCTTTCCGAACAAAATTAGAGGAGCAGCTATGTCGTTAACGGTTACAGCACTTTGGATTGCTTGTTTCCTATTAACATACAGTTTTCCAATTTTAAACGATGCTCTAGGGCCTTTTGGAACATTTTGGCTGTACGGAGGCATTTGTGTGGTATGTTTCCTATTTGTAAAGTTTAAAATACCCGAAACTAAAAATAAAACCCTGGAAGAGCTAGAAGAAATGTTTGACTAATCTTTTTTGAATTAAACGTATAGAATACATCCTGTTTTATAAACCATAAGAACAAAATGGTAATTGAACCATTATATCATGGAATTTCCAAATTATCAGATAGCCTTTGTTGGATTAAAAAAACACCATAAAGTAGCTCTGTATGATTTGAAGAAAAAAAGTTTCTTACAGCTTTTGAATATCATGTTTTAGACATTTTTGTAGACTCTAAAGCTATGGTAAAAAGAAATTATAATCCCCTTCCGTTTATAATGATATTAAATTTGAATCTGAAAATCTTACAAGGAAACCAAACACTTTTTTGTAAAAAAAGAAACGCTTTGGGACATTATTAATTTAGAAAATGATCTCATTATTCCTTTTAAATACACTTCAGATTATTTATGCGACAATAATTATATATTTTGTATCATGTCTATTGGATTTTAACAGAGAAGGATTAATACGATTGTTCTTACAAAAACTAAACAAACTGACTCTTAATCAGTTACAAGAACAAAAAGCCCCCCTAATAAGACCAATTTGTCCCCTGTATAACTCTTTAAAAAACAGATATTTGAACCTCATAACAATCCAAAGTCCCGAAAAAACCTTTTTATATAGGTTATCACTCTAGCCTCAATTTAAAAATCCACTTGAAACATTAAAGTGTTCAAGTGGATTTTTTGCTATTTAACGTATTCTTGCTTAAGAATTCAAGATGTTCCTCCCTTTTAAAAAGGGAGGTGGATCCCGATGTAATCGGGATTCGGAGGGTTATATTTGTTTGTTATTTTTAATAAAACGCCTCCTTCTTCCTATTTTTATCAAAATCGAAATTCATTTCTCGGCTTTAATTTAAAGAGGAGAGCACTGTGACTGTAAAAAAACAGTTCTGAAACAAGTCTGGGACACACAACGACATAAATTCTCTTATCCATAGAAGATTCACGTTATTTAGAACAAAGGTGTTTATTCAAAAAAAAACTTTTTCTTATAACTAACAAAAGTATTATTCGACTACCTTAAACGAAATGGCTTGACCACCTCCTGGGGCCAGTATCATTTTTATAGAGTCTTTTGAAGACACTTTCTTCGTAACAATTTCGAAAGCTTGTGTATTGGTATCCCAATGAGCATCTTTGGCATCGGCATAAATAGTAGCTTCATATGTTTTCCCATTTGCAAGAAAATCTAAACTAATATCGAGTTCTCTTGGGTTTTCATCAGAGATACTTCCCAAATACCAGTTTTCTGTACCACGCTCTTTTCGCACAACAGTGTAATAATCTCCAATTTTACTGTTTAAAACTATACTTTCAGACCAATTAGTTGGTACATCCTTTATAAAATTAAAAGCTTTATTGCCTTCGTAATTTTCAGGCAAATCTGCAGCCATTTGAATAGGACTAAACATAGTTAAATAATATGCCAATTGCTTACAAGTGGTCGTTCTAACTTGAAATTTTGCATCACTCCAATCTTTATCTGGCAAATCTGTTTTTAAAACCCCTGGTGTAAAATCTATAGGTCCTCCAAGAATTCTAGTAAAAGGCAAGACGACACCATGTTCTGGAGAGTTCCCTGAACTCCAGGCATTATATTCCTGACCTCTTGCTCCCTCTCTGGCCATTAAATTAGGAAATGTACGTTGTTCTCCAGTAAATTTAATAGGCTCGTGGTTTACAATAAGTAATTTGTATTCTGCTGCTTTTTGAACCATCTTTTTATAATGACGCACCATATATTGACCATGGTGATGCTGGCGGTAGGTTTTCTTATCATAATCGTAATTCACATCGCCCGTGTAACCAACTTTAACCGTTTTAATGCCCAAATCGCTACACATCTTGTATAACTCATCCATAGCAGGTTCGTAATGATCAATATCCGAGATCGTTTCGTGATACATCATCATTCTTACTCCTTTTTCTTTACCATATCTACAAACTTCTTCTATATCAAAATCGTCTGTTGATGTTTTCCAATCGAAAATTCCATACCCGGTCCACGAGCCTTCCATATCGTCCCATCCTTTATCCCATCCTTCGATGAGTACATCGGGAATGCCATGCTTTGCAGCAAAATCTATATGGTATTTGGCATTTTTTGTATTAGCGCCATGTGGTCTGTTTATTGGTCTTCCAAACTGTGTTTTTTCTGCCCAGGCAGTTTTTCCAATATGTAATTCCCACCAAATACCAATGTACTTATACGTTTCTATCCAACCGGTATCTTCATAGGCACACGGGGGGTTTAAATTCATAATTAAATCAGATTCAACTAAATCTCCTGCCGACTTGCCAATTTGAACAGTACGCCATGGCGTTTTAAATGGCGTAGAACCTCTAACCAAATCGCCATTTAGCCAAGGGGTTAAATGCGCTTTTAGTTTAGAACCATCCAAAGTATTCAACAAGTTCATACCTGCATAATCTGTTAAATCTGCTTCATGAATACTAACAACCAACGTATTGCTAACCTCAATAGTAGTAGGCGTATTACACATATTTGGTCGTTCCTCTTTATCTGGTCTTCTATAAAATTGAATAGAATCGCCTATTTTACTAATTGGAGAATTATAATAAACCTTTTCATAATTATCGTAATCGGCAAAGTTCCACCAGGCTTTATAATCGTCATTAAAACTGAATTCGGTTAACTCGTCTGTAATAACAAAATCTTTCAGGTTTTCCTGCTCTGGAAAAACATATCTAAAAGCCACCCCATCGTCATACGATCTTGCAATAACATCAATAAGGATGTTGGTTTCTTTTTGTTTTAAATGAAGTATTAACTCATTAAAATGATCAATAACGGTTTCTCGTTGCCCCCAAACAGTTTTCCATTGGGTATTTTGGGAAGACACGCTTGAAGAAACAATTTCAAAATTGTTTTTAAGTGACTGTTCTTTTAATTCGAAACCTAGGGCAGATGATTTTATAAATTGTAAATCTGCATGAGTTACAGAGTAAAATAGCTGACCAGATTCATCCAACGAAAATGATACTGTATTTTCCTTACTCGGAGATAAAACCGTTGTTTCAACTTTTTCGGGTGCTGCACAACTCACCATAAGAGCCAAACAGAAGACACAAAATATTTGCTTCATTTCTTATATATTAAAACTTAATTGTTTCTGCCTTAACCTTCGAATTAAACGGAACCAAGTAAAAAGAATAATTATAAGTTCCTGGAATTATTCTATAGGCCTCATGGGCTTGTGCTCTTTTACTCCAAGTGTCGTCACCACCAACTCCCATTTGTTTTAAATCTATATTAACCGATAGCACATCCCTATCTTTTAACTCATTTATATGGTTAGCTTCTTGAAGATTTTCTATACTATGAGGAATTACACTAAAACTTAACAAACCATCTCCTTTTACCAATACACCTTTTCCTGATTTATTATAAACTTTAAACCAACGTGTTCCTGTATGATTACCATATTCTTGAGGATAAGCATAATCATAACTCATAGTTTGTGCCTCTCCAGAATACAAACCAACCTCGGCACCATAGTTTCTATCCTGATAGTTTGGCTGAGGCCCCTTACCAAAATAAGTCACGTTGCCATATGTATTGGCTATATCGAAGGTCATTCCAACTCTTGACGCGTTGGGTGCACTTTCGTCTATAATAGCATTATAATCTACTTTTACTGCACCATTTCCAAGCACTGTATAAACTAAATCAACTGCTGTTTTAGGATTTTCTATACGGCCTTTTACATTAACAATTACCTTTCCTTTTGCTTCAGAATTTACAGTAGCGTTTTCGACAGTAAATGAGTCTCCTGCCTTCATCCAAACAAGTTCTTCAGACAACTTTAGAACGCTTCTGTAAGCTTCATCATTCTCGGTTTCAGCTCTCCAGAAATTTAATTTTAAAGGCGTTTTTAAAACATCAATACCTTTCGCTTTGTATGAACTAATATATCCTGTAGTTTTATCAATTTTAAGCGTCACGGATTTGTTCGTAACTGTTATAACCGAATCAGTTGAATCTACTGTCAAGGCAGAATTACTGGTAACAGCTTTAGTTTCCGGAACATCATAATCTAATTTAAATTGATCTTGAAAAACCACATAGCCCTTATTTTCCCAAAGTGTGCTCTCCTTTAATTTCCCTTGAATATTGATAAAATACTCACTTCCGGCTTTTAATCTAGGCATTTTAAACTTGATGTTGAGCGCATCTGTTTTATATGGCTTAGTATTTAAAGTTGGTAAAACACCTTTTTGTACAACTATACCATTTTCTGTTAATGTCCACTCTAAACCATATTGAGATAAATCTACGGCATGATGTCTGTTAAGCACTTTAAATTGCCCTTTTAATGCATCTACCACAGAAATAGCAACTGGTTGGTTTACTTTTTTACATTCGTAAATTTCGGGTTTTGGCGTTCTATCTGCCGCTATAATACCATTTAAACAAAAACTTCCAGAGTTAGGTGTATCTCCAAAATCGCCACCATAAGCATAAAACGCCTTCCCGTTTTCATCTTTTTGCAGGATACCTTGATCGATCCAATCCCAAATATAACCTCCTAAGGCTCTATCATTATTATGAATGATATCCCAGTATGCTTTCATATTACCTACAGAGTTCCCCATAGCATGAGCATATTCACACATTAAAACAGGTCTTCCATCAGATTTACTTTTGTCGAGCAAATTTTGCAATTCACTTGGTTGCGGATACATACGACTAATTACATCTACCCAAGGGCGATCTATTGGACTAAAAACATCTGGATTGTAATACGTTCGTTCCTTAACATCTTTAGGGTTTCCTTGTGCTCCTTCATAATGTATATATCGTGTTGGATCGAAATCTTTAATCCAACCAGCCATAGCCGCATGATTAGGCCCTGTACCAGATTCGTTACCTAACGACCACATTACAATACTCGGGTGGTTTTTATCTCTTTCTACCATTCTAATTGCTCTTTCTAAATAGGCGCTCCCCCACTCCGGTACATTTGCTATTTGGCCTCTTACCCCATGAGTTTCCAGATTGGCTTCGTCCATCACATAAATCCCGTACTTATCGCACAAATCGTAGAAATAAGGGTCGTTAGGATAATGAGATGTTCGTACGGCATTAAAATTAAACTGTTTTATTAACTGTACGTCCTTTTCCATATCTTCACGAGAAACCGTTTTACCATTAACCATATTATGGTCATGACGATTCACTCCTATCATTTTAACCGGATTACCATTTACCAGAAACTGTCCGCGCTCATTTATTTCAACCTCTCTAAATCCAACCTTGGTACTAGTATGCTGAATTGCGTTCCCTTTAGCATCCTTAAGCGTAAACAACAGTGTGTATAAATAAGGATCGTCTGAAGACCATTTTCTAGGTGATTTTACTTCCGTTTCAATTAAACCAAAATGTACATTATCCCGCTGTGGGTAAAACTCCCCAAAGTACTTTTTTAGGGGCATAACATTGTCGCTTCCTACTTGATTTCCATCAGCATCGATTAATTGAGTCGATAATGTCCAATCATCAACTGTAGTATTTAAAGGATTACCTCCAAAATGACCTACTTTTTCAACATATTTATCGGCTATATTCGCAATAAATTCAGGTCTTATTTGAAGTAAGGCATTTTCGTAGTTCTCGTCCAGATCTGTACGGATGGCAAAATCTGACAATCTCACTTTAGGTACAGCTTGCAGATAAACCTCGCGCTCTATACCACTCATTCGCCAGTGATCCTGAGCTTCTAAATAACTGCCATCTGACCATCTATAGACCTTAACAGCAACTTTATTACTGCCCTTTTTTATGTGTTTGGTAATGTCAAACTCAGATGGTAATCGTGTATCTTCACTATACCCCACAAACTCGCCATTCACCCAAACATAAAACGCAGAAGACACCCCTCCAAAATGAAGAATGATATCTTTTTCGTTCCAAGATTCATCTACATTAAAGGTTTTAATATAATGACCAACAGGATTATCATGGTGATTTATATATGGAAAATCACTAAAAAAAGGATAGGTTGAATTTGTATAGATAGCTCTTCCATAACCTCTCATTTCCCAGTTAGATGGTACATCTATTGTTTTCCACGTTGATGCATCGAAATTTTCTTCTTGAAAGTCTTTTGAAGCATCTGCTGGTTTTTCTACCCAACTAAATTTCCAATTACCATTTAAAGATTTATAAAATTTTGAATTTTCTCGAATATTTGCTTTTGCTAAAGGTGCACTTTCATAAGAATAAAAAGTTGCTTTCGCCTGCAACTTGTTAATTTGATTCACAATAGGGTTTTCCCAATCGTTTTGTTGTGCGAATACCAAATTAATTGATACGAATAATAACACAAAAAGTGCATTTTTTTTTAAGGTCATAGAATGTTTATTTATTATTTCATTGTAATTTTTACACGTTATAACAGTTTGTAAATCCTGTTCAAGTCTAGCTGATCGTCCATTTCTTTTTGCAATTGCATCAAATCCTTGAATAATGACTTTACTTTTTCTTTATTTTCCGGAACACTTGCTATATCATTCATCTCCTCCGGATCTTTGTTTAGGTCAAATAGAAGCACCTTATCAATTTCTGGGTATACCAATAGTTTAAAACCATCTTTTCTAATCATACGTTGCACATCTAAATAAGCCCCATAAATGGATTTGTAATGGCTTTTATCGGTTTTACCTTTAGCAATATCTAAAAAACTATTAAACTCCACATAATTTGGTTTTTCAACACCTGCAACTTCCAGCGAAGTAGCCATAATATCCTGCAAATATACATCAGAATCCACTTTTTTATCCTTAGGAATATCTGGTCCTATTATAACAAGTGGCGGACGTATACTATGATCAAACAACGATTGTTTCCCCAACAAACCGTGTCTTCCCATGGCTAAGCCATGATCGGATGTTAAAAAGATATAGGTATTATCTATTTTTCCAGACTTTTTTAGAGCGTCAATAATTAAACCTATCTGTTTATCTAAATGCGTAATACTTGCATAGTATTCTTGTTTATGGGTTTTTATAGCATAGGGTGTTCTTGGGAACGGCGCCAAAGCTTCGTCTCTCAAATCATTACCATTTGCTATGCTATGTCTAAATGGGTATTCCGGCAAAAAGCTTTTAGGAAGCGAAATGTTTTCTAACGGATACATATCTACAAACTCTTTCGGAGCTTGTCTAGGATCGTGAGGTGCATTAAATGCTAAATACATAAAAAATGGATCATCATTATTTTTTGCTTCTTCAATAAAGTTTATAGCATCGTCTTTTACAACCTCACTCCAGTGCTTTCCGCCCTCCCAAAAGCCTCCTTTAGATGTATCTGTGGGAGACCAGGTAGTATCATTTTCACTTTTCGGACGATTATAGCCATTAGGCATAATGGCCTCTACGTCTGCATGCGCTACCTTCGACAAAGAATCGAATTTGGCAACCATTTTAAAATGATCCCATGCATCATGGGGCATGCCTGGTCGAACATGAACTACATTGTTAAACAATTTATCTGCTTTAGCATCTACATGCCATTTACCAGTCATATAAGTTTTATAACCTTGAGATTCCAACAACTTGGGCCAGCTTTTTTTAAAACTGCTCGAGTCGTTCTTTACCCAGTTTTGCCTAAACGCGTTGGCCCGCCATACAAACCTTCCAGAAACCAACATGGCTCTGGACGCCGCACAAACTGCTCCGCTCCAAGACCCCATATTATAGGCATGGGTAAATGTTGTACCCTCATGAACCAACTTATCTAAAGACGGTGTAATTATTTCATCATTCCCCAAAGCACTAACAGACGAGTAGGTTTGGTCATCAGTAAAGATAAAGACAATATTGGGCTTAACCGTTTCACTTTCCTTCTTCTTGGTATGGCATGAGTAAAACAAAAACACCAAAACTATCGTATAAAATTTAATCATAGGCTTTACTTAATTTTTAACAAATCAAATATTGCTAAATTAAACGATTTTATCGGGGACAAATGAGCTAATAAACAAAACAAATGTTCAACAATAAAAAACGAATAGATTTCCCGTGCCCTAAATCAAAAAAAGCATTAATTAAATTAAGAATAAACCTACAAAATATTTGCACATATAATATAATATACCTAATTTTTGAACCGGAAAAGCAATAAGTTTTTTTTGCCTTCACCTATCACTTCCCAAGTACAAATTACTACTTACCCTACACCAACCCAAGTATATCAATGAATTAAATCATATGTATTGTGAATTTAAACATATGTTGTTATGTATTAATTAACAAATATTAACATTTGTAACACTAATTTAAATCGGAAATAATATGAATTTTAATTTACAATTTCATTGGCGTAACAAAATAGGCTTTTTTGCTATGTTATGCTTAATGAGTATTAGTATGTCCAACGCTCAATCACAAGCAATAACTGGTCTCGTTACTTCAGAGGGACAACCACTTCCTGGAGTAAGTATTATAATAAAAGGTACTTCTCAGGGAACAGTTTCAGATTTTGACGGAGGATATTCTTTAAGAGCAAGTGCCAATTCTGTTTTGGTATTTAGCTATATTGGCTATGTAACTAAAGAAGTTACAGTTGGAGCCAACACTACGGTTAATGTCTCCTTAGATGAGGATATAGCTAAATTAGACGAAGTAGTTGTTATTGGATATGGTAAACAAAAGCGACTTGAGGTATCTGGATCTGTCGTTTCTGTAAAAGGAGAGGATGTTCAGAAATTTACTTCTAACAACTTCCAGGATGCATTACAAGGTAGAGTTGCAGGTGTAAGTGTTATGGCTGCAGGTGGAGAACCTGGTGGAGAAGCCATTATACAAATTAGAGGTACTAATACGCTATCTTCAAGAAGAAGAGGTAATAGCGGAGAGCCTGATCCTAACCTAAATCTTTTAAATCCAACCGAAAATGGATTAGCTCCTCTTTATATAGTAGATGGTGTTCAATTAGAAACAAATCCTAATTTAAGTTCGAACGACATCGAGAATATAGAAATCCTTAAAGATGCTGCTACAACATCTATTTATGGTACCAGAGGTGCAGCCGGTGTAATAATAATTACAACTAAAAAAGGAGAAGTAGGAAAAGCAAAAATTGACTTTAACTTAACTACGGCTGTTAAAAAAGTTACTTCTGCAATTAATACCGCAAATACGGCAGATGCTTTTTTAATAGACAGAACGGTGCATGATAACAATAGTCCGAACTTGAGATACTTTTCTATTTTAGATAGAAATAAAGATGCTTTAGATTACGATACAGATTGGCAAGATTTTGTGATTAACGATTTCGCCCAATCCCTTAACGCTAATTTAAGAGTTTCTGGTGGCAATAAAGATATTAACTATAATGTAACGTTAGATAATTATCAAGAAGACGGTGTATACAAAAAATCAAACCTAAACAGAACCAACTTAAGAACAAATGCTACCTTGAAAAAAGGCAAATTCTCTCTTAACGTTGGTACGAACATTTCAGCAGGGAAAAGAAGGTTAGCCCCTTGGGGATTATTATACGATGCGATTCGATTAGCTCCGTTCAACAGACCTTTTGATATTGGATCTGGGTCTATTAACACCCCAGAAGGTGCTGTACAACCTGATGGAGGCGTATTTACTTCTACCAATAATGTTGTTGGGGATTTAGCCAGAAAGTTTTCTGCAGATAACCAAAGAAAAGAATTCAATCTTGGTGCTAATGTTACTTTAGAATACAAGCTTTTCGAGTCTTTAAGAGCAAGAACAACCTTATCTGGTTTTAGAGCGAATACAGAATCTTTCTTCTATACACCAAGACAAGAAATAAGAAGTCAGGAAACTGGTGAATTAACCCAAGATCCTCGTCCTGCAGATTTAACGAACTACAACACGACATATCAAGTGTTCAATAGAGATTTCATCTTAGATTACGATCAATATTTTGGAAATCACAGAATTGCTTTACTTTTAGGAGCAGAAAGCAGAGAGCTATTATGGGAAGAGTTTAGAATAAGCGGTAATACATTCGTTAGCCCAGAACAAAGAACAATTACCAGTGCAGAAAATATTTCTAGACGTGAATCTACAAAAAACCCAAGTAGTACCAATAGTTATTTTTCGAGACTTAAATATGAGTATGGCGGTAAATATTTCTTACTTGCGAATGTTAGAAGAAATGGAACATCAAAATTTATAAACAATAAAATTGGTTATTTTGGAGGAGTTTCCGGTGCTTGGATAGTAAGCAAAGAAGGCTTTTTCAAAAATGCAAATTTCTTATCTGCAGTATCAAATTTAAAGCTTAGAGCTAGTTGGGGTACAGTGGGTAACGACAGAATCCCAGATTTCAATTTCCAATCCAGATTACTAAGTAATGCCAATCCTGTATTTGGAGGAGGTCCTCAATTTGGTGCGGCAAGATTAGATCTTGGTAACTCAAACCTTAAATGGGAAACTACAGAAAGTATAAACTACGGTGTAGATTTAGGTCTTTTTAAAGGTGCCTTAACGATTACTGCAGATTACTATACTGCTAAGAAAAAAGACCTATTATTCCAACTACCAACAGTACCTTCTGCCGGTGTTCAGGAAAGACCAATTGGTTTAAATATTGCATCATTAACCAACGAAGGTCTTGAATTGTCTCTTGGTTACAGAAATAACTCTAAAGCTGTTAAGTGGTCGGTTGCAGCCACATATACTAAAAACACAAATACAGTAGACAAGTTAACAGGAACTTCTACAGACGTTATTCAAGGAGGATTCCCTCTAAGAGCCAACAACAATGTTATACAAACTCCAGTTACATTTATTAGACCTGGATATAGCGCAGGTGCCTTCTTTTTAATTCCTACTGATGGAGTTATTAAAAATCAAGAAGAATTAGATGCATACGATGCTTTAGTTTCTGAAAGGTTAGGAAGAGGAAATCAAATAGGTGATTTAAGATATAAAGACAAAATTACCGAAGATTTACTAATGCCTCAACTTGATGCTAATGGAAATCCGGAAATTGATGCAGATGGTAATGTTATTATGGTAGCAGGGCAAGATGGTATCTTAGATAGCGGTGATGGTATAATTAACGATGATGACAGAATCTTTATGGGGAATAACTTACCAGATTTCGAAGCTGGTTTTAACTTGAATCTCAATTACAAAAATTTAGATTTTACGATGCAATGGTTTGGAATGTTTGGACACAAAGTGTTTAACGGACCTAAAAATTTAACCTATGCACATGGTACGCACAAAGATATTGCTTATCAGCATTCTGCATTAAATCCAAACTCTAGCATTCCTGCAAGAAGACAAAATGGAACTCAAGATCCTAATTATAGTTCTGCTTCAGATTTATTTTTAGAAGACGGAGATTTTGTTAGATTACGTAATATACAGTTAGGTTATTCATTGCCTTTAGATAAAATGAAGGACATAGGGTTACAAAAAATTCGTATCTTCATATCTGCTCAAAACTTGTTAACTATAACAGACTACAGTGGTTACGATCCAGAAATTGGTGGTGATGGTTTGGCTACTAGAGGTGTTGATACAGGACTTCAGCCAGTCACTGCACAAGGTATAATTGGATTACAAATTGGGTTTTAAAAAAATGATTATGAAAAAATTGAAATTAATTACATTAACTATTGCATGCATAACATCTTTTTATTCATGCGATGAAACAGAATTTTTAACCGCCGAAAACATTAACTCTCCTGATGCTAATAAATTCGTTGTAGACAGAAATACTGCTGAATCTACAATATTTGGAATTTACTCAGGATTACAGTTTAATGGTGTGTGCGGAGGTACTGCAGCAAATACTTTTGAAGCTATGAGTGTTACTTCAAAAGCACCTCACTATGATTTAAATGGTGGCACAGGAGCTTTAAATAGTCTTACTTTTAGTTCAGATGGTGGGGTTGTATTAAATTCCTTTAGAGACCTATATCAGTTAATAGACCGTTCTAATGTGAGTATTTCTTCTATTGAAGTTTTAGAACCAGGAATAATTAGAGAAGATATAAAGCTTACTTTATTAGGTGAAGCGCGCTTTTTAAGAGCTCTTGGGTATTTCTGGTTGGTAAACACTTACGAGCCTGGAAAATTACCATTAATAACAGAGCCTGCTACGACATTAACAAGTACTCAGGACAATGCTCGTAATATAAAAACCACTGCAGAGATATATGCTCAAATAGAAGAAGATTTACTTTATGCGCAAAAGTATTTACCTTATAATACAGGAGATAGAACGATTAATGAAGAGGGTACAGAATATATAGTACGCGAATGGACTGAAACATATAAAGGGCGTGCTACCTGGGGTGCTGCTACAGCTTATCTTGGAAAAGCATACTTATACCAAGGTATGAACGATAAAGCTGTTACTGAATTTCAAAAAATTGTTGCAGGAGAAGGCAGTGGTCAATACGCACTGGTAGATAATTTTGGAGACAACTCAAACATAGATGGCGAGTGGAACCAAGAATCTATTTTTGAGGTAGGTTTTTCCCAACAACCACAAGTTACCGCTGGAAACTTTGGAGGTGGTGAAGGATCTACTCTTAACGAAACCACTACAAGAGGATATCTTTTCAACTGGCAAAAAGGTGGATGGGGAATTACGCACAGCTCTAACTTTATTACAGAATTATTTAAAAGTGATATTGTAGACGAAAACAACCCTAAAAACTATAAAGACGGTGATATTAATAATAAAGCCCCGGAAAACTTTGCTGGTTTTTCTACAAGATGTAATGCTACTATAGCGTTTACAGCAGATGGGGCTCAATACTATGATCTTGACCTTACTCCAGGAGCTGATGTTCTTGGGTGGACAACATCACAGTCTAGAATTAAAAAATTCACCAACTGGAATTTAGACAGAGAACCTGCTCAAGCTGTATCTGAAATTAATGAACGATTAATGAGATTAGCAGACGTATACCTTATGTATGCAGAAGCCTTATTGAAAGATAGAGGTGATGCCGGTGTTGCAGAAGCTGTTGAATACATAAATAGAGTAAGAAGTCGTGCAGGGGTAATAGATCTAGAAACACTTTTTGGTACAGACAGAACCTATCTTGCAGGTCCACGAAACTCCAATGCAGTAACTAATACGACATTACCAGGAGTAATACTTGGAACAAGAGCCTTAAACGCTCAAAATATTCTAACACACCTTTATAATGAAGAACGTATATTAGAATTTGCATTTGAAGGTAGAGGTATTACATGGCAAGACACGAACAGAAGATCCGATACTGGCGACTGGATTAATTTCCTTAATGATATTGAGTATAATACTAATGGTATCGTAGGAGAATTTGATGAAGCAGCTAAGAAATTAGCAGCTAATCCACAGGCTGGTTACTTCCCAATTCCTGCAATTGAAGTATTAGGAAGCTCATCTAACTAATTAAAAACGCAAAAACATGATCTTAAAAAACATAAAATTTTACATTGCTACTCTTTGCACATTAATCATACTTTCGTGCACAACAAGAGACGACAGTTTTACACCTCCAGAAGGAACGGTTCCGGTAGCTTTTATAATCACTAGTATAATTGAAGCTAATAATGATAGAGATTTAATAACCCGAGAAGGTTTTGACGTAGAATTCCTTGATGCTTCCATAGGAACCAGCGATGATAGACAATGGGAATTCCCAGAAGGTTCTTATGAGATTGTTTCAGGAGGGTTGGATACTAAAAAAATAAAAGTGAAATTTTTATCTTCAGGAGACAAAGAAGTTAAATTGAATAAAAACTCGGCAGAAACTGCTACAGTAACCATTACAGTTTTAGAAGGAGCATCAGCTACGTTCTCCCTTGCACCGGTAGACCCGGACGTGCCTGGATTTAGTTTCGATCAAACTACCGGTACGCTTACTGTAGAATCGGGAACAGAAGTACAATTCACTTCTAATGTAACTGGTGGTTTAAGCAATTTTAACTGGAAATTTCCTGGTCAAAGTCCTTCCTTTAGTGAAGAAGCAAATCCTATTATAACATTCTTAAAACTTGGTGAATCTAACTGGAACTTCAGGGTAACATCGGCTGTTCCTTTTGGAGATATTAGAATACCATTCTATGAAGTAGATGCTGAGGAAACATTTTTAAAGGTTATAGTAACCCCTTCATCAAAACCATTTGTTGTAGCAGTATCTGAAGCTAATGAATTGGAAGATGAAACTATACAGATACCATTTAATGGTGAATTTTCTCCTTTTAGTTCTCAAGAATCACATTTCTCTGTTATGTTAAATGGCACAACGCCACTAGGCATAGAATCTGTTAGCTTAAACAGTGAAGATGCTACTATTTTGGAAATAAAATTATCTGAACCAATTTACAGACCAGATGTTTTAACGGTCTCTTATGACGGTAACGGTACGCTACAATCTAAAGATACGCGTAGTCCTGTAGCTTTTACAGATTTACCTGTGGCAATGCATAATGTGAGTTCCGTACCAATGGCTTCTGCCGATATATTTGATTTCGAAGGGATTAATGCACCCGCTGCATGGACTGTAAGGCATGATAACGTTGGTGGAGCTGTAGAAATTTCGAATGACAGAGCCACTAGCGGTAGCTCAAGTTTAAAAATTACAGGAAGTGGCGGTACCGTAAGATTTGTCTGCAGCGAAAACATAGATGTTCCAGCAGGTGAATATATAATCACTTTTGATTTATTTATAGAAGCTGGAGGTACTTATGGTGAAATTTGGCCAACTATAGGTAACCCATGGTTCCAACAATGGAGAGACGCACGTGCAGCTGCCATTCCAAGAGGTGAATGGGTAGAAGTTTCTACTACAGCCGATATAATATACGGTAGCACAACAACACTTGCGCAAATTGCTGTAAGACTTGAAGGTGGTACAGGTGTAGTCTACATGGATAACTGGAAACTCCTTACCAAAGAAGTAAGACCGTAATTAAATCGCTTTTCAGATTTAATATAATAACGAATAAGGATCTGTTTGCAATTCAAACAGATCCTTATTTATTTTATACTCAATACCTATAATATAGTTAACTTTTTAGCTATATTAACGTCCGTTTAGACGTATTCTACCCCAAAAAACAAAACTAATCAACTAAAATACAAATAGTTGATTAACATTCGAACAAATCGAAACATGAACTACAGGACCTCTCAACATAATGAGATGCCTCTTCGTCCCTAGTTCGGAACAACAAGGCCTCTTCATTATAGTGTTTATTATCAATTTATAACAAATCTAACCATAGATTAAATAAAATTTGGGTAATGAAAAATAGAAAGGCATTTTTTTCTCTATTATTTACATCTATACTATACTTTACTTGTATAAGTTCAATACAAGCACAAACTTTTCAACGAATTGAAAATATCGTTGGCTTAGGAAGTTTAAACGAAAACAATGGTGTTGCAGTTGCAGACTATGATGGCGATTTAGATCTAGATATATTTATTGTAGCTAAAGCTAAAGACTTGGACACAAAACAAAATACAAAAAGCAAGCTTTACAGAAATAACAGTGATGGAACGTTTTCTGATGTTACAGAAGCCTCCGGACTTGTAAATTTACTTTCACCAGACGGCACATTTTCACAAAACGGTGCTGCAGATGGTTTTAAATATGGGGTATCCTGGGGAGATTATGATAATGATGGCTTTCCAGATATCTTTTTTACTCATGCCAAAAAAGTACAACTATTCCACAATGAAGGTAATGGAACATTCATTGATGTAACCGAGACCGCAGGAATCGAGGTGTTTAATGGTTGTTTAAATATAGGCGCCACATGGTTCGATGCTAATAATGATGGCTTTCTGGATTTATATATATGCGACTGGGGAGCATGTAATTCCAACACGTTTTATATAAATAAAGGTGATGGAACATTCGAAAATGCCACATCTTCTTTTTTTGGAAATATTCCAAGTAAAAGTTCCTTTATGTCTATTCCCTTCGATTTTAATAGTGATGGTTGGATGGATTTATATGTTAGTCAAGACTTTACCGAACCAAATGACCTTTTTATTAACCTTGGAGGCAATACGTTTAGCGATCAAGCTTCTCAATATGGTCTCGACAGTAAACATGATGATATGGGTATGGCTATTGGCGATTACAATAATGATGGCTTTTTTGATTTTTATATAGCAACTATTAAAACCAATGCCCTATTAACCAATAAAGGTGATAACACTTTTGAAGATTTGGCTTTACAAAATAGTGTTGTAGACACAGGATGGTCATGGGGACCTATTTTCGCAGACTTTGATTTGGACGGCGATGAAGATATTTTTATTACTAACGGATTTAAGAGTGGTATTCCCGCACAACAACAAAACTACTATTTTAAAAATTTATATGTTGAAGGCGGTAATACGTTCCAAGATTTTTCTGCGCAACTTAACCTTAATGATGCTTCCACTAGCGCAACTCCTGTTGCTTTTGATTACGACAACGATGGGGACTTAGATTTATTTGTTACCAATAGTGATAAAGAATCCCATTTTTACGAAAACAAAAGTATTAATTCCCAATCTGGTGAAGATTTAAAATGGTTTAAAGTTGCCTTGCGTGGTACAACTTCAAATAGGGATGCCATAGGTGCGATAGTATCCTTAAAAACAGACAATGGAGTAATACATCGCCATAACTCCTCAATTAATTATTTATCGCAAAGCCTAAAACCCATGCATTTTGGTTTGGGAACCGCTTCCGAAATTCAAGAAATCACAATTAAATGGCCTTCCGGATTAGTCGAAAACCATTCAGGTTTTCAAATCAATGATGCTATACTTTTTATAGAAGGTAGTGGGTTTAGCGACTATAACATCCCTCAAGTAAACAAAAAAATGGGCTGCACAGACCCTAATTCCTGTACATACGATCCAGAAGCAATTGATGATGATGGTTCTTGCGAATATCTTGCCTCAAACGAAATCGTAGGAAATACAAATTCAGGAGTTCTAAAAACAGAATCTTACGCATATACACCAACATCCGAAAATAGTAGTCTTAATTGGAATATTACCGGAGGAGAAATAATAGAAGGACATGGAACCAATTCCATATCTGTAAAATGGGGAATTACGAAAACAGGAACCATATCTGTAAGAGAAACAGGAACTGAATGTTCTAATGAGCTGGTTATTTTACAGGTTAGCCTGTCTGTATCATCACTTTCAAACGAACATTCCATTGCTCGCATATGGAATGAAGCACTATTAATGGCAATACGGGGTGATTACGCCAGACCTACGGTACATGCAAGAAACTTATTTCATACTAGTGTGGCGCTATACGATTCATGGGCCTTGTTCGATAACAATTCAGAAACATACTTAATAGGTAAAACATTGCATGATTTTAATAGTAAATATGTGAGATTTATGCCAAATGAAAATGTCGTCGATGCCAGAGCTAAAGCAATGAGTTATGCTGCATACCGCTTGTTGTCGCATAGATTTAAAAACTCTCCAAGCCATGAGGAATCTCAAGAGTTGTTCGATTTTATAATGAATCAATTGGATTATAGCCTAACAGCAGACTCCATAGATTATTCAGACGGAAATGCTGCTTCCTTAGGTAATTTTATAGCAAAAACAATTATAGATTATGGTAATACAGATGGTTCTCGAGAATTAAATGGTTACAATAATGCCTTTTACGAACCAGTAAACAACTCTTTATTCCCTACTAAGTCAGGAAACCCAAGCCTAACAAATCCCAATCGTTGGCAACCCTTAAGCTTAAACGAGTTTATTGACCAAAGCGGTAACCCGATTCCAGGATCGACACCAGCCTTTTTAAGCCCCGAGTGGGGTGCCGTAAACCCCTTTTCTCTTGATGATGATGTAAAAGATACGTTTAACAGAAATAACAATGACTACTTTGTATACCACGACCCCAGCCCTCCCCCCTATTTAGACTTAAACAATGAGACTTCCTCCAGCGAATCCTATAAATGGGGGTTTTCTTTAGTATCTATTTGGGGGTCACACCTGGATCCAAACGACAATGTGCTTTGGGACATTTCCCCAAAATCCATTGGCAATATCGATATTGCTAATTTTCCGGAGCATTTTTCAAATCACCCCGATTTTTACAAATTAATTGAAGGAGGTGATATTGGCAATGGACACGATACAAATCCATATACCAATGCTCCCTACGAAGAACAATTAGTACCCAGAGGCGATTACGCCAGAGTGCTTGCGGAATTTTGGGCCGATGGTCCCGATTCTGAAACACCACCAGGACATTGGTTTACTTTACTTAATTATGTGAGCGACCACAAATTACTAGAAAAGAAATTAGGAGGAGAAGGTAATGTTTTAGATCCTCTGGAATGGGATGTAAAGTCCTATTTTCTTCTGGGTGGAACCATGCATGATGCCGCCATATCGGCTTGGAGTATAAAAGGATGGTACGATTATATTCGACCTATTTCTGCAATTCGTTATATGGCAGATTTAGGACAAAGCTCAGACATGTCTCTAGATAATTATAATGTTGCAGGTATTCCTCTAAAAGAAGATTTAATAGAAGTTGTAAACGCCGGTGATGCACTTGAAGGCAGAAATGGAGAAAACATAGGGAAAATTAAATTATATACCTGGAAAGGTCCTGATTATATAAACAATCCAGATACAGATAATGCCGGTGTAGGATGGATTTTGGCAGAGAATTGGTGGCCATATCAACGCCCCAGTTTTGTAACCCCTCCTTTTGCAGGTTATGTATCGGGGCATTCCACGTATTCCAGAGCAGCTGCAGAAGTCATGACTTTACTAACCGGAAGCGAATATTTCCCAGGCGGTTATGGTGAGTTTATTGCACGAAAAAATGAGTTTTTGGTTTTCGAAGAAGGTCCAAGTGTTGATGTAAAATTACAATGGGCTACCTATAGAGATGCTTCAGATCAATGCAGTTTATCCAGAATATGGGGTGGCATCCATCCGCCTGCAGATGATATCCCAGGACGATTAATAGGAGCCCAGATAGGAGT
This sequence comes from Flavivirga eckloniae, assembly GCF_002886045.1. Taxonomy (NCBI): domain Bacteria; kingdom Pseudomonadati; phylum Bacteroidota; class Flavobacteriia; order Flavobacteriales; family Flavobacteriaceae; genus Flavivirga; species Flavivirga eckloniae. The sequence goes on along the minus strand of NZ_CP025791.1, from coordinate 4,467,533 downwards.
TAAAGCATTTAATTTTGGAGTAAAATATTTCCAAAAACAAACTAAACAGGAAACGAACACCTCAACCTATCTCGCTTATCCAAATCCAATAGACTCAAATGGAGTTTTATATGTTACCAATACATTAGAAACAGATCTCTTTGAATTAGTAGATATGAAAGGGAGTATTATTCCTTTAAAAGGGAAAGTATTTGATTCTGACACAAAAAAGACGAAGCTAAACCACCTAAACACCTTATCATCTGGTGTTTATGTTCTTAAAATTAATAACCAAACAAGAATGCTTATAAAAAAGTAGACGTTTTATAATTAATCCATAAAACTTTAAAAAAGCATAAAAACTCTCTCATTATGTTAAAATATACAACTATACTATTATTAGTAATTCTCGCTGTAAGCTGTTCTAAGCAAAAAACCGAGCCCATTTCTAATGATTCATTATTTTCATTAATTAAAAGTGAAAAGACCAACATTACTTTTAATAATCGTATCTCAGAAAATATGAATAACTTCTTTGGAGTATATAATTATGCTTACAACGGAGGTGGCGTTGCTGTTGGCGACATCAATAACGATGGCCTGCCAGATATTTACTTTACAGGAAACCAGGTAGAAGATCATCTATACATAAACAAAGGAAATTTCACCTTCGAAAATATCACAAAAAAATCTGGTATAGCAAGTAAAAAATCTTGGCACAATGGTGTAGTTATGGCAGATGTTAATGCAGATGGCTTATTAGATATCTATATATGCAAAGGAGGTTGGAATGAGCCCGAAGATTTAAGGGGAAATTTGCTTTATATCAATCAGGGAGATAACACATTTAAAGAAGAAGCTGAAGCCTATGGGCTCGCTGACAAAGGGTTCTCTATGATGGCTACATTTTTCGATGTAGATAATGATAACGACCTCGATATGTATTTAATAAACAGACCCAAAGACTTTTTCTTATCGTATGAACAATACATCAATTTAAAAAATCAGAATAACGACAATTACCGGGATAAACTATACATCAACAACAACGGAAAGTTTGTAAACAGTTCAAAAGAAAAAGGTATAGAAGATAATTTAGGGTATGGTTTAGGATTAGCAGTTTCCGATATTAATAATGATGGTTATAAAGACATTTTTGTATCAAACGATTTTTATGAACACGATTATATGTACATCAATAACAAAGGAGAAACCCTTAAAAATGAAGTAAAAACGAGAACAAATCATGTTGCTTTTTACGGTATGGGAGTAGATATTGTTGATATAAACAACGACGGTTTAGAGGATATTATCGAACTCGACATGTCGCCGGAAAACTATGTGAGATCAAAGACCAACATGGCTACAATGAATGTAGAAGAATATAATTTTTATCTCGATCAGGGGCTTCATAATCAATATATGCACAATGTGCTGCTCCTTAATCAAGGGAATGGTTTTTTTAGCGATATCTCACAGCTATCTGGCATTTCGAAAACAGATTGGAGCTGGTCTTGTTTGGGCAGTGACTTTGATAACGATGGGTATAAAGATATTTTTGTAACCAATGGCTATAAAAGGGATATCTGGAATCGTGATGCCTCCATAAAATATAAAGAGTATACTCAAAAAGGCGTTAATCCCAACATTTCCAAAGATCAAATTATTCAGGAGATTGTTGATTTTTTCCCTTCAAACAAACTAAAAAACTACATTTTTAAAAACAAAAGGAACTATAAATTTGAAAACACATCAAAAAAATGGGGTATCGACACACCCAGTTTCTCCAATGGAGCTGCATATGCCGATTTAGATAATGATGGCGATTTAGATTTAATCATCAATAATATAGACGACCAGGCCTTTATTTATAAAAACAATTCCGAAAACACATCAAACAACTACCTAAGAATAAAATTCAAAGGATCAAAAAACAATTCATTTGGTCTGGGGAATAAGATTACCCTTTTCTATAACGACAGTATACAATATCAAGAGTTTAAAACCGTAAGAGGCTATTTGTCATCTGTAGAACCAATTGCCCATTTTGGATTAGGAAAGACGCAACAGATTGACAGCATTCAAATTCTTTGGCCAGACGGTAAGGAACATATATTAAACAACATTACCATTAACCAACTGCTTACAATTAACTACACCGATGCAAAAAAAGCAGAAAACAATACCCTCCCTGTCTCTCCAATACTAACCGAAGTTACTTCTGAAATGTTTGAGCAACCATTTGTTCATAAAGAGAATATTTATGACGATTTTAAAGATCAAATACTTATACCACACAAATTATCCCAAAACGGTCCTTGTTTAGCTGTTGGAGATATTAATAGTGATGGTTTAGAAGATTTTTATGTGGGCGGTGCCGGAAATCAATCCGGACAAACCTATATTCAAACAGTCAACGGAAAATTCAAAGTAAAAAAACAACCTGCTTTTAAAAACGACTCCAGACATGAAGATGTAGGCGCTACATTTTTTGATGCAGATGGAGACAATGACTTAGATTTATACGTTGTAAGCGGTGGCAATGAATTTGAAATACACGACCCTATCCTACAAGATCGATTATACATAAACAACGGTAAAGGTCAATTTAATAAATCTAATAACCTTCCAGAATTAAACGAAAGCGGTTCTGCTGTAGTTCCTTTAGATTTTGATGCCGACGGCGATTTAGATTTATTCGTTGGTGGACGTTTAATCCCAAAGACCTACCCATATGCACCTAAAAGCTTTTTATTGGAAAACAAAGAAGGTAAATTTACAGATGTTACCAATACCATAGCACCAGAACTATCTAACATTGGCATGGTAACTTCGGCGGTTTGGAGTGATATAGATGGGAACCAAACCAACGAGCTAATTTTAGTTGGTGAATGGATGCCAATCACCATTTTTAAACTGGAAAACAAAATTTTCAAAAATGTCACCAACCAATACGGATTAGAAAACACAAATGGTTGGTGGAATAAAATTGTAGCATCAGACATAGATAAAGATGGAGATACCGATTTTGTAGTTGGTAATTTAGGTTTAAACTATAAGTTTAGTGCAAGCAAGGAAAAACCTTTTATTGTATATGCAAACGATTTTGACCAAAATGGCACAAACGATATATTTTTAGCAAAGCATTACAAGGATAGAGAAGTTCCAATTAGAGGTAAACAATGTACCTCACAGCAAATGCCAAGAATAGGAGAAAAATATAAGACATATCAGGAGTTTGCTAAAGCAGATATTTCGCAAATAATTGGAGATGTAAACAATAAAGCCTTAAAATACGAAGCTAAAGAATTTGCAAGCATTATTTTAAAAAACAAAAGCGGCAAATTAACTATAGAAAAGTTACCCATTCAAGCCCAATTTTCTGTAATTAATGGTATTACAGTAGAAGATTTTAATCAAGACGGGATAAACGATATACTAATTGCAGGAAACAAATTTGAAGTAGAAGTTGAAACAACCAGAGCAGATGCATCTGTCGGGCTATTAATGCTTGGCACAAAAACAGGAACATTTAAATCCTTAAATTATCTGGAAAGTGGTTTTTTTGCACCATATAACGTTAAAGATATTCAGAAAATAAAACTTCCAAATAGCAAAACTGCTATTCTCACTGCTATTAACAACAATACAACAAAAATTTTCTCAACCAATTAACGAAAGATTATACTTACAATAAAAATTAGTATTTATTAGTAAAAAAACATATGTTCTACTAAATGAATCATTTATACAGCAATTTCACTAATACATTTTTTAATATTGGGTAACTTAAATTAACTCTTAAATAAATTACATGATGAAAAAATTACTTTTTTTAACTGCTTTTTTAGCAGCAGCTATTTCTTTTGCTCAAGACGCCCTATCTTGGAATGGTAATACATTTGACACAGGAACTTCGTTAACAATTCCTATTACTTATACTTCAGATGCAGTTATCCCTGGTGGTTCAATTACTGTAGAATTATGGGTTCAACAAAATGCGGCACCATGGGGTCAACAATGGAAAAAAGCCGTAACACACGGAGCAGATTTACCAGCCGGAACAGATTTATCAGCAGATATAATTATGGACGCAGCTGGTGCTGTTGCAAATGTTCTTAACGGTTCTAATTTCAAAACAACTACTGAAATGCAAGCATCAGAACTTTTTGGTGTAGGGGAAGATGCTGGAGGGTATCGCCTAAGAATTTCAAACTCTGACTCTGGCTTTACCGCTACTTTACCTGCTCAAAATTATATTACTATTAATGGTACATTATCAGCAGATGACATTGGTATTCAAAAAATCTCTGTTTCGCCTAACCCCACAGCAAGTACAATTACCATTTCAACAAGAAACAACGATATTAAATCTGCCAAAGTATTTGACGTAGCAGGAAAAGAAGTTAAAAGCTTTAATCAGCTTACTAATATGGATGTTTCAAGTTTAGCAAGAGGATTATACTTTTTAAGAACAAATACAGGAAGCGTTTCCAAGTTCATTAAAAACTAGCCCTCAAAATCAACACCCTACCTAAGGAGCTTGCAACTTGTTGCAAGCTTTTTTTGTACAACATTTTCTCTCAAAATAAAACATATGTGGTAACATCTATTAAATATGTTATAACGCTTATCAAATAAATACCCGATATTTATACTAATAAATTCACACTTGAAAATGACCAATAATCGAATACCTCGTCTTGTCTTTTTGGTACTATTGATATTGAATAATTCTTGCTCAAAAACTCAAAAAAAAGAGCCTGAAAAGAAGCCAAATATTATTTATATTATGGCAGACGACCATACATCTCAAGCCTTTGGAATTTACAACAGCAGACTCGCAAAGTTAAACCCAACCCCTACCCTCGACAAAATAGCAAACGAAGGTATTATTTTCGATAATTGCTTTGTAAATAATTCGATTTGCACCCCAAGTAGAGCTGCTATTCTAACAGGTCAACATAGTCAAGCCAATGGTGTATTGGATTTAGAAGGTGTTTTGCCAACCGAAAACCAATACCTACCCATAGAAATTAAAAAACTAGGCTATCAAACAGCCATAATAGGCAAATACCATTTAACATCTAAGCCCAATTTCGATTATTACAACATCTTCACGCACCACGGCCAACAAGGGTCCTACTTTGATCCCTGGATGACCGAAACCGGAATGAATTATGCCCACCCCAGCGATGAAAACTATGAAGGCAAGCAGTATAAAGGCCATAGTTCGGATATAGTTACCGACATCACCATAAACTGGCTTAAAAACAAAAGAGATAAAAACAAGCCATTCTTTTTAATGTACCAATTTAAAGCGCCACACGACGATTTTGAATATGCGCCACGTTATAAAGACTATTTAGAAGACACCTACATCCCCGAACCTGCAAGCATGTACCATAATGGCAACAACGGCTCTGTTGCTACACAAGGTGTAAATGGAGAACTCGTAAGAGATATAGGTTCGTCTGTTTCCAGAAGAAATATCATTAGAAACAAAGGCATGAGAACCTGGAATAAAGAATCTGTTAAGAATTCCGATCCCGATTTTAATCCAGAGCAAAAAATTCATGAACTCATGTCTGAAAAAGAATACATCCATGCCACATACCAGGAATACTTAAAGCGCTATTTACGTTGCGTAAAAGGCGTAGACGACAATGTGGCACGAATGATCCAATTTTTAAAAGACGAAGGACTCTATGAAAACACAATCATAGTCTACACAGGAGACCAAGGATTCATGCTAGGGGAACATGATTATGTAGACAAGCGTTGGATGTATGAAGAATCACTAAGAATGCCATTTTTTGTAAGATATCCAGCGAAAATTAAAGCAGGCACCAGAACCGATGCTATAATCAACAACACCGACTTTGCCCCCACCTTAATAGAAATGGCTGGCGGAACACCACCAGAACAAATGCAAGGTCATAGTTTTAAACACATTCTAGAAACAGGCAAAGAACCCGAAGGATGGCAGCAATCTACATATTACAGATATTGGATGCACATGGCCCATGCGCACGCTAACCCTGCTCACTTTGGCATTAGAACAAAAGAGCATAAACTTATTTTCTATTACGGCAAATACTGGGTAGATACAGATAATCCGGACGCCGAATGGAACAAAAGCAGTTGGGGGAATAGATTTACAATGCATACACCTCCAGCTTGGGAATTCTATGATTTAACAAAAGACCCAAAAGAAATGAACAATGCATACAAAAATCCAGCATATAAGGACATTATAGCCAACTTAAAAGAACAACTTATTGCAAAGCGAAAAGAACTCAATGAAGAAGACGGAGAAAAGTATCCGCATATTCAAAAAGTTATCGACGCGCATTGGAACGATTAACAAAATAGATTAACTCAATTATATAATATTTTATGAAAAAAACAATTCAAACACTTACTGTAGCTCTATTGGCAATAAGTGTTTTCAATTTTTACAGTTGTAAAGAGAACAATAGCAAAACCTCTCAAACTACTGCAAAAGAAGAAACCAAATTACCTAAACCAAAACACCCATGGGAAGACACCTCGTTATCTTTGAATAAAAGAGTAGACACTTTAATTGCTGAAATGACCCTAGAAGAAAAGTGTTCGCAAATGTTAGATGTCTGTCCGCCCATAGAACGCCTAAATATACCTGAGTATAATTGGTGGAACGAATGTTTACACGGTGTAGCTCGTAATGGTAGAGCCACGGTGTTCCCTCAAGCCATAGCACTGGGAGCTACTTTTGATGAAGAATTAATACATCGTGTTGGAAATGCCATATCCGACGAAGCCCGTGCAAAATACAACGAAGCACTTAAAATTAATAACAGAAGTAGATATGCTGGTTTAACTTTTTGGTCGCCAAATGTAAACATATTTAGAGACGCACGTTGGGGGCGCGGACAGGAAACTTATGGCGAAGACCCTTATTTAACAAGCCGAATAGGCGTATCGTTTGTAAAAGGTTTACAAGGCGATAATCCAGACTATATTAAAGCCGCTGCCTGTGCAAAACATTATGCAGTACACAGTGGACCAGAAGAGTTTCGTCATGAATTTGATGCAGTCGTTAATAAAAAAGATTTATTTGAAACCTATTTACCAGCATTTAAGGCTCTCGTTCAGGAAGCTAATGTAGAAGGTGTTATGGGAGCCTACAATAGAACACTAGGGGAACCTTGCTGTGGTAGCCCATATCTATTACAAGATATTTTGCGCGAAGATTGGGGATTCGATGGATACATCGTATCAGATTGTGGTGCCATAAAAGATTTCCATGCATTTCATAAAGTAACCCAAACACCAGAAGAATCTGCTGCCTTGGCATTACACAGTGGTACCAATATTAACTGTGGAAATGTTTATAAAGTACTGCAAAATGCTTTAAACCAAAAGCTGATCACCGAAGATTTATTAAACAAAAGACTAAAGGAAAACCTGCTTACCAGATTTAAATTAGGCATGTTCGATCCAATAGGCTTGAATCCTTACGATAAAATCACTGCAGAAGTTATAGACTCAGAAGATCACCGAAAAATAGCCCGTGAAGCTGCTCAAAAATCTATAGTGTTATTAAAAAACGAAAACAATCTGTTACCACTTAAAAAAGATACACGTACCATGTATGTGGTTGGTCCTAATGCCTCAAACGAAGAAGTTTTATTAGGGAATTACTACGGTTTAACCAGTAACACACAAACTATTTTAGACGGTATAGTAAGTAAAGTAAGTCCAGGAACAAGTATTAATTACAAATCCGGAGTATTACCGTTCAGAAAAAATGTAAACCCTATAGATTGGTCTACAGGAGAAGCTGGTCAATCAGATGTTTGTATCGCGGTTATGGGAATTTCCGCTCTATTAGAAGGTGAAGAAGGCGAAGCTTTGGCATCAAGCGAAAAAGGAGATAGAACAAATATTAAATTGCCTCAAAACCAAATAGATTATATAAAGAAAATAAAAAGTCAAACAGAAAAACCTTTAGTATTGGTTTTAACAGGAGGAAGCCCAATTGCCATTCCAGAATTACACGATATTGTTGAAGCTATACTTTTTGTTTGGTATCCTGGTGAAGAAGGTGGTAATGCCGTTGCCGATGTGTTATTTGGAGATGTTGCCCCTTCAGGAAAATTACCGATCACATTTCCAAAATCAGTTGACCAATTACCTCCTTACGAAGATTATAACATGAAAGGAAGAACCTATAAGTACATGACAGAAGAACCTTTGTACCCATTTGGTTTTGGTCTATCATACACATCTTTTGAATATAAAGACCTTAAAATTGATGATAATTATAAAGCAACCGTAAAAGTAACAAACACAGGAAAAATAGACTCTGAAGAAGTTGTGCAATTATACATTAGTTCTCCCCTAGCTGGTTCCAAAGATCCTATTTACGATTTAAAATCATTTAAACGTATTTTTATAAAAGCAGGAGAAACACAATCAGTAACTTTTAACCTATCAAAAGAAACCTTCAACCAATTTGATGATGAAGGCAAAGAAGTTACTAGAAAAGGAGACTACACAATTTACGTAAACGGTTCTTTACCATCAAAGCGCAGTGAAGCATTAGGTGCCTCCAAATCAATCAAAACAACAATTAAATTATAAACAATATGCCATTTTTTTTAAAGCAACTAATACTAATAGCAACTTTAGGGCTTTGTTTTGCTTCGTACAACAGTAAAGCAAAACAAAACGAAGAAGCCAATAACAATAATGCTTCTAAAGCCTTAGCTTTACATGAGCCCATAAAAAAAGATAAAATATTAGTATTTTCTAAAACAAATGGTTGGAGACATCAATCCATCCCTGACGGCATAGTTGCTTTAAAAAAAATGGCATCAGAAAACAATTGGGATATCACTACAACTGAGGATTCACTCTTTTTTAACGAAAAGCAACTGAATGATTTTAAGCTAATCGTGTTTTTAAACACTTCAGGTAACATATTGGATGAAACAGGAGAAAAAGCTTTTGAGAAATATATAAACCAAGGAGGTGGCTATGTCGGTCTTCATGCAGCTAGCGATACAGAATTCAATTGGCCTTTTTACGAACAAATGGTAGGCGCCCAGTTTAAATCGCACCCAAAGCAGCAACTAGCTACCGTAAAAGTTAATCCGGAATGTTATCATCCAGCCATTGGAAACTACAAAGACACCTTCCAAAAATTTGACGAATGGTATAATTTCAGAAAACCTGTGGCATCTCACGTTAATGTTATCCTAGAATTAGATGAAACCAGTTATAAAGGTGAAAAAATGGGGATGCAACATCCAATTTCCTGGTATCTGCACTACGAAGGAGGAAGAGTTTTTTATACAGGTATGGGGCATACAAAAGAAACATATCAGGATAACGACTTTCTAGAGCACCTAAAGCAAGGTATGCTTTGGGCCATGAAAAAAACAAATGTCCAGATTCCTAAAAAGGGAGAAAACCTATTAGATTCTAAACTATCCAAATGGGATGTTTGGATGGGAGGCGTTCATACCTCTGTTGATATAGATTTTGAAAAGTCGGATGACGTAAGAACCAGTAAACCATTAGGGCTAAATAACGACCCTAAAAATGTATTTTCCGTTATACAAGAAAATGGCGAGGACATCCTTTACATCACAGGAGAAATATATGGCGGGTTAACAACCAAAAACGAATACAGCAACTATCACTTTAAAACCCAATTTAAATGGGGCGAAAAAAAATGGGAACCACGATTAAAAGACAAAAGAGATAGCGGTATTTTATATCACGCTAAAGGACCTCACGGGGCATTTTGGAACGTATGGATGGCGTGTTTGGAGTTTCAGGTACAAGAAGGCGACTGTGGTGATTTTATAGCTTTAGGAGATGTTTATGGAGATGTTCCTGCCGATAGGAAGCTAAATGCTAACGGAAAACCTTATTTTGTATACAACCCAAAAGGAAAATTAACACCATTAAAATGGGCCAAAGGTTTTGAATCTGGACAAGCAAGTAAATCTGAATTACACGAAAACCCTAACGGAGAATGGAACACACTTGAAATATATTGCTTGGGAGATGAAAGCATTCACTTAGTTAATGGCAAAGTAGTAAACAGAGTTAAAAATGCCCGTTACGATATAGGCGGAAAAACGATTCCGGTAACAAGGGGTAAAATTCAAATTCAATCGGAAGCCGCAGAAGTTTATTATAAGAATATACAAATTAAACCCATCTCTAAATTCCCCGCAGGTTTAAATAAAAAATAACCCAACCGAAAAAGCAAAAACAAGGCAGTTTGAAAAGAATAATATACATACTAATAGGGTACATAGGCACAGGACTGGTACTAATTAACTGCAACCCAAAAGAAAAAAAAGAAACCATACAGAAAAACACGCAAGTTGAGATTTCCGATGAAAAATTGGACTTTTTAGGCATCACCAATAAAGACAAATTGAGTGCAGCTTCAAAAAGAGCTTTAAAATGGCCAACAGATTTAGGAAACGAATGGTTTTTCGAACATAATGTAGCAGATTTAAAAGGCGACTTAGCTTATGAAGAAGGCGTAGTAAGAAGAGACCCAAGTGCCATGATTAAACACGATGGAAAATATTATGTTTGGTATAGTAAAAGTACGGGGCCTTCTCAAGGTTTTGGAGGCGATGTAGAAAACGACAAAGTATTCCCTTGGGACAGATGTGATATTTGGTATGCAACCTCAACAGATGGATGGACATGGAAAGAAGAAGGTATGGCCGTACCTCGCGGCGAAAAAGGTGCTTACGATGATCGCTCTGTGTTTACTGTAGAAATTATGGAACACGAAGGCATGTACTATCTATGCTACCAAACAGTAAAATCACCTTATACGGTTAGAGTTAAAAATCAAGTTGGCTTAGCCTGGTCCAATTCTCCTAATGGACCATGGACAAAAAGCAAAGCCCCCATACTAAGTCCGGCAGGTAATGGTATTTGGAAAGGTGAAGAACAAGATAGATTCGCCGTAGAGAAAAAAGGCGATTTCGATAGCCATAAAGTACACGACCCTTGCATATTACCATACAAAGGAAAGTTCTACCTATACTATAAAGGAGAACAAATGGGAGAAGCCATAACCTTTGGCGGGCGTCAAATAAGACATGGTGTTGCTATAGCAGACAACCCCAAAGGTCCCTATATAAAATCGCCATATAACCCAATTAGCAATAGTGGTCATGAAATCTGTGTTTGGCCCTATAATGGTGGTATAGCATCTTTAATAACAACAGACGGTCCTGAGAAAAACACAGTACAGTGGGCGCCAGATGGTATTAATTTCGAAATAAAAGGTGTGGTAAAAGGAGCGCCCCACGCCATTGGTTTAAACAGAACTGCTGATAACGAAAAGAACCCTACCGAAATTTTAAGATGGGGATTAACACATCAATATAAAAATTCAGATTATCAATACATTAGAAGATTTACAACATGGAATAAAAAACAACATGTAGCCAAAGGCGTAAAAACTAAAAAGTAATCCATGTTATTTGGGGTTACTGGTTTTGCTAGCTAAAAACATCTTACTTTAAACACATGAAAAAAACAGTTACAATATTAATCTACAGTTGTTTCATATTCATTTCAGCAAACAAAATAGTAGCCCAAAACACCACAGCCTGGTATAATTTATTAGAGAATAAGTTATCCGACTGGGATATTTTTATGGGAGCACCTCATAGTTCTACCAAAATTGATGGCTATGAAAAATTTGACGATGTAACTAAAGGGACACCAATAGGTTTGAATAAAGACCCAAAAAAAGTATTCACCATAATTGAAGAAGGTGGAGAGAATATTTTAAAAATATCAGGAGAAATTTTTGCAGGACTTGTAACAAAAAAGCCCTATAAAAATTACCACTTAAAATGGGAATTTAAATGGGGCGATAAAAAATGGGAACCACGACTAAACAAAAAAAGAAATAGCGGTGTGCTGTATCACAGCATTGGCGATTATACAGATTTTTGGAATGTTTGGATGACAAGCCTCGAATGCGAAGTACAACAAACAGATTGTGGCGATTTTATCACCATAGGCGACGATAATGTAAAAGCACAAGCTACTGCAGTAAAAAAAGGCAATAAGTTTTATTTTGATCCCAATGCACCATTAGTAGATTTTAGTTGGGGCAAAGGTTTTAAAACAGGTAGATGTTATAAACCAGGGGATCCGGAAAAAGAACACGGAATGTGGAATACCATGGAACTTATTTGTTTCGAAAACATGGCCATTCACGTATTAAACGGAGAAATAGTCATGGTTGTAAAAAATGCACAAGCGAAAATCGATAATGTTTGGACACCCATGACCGAAGGAAAAATTCAAATTCAATCTGAAGCAGCCGAAGTGTTTTATAAAAACATTCTAATAAAACCTATAAAAAAATTACCAAAAAAATATAAAACAACGGCCCCTTAATACTTCATATAACGCATAAGACCGCTTAAGTTTTGAAGTATCAAACCTTTAATGAATATTGATATTTTTACTATTAGACATTTGTTATATAATATAATTCATATGGTTTCATTAGAAAAATATTATATAAATACATTAGCACTATTCAAAATAACGTTAATAAACATAAAATGAAATTCATCAAACAAGTAACTTTTATCCTCACTATATCTGTTATGCTTTTTGCTTGTAAAGAGACCAAAAAAGACGAAACTGCTGTAGTAGTTAAGGAAGAGGCAAAATACTCTGCCGATTGGGAATCACTAAAACAACATAAAACTCCAGAATGGTTTTTAGATGCTAAATTTGGTATATACTGCCACTGGGGGCCATACTCCGTACCAGAGTTCGAAAACGAATGGTATGCACACTGGATGTATGTAAACAAAGACAATCCAGAAGCTAAAGATGGTAAGGCCAGTGTTTTTTACGACCACCACGTAAAAACATATGGTACACTCGATAAATTTGGTTACAAAGACTTCATTCCAATGTTCAAAGCCGAAAAATTTAACGCTGCAGAATGGGCAGATTTATTTCAAAAGGCTGGAGCTAAATTTGCAGGACCAGTGTCTGAACATGCAGATGGTTTTGCCATGTGGGATAGTGATCTTACAGAATGGGACGCCAAAGATAAAGGTCCTAAACGCGATGTTATGGGAGAACTATCAAAAGAAATCCGTAAACGCGATATGAAATTTATTGCTACCTATCACCGTCAATGGTTATTCGGATGGTACCCAACATGGGATGAAACTACAGATGCTTCAGATCCTAAATATGCTGGTTTATACGGACCTAAGTTAAAAAAAGGAGACAACCAAATGCCACGTAGCAACCATGAAATTGAAAATGGTGTTGAGAAATACTACCCATTGGCAGACAAGAAATTTAATGACGAATGGTTAGCCAGATTAAAAGAAATCATTGAAAAGTACGATCCGGATTTAGTGTGGTTCGACAATAAAATGGATGTTGTTAGCGAAGAGCACAGAAAAGAATTTTTAGAGCACTACTACAACACAGCAGATAAAAACGGAAAAGAAGTCGTATCAACATACAAATTCAAAGACTTTAAAGAAGGAACTGCTGTATTAGATCTTGAGCGTTCAAGAATGAGCGAAAAGAAAGATTTTCCATGGTTAACAGACGATTCTATCGATTGGAAGTCATGGTCACATATTAGCGATCCAGATTATAAATCCACGAACAGATTAGTTGACTTTTTAGTTGATGTAGTTAGTAAAAACGGTGCCGTTTTACTAAACATAACTCCAAAAGCAAATGGTGAAATTCCAGAGCCTGTAAAAGAACGTCTTTTAGAAATGGGAGCTTGGTTAAAAGTAAATGGCGAAGCTATTTACGGTACAAGAACTTTCGAAATATACGGCGAAGGTGATGCTAAGGTAAAAGAAGGTCATTTAAGCGAAAACCAAAATGCAGACAATACTTCTAAAGATATTCGCTTTACAACTAAAGGAGATATTTTATATGCTATAGTTTTAGACTGGCCAGAAGAGGAAGAACTAACCATAACATCGTTTAAAGAAGGCAACGAACTACTTAAAACAAACATTGCTTCCATTGAATTGTTAGGAAACGAAGGGCATTTAGATTTTAAAACAGATGCAGAAGGCTTAAAAATAAAACTACCTAAAAAACAAGTGGGCAAACATGCATTCTCATTTAAGATAACACCTAAAAAATAGAATCATTTTTCTATATTAGGAAAAATTAAAAGAGGCTGTTTCTAAAAGTAAGTTCGATGTCGTATTGAATACCATAACTTTTGAAACAGCCTCTTTTTTTAATCAATAAGTATGAAGCCCTATTTACATAATCTATCCTCTTTAAGAGGCATTGCCGCTATTTTAGTAGCCACATTGCATTTCCATTTCTTTTTGGGAGCCATCATACTAGACAAGGAAAGCGGGATTATTAATAAGCTCTACTTAATGGTTGACCTATTCTTCATTTTAAGTGGTTTTATAATGTGCTATGTATACGAAGACACTTTCAATAAAGGTATTGCAAAAAAAAGCTATAAAACCTTTTTAATTGCGCGATTTGCTAGAATATACCCTTTGCACTTTTTAGTCTTAACGGCAGAGGTATGCTTATTTTTAGCCTATTTATATGTTGGGAAATTCGAATTATTAAGCGATTGGAATCAGCACATATACAGATTAGATGCCATCCCCGTACAATTACTGTTTTTAGAAACCGTAGGTATTTTCGATTTTGCCACATGGAACATGCCCGCATGGAGTTTAAGTGCAGAATGGTGGGCATACATGATCTTTCCGTTTGCCTTTATAGCTTTCAAGAAAATAGGTTACAAAAAATGGATCTTAGGGCTAATCTTAGTTATAGCTCTTTGGTTTTTTATTGAGTTTGTTCTCGCACCTATGCAGCCCTTTTTAACCTATCCCCCTAACCCAGATAAAAAAGATTTAGATGTAAATTGGCACTGGGGAACACTTCGTGGTATTGTTGGGTTTATCGCAGGAATGATTGTTTGGCAAGTTTATAAATTCTCAACCTTCAAAAATATTTTTGGAAAAAGCTGGATGTTTGCCTCCTTACTAATATTAAGCGCTATATCCATGTATCTATCATGGTACGATACCATTACCGTTTTTATATTCATGATGCTTATACTATCATCTGCTTACGGAAGTAAATTCACCAATAAACTCTATGCATTTAAAATTCTAAGGAAATTAGGTGATTGGTCCTTTTCAATTTACATATGGCATATGTTTATAATCAATTTAATTGCGTTTTACTTTATGCTAGATAGAAATGAAAAAGTAAACGGCATATTACGACCATTTAACAACTCCCTATTTGAAACTAGAAGCTATTACATTATTTTTATACTTGTAGTCATTCTTATTGGTTATCTGTCTTTTAAGTACCTTGAAGCCCCAACACGTAAATGGATAAAGAATAAATTTAAATCTTAACCAGATTTAACGAATCAATACAATTTGGAAGCCACATGTTAAAAAAATTATTTTTTGTTTGCACCTTCTCCCTAATATCATTTAGCCTATTAGCACAAGAAACTGTTATTACACTGTGGAAAACAGTTCCAAATCAAAAAGAAACCAACGAGCAGGAAATTGTAAAAATTGGAAACATAAAAAGTATTTCCAATGTACAAGTACCAAGTTTCGAAGTATTTATAGCTCCAAAAAACATTTCAACAAAAAAAGCTGTTTTAATTTTACCAGGTGGTGGTTATGGCAATTTAGCCTTTGATCACGAAGGCACAAACTTTGCAAAATGGTTAAACACGTTAGGCATTTCAGCATTTGTTTTAAAATATAGGCTACCAAAGTCAAAATCAATAATCAAACCCCATTTAGCGCCATTACAGGATGTACAACGCGCCATAAAACTAATACGCTTTAACGCCGAAAAATGGAACATACATAAAAACAAAATAGGTGTTTTAGGCTTCTCGGCAGGAGGCCATCTAGCCGCTACACTTGGCACCCATTACGACTACAAAAGCTATGAAAACCAGGATAATATTGACAACTTAAGTGCAAAACCAAATTTTATGGCATTGATCTACCCCGTAATTTCAATGAAAGACGCCATAACACATCAAGGCTCTAAGTTTAACTTATTAGGTAAAAATCCTTCTAAGGAAATAGTTCATTTCTATTCAAATGAATTACAAGTAAATAACAAAGTACCCCCTACCTTTATTTTACACACTACCGACGATAATATTGTTCCTATAGAAAATTCACTATTTTTCTTTCAAGCTCTCAAAAAAAACAATGTCTTAACAGAAATGCATATTTACCCTAAAGGCGGTCATGGCTTCGCTTTCGGTAAAAACAATCCCCATTTAAAAAACTGGATAGCACTACTCGACAAATGGTTAAAAAACCAGTAGCAAAAACACATTCGTTATACCATTTAAAACATATGTCCTTCCCCTAGGGCTACTTGTGAGGTAACTTTGTATTTGCCAAATTTTTAAAAAAAATTGTATGAAATACAAATACTATAGAACATTTATCCTACTATTATTTGCCTTTTACTTAACGGTAAAAGTCAAGGCGCAAAACGCAACAGTTCGAATAGATATAAATTGCGAGCGATTTATAGGGGACGAATCCGAATTAGACAGAACCAAGTATTTTAACGTTCATGATGCCAGTAGCGATTCAGACGCCACTACGTTCAGGAATGACTATAATGTAACAGGAGGCAGACAATTTTGGGGGCCTTATGGCTATGCCTTTAACGCATCCAGCAACACCGCGTCAGAAAGAAGAGCCGGTGTATACCCTGGCGACCGTCCTGGAAACAATGATGTAAGAGATGTAAAAGAAGGCTGGGTAATGACGAGTCATCCCCGTACTGCATTTCTAGATGGCTTAGATCTAAATGCCGCAGCAGATTGGGCTGTAGAATACTTTAAGGACTATGAAAGCAACGGTAATGCATTAGAATTTTTTGAAGTTATGAATGAGCCTTTTGTGCATGCAGACGACTTTTATTCAGGCGGCTGGAATTCATCAGAAAATGACCGTATAAAACTTCAAATGGCTCAATTCTATAACGAAGTAGCTAAAAGAATTAGCGATAGCCCTGCACTAGCCAATATGAAAGTTGTGGGATACTCATCAGCGTGGCCATCAATGGAATTAAATGATTTTGGCCATTGGGAAGAAAACATGAAAATGTTTATGGATACTGCTGGAGATAATATGTACGGATTTTCTACCCACCTCTACGATGGTATCAATATAACAGGACAAGACACAAAGCGTTCAGGAAGTAATTCTGAAGCTATTCTGGATTTAATAGAAAACTATAGTTTTATAAAATGGGGAGCCATTAAACCACATGCTATTACAGAATATGGTGCTATAGAAAAAGGGTATGGTCCTGATTACAGCGAAATTGCAAGTTCGCAAACCATGATTTCAATAAATCATATCCTCTTTAACTTATTAGACAGGCAAGACCGTTTAGCCAACTCAATTCCATTTATGGTTGGGAAAGCCACCTGGCATATAACAGCCGCAAATAACTACCAACCCTATACCCCGGCCCTATGGATACCAACAAATATTGGAGATCCTACACCTGCAGGATGGAAATACAGCCCTAGAATAATGTTTTACGAACTATGGAAAGATGTAAAGGGAAAACGTGTTTTAATTAAAAGCGACAATCCGGATATACAAACCCATGCTTTTGTTGATGGTAACAAAATGTATGTGGCACTAAGTAACCTGGATGAAAACGAACAAACGGTTGATTTACAAATGATTTCGGACATTCCTAATTTCGTTGACGTAAAAACCAAAGCATTAAAAGTATATGTTAATGCCATGCCAGACTTATCAATTAACACCACTACAACTGCCCCTTCTACAATCACATTAATAAAAGACGAAACAGTTGTTTTAGAGTATAACTTTAGTGATCCAGTTGTATTTGATAACGCTTTAAGGGCTAAAAACTACTACACACTTGATTACTTGCAGGCCATAAACGCTAACACCCCTATTATTTATAATTTTAATGACGTTACAACTGGAGATGGTTATGCTACCCTAAGAATGAGTATTGGAAGAAAGCACAACGTATCCAAACAACCTATAGTAAAAGTAAACGGACAAAATATTCCTATGCCAGTTAATTGGAGAGGTTACGATCAGGTAGGTCGGGATGATTTCTTTGGCATGATAGATATTCCTTTTCCTGCTAACGTATTAAATACAAATAACGAAGTAAGCATTGAATTCCCAGATTCAGGAGGAAGAATTAGTTCATTAATCTTAACCGTTGAAAAGTTCGATACCGCTAAAAATAGAGTAAGCGTATTGAGCTCCGGAAATGCATGTCCAGATCAAAATAACGGAGCCATAACCGTTAACCCATTGATTCAAGACAATTATCAAGTTCATGTAACCGGAAATGGCGTAGATGCAACATACGATTTTTCAGCACGATATAGCATTGAAGACCTAGCAACAGGAACTTATGATGTAACCGTTACTTCTACAACAGATGCCAGTGTTAGCCTTAAATATACTGTTGTAATTGACGAACCTGAGAATCTATCTGTACTAACGAAGGTAGATAAATCTAAAAGCTCCGTTTCTTTAAATTTAAAAGGCGGACAGCTTTATAGAATTAATCTAAACGGTGCGCTTACTATTACAGACAAAAGCCAGGTAACACTACAGCTGAGCAAAGGTTCCAATAATCTGGAGGTTACCACTAACAAGGACTGCCAGGGACAGCACAAACAGGACATCTTCCTTTTCGATCGTGTTACGGTAGCTCCTACTGTTGTAGATAACCAGTTTACCATCGCCTTCCCTGATAGTGATGAGCAAATCGTTACCTACCAGGTCATCTCTTCTACCGGTCAGGTAGTGCTTCAAAAAAGTGTGAACAGGGATACCCAAAACCTAGTTATTGGTGTGCAAGGCCTTACTGCCGGTCTGTACTTTGTTAATGTGGTAGCCCCTAATGTTAATTCTCAATCTAAAATTATTAAGAAATGATAAATTACAATAAACATATAAAACCATTAGCCTATTTGTTTGTCCTTTTAATTATTGCCGGATGTGGCGGTAGCGATGACGGTGGCGATGGAGGCGGCAATACAACGCCCAAGGCGGCTGCTCTGCTCTTCCCTCTTGAAAATTCTGAGTGTAACGAGGGAACTATTGTTTCTGATGAAATGAGCACCGTTCCTTTCGAGTGGGAAGCATCCGAGAATACCGATAGTTATACCCTGGTTATAGAAAACCTGCTGGACAATACGGTTAAAAATGTAAATACCCAGAGTACCACGGTACAGGAAACCATACTAAGGGGTGTGCCTTATGCATGGCTTGTCGTTTCTAAGGTCAATGGTTCTACACAAACGGCCATCAGCCCTAAATGGAGGTTCTATAATGCCGGGGCGCCTGTTGAAAATCATGCACCGTTCCCTGCAGAACTGGTTAGCCCGGTTATGGGAGGCCTAGCGGTTACTAGCCCTGACCTAAAGTGGACGGGAAGCGATATCGATAATGATATCGAATCCTATGATGTGTATCTGGATACGGCCAACCCGCCGACTACATTACTTACCAATACCTCCAGTTCCAACGCTTCGGGTACCAATCTAAACCCCGATACCGTATACTACTGGAAGGTCGTTACAAAGGATGGACACGGAAACACCTCTCAATCCCCAGTTTTTGAATTTAGAACGCAGTAACATTAGCTTAAACAATGAAAAAAACTATATTCTATATCATTCTACTCATTATACCTTCTTTGCTTCAGGCACAACCACCTAAAGCACCCAAAGGGTATAAATGGGTTAAGAATGAAAAATTTTCAGATGAATTTAATCAGGAAAAATTAGATAAAACAAAATGGTTTGACAGATCCCCCTACTGGGTACATGGTAGACCTCCAGCTACATTCAGAGCCTATTCGGTATCTGTAAAAGATGGAAACCTACAAATTAAAAACTCCGTGCTAAAAGGAGATAAAAAGTATAATATAGCAGGAGGCGCCGTAGCATCAGTCGCAAAAGATGCCTTTTATGGGTATTATGAAACGCGCATGAAAGCGTCAAGCGTTTCAATGTCGTCCACTTTCTGGTTAAAAAACAAGCCCGTTTCTAGCCAATGTCCATTCGAACAATTGGAATTAGATATTGTGGAAGTTGTAGGACATCAAAAAAGAGATTTAGACTTTAGAACCAAACTCCACTCCAATACACATATATTCCATACAGATTGTAATGGAGAAAGAACAGTAAAATCTGCCGGAGGTAAAGTCACAGAAATCGATCCTCCTGCAAATGAAGCTTATCATGTTTATGGATGCTGGTGGATAGATGCCAATACCATAAAAATATACTTAGATGGCGAATATCAATTTACAATGAATCCAAGTACATTCTTTAGAGACAAACCATTCAATAGAGAAATGTATATGCATTTAGTAACAGAAACATATAATTGGGAAACTCCCCCTACCCCAGAAGAATTAGCAGATAACTCAAAAAATACAACCTATTATGATTGGGTGAGATCATACACCTTAAAACCTGAATAACAAAAAATGACAAAAATTTTAAAACTAAGCGTAATAGTTTTATGTGCTTTATTACTGGCATGCAATAATAACAAATCCAGTAAAGAGGCAACGCAAAAAGAAAATCCAATAACAAAACCAAACATCATTATACTGTATGTAGACGATTTAGGGTATGGTGATATTGGATGCTATGGAGCCAAAAGGGTAAAAACACCTCATTTGGACAACATGGCTGCAAATGGTTTAAGGTTTACAGATGCCCATAGCGCTGCGGCAACATGTACACCTTCCAGATATTCTTTGCTAACCGGAAATTATGCTTTTAGAAATAAAGCCGCTGTACTTAAAGGCGACGCTCCTCTATTAATCGATCCTAACAGATCTACATTGCCTAAAACCCTAAAAAAGGCAGGATATACAACAGGTGTTGTTGGAAAATGGCATTTAGGTTTAGGTAACGGAAATATAGATTGGAATACCAAAATACAACCAGGTCCTAACGAAATTGGGTTCGATTACAGTTTCTTGCTTCCTGCCACCGGAGATCGCGTTCCAACCGTATTTTTAGAAAATGGGCATGTTATAAACCTATCGACCGACGATCCTATTGAAGTAAGTTATAACCAAAAAGTTGGTGACAGACCAACCGGTGAAGAAAACCCAGAGCTACGCAGACAAGCTGCAGACCCGCAACATAATAAAACTATAGTGAATGGTATAAGTAGAATAGGCTATATGGGAGGCGGTAAATCTGCCGAATGGGTAGATGAAGACTTTCCATATGTATTTAATAAAAAAGCACATGACTTTTTAGAAAAAAATGCTAAAAACCCATTCTTTTTATTCTATTCATTTCACGATATACACGTACCAAGACTACCTCACTCCGATTTTAAGGGCAAAAGCCAAATGGGACCACGCGGTGATGCTATTGTACAAGTAGATTATGTAGTTGGAGAAATAATAAAAAAAGTAAAAGACCTGGGAATAGCAGAAAATACGCTTATTATTTTCACAAGTGATAACGGCCCTGTACTTAATGACGGTTATGAAGACAATGCCGTAGAACTTTTAGGAGAACATAAACCCGCAGGTCCTTTCAGTGGTGGTAAATATAGTATCTTAGAAGGAGGTACACGAGTACCAACAATTACCTATTGGCCAAAAACTATTTTACCGGGAGAATCCAACGCCTTAATGAACCAAGTAGATTTATTGGCTTCCGTTTCTGCAATGACGCAACAAACGCCTAATACCGATGTGTTGGATAGTGAAGATCATTGGAATGCCTGGATTGGTAAATCCAAAACAGGAAGAGCGTTAATGTTAGAAGAAGCCTATACCTATGCCCTAAGATCTGGTCAATACAAGTACATACAACCAAAAAGCAAAAAAGGTTACGAATGGGTTAACGAAAAAGGAATCGATGCCGGGTTTTTAACAGAACCACAGCTCTACTTATTAAGTGAAGATGCTGGCGAAGCTATAAACATTGCATCAAAACACCCTGAAAAAGTAGAAAAGTTTGAAGCGCAGCTTCAAGAAATCATAAATAAAAACACTAAATAACTTTATTATATACTTACACTAAAACACTTAAAACAATTGAATATGAAAAAACTTATAATCATACCAGTTTTGTTAATGTTTTTCAATGCTTTAGCTAAAGACATTTATGTAGCTAAAAATGGAGACGACGACTTAAACACTGGTGATATAGACAGTCCTTACCTTACGATAACAAAAGCAGCTAGTGTTGCTGTTGCCGGAGATATTGTATACATTAGAGAAGGTACTTACGAAGAAACACTTACACCTATAAATTCAGGAACGGCAGGAAATCCTATTATTTACCAATCATATCCAGGAGAAAGGGTTATAATATCTGCTATGGAAAACGTAAATAACTTCACTCAAGATTCTGGAAGTATTTACAAAAGTACTTTGGATTGGAATTCTGGCCAACGCATGTTTGTAATGCATGAAGGAACAGTATTAGATTTAGCTAGATGGCCTAATAATGTAGATGGTGATAGATTTACCATAGATTCTAGAAGAAGTACAGGCGGTAGTGATGGAAGTAGCACAGCTTCAGGACATTTATCAAATAGTGAAATACCTAATTATGCATGGGAAGATGGAGGGACACTATGGTTTTATGGTGATCGACCAGGTTCTGGATGGACGTCTTGGAAATTTCCAATTACAGCAAGTTCACCAGGAAGGGTAGACTGGCAAAGTACACATGGTACTAATGCAGGCTGGATAGTTCAATTTCACCCACCAGGAGATGGTGGAGATTTTTACCTTGAAGGTGTTAAAGAGGCCTTAGATTTCCAAAATGAATGGTATTTTAACCCAACAACAAGAGAATTATTTGTACAATTACCATCAGGAAGTGCTCCTAGTGATAATTCCATTCTAGTTTCGAGAAGAGAAAGTACCATTAACATTAATAGGAAAAATTATATTGAAATTAGAAACTTAGCAGTTTTTGGAGGAACTATACATTTAAATGGAAATTCCAATAGACTATATCAGGTATCTAGTTTTTATGGAGGTATGACTCGTGGAAGTGCTGCAGAAGGTATTTCAACAGGAGTTGGGGCTATTGAAATCAATTGGTCAAATCCAAGATTTGATAGTAATATTATAGAAAAATGTGAAATCGCATTTAATGATGGATCTTCAATTATCGATCAAGGAAGAAATACTTTAATTCAAAACAATTACATCCATGATTCTGGATATTTAGGTAATTATGATGGTCCAATTCGATCTAGAGATGCCTCAGATTCAAAGATTTTAAACAATACAATTACAAGGTCTGGACGTGATGGTATGAATGTAATAAACAACAATTCTGAAATCGCATTTAACGATGTCTCATTCAGTAACTTAATTGCTGATGATTGTGGGTTGTTTTATTACTCTGGATCTAGTAATGCCGCTAGTGCTGCCGCTAATCCAAAAAACATATCAATACATCATAATTGGTTTCATGATGCGCAAGGAAGAGGAGATCTTAAAAAAGCAGCAGGAATTTATTTAGATACTAACCCTAACGGATTTGAAGTCTATAACAATGTTGTATGGAATGTAGAATGGACAGCAGTACAGATGAATTGGAATGCATTGGACATTAATATTTACAATAATACGTTTATACAAGCTACAGGTGGTGCTATGGGTGCATGGCATCTATCAGGTACCGCATTCTCTAATGTAAATGTATGGAACAATATTACAGATTCTGAAAGAACAGATAATCCTAATACTCAAGAGACTGAGACAACTTGGGAACCTCAATCTGATCAACAAAATAATTTAATAATAGATAGCTCAGTATTTAATAATGCGGCAGGTGGTGATTTCACCTTAAAAGCAGGTTCTAGCCCTATAGATGCAGGAAGAGTCATAGCAGGAATAACAGACGGTTTTCAAGGTACTAATCCAGATGCTGGAGCTTACGAATTCGGTGGTGATAACTGGGTTGCTGGTATAGACTGGGATCCTCAATACGGTCCTTCTGGTTTAGGTTGTTATGGCCTGCCAGGTGAAAACTGTGTTTTATTACCTGAAAACGATCAAGATAATGACGGTGTAGCCGATGAGCATGATCAATGTGCAGACACCCCTCAAGGTTCAACAGTAAATGCTGTTGGTTGCCCTGTATTTACTCTAGCAGCAGACAACTTTTCTGTTTTAGCCACTGGCGAAAACTGTGGAAGTAGTAATAATGGATCTGTAACTATTACATCTAAAGAAACATCTTATACCTTTACTGCTAAAATAGAAGGAACCAGTAACGAAAAAACCTTTACATCTAACGTGGTATTCGATAATATGGAAGGTGGAGATTACACTATTTGCATTACAACTACTGCTGATGCCGATTACGAACAATGTTTTGATGTAAAAATTGATGAGCCTGAAGCTTTATCAGTGCTAACGAAGGTAGATAAATTAAAAGCTTCTGTTTCACTTGACTTACAAGGGGGCCAACTTTATAGAATTAATTTAAATGGTGCGCTTACTATTACGGACAAAAGCCAGGTAACACTACAGCTGAGCAAAGGTGCCAACAATCTGGAGGTTACCACTAACAAGGACTGCCAAGGACAGCACAAACAGAACATCTTCCTTTTCGATCGTGTTACGGTAGCTCCTACTGTTGTAGATAACCAGTTTACCATCGCCTTCCCTGATAGTGATGAACAAATCGTTACCTACCAAGTGATCTCTTCTACCGGTCAGGTAGTGCTTCAAAAAAGTGTGAACAGAGATACCCAAAACCTAGTTGTTGGTGTGCAAGGCCTTACTGCCGGTCTGTACTTTGTTAATGTGGTAGCCCCTAATGTTAATTCTCAATCTAAAATTATTAAGAAATGATAAATTACAATAAACATATAAATCCATTAGCCTATTTGTTTGTCCTTTTAATCATTGCCGGATGTGGCGGTAGCGATGACGGTGGCGATGGAGGCGGCAATACAACGCCCAAGGCGGCTGCTCTGCTCTTCCCTCTTGAAAATTCTGAGTGTAACGAGGGAACCATTGTTTCTGATGAAATGAGTACCGTTCCTTTCGAGTGGGAAGCATCCGAGAATACCGATAGTTATACCCTGGTTATAGAAAACCTACTGGACAATACGGTTAAAAATGTAAATACACAGAGTACCACGGTACAGGAAACCATACTAAGGGGCGTGCCTTATGCATGGCTTGTCGTTTCTAAGGTCAATGGTTCTACACAAACGGCCATCAGCCCTAAATGGAGGTTCTATAATGCCGGGGCGCCTGTTGAAAATCATGCACCGTTCCCTGCAGAACTGGTTAGCCCGGTTATGGGAGGCCTCGCAGTTACGAGCCCTGACCTAAAGTGGACGGGAAGCGATATCGATAATGATATCGAATCCTATGATGTGTATCTGGATACGGCCAACCCGCCGACTACATTACTTACCAATACCTCCAGTTCCAACGCTTCGGGTACCAACCTAAACCCCGATACCGTATACTACTGGAAGGTCGTTACAAAGGATGGACACGGAAACACCTCTCAATCCCCAGTTTTTGAATTTAGAACGCAGTAAGTAAACTAATTATAAACTATAAAATGGAGCAATTAATAAAATAAAGATTTCAAGTCTTTATTTTAAATTGCTCTTTTTTTATGCATACTTTGATGACATGGAAAATTAGAGAAATACATTCAAACGCATCCAAACAATGAAAAAACATTTTTTTTACACAAACCAGTTAGTTTGCCTTTCTATTCTATTAATTGTTATCATATATAGTCCCTATTCTCATGCTCAAAAAAAAGAAGGTCATTATACTAGCGATTGGACTTCTTTAAGAAAACATCAAACGCCACAATGGCTAATCAATAGCAAATTTGGTATCTACTGCCATTGGGGTATATGGACTATAAAGTATAAAGAAGGTAACGAAAACCTATCCAACGATGAAGCCATAAATTTATTTACAGCAAAGCATTTCGATGCCAACAAATGGGCAGGCCTTTTTGAATTGGCAGGCGCCAAATTTGGTGGTGTAATTGGTTGGCATGGTAGTAACTTCTTGCATTGGGACAGCAAATTTTCAAATTACAATTCATATAAACTAAATCCACATATAGACATTGTGGGCGAAGTTTCAAAAGCTGTAAAAGCCAAAGGAATGAAATTTCTGGTGTCATACCATTCAATCGATGATGATGATTGGATAAATTTTGCTAAAGAAGGTGTAGACAAGTATGATCCCGATATTTTCTGGGTAGATGCAAGCTTTGGAGGCACTAAAGAAGGTAATTTTCTAAAAACACTGAGAAACTCAAAATATATAGGACAAAACACCAAATCTAAACCCGTTTTCCACGAAAAATACCAACGAGATTTCATTACATATTTCTATAATCAAGCTATTAAAAACAATAAATCCGTTCAGTTTGTTTACAAATCAAACGACATCCCTCCAGGTATAGGAATGAGAGATTTGGAAAATGGTTTGCTGGAACAAACACCTTATGACGTTTGGATGACAGATATGGATATGAACGTACCGCTAGACTGGGAAACTCATGGCTGGTTCTACAGAGAAAGCACACCGATTAGATCGACTAACGAGTTAGTAGACATGTTGGTTGATGTGGTGAGTAAAAATGGTATATTCTTATTAAATATTCCTCCCTTAGCAGACGGATCGTTTCCAAAAGAAGTTGTTGAAAACCTAACCAAATTGGGCGAATGGTTACACGTTAATGGAGAAGCTATTTACAATACATCGCCATGGTTTATATTTGGTGAAGGCCCTACCATTATTCCAACCGATAATTATAACTCCCACCATAATAACCACTTTGCAAAGATTCAATTTACCAAAGAAGATATCAGGTATACCATTAATGGAGACTACCTGTATTTAACCTTTCTGGGAAAACCCAAAGAAGGCACTGTTGTTAAGTCTTTAAATACAAATTTTAAATTAAGAGAGGGAGACATTAATAGCATAAAACATTTGGGATCGAACAAAAAAATGACATATAAACATTCTGAAAATGGATTAGAAATAAAATTCAAAGCCGAAGATTTAAACGACTTTGCCAATGTTTTTAAAATCCATTTAAACTATTAATATAAAAAATAATGAACATTAAAATTTCAACGATTGTAGCCTTTTTTCTGGTAAGCTTGCTACATGCACAAAATCCATTAGTAACCCATATGTTTACAGCAGACCCTACTGCTCGAGTTTTTGACGGTAAATTGTATTTATACCCCTCACATGATATTGTTCCTAAAGAAGGCGTTAAAGCTCCTAGGTTCTGTATGCCCGATTACCATATGTTTTCATTAGAAAAAGGCAGTACCTGGAAAGACCACGGTGTTATTTTAGACCAAAATGAAGTGCCATGGGGCAAAAAGGATTCAAACGGCATGTGGGCTCCAGATTGCATAAAAAAAGGAGACACTTACTATTATTACTATCCAGCTCAGCCAGAAGACGGTTCTTCTTTTAGAAGAATTGGGGTTGGTACTTCCAAAAGCCCTACAGGACCATTCAAATGGGAAAAGAACTATATAAAAGGGCTTGATGGTATAGACCCTGGACTGTTGTTAGACGATGATGAAAAAGCATACCTATACTTCGCTGGCGATAAAACCTTAAAAGTCGCTAAGCTTAAGGACAATATGAAAAGTATTGATGGTAAAGCCATAAAAATTCAAGGCATACCAGCTGGATATGTAGAAGGTCCTTTTCCGTTCAAATATAACGGAAAGTACTATTTAACCTTTGCCCATGTTTTTACCGATGAAGGCTATACCATTGGATATGCCACAGGTGATAATCCTATGGGACCTTTTGTTTATCAAGGTAAAATTATGGATAACATTGGTAACGGTACCAATCATCATTCTGTAGTTAAGTATAACGGGAAGTGGATTTTATTTTACCATTGGTGGGATATAAGTGGTTTTAATAAACTGCGCTCCATGAGAGCAGATTACATGGAGTTTAAAAAAGATGGTACCATAAAAAAGGTAAAACCAACGCTTAGAGGTATAGGCGCTCCTACCATTGGAGAAAAAATCCAGGTAGATAGATACAATCACATTAAAAATGCTAAAACAGCTTTTGTTGGCGGCAACGAACCTATAGGCTGGATGGTTTGTGATACTCAAATGATGAGTTCTGTAACATTTAACAATGTTGATTTTGGAGATGGATCTGCTACAAAAATGATAGCTAGAGTTTCCAGCGGACAGCGTATTGGCCATTTTGAAGTGAGAATAGGTGATCCTAAAGGTAAACTAATTGCAGACTTTCCTGTAAAATATACCGGCGGATGGAATAGCTGGGAAACCATTGAAACGCCAATGCTTGAAAAAGTAACCGGCATGCAAAATATTATAGTTGTATTTATTTCTGAGTGGGGTGCAGATAAAATTGTAAATTTAAACTGGCTACAATTTCAATAACTATGACACAAAACATATTAAAAACACTTTTTTTATACTTTTTAGCGCTATCCATTCAGAGCTTTGGACAATCTAAGCCCAATGTTATCGTCGTACTCGCTGATGATATTGGTGTTGGAGATATTTCACATTACCGCAAACGTCATTCAGATAAGATCATTGTTGAAACACCAGCTTTAGATAAACTCGCTAAAGAAGGCATTATCTTCACCGATGCCCGTTCTCCGGCTGCATTATGTGCTCCGACCAGATATGCGATTATGACCGGAAATCACTGCTACCGAAGTTATGCGCCCTGGGGTGTTTGGGGATCTTACCAACGGTCTCCTTTAAAACCTAATCAATTAACATTAGGTAGTTTAATGAAAAATGCCGGCTACAAAACATCCTTTTTTGGTAAATGGGGCTTTGGTATAGATTTTCCTAGAAAAGATGATATTACTAAGGTATATCGAGGCGATCGGTC
The DNA here is from genome assembly GCF_002886045.1 of Flavivirga eckloniae. NCBI lineage: Bacteria > Pseudomonadati > Bacteroidota > Flavobacteriia > Flavobacteriales > Flavobacteriaceae > Flavivirga > Flavivirga eckloniae. Next base: position 4,438,532 of record NZ_CP025791.1, on the reverse strand, counting down.
TAAACCGGAACTGGATGTAAACGTTACTAAAGTTTTGGGCAATGGTCCCAAACAACACGGGTTCGATTATAGCCTTTTATTCCCAGCAGGAATACAGGATGTTCCGTATGTCGTTTATGAAAATGAGCAATGGATGCCTCTTCATAAGAAATCCGAAATCACCTATATATCCCAAGAAAACATGACCAAAATTGGTGTTAAGCTTGACAAATCTGAAGGTCTGGGAGATTCTTACTGGGATCCGCATGATATGGGACCTTTATTGGCGAACAAAGCGGTCGAATACATAAAAAGCAGCAAGAAAAACGAACCGTTTTTTATGTACTATTGTGCATTAGCTGTACATAAACCACATACACCAGCTGCCAGTTTAAACGGAAAAAGCATTGCAGGTACTACACCCTCAAAACATTTGGATTTGGTTAAGGAATTAGACATTCAAATGGATATGCTCATAAAAACCTTAAAACAGAAAGGTATTTACGAGAATACGCTTATCATTTTTACTTCAGATAATGGTGGATTACTTATTCCAGAAACCTTAAAATCCGGACATCGTCCAAGTGATATTTACCGTGGCGGGAAAAACCAAAGGTTTGAAGGTGGTAACAAAGTTCCTTTTATTGTATCCTGGCCGGCGAAAATTAAACCCAATAGGATGTCTAACAAACCCGTTATAGGAATAGACATCATGGCTACTTTAGCTGCTATAACCAATCAAAAGTTTGAAGAAGATCAGGCTATGGATTCTTCAAACCTTCTTCCAATTTTGGTTGACGAAAAAGACATTGAAACACATCCTTTTGTAATGATACAGGCAGGAACTGGTAAAGAAGTCATCATTGTGGAAAATAACTGGAAACTGATTATTCAGGTAGATAAAAAAGATAGAACCGATTTGAAACGTCATCCTATAGCTTTATTTAACTTAACAGATAATCCTTCTGAAAAAGGAGAAAAGAATCTAATTAGTAATGCGAAATATAAAGCGAAAATTGACAAACTACTCAATCTGTATAACTCAACCCGGGATAGTAAAATAAAAACTGGGTATCATTAATCTAATGCCAGTTTCTATGTTGATTAAGCCACAAACTATATAAATTTACACGCATAGAATCTTATTATATAACATCAAATTATCTAGACCTGTCAGGTTTTAAAAACCTGACAGGTCTGTATTAATTCGTTTTAAAACTTAATACATCCGACCAGTCACTCCAGTTTAAGTTCTGATCTCGGTAACGCACCCTCCAATAATACGTTGTAAAAGACTCCAAAGGTTCTAATCTTTCTTTTGTAAGCACATAATCCTTTTGAAGATTCTCATTATTGTACCAGTTTTCATTTTGCTTCCAAACATCCATTACAACCTTTTTAAAGTCTTCATATTTGGACACTTGCCAGTGGGATGCTGCATGAAAGGCTTTCTTATGTTTGCTTTTAAACGGACCTGCATTTAAAACTACACCAACATTGGGTACGGTTCCATTGTTTGGAAACATCACCATAGGAGTTTCTGGTTTACGTGCTTTTTTATAAATCGTTATACTATCTCTAAGCTCATTATACCTAATCTTGTTTTTATTACCTCGGCTGATGCGTTTAATCGTAAATTTTGGGTCATTATTTTCATTTACAACCTCTACCATTAAAAACCCGTATTCATCATGAGTTACCGTAAACTCATCATAATCCTTTCCGTCAGACTCATTCCAGTTATCGATTGCTCCTCCTGCAGATGCCACATTAATCCACAAGTGTTTGGAATCTCTGGATTGTCCACGTGAATAACCATGTGTATGACCAAAAAAATGTAAACTCGGTTTTCCAGAGCTCGTAGTGAATGCTTCTAAAGCTTTAATAGCTTTTCCTGCAACATCTGTTTCTCCCGAAATTCGAAGCTCAGATTTATAAGGGTGATGCCATTGAGCAAAGACAAAATCTATGTTTTCATTGCTAGCTGTATCTTTCAATATTTTTTTCAGCCATTTTAATTGTGCATCAATATTTCCAAACGCCTCGTTTGAGTCTAAACCAATAATCCTAACATTGCTATAATCTTTATACCACCAGTGTGCTGCATATTCTGGCGTACCGTTTTCGGGTAAACTGAAATACTCAAAATAAGAACCTGAACTTTTTTCATGGCTTCCTAATACGGGGTAAACAGGGACTTTAGAAAACAATTTTCTTCCCGGATTAAAAAAATGGCCTTGCCATTGGCTATGTTCATTACCATGTTCTACTAGGTCTCCAGGAACCAGAACCATAGCTAAGTTGTTTGGTAAGTCTTCTTTAAACTCTTTTTTAAGGTATGTTAGTATACCTTGGTCTACTGTTTCAGAAAACACATTCGAATGATTGGAATCTTGCTGCATATCACTCATTACTATAATATTAAACGACTCCTTATCTTTTGCTAATGGTGGTGTTTTAAATTGAAAAATATCTGAAACAATTGCGTCGGATTTTACTCTGTAGTAATAATTTGTAAACCGTTTAAGGCCTTCAATTTTTACTTCATGAATTTTTGAATTCCCTAAATCTACATGGGATGCATGACCTGAGGTAACTTTCCCTAGCTTTTTCGATTTCCCCCACTCTACAATGCTTTCTTCTCCAGATTTCGTTTCCCACATCACTTTAATGGAGTTAGGAGTAGCATCTTGCAAGTAAGGTTGTACCAATAAAGTATTAGTTTGAGCAGATAGCCCCGAGGCTATTAAAATTGATAATAGAATTGTTTTGTAGTGTTTCATTTTTAAATGATGATTTGGGCATTTTTAATTATCGCTTACTTTAATAAGACTTCTATTTAATAATTGAGGGAATATTTAAACCTTCTCTCTAAACTGTAGGTGGACGAGACAAGTATATTGTGTTTAAAAAGGAATTGAATACTATAAGCTATAGATGTTAGTAAAGCATTTATTAATAGTAATTTGCAGTTGTTCATTATAACCTATTTTTTGTATTGAAATTACCACAACAAACTAACTCACATTATTACGATTAATAAATTTTTGAAGATTAAAAAAGCGTTATAAAATCTAGACTTAATTGTAATTTTATTGTTAAAAATGTTAAGTTTCTATTACTCACAACCTGTTCTTTTTGGATTCTATAAAAGGGTACAACGTCCTAAATAAGACTCTAAGTTGGTAATGGGTAAATAATCAAAATAGGCGATAATCCAATGAATTAATAAATTAAAAAAAGAATCTATTTGCAACGCTAACTGTAAGTTATAGTTTCATAGTGTCCTAATTTGTCAAAATAGTTTAAGTACATTAATGACTTAACCAACGAACACTTAAACGGAAAATATTATGGATGTACAATAGGTAGTTAGGTAGGCTATTGTTTCATTAAACTATATATTAAAAACAAAAAGAAAGATTAATTTAGCACTATGGATGACTTTTTAATTGGTATTGGAAAACGCATAAAATCAATTCGCAAAAAACAAAATATAACCATTAGTTCTTTAGCTAAAGATGCAGGTGTTAGTAATGGGCTTATTTCAAGAATAGAAAATGGCCGTACAATTCCGTCTCTACCAGTTTTACTAGAACTTATAAGCGCATTGAATATTGATGCCAGTAATTTTTTTGAAGGGGTTGAAAGCAAAGCAGGAGCAAAATTCATCTTGGTAAAAAAAGAAGAGCAGCAAACTTTAGAAAAAGAGGTTGAGGCCAAAGGATTCAAATACTTTCAGATTTTTGGTAAAAGTTTAAATACGGTAGGATTCGAAGCTGTTATTTTAACTGTTTCTCCAAACTCGTATCGCGAAAAAGTAATTACTGATGCCTGGGAGTTTAAATATATATTGAAAGGAAGCTGTTCTTACATTATTGATAATGAAGAAGTGACTATTAATGAGGGAGATTCCATATACTTTAATGGAAGGTTGCCTCATGTACCAGTAAACAGAGGAACCGAAGACTGCACCATGCTTGTTTTATACTTCTATTCGGAAAATGGTTAAAAAGCCCAATCAAAATTATGATCAGGCTTTTATAAAATTAGTAATCCATTATTTGGTTTAGAGTGGCTAATGATTCTATAATGTAGGTTGGTTCTGCCGACTTCAATTGTTCTTTAGTCTGTGCTCCAGAAAGCACACCAACTGTAATACCACAATTAGCATTTTTTCCTTCTTCAATATCAACTGCAGAATCTCCAGCTTTTAACACTGTCTTTGGGTCAAAAACGTGTAATGCATCCATCGCTTTTAAAATCATATCCGGATGTGGGCGCCCTTTTTCTACATCATCTGCGGTTACCAGTAAATCGTAATGCACATCTTTTTCCCAATTCAGTTTATGTAAAAGTGTATTTGCAACAGTTTCACTATAACCCGTATTTAAAACGACTTTAATGCCCTTTTCTTTTAACTCTAACATAGTCGCATCAACACCATCTATTGGTGTAACTGCCAAAATAGAATAGGCTTCATCGAGCATATTTTTAAAGTTTCCGAATATCATTTCAGGATTAATACTTGTAGCCGGATCTATTTCATTAATAATATCTTTTATGGCCTGAAATTTTTCCTTACCTGCTCCCAGTTCTAAAACCTTTTCTAACGATACAGGAAGTCCGGATTCATTAATTACTGTGTATAATGTTTTGTATACTACATTGTGTTCATTAATTGTAGTTCCTGCCATATCAAAAACTACCATTTTTATGTTTGTCATATATCTCTATAATTTTAAATATTCATTATTCTGTTAATACTATCTTTGGAAAACCCTGCACTTCCTGTCATACCCTTTCCGCCAATACCTGTAACTATATGTACATTATCGCCTATCTGGCACTCAAAAATGTCTTTCGTTTTACATTGTGAATAAAACCCTGCCCAACGATTTTGAATCTCGTAACTTGGCAAGTTGATGATTTTTTTAGCCTCTTTTATCATAAAATCATCAATATCCATATTTAGATCAAAACCAAGATTATCAATATCCTTAGCATCTGCATATTCATGTGAATCTCCAATAATTACAGAGCCATCTGTGGCTTGCTTAAAAAGAATATGCACTCCAAATTGCTTCTCGAAACTATTCAGATCTTCTTTAGATTTTATCTCTTCGTAAGACGGACACTGTGTAAATGACTCATAACGACGAATGGTTAAACCCGTTAAAACAGAACCATTCAATTCATAATTTCCTTGGGATTTGGTTTGTAACATTTGTAATTTCGAAACCTGTAAATCGCTATTATTATAAACCATTGGATAAAGCGTTTTAAAATCACTTCCGCTACAAATAATTACTTTGGAAGCTTTATAGACGGTGCCTTCCGAAGAAACCACCTCCACGGCACCATTAACTTCATGTGTGTTTATTACAGTGGTATTGGGTAAATAATTTAACTCATAATGGGCCTTCATAAACTTATGCAACTTGCCTATCATTACTCTAGGCTCTACGGTTACTTCTTGAGGAAAAAACAATCCTGAGTTGCAATAACTTTCCTTTAATCCTTTATATTTCTTTAAACACTGTTCCTTGGTTAATAAATAAGATTCGTAATTATTGGCCTCATTAATTTGATACAGTTCTTCCAGTAATTGTGCTTCTTCTTCATTTGAAGCTATATATACCGTTCCATTTTGTCTAATACTAATGTCGAACCTTTGTTGAATGGATTTATAAATCGCTAAGCTTTCACAGCCATAACTCTGCCATTTTAAGTTCATCCCAGAAGGAACTACCTGTCCAAAATTACGAACAGTAGCACCCAAGGGCGCATTATTTTTTTCCAACATTAGTACACTGTAACCTTTTGCAAGCGCATGATATGCATGAAATGTTCCTAAAACACCCCCTCCAACAATTATTAGGTCGTAGGTTTTATTGTTCATAAATAAGTGTGTTTATTTTTAATTTATTTCGATATTTATTTTTGAAAAAAGTATATGATAAAACCGCCAACCCTATAGCTATAAATGCTACGACATAAACCATATAGGTGAAAAATGACAAATAAGATATACTCCCTTTTCCAAAGTTTTTATAAAGCAGGATGAGCACACTACCCAGATAACCAAAAGCATCTGCTATATAAATTAAAAAGCCAACATTGCTTTCTATTTTAAAGGTCGCTATCATTCTATCGAAGAATAAGCCCTGAAAGGGGATGTAGCAAACGTACATGCCAAAACCGGAAAGAATCATCCAAACCACAGGGTTAATTACTTGTAATTGTAATGCTGTAGTAGACAGCCCAATTACCAAGCCCCCTAACAACAAAACAATATGATAGTATTTAAAAGCTTTGTAATTATTTTTAACAGACCCAATAAAAGCCATAATTAGCAATACGGTTATGGCTATAGGTATTTCTGAAAAAGCATAAATTCCTATGCTATCCTTGTACCCCAAAGTATCCCATATTTCTCGGGCAAAATTATCTCTAAAATCGCGTACTCCAGTTACAAATACATAAAACACAATAATTAATGTTAATGGGAAAGCGAATACTTTATAAAGCTGAAAGCGCTCTGCTTTATTTAATGGTTTTCTATGTGTTCTGCTTTTTTGATCGGTTAGAGTTGGTGGCGGTAGTTTTTCTAAAAGTATCGTGAAAAAAGTCAACGGAATAATAAACAGTAAACCAGTAATAAATGGCATCCATAACTCCGAAAAACCTAGTGAATCCATAACATATTTCCCAACCGATTTTACTACACCAGACGAAACAATAAAACTGGAACAGAGTACAACGCCTAAAATTTCGGTTGTTTTTCTACCTTCTAAATACGAAAACACAATCCCCCAAATCATCCCCAGAGGTAAACCATTTAAAAATAAACACACCATATTGAACGGGGCAGAAATTATGGCAAAACCTAACAGTGCTAATTCTGCGAACATTATAAACCCAATTAAATACAGCATACGTTTATTGGATTTCATTTCGGAGATTATTTTTATCCCCAAAAACTTAGACAGTGTATACCCTATTACCTGTGCAATTATCAATAGAATTTTATAATCAATTCCAAAAAAGCTTTGTCCTTCAAAAGTTGCCACAGTAAAAGGCTTTCTAAAAGCGTACATACAAAAATAGGCTCCGAAAGCGGCAATGGAAGCCTGTATTATAAACCTGGTATGGACTGCTAACTTAAACTTCATTGAACAGGGAAATTATAATTGTTTGCTCTTTTAAAACCATTAATAACAATGCTATTCTCATCTATTTCTACAATTGAAAAACTATTGTTCTCTAACCCACTATAATCTACCATACCTAATTGTGTGATAAAATGCATGCCTTTGTGTTCTTTATACTTCTCTTCGTGCACATGACCTTGAAATACGCCAACGACTTTAGCTGAATTCTTTAAAATCAATTGAACTTCACTATAATTATTAATGTGGTATTTTTTGCCTGCTCTAAAATATTCGAACAACGGATGGTGGCAGAACACGATAACAGGAAGATCGTTGGTTGCTAAATCCTGTTTTAACCAATCTAATTGAATCTTTGGAATATTAGTATCCTGCCAATCGGCTCCTTCTTTAAAAAAATGGTTGTTCCCTTGTTTATCAAAATTGGCATCTAAAACCACGATATGAAACCCCGATTGATTAAATGAATAATAGCTTTTATGTTTAGGTATACCTGTGTTATCGATATTGTTAAGAAATTCCTCTTTAGTTATACTATCTACATCATGGTTGCCAACACAATGGTATTTTGGTCCCTTAAATTTTGAATATGATGCTTCTATAGCCTGCAAATATTTCAAAGTATCTATCTTATTTTTGTTTGCATCCTCATCTTTAAAATCTCCCATATGCATAACAAAATCTACTTTTTCCAGATTCATGAGCGTGATAAATTCATCCATTTTTTCTATAGATTGTCTGTAATACCGTGTGTTATTCGGTTCCCGGTCTGCGTAATGAGAATCGGTAACCAATCCAATTCTTATTTTAGAATTTATAGCACCAAAACAGCCTTCTAGAGGTATTACCATAGTTGATATGGTAAAAATGCCCGCTGTTTTTAAAAAATGTCTTCTTGTTAAACTCATACTTTTTTAGAATCTTACTGCTTATTTAGATAAGTTTTGTTGTGTTTTAAAGTTCAAAGTATTAGACCAATCGCCCCAATTTAGGTTCTGATCGCGATACCGCACTCTCCAATAATAAGTGGTACCAGGTTCTAAGCGTGTTATTTTTTCATCTGTAAGATCATCGTGTTTCTGACGGTTTTCCATATAATACCAATTCTCGCTCTGTTTCCAACTATCTAAAATCAAATCCTCAAATTCTTTGCTTTTAGACACTTGCCAATGGGACGCGGCATGAAATGCTTTACTGTGTTCACTTTTAAATGGACTTGCTTTTAAAATAATGTCTGTAACAGCTATATTTTCATCATGAGGAGCTATGGCCTTTGGCGAAAGAGGTTTTCGAGGTTTTTTATAAATAGTAATACTATCTCTAAGTTCATTGTTCCTTAACTTACTTTCGTTACCTCGGCTTATACGCTTAATGGTAAACTTAGGATCATTGTTATTGTTTTCTACCTCAACCATTACAAAGCCATATTCATCTTGGGTAACTGTAAACTCATCATAATCCTTTCCTTTAAACTCGCCCCAATTGTCAATAGCACCTCCTGCCGAAGCTACATTAATCCATAGGTGCTTATGGTCTTTAGATTGTCCGCGGGAATATCCGTGTGTATGTCCAAAAAAATGTAAACTAGGCTTTCCTGAACCTGTTGTAAATGCTTCCAGAACTTTAATAACTTCTCCTGTAAAATCTATTTCTCCGGGAATCCAAAGTTCAGATTTATGCGGGTGATGCAGCTGTGCAAAAACAAAATCTATGTCATCATTATTTTCAGTATCCTTCAACAGCTTTTCCAACCATTCTAACTGTGTTTTAATATCTCTAAACCCTTTGTTAGAGTTTAACCCTATTATTCGGGTGTTCCCATAGTCTTTGTACCACCAATGCTCGGCATAAGCAGGTGTTCCGTTTTCCGGCAGACTGAAATATTTAAAGTAGAAGGTGGAATTTTTTTCATGATTCCCGAGTACCGGATATACAGGAACTTCGGCAAATAGCTTTTCGGCAGGATTAAAGAAATAGTTTTTCCATTGATCGTATTCATCGCCATCTTTCACCAAATCACCAGGAATCATAACCAATGCCAAATTATTGGGTACGTCTCCTTTAAATTCATGTTTCAAATATGAAAGTACACCGTCATTTACGATTTCTGAGAATTTATCGGGATGATTGAAATCGTGTTGCATATCGCTCATCGCCAAAATATTAAATGATCCCTCATCATTAGCAAAAGGTGGGGTTTTAAACTGGAAAATATCAGAAACTAAACGACCGGTTTTTACTCTGTAATAGTAGTTTGTAAAACGTTTAAGGCCTTGAATTTTAACTTCATGAATTCTGGATTTACCAAAATTGATATCGTTAGCAGTACCTGTGGTTTTTTTTCCAAGTTTCTTTGTACTTCCCCATTCTACAATGCTTTCTTCTCCCAATGCCGTTTCCCACATTATTTTAATCGAATTTGGTGTGGCATCCTGTAAATAAGGCTGTACCAAAAAGCTATTCTTTTGAGCAAAAACCGAACAGGTTATTAAAATTGCCAATACTGTTATATTAATATGTTGCTTCATGTTTAAACAATAGTTTGATGATTATTAATTTGATCACTTATTTTTAAAAGTGCTCTATCTAAAATATTTAGTGCCTTATCTAAATCTTCTCTTGAAATGGTAAGTGGTGGTGATAATTGCAGAACGTTTCCTGCGGACACTTTAAAACTCAACCCTTCTGCCAGACATTCGTACATAATACGTTCGGCCTCATCTACGGCCTTTTCTTTGGTATCTTTACTAGTTACCAATTCAATGCCCCATAATAATCCCATGCCTCTTATGTCTCCAATTAATGGGTATTTGATCTTTAAAGCTTCTAATGATGAGCGCATGTAAAGCTCATCCCGTCTTACTTTTTTAAGTAATTGTTCTTTTTCAATAATATCTATAGTGGTTAATCCGCAAACAGACCCTAATGGACTTTTTTCATGGGTATAATGCCCAAGGGATATCTCCTGACAAATGTTAAACTTATCCCGGGTTACGATGGCCGCTTGTGGAAAAATGCCGCCGCCTAAACCTTTTCCTAGGCATAAAATATCGGGTTCGATACCATAATGCTCGAAAGCAAACATATACCCTGTTCTACCCAATGCTATAGGAATTTCATCAAGTATAAGCAGTACATTATGGGTGTTGCAAAGCGCCCTTGCTTTTTGCCAAAATGACTTCGAAGGAGTTTGTACATCGGTATTTCTAACGGTTTCGGCAATAAAGGCTCCAATGTCTCCTTCTTTTTTAAACACATATTCTAGATATTCCAGACATTTATCTTCATTGTCTTCAAAAATACCGCGATACGTTACTGGTGGGGGAATGCGCTCCACTCCGGGCATTAATGGCCCCATAGAATCTCTAAAAACTGCTTCTCCTCCAACACTAATAGCATCCAATGACGCGCCGTGAAAAGAATCCCAAAAGGAAACAACTTTAAATTTTCCGGTTACGGCTCTTGCTAATTTTAAAGCGATGCCCACGGCAGAGCTACCGTTGGGCGTTAATAATACCCTGTTTAAATCTGAGGGCGTTAATGACGCTAACTTTTTTGCAAATTTTATGGCTGGTTTATTGGTGTATCTACGTGGTGAAAAAGGCAGTTTATGTAACTGTTTTATTAAATTTTCAATAAGTTCTTCTTGATTATATCCAACTTGATGCACATTATTACCATGAAAGTCCAAATACGGCTTTCCTTGTAAATTGAAGAAACTTGATTGGTTACTTTTCTTTATAACATCCAGACATGGTGTAGACATGGATTGATGCAAAAAATAGCGCGCATCTTCCTCTAAAAATGATTTGGTATTTTCGTCTACTTGGGTTTCCATCCATGTGTTTCTTGCCAATGTTTGGTTTATATCGCCTTCTGTTTTTCTGTTATGGTTTTCCGGTTTCATCATACTACTTATAAGAGGTTTCGATACATTTTAAAAATACCTTCTCCCCATAGGAGGATTCAACTGAACCCTCCTTGGAGAAAAGGACTAATTCAACAAAAAAGTAGAAAAAAACTGAAATAATATTTTTTTGGTGATCCATTTAATTTGAGCTTAAAATGGTTGTTGGTATCATTTGCTTATTAATGGTGTTGCTTTTGTAATAAGTATCTAACCAAAACCCGCCTTCGCCATTGAACCACGTAAGGGTTAAGGGGTAAACTCCTGGTTTTAAATGAACACTTCCTTTTCTTTCCTTTACACCATGGTCGCCATCATTATTAACCACCTCATCATCATTTATCCATAGCTTACTACCATCATCCGATCTCGTATAAAAGGTGTATTTGCCTTCTTCTGTAATTGTAATATTTGTTGTAAAACGTACTGTGGAATGTTTCTTTACTTTTTCTTTTATTTCTTCTGAAGTCATCTCAAAACAGCTTCCACTAACATCTGGTTTTTTATTTCGTATAGAAGGAATGTTTGCAAGGTCATTACCAGAATAAAATATGTCGTAATGAATAGGTGCTTTGTAATCTTCATCTTTAATTCTAAAAAATGCCTCGCTTACCACGCTGCTTATTTTACCATTAATGTAGAAGGCACTTTTAAGTACTGTGTTTTCTTTGATAGAAAAAGGGGTGTTATATTTTTTTGAAGCTTTGGTTGGCAGAGAACCGTCTGTTGTATAGAAAATGTCGCCGGTAACAGTATTGAGGTTTTCGATGGTAACGGTAACTTCATTATTGAATAGTCCTCCTGCTTTTTTATAACCTTCGCTTTTTGGTAAAATTACAGGTGGTTCCAAACGTTCGGTTACAGGGTATTTTACCGTTTCATTAAAACCTTCAAAAGCATGCTTTACGGGTCTCCCGATCCAAGCAAACGGTTTTTTAAGATTCAAGATGTGAGCCACTGTTGCTGCGTTATCGTATTGATAAACCGGAGCGGTTATTTTATAATCTTTTTTTACCGATTTACCCCAAATAATAAAAGGTATTTCTACCTCCTGCAACGATTCCCCGCCATGACCTTTACCCAATCCGCCATGGTCTGAACTAACAATAACCATAGTTTCATTAGCAATATCTGAAGTCTTAATAGTATTAATTAAAACAGCCAATAATGAATCTGCTTTTTCTACAGACTCGTAATAATGATCTGTTCCATGACCATACTCGTGACCTGCATGGTCTATATGGTCAAAATGTACAAATGTGAAGGTTGGATTTTTCGTTTTTATGTATTCCGAAGCCAACGCAGCGGTTTCGTCTTCTGTTTTTGAATTAACATCATAGTCTACTGTATTTTTTTCAAAAAGTCTTCCGAATTCTTTCCAGTGGTAAATCACCCCTATTTCTGCGTTTTCGATTTGTGTATCGATCAAATGAAATATGCTTGGAAAAAAGAAGTCTTCGCTTTGTGCAACTGTTGGTAGAACCAAATTGTGTTTATCCCAACTATTGGATGTGATGCCATGCTGTTCGGGTCCGACACCCATTATCATTGATGCCCAATTGGTACTGGAACTTGTTGGTAATACAGCTCTTGCCTGTAAAGAATAAGCGCCTTCCTGCATCAATTTATCGAACGTTGGGGTGTTTGCATGTTTTAATCCGTCCGGACTTAATCCATCAAAACCTATTACAACAACGTGTTTGGCTTTTTGAGTTTCTTTTGATGTTTTTTTTGTTGAACATGACCATAGACTAAAAAAGCCTATGGTCATGATTAGATATTTAAAATAATTCATTGACAAATTTTAGTTATTGCTTGCTACATCCCACCATAATCTAGTATTAAGATCGTCTGCACCCATATTCTTAACAGCTTCTAGATAGTTAGCGTTATTGGTAGATTTTACCGAATTTGGGTATTGAAAACGAACTGGTACTTTCCCTTCATTTACGGCATCTGGACCGGGAATTACCTCTGGCATATTAGTACGTCTCCAGTCAGACCAGGCCTCAAAACCAGTATAGTAAAGGGCGATCCATTTTTGAAGTGCAATTTTCTCTAGTTTTTGATCTGAAGTTCCTGTATATGCTACTGATGACTGCGCAATATAATCTGGAATATCAAAAGCTTGAAGTGCGGTAGCTATGTCATTCCACCCTCCTGCTATAATTCTTTCTGTATAATATTCAAAAGAAGCGGTAATACCTTTGTTATAATAACCGGAAGCATCACCGACAGAAATAAGGCCACGTTCCCTGGCTTCTGCCAAAATAAATTGAAGTTCAGAATAACTCATAATTATAGTTTGCGAGGCTGTTGGAGATGCATTTTCTACATCGCATGCTCTACACGTTATTAAAACCCCCAATCGAGAGATGAAGTTTGAACCGGATTCTGCAGGATTTCCTGTTGGGCTGTAACCTAAAGCCGAATCATCGTCCAAACCGTTTGGCATACCTACATAATCATCCATGTTAGGAGAATAAATTCCCTGACCAGAGTTTGATGTTGGTTGTGCAAAAACAATCAGTCTTATATCATTGAGATCCTTTAAACGTGTTTCTAACGTTGTACTTAGTCTTACTTCGTCAAAACTTCCTGAACGTGTATTAAACTTGGGTTGTGGGTTATCTGAATTCCACTGCATATTTGCGGCGTCTTCATTATTTTCAAAAATTGGGTAAGTTGCCGAACTGTTTACAATTTCATTCATTTCGGAAACCGCTCTGGAATTGTTTACATCGCTAATTCTCATAGCCAACCTTAATCGTAAAGAATTAGCAAATTTTCTCCATTTTAGAATATCTCCCCCGTAAAGAATATCTCCTGAAATATTTGAAGCATCGGTTAAAACCGTATTGGCCTGTTTTAAATCTTTTAAAAGCCCGTCGTATATCTCACTTTGAGGGGTGAATTTTGGAGTGATATTATCATCGCTAATTCCTTTTATGGCTTCTGTGTAAGGCACGTTGCCATAAGCATCTGTTAAGTATGAATAAATCCAAGATTTAATTACCAGCGCAACACCATAATAATTTTGGGTTGCAGGATTGTCGGCTGTTGTTCGTATAATGTTTTCAATATCTCTTAAAGAGTTATAAGCATCGTCATAAGGGTTCCCTGTAGGTGACCAATCATATCTGTCACCCGAAGTAAACTGTAAACGAGATGCGTATTGCGTTACCGTAAAACCTTCTTCCCATCCTTGGTTTCCCCAATTGTGTGCCATTTCACGTATAACACCTGGAAGTAACAAATCCGGATTTGCTTCTTCTGAAAAGTTTGGATTACTGTTAATTTCTTCGAAGTCTTTATCACAGCTAATTAATGCAATAGCTATAATTGCCATGGCTGCTAAACTTTTTATAAATTGTTTTGTTTTCATTAGTCTTTGTATTAGAAATCTAATTTTAAATTGAATGTGAATGATCTTGAGCTAGGGTATGCCATGTTTTCTATACCAGGCTGTAGAGTTCCTCCAGACACAGCAACCGTTTCAGGATCGAAGTGAGGATTATCAGTCCAAAGCAATAAATTTCTTCCGGTTAGAGAGAATCTCGCATTTGTAAGTTTTAATTTTTCAACCAAATTTTTGGAAAATGTATAGCCAAGAGTAACTTCTCTTAGTTTTGTATAGGATGCATCATATTTTGCAGCTTCAACATTATCCCTTTTATAATATTGGTTATTGTATGTTCTTGCATCGATATTTGTAGTATTTGGTTGGTATACCCCCGGAGATACTTCTACAACACCGTCGCCTACAATACCATTTTCCCTACCAATAAGTGTTTCTTTTAATTGTCCCGATGTACTTCCTATAGTTTTTGTTCTGGATACAACTATACCTCCTTGTCTGGTATCTATTAAAAAGCTTAGGTCGAAGTTTTTATATTTAAACATATTCTGAAAACCTAAGGTATAATCCGGAGCATAATCCCCTTGGTAAACTAAATCGTCTGTTCTTTGAGGAATTCCCTGAGCGTTATAAATAATTTTTCCATGGTTCGCACTACCGGGATCGTCAACTCTTTGAAAGCCCCTACCATAAATAGCACTGATTGAACCACCTTCTCTTGCCTGAATAAATGCTCCGTTTCTATCTGTTAAAGTATAATTTACACCTCCAAGATCTGTTACCTTACTCTTGTTTGTTGAAAAGTTAAAAGATGTTCTCCATGAAAAGTCATCTGTTCTAATTGGCGTGATATTGGTAATGGCTTCAAATCCATAATTTTTAACTTCACCGGCATTGATGAGTTTACTTGTATATCCGCTAGAAACATCTGTACTAATAGGTATAATCTGGTTTTTAGTAGCTCCACTATAATAAGTCACATCAAGATTAAGCTTACTTTTAAATAAACGTAAATCCAGACCAAACTCATAAGATGCTGTTCTTTCTGGTTTTAAATTAGCATTTGGAATTAACGACGATTCGGTAAGCGCTGGATTATCTCCAAAAGGGCTTTCGTTTACGAAAAAGCTTGTTAATTTATAGGGATCTGTATCGTTACCAACTTCGGCATATGCTAATCTTAATTTTGCAAAAGTTACGAAATCCGGCATCTCAAAAACCTCACTTGCTATAGCACTTACAGTTGCAGAAGGGTAGAAATATGAATTATTATCTGTGGGTAATGTACTTGACCAGTCGTTACGACCTGTAATGTCTAAGAATAGTTTATCATCATAAGAGAATTGAGCAAAACCATATAAACTGTTAATTCTTTTTTCTTTGTCATTAGTAGTTACTTCTAAAGGTCTTCTTGTGTTATTAAAAGAGTATACACCAGGGTTAATAAGTTGCGGTGCTACAGTTTGTGTGAAATCTTGCTTTTGTCTAAACTGGTTACCTCCCGCAGAAACCGTAACGCCCCATATGTCATTAAATTTATTATTATAGGTTATTAAGAAATCGGAATTACTTTCTTCAAAAAACACGTTGTCTTCACGGTAAAATCCTAATGGAAAACGTTGGGTGCTAAAAGCTCTTTTTTTAGCCCTTAAATCACGATAAAAATCACGACCGGTACGAACCATCACATTCCAATGATCATTAAGTTTATAACTTAAACTTACATTACCATATATTCTATCTTTATCTTGAGAGTTTGTGTTCTCGTAAACATTAAAATATGGATTATCGTGGTAATTATAATTATAGTTGAATTGTTGTAGATTTTCTCTACCGGGCATCCAATAATCTCTCAAATTATGTGTGTTAACTTGTCTCCCATACCAGATAAACAGATACATAATACTTTCTGTACCATAACTTAAAGAAGGTCTGTTATCACTATCTGTTTTTACATAGTTTATATTCGTATTTAATGTTATTTTATCGTTTAGGTTAAAAGCAGAATTAAAATTAAGTGAGTTTCTTTTTAAATCGGTATTTGGTACAGTTCCTTCTTGCTGCAAGTTTTGATATGATATACGGTAATTCCCAAAATCCCCCGATTTAGACATTGAAATACTATTTCTTAAAATGGTTCCTGTTCTAAAAAAATCTTTAGTATTATTTGGATTAGATACCCATGGAGTTGCAGTAATGGGAGCATCACTTACCAAGTAATCTCCTCCTCTTGTACCATCTGCTCTTGGTGAATCGAATTGAGGAATTAATAATCCTGTATCTAATCTTGGCCCCCAACTTTCGTCTACTCCATCTGCAATTCCACTACCACTACCATCAACAAATTCAAATTGTTTGTTATTACCTTGTCCGTATTCATTTTGCCAATCCGGAAGCATTAAGATATTTTCTATTCCTACTGAAGAATTTATACTAACGCTAAGCCTACCATTACCCGATCCTTTTTTAGTAGTAATAATAATAGCACCATTAGCTGCTCTTGCTCCATAAAGTGCGGCTGCGGCTGGTCCTTTAAGAACGTTAATAGACTCTATACTTTCTGGGTTAATCTCTGCTGCCCCGTTACCATAATCTACATCCTGTGTTCCTGTTCCGGTCGACCCCACAATTTCATTGCTAATAGGTGTGCCATCTACCACAAATAAAGGTGAGTTACCGTTAATATTAAGAGAAGCTTCTCCTCTAATAGACACTCTGGCTGAACCTCCAAGTCCAGAAGGGCTACTTGTTATTTGTAAACCGGCAACTTTACCTGATAGGTTATTTAGTAGGTTGTTTTCCTTACCGGCATCTACTTCATCGGAATTTAATTCCTGAGAGGCATAACCAAGCGATTTTTTCTCTCTTTTAATCCCCAGTGCTGTTACTACAACTTCATTTAGTTGTTCTGAATCTGGCTGTAATATAATGTCTGCTCTACTTTGCCCATTTATAGCAAATTCTAAGGTAGTATATCCTACATAAGATATAATAAGAGTTTCGTTAAGTGAAGGTACATCGATTTTGAAATTTCCATCGAAATCTGTAGAGGCACCTTGCGAGCTACCTTTTAATACAATAGTTGCTCCTGGTAGTGGTACATTATTTTCGTCCATAACCTTTCCCAAGAAAACCTCTTGAGTGTATCCGGTAATGCATACTAACATGGCCCATATTAGTAGTAACTTGTGTTTGTCCATTGTAAATTATTTTACTTTTATTAAAATTAACACTACAAATTAACCTGTATTTTTACCAATAGTAAACTTTTAAAGTTTAAGAAAGAATTATGAAATGAAGGCTTAATTGTAATTTTATTGTTAAAAATGTTAAGCTTTTTATAACTTAAGGAGCATGTTTTCTGAAGCTAAAAAACGTATAATATCCTAAATTAAGGATAGGATTGAAGTCTGATGTATGTATAATTAGAAGGTGATACTTAAGTTTAAAAAAATTCAAAAAAACCCGATTTATAATATTAACTATAAGTTAAAAATTCACAAATTGCTTAATTTGGCATTATAAAGATTAAACTAAATTTAGATTATAATGAGCTCTGTTTTCTACATAGGATGCTATACACAAATGCTCACCGATGATTTTGGTGGGAAAGGTGAAGGTATTTACACCATTGAAATAAATAATAAAAATGGTGATATTAAAGTGCTTCACACATTTTCAATGACTAATCCGGCTTATCTGGCTTTAAGTGACGATAAAAAATACTTATACGCTTTAACCGAAGTTTTTGAAAACGAACAGCCAAAAGTTAAAGCTTTCAAGGTACAGGATGATTATTCATTACGGTTAATAAACGAACAAGCTATTGATGGTAGTTTGCCGTGCCATATTACTTTTAAAAATGATTGTTTATTTATTGCTTGTTATGGTTCTGGCAATTTACTTCTGTTCCCAACTAAAGATGGTGGAGCGTTATCACCTTATGCCCAAAACTTTCAGCATGAGGGAAGCAGTATAAACTTAGAAAGACAGGAAGGGCCTCATGCGCATCAATCTGTGGTTCACCCGAACGGTAAGGCTGTTTTTGTTCCAGATTTAGGCATGGATACTATAAAGACCTACCAATTAGATGGTGCGACATTAATCGAGACAAAACATAATGATATTCCTGTTGAGAAAGGTGGTGGTCCAAGACATATAGTTTTTAATAAAAAAGGTGATCTGGGATATGTAATAAATGAACTAACCGGAGATATCTCCATTTTAAAGCAAAAAAACGATAAATTCACCTTTTTAAAATCTGTTACTTCTTTACCCGAATTTTTTAATGAAACACCTAGTGCTTCTGCTATTAGAATTCATCCAAATGGGAACTATTTATATGCTGGCAATAGAACTTTGGATGCTATTACCATATTTAAAATACACGGTGACGATTTGGAGTTACAATCATTTCAATACACTAAAGGTAAAACCATACGAGAATTTAATATTATAGCTAATGGAAAATGGCTTATTGCTTGTTTACAAGATTCTGATGAAGTGATTGTTTATGAAGTTAGATCTGATGGTGAGTTAATCGAACAATATCGTAGTTTTGATGTTATTTCTGCTGTTTGTGTTACTGATGTGATAAATTAGATATAACTGTAACATATCAATATAAAAAGCACTTTTTTAATAGTTAAAAGTTGTCTTAAATAATTTTTAGCCAAATTAAAAACCCATTAGATTTGTAGGTAAACATATAACGGGTATATGTATATTGGTATACATATCCAGTTGTTAGCACCAATCAATTCAAAATCAAATGAAAATGAAAATGAAAGTTACAGTTGAGAAAAATGAAAAGGTTGCCAATATGATATTTGCATCCATTTATCCACTTTACCTGAATAGATTGGAAAAAAATGGTAGAACAAAAGAAGAACTCAACCAAGTAATTAAATAGTTTACTGGTTTTGATCAAGATGTTTTACAAGCACTTATTGATGAAAAAGCAACTTTTAGAACATTTTTTCAAAAAGCTAAAATAAATCCAAACGCACACTTGATTAAAGGAGTCGTTTGTGGTTATCGAATTGAAGAAATAGAGGATGAATTTGAATTGTATAAACAATGTAGACGTATGGAAAAGCTGATTGATGAATTGGCAAGAGGCCGTGAAATGGAGAAAATTTTGCGTGAAGAAAAAAAGTAGAAACTGGTGCTAACAAAACCTAAACTGCATCGAAACGCAGTTTAGTCAAAACGTTAAGCACAAGCTAAAAAAAGCGAATATAAATCATAAAACAAAATTGTTATGAAGAAAACATTCTTATTAATTGTATTAATTTCAATTAGTCTAAAAGTTAAAGCGCAAATTGACTCTAATGGCAATTTACAAATTGGATATAATAATAAAATATATAGTGTATCCGTAGAACCTTTTAAATTCGAATTAACTCCTTTTACAACTAGTGGACATACTGAATTTAGAAATTATTATGCCACAGGAAACTATAAATTTTTTGTATCAAATGGCACTCATGGAAATGGAAATACTATTGGATTATTAATTAAAGAAAATGGAAATATTGGAATTGGAACAAATAATCCCGGTTCTTGGAAATTAGCAGTCAATGGGAATATTAGAGCTAAAGAAATAAAAGTAGAAACTGGATGGTCAGACTTTGTGTTTTTTAAAGATTACAAATTACCCACATTAGAAGAAGTAGAAAGCCATATTAAAGAAAAAGGTCATTTAAAAGATATCCCAAGTGCTAAAGAAGTTGAAAAAAACGGAATTTATCTCGGTGAAATGGACTCAAAGTTATTGCAAAAAATTGAAGAATTAACTCTTTATACTATTGAACAGGAAAAACAATTAAAAACTCAAGATAAAGAAATTCAAGTGCTAAAAAAGGAAATCGAATCCTTAAAATTGCTAACAACTAAATTTCTAGAATTACAAAAAAGATTAGAAAAGAATAATCAAATTTGAATTATTTGATTATTAAAGAAACAATTTGCTACAACACGGTGTATAACAAATAGGGCGTTCGGTAGTTTACGAAAATTAGTGTTATTTACCAACACGCCAAATCGTTGATTTGGCTTTTAAGAATGAATAAATTAAAAACAAAAACAACGTTTTGGCTCAGTGCAAACTTGAAGGTTTATCGCTTTCTACTTCCCTATTTGCCATATACTAAACGTTATCTGTAATCAACCAAAAAATTAAACTACTAGAATATGAACCTCAAATTTGCTACAACCCTTTTTTTATCAATATTTATTTCAAATTTATCCGCTCAAAATTGCACACAAATAAACTCGGCCAATATGTGGGAAATTAACGATATAATTAATACTCTTTCTGCTAGTGGAGGTGGGTGTATTGAAATTACCCCTGGAGATTACTATCTAAACCAATTAATAGTTGGAAATGGAAACGGAAGTAATCAATTTATAATACCTAAAGATAATGTAGTTATCAAAAATTATGGTAAGCTATACTCAAAATGGATAATTTTTTATCTCAACGGAGTTAAGAATATAAGTATAATTGGAGATAAGATAGGCTATTTAGCAGAGGATACTAATTTCCCCACTAACCTTGGAAACAAAGGTATTCTTATTATTGATTCGGATAATATTAATATTACAGGATTGAATATTAATAGCTTTAAAAACAAAGGAATTGAAGTAGTGAATAGTACTAATGTAACGATTAGAGATAACAAAATAACCGGATCAGATAGCAGTTCGGGTGCAGGAATTGCCATTACAGATGCCTTGTTTGGAGGAACAAATT
The DNA here is from genome assembly GCF_002886045.1 of Flavivirga eckloniae. NCBI lineage: Bacteria > Pseudomonadati > Bacteroidota > Flavobacteriia > Flavobacteriales > Flavobacteriaceae > Flavivirga > Flavivirga eckloniae. The sequence goes on along the minus strand of NZ_CP025791.1, from coordinate 4,417,359 downwards.
ACAAAGGAGGATCATCTTTAAGTAATATTTCATCAAACTTTATTAGTAATTCTAGAATTGGAATTACTTTAAATAGATCTTTTGAGGTGGTTGTTAATAGTAATATAGTTGTGGACAACATAATTGCTGGAATCGCTTTGGATGGATCTGTAGATGGCTCCAATGATATAGGCACTGGTTCTCAAAACTGTGTAATATCTAACAATATAGTTAAAAATAATGCTAATTCAGATAGAAAAGGTTGTTTTACAGATCCAAATACTAACGAACCGAGCAATGATTTTCGCCAGGATTACGCTGGTATATATATTGGAAATGGAGCTCAGAAAAATATAATAACTAACAATTTTGTTAGAAATAATTATTATGGTATTAGTTATTTTGAAGAAGAAAATTTTACATCTACTCAAACATCTTATAATAACATAATATCAAATAACCAAGTAATCCTAAACAAATGGGTAGGTATAAAACTTACTAGAACTAACAACGCTATAGTTACTGAAAATCAAATAGTAAACAACAAATTAGCTGGTATACAAATCCATGATACAAATATTCTTAACTATACAATAAGAAATAATAATGTAATACTAAATGGGAAATATGGTTTTCTATGTACAGGTTGTGATAATGCTAATAAAGCTACTTTAAATTATTTTAATGTTTTGACAGGTCATACAACCAAGGATATTGAATTATTAAGCGAGGAGTATCAGAACTCCGTTTTATGTGATTAATAAAAAAACAGATAACAATTTGTATAATGCATATGCACCCTATGGGATGCAAACGCACCATACAAGAAACGTTGTACTTAATTAAAATAATATATGGGAGGTTTTGGCGCAGAAATATCAGTTGAAAAACTAAACAACCAACAATTCACAGACTCGGAGTTTGAAGGTCTTCAAAAAACAAATGACGAATTAAAGAAGATTTTTATTGATCTAAAAAACTCATTAGGTGAGAATTATTTATTCAGGCTTGGTAAGACAAAGGATTCCCAATCTGGTACAATTGTCGCAATAAATTTTGTATTATCTAATCACTACGGAACTAAAGAAGATTGCAATTGGCACATGGAAGTCGAATTAAAAAGATGCTAATGCCGTAGCAAAAAAACTACAAGATTTGTTACCAAGATCACAATATAAGATAGAAACTTATTACCAGTTTCTAGGAACTAAAACGAATAAGATAAAAAAGGATAAAGTAGATGTAGAGAAAATTAGAATGAGATTAAGTATAATGCAAATGGATAAAATTCAGACAAGAATTGTACTTAAAAAGAACAATGAGATAGTTATTGGGATAGTTTCACATTTAGAATATGAAGTAGACAAAAACGACAATCATTTAAAGTTAATTTTAGAGGATAAATCAGAATTTTCCATCTACACAAAAAAGATACAAGAGGTTGATAGAGCAGATCGATATTAAAAACGAAGCACAACAATGGCTCCTGGCTATCTTTTCTTCATACAAAAGATGTGGGGGCTAATAATCTTTTCAAACGCTAACCTTGTAAATCATTTTGGTTTTAATTTATTTAGGTATTTAAACAATGAATAATAGAACCAATGGGTAACACAGTATAAAATTAATTGCTGGTATAAGTCCACTCACGAAAATCCTCGCGGATTTTCTATTCGGTTTGTATTTGTTAAATTAGATGCTTAAAACAAACCATACACAAATACGATGTAGCTTATTTATATAAAACCTGAAATTTATTGATGAAACCCACCCTAAAAAAAATAATTCATTTTCCTTTAATAAAAATAGTTTTAGGAATTGCAATTTGCCTTGGAGTTCTAATTGGAGTTCAAAATCTGGTTACAAAACCAATCGTTTACTACCTTATCGATAATAAGCCAACTGGAGATACAATAATAAATTATTTCTCTGTTATTACCTTATTACTGAGCTATTTTTATTTTTTTAAACTATATGAAAAAAGAGACATTAAAGAACTATCTAAAACGAATTTAAAAACAGAGTTATTAGGTGGTTTTCTATTTGGTTTTTTGGTTTTATCCTTGGTTATATTAACTCTTTATTTACTAGGTCACTATACAGTTGTTAGTATTTCTGACTTTTCTTATCTATTAGCCCCGTTTTCATTTCTGGTAATTGCAGCTTTAATAGAAGAGGTTTTTTTCAGGCTAATTATATATAGAATTATTGAAAAATGGTTAGGAACTTATTTGGCTTTGATAATTATATCTATAATTTTTACAGTGCCACATTTATTGAATGATAATGTTACATTATTATCCGTTCTACTATTATTAACCTTTGGATTTGCACATAGTATTATGTATACCTATACGAAAAGGTTATGGTTACCTTTTGCATTCCATTTGGGGTGGAACTTTGCACAGCCTTTTTATGGTTCTAATCTATCTGGAACAGAAGAGGGACATATAATCAATTCAAACTTTGATGGCCCTATTTTATTAATAGGAAGTGAATTCGGAATAGAAGATTCTATTTTGTCTATAATTTTATTACTTATAGTATGTATTATCTTTTTGAGATTATCAATTAGACAGAAGAAAATAGTAAAAATAAGCAATAATGCCGCATAAAATTAATTGTTAGTGTAAGCCTACTTAGGAAACCCTCGCGGATTTTCTATTCGGCCTATGTTTGCTAAATTAAGTACTTATAACACGTAACAAATCATATACAAACCTTAGTAAACCATTCGAAAAAGCTGATTGCACATATAGAATTGATGAATTATACCGAAACTAATAGACTATCTAGATTAACAGCAATCTTAATTCAATTACAGACTAAACGAATTGTGACTGCTTCAGAATTAGCGAGTAAATTTGATGTTAGTAAAAGAACCATCTACAGAGATATAAAAGCATTGGAACAATCTGGTGTTCCCGTACTAACAGAAGAAGGAAAGGGCTATACACTAATGGATGGATATAAAGTTCCTCCCGTAATGTTTACTGAAAGCCAAGCAAACGCCTTAATTCTTGCAGAACAATTAGTGTTAAAAAACAAAGATGCCTCATTTATAAAAGATTACTCAGAAGCAATTGATAAAATAAAATCAATTCTAAGATATAGCACCAAAGACAAAGCTAATTTACTTGCTAATAGAACTCAGTATAACCAGGTTATAAATCAAGAAAGAAATAGTAACAATTTGTCAGATTTGCAAAATGCACTTACCAATTATAATCTTGTCAAGATACAATATGTTAATAAGGAGGGAACTGCAACGAGCAGACAGATAGAGCCATTTGCACTATTGAATTCAGAAAATTGGTATTTAATTGCATGGTGTCGTTTGCGTAAGGAGTTTCGATTTTTTCGATTAGATAGAATTCAAAAAACAGAAATTCTATCAGAATACTTTGAACCTCACAAAATGTCCTTACAGGAGTTTTTTGATAAATATCATTAATTATTTTTCACCCTTGCCATAGGGCTGTCGCTTGTCAGATATTTATTTGCATAAATTAATATTTAAAACACATAAAAATGACAAACGTAATTAATACTATGTTTAATCCAACCGATTTTCCCAAGCCCACTCTTATTTCGGTCAACGGTGTGAAACTCGAAGTCTTTGAAGCAGGTCAACAAAATGTAGGAAAACCTATTGTACTCTGTCACGGTTGGCCTGAACATGCTTTTTCTTGGCGCCATCAAATGCCAGCTCTTGTTGCAGCGGGCTACCATGTCATCGTCCCAAACCAGAGAGGTTATGGAAACTCATCCAGTCCGACCGAAGTAACTGAATACGACATTGAACACTTGTCGGGTGATCTCGTCGCACTTCTCGATCACTACGGATACGAAAATGCCACCTTTGTCGGTCATGATTGGGGTGCAATGGTCGTATGGTGGCTAACCTTATTGCATCCAAGCCGTGTAAATAAACTGATAAATCTGAGCGTACCTTACCAAGAGCGCTGGGAAAAGCCTTGGATTGAATTAATGGAAGTTATGTTTGGTGGCGACTTCTATTTTGTCCACTTCAATCGACAGCCAGGCGTTGCAGACGCTATATTCGAAGAAAATACATTCCAATTCCTTCGCAACATGTTCCGGAAGAACCACTTTATTGCAGAGCCTGAGCCAGGAATGATGATGATCAATCTCGCAAGAGCAGAAAAACCACTCGGAGAGCCAATAATGAGCGATAGCGAACTGGCAGTTTTCGTTTCCGCCTTCAAAGCATCAGGGTTCACTGGTAGTGTAAATTGGTATAGAAACCTTGATCGAAACTGGCACTTACTGGCAGACGTTGATCCAATCATCCAGCAGCCTGCACTCATGATCTATGGCGATAGGGACGCGGTCGCGAAGTCTAAAAATTTAGCAGACTTCGTGCCCAATGTAGAAGTAGTCAATCTGGATTGTGGTCATTGGATCCAGCAAGAAATGCCAGAAGAAACAAACCAAATAATTTTAAAATGGCTGGAAAAGCAGGATGCCAACTAGTCTCTTACACCAACAGTCATCCAACACTGATTTTCCCTGAAAACAGGGTGCTTTAAGTAATCGAATATATATCTTTATTATTTCAAAAACATTAGATAAGAATCATGAAACTATTTCTAACTTTCACAATACTAGTAGTATTGTCATGTAATTATATTATAGGACAAGATTTTCTGAAGAAAAATTATTTGAAGCGTTAGGTGTAATTTGATAAATGACTGTAATAGACAATGAAATAACGATTGAATTTTTGGACCACGTAGCAATTCGAGTTACAGATATGGGGTACACAAAAAAACGATTGTGGTGCATTTTGAAACAACCAGCACAAATAATTCACAAAAAATGAAAAATACTGATGAACCTATTGTTGTAGAACAGACTTTTAATGTTTCAATACGTGAAATCTGGAGTGCGATAACTGAATTAAATCGTATGAAAAAATGGTTTTTTGAAAATATTGAATCTTTTGAACCAAAAGTTGGATTTGAAACACGCTTTATCGTTAAAAATGAAGATAGGATATTTCCACATCTCTGGAAGATAACAGAAGTCAATCCAGAAAAAAGAATAGCCTACAACTGGAAATATGAAGGATACGAAGGAAATTCCTTTGTAATTTTTGAATTGTCTGAAGATAAAAAAGTCTCTAAATTAACATTGACTCATCAAGTGACAGAAAATTTTCCTCAAAATATTGAGGAATTCAAAAGAGAAAGCTGTATTGAAGGTTGGAAATGGTTCATAAAGAAGAGTCTTAAAGATTATTTAGAAAAATAAAAAAGCCACATCCAACATTGCCTGTTGTGTGTAATTCAGAAAAAAACAAATAATAAAGTTAAATTATTAAACAGAAAATCTTCTTTGGAACCCTTTACCATTTTATTGCAAAAAAATACTTTTGTTTAAATTGCGGTAAAAACTTGACCAAAGAAGAATTAAAAAACGATGAAAAATAACACTGGAATAGTTTTAATTCATGGAGCCGGATTAGGCAAGTATATTTGGAATGAAACCAATCAATATTTAAATAATCAAATTCTTCCAATAGAGTTTCCAAATAGAGAAATTGGAGACAAAACCAATGATAAACTTTTATTTGAAGATTATCTTAACTCGGCAATTGATCAAATCAATAATTGGGAAATAAATCAATTTGTAATTATTGCTCATTCAATTGGAGGTTGCATTGGTCTAAAACTAAACGATCATTTTAAAGAAAGAGTGAATGGGTTTATTGGGATAAGTGCCATAATCCCCAAAAAAGGGAAATCGTTTACGAGCTGCTTCCCTATTCCTATGAAAATAATTTTACCGTTAGTACTGAAATTATTTGGAACTAAGCCACCTGAAAAATCAATTATAAATGAACTTTGCAACGATTTAGAACTTTCTCAATCGAAAGAAATAGTCAGAAAGTTTACAGCAGAATCGGTGAAATTGTATACAACTAAAATTAATTATAACTCGTTACCAAAAATGAGTTTGTTCATTAAGCTCTTAAATGATAAATCGATTACTCAAAACATGCAAAATGAAATGATAAATAATCTTAACTGCAAAGAAGTAATTGAATTCAATAGCGGACATTTACCTATGATAGGTAAACCCAAAGAATTAGCAGAAATAATCAATAATTACATAAAAAATAAAAACGATAGCTAAGGCTATAGTTACTAAACGCAAACTGTAGCCATATTTCAGGACAGGACAGTAATACTTCTTTGTAAAACGAATAAAAAGCCTACTTACAGCACAGTATAAAAACATAGGACGGTTTAGGGCTAATTTGAAAACTTATAATTATTTATAAAGTCGCCTAATTTTTAATTTCGTATTTAGAAAAAATAAAAGCAAAATATGTAAATTTGACTTAGTAATAATTCGAAACGTAGTACTTATTCTCTACCCTACGTTTTTTTTATACGAAACGTTAACAATTAACCCCAAATAGAAATGCCTGCATACGCAATATTAGACTTAAAAGTATTTAACAAAGAAAAATTACAGGAATATAAAAACGTAGCTCCTGAAATCATTAAAAAATTTGGAGGAAAAATTATTATTCGCGGAGGTGAATCAAACACCGTAGAAGGAAATTGGAATCCGGAAAGAATTGTAATGATCGAATTTCCGAATTATGAAACTGCTAATAATTGGTGGAACTCTGATGAATATAAAATAGCAACTGAATTACGAAAAAAAGGAGCTGATACAAATGTAATAATCGTTGATGGAGTTTAATTGATAAAAAATAGCTAGCAAGAGCTAAACCAAAATAAGTTTATAACACTATATATATAGTAAATAGGGCGGTTTAAGACGATTCGAAAAGCCTGTACTTATTTGTCGTGTCACCACATCTTTTGATTTAGCTTTATGAAAAAAATAAATCAAAATGCAAAAGTCTGGTTTAGTGCATGATCGAAATTAATAGCTTGTTCTCTGCCCTAAATGCCATATATTTATTAGCCACATTGAACCTACTATGGAAATTTTAAAAAAAATAACAGACTTTATTTACGGAACAAGACAGGTAAGAGAAAAATACTCATCTGATAATCCTAACGAAAAAATTCTTGCGGCAGACGCATCAAAAGGAATTATGACTAAAGGGAACACGGAAATTAAACGAGATTTTGGTTGGGTAAATTCACAAAGAGCTGTTGTCCTGCTAACTGACAAAAGAATAAAATGCGGAAAATGGGATATTCCTCTTGATAACATATCGTCTGCTCAACTAGTTAAAATCAATACAACTTTTGGATCTGGACAAGTATTGAAAATCACGACAAAAGACCAAAATAATTTTCAATTCGGAATGCAAATGAACCGAGAATGGATTGAACAATCAGTTCTACCGTTGACTTTAGAAAAAGGAAAATTAAAGTTCTCTTTATTCAGTATAGCAATTCGTATATTTCTTGTTGGCTATTTTATTTATTGGATAATAGAAAAAATGAAATAAAATAGTGGTTAACACAGGTAGTTCAGGAGGGCTTAAAAAGGGTTATTCGAAGTCCTATTAAGGATTTTTATGTTTATCCCCTATTGTAGCAAATGAGATAGGCTACAAATCGAATAGCATTGCAATTTGGATGTTACTTCAACTATAAACTTGCTCGAATTTAAATAAAGTACTTGCTTAAAATATTTTCTTCAGTTTATTTATTTCACCTCAAAAAAATAGTAGAATATATCTACACATTATATAATATTGCAATAATTATAAGTCGCAAAATGAATATTCTCAGAACAACATTACTTCTATGTTTCAGCTTAGCTATATTTAAATCTATGGGACAATCTAATAATCAAGCCGTTCAAGTTGAAACTAAAAATAAAAATACCTACAAATATTATCAAATAGAAGTCTCAACTGGCCAAGGAGTAGTTGGTAAAATTATGCTTAACGGAGAAAAAATTCATGATTTTAATAAGGAAATGACTCAACTTAGTAGAAATTTAGAGCTAGAACAACTAAAAAATGGTACAAATAAATTAATCTTAAGTCTTTCAAAAATTCCAATTAATGTTAAAAAAGGATATTTTGAAGAAGCCTTGATTACTATAGTATTTCATGCCGTTAACGAAAAAGTATTTACTTCAAAAGAGACAGAATTTTTCAAAATTCTTTGGGATCCAAAACCCGAACAAACCGAAATAGAGATTGAATACCTTTTTGATTTAAATTTATAAAACACTTTATTCCGGCTATACTACCTAAAAAGTTTAGCTGTACACGTCTATTTAGGGCAACGTCGTTTAGTTAAGAGTTTTTAAGTTCTCAATAGCCAGGAGCCTTTCGTCTACGCTCAAGACAGGCTAAAGTCGAAACCTCTTTATTCATTGATGCTAAAAAGTTCTCGACTGCGCTAGAACAGACATAAATTGCCTTAACTAAATGACATTGCTATTTAGAGTAATCTAGCGTGAATCTTGGATAAGAAAATTTATGTCAGTTTGAGTGATCCCGATTTTCTTCGGGATCGTATCGAAAACAAGTAAATTTTTGACTAAAAAAGCTTCTCGATAGCTCCGCTGAGCGTAGTCGAAGTGCTAAATTCTTCCAGAATTTTACTCGAAGTGACTTTCGAGCTCTTAAGCAAGATTCACGTTAGAGTAATCTATATTTTTATCAATTCATATGTGTGACTTACTGGTACATTTTGCTGATAAATCTTACCTCTAACATCTTTTAGTTCTTGCCAAAGTGCATCTTGTTTTGGCAGTACCTCAAAATATTGATTACACATTTTAACCAAGTACGGATGCCAAGGTTTTCCTTCTTGTTTTTTAAGTTCTTCGTCTAAATAAGCTCTTTTATCTTTATTGATATTTGGCCCTTTATACTTTCGTAAGTTTTTATATTCGATAAGTGCTATCGTTCTAAGTTTACCATTAACCTTATGATATGCTTCACATAGGTTGAACACGTCCAACGCTTGTTTGTATTGAGGCGTCTTCTTATACTTTGATAAATCAATGCCACCTTCAAGTTCCTTTTTAGAAAATTCCCCAATGCTTATACCATCTATTTTTAATCGGTAGCTTCTTTTTTTAAGACCATCAACTTTTATAATCTGTTTGTTGAAATTTTCTGGAAAAGAAATTAAATCCAAGGCATCATCATATTTACTTGCAACGGGAAAAGGAAGTGATTTTTCCAGAACGTGAAATTTAAGTTTAGATGGATTTGCAATAATAGTAACGTCGCAATTAACTGATTGTGTTATAGTATTCTCTTTAGCATTTATATGAATTTTCGAAACAACATCTGGTGGATAAATCGTCTTTATTATTTCACTAGCCATAATAAAATGCCCAACATCTCCCGGGTGAACCCTGTCATGTCCAATAATTGTAAATGTTGAATCCCTCTCCTGCCCTTTTGCATTTATTTCGCTCATTAATGGATGAAAATCAACAAGTGGCGCATTATATTTTTTAGCTAATTTTCTAATGTGTACTGCACAATCGGCTAAAGCATCGTTTCCTCCAAACTTATTAGGACATTCTATTTTTGACGTTTGATCGTAAATCGTAGGTGTAAAAAAGATGGTTTTAATATCATTCTTTTTCAATAGACCTGATAATTCTTCGGTAAGCTCATAATATCTGTTTAAAGCATTTTTTCGTTTTGCTATTAACGTTGAATCTACCGTTACCCCTGATTCATATAATCCCAATTGAATATCATTCATCCCTAACATCACAAAGGCATAATCAGGTTTTAGTGATAATATATCCTTATCTAATCTATATAAAACACCTTCGGTAACATCACCGGAAACACCACAGTTATAAAACGATACGTTGTTACCAGGAAATTGGGTCGCAAAATACGTTTGAAACAACATATGGTACCTACCATCCTGTGTAATACTGTTCCCTATAAAACAAACCTTATCGTTTTCTTTAAAAACTGGGAGAGTTTGTGCATGGTTTTGTTGAATGAAAAAACCTAAAAAGAGAATAATACCTAAAAGCTTTATGTAAACTTTTTCCATTTATTAGCGTATTTATCGTTAAAATATATCTGTTTTAAAACTCACGTTAATCGAGTTCAAATTATTAAGTAATGCCTAATTGATTTTTAATTCAATCGTTTTACTTTCAATGTTACCAGAACTAACTTTAACCTTAAGGGTAGAAGGGTTTAAATTAGACTGTAGAATCATTAAAGCCTTCCCGTTTGATGTCGTTAAACTATTATTTTGATAATCCTGAACACTGGCAGGAGAACCATTATCTACACCCAACAATCTCGCATCACCTTCTATGTGAAATGTTACTTCTCTTTCCTCATTTTTAATAACATGCCCTAGTTCGTCTGCTAGTTGTACGGTAAAATGTACCACATCATAAGCATTTGCATTAATGTCCTTTTTGTCTGCTTCAAGTAGTAATTGTGAAACAGCGCCAGCAGTTTGAACTGTTGTTTCAACTCGTACTCCGGTACTTTTAGCTCTGAGTTTTCCTCCTTTGTATGGTACCAACCATTTTAAAATATGATCGTTAAAATCAGATAGTTTTTTCGTTCCTAATGACTCATTATCTAAAAACAACTCAACTTCGGGCTGATTGGTATATACCTCAACAACAATGTTATTACCAGCTTCATAGTTCCAATGTTCATTTACATTTTGCCATCCCCATGTTTGTCTTGCTGACCATAGTGGTGTTTTTTCAACAAGCTGATTGGTTGATTTATTTAATTTATAAGGTGATTTTTCTAAAGTTTGCGTCGTTATATGAATATGAGGCTCGTCGGACCAAAGCGATTTAAACATCTGGTAGCTTGGTTTTTCAAAACCGGCAAAATCAAGTAATCCGCTGCCACTGCCTCTTCTAGGCCAATTGTTCGACTCTCCCATATAATTGATTCCTGTCCACATAAAAATTCCAGAAATAAATGGTTTCTCTAAAACCGGTTTCCATTCGTGGTAACGCGTCCAATTTTCTGTACCCAGAAAGGTCATATCCGGGTAATGCTTACGGCAATAATCGTAAACAGATTGTCTGTAACTAAGACCAACAATATCTAAAGCCTCGGCATATCCTGAAAAATTACTTACCGAAGGAATTACCAAGTTTGCAGTTACCGGTCTGGTTGTATCAACCTCCTTCACCCACTTTGAAAGCTTTTTAGCAGTTTCAGCCAAATTATACGACCCTGCTTCTGCTTTATTGAAATTAGTTTTAATTTGTTCTACAGATAAAGGCGGTTCATCCCAATAATAATCTACATCTCCAACTTTGGTTTCGCCCCAATACCCTGTGGATTGCCCGTATCGTTTATAAGTCCATTCAATTTCGTTTCCAATACTCCACATAATAATCGAAGGATGGTTTCTATCTCTTAAAATCATACTTTTTAAATCGCGCTCTGCCCACTCGGTAAAATGCTCTGTATACCCTCTGGTTAAAGGACTAGCTTCTTGCTGATTATAATTATGTCTTTTGTCTTTCGGATTGTTCCACTCATCAAAAGCTTCATCCTGAACTAGAAAACCCAATGCATCACAGATGTCCAAAAATTCCTCCGATGGTGGGTTATGCGCCGTCCTAATGGCATTGCAACCACTTTCCTTAAGCTTTTTTAAACGGCGTTCCCAAACACCTTTCGGCACAGCTGCGCCAACCAATCCGCCATCATGATGAAGGCAAACCCCTTTAATCAACGTGTTTTTTCCATTTAAATAAAAACCGGTATCCTTATCGAACTTTATATCACGAATTCCAAACGTTGTTTCATAAGTATCTACTAAAATATCTTCTACATATACTTTAGAAACAGCCTGATACAAATGTGGATTTTCTGTATCCCACAGGTTTGGTTTCTCAATTCTGATTAATTGATCCAGACTTTGTGCTTTATTTCCATCAATGCTCAAATCGTAGCTTTTTGAAGCAACTTTTAAGGTATTGAAATAAACGCTGGTTTCAACAACGGCTTGTTTATGAGTATCGAATTGGTTTTCAATGTTGGTTTGAACAAGAACGTCTGCACTTTCTTCTGATACATTCGGCGTAGAAACAAAAACACCCCATTGTGGAATATGAAGCTTATGTGCCGAAACCAGTTTTACATGTCTGTAAATACCAGACCCCGGATACCACCTGTTATCTATATAGGCAGACCTATCTATTTTTATGGCTATTAAGTTCTTTTCACCATATTTTAAATGCTCACTTAAATTATATTTAAAAGGTGTGTAACCATAAGGATGTTTGCCTAAATAATGGCCATTTATCCATACCTCGGAATTTGAATAAGCACCATCAAATTCAATCCAGGTCGTTTTATCTTTTGTTGTTTCCGGTACTTCAAAGGTCTTTCTGTACCAGCCTATCCCTCCGGGTAAAAAAGCTGTGGCTCCAGCGGCGTTTTCTTGTGTAAACGAATGCTCAACGCTCCAATCGTGTGGTAGTCTAATTTTTCTCCATTGGGTATCGTCAAAATCGGTGCTACTTGCCTTATCAACAGTTCCTAAATGAAATTTCCATCCAAAATTAAAATCTTCAACCACTCGCCCACTGTTTTTTGGTGAGGACACACAAGCTGTTAGGCATGTTGCTAATACTATTAAAAACAGATTTTGAAAATTTACTCTCATATTAATACCTTAATTTATCTACTCTAAAACACATGCTTTTAAGCTTATTCCTAATAATTTTTCCGATAGTTTATTGAGTTCATCCTCTTCTCCCGAAAAATGATATACGCTATGGTAATGTTCTATAGACCTATTAGGGGGTAATTCTACAAATGCCGAAGTGGATTCTAACTCAAAAAAAGTAGCTTCATTTGCCTCTGTATAATCCATATTCCCATTATTGTAAATTGGAATTATTTCACCTTCATAAGGATTCTCCTGTACACTAACTTCAGAGTTTGAATACATTACTTCTTCCGTTTTCCTGTACTGTACAATGGTTAACCTATTCTTATCTTTTGAATAGCAACCATAAACACTAGGCGCAATTGTATGAGGGATCCCTATTTTACTTCTATACTTCCCATCTGCCTTAAAGAGTATTGTATTATTTTTTAACTGAAGTCTGTTGGAATCCAGTGGTCCTAAATATTGATATATACTATCTAATGAAGTCTTTTCCCTTACTGGTATGATAACTACAGATTTATCGGTGCCTTCAAACATCCCTGCGCTCCATATAGAGATTAGCCCGGTTTCTTTTTTCCATATATTATCCCCTTTATTTTCTACACTATGGGAACTCTGGTAGGCCACGTAGTCAAGTTTTTCATCAAAAGTTATATTGAGGTTGCTTTCTACTTCTTCCTTTTCCAAAAGCATGACTTTTCTCAACATTTCAAGTTTAAACTCGGTTCCTATAAAGTTTGTAAGCGTCATCTCCTTAGACATTATCACTTCTTTTAAAACAACCTTTTTTAGTTTATAGGGCTCCGAACTTAAGCTTGGAGGCACCAGCCAATTAGCTTCATTCAAGGGTTTTATTTGCTGGAAGTAAAATGAATGCTGGCTTCCCAGAGGACCAACCCAAACCCGATCTTCTCCTCCTATACCTGCAACATCTAAATCTTCTCCCTGAAATGCCGATGTATTTAACCAACCATTACCCATGCCATTTTTTCCACCATAAGTGGTGGTTAAAACCTTGCCTTGAATTTCTGGAGCAATAGCGATTCTTCCTTTCCCATTATCGGAAAGCAATTCTATAATTTTTGTTTTTTTTGCAATAAGTTCAACATCCTCCATGTACGTTCGTGCTTTCGTGTTACTGCTGCAACCAGAAATGATTAGTAAACCAATAATGCACCTAATAAATTTCATTTTAATACTTTAATTATTGACAATAAACTTTTAATTCATGTCCTTCTTAATTATCCTAATATTTGTTTATAAATCATCTTTAATAATAAAAACTCCAGAAATCGTATTTTTCTCCTTTGATGTTTTCTTTTTTATCGCCTAGCTCTAATGCTTTTGCTTTCATTTCCTTTTGCATGCTTAAGAGTAGCTCCTTGTTTTCTAGAAAGAAAGAGATATCTTGAGTTTCCCAAGGATCGTTTTTTATATTGAAAAGCTGCGTGACTCTGGATCCTCTAATTTGTTCTCCATATTTCCAGTGTAAATCGTTTGCTCTTACGTATTCGATAAGTTTATAATCTCCTTTTCGATAGGCTCTTTGAAATTGCTTATAAGCATGATAGGTTGTACTCCTTACTTCATCTGTCATATGCTCAATAACGGGCAGCAAACTTTTTCCGTTTACCGAATGCGGTGCCTCAACATGAGCCAACTCACAAACTGTTGGAAAAATATCATGAATATAGCTTAACGCATTAATCTTTCTTCCTTTGTCCTTAATCAAGTTACCCGAAAGCATGAACGGTACATGAATACCGTCTTCATCGTAAATATTTTGCTTTCCTAGTAAACCATGGTTCCCAACGGCTAAACCGCTATCTCCTGCAAAAACAATTAAGGTATTTTTATAAGCACCACTGTCCTTTAGCGCTTTTATTATTTTTCCTATCTGGTCATCTAAGTGCGTGATGATTGCATAATAATCGGCTAAATGTTGTTTAGCCACGCCCTTGGTTCTAGGCCACGGTCCCAGTCTCTCATCCCTTAAGTACATGTGTCCATTATCGAAAGGGTGTTGTGCCATGTATGATGGTGGTAGGGTTATGTTTTCTGGTGTGTAGATATCCCGATATTGTTTTGGAGCCTGCCTCGGGTCGTGAGGGGCATGAAAGGCGACATACATAAAAAACGGTTTCTTCTTTTTCGCGTTCTTTAAATATTGTACGGCTTCATGTGCAAAAACCTCCGATGTATGAGGGCCATCTTGTTCTGTTCCAAATGGTCCTTTCTTATCTGCCTTGGTTATTGCTCTTCTTACTTCCTTCCCTTTATCATCATAGCTCAGTAAATAGGCATCTTCTTTCTTAAAAGCACCTGCTTTATCCCAATCGTGATAAGGCATTCTAAAATGATCTGTTAAGTACACACTGCGCCCCATGATCTTTTGCCCCGAATCGAAAGAACGTACTAACGATTTATTATCGTTGTGCCACTTTCCTATAATGTGGGTATTATACCCTGCTTTTTTAAAAGTCTCTCCAATAGTTATGTGTTCATCGGGAATGCTATGTCCTTGTCCTTCCAGACTAAACAAATGCCTCCCAGAATGTAGCATAGCTCGACTTGGAATACAAGTAGCTCCAGAAAATGCTCCCATTAAATAAGTATTCGTAAAAGCAATCCCATCGTTTACCAAAGCATCCATATTTGGTGTTTTTACCTCCATACCTCCTAGGGCATGAACTCCTGAAAAACGGTGGTCATCGGTATAAATAACGAGAACATTAGGCCGTTCTTTTTTCTTCTGGGCCAAACTGTTCCCCGAAGCCAAAAGAATGGCCGTTACAATAATTATTTTTGATAAAACATGCATTAAATTCACAAGTTTAATCTTCGTGAGC